>NZ_OMPS01000041.1 GCF_900313035.1 Ruegeria sp. EL01 | reverse complement strand
GTTCGGATCAGAGCGCCTCACCGGTGCCTTGCTCGACCGGCTGACCCACCATGTCAGCATCCTGGAGATGAACGGAGAAAGCTATCGTCTGGCACAGAGCAGGGCTCGGCAGAACTCCTAATACGCGGAAAAGATTGGTCCTGACGGACCAAGACGCCTTGGCAACCGCCAGCTATTTGGGAGCGCGTTTGCCAAGGCGTCGGCCACCCAAGCAATGGACGACTTTTGCTCCGCCCCGTGGCAGAATTTTACTCCGCCGTTGACAATTCTTCTTAACTTAGCTTTCAAAATCTCTGCTCCCAAATGCGGAGACGAGATATAGGCCGATTAGATGATGCATGCACGCCCTCAGAAGCGATGCTACGAAATATTTTTTGGGGGGGGGAGTGATGCAGTCCCGATCACCCAATGCGAAAGGAAAATCCTTCTGCCAAAAAGGAAAAACTATGGGTGGCGGATCATCTGTTAGGTTTTGGTGGAGCCTAGGGGAGTCGAACCCCTGACCTCTTGCATGCCATGCAAGCGCTCTCCCAACTGAGCTAAGGCCCCATACTGGTACCGCATCAGCGGTGGACGGACGTTTATGAGACGGCGCGGATGAGTTCAAGTCCAAAATTGGAATTGCACAAAAAGTTTCCGGGCGCATCGGTCGCGGTTTGGAGCGAGGCGGCAGGGACCGCCTCGCGCCGGATTTAACTTTCGTCTTCCGTCGTCATATCACTGATTTCATCCAACGGTACATCGTCGTTGCTGTCATCATCATCGTCCAGAAGATCATCGTCCAGTTCGACGTCGACCGTATCATCCTCTTCAAGAGTCGCCTCTTCTTCGGATGTGTCTTTGCGCGCCTTGGCCGACGCGGCATCTTCGGCATCTGCCGCGATCATGCGGCTTTTGCCGGTTTCAAGCTCCACGACATCGCCGGTGTAGGGGCTGATGATCGGGTCTTTGTTCAGGTCGTAAAATCGCTTACCGGTGGTCGGGCAAACACGCTTTACGCCCCATTCTTCCTTGGGCATGTCAAATCCCCTTGATATCAGGTGTGTCGTCTAAATGATTCAGCTCACCTGCCACAGGCGGCGGGCACTGTCAAAGCCTTTGCGCAGGAGAAATTGCAATATGGAAGATCACGCACTGCCGGGGAGGCCTCCGGTGCCGCTGACATTGCGAAAGTCAGCGCGCGCGCGGCGCATCAGCTTGCGGATTTCCCAGTTGGATGGGCGGGTTACCCTGACTTACCCGCAAGGTGTTCCCGAATCTGAGGCGCTGAGTTTTGCACGTACCAAGGAGGAGTGGATCAGGCAGCACCTTCAAGAACAGCCCGTTTTGGCAGAGGTTCAAGTCGGACTGATGATCCCTATTGAGGGGGCTGACCGGCGAATCGTGCCTGCATCTGGCCGACGGGTGTTATTGCAGCCCGATGCGGTGGCGGTTCCTGCAGGGGCTGAACCGCGTCGATTGGCTCGTTTTTTGAAAGAACTTGCGCGAGATCGATTAACCGGGGCCTGCGATGACTACGCGGCGATTCTGGGTCGTTCCTACACCAGTCTGAGCCTCCGTGATACGCGGTCGCGGTGGGGGTCATGTAGTTCGCAAGGTGGGCTTATGTTCTCATGGCGATTGATCCTCGCGCCGCCGGAGGTCTTGCACTATGTAGCTGCACATGAGGTGGCACATCTGGCCGAAATGAACCATTCGCCAGCATTCTGGTCGCAGGTCGAGCGAATATTTGGCCCATACGAAAAGCCGCGCCGATGGTTGCGGGACAACGGGGCAGAGTTGCACCGCTACAGGTTTGATGTCTCGCCCGGTTGACCCCGAAGATTTTTGTGATCACATGGCCGCTATGTTAAGTACACGTCCCACTGACAGTCAGCCCGCCACACATGACCGGGTGTATCGCGCCCTTCGATCACGCATTATGCACGGCGAGATTGCCCCGGGTCAGGCGTTGACCTTGCGTGGCATCGGCAAGGAGTTCGGAGTATCGATGACGCCGGCGCGCGAAGCTGTGCGCCGTCTGGTCGCCGAAGGGGCGCTGTTCCTGTCATCGTCCGGGCGTGTGTCGACCCCGGAACTGACCAATGATCGGATCGAGGAACTGGCCGCGTTACGGGCGCTTCTTGAGGTTGAACTGGCCAGCCGGGCTTTGCCACGCGCCCATATTGCTTTGATCGACCGGTTGCAGAGCATCAATATGAACGTCGCAGAGATGGTGACCAAGCGCGATGCCGTTGGATACATTCGTGCCAATCTAGAATTCCACCGGACACTTTATCTGCGCGCGCAAGCCCCCGCGATGCTGGCGATTGCCGAAACGGTGTGGTTGCAACTGGGCCCCACGATGCGCGCGCTTTACGGGCGACTCAGACGCACTGAGCCGCCTCATCATCACAAACTGATCATCGCGGCGCTCAAGGCCGGAGACGAGCCAGGATTGCGGCTGGCGGTGCGTTCAGATGTAACCCAAGGCCTGCGCCTGTTGGTGAGTTGAGCGGCTTGTCGCCGACTTGCCAACCGGCCGCAGGGGAATGCGCACGGTTCTGGTCTGAGAAAGCCGACTGCGCTACGCTGAGGCAAATCACAAACAAGAGCAGATTACAGTCATGATCAATCGACGGACATTTTCTATCGGGCTTGGGTCAAGCCTGCTGGCCGCCTGTACAGATGGCACAGTGCCATCCAGCGCGCCAGCATCGCGCATGCGACCGGTTCCCAATGCGGGCTGGGATGCGTGGGTGGCAAATTTCAAAGGGCGCGCTGCGTCTCAGGGAATTTCCCAAACCACGATCGACCGCGCTTTTGCCGGGGCAGGGTATCTGCCCGACGTGATTGAGCGTGACCGCAATCAGGTCGAATTCAAACGCTCGCTGGAAGACTATTTGGCAATCGCAGCCTCGGATGAACGCATCAGCACAGGTCAGCAGATGCTGCAGCGTTACGGCCCTGTTTTGTCGCAGATCGAGTCGCAATATGGCGTCGACAAAGAAGTGGTCGTTGCCGTCTGGGGTCTTGAGAGCCGTTATGGCGCGCGGCGTGGTGATGTTCCTGTGGTCTCGGCACTGTCGACATTGGCCTATGACGGTCGGCGTGGTCAGTTCTTTGAAAGCCAGTTGGTTGCGGCGATGAAAATTCTGCAGAATGGCGATACAACACCAGCCAATATGACTGGCAGCTGGGCCGGCGCCATGGGGCATACTCAGTTCATCCCAACCTCATACCTCGCCTATGCGGTTGATTTCACCGGGGACGGGCGGCGGGATATCTGGTCAGAGGACCCGACGGATTCGCTGGCGTCAACAGCCGCTTACCTTTCGCGTGCCGGTTGGGTGCGTGGGCAGCCCTGGGGAGGAGAGGCCGGGACGGTGTCCGGAACTCCCGTGGCTGTGCTGCAGCCACAGACACCCGGGCCGCGGATTGCCGTGTTCCGCAATTTTCAGGTGATTAAACGCTACAACAACTCGGACAGCTACGCGATTGGCGTCGGGCATTTGTCAGACCGAATTGCGGGTGGCGCGCCGTTTAAGGCGTCATTCGGGCCTGATGCAACCGGCCTGTCACTGAAAGATCGCAAAGAACTGCAACGACGTCTGACGTCTGCAGGATATGACACACAAGGCGCGGATGGTGTGATCGGCAAGAACACCGAAGCTGCGATCAGCGCGTATCAGCGCGCCAATGGTTTGTCGGTAACCGGAGATCCGTCTGTTGCGCTGCTGCGCCAGCTGGGTGGTTGACGGCTTAGGCCGCCAACCCTTTGGAGCCGATATCCAGAAACTTCTGACGGCGGTCCTTGATCAGGGCCGCCGAATCTTTGCCGTCCAGCTCTTTCAGCATCGCGGCGATGGCGGCTCGTACCGATTCAACCGCTGCTTCACGATCCCGATGCGCGCCGCCTTTGGGTTCAGTAATGATCCGGTCGCAAACGCCTAGCTTGTGCAGGTCCTGAGCGGTCAGACGTAGCGCTTCGGCCGCCTCGCGCATCTTCTCGGAATCTTTCCACAGGATCGAGGCGCAGCCTTCAGGTGAAATTACCGAGTACACCGAATGCTCCAGCATCGCGACGCGGTTGGCTGTGGCAAAGGCGACGGCACCGCCTGACCCACCTTCACCGATGATCACGGAAACCAGTGGCACACCGATCTTCAGGCACATTTCTGTCGACCGTGCGATGGCTTCGGACTGGCCACGTTCTTCTGCACCTTTGCCGGGATACGCGCCCGCTGTGTCTATCAGCGTGATCACCGGCAAGCCAAAGCGACTGGCCATTTCCATCAGTCGTACAGCCTTGCGATACCCTTCGGGGCGCGCCATGCCAAAGTTGCGTTCGATCCGCGATTTTGTGTCCGAGCCCTTTTCGTGCCCGATCACCATCACCGGTTGATCGTCGAACCGCGCCAGACCACCGATCACCGCCAGATCGTCAGCAAAGTTTCGGTCGCCCGCCAAAGGAGTAAATTCAGTGAACAGCGCATCGACATAGTTGTTGCAATGCGGGCGCTCTGGGTGGCGTGCCACCTGACATTTCCGCCAGGGGGTCAGATCGGCATAAAGCTCGTCCAGCAGTTTGGCGGCCTTGGTATCCAGCGCGGCAGCTTCTTCGGCCACGTCCATCTCTTCATTGGCGCGGGCCAGCGCACGCAATTCCTCGGCTTTGCCTTCGATCTCGGCCAGCGGTTTTTCGAAATCCAGATACTGGGTCATGACGCCTCTCAACGCGGAAGTTCCCTGCTATATGACCAAAGGTCGCCCGGGATGCAACTCAGCAAGATTTGTGGGTTGGGAATATGCGACTTCGGTAGGGCAAGCAGACGAAAGGGATATCCTTATGGCCACAAGCTATGAAGACCGCGTATTGCGCGTATTGGCCTATATCCATGACAACCCCGCAGGGGACCTGTCTTTGGACACGCTGGCGGATGTCGCAGCTATGTCGCGGTTTCACTGGCATCGTGTTTTTCGCGCGCTCACCGGTGAAACCTGTGCGCAATCCGTGCGGCGTTTGCGGTTGCACCGCGCCGCCATCTGGCTGGTGCAATCGGACAAGCCAGTTGCACAGGTCGCGGTCGCGGTCGGTTATCCCAATCTAAAGTCTTTTGCGCGGGCCTTTTCCGAGGCCTACGGCAGAAGCCCCACAGCCTTTCGCAAGGCCGGGCAGTTTCTGCCAGCCAACCCACATTTCAAAACCGGAGAATATCCAATGCATCCCGTTACAACACGTACCGAGCCAGCCCGCCGCGTTATCGCCCTGCCGCACAAAGGGGCCTATGGCGAAATCGGCAAAAGCTTTGAGGCCTTTGGCGCCCTGTGCGAGTCGCGCCAGCTGTGGTCCAAGGTTGGCCCGGTGATTGGTCTGTATCTCGACAGTCCTGATACTGTTCCCGAAGATCAGCTGCGCAGCTATGCGGGGGCCGAGTACCGGGGGGACGCCACGCCTGACGGGATGGATGACCTTCAGATCCCCGGAGGGAAAACGGCAGTGCTGACGTTCAAAGGACCGTATTCCGGCCTTCACGCCGCCTATCACAGTTTGTTTGGCAACTGGCTTCCGGCATCGGGCGAAGAACCGGCAGACCAACCGTGTTACGAGATCTACCTGAACGACCCTCGTGAAACCCCGCCAGAAGACCTGTTGACTGAAATCTGCCTGCCGTTGAAATGACTTAAGTCGGCCAGAGGACTGGATACAGCGAGGCCACGAGCAACGCTGCCATGGTCCAGTTAAACACCAGTAACCGGCGCGGATTGGTCAGGATCCGCGCCATCTGTTGCCCCAGCAACGTCCACGTGCTGACGGATGGCAAGTTGATCGCGCCAAATACCAGAGCTACGACCACAATAGCGTTAAGCGTCTGATCAGGTGTGTAAGCTGTTGTCGCTGTCAACGCCATCGCCCAGGCCTTTGGATTGACCCATTGAAAGGCTGCGGCCTGCAGAAACGTCATTGGTGTGCCTGACAGATCTTGTCCCCGCGCCGGTGCGGCATGTGCGATCTTCCACGCGAGATAAAGCAGGTATGCGACTGATGCGACCTTGAGGATGGTGTAGCTTAGGGGATACCGGTCGAACACCTGAACCAGACCGGCTCCGACCAGTAAGACCATGAATGTAAACCCGAGACCAATTCCTAGCATATGCGGGATTGTCCGGCGGAACCCAAAATTTGCGCCTGACGCCATCAACATCAGGTTGTTCGGTCCCGGTGTGATCGAGGACACGAATGCGAAGGTGATCAGGGCCAGCAAAATGTCATAAGTCATAAAGTGGATAATTGCCGCTTTGATGGTAAATGAAATTGCGTTTTCGTGCGCGCTTGCATATTTTCTGCAACTAATGGTGAAAATTGATCGAATAAACCACGAAATATTGCGAGAGCTTTCTCTGGATGGGCGTATCAGCAATCTGGAACTTGCAGATCGCGTTGGGCTGTCCCCGTCCGCCTGCCTGCGCCGTGTGCAAGAGCTGGAGCGGGCTGGTGTGATCAGCGGCTACCGGGCGGTCTTGAACCCGGCGGCACTGGGCGTTGGGTTTGTCGCCTATATCGGTGTCGGTCTGGGGGAGCATACCAAAGCGGCGCAAGAGGGGTTCGAACGCGCGCTGCAGCGGGCACCTGAAGTGGTCGAGTGTCATAACATCACTGGCACCATCGAATATCTGCTACGGGTCGAATGCGCTGACCTGCCATCTTATAAAACATTCCATACCGAGGTGCTGGGAACCCTGCCGCATGTCACCTCAATTACGTCTTATGTGGTGATGGGATCACCCAAGGATTTGCGGGCCTGACGGTGAAATTGTGAACTTTCACGCTCTTGCAGGGTAAAAACTCACGTCCTAGTGTCATCTCAATGACGTCGCCATTGGAACCAATCCAAAGAATAGGGCGCACAGGGAGACAAATATGAATTACGTTCGAACCGGGGCGATGGCTCTTGCCATTGCGCTCATTGCCAGCGCTTCAATTTCCGCGCCTCTGAAACTGCAACCTGCGAGCCCGCAACCCAGCCCTAAGGCAGGGCTGGATGTGAAATACGCGTGGGAGGGGAACCCGCCGCGGAAAATTCAAAACCTGTCCAAAGTGAAGCATCTTCTGAAAAAGGCAAAAGCCGGACCACCTTTGAAGGGTTTGGATTATCGCGATACTGAAGATGGCGACCCAGTCCTTACGTTTAACAAGGCCTACAACGTTGCTGCCGATATTTCCGGGTATATCCGTTTCGACGCGGCGGGCGTCTATGAACTCGAGACGTGGTCGAATGATGGGCTCGAAGCGTGGATTGGTGGGCAGCAGATTGGGTATGTGAACGGGCGACAGCCGTGCGAAGCCAATCAACGGACCGAGGTCGAAGTTCCGCAAGCCGGATGGTACCCTTTGAAGATCAAGTATTTTCAGAAATACGGATCGTCATGCCTGATGATGAAATGGGGTAAGCAGGGCGAGCGCTTCACCTGGACGCCGAACGACGTGTTCGGCCGCTGAAATCAAAAAGACAGTCCATTAGAAACAAAAAAGGCGCCATCACGGCGCCTTTTGCGTTTTTTGATGTTGTCTGTGACTTAGCCGTTCGACGCGATCAATTCAGCCTGGGCAACGATAACCTCGGCCTGCTTGATTGATGCGATGTCGACCAGCCGGCCCTTGTAGACAGTTGCGCCTTCACCATTGGCTTTGGCTTGTTCCATGGCGGCCAGGATTTCACGGGCCTCTGACACGGCCTCATCCGATGGGGTAAAGACCTGATTGGCCAGCGCGATCTGCTTGGGGTGAATAGCCCACTTTCCGACCATGCCCAACGTTGCCGAGCGTTTGGCCTGCGCGATGTAGCCGTCATGATCCGAAAAGTCGCCAAACGGGCCGTCTACAGGCAGTACACCATGCGTACGACAGGCGGCGACGATTGCGGCCTGCGCCCAATGCCATGGATCGGACCAGTGCTTTTCGCCTTCGCGCAGCATATAGTAGTTTTCCTGCGTACCGCCGATACCGGTGGTTTGCATGCCCATCGAAGCGGCGAAATCGGCGGCCCCCAGGCTCATCGCTTGCATCCGGGGGGATGATGCTGCGATTTCTTCGACATGCGCGACGCCAGCTGCGGATTCGATGATGACCTCGAACGAGATCGGTTTGGTCCGCCCCTTGGCGCGCTCGATCGCTGTGACCAGCGCGTCAACTGCATAGACATCCGCCGCGCACCCGACCTTTGGGATCATGATCTGATCCAGACGGTCTCCGGCTTGTTCCAGCACATCGACCACGTCGCGGTACCAGTAAGGCGTGTCCAACCCGTTGATGCGCACGGACATGTATTTGTCGCCCCAATCGACGGTGTTTAACGCCTCGATCACATTGGCGCGGGCGGTATCCTTGTCCGACGGGGCCACCGAGTCCTCAAGATCCAGATTGATCACATCCGCGGCCGATGCCGCCATCTTAGGAAACAGCTTGGTGTTCGAACCGGGACCAAACAATTGGCAGCGATTGGGCCGAGCCGGTGCGGCAGGTTGGATGCGGAAACTCATCTGGACCTCACGTGAGTAATGAAATTGCGATTTTCTTGCTCAATGAGGTATTAAATTGCGCAGAGTAGCGCAAGCATCATTGTGCAAGTGCGGCAATGCAGGCGCAGAATGTACGTCAATTAGGTTGGAAACAAGCGATGAAAGTTTAATCAGTTTGAAAACTTCGAAGATTTTCGCGTGAATTCCGAAAAATGAGCAAGAATGTCGCGTGCGAATATCGGGCAATCATTTAAAACGCGAAATGCTCGTCTTGTTGCTTCTCTAGCTTATGCCAGAATCAAAGGAGTGCACCGCAATGATCGATACACCGTATCTGCTGTTTTTGGGCGATGCGCCCGACCAATTGGCGGCCAAAGTGGCTATTGGCATCAAGGACTGGCGCCCGGAAAATGCTGTCGGGCAATACCGGATGGATGGGTGCAAGGCAGACCTGGGCCTGACCGACATGACCCTGGCCGAGGCGCGCGACGCCGGTGCCAAGACGCTGGTTATCGGTGTGGCCAACCGGGGTGGCGTGATCAGTCAGGAATGGAAAAAGGTTCTGGTGATGGCGCTGGAGGAAGGTTTCGATCTGGCGTCCGGTTTGCATAACTTGCTGCGTGACGAACCCGATCTGGTCGCCGTGGCCGAAGCAACCGGCCGCAAGTTGCACGATGTCCGTGTGCCCGAAGTCGAATACCCGATCGCCAATGGCATCAAACGCAAAGGCAAGCGCTGTCTCGCCGTGGGTACCGATTGCTCGGTTGGCAAGATGTACACGGCCATGGCGATGGATGCCGAGATGCGCAAGCGGGGCATGAAGTCCACCTTCCGCGCCACCGGTCAGACCGGCATTCTGATCACTGGTGACGGTGTCCCATTGGACGCGGTGATCGCGGATTTCATGGCCGGTTCGGTCGAATGGTTGACGCCGGACAATGACAACGACCACTGGGACCTGATCGAAGGGCAGGGGTCGCTGTTCCACGTGTCTTATTCCGGCGTGACCATGGCGCTGATCCATGGTGGTCAACCGGATGCGTTGATCCTGTCCCACGAGCCTACCCGTGAACACATGCGCGGATTGCCAACCTATCAGCTGCCGTCGCTTGCAACTCTTCGGGATACGGCGTTGGCACTGGCCAAGGTTGCGAACCCAGAGTGTCAGGTCGTTGGCATCTCGGTCAACACCCAGCATATGAGCGAAGCAGATGCCAGTGCTTATCTGGCAAAGGTTGAGGCAGAAATGGGTCTGCCTGCGACTGATCCGTTCCGCTTTGGCTCGGGCAAGCTGGTCGACGCGTTGGCGGCACTGTAAGAGGCTCGAGTGTTGAGCGACCAATATGATGGTCGCCCGACACCCGATCAGGCAAACAAGGGAACAAGCATGCAGATTGATGTTTCGCGGGATGTATTCCGGCTGGCACAGGTTTTTACCATTTCCCGTGGGTCACGAACCCAGGCCGAAGTCCTGACGGTACGCCTGTCTGACGGTACGCATCAGGGCTGGGGCGAGTGTGTTCCCTATGCCCGTTACGATGAAACGCTGGCATCGGTCGAGGCCGAGATTGCAGGTCTGCCCGCGGATTTTACACGCGAAAGTCTGATGGATCTGCTGTCTGCAGGTGCAGCCCGCAATGCGGTTGATTGCGCGCTGTGGGATCTGGAGTGCAAACAAGCAGGCAAACGGGCATGGGAACTGGCGGGCCTTCCGGTACCGGGCCCCGAGATTACAGCTTACACCTTGTCTTTGGACACACCCGAGGCCATGCGCGCTCAGGCTGCCCAAAATGCGTTCCGCCCCCTGCTGAAGATCAAGCTGGGAACGCCCGATGACATGCCCCGGCTCGAGGCCGTGCGCGCCGGTGCCCCGGACGCGACCATCATCATCGATGCCAACGAAGGCTGGTCAGCCGAGGTTTACGCCGATCTGGCCCCGCATCTGGTGCGGCTTGGCGTTGCGCTGGTCGAGCAACCTCTGCCCGCTGGGGGCGACGACGCCCTGATCGGGATGGAGCGACCGGTGCCGGTTTGCGCAGATGAATCCTGTCATGACCCGTCAAGCCTCCCGGCCCTCAAGGGCAAATACGATGTGGTCAATATCAAGCTCGACAAAACCGGCGGCCTGACCGAGGCGCTTCAACTGCGGGCGGCTGCGCTGGCCGAGGGGTATCGCGTCATGGTTGGATGTATGGTCGGCAGCTCACTGGCCATGGCGCCTGCGACATTGCTGGCGCATGGTGCGATGGTAACGGACCTTGACGGCCCGCTTCTGTTGGCCGAAGACCGCAACACCCCGCTGACTTTTGATGATGCCGGAGTGCACCCACCCGAAGTGGCGCTCTGGGGCTGAGGAGACAAGACATGACCCGCACCGTTTACGTGAATGGCGAATACCTGCCTGAGGCTGAGGCCAAGATTTCGATCTTTGATCGGGGCTTTCTGATGGCGGATGCCGTTTACGAAGTCACCAGCGTTCTGGACAGAAAGCTGATCGATTTTGAAGGTCACGCGGTCCGGCTGAAACGGTCTTTGGACGAATTGGATATGGCTGCGCCGTGCAGCAAAGAGGATCTGCTGATCATTCACCGCAAGCTGGTAGAGCTGAACGACATCGAAGAGGGGATGATTTACCTTCAGGTCACGCGTGGAAGCGACGGTGACCGAGATTTTGTGTACCCGTCCGATGACACTAAACCAACCATCGTTTTGTTCACTCAGAACAAGCCTGGACTGGCGGATAGCCCAGCTTCCCGCAAAGGCGCCAAGATTATCTCAATTGATGATATCCGGTGGGGTCGCCGCGACATCAAAACGGTTCAACTGCTCTATCCTTCGATGGGCAAGATGATGGCGAAAAAGGCTGGCGCGGATGATGCGTGGATGATCGAAGATGGCTACGTGACCGAAGGCACCAGCAACAACGCTTACTTCGTCAAGAATGGTAAAATCGTTACTCGTCCATTGTCGACCGACATCTTGCACGGCATCACCCGCAAGGCGGTGCTGCGCATGGCGGCTGAGGCACAGATGGAAATCGAAGAGCGCCTGTTTACCATTGACGAGGCGAAGGAGGCGGATGAGGCCTTCACCACCTCGGCCAGCGCGTTCGTGATGCCGGTAGTCGAAATTGACGGTGTGCAGCTGGGTGACGGAACACCGGGTCGGATCGCCAAACGTCTGCGTGAGATTTATCTGGACGAAAGCCGAAAAGCCGCAATCTGAGGGCAAAGACGCAAAAAGCCCGCCAGACCGGCGGGCTTTCAATACATCAACGCGGTAAACTAGTCTTTCTTACCCACGTTTTCTTCAAAAGCGACGTCGAATGCGGCCTTTTTCTCGGGGCTGGCGTCAGTCTGATAGTTGGTTTTCCACTCATCCATCGTCATGCCGTAGAAACTCTGACGGGCCTCATCCTTACCCATCTCGATGCCTTTTTCGTTGGCCGCTTCCTGATACCAACGCGACAGGCAGTTTCGGCAGAAACCGGTCAGGTTCATCATGTCGATGTTTTGCACATCCGTCCGGTCCTGCATCAGGTGTTTTTGCAACCGGCGGAAGGCAGCGGCCTGAAGTTCGATTTCGGTTTGCTGATCCATGGTTGGGCTCCGACTGGTTAGCGTGTTCAACTTGACTGACCTAGCAATCCCCGGGCCGTGTTACAATAAACAGCATTGCCGCGCGGGGGGGGGGGGCGAGGATAATTGTCAGTGACTACCTCAGGCGAGGTGCAGCGCCAGCCATGGCATCAGACAGAACACAATAATCAGGATCTTGTAGTTTGCCAGATATCGGAAGTACGCCTTTTTGACGTCCGTTTTTTCCATCTGAAACATGCGGCCATGAACGCCAGCGATCCAGTCCTGCAAGATCACGATCATCAGGGTGGTAAACAATAAAACGGCAATGTTGAGAACGGTCATCCAGCCGAAAACACTTGTCAGGAATTCCTGTGTCATCTTCGCCTCCTTCGCCCTAATAATATGGGAATTGAGGGGCAGCCTCACAATAGCGTGAGGCTTAAAGTGGCCGCTACTGGCCCTTATGTCACAGGCAGCTATCTGCCAGGGCGTCTTGCAGAATCTTGGCCAGTCGTTCCGCCCATTCGCGTTGCCCATGGTGATCCGCGATCAGGTCATTGCGCAATTCAATCAGCGCGTTGGCACGCCCGTGTACCGTGCAATGCCTGTCTATCGCATCACCGGGCAGCACGCCTGTATAAGGCTCGTTCACGCCAATACACAGATCACCTTCGGCCTTTAACAGGTTGATCAACGGATCCGCGAAACGCTCGTCCGAAGTGTGCAATACACCGACATGCCACGGGCGCGGGTCACGTCCACGGAGTTGCCGTGTGAATGAGTGCATGGACACGATCACGGCATGGGGCAGGGCCGCCATACGTTCCAAAGCTTGATGGTAGGGGCGGTAGCACATGTTCAGTCGCCGCTCGCGCTCGGCCCCATCAGCATGACGATTACCCGGAATGATCGAGCCATCGTAAAGCTTCATCAACAGCGTTGGATCATCCTCACCTCGGTTCGGATCGATCACCAGACGCGAGAAGTTGGCCGCAATGACAGGGGCGTTAAGGATCTCGCCCAGATGTTTCGAAACCTCGTAAGCCCCGACATCATAGGCGATGTGACGCTCCATATCTTCGCGGGGCAGGCCCAGATCTCCGCCGTTGATTTCTGGGGGGACCGTGTTTGTTGCGTGGTCGCATGTGATCAACCAGCGGGACGGGCGATCCTCGCCGTGCGTAAAGAATGGGGTGTACGTCATGTGCCTGTCATCAAGTTTGCCGCAGGTGTAGTGCAGTTGCCTCAGAAAGGGAATTGCGCAATAAGCACCCTAAACGCTGTTTGCGGTAACATTGAGAGATCTAGGAGAGCAACCACCAATGCGACGCCTGAGAAATGTAAAAATCGTGGCGACGCTGGGACCGGCGTCTAATGATTATGACACCATCCGCGCTCTGCACGAGGCTGGGGCCGATGTGTTTCGTCTGAACATGAGCCATGGCAGTCATGATGAAATCCGCGAACGGCATCGCATTATTCGGCAGGTCGAAAAAGATCTCGATAGTCCGATCGCCATTCTGGCCGATCTTCAGGGTCCCAAGCTGCGTGTGGGTGTGTTCGCCACGGACGCGGAAGAGCTGGAAGAGGGCGCCTCATTTCGCCTGGATCTGGACTCTGCTGCAGGGGACAGTGCCCGAGTTTGCCTGCCACACCCCGAGATTTTTGCGGCTCTCGAGCCTGGCTCGCGTCTGCTGGTCAATGATGGCAAGATACGCCTGTTCGTGCAGGAGTGTGGTCAGGACTTTGCCAATTGCAGTGTGGAAGTCGGTGGCACAATATCGAACCGCAAGGGCGTGAACGTTCCGGATGTCGTTCTGCCGCTGGCCGCGCTTTCGGCCAAGGATCGCGATGATCTGGAATTTGTCTGCCAACTGGGCGTTGACTGGCTGGCGCTGAGCTTTGTGCAGCGTGCCAAGGATGTGTTCGAAGCTCGTGCGCTGGCTGATGGCCGCGCTGCCATCCTGTCCAAGATCGAAAAACCTGCGGCGGTCGAAGCGTTTGACGATATCCTCGCCGCGTCAGACGGGATCATGGTCGCCCGCGGAGATCTTGGTGTTGAATTGCCGGTTTCGGCTGTTCCCCCGATCCAGAAACGTTTGGTTCGACGCTGTCGTGGTGCCGCCAAGCCTGTAATCGTTGCCACGCAAATGCTGGAAAGCATGATTGAAAGCCCGATGCCCACGCGAGCCGAAGTCTCGGACGTGGCAACCGCGATCTACGAGGGGACCGACGCCATCATGCTCAGCGCTGAATCTGCGGCTGGCTCATATCCGATCGAGGCTGTGCAGACCATGAACAAGGTCGCGATCGAGGTTGAGGCTGATCCGACCTATACCCAGATCATCGCGGCCTCGCGCAGCGCCAAGGGAACCACTGTAGCGGATGGTATCGTCGCGGCTGCCCGTGAAATTGCCGAGAAAACGGACATCAAGGCGATCTGTTGTTTTACTCAAAGCGGGACAACGGCGTCGCTGACCGCGCGCGAACGACCCGGTGTGCCGATCATCGCCATGACCTCACAAAAAGGGACGGCGCGCAGATTGTGCCTTAGTTGGGGATGCAACTGCGTGATGACGCCCGAGTTGGAGCGGTTCAAAAGTGCCGTTGTGAATGCAGCCCGCGCAGCCCGCGCAGGTGGATTTGCCACCGAAACCGATCAGATCGTTGTGACAGCAGGTGTGCCCTTCAACGTGCCCGGCTCGACGAACATCTTGCGCGTCGCCCCTTGTGACGAGCGCCTGATTTACAGCACAGATCCGGAGTAAACGGAGCCAAGACCCCGACTGATTTGAGAGATTCTGGCAGCGGCTTCATCAGGTTTTACACCTTGTGACGCCGCTGCTGTCGTTTCTGACATTCAAAAAAGCACTAATTTTCAGCATTTTACGACACTTATGGGTGAATTCGGCAAAATGAGTTTCCTTTTCAGGTAGAATTTCTTGATAAATGACCTAAGGGCAGTCAAAGCCAAATGTTCCAAGTTCCGGCTGCTCTGCCGGGGGCACGGGCCCCGGTAAAATTAACAATAATGGAGGAACGAGATGACAACAAAGATTGTCATAGGACTGGACGGGACAGAAACCGGAGAACGCGCGATCGCATTTGCCAAAGACTTGGCCAAGCGGATCGGGACATGCGAACTTCTGGTTGCATATGTAATCGAATGGTCCCCCTACACTTTCCAAACACCGGAAGAAAACGCACAGCGTCACAAGCGGCGCGAAGAAGAGGTTGATCTGGCGACGACACGCATCGTCACGCCGGCTGTTGACGCTCTGAAAGCAGCTGGATTTGAAGCGCATGGAATAGTGCGTCACGGAGACGTGGCGGAAACGCTGAATTCCATAACGGTTGAGAATGGCGGTGTACAAATTGTCGTTGGCCGGGCTTCGGCGGATGGGTTCAAGAAACGTCTGTTCGGCAGCTCGACACAAAATCTGGTGATGCACGCAGATGTTCCGGTCACGGTTGTGAATTGAGGGGAGGCAGAATGATGAAATCTCTAAAACACTATAGTCTTCCTGCGGTTGCGGCCTTTATGGCCACGTCCGCATCCGCGCAAGAAGCGCCGGGGTTGGATGAAAAAATCAATCAGGCGTTTGCCGATCTGACTGGACCTTTCGTCAGCTTCATATTTGCGCCCCTGCCGGGAACCAGTTTCCCGTGGATCGTGATGTGGTTGGTGATCGCGGCGTCGGTTTTCACGCTGTATTTCGCGTTCGTGCAGGCGCGGTTTTTCAGCCATGCGATCAGCTTGGTGAAAGGTGACTATTCCGATCCCAATGATGCGGGTGAGGTCAGTCACTTCCAGGCGCTTGCTACAGCGTTGTCCGGCACAGTCGGTTTAGGCAACATTGCCGGTGTGGCGGTGGCCGTCGGGATCGGTGGGCCGGGCGCAACATTCTGGATGATCCTTGCGGGTCTTCTTGGGATGGCGTCAAAATTCACCGAGTGTACGCTGGGTGTTAAATACCGAAATGAATACGAAGACGGCACGGTTTCGGGTGGCCCGATGTACTACATGTCCAAAGGGTTCAGTGAATTGGGCCTGCCGGGTGGTAAGATACTGGCGGTCCTGTTCTCGATCTTCTGTATTCTGGGCGCGCTGGGCGGGGGCAACATGTTCCAGGCCAACCAGGCGCATCAGCAGATCGCAGGCATTGTCGGCGACTATCCGGGCTGGATTACCGGAATCGTCTTTGCAGCCGTGGTGTTCATGGTCATCGTCGGTGGTCTGAAATCAATCGCACGCGTGACCGAGAAAGTCGTACCTTTCATGGGTATCCTGTATGTGCTCGCCGCGTTGGTCATCATCATCATGAATGCTGACATGATCGGTTGGGCCTTTGGCCAGATCTTTGCTGGTGCCTTCACCGGTCTGGGTGTTGCAGGCGGCATGGTCGGAGCGCTGATTCAGGGCTTCAAACGTGCGGCGTTCTCGAACGAGGCGGGCGTTGGCTCGGCTGCGATTGCGCACTCGGCGGTTCGGACCAAAGAACCGATCACCGAAGGCTTTGTGTCCCTGTTGGAGCCGTTCATCGACACTGTGGTGATCTGCACAATGACCGCTCTGGTCATCATCATCACCCAACAGTTGATCATTGATCCGGAAACCGGCAACTACATGCTGAACGAAGCGGGCACAGCCATCGCAACTGTTGACGGAAACTCGGGTGTCAGTCTGACCTCGGCCGCCTTCGGCAGTGCGTTCAGCTGGTTCCCGTATATCCTCGCGATCGCGGTGATCCTGTTTGCCTTCTCCACCATGATCAGCTGGTCCTACTATGGCCTCAAGGCCTGGACCTATCTGTTCGGCGAAGGCCACACCAAGGAACTGGTGTTCAAGGTCATCTTCTGCATTTTCGTGGTCATCGGTGCCGCCGCCAATCTTGGCCCGGTCATCGACTTCTCGGATGCGGCGATCTTCGCGATGGCGGTTGTGAACGTCTTTGCGCTCTACTTCCTGATGAAAGTGGTGCGACAGGAGCTTGCATCCTATAGCGAGCGGCTGAAAAGCGGTGAAATCCGCAAATTCGGCCACTAATCAACACCACCGGGGCGGCGCACGTCGCCCCGGTGCCTGACCGACCTGCAAAAACCGCAGATTCTGGTCCAAACCCCCTTGCCAGTATGACCGAACTTGCGTAAACGGCGCTTCTGATCGCGTGACCGGCCAATGTGGCATGCCGAGTCGCGTTTTGTACCGAACCCCGAAAGGAGACGGAAATGCCTAAGATGAAGACAAAGTCGAGCGCCAAGAAGCGCTTTAAGGTGACTGCGACCGGTAAGGTCCTTGCTGGCCAGGCCGGCAAACGTCACGGCATGATCAAGCGGACCAAGAAATTCATCCGCGATGCCCGTGGCAACACCACCCTGTCCGCCCCCGACGCCAAGATCGTCAAGGGCTTCATGCCCTACGACCGTTAAGAGGAGATTTAGAGATGTCCCGCGTTAAAGGTGGAACCGTAACCCACGCTCGTCACAAGAAGATCATCAAGGCCGCAAAAGGCTACTATGGTCGTCGTAAAAGCACCTTCAAGGTTGCCTCTCAGGCCGTCGACAAGGCCAACCAGTACGCAACCCGTGACCGCAAGAACCGCAAGCGCAACTTCCGCGCGTTGTGGATCCAGCGGATCAACGCTGCTGTGCGTAGCCATGACGAAGCACTGACATATTCCCGCTTCATCAACGGCCTGACATTGGCCGGTATTGAAGTGGATCGCAAAGTCCTGGCCGACCTGGCCGTGCACGAACCAGAAGCGTTCGGCGCGATCGTCGCCCAGGCACAGGCAGCTCTGACCGCCTGATCCTCTGCAAAGAGACAGTGAATGAAGGGCCGTCCCGTATGGGGCGGCTTTTTTTGTATCAAAAAAGTGGTAACTTGCGATCGATTGCCGCAAGACACCAAGGTGAGGGAAACCGCCCTAGTAAAAACACTTTTTAGATGCAGATCTTTCTACATAGAACCAAATAGTTGAGCGCAGGATTTCAAGATATGGCTTTCATCAAAGAGTTTGCAAAAACAGCTGTCGCCACCGCGTTAATCTCCGTCAGCTTTTCAACGACCGTGTTCGCGCAGGAACAAGCGGCCGGGATCGAAGCACCTGACGTCATAAAAGAGACCTTTGATGGCGAAGATCAGTCCTTAATGCTTGGCGGGCAGATCTTTTTCAATCCGACAAAGTCGCAATGGGTGATCTACGTCTCAGATGGAGACCTAGTGATGGAAAACCGTAAAAACCCGCAAAGTCTTCACTATAACGATATCGCCTGGGTCAAATTTCCGGATGCAGATTCCGTAGAGCCCACCGAGGATCTTCTGATTTCGGCACTTGTAGAAAGCCAGAACGATGCGAAAGGCGGTGCGGGAATTCTTGTGGGCAGCGGTAAGTTGGGACGGTATCTGGCACTATCAGTTGACGGGCAAGGACGCTTCCATGTCCTCCAGAAAGACGGGCGCCAACTGCGCGCCGTGCATAGTGCCGAACATGAAGCAATCAAGACGGATGGTCCGAACTTGCTGAGCTTTCAAGTGCGTGGTCCGCATGTATTGTTCTACGCGAACGGAGCGAAACTTATTCAGGTACCCTTTTCGAAGCGGTCAACAAATTCCCGCAATTCCAATGGGGGAACGGGCATTGGTCTGGCGGCATTTGGCACAGGTACATTCCGTTTTGAAGAGGTCGAAATCTCGCGCCCCAATTAATGATCCGTTACAATCTACTTACCTTCCTTCTTCACCAATTGTGCTGCAAAGGCGACCCCGGTTTCCGGACCAGCATAGGTGACCATAAGCACGTCATCCACATAGACCCCGTTGAAAATACCTGAAGACACATCATCGCCCGATATCCCGGCCTCGGCCAAAACAAAGCGCGTGGGGTCATCCAGGCTGAAGGTGCCCATTGCCTCTTCGACGATCCACTCCTTGTCACCGATCCGCCGCCAGCGGTTGGTGGCGGTGATCAGGTTGCCGTCCAGCTTCGTGATTTCCAGCTCCATCTCGGTCTGCAGCAGACCTTTATCGTGGTTTGGGTTCGATTTGGCGAAGGCCACCAGATAGGTGCCGGTCCAGGTGCCGATGATCTGCGGAAAGCCGCTGCCGTCATCAGCAGAGGCCGGAGCGGCGATGGCAAGGATGAGGGCTGCGACGAGATTGCGTAACATCGAGAGGGTCTCCTGCGTCAGGATGTGGTGGTTGCAGGCTATCCGAGTTCGGGAAATTGGCAAACTCTCGTGTTTCAACGAAAAACCGGCGCAGGTGGCGCCGGTTTTGATAATTTCTACAGGGCAGGTGCCCAGGTATCAGATCAGCTAAACACCCGGCCCAACGCGCCGTCGACTGCATCGGTGATCTGGTCGATGTCATCCGCCGTCGCGATCAAAGCTGGCGAGAAGCACAACGTGTTGTTGCGGCTGGGGATCGAGCGGTTGGTAACGCCGATGATCACGCCCTGCGCCATGCAATCCGCAACAACGGCCTGTGCCAGCTTCTCATCCACCGGTTCCTTGGTCGAACGGTCCGCGACAAGCTCGGCCCCAAGGAACAAGCCTTTGCCGCGTACGTCGCCAATAACCTTGTGCTTTTCCATCAGTGCCTGCAGGTTCGCTGTCATGCGGTCGCCCATGTCGACGCAATTGCCCAGCAGGTTTTCGTCTTCGATGATCCGCATGTTTTCGATCGCGGCCGCTGGACCGGCGGTGCAGCCGCCAAAGGTCGAGATATCGCGGAAATAGTTCATCGGGTCGCTGGTGTCGTCCTTGAACATGTCAAAGACTTCCTCGGTGGTGACCATGCATGCAATCGCGGCATAGCCTGAGGCAACGCCTTTGGCCATGGTCACGAAATCGGGCTTGATACCATACTGCTGATAGCCGAACCAGGTGCCGGTACGGCCAACGCCGCAAACGACCTCATCAATATGCAGCAGGATATCGTATTTCTTGCAGATCTCCTGTACGCGCGGCCAATACCCTTCTGGCGCTTCGATCACACCGCCACCGGCGGTGACCGGCTCAAGGCACAATGCGCCAACCGTCTCGGGGCCTTCACGCAGGATCACCTCTTCGATCTGATTGGCCGCCCATTCACCAAAGTTCTCAACAGGCGCGCCATCCAGCTCGTGCTTACGATACTCCATGCAATGGGGCACCCGCACGAAACCCGGCGCGAAGGGGCCATATTGCGCGTTACGCTCGTCTTGCCCACCCGCCGACATGGTCGCCAGAGTCGATCCGTGGTAATCGCGATCGCGATACAGGATCTTGGTCTTTTTGCCACCATAGCGCTTGTGCGCGATCTGGCGGATCATCTTGAAGGCTTTCTCGTTCGCCTCAGAGCCTGAGTTCGTATAATAAACCCGGCTCATGCCTGGCATCTTTTCGATCAGCTTTTCGGCAAACAGGGCACCGGGGATCGAGCCGGCTGAATTGGCGAAGTAACACAGCTTCATCAACTGGTCGTACACCGCCTTACAGATCGATTCGCGGCCATAGCCCACGTTCACAGTCCAGACCCCGCCCGAGACCGCATCCAGATGCTCTTTGCCCTTCTGATCCCAGACACGCATGCCTTTGCCTTCGACAATGATGCGCGGATCATTGGTTTCAAAGGGTTTATGCTGGATCAGGTGGTGCCAGATATGGGCGCGATCGGCCTCGACCACGCGGGAAAGATCGTTTTCGTTGAACGTGCCGTCCATGACATGTCCTTTCAATGAGATGCGGTGCGCGGGAGATGGACTGACCATGTCCCTGCATGTGTTTAAGATGCTTCAGATCACCGCGAAAGACCGGATGTAGATAGGGCCAGATCACATCATCCCGTATCGCCAGTCGGCGCGAGCGACGTATTTCTACGGGTTTGTCAGACGGGTGACTTTATGCTCAAGTCGCGTGCACTGCGATTACGGAGGATCCGCGGATGACTGCCCCAAACATCTACGAACGTCATTTGGATAAATGCCGCGCAAACTACACGCCTCTGTCGCCGCTCAGTTTTATTGAGCGCACCGCGCAGGTGTATCGGGATTACCCGTCGGTGGTGTATGGGGTTCGCAGATACACTTGGGCAGATACCTATGCCCGCTGCCGTCGGCTGGCCAGCGCCTTGGCCGCGCGGGGCATAGGGCAGGGTGATACGGTTTCGATCATCGCCGCCAATATCCCCGAAATGTATGAGGCGCATTTTGGGGTTCCCATGGCAGGCGCGGTTCTGAATGCGATCAACACGCGATTGGATGCGCCGGTCATCGCTTTCATTCTGAACCATGCAGAGGCCAAGGTGCTAATCGTCGACCCCGAGTTTTCGGAAGTCGTCAAAGAGGCCCTAAAGCAGGTCGAGCGTGACCTTCTGGTCATCGATATCGAAGATCCCAGCTTTGATGGCGGCGTGCGTCTGGGGGACCTGACCTTTGACGCATTGCTGAGCGAGGGAGACCCGGAGTTCCAGTGGTCCCTACCTGCGGATGAATGGGACGCGATCACTCTGAATTACACGTCGGGAACAACCGGTAACCCAAAGGGCGTGGTCTATCACCATCGTGGGGCCACGCTGAATGCGCAGTCGGACATTCTGGACTGGGATATGCCCAAGCATTCTGTCTACCTGTGGACGCTGCCGATGTTTCACTGCAATGGCTGGTGCTTTCCTTGGGCCATGGCGGCCAACGCGGGGGTCTCGGTCTGTTTGCGTGCGGTGCGGGCCGAACCAATCTATGCGGCATTCCGGGATGAACAGGTTACCCATTTTTGCGGCGCGCCAATCGTTTTGAACATGCTTGCCCATGCGCCAGATCACCTCAAGGATTTCGACCACCAGATCAAGGTGATGACCGCCGGTGCGCCGCCGCCTGCTGCGGTAATCGAAGCGATGGAGGCGATGGGTATCGAGGTGACCCATGTCTACGGGCTGACCGAAACCTACGGCCCATCGGTCGTGTGTGCATGGAAAGAAGAATGGGATGGCAAGACCGCCGAAGAAAGGGCCGGTCTCAAAGTGCGGCAGGGGGTCAGATACACGGCCTTGTCTGGGCTGATGGTAGCCGACCCGGAAACCTTGGATCCGGTGCCCGCCGATGGCGAAACCATGGGTGAGATATTCATGCAGGGCAACGTGGTGATGAAAGGGTATCTGAAAAACCCCGAGGCTACGGATGGCGCCTTTTCTGGCGGCTGGTTTGCCTCTGGTGATTTGGGTGTGATGCATCCCGATGGCTACATCGCTTTGAAAGACCGGTCCAAAGACATCATCATCTCGGGGGGGGAGAATATTTCATCTGTCGAGATTGAAGGTGTGTTGTACAAACACCCCGCCGTGATGGAGGCCGCAGTCGTGGCCCGGCCGGATGAGAAGTGGGGCGAAACGCCTTGTGCGTTTGTCGAACTCAAACCAGATGCCTCAGTCACCGAAGCAGAGCTGATCGTCTTTTGCCGGGACAACATGGCCCATTTCAAAGCGCCAAAATCGGTGGTGTTCGGAACCTTGCCCAAGACGTCAACGGGCAAGGTCCAGAAATTCGTCCTGCGAGATCAGGCGCGCGCCCTGATTCAGGCGTGAGCCTTGTCAAAAATGGATAGATCCAAGTCCAGCATCTCGCCCATCCAGATTGCGCGATCACGGTGATCTGCAAGATGATCACCGGTTTCCGGATGAGTGAAGATCGTCAACCCTTGTCGGTTTAGCATCAGCCATGGAATGACCTGATCAAACGCGCCTGCCGCAAAGCCCAGCTGGCAACTCCAGCGCGGATGCGGTCCTACATTCCGCGTGTGCATCCGTCCCATTTGGACGGGAAAAAGGCGCGCCATCTCTTCGCAGACCTGTTGCGCTGTCGCTTGCGTGTCTGCGTCGAAATAGACATGTGCATGGTAACCGGTGATTTCTGGCATCTGAACCTCATTTTGCATTGGAACAATGCTACGTCCAACCGACGCTCTGGACTACCCGCACGTGCACACAGGGTCTGTGCTGAGCGCCACGAACCGAGTCACCGGAAGGCTTTGGAAAACGTATTTGTTCTGGCTAGTCTGACGCGTGCTGGTCAGGATGGGCTGCAGCAAAGGCCGGATGATCGCTGCAGGCGGCCTCGACAGCCAACAGGTGTGGCATGTGTGACAGATCAACCTCCCAACGCCGCGCGTTGTAAAGCTGAGGAACCAGGCACAGATCGGCCAGCCCGGGTTGCGCGCCTGTGCAATAAGGCGCTTGCTTGAACCCGGCCAGCAGTGCTTCGAACGCCTTCAGTCCCGGGTGAATAAAGTGCCGCATCCACGCGCCGGGCATGTCGGTGGCATCCGCGCTGAGCGTGGTCGCATGTTTGGCGACGGCAAGATTGCAGATCGGGTGTATATCGACCGCTAAGGACTGGGCCAGCGCCTGTGCTTTGGCGCGATCAGCCGGGTCTTCGGGCAACAGGTTTAGCTGCCGTGTGCGGTCCAGATATTCAATGATGGCTAAAGATTGTGTCAATTTCAGCCCGTCAATCTCCAGAACAGGGACCAGACATTGCGGGTTGCGCGATCGATGCGCGTCGCCCTTTTGGTCTCCGCTGACCAGATCCACGACAACTGCGTCGTATGTGATCCCGGCCAAATTCAGAGCAATCCGGACCCGGTAGCTGGCCGAGGATCTCCAAAAATCATAAAGAACGGTTTTGTTCACGCGGTGCCCTCGCTAAGTTGTCTTCAGTCGTGCCGCGTCGATCGCTTGGGCCAGAACCGCGTTGTCGCCGATGTGATTGGCAAGAACCAGAACCAGCCGCGCGTTCAACGCGTCACTGTCGACTTTAGCCATGTGATCATGCGCCGCCAACAACTCCGCATAGAAGTCATCCGCCTTCTCGATATTCGGGGTGAGGATCAGATCAGCCATGTCGGTTACTCCTTCCCACTGGCCCGGCGGATCGCATGCCGGAACGCGTTTTCTTCATAGGTGCCGCGCCGCGCAGCCACATGCTGATCCGGGCGGATCAAATAGACCGCGCTTGGCGCATCGCCCAGATAGCGCCGTTTAAGCGCCAGCGTCATGTCATCCTTGACCGACAGCGCCAACCGCCTGACTTCGGTCTCGTCTTCTTGCAGCATGCCCGGCGCATCGGCGTCAATAGTCAGCAGGGTGAACTGTCCGGCCAGTTTGGGCAAAAGAAAATCGTCGCCCAAAGGTACGTCAGGACAGGTCGAGCCGGGGCGCGTTTGCGCGGGCCCATCCAGCGCATCGGCCGAATTCAGGGAGGACCCGTCATATGTGCAAGGCTCGCTCAGCCGGCCCGAGTTTACCATGGGGCGGGCAAATTCGTAGTGCTCGCTCAGGTCCAGAACCGCATCCCTTAGCACGCGGGACATATCGGATTTCGGCGTGATGAAATCGGTCGAGCGGCCGGATTTTCGGATGTTTTCGTCCGCGCCCTGTATGCGTTCGAAATCATAGCTGTCCAGCAAGCTTTCGGGCGCGTCGCCATCCAGCACCAGTTTGAGTTTCCAGCACAGGTTGTCGATGTCCTGCAGGCCGGAGTTTGCCCCCCGTGCCCCAAATGGGCTGACCTGATGTGCGCTGTCTCCGGCAAATATCGCGCGACCGCGTCTAAAGCTCTCCATGCGGCGGCATTGGAACGTATAGATCGAGACCCATTCAAGCTGAAACTCGACATCTTCACCTAGCATCTCTTTTAGGCGCGGGATCACATTCTCAGGGCGTTTCTCGCTCTCTTTGTCGATGTCCCAGCCCAGTTGCAGGTCGATACGCCAGACATTGTCCGGCTGCTTGTGCAACAGGGCTGATTGCCCCCGATTAAATGGGGGGTCGAACCAAAACCAACGTTCAGATGGAAAGTCCGCCTCCATGATCACATCCGCGATCAGGAAATTGTCTTCAAACACCCGCCCGTCAAAATCGATCCCCAACATCCGCCGCGTGGGCGACTTGGCACCGTCGCAGGCAATCAACCAATCGGCCTCGACCGTATAGGGGCCTTCTGGGGTTTCGACCTCCAACCGGACATGATCGTCATGCGTGCCGATAGCCTCGACCTTGTTGCGCCCGTGTATTTGAACCGGCGCGCCTTCGGCCTGCAATGCGCGCAGCCGGTTCATCAGGACGTTTTCAAGATAGTATTGCTGCAGATTAATAAAGGCCGGGTTGGCAAAACCTTCGTCAGGTTGCAGATTGAACTCATAGATCTGGCGGTCGTCAAAAAACACTTTGCCACGGTCCCAGCGCACACCTTTTTCCAAAAGGTTTTGCCCACACCCGAGCCGATCAGCAATATCCAACGTGCGCTGGGAAAAGCAGATGGCACGGCTTCCGAAACTAACTTTGTCATCGTCGTCCAGGACCACAACCTCGACATCTTGCTGCGCCAGATCGATGGCTGCTGCCAGACCCACCGGCCCGGCACCGATCACAATCACCTTGTGTCGAACAGGTGTCGCAGCGTCCTGATCCGGACTGCGTTCATAAGCATAAAGTGGAACTTCGAAAATCTTATTCATGGGCTTTCCCCCAAGCAGATGCGCGAAAGGTCGCTTTTCAGTTCCGCTGGCAGCTAGCACCAGCGGTCTTGAGCTTATGGTTTCACCGATTTGCGTTTGTGAAAACGATCTGGATCAATGTCCGCGGACTTTCTTAGTCCTGCAGCGCCTCCCACATCTCCAGATCGCGCTGGGCAGTCCAGATGCGGGGCGTATCGATGCCGCGTGCTTCGTCATAGGCACGTGATACGTTGAATGGCAGGCAGTGTTCATAGATCGCATAGTCTGAAAACTTGGGGTCACATTCGGCCCGCACCGCGTCCCGCGCCTCTTTCAGGGTACCGCCACGGGCAGCCACTTTGGCTGCTGGGCGATATGTGCTGTCCACGAAGTCGCGCGTGCTTTCGATTGCGGCGTTCACCATGTCCTTACCAAGCAACGCATCCCCGCGACCCGGAGCAATTGCGTCTACATCGAACCACTTGATCTCGTCCAGCGTGTCTCCCCAATCGCCAAAATGTCCGTCGCCGCAATAACAGGCCGAGTGGTATTCGACGATGTCACCGGTAAACATCACGTTTTGATCCGGCACATGGATCACGACATCGCCTGCCGTATGGGCCCGGCCCAGATGCATCAGGTCGACTCGGCGGTTGCCAAGATACACAGTCATCGTGTCGCTGAATGTGGTTGTCGGCCAGGTCAGACCGGGAATGCTTTCATGCCCCTGGAACAGACGCGGAAAGCGTTGAAACTCGCTGTCCCAATCTTCTTGCCCTCGTTCGACAACCATAGAACGGGCCATGTCGGACATAAGGATCTGTTGCGCGCCAAACGCGCTGGCCCCTAGCACACGCACCGCGTGATAGTGGGTCAGTGCTACGTGGGTGATTGGCTTGTCGGTGACCGAGCGCACGCATTCGATCACCTTATTCGCCAGACGCGGGGTGGCCTGCGCCTCGACGATCATCACGCTGTCATCGCCAATGATGACCCCGGAATTCGGATCGCCCTCGGCTGTGAAGGCATAAAGCCCCTCACCAACTTCGGTGAACGAGATTTTCTTTTCCGCCATGTCTGTCTGAGACGCAAATGCCTTGGCCATGACAAGTTCCTTATCGCGCGTATGGGGTGTCTAAGGCGGGCAGGATGGTGCCGACACAATCGCCAAATCCGATCGTGTAACCATCGCCCTTTGCCGCGCCTTTCAGGGTCAACGTATCGCCGTCCTCGATAAAGCTGCGTGTTTCACCCGTGTCCAGCGTCAGCGGCTCTTTACCACCCCAGCTGAGTTCCAACAGGGATCCGCGTTCAGGTTTGGTGGCGCCGGAAATTGTACCAGATCCCAGCAGATCACCGGTGTTCATCGGGCAGCCCGATGTCGAGTGGTGCGCCAGTTGCTGCGCGGCAGAGTAATACAATTCACTGTAGTTGGTCCGGGTGATGGTGCTGGCATCTTTGCCATCCGGGGCCATCGTCACTTCCAGATCGATATCATACAGCATCGGACCGCAGTCCTTCAGGTGATCAAGCAATTCGAAGGTGCGTTCAGGCGTGTCGCATCGGAAAGGTTCCAGGGCAGCCTTGGTGACGATCCACGGGCTGACAGAAGTTGCGGTTGTCTTGGCTTGGAACGGGCCCAGCGGCTGATACTCCCAGGCTTGGATGTCCCGCGCGGACCAGTCGTTCAGCAGGACATAACCAAAGATGTTGTCGTCGGCTTCTTGCACGGTGATCGGGCCGTCAGATGCCGTACCGACGATGGCACCCATTTCAAGCTCGATGTCAAAGCGGCGGCTGGGCAGGAACGCAGGCAATTCCTGATCTGGGGATTTCAATTGCCCCCATGGGCGGCGAATATCAGTGCCCGAGACAACAACAGATGACGCCCGACCATTATAGCCAATCGGAATGTGCAGCCAGTTTGGCGGCAGCGCGTTTTCAGCACCGCGGAACATTGTGCCGACATTTTGCGCATGATGCCGACCTGCGTAGAAATCGGTGTATTCACTGACCGCGAACGGCATATGCATCTCGACAGTGTTTTGCGCGACCAGCAAAGGTGCGACCTGGCTTTGCTCCTCCGCCCCGTCTTCCAGCAGGGTTGTCACCCGGTTCCTGAAGGCGGTCCACACAGCTGGCCCTTCCTCCATCAACGGGTTCCAGAAGGGCAGGTCGAACAAGGGCTCATCGGTCAGCGCGATCACCCCCTCGGCTTCGGCCGCAGTGACGTCGAGGATCATGTCCCCGATTGCAACGCCGCATCGGGGCTCAGTGCCATCGATCGAAAAGACCCCATAGGGCAAGTTGTTCAGGGGAAACGGGTGTGACGCATCATTGGCCGAGGTCACCCAGGATTTCATCAAAGGCATGTTTTCTCCAAACCTTGGAAGTTAATACGGTTACTTCTTGCCGGGCGTGCCGTCGAATTTCTTCTCAAGCGATGTCCAGCAATCGATATAGTCATCCTGCAGCGGGGCCTCGGTCGCTGCAAATTGCGTCAGATGCTGCGGGAACCGGGTTTCGAACATAAAGGACATGGTCTGATCCAGCTTGTCGGCTCCCAGATTGGCGTTGGACGCTTTTTCAAAGGCTTCCTTGTCCGGGCCATGTGGGATCATCATGTTGTGCAGGCTCATCCCGCCGGGAACAAAGCCCTGAGGCTTGGCGTCGTATTGGCCGTAAATGTTGCCCATCAACTCGGACATGATGTTTTTGTGGTACCAGGGCGGGCGGAACGTATCTTCCATCACCATCCAGCGCTCGCGGAACAAGACGAAGTCGATATTGGCCGTTCCCGGCTGACCCGAAGGCGCGGTGAGCACGGTAAAGATTGACGGGTCCGGATGGTCGAACAGGATCGCGCCGACCGGGCAATAGTTGCGCATGTCGTACTTGTAGGGCGTGTAGTTGCCGTGCCAGGCGACCACATCCAACGGGCTGTGAGGGATCTTGGTGGTATGAAACTGTCCGCACCACTTGATGGTCACGGTCGAAGGCACCTCTCGATCCTCAAAGGCGGCTATGGGTGCTTTGAAGTCGCGTGGGTTGGCCATGCAGTTGGCGCCAATCGGACCGCGCCCCGGCAATTCGAATTTCTGCCCGTAATTCTCGCAAACAAACCCGCGCGCAGGGCCTTCCAGAACCTCGACGCGGTACAGCAACCCGCGTGGGATGATCGCGATTTCTTTGGGTTCCAGATCAATGATCCCCAATTCGGTCGCGAACCGCAGACGGCCCTCTTGCGGCACCACCAGCAATTCGGAATCAGCCGAGAAAAAATAGTCATCCACCATCGATTCCGTGACCAGATAGATGTGGCTGGCCATACCGACCTGAGTGTTGACGTCGCCAGCGGTCGTCATCGTCCGCATGCCGGTCAGCCAGCTCAGCCCGGCGTCTGAATGCGGAACCGGATCCCACCGATACTGACCCAGACTGATCACATCCGGGTCAACGTAGGGGGCGGATTTCCAGTAAGTCAGGTCGATTTTTTCGTAGCGGTGTGAGTGCTTTACCGACGGGCGAATGCGGTAACACCAGGTGCGTTCCGGCGGGTTGGCGGTAAAGGCTGTGCCGCTCAGCTGCTCTCCGTAAAGTCCATAGTTGCACTTTTGCGGGCTGTTCATGCCCTGCGGCAACGCATCCGGCAGGGCTTCGGTTTCAAAGTCGTTGCCAAAGCCGGGCATATAGCCGGCATGGGTTCCAACGGGCGTACTGGCCTGTGTCATCGAGTGTGGGTTTGTCGGACGATTCATCGTGTGTTCCTCCGTTTGCTACTTGTCGAATAATAGTTGTTTTTGTAACTAACAAGCATGACAAACGATGACTCCGACAAAAAAGATGATTTTGAACTGCAACATTTCCTGCCGTTCCTGTTGAATCAGGCAGCCGAGGAAAGCTCGCTTGATTTTCAGCGGGTCTACAAGGACCGCTATGGCATGCTCAGGACCGAATGGCGGGTGCTGTTTCATCTTGGGGTTTTTGGCCAGATGACTGCAAAAGAGATTGGTGAACGCGCCAAAACCCACAAAACCAAAATCAGCCGCGCGGTTCGCAAGCTGGAACAACGTCGATACCTGACCCGGACCCGGGATCAGGATGACCGCCGGGTGGAATGGTTGACGCTGACACCCGCCGGTAAAACGGTTTATCGTGAATTGCGCGGGATCGCGGAACAGTATGATGCAAAGCAGGCAAACCTGTTCAGTGCAGACGAAGCAGCGCTGCTACGCCGCATGCTCCGGCGCCTTGCCGGAATGGACTAACTACTGGTAATTCTGCGATGGCATCCCCAGATGTGTCACATGCTTGATATGGACAAAAACATGACGTCATTCGATCCCGCGACGGCCCCAGTGACCAACCTGATCGATTGGCTGGTTACCAAAGGGCTTGAAGGCGCTGGACAGGAAGAATTGCTGGAAGAGTTCTGCAATCGGCTTGTCGGGATGGGCGTTCCGCTGATGCGGTTTCATGCGGCGCAATCAACCCTACATCCGGTCTATGGCGGAACGGGCTATAGCTGGTATCAGGACAGAGGCGGTGAATCCGAAAAGTTCGAGAACACTGACACGCCCAGCGAAGTCTGGCAGCGCAGCCCTCTTTACGCTTTGCTGCACGAGGATCTGGGCGAAATTCGTGTCAAACTGGTTGATCAGAATGAACCCAGTCGTTTTCCATTGCTGGACGACCTGCGCGAGGTTGGAGCAACGGACTACTACGCGACAGCCATGTCTTTTGAAAGCTCCGGGCAGGTGCGTCCGAACGGGGTGCAAAAGGCTACCGATGGTGTTTTGATGTCGTGGACCAGCAATGCCCCGAAAGGGTTCGAAGACACAGATCTGTCTGTGATTCGCGAGGTCCTTCCACATCTGGGCCTGGCGCTGAAGTCAGCCAAGAACCAGACAATGGCACGCGATCTGCTGCGTGTTTATCTGGGGCGGGATGCAGGTCAACGCGTCCTGTCAGGTGAAATCCGGCGCGGTTCGCTGCAGCAGATCGATGCGGTAATCTGGAATTTCGATCTGGAAGGGTTCACCAACCTGTCCGAAGAGCTGCCCGGGTTGGATATCATCGAAATGCTGAACGACTATCTTGCCGTTGCCGTTCGCGTGGTTCACGATTGCGGCGGAAACATTCTGAAATTCATGGGCGACGGACTGATGGCCATGTTTGACGTGGGCGAGATCGACGCAGATGCGCGCGCCGCCTTGTCCGCTGTTCCGTTGCTGCAGGCCCGTATGGCCGAGCTCAACGCGCGACGACAGGCCGCCGGACAACCCGTGGCCAATTTTACGCTGGCGCTGCACTCGGGCGAGATTCTGTATGGCAATATCGGCTCGGAAACACGGCTGGACTTCACCGTGATCGGACCTGCCGTCAATCAGGCGGCCCGGATTGCCGGGATGCACCGCTCGTTGGGGCAACGGATTCTGATTTCGGACGATGTCGCCAGTGCGGCGAAGCCGTGCCCGCAGGAACTTGTGTCGGTGGGTCGCTATATGCTGCGCGGCGTGTCCGAGCCCAAAGAGCTGTTCACGATCTATACATCGGCAAGTTAAAAGTCGATCTCAACGCCCGGCAGGTTCAATTCGCGCATCATGTCGCGTAACTCCTGTCGCGCGGCGATGTTCGAGATGTTCAGCTGTTTGACCCCGATATCCTTGAGGTCCAGCAGTGTCAGGCCACGCGGAAACAACTCGCGAAAGATGACCCGCTCGGAAAAGCCCGAGGCGACGCGAAACCCGATGCGCTGCGATAACATCTCGATGGCGCGCTGCATCTTTTCCTTGTTGAGCATACGCTGGGTGCCGACCCGGTTGCGCACAACGACCCAGTCGATCGGTTTCAACCCGGCCTGTGCGCGCAACTGCCGCGCGTTCCAAACCATTTCGGAATAGACCGAAGGGCCTAGAATTTTCTCACCCTTTGAATCGATCCGCGCCAGCAGATCGAAATCGATGAAACTGTCATTCAGCGGTGTGATCAGCGTATCAGCCAGCGAATGCGCCACCTGACTAAGCCGGGTATGCGAGCCGGGGCAGTCGATCAGGATGAAATCGCTGTCGCTTTCCAACTCGGCCACGGCGGCGGACAAGCGGTGGTCATAGATGTTTTCGCCGGGCTTCAATTTGCTGGCGTCAATCTCGGGCAAATCATGATGACGCGGGCTGGGCAAGCCTGTGTCCGCGCCATTCAAAAAGTTGATGCGGTTCTCAAAGTAACGTCCCAGGCTGCGCTGTCGCAAGTCGAGGTCGAGCGTGCTGACCTTGTGTCCCAGCCGTGCCAAAGCGGTGGCCACGTGCATCGACACGGTCGATTTTCCCGCGCCGCCCTTTTCGTTTCCGACCACAATGATATGTGCCATGCTTGTGTTCCCAAGTCGTACCGTGTTTGTCCACACGTTGTTGTGAGCCACTATATGTTGTGTCAGCGGGGAAGGAAAGAACCTCAAGCGGCGCTTTGGGTCAATATCAGTCTCTAATTTGGAAAACCAAGCCCGTATCACGCTTTACAGCGAACCACTTGCTAAAGGCATCCCCCTGATTCACTGTCCAAACCAGTTTTCAGCGAGGAGAGCCCGGGGTGGAGCACCTGTTCCTGAATGTTTTGAACGTCATCCTACCCGTCCTGATTTGCGCTGGGATCGGGTATGGCCTGGCGCTTATCAAGGCGCCATTTGACAACAAGGTCGTTGGTGGGATCGTCTCGAAAGTCGGATATCCGACACTGATCATTTCGCATCTTTCGACGACCAAGCTGGATGTCAGCACCTTTATCGACATGATGGTCGCCGCGACACTGGCTGTCACCGGGTTCGGCCTGCTGGGGTTTGTTGCGCTCAAAGGGATGCGTTTGCCTGTGCGTGCGTTTCTGACGCCGCTGATGCATGGCAATGTGGGCAACATCGGATTGCCGATCACGTTGTTGGCGTTGGGCGATACAGGCATGGCATACACGATGGCCTTCGTTGTTGTTGTGCTGATAAGCATCTTTACCGTTGGTATGTGGATCCCGGCTGGTGAGTTCTCGCCAAAGAAACTTGTGACGTCTCCAATCATCTATGCGGTGATCGTTGCGCTGACCCTGATGGCAACGGGGCACAGCCTGCCGCAACCCATCGCCAAGTCCTTTGACATTCTGGGCGGTCTGTCGATTCCACTGATGCTGCTGACGCTGGGCCACACCCTGGCCACGATGAAGATCAACAGCCTTGGCCGTTCTGTGTTGCTGACGGTGCTGCACCTGCTGATGGCCGTGGCAATCGCCAGCGCGCTGATCTGGCTGTTTGGCTTTACGGGCACTGAACGCGGCGCGTTGATCCTGTGTTGTTTGATGCCTTCATCGGTGGCGACCTACCTGTTCATTGACCAGCACGTTCCAGAATACGGGCCGGACGTTGCCGGGTTCATTCTGGTCTCGACATTGGCGACGATCCTGGTGTTGCCAGTGGCGCTGGCGTACTGGGTATGACCCTACTGATTGAGTGGATTTCCTGTTCACAAAGCGTGACCAAAAGCTGGCGAAAAGTCATACTCATCCATTATGAGAGAGATATGATACCAGAACAATTCAGCACCGAGCGTCTCGTGGTTCACCACTGGGGGACCGTTGTCAGAGATAAGCAACGCCGCAAAAACCTCGTTTCTGCGTTGTACGGCATTCTCACTTCCTCGGTACTCGAACACCTTCCGCCGGCTCTTCAGCTGGATGACGCGGCAGGTGGGGTTTCATCTTGGATTGATGCGCGCGTGGCTGAAAGTGATGTGTTTTTGGTCAATCACAAACAGGGCAAAGAACTTGTTGGCCTGATGATCCTGGCGTGCGATCCAGACGCCGATGAGTTACCGACCATTCACATCGGTTATCTGATAGCGGAAATCGCATGGGGGCAGGGTATTGCCTCGGAACTTCTTGCTGGCCTGGTTTCCGCAATGGCGTCCCGGCGACAGGTGAGGTTGATAGGTGGAGTTTACAAAGGCAATCCCGCCTCAGCCCGGGTGCTTGAAAAAGCCGGTTTCGTTTTAGATTCGAACCTTTCCGAACCTGAGATCGATATGTTTGTCCTTGTTTTGGATTGAGAGGATCACGTCGTGTTCGCGTTGAACTCAGACCCGCCTCTGCTCCAACAAAAAAGCCGCCCCAACGGGACGGCTTTCGCAATCGAATTCTTGGGTGGTCTTAAAAACCCAGACCTTCGTATTTCTTCTTGAACTTCGACACACGGCCGCCCGCGTCCATCAGGCGCGACGAACCACCGGTCCATGCAGGGTGCACGGAGGGGTCGATTTCCAAGGCCAGCTGGTCGCCTTCGGCGCCCCAGGTGGATTTCATCTGAACCACGGTGCCATCTGTCATTTTGACGTCGATGACGTGATAATCGGGATGGATGTCTTTTTTCATCTTTCCGTTCCTTACGCTTCGGCGCCAGCTTTGGGCTTGTAGTTGGTGACCTCTGCGATACGTGCGGATTTACCACGGCGCGAGCGCAGGTAGTACAGTTTGGCGCGACGAACGCGGCCACGGCGGACAACGGTGATGCTGTCGATGTTTGTCGAGAACAACGGGAACACACGCTCCACGCCTTCGCCAAACGAGATTTTGCGAACGGTGAACGAACCGGCAATGCCATTGCCGTTGTTGCGCGCGATGCAGACGCCTTCGTAGTTCTGCACACGGGTGCGCGACCCTTCGGTCACCTTATAGCCGACACGAATGGTGTCTCCGGCTTTGAAATCGGGAATGTCTTTCCCCAGGGCGGCGATCTGTTCCGCCTCAAGCTGTGCGATCAGGTCCATCGCAGGTACTCCTATTTGCTCGTGGTTGGTCCACGAAGTTTGGGCACGGCCTGAGAGCTCTTGGTCTTCACCGGGTCCTGAGTACAGCCCGCCAGAGGTCAGATCGAATGTTCCTTTGATCTGGTCTGCCCTGTCGCGCCATGGCAGAAGAAAGCCGGGCGTCACGTCAGGATGCAAACCAAAACACCGGAGTCGCAAAAAGCGGCACCGGATTGCGGTCGTTTAAGGGCTTTGCGAGGAAGGATCAAGACTAAATCGCTGGGAATTGCAGCATAGGCTGGTGAGATTCCGCCATATGCAAAATGCAGCGTTGCCTTGCGCCCACGATCAGGCATTCTGAAGCCAATAAAAAGAGCAGAGATTTAGAACAGGAACACATCATGCGATTTGCGCTTTTGCTGGCTTTTGCAGGTGCTGTGCTTGTGTCTTGTGGGCGTGGCGGCCCACAACCTCAGGTTATCGAACCTGCACCGGGCGTCGACAGAACAGCACCATCGGTTGTCTACCCGGATTTTGGCGACGATGACCCACATGAATGGGAAGGGCGGCATCCCGGTTTATACCCTGTTCATGGGCTGGATGTTTCGCGCTGGCAGGGGCCGATTGATTGGCGCACAGCCAAGGCTTCGGGGGTCAGCTTTGCATTTTTGAAAGCAACCGAAGGCGGTGACGTTGCCGATCCGCTGTTTGACGACCACCGGCGTGGTGCGCAGGCGGCGGGGGTGCCTTGGGGGGCGTATCATTACTATTACTTCTGCCGCCCGGCACGCGAACAAGCCCGCTGGTTTATCCAGAACGTCCCGAAAGGCGCCGATCTGCCGCATGTCCTGGACATGGAGTGGACGCCGCATTCCAGAACCTGCACCTTGCGACCCGACGGTGCAACCGTGCGCGCCGAAGCCCAAAGGTTCCTTGATATTCTCGAGCGTCATTATGGCCGCCGGCCCATCGTCTACACCACCGTAGATTTTTTCGAAGATACAGACATCGCTCGGCTGCCCCGGACCGAGTTCTGGCTCAGATCGGTGGCGGGTCACCCGCGTCAAGTCTACCCACGGGCGCTTTGGCGGTTCTGGCAATACACGGGCACCGGGTTGGTGCCAGGCGTGCGCGGCCGGGTCGATATCAACACCTTCAATGGTACGCCTGAGACCTGGGCTCAGTGGAAGGCTAGTGGGTCTTAGACCCTAGGCACGCCGTAGGTTGCGACGGTGCCGCCGCTAATCCGCGTTATCCTCTTGGAAAGAAACATATTCCTCCCACATGTCCGGCCGCCGTTCCCGAGTGATATCCGTGGCTTTCTTGTGTCGCCATTCTTCGATGCGCCCATGGTGACCGGACATAAGGATGCCGGGGATCGGGCGGCCGTTCCACTCGGCCGGGCGGGTATATTGCGGATGCTCCAGCAGGCCGGACGAAAAGCTTTCTTCTTCCGTCGAAGCCTGGTTTCCCAGAACTCCGGGGATCAGCCGAACGGTGGCGTCAATCAAGGCTTGCGCAGCGATTTCTCCGCCGGTCATGACAAAATCACCCAACGACACTTCCTGGACCCCGTAGTGTTCGAGCACCCGTTCATCCACACCTTCGAAGCGACCGCACAGCAAGGTCATCCCATCGCAGCGTGCCAGGGTCTGCATCATGCGCTGATCCATCCGGCGTCCACGTGGGCTGAGGTAGATCAGCGGCCAGTTGCCCTGAGCACCTTTCATGGTGTGCTCGATCGCCGCGCCCAGCACGTCGGCGCGCAAAACCATGCCTGCGCCACCCCCTGCGGGTGTGTCGTCAACATTGCGGTGCTTGCCAATCCCAAACTGTCGCAGATCCACGGTTTCCATCTGCCACAGCCCGTCTTGCAGGGCCTTGCCAGTCAGGCTTTCACCCAGAACACCGGGAAAAGCCGACGGGAACAAGGTGATGATCTTGGCTTTCCACACGCCGTGCAAGTCCGGCGTTGGGGTCATCAACTCACGCGGTGTCAGCGTCGGGCGCAGCGCCTTGCGGCCGTGGGATTTGTTGGGCTTCTCTGTCATTTTTGACCGATCATTTCGCTCTGAGCGGATTTAATGACCGCCGTCTTGCGGGCGCTCAGCGCCGCATCTTCCAGTGATGAGCGGTTCAGAGCCAATAGGTCCGCCAGTACCTCTTTAGTCGGGCTGGAGTTGGTTCGGTCGGGGGCTACAAGCCGTGAAGCCTTGCTTCGCGAAAGGTCCAGAAAGTCTGCAAATGGGGTGCCTGGGCCGAATTGATGCTTCTGCAGGTCTTCCAGCCAAGCGGTCTTGACGGTGACCGAAGGAAGCCTCTGACGGATGGTGTCTGCGGTGTCTTGAAGACCTGGCAACTGGTCGAGGTCCGTGCAGAATTCATCGAAATCCCTGACAACCCGGCTGTGCTGCAGGTCATGTGCCCACAAGCTGTACAGCCAGCTGTCCCGCTGCCGTAGGGACAGATACACCGTCATGTCGACCTCTTCCCCCAGAAACCGCCGCCGAACAGCGCTGACAACAGTGGCCACAAGATCCGGTGCCGCAGCGTATCCTTCGACCCTGTTTCGGCTTGGGCGCAGACCCGAGAAATTTTCTTCGCTCAGGATCAATCCGCGTCGGGTGCCGAAATCCAGCTTGCCCAGAAAGTCGTTCAGCCTGATCCCGAAATCGGACAGCGTTGAATCCAAACGGTAAATCGAATGACGTGTTGCGGCTTCGGACAGCCCGGCCTTGCGGGTCTTGTAAGGTAGGGCCAGTGAAAAATGCGGCCAGATCAGCTCACGGTTTTCGTACAGAAACGATTGCGCCGCCGTGGTGCCGGTTTTGTGCAGCCCCAGATGCAGCAGGACGCGTCGCATCAGATCAGGCCCTCGGGCGGGTCGGCAACGATACGGCGCTGATCCAAATCGACTGTGGGTACGGCTTCGAGAGTGAAGGGCAGCAGAACCGTGGATTTCAATCCCGCGCCGTGAAGCTCCAGCAAATCTGTCGCGCCATGGTTCTGAACGGATTTGACCTGACCCAGCAACGTGCCACCGGTGTCATACACATCAAGCCCGATCAGGTCGGTGTGGTAGAATTCATCGTCGGGAAGCGACGGCAACTGATCGCGTCGGGCATAAAGGCGCAGGCCGTTGATCGCGTCTGCCTGTTCCTTGGTCTCGATCCCACCCAACCGGGCCGCAAAGCCGTTTTTGATCGGTCGGGTCAGAACCACAGGATAACGCTCTTGGCCCGTCTCATCCGTTAGCGGGGAATAGGTCTCGATATCTTCAGGCATAGCGCAAAAGCTTTTCAGCCGCACCTCACCGCGTACCCCGTAAGAGCCCGCAATGCTGCCGACGCAGATAAGATCATTCATTGGGCTGGCCCGTCGTTAAGCATATTCCGTTTCGCCATTCTCCAAGCCCATCGCAGGCCTCTTGCTGATTGTTGCGTTCAAAGAACACGCCGACAATAAATGCGATCAGCAGCAGGATGGGAAGTCGTATCAATCCAAACATTATCAATCACCGCGTTTCGATGGGCAGGCAGTTGTCACGGGTTTCCCAGCCGACGCGCTCAAGCTCGGGTATCTCAGAGGGTTCTTCGGGCCAGCCAACGCAAAAATACCCGATGAGCCGCCAGTCACCGGGGACCTGCAGGTCCCGGGCCATCTGGTCGGGGTCAAGTATGGACACCCATCCCAAACCCAGACCTTGTGACCGCAGTGAAAGCCAAAACAGGGTGATGGCAGAAACCACGGAATACCGCCGCATCTCTGGCATAGTGTCGGCACCCAGACCCTGCCCTTTGTCCGTGGCATCGTCGCAGAAAACGGCCAGCTGTACCGGGGCCTCCTGCATGCCGGACAGTTTCAGGCGGCTGTAGAGCTGTGCCTTCTCGCCGGAGTAGCCTGCCAGAGCCTTATCATTTGAACTTTGGAAATTCTCTAGTGCGGCAGTACGTGCCGCTGCGCTTTCGACGCGGATCACGCGCCAGGGTTCGCTCAGCCCCACAGAAGGGGCCAGTCGAAACGTGCCGAGGCAGCGCGTCAGCACTGCCTCGTCTATCGCGTCGGTGCGGAACCGGCGCACATCACGCCGGAGCCGCATCAACAGATCGAACTGCGTGCGAAAATCGTCAGTGAAAGCCTGATCCTGCACGCGCCCGCCTGCTTACTCTTCTGCAGCCGCTTCTTCAGCCGGTGCAGCCGCCGCTTCAGTCGCTTCAGCAGCCTTGGCAGCTTTTTCTTCTACGCGCTCCTGAGCTTTCTTGCCCGGGGTACCCTTGTTTGGGTTGTTGCGCTCGGCCTTGTCACGGGTGCCTGCTGCTTCCAGCATACGTGCGATCCGGTCGGTGGGCTGAGCGCCCTGATCCAGCCAGTACTGAACGCGCTCAACATCCATTTTTACGCGGTCTTCGCTGTCTTTCGGCAGCAGCGGGTTATAGGTGCCCAGCTTTTCGATGAAACGACCGTCGCGCGGCATGCGGCTGTCGGCAGCCACGATGCGGTAGAAAGGACGTTTTTTCGAGCCGCCGCGGGCGAGACGAATTTTCATTGCCATGGTGGTATCTCCTTTGAATGGCGTGACCGGAAGATGTCCGGTTATTTCTGGTGTTTGTTGAACCAAAGGTTCACTTTTGATGTTTCCTGTGGTGTCGGATGACTTCCTGAATAATGAAATTCAGAAAAGCCTTGGCGAAATCGGGGTCCAGATCGGCCTCTTTCGCCAGGTCTTCTAACCGTGCGATCTGCGCGGCTTCGCGCGACGGATCGGACGGGGGAAGGTCGTATGCGGCCTTGAGCTTGCCAACCGCCTGCGTGTGTTTGAACCGCTCGCCCAGCGTATAGACAAGGATCGCGTCCAGCCGGTCGATGCTTTCGCGATGCTCTTTCAACAGCGTGGCAGCCTGTGTCACGGGGTTGGTCATTGGCCGGTCCTCTCAGCGGTCAACGCAGGGGTATCTACGTCAATTTTCGGGTGGCGCCAGATCTGGCAGCGTTTGCCCAACAACTCGGCATTCTCTTGCTCCAGTGTTGCGCCTAGGCGTTCGGCCAGTGCGCGCGAGCGGTCGTTAGCATGGGCGATGTACGAAATCACTCCGTTCAGACCCTGGTGCTGCGCGGCGTAGGTGCGCGCGGCCTGCGCGGCCTCAAAACCAAGCCCCTTGCCTTCGGCCTGCGTCATCAGGGTCCAGCCCAGTTCGGGTTCGTGCCAGCCAGGGGCGTAGATCATACCGGCCCAGCCGACGAAATCCCCACTGGATTTCTCTGTAAGGTGCCACAGGCCATATCCGTTCAGCGCCCAATGACCCAATCGTTTGACCAGAGAATCCCAACTGCCCGAAGCGTCTTTTGGTCCGCCGACCATGTGGCTGCGTTCTGTCGCGAAGAATTCGGTCATCGTGGGCAAGTCGTCCAACGCAGGCGCGCGCAGGACCAGGCGCTCAGTTTCAACCGACGGGATGGTAAAGGTCGTCATACGCCACCCTCCGACAGTTGGTCGGGGCCAGGGTGTCGATAGACCAATTCGGTTCCGTGAGAGACGTTTTCATAGCTGCGCTCGTACTGTGCGCCCAGCCGCTCTGCTAAAGCAATCGAGCGGTTGTTGCCCGGTATGATATTCGAACTCAGCGTCTCGAAACCCAAAACCTCATAGGCATAGCGGCGTACCTCTTCGGCAGCTTCGCGGGCGTAGCCTTTGCCTTCGCCGCCTTCGAACATGACCCAGCCCAGTTCCGGCTCGGGCCAGCCTTCCGGCCCCCAAACGCCAACGATGCCTAAGGGCTGGCCGTCCTTGGTTTCCACTGTCCAGAAACCGTACCCATGCAGAACCCAATGGCCAATCATCGAAGCGAACCAGCGCCACGCCTCGTTGCGGCCCAGCGGACCGCCAAAGCCCCAGCTACGCTCTTTGTCGGCAAAGAACGCAGCAATGCTTTCGAAGTCGCGCGCTTCGGGGCCGCGCAACGTCAGACGTTCGGTTTCGAGCGAGGGAACATGGAGGTCAATCATGCGTAGGCCTCTAGTCCGCCATTCACCAGGTCGGATGGCGCGGGATGCCGCCAAATCTGCGTTTTGCCGAAGGCCGGGTGTTCAAAGATGTAGTCGAACTTTGCGCCCAACCGTTCGGCAACAGCCTTGCTGCCCAGACTGTCAGGGTCGATCAGCGATATCGCCGTATCCCAGCCCAGAACATCATAAGCATGCGCACGCGCGGCCAGCGCAGCCTCGGTCGCATAACCCTTACCGGTGGCGTGGTTCATTAGGGTCCAGCCAATCTCGGGTTCGGGCCAGCTGTGTGGGAACCACAGGCCGATATGGCCGACATAAGTGCCGGTGTCTTTCTCCTCAACGCCCCAGAAGCCATAGCCGCGCATCGCCCAATGCCCAAGCAGCATGGCGATGGTCCGCCACGTCTCATCCGGGCGCTTCGGGCCACCGACAAATTTCGAGGCATCGCTAGCGAAAAACTCTGCCTCGGCCGCAACGTCCGCTTCGCATGGCGCACGCAGGATCAAGCGTTCGGTTTCAAGCCGTGGGATGCTCATGGCGAGTGTCATGCCTGCACCTCGCCATAACGCCAGACACGCTGTTCTGCACCAAAGTTACGTTCAGCAACCTTGTCCCGGGTTGCGTCCAGCCGCTCTGCAAGAGCATTTGAGCGGGCATTGGATTGCGACACGTAGCTTACGAATTGTCCCGATCCCAACAGGTCGAAGCCAAAATCGCGCACAGCTGTGCAGGCCTCGGTGGCGAAGCCTTGTAGCCTGTGTTCGGTGCTGAACATGTAGCCAAGTTCCGGTTCTTGATCGTCCCACTCAAGGCCGAGAATGACGAAGCCAATGACCTGATCATCCTCTTTCAGTGTGACCGAAAACAGGCCGTGGCCGTGCAAAAGCCAACCAGATGTGTAGTACGAAAATTCGGTCCAGGCTTCCTGCTCAGTATCGCCAAAGCTCTCCTTGCAGATCGAAGTCCAAACAGGCAGGTCGTCCAAACTGGGGGCACGCAGAACCAACCGCCGAGTCTGAATGACCGGCAGAGCTGCGCGATACTGCGCTGCTGCCATCGCCGCCTTTCCGGACGGGGGCTGGGTGCAGCGTGCTGGTGTCACTTCTTCTTTCCGAACCCGCTCAGACCCTGAGGCAGGCCCATACCGCCACCAAGACCGGGCAGGCCGCCGGGCATCTTGCCGCCCATCGCCTTGGCCGCCTGTTCCAGCGCCTTGGGGTCCATGCCTGCGGCCATGTCTTCGGGCGAGGGGCCGCCTTTGCCGAACATGCCTTTCATGGCCTGTTTCAGCATCTTGCCTTTGCCCATCTTGCCCATCTTCTTCATCATGTCCGACATCTGCCGGTGCATCTTGAGCAACTTGTTGAGGTCGCTGACATCCATCCCAGAACCCGCCGCGATCCGCTTCTTGCGGCTGGCCTGCAACAGTTGAGGGTTGGCGCGTTCGCGCTTGGTCATGGACTGGATCATGGCGATCTGGCGCGTGAGCACCTTGTCGTCCATGCCCGCGTCTTCGACCTGTTTGGCCATTTTGCCCATGCCCGGCATCATGCCCATCATGCCCTGCATGCCGCCCATCTGGATCATCTGTTCCAGCTGCATTTTAAGGTCGTTCATGTTGAACTGACCTTTGACCATGCGCTTCATCATGCGCTCGGTCTGTTCCATCTCCATCGTTTCCTGGGCCTTTTCGACCAGAGCAACAATGTCACCCATACCCAGAATACGACCAGCGATCCGGTCCGGCTCGAAGGTTTCGAGCGCGTCCATCTTCTCGCCCAGACCGACAAAGCGGATCGGTTTGCCGGTAACCGCGCGCATCGACAGCGCCGCACCGCCGCGCCCGTCACCGTCCATCCGGGTCAGAACGACGCCCGAGATGCCGACCTTGGCTTCGAACTCTTCAGCGACTTCAACGGCGACCTGACCGGTCAGCCCGTCGACCACCAGCAGGGTCTCGCGCGGATCCACCGCGTTGCGAACGTCTTCGACTTCCTGCATCAGCACTTCGTCGATGTGCAGACGGCCCGCGGTATCCAGCATGTAGACGTCATAACCACCCAAGGTGGCCTGCTGCTTGGCGCGCTTGGCAATATCAACCGGCTTTTGGCCCGGTACAATCGGTAGCGTATCCACACCAACCTGCGTGCCCAGAACCGCCAACTGATCCATCGCTGCCGGGCGATAGACGTCCAGCGAGGCCATCAGGACCTTCTTGCCTTCTTTCTCTTTCAGACGCTTGGCGAGCTTACCGGTGGTGGTCGTCTTGCCCGAACCTTGCAGGCCGACCATCAGGATCGGTGCAGGCGGATTATCGATCTTCAGAACGCCGGAATCTTCCTCGCCGCGCAATACCTCGACCAGCGTGTCATGCACGATCTTGACAACCTGCTGACCGGGGGTGATCGACTTGGTGACAGCCTGACCGGTGGCCTGATCCTGAACCTTTTTGACGAATTCACGTGCGACCGGCAGCGAGACGTCGGCCTCAAGCAAGGCCACGCGCACTTCACGCAGGGCGGTTTTGACGTCTTCTTCGGACAGCGCGCCCTGTTTGGTCAGCCGGTCAAAGACACCAGAGAGGCGTTCGGATAAATTTTCAAACATGCCTGCGGCCTCCTAGCCCGGTTTAGAATTGGCGCTTCTTAGATAAGAAACACCGGTTAAATGCACAATTGCCCCCTCCCACACAAATAGACGTGGGGGTAATGCCAAATGGCATTGCCCCCACGGGCGAAACTCGCTGGTGGGGGGCGATCCCTGAACGACTCAAGGGACCGGAAGATCAGACGCTTCCGGATGTTGGGGTGGCATTTAGGCGGATTGAATGTCCGAGTCAACCTTATGCGCTGGCAACCAGTCATTGATTGCCTCAACCAGCCGCGCAGAGTCCGACCCTTTGGTGTATCTTTTCAGAAGGGGATGCCGACCGGCGCTCATCCCCTGATCCAATACCAGAACCGGCCTGTGTTGGTTTGGGACCAAAATCGAGCCTTTGGGCATCGCGCTGTCCACCTCAGCATGGGAGACTTCAGACAGGGAATGGTCGATGACCTCATATCCGAATATTGATTTCTGTCGGATTTCCAGATTCCCTTTCGTGCGGTCAAAAATGACCTGCACGCGCCTGACAAATATGTGGAACGTCCAAAAGCCGAAGGCAGAACCAAAGATGATCATGGCCAGCCCATACAGCAGGGCCGTGCCTCCGGTAAACGTCAAAATAAGGCCCAGTGCGACAAAAATTAACGTGTTGAGGGCAAACAGAATTCCAAAAAACCAAGGCGTGTCGGTAAGGATCAGTTGGCTCGGAGTGCTGCGGGCGACTTTCATGGGCGCAGTCTAGCACTAAGGGTTTGACATGTCCCGCGCTTGAAATCTGTCGCCCGTTGCGCGATGAGCGCCGGACAGGAGGTTCTCATGGACGCATCATCGACTTTTCAGGATACATTGCCCGTCAGTTCCGATGCGCTTTTGGCGCGATTGGACGACTGGAACCTGCCTTATCGACTGTATACTCATGTGCCACTGCGCACTGTCGAAGATGCCAAGAGTGTTGAAGGACAACTCATGGTTCCGGGTGAGGACGCCCTGCGGCTCAAGAACCTGTATCTGCGTGACAAGAAAAAGCGAAACTACCTGGTGACACTGGAACAAAGCCGCGAGATCGACCTCAAGGCGCTGGGCGCCGAGCTTGGGGTGGGAAGCCTGTCATTTGGTTCGGCGGATCGCCTGTTTCAGAACCTCGGAATTCGCCCAGGCGCGGTCAGCCCGCTGGCGATGATCAACGGTGTACAAAACAACGTGCAGTTCTTCATGGATGCCGCCGCGCAGCAGGCAGATGTCATTTACATGCACCCGCTGGTCAATGATCGAACCGTCGCGATGGCGCGCGGGGATGTGATGGGGTTCTTAGATCGCATCAAATGCGACTTTAGCTGGTTGCCCTGAACCAAAACTCAGCTTTCGCCAAGCGCTTCCGTCAAAGCTGCGGCAACATGGGCCGCGGACGGATTCACAAATAGATGCCCCTCGGCCTCGAATACCGGATCATCCAGATGGTTGGGAAAGGCCAGCGGCAATTCGGTGCAGGCCAGCAAAATGGCGGTACCCGGCGCGGCGTGACGATTGCAATAGGCCACCAGTCGGTCGCGGGCGTTCGCGGACGCTCCGCCATAGAAATCCCTATCGATCATCGCCTGCATTTCGGCGATCTCGGGCTCGGGTAAGCGATTATTGGCGGTGATGCCTTCTTGCGCCAGACGGTCGGCATAGTTACGCGCCTGCATCGTGACCGTGGTTCCAAGAACCAGGGCATTGCGGGCTCCGGTGCTTGATGCAGCATCAGATGTTGCGTCGAAGATACTGATTATCGGCAACTGCACGCCTTGTCGAATGGCGTGCAGCCGTGCATGTGGCGTGTTGGATGCGATGATCGCAAAATCACAACCGGCGCTCTCCAAAACCAGCAGTGCGTCCCGAAACACGGTGTCAAAGGCGGTCCAGCTGTCCTCATCCCCTGCAACACCCCGCAATTCACGTGTTTTGGCCTGGGTAACGGATTCGATTGTCATGGGCGGAATTGGCAGCGGGGATGAGTAGCCGCGCTGCGAGAAATGTCGGCTCGCACCCTCGGCAATGGCTCGGTAATAGTCCACGGTCGATGCCCATCCGACCCCACCCAAAATCCCGATCTTCTTCATCGCTTACGTCCAATCTGCAGAACCGCTGTTTAGGCTCAGATTGGACGTTTCGTTTTGCAAAGGCCAGCACCGGATCAGGCGGCCAGTTCCGAGACGGCCCTATGGGCGTTCTTGACAGCGGTCTCAGCGTCCAGCGCCATTTGATCGGCTGCGATTACATCCACATGGTGGATTCCAATGAAACCCAGAACGTGTTTGGCGTATCCGGTAGCAAAATCGATTTCGGATCCCACTGCGGTGCCACCGGAGGCGATTGCCAGGACCGCGCGCTTGCCGTCCAGCAAGCCTTTGGGGCCGTTTTCCGTATAGGAAAAAGTCAGCCCCGCACGCGCCACCAGATCGATCCACGCTTTGAAGGCGGCGGGGACCGAAAAGTTGTAGATGGGCAAGCCGATAATGATGGTGTCGGACTTCTGGATTTCTTCCACAAGCTCATCCGACAGGGCCAGTTGGTCGCGCTGAACGGCGTCCCTTTGGTCTTCGGGGGCAAATTTGGCGGTGATCCAGTCTTCGGTCAGCAAGGGCAGAGGGCTGGCCAAATCGCGTCGGATGATGCGGTCAGCACCTAAGTGCTTGACGATGCGGTCGGAAAGATCGCGGGTTGCAGATCCGGTGCGTCGGGCAGAGGCGTCAATGTGAAGGATAGTTCTGGTCATGTTGTGGCGTCCTTTGAGGGGTTTGGTCGTTGTCTTCCCTTCAATATGAATGTTGCACTCACGAACAAAACTCGGATATATCAACAGTTACTGTTGGAAATTGCACAAAGACGGCACTGCCATGGACAATTGGGATGAAGTGAGAACCGCGTATCAGGTGGCGCGGATGGGAACGGTCAGCGGCGCCGCCGAAGTACTTGGCGTGCACCATGCCACCGTGATCCGCCACATCGACGCAATTGAGGCCCGGCTGGCCGTCAAACTGTTTCAGCGTCATGCGCGTGGCTATACGCCGACCGAGGCCGGGGAAGATCTGTTACGTGTGGCCCAGGCGACCGAGGATCAGTTCAACCAGCTAGTCGGTCGGATGAAGGGCCGTGGTGATGATGTCTCGGGCGAGTTGGTCGTGACCTCGCTGGCGTCATTGGCCCCTTTGATCGTGCCGACACTCAGCGAGTTTCAAAGAGCTCATCCCGATCTGATAGTGCGCTATTTGACCGGCGATCGCCTGTTCCGGCTGGAATATGGCGAGGCGCATGTGGCAATCCGGGCCGGGGCCGCACCGGATCAGCCCGACAACGTGGTGCAGCCGTTTATTTCGCAAGAGATCGGACTGTTTGCCAGCAAGGACTATATCGCGCGGCGCGGCAAACCTTCCGGTGTGGAGGATTTCGCTAACCACGCTTTTGTCGGCAACGATGATGAAAACAGTCGTGCACCTTTTTCGCGCTGGTTGCGCCAGAATGCGCCTTCGCAGGCAATTACGTTCCGCTGCTCGAACAACTTCACGGGTGGTGAGGCCGTGCGGGCCGGGGCCGGGATTGGATTCATGGCCCGTTGGGAAGCCGCCCGCCTCCCCGAGCTGGAAGAGGTCATGGAGCCCCTGCCGGAGTGGTCCGGCAAGCTGTGGCTGGTAACCCATGTCGATTTGCACCGCACAACCAAGGTGCAGGCTTTTTTGAAATACCTGAAAGAACAGGCCAAGGACTGGCTACCATGAGACCACAAGCGCGTGGCCATCTGGCCATGCTGGTGTTCTCGGCGCTGGTTGCGGGCAGTTTCTCACTTGGATCGATGATTGCCAATGAAATCGCCCCGGCCGCGTTGAATGCCGTTCGATTTGCCATCGCCGCAGTGGTGATCGGGTTTGCTGCACTGATGACGACAGGGGTGTCACGGGACGCCGTGCAAGCACCCTGGCGGTACCTCATATTGGGCGGCTTGTTTGCGACCTACTTCCTGCTGATGTTTTACGGCCTCAAGACGGCGCCGCCCGTCAGCGCAGCAGCAGTGTTTACCTTAACCCCGGTGATGTCCGCTGTCGCCGGTTGGTTTTTGTTGCGACAAATCACGACGCCGCGCATGGCATTGGCGCTGACAGTCGGGGCCATCGGAGCACTATGGGTGATATTTCGTGCCGACTGGCAGGTGTTCTATGCTTTTGAGATTGGCATGGGTGAATTCATCTACTTCTGCGGCTGCGCGGCGCATGCGGTCTACACACCGATGGTCCGGAAGCTGAACAGGGGTGAACCGGCGGTGGTGTTCACCTTTGGCACTTTGCTGGCCGGCTGTCTGTTGCTTGGTGTTTTCGGATGGTCCGATATAGTTGCAACCAATTGGGCCGCGCTGCCGGGCATTGTCTGGATTGGCCTTTTGTACCTGTCTTTCTTTGCCACCGCAGCTAGCTTTGTTCTGGTGCAGTTCGCCGCGTTGCGCCTGCCATCGGCCAAGGTCATGGCCTATACTTATCTGGTGCCCAGCTGGGTCATCCTGTGGGAGGTGGCACTCGGCAACGGCGTGCCGCCGGGGCTGATCATCATTGGCGTAGTGTTGACCATCATCGCTTTGCTGTTGCTGCTGAAAGACGAGATTTCGAGCTCTGTACCAACGCCAGGCATTTCTGATTGAAACTTGCTTTCCGGGCAGGTTCTCATCGCCGCAACCGCCTTTGAGGCAGATCAAGGCCATCACCAAGCGTCCCCTCTACCATCCTTTTGAGTAAGAGGAGAAAGCCATGTTTGACCACATCATGATCCCCGTTGATCTGCATATGCCGCCAGAGGTGCGCAAAGCCACAACAGTCGCGGCAGAGGTGGCCAAATGGCAGAATGCCAGGATCACCCTGGTCAGCGTGACCGGTACGCAACCCGGCGATGTCACCCAATCCGACTCGGCGATTGCCAAGGACCTTGCGGCGTTTGCCGACCAACTGGCCGAACAAAGCGGCTCGCAGGTGGACACACGTAACATCCATTCGGTTGACGTGGCTGCCGAAGTTGATGGTGATCTGACACGAGCTGCCGAGGAAATCGGCGCCGATCTGATCGTCGTGGGAACCCATGCACCGCGGATCACCGACTATATATTCTCTAGCCATGCGGGATATCTGGCCAAGCACGCTAAAGTTTCGGTGTTCGTGGTCAGATAGACTCAGCCTAAGTGTCTTCCGCAGCCGGAAGCTCAACTTCCAGAAACCGTTCGAACGCGTCCAGATTGACGGGTTCGAACTGACCAAACCCCTGCATCCAGACAGACGCAGCCCGCAAGGCGTCGGGTTCCAGCTTGCACCATTTTACACGTCCGCGTTTTTCCTGTGAAATCAGACCGGCCTTGGTCAGGATGACCAGATGTTTCGAGATTGCGGCCAGCGAGATATCGAACGGTTCGGCGACATCGGTCACGGCCATATCATCCTCTAGCAGCATCGCAAGAATGGCGCGTCGGGTCGGATCGGCAAGGGCGGCAAATACAGTGTCGAGATCTTTGGACATGCTTTTGCTGAACCACAGTGCCTGAGTTTGGTCAACCATTTGGTTGAATATACGATTTTGCGCGTTTGTAGCCGTGGCAGGGTGTTGTTGGCCTGAGTGGCCTTTGCTGGGTGTCGATTTAATCACCTAAAATCAATAGGTTGAACTGCGTCAATTGTGGCAGTCATTGGCGTTGACTCTGTGCCCCGCGCCCCTTAGCACCATGCCCAAGACTGTACGAGGGAAACGCCCGTGACCGATGATGACCAAAAGCAGCGTATGGCGCAGCTGGAGGCCAAGATCGCGGCGACGAAAAAGGCCCAAAAGCCCGAGACCCGTGCAGACGCCGACTTTTCCGGGGGCGAGCTTGCCTGGCGGATGGTCATTGAAATGGTATCCGGTCTGGGGATCGGATTTGGCATCGGATACGGGCTCGACAGCCTGCTCGGGACGCTCCCGATCTTTCTGGTGCTGTTTACATTGCTGGGTCTGGTCGCCGGGGTGAAGGTTATGCTCCGCAGCGCACAACAGGCTCAAGAGAAACAAACGGCGGCCGAGGCCACCGATAAGGACGAGAGGGATTGAACGTGGCGACTGAGACCACCGCAGCAGAAGGCAGCAGCCTGGTATTCCACCCGATGGATCAGTTCATCGTCAAAATCCCTGACTTTCTGGGCGGCGGTACGGATCTACAGTTCTATTCCATCACCAACGTTACAATTTGGTTGTTCTTTTCAGTTCTGGCGGTCGTCGGTCTGCTGGTTCTCAGTACGTCTAAACGTGCCATCGTGCCGTCTCGCATGCAGTCGGTGGCTGAACTGGCCTATGGTTTTATCTACAAGATGCTCGAAGACATCTGCGGTAAAGAAGGCATCAAATACTTCCCTTATGTCATGACCCTGTTCATGTTCATCGTGACCGCGAACTTCCTGGGTCTGATCCCGACATCGTTCACCACCACATCGCATTTCGCCGTGACCATTCCGCTGGCGCTGGCCGTGTTCCTGACCGTGACCATTTTGGGTTTCGTCAAGAACGGCGCCGCGTTCCTGGGTCTGTTCTGGGTGTCCAGCGCACCGCTGGCGCTGCGTCCCATTCTGGCCATCATCGAGCTGATCTCGTACTTCGTACGCCCCGTCAGCCACTCTATTCGTCTTGCCGGTAACGTCATGGCAGGCCACGCGGTTATCAAGGTGTTTGCAGGCTTCGCCGCAATCGCCGTGATCTCGCCCGTGTCCGTTCTGGCGATCACCGCAATGTACGGCCTCGAGGTCCTGGTGGCCTTCATTCAGGCCTACGTCTTCACCATTCTGACCTGTGTTTATCTGAAAGATGCGCTGCATCCGTCGCACTAAGGTCTGATACCCAAACATAGAAACTTCCAATTCGTAAGGAGAAACATCATGGAAGGCGATCTCGCACACATCGGCGCAGGCCTGGCAGCAATCGGTTCCGGCGCAGCCGCAATCGGGGTGGGCAACGTAGCAGGCAACTTCCTGGCCGGCGCCCTGCGCAACCCGTCGGCGGCTGCTTCGCAGACCGCAACCCTGTTCATCGGTATCGCATTCGCAGAAGCCCTGGGGATCTTTGCATTCCTGGTCTCGTTGCTGCTGATGTTCGCCGTCTAATCTGCGGAACCTGATCCTTACGCGCGGGTGGGCCCAAGCCATAGCGGCCCACCTGTTGTAAAGACAACGTTCCGACGGAGGACAACATGGCGACTGAACCCATTGCCGAAGAACTAGCTGGCTCGTGCGTCGACTCCTATGGTTCTGCCATCGGGATGCCACAGCTTTGCTTCGATTGGTTCCCCAACCAGATTTTCTGGCTGGTTATCACACTGGTCGTCATCTTTCTGGTCTTGTCCCGCGTGGCTCTGCCTCGCATCGCGGCAATCCTGGCGGAACGTCAGGGGACCATTACTAACGACCTGGCTGCAGCCGAAGACCTGAAAGCCAAGGCTGTTGAGGCTGAAGAGGCCTACAACAAGGTGTTGGCCGATGCCCGTACCGAGGCACAGCGGATCGCTGCCGAAGCTCGCGCTGAAATCCAGTCTGGTCTGGATGATGCGATTGCCGAGGCAGATTTGGAAATTGCTGCCAAAACGGCTGAATCGGAAAAGGCTATTGCCGACATCCGGGCCAGTGCGCTGGATAGCATTCAGGTGGTTGCCAAGGACACGGCAGCTGAACTGGTCACTGCACTGGGCGGCAAGGCAGATGCCAAAGCCATCGACAGTGTCGTTGACGCGCAGACGAAAGGATAAGTGACATGCGGAACACTCTTGCTCTTATCCTGACCATTGGTGCCGCCAGCCCTGCGCTGGCCGCGAGCGGCCCGTTCTTCTCGCTGGGCAACACCGACTTTGTCGTGCTGCTGGGCTTCATCGTCTTCATCGCGGTTCTGTTCTACTTCAAGGTCCCGGGGATGATTGGCGGTGCGCTGGACAACCGTGCCGAAGGCATCAAGTCCGAACTGGACGAAGCCCGCGCCCTGCACGAAGAAGCCCGCAGCCTGCTGGCCTCTTACGAGCGTAAGCAGCGCGAAGTTCAGGGTCAGGCGGACGCCATTGTTGCAGCCGCAAAAGAAGACGCAGTGCTTGCTGCCGAACAGGCCAAGGTTGATCTGGAACAATCCATTGCCCGCCGTTTGGCTGCGGCACAGGATCAGATCGCTTCGGCTGAAGCGTCGGCCGTCAAGGAAGTTCGCGATCAGGCCATCACCGTTGCGGTTTCTGCCGCCAACGCTGTGCTGGCCAAGCAAATGACCGCCGCGCAGGCAAATAAGCTGATCGACGATTCCATCGCGGATGTCGGTGAAAAGCTGCACTAATCGGCTGCATAATGATTAAGTAAAGACCCGAGAGCCTATGGCCCTCGGGTTTTTCTTTGTGTCAATGGTCCAGCCGCGATAGCGAATTGCGCAAGCCGGATCTGGATCTGCAAAGACCGGATGTGTCCCAGAGGTGCGCCTTAAATTCATCAGCTCTGTGTGGTTTCATGATCCAGACGCTGCTGCGCAATCGCTTCGTTCCGTGCAGCTTTCTGCTGATCCGCCATACAGCTTTCGACAAAACCGAGATGATGCTCGACGGCTTCACGTGCGCCCTTTGGATCACGGTCTTGCAATGCGTGGTTGATCGCGCGGTGCTGATCCAGAATGGCGTCGCGCGTCGTGCGTTGCTGGAACATCATCTGGCGATTGTAAAACACGCCCTTCTGCAAAAGATCGAACATGGACCGCATCATGTGCAGCATCACGACATTATGGCTGGCCTCGATGATGGCCATGTGAAACTGGGCGTCCAGATGGGCTTCTTCCTCGGTGGCGTTTCTGTCATGCGCAGCTTCCATTTTGTCGAAAATCGTCTGTACAACCTTAAGATCGCTCTCGGATCCAAGCCGCGTGGCGCGCTCGGCGGCCAGTCCTTCCATGTCCCGGCGGAACGACAGATAGTCGAACACTGCTTCGTCATGGTTGCTGAACAACTGTATCAATGCCGGGGAAAAGGCCGATCCAAGAACCTCGGCCACATAAATCCCGGACCCGGCCTTAGCAGTCAGCAACCCTTGATCCTGAAGGTCTGAAATCGCTTCGCGCAGCGACGGGCGCGACACCCCCATACGTTCGGCCAGTTCTCGTTCCGAAGGCAAACGTTCGCCTGGTCTCAGAATACCGCGCAGGATCAGCAGTTCAATCTGTCGGACGACGGCAAGAGAGAGTTTTTCGGTCTGAACTTTTTGGAAAGGCATGGTGATTTCCGAAATTGGTCAAATCATATGACCACGTAATCCGACCGTATTCAAGAAGGACGGGTCACATCGATTGAAACATTGGGTCAGCAATGTTGACTTTATTGTGCGCGTGCCTAGGCTGCCCCGAATTGAGATCGGAGGAGCCTCATGTCCCTGCACCCACTATATGCCACCCGGACCTCTCGGATGAAGGCGTCGGAGATCCGCGAGCTGCTTAAACTGCTCGACCAACCCGGCATCATTTCGTTTGCCGGAGGGATCCCGGACCCCAAGCTTTTTCCGGCGGAGGAGTTCGCTAAAGCCTATCAGACAGCGCTCGGATCCGAGAGCAAGGACCAGGCCCTGCAGTACTCCGTCAGCGAAGGGTATGCCCCTTTGCGTCAGTGGCTGGTGGATCATATGCGGCAGATTGGTGTGGAGTGTGGCATCGACAATGTGCTGATCACGTCGGGGTCTCAGCAGGCGCTGGACTATCTGGGTAAGCTGTTCTTGTCGCCTGGTGATACCGCTTTGGTGGGCTGGCCCACCTATCTCGGCGCGATCAATGCGTTTGACGCGTATGAACCGCGCTTTGATCAACTGAGTATCAATGGCAACCGGCGCGCTGCGGAATACACGGCGGCGGCCGGCGATGGTGCTGTCAAGTTTGCCTATCTCTCGGCAGATTTTGCTAACCCAACAGGTGAAACCGTCGACTTGCGGGGGCGAGAAGCCGTGCTCGATCTGGCCGAAGACCTGAACTGTGCGGTGATCGAGGATGGTGCCTATCAGGCCCTTCGGTATGACGGCGCGCCGATCCCGCCTATTCTGGCATTGGAACTGTCCCGAAAGGGATCGATCGAGGCGTGCAGGACCATCTATTGTGGCAGCTTTTCCAAAACGCTGTCACCGGGGTTGCGCGTAGGCTGGGTGGTCGCCGCCAAGCCGGTTATTTCGCAATTGGTTTTGATGAAACAAGCGTCGGATCTGCATTCAGCTACCATCAATCAGATGGCGGTGCATCAGGTGGCACAGACCTGCTTTGACACGCATGTGTCGATGTTGCGGACGGCCTACCGATCCCGAAGGGATGCGATGTTGTCGGCCCTGGAACAGTACATGCCGGACGGCGTGGAATGGACCAAACCCGAAGGCGGCATGTTTGTCTGGGTGACCTTGCCCAAAGGGATCAGCGGGGCTGATCTGCTGGCGCGTGCGCTGGATACGGTCAAGGTTGCCTTTGTTCCCGGTCGAGCGTTCCACCCCGACCAAAGCGGCTCCAATACCATTCGGCTGAGCTTTTCGAATTCCGACGAGGAGAAGATTCGAGAAGGGGTGCGCCGGCTGGGCGATCTGTTGCGGACCTGACCGTAGGAACCAGAAAACCGGAAAGGTTCTGTTAACCAAATTGCCGCAAAGCTGCAGCATGATCCGGTTTCTCGCCCCTCTGCTGTTGACCGCATGTTCCGCGGGCACGCCCCATTTCCACGACGTGCCCGCAACCCGCGTGGCCGTCAACGGCAGCGTGTTCGACATACGTGTACGCGGCGAACTGGCTGAGGCGGTGCGCGTGAACTCTCAGTACGCCCCGAGGCTCGGGCCAATTCGCGACCGGGCGGCATTGGCGATGGCTCAGGTGTCGGGCTGTCCGATACTGGATGTACTAGGCGACGCAGCGGTGACCGTTGGGGTCTTGGGTTGTGATCGTAGGGCGGGGGAACAGTTATTGCTGACGGCCGTGTCGACACCAAACTACGAATGTATCGACTTTGGCCTTTACGAAGGTGATGGCAAGAATGATGGGTACCAGGTGTTTGAATGCACACCTTATTGAACCGCGTTTTCCTGCTCATATCGCCAAGATGTTGTGGATAACTCGGCTCAATATCCCATATCCTGCGTATCTTCGTTGACTCACCCCAATCCCTTGCGCAGACTTCTTTGACGTAGGAATCATGGGATCCGCCGCCTTTGCGCTTTAGCAAACTCAAACTGACCGGCTTCAAAAGCTTTGTTGACCCGACCGATCTGATCATCGCGGACGGGTTGACCGGTGTGGTGGGCCCAAATGGCTGCGGCAAGTCCAACTTGCTGGAGGCTCTGCGCTGGGCCATGGGCGAAAATCGCCCCAAATCCATGCGTGGCGGCGCGATGGAAGATGTGATCTTTGCGGGCGCAGCCACCCGTCCGGCCCGCAACTTTGCCGAGGTTGTCCTGACCATGGACAACTCGGAACGGTTGGCCCCCTCAGGTTTTAACGACAGTGACCAGCTTGAGATTGTGCGCCGCATCACCCGCGATGTGGGCAGCGCCTACAAGACCAATGGCAAGGACGTCCGCGCCCGCGATGTTCAGATGTTGTTTGCCGATGCCTCGACGGGCGCGCACTCGCCCGCGTTGGTCGGGCAGAACCGCATTGCTGAGTTGATCAATGCCAAACCCCGCTCTCGTCGTCGTATTCTGGAAGAAGCTGCGGGAATTTCAGGTCTGTATCAGCGACGCCACGAAGCGGAACTGAAACTGAAGGGCACAGAATCCAACCTGACCCGGGTTGACGACGTGTTGGAGCAGTTGGGGACGCAGTTGGCGCAGCTCGCCCGTCAGGCTCGTCAGGCCGCGCGCTACCGTGAGATTGGTGAGCAGCTGCGGCAGGCCGAGGGAATGTTGCTTTACCGTCGCTGGAAGGAGGCCGATATGGCCCGCCAGCAGGCCGAAGACAAGCTGCGCGAACGGATCACCGAAGCCTCGCGCGCCGAGGCTGAGGCCCGCGCTGCCGGTGCCAAACGGGTTGAGATCGAAGAGGCCCTGCCGCCCCTGCGCGAAGAAGAGGCTATCGCCGCCGCCGTCCTGCAACGCCATCAGGTGCAGCGCGACCAGATGTCTGATCAGGAGACCCGTGCGCGTCAGACGATCGAGACACTGACCAATCGTATTCAACAGCTCGGCAACGATATCGAACGTGAAACCGGGCTGAACCGCGACGCGGGCGAGATGATCGAACGGCTGGAATGGGAAGCGCGCGAACTGGCCAAGGCGGCCGAAGGGCACGAGGATAAAGTGGCCGAAGCTGCAGAAGTCGCACGCGAGGCGGCCTCGATCCTGCAGGAACGCGAAGATCATCTGTCGCAGGAAACCGAAGATACAGCCCGCCTTGTTGCGCGCCACCAGTCGGCGCAACGTCTGGTCGAGGACAGTCGCAAGACGCTGGACCGTTCGGAAGGTGAAGAGGTCAAGGCGCGGACTGCGGTGGAAGAGGCACGCGGCGCGTTGACCCGCGCCAGCGAGGCGTTTGACACCGCGCAAGATGGCGAAGAAGAAGCCCGCGAAGCAGCAGAAGCTGCCGAAGAAGCACTGGCCGCCGCAGATGAATTGCGCAACGAAACGCAAGCCCGCGAAGCCGAGGCGCGGGCGCAACGGTCTGAGGCCGAAGGCGAGTTGGGCGCGATCCGCGCCGAGACCACGGCGCTGGCGAAATTGGTAGAACGCGATACTGCTGAGGGTGGGCAGGTGCTTGATATGCTGCGTGTGGCGCCCGGATATGAAAAGGCACTGGGCGCGGCACTCGCTGACGATCTGCGCGCGCCGCTGGTCGAAGGTGATGGCCCGTCTGGCTGGGTTCAAATGGCCGGCTATGACGCCGACCAATCACTGCCGGACGGGGCGGAGCCCCTGGCCCTGCATGTCTCGGGTCCTGATCGCCTCAGCCGCCGGATCGCGCAGATCGGGCTGATCGACGCGGATCAGGGCGCACGATTGCAGGCCGCGTTGAAGCCGGGACAGCGTCTGGTCTCGCGGTCCGGCGATCTGTGGCGTTGGGACGGGTTCCGCGCCTGGGCCGAGGATGCACCAAGTGCAGCTGCCCTGCGGCTGGAACAGCTCAACAAGCTCGAAGCGCTGAAACAAGAACTGACCCGCACCGAAGCACAGGCCGGTGGCGCCCGCGCCGCGCATGAGGCGCTGTCGCAGCAACTGTCGGAAGTCACCGAAGCTGACCGCCGCGCGCGCGAGGCGCGCAGGGCTGCTGATCAGCGTATGGCCGAAACGGCCCGCGCGCTCAGCCGGGCCGAAGCGGATCGCAATCTGGCACAAGGCAAGCTCGAAAACCTGACCCTTGCCGTGGACCGCCACAAGGAAGACGCCATGTCCGCCCGTGCGCAACTGCGCGAGGCCGAGGGCGCGCTGACAGGCTTGGGCGATCTTGATAGCGCCCGCGCGCAGGTTGAAGACATAAAGCAAACGGTCGAGGCCGCGCGGATCACGATGCTGACCCACCGCTCGACCCATGATGAGCTGCGCCGCGAAGCCGAGGCCCGCACCCGGCGGAATCAAGAGGTGACGAAAGACCTCAGCGGCTGGCGGCACCGGTTGGAAACGGCCGAAAAGCGCATTTCGGAACTGGCCGAACGCAAGGAAAGCTCCGAAGAGGAACTGACCGAGGCGATGGCCGCGCCCAGCGAAATCGCCGAAGCGCGCGAAGAGTTGAACGAGCTGATCGAAACGGCTGAAGCCCGCCGCGCCGAGGCCGCCGACAAGCTGTCCCTGGCCGAAACACAGCAGCGCGAGGTTGTGTTGGCCGAGCGAGAAGCTGAGCGTCTGGCCTCGGAAGCGCGCGAAACCCGGGCTGCGGCGGAAGCGCGCTGTGACGCCGCCAAGGAAAGTGTCGTGGCCGCTGCCGAACGTATTGCGGAAGACCAGCAACTGACACCCAATCAACTGCTGAACCAACTGGATGTGAACCCGGATCAGATGCCCGACGCCGATGCGCTCGAAGCGGAAGTGAACCGCCACAAACGCCAGCGTGATGCCATGGGTGCGGTGAACTTGCGGGCGGAAGAAGATGCCAAAGAGGTTCAGGAAGAATTCGACAACCTGAGCAGCGAAAAGGCTGACCTGGAAGAGGCGATCAAAGCCCTGCGCAGCGGCATCGCCAGCCTCAACCGCGAAGGCCGCGAGCGTCTGTTGACGGCGTTTGAGCAGGTGAACTCGAACTTCGCCATGCTGTTCAAGCACCTGTTCGGGGGTGGTGAGGCCAATCTGGTCATGGTCGAAAGCGACGATCCGCTGGATGCGGGCCTTGAGATCATGTGCCAGCCACCGGGCAAGAAACTCTCGACCCTCAGCCTGCTGTCAGGCGGTGAACAAACCCTGACGGCCACGGCGCTGATCTTTGGCGTCTTCCTCGCCAACCCCGCGCCAATCTGTGTGCTGGACGAGGTCGACGCGCCCCTGGATGACGCCAACGTCACCCGCTTCTGCGATCTGTTGGATGAGATGTGCCGCCAGACGGACACGCGCTTTCTGATCATCACCCACCACGCAGTGACGATGGCGCGGATGGACCGTTTGTTCGGTGTGACGATGCAGGAACAGGGCGTCAGTCAGTTGGTCTCGGTCGACCTGAAGAAAGCCGAGCAGATGGTCGCCTGATCGATCACTGCAACGTTATGCCCGTTTTGCCGTAGACCGGGTTAGGGTGGCGGTATGATCCGATTGCTTATCCTCGCTATGTTTGTTGCCACGCCGCTTGGGGCTGCCGAGTGGTTGACCAAACCCGGTGACATGCCGCTGAACCCGCAAGAGTTGGACGGATTGGCAGGCCGTACACTGACATTCTACGACGATGGTCAATCAAAGTTTTCAGCGGGTGGAGCCTATTCCTACACTTATGCCAGTGGAGAATCTGCATTCGGAACTTATAGTATTGCCGAGGATGGCAGCGTCTGCATCCAGTACCGCAACGGGTTCAATCGTTGTGACCTATATGTGCGCAGCAGCGACCGTTTGATCTTGATAAATGCAAAGGGTGAGCGCTTTCCGGTGCGGCCCGAGTAATTAGTCGAAAAAATGGCCTTTTGCGCTATCAAACGATAGAAATATGTAAAAATCCTGACAAAAATTGGTGACTATTTCGCCCGTTTGACGGGCATATTGCTGCAAACCTGAAACAACATGTGGGGTAAGGCTGATGTGCCGATTTCTGGCTTGGGTGGGCGCAAAACGCTATCTGGACGAACTTGTAATGAACCAGGAGCAATCGCTTGTCATTCAAAGCCGGAATGCCCTAATCGGAAAAACGCCGATCAACGCGGATGGGTTTGGTCTTGCTTGGTACTCTGACCGCACGACGCCGTGTTTTTATAAGGATACGAACCCAGCTTGGTCAGATGCCAACCTCAAGCAGCTGACACACCACACCCAGTCGCATCTGTTCCTGGCGCATGTCCGCGCGTCCACGGGCACGGCCACGTCGCGCAACAACTGCCATCCCTTTGGCGTTGGAAAATGGAGCTTTATGCATAACGGGTAGGCCGGCGGCCATGACCGTATCCGCCAGGAATTGGATGGGATGATCCCTGCAGATCTGTACGGGCATCGGCTTGGGGCGACAGAAAGCGAAGCGATTTTCCTGATTGCCCACGGTGAAGGTCTGGATGGTGAACCGCTCGCAGCGATGGAACGCGCGGTCGAACGTGTGGAAGCGCTGGCACGAGAACGGGGAACGCTGCCCTATCTTCGGTTCGCGGCGTGTTGGTCGGATGGGGACCGGCTGTTTGCAGCCCGATACGCCTCGGACCGTTTCGCGCCAAGCCTGCACTACAGGACCTGCGATGACGGCATCATCGTTTCATCCGAGCCGCTGGATGCAAATAGCGGTGAATGGACCGAGATTCCGGCCAATACAGCGATCGAAACACGCGGCAGTTCCCTGAAAATGCACCCGTTTGAACCAAACGCGCAATACTGCCGCGCGGACGTCGCCTAGCCGTTACAGCTGGTTCAAAAGCTCTGCGGTTGGCCACGCATCGGCGGGCAGGCCCAGCCGGGCTTGCTCAGCCTGCACCGCAGCCCGTGTACCAGCACCCAATATGCCGTCGATCTTGCCCACATCATACCCCCGGCCTTGCAGCTTGGACTGCAATTGCTTCATTTGCGCCCCGGACAAGCCCTGCGCCGGGTTGCCCGCATCATAGACCTGCGCACCTTCCAGCCGCGTTCCGAAGTAGGCTGCGGTCAGAACATAGACGAAGCTCTGGTTCCATTCGAAATAGACATCGAAATTCGGGTAGGCCAGAAAGGCCGGTCCCTTGTGGCCCTGCGGCAGGATTAGCGAAGCTGGCAGGTTGGGCAGGGATCCGTCGCGCGCCGAAACCCCCAGCGCTTGCCAGTCGGATACCGAACGCGGTTTGCCGGGGCCGGACAAAGACCAATCCATCTTGGCAGGCACCGTCACCTCCTGCAGCCAAGGCTGACCGGGTTGCCACCCTAGATGCGACAGCATCTTTGCCCCCGACATCAACGCATCCGGCGCTGAGGTTTTCAGCGACACCGTGCCGTCGCCATCGCCATCGACGCCATTTTCCAGTATGTCGCGCGGCAGCATTTGGACCATGCCAATCTCTCCGGCCCAGGCGCCGGTTGTGCGGTTGGGATCGAAATTGCCCTGCTCAAACAACTCCACGGCGGCAAAGATCTGAGGGCGGAACAGCTCGGGGCGGCGGCAGTCATGCGCCAGTGTTACCAGCGCGTTGCGGGTGTTGAAGTCGCCCTGAAACGCGCCATAATCCGTTTCAAAGGCCCAGAAAGCCAGCAAAACACCGCGTGAAATTCCATACTGCGATTCGATCTGGTCAAACACCGCGTCGTACTTGCGGGACATGGAGTGCCCCCGGTCGATCCGGTTTTGCGAGATCAGTCGGCGTGAGAAATCGATAAAGGGTTTCTGGAACACCCCTTGCGCCCGATCCGCCTGCAGCACTTTGCCATCCTGCTGAACGCCTTTGAAAAAGGTATTCACGCTGGATTTGTCGTATCCCTGTTGCACCGCTTCGGATTTCAGCCCTTTGACAAACTGATTAAAGCCGCCGCCGCATTGGGACAGGGCAGGTGAGGCGAACAGGGCGGCGGCAACAAAGCCAGAGATAAGGCGCATGGGCAGGCGGGTCCTTCAGAAAACCAGGTTGATCACAACCCACACCGACAAGAGCGCAAGTGCAAGCCCCCAGACCTTCCATAACATGTCGCATGCGCGAAAAACCTCGTATGCGCCGATGTTGCGCGGGGCGTCGCCGTTAACCCAGGCCAGATCACGCATCTGCCCGTCATAGCTGCGGGGCCCGGCCAATGCGACGTTCAGCGCGCGGGCCATCGCCGCCTCGGGCCAGCCCGCATTGGGCGAGATATGCTTGCGCGCGTCGCCCAGAATATCCGACCACCGTCCCCACTGACCGGACAGCGCGACGATCATCACGCAGGTCAGTCGGGCCGGTATCAGGTTCAGCAGATCGTCTACCCTAGCCGAGGCCCAGCCGAATTCGCGATACCGCTCGGTACGATAGCCGATCATACTGTCGGCGGTGTTCACGGCCTTGTACACAAGTAAACCCGGCAGCCCAGCAATCAGAAACCAGAAAGCAGGCGCAACAACACCGTCGCTCAGGTTCTCGGCGGCGCTTTCGATCGCAGACCGGGCAACCTGCGTCTCGGACATATCGGTTGTATCGCGGGATACGATCCGGGCAACCATGGCGCGCCCTTCAGGCAACGACGCGCGCAGCCCGTCGCCCACATCCCGCACATGGGTGACCAGTGATTTCTGCGCCAGCAGGATGGCGCAGACAATGATCTCGATCAGCGATCCGAACAGGGTCAGAAACTGGCCGAGCGCGCAGGCCACCAAAACCAACAGCATCAGAACGACAACACCTTTGATCCGCCGCTGCCCAGAGTGATTGAGCCGTTTTTCCAGCCAGCCGATCCCCTGGCCAATCAGAACGGCGGGATGGCGCAGGCGTGACCACAGCCAGTCCGGTTCCCCTAATGCGGCGTCCAGACACATGGCGCAGACCAGCAGCAGAGCCACACTCAAAGCGCGGCCTCCAGCCGCTGCCACCCGTCAGTCGGGGGCAGGCCAAGGCGCAGGTAGGTCGCAGAGTACGGAAAGACCCGGCTCCAAATATGGGCGCGGGCCAGCCGGGTCTGCCAATCTGTGGCGCTGTCGACCTGATACAGACGGAAAAGCGATGTGCCGCCAACCAGAGCCGCACCTTGACGCGTCAGCAAGGCGTCCAAGCGGTCTGCATCCTTTGCCAGCTGCGTTCGGGTTTTCTCGGCCCAGATAGTATCCAGCAGGGCTTCAGTTCCAATCCGCAAAGCTGGCCCTGAAACAGCCCAGGGCCCGGTCAGATCATTGAGGCGCGCTATCAACTCGGGCCGACCAATAGCAAACCCAAGCCGCATCCCGGCAAGGCCCCAGAACTTGCCAAAGCTTTTCAACACGACCACACCCGATTTCTCAGCCAGATGAATCAACGACGCATCGGGTGACACGTCGCAGAAGCTTTCATCAATGATTGTCAAAGGCGCGTTTGCGTCTGCCTGCTGCCAGATCCGCCCATCCGGGTTGTTGGGGTGCACAATGACACGCGCCTCGGCAGGACCAGTATCCTGAACGCTCCATCCTTGGGCGGCAAATGCGGCCGCATGTTCATTATAGGTTGGGGTGTTGATTTGCACGCGGCCTGCCGTGGCAAGGGTTGGAACGCGTGCGATGATAGCTGACGCACCAGGCGCGGGTAAAATCGCAGCACCTGCTGGGACAGACCAGAACCGACGCGCGGCATCGGTCAGCCTTTCAAACGCGCCGTGATCTGGCAGTTCCATCCAGTCAGAGGCCTGTAACCCCGCGACGCCATAGGGGTGGGGATTGATCCCGGTGGACAGATCTATCCAATCCGCCCGCGTTCCGCCAAAGCGTTTGATCGCCCCATCCAGGCCGCCGCCATGATCGCGCCGGGTGCGGGGGTCTAAGTCGTCATCGTTCATTTGCACAATCCGGCCAAAACGCGGGTTTTGGACTGCTTCAAGCGGATTTCTGCCGTTTTGACAAGCAAATCTGTGTGATTAGGGACGGCTGCGACCATCGTTAACACTTTGTTAAGGAAATCACGGGATCACGGTCCACGGGGGTCGGCACCACTCACCATACCAAGTGCCGAGGTTGTTGCAAATGAAAGTTCTGATTGTTGAGAGTAACCCCGACCTAGGTCAGGTCTGGAAAAGACATCTGGAAAGGCAAGGCGCCGATGTTGAGTTGGTGCCGGGCCAAGAGGCTGCGATCCTTGCGCTATACGGGACGGCCTTTGAGATTATCGTGCTGGATCTGGTTCTGGAAACCGGCAGCGCCTTGGCTGTTGCCGATTTCGCCAGCTATCGCCGCCCCGACGCCCGGGTGATTTTCGTCACCAACACAACGTTTTTCTCGGACGGCTCGATCTTTGCCCACAGCCCCAATGCCTGCGCCTATGTGCAAAGCGGTACGCCGCCCGAGGATCTGGCGGCGTTGGTGGAACATTACGCAGCAGGTCGCTGACCGCGCCCATGCGGCTCCATGTAATCCAGCACCGGATTGACCGGGATGATCCGGTTCGGATTGATGCTGTCATGGCTGTAGTGATAATGGCGCACGATATGGTTTAAATTCACCGTCTCTGCGACGCCCGGCCACTGATACAGCTCTCGTGTATAGGCCCAGAGGTTCGGGTAATCTATCAGCCGCCGCAGGTTGCATTTGAAATGCAGGTGATAGACCGGATCAAAACGGATCAACGTTGTGAATAGCCGCCAATCCGCCTCGGTCACGCGATCCCCTATAAGATAGCGGTTCGAGCTTAGGCGATCTTCCAACCAGTCCAGCGTGTCGAACAGTGGATGCACGGCGGCGTCATAGGCGTCTTGCGAGGTTGCGAAACCGGATTTGTAGACCCCGTTGTTGACGTCGGAATAGATGCGGGCATTGACCTCTTCGATCTGATCGCGCATCGCCTCGGGCCAGTAGTCATCGGTGTTGCCAGTGATGCCGTTAAAGGCCGAATTGAACATGCGGATGATTTCCGAGCTTTCGTTCGACACGATGGTGTCCTGCTGTTTGTCCCACAGGATCGGCACGGTTACGCGACCCGAATAGGCAGGATCGGCCTTGGTATAGACCTGATGCGCAAAGCCCTGGCCATACAGCGTATCACCGGTCGCACCATCGGCGTCTGTCTCGAACGTCCAACCCTTGTCCAACATGTCAGGATGCACGACCGAGACCGAGATCAGGTCGCTGAGGCCCTTCAACTCGCGAAAGATCAACGTGCGATGCGCCCAGGGGCAGGCATGGCTGACGTAAAGATGATAGCGCCCCGGTTCCGCCTTGAACCCGCCCTTGCCCGAGGGGCCGGGGCTGCCATCTGCGGTCAGCCAGTTGCGAAACTGCGCAGCGCTGCGTTTGAACGCCCCGCCAGTGGACTTGGTGTCATACCAGGTGTCGTGCCATTTTCCGTCGACCAGCAGGCCCATATCAATTCCTCCGCTCAGCGATTTTAGCCAAGATAGGCGTTTGCGCGTAGGCTTCCTATGCCAGCGCCCGCGCATCATGCCTGCGTCGGCGCACATTCATCTTTGGGATGTCTGCGCAACAAACCGCCAGCATCGCGAAAGGGTGTGAAACAGTTCATTGGATTTTTACATCTTAACCCCCGCAATAGAGAGCATTAGGGGGAATTGTTTTATGAGTACTTATGTTTCCAAGGAAATACGCGCGGAATTGGATGCTGCGCGAATCGCCACACTGAAGAAGTCCAGCCGTTTACGGGTGGAGATGGGCGACAATACTTTCAAGATCCTGAAATTGTGGAAAGACGGATTCACTGTCGAGTCTGAGACCACGCCGCGCCTGCGCGGGCTGGTCGATGTCTATGACGGGGCAAACCATCTGTATCAGTGTTTGATCATCGCGGATCAGGAAGAGGGTGGCGAAATGCGCTATGAGTTCAAGCGCAGTACGGCCGCCCACGACAAGGCGCCGCTGGATTTTTACCGCGCACCCGACGCGCCAATCGCTTTGCTGGGCCACGAGGACTAAGGGCGAATTTCAACCGTCGTACCGGTGGCCGTGAGGCTCCAGAGCTGCGCTATCTCGGTATTCGAAATGGCGATGCAGCCTGCTGTCCAATCTCCTGGCAGGCTCAGGCCGACGACACCGTTGGGCTGGCCATGGATGAAGATGTCACCGCCAGGGTCAATCCCTTGCTGCTGCGCACGTGTCACATCATCTGGCTGAGGGTAATCGAGCCCCAGTGACAGGTGATAGGCGCTTTGGGGATTGCGACGGTCCACCTTGAACACTCCCACCGGCGTTTTACCATCGCCTTCTATCTGCTTGTCGCCTTCGGGTGCAAAACCCAACGCGATATCGACCCGCATTACGACCGCCCCGTCCAGCGAAGCGGTCAAGCGTCGCGCGGACTTTTCGATCAGTATGTGATCAACGCGCGCTGCCTCCGGGGCCATCACAGGCGCCGAAGGGCGCGGACCATAGCGCTGCCAACCGAACCACCCGGCACTGGCCGCCAGCATAAGTAATGCTATCAGACCAAGCCGGCGCATACCCTACTGAAGGTCAGCAAACGCGCTTTTGAGACGGGCGCAGGCTTCTTCGACCCGTGCACGTTGCGTGGCCAAGTTGAAGCGTTCGAAGGTCTCGCCACCAGCGCCAAAGCCGGGTCCGGGTGAGGTTGCAATCCGGGCGTCTTCGCGCAGGCGGCGCGTGAACTCGGTATGATCCATGCCGGTGCCCGAGAAATCGACCCAAGCCAGATAAGTCGCCTGCAGCGGCATCGACCACAGGCCGGGAATTTCGGCGATAGTGGCGTCAAAGAGTTTCCTGTTGGCGTCCAGATGTACGATCTGCGCGTCGACCCATTCGGCACCTTCGGGCGAATAAGCTGCAGTGATCATTGCCACACCCAATGCGCTGGGATCATAGTCCAGTGTTTGTATGCGATGCCGCATTTTGGCACGTAGTTTGGCGTCCGGTATGATCATGTTCCCGGTGCGTTGACCGGCAATGTTAAATGTCTTCGACGCCGCCGTCAGCGTCACAGTCCATGGGCGCGCGTCTGGTGCGGCGACATCCATCGGCATGAATGTGGAGCCTGGGTAAACCAGATCATGGTGAATCTCATCCGAGACAAGGATCAACCCGTTGCGTTCGGCAAACGCTGCCACCGCGCGCAACTCCTCTGGCGTCCAGATCCGACCTGACGGGTTTTGCGGAGAACACCACAGCAACAGCTTCTCGGACCCGTCCAGATGGGACTGTGCATCGTCCAGATCAAGGCCATAGCTGTCGCCATCGCGCACCAATGGGCATTCCACCACGCGGCGGCCCGTCTTGTTCACCTTGTGGGCAAACTCGTGGTAAACTGGCGTGAAGATGACCACGCCGTCACCGGGCTCACTCCAGACATCCAGACAGAGAGCAATCGCGTTGCCCAATCCTTGCGATGTCAGGACCCAATCCGTATCAATCTTCCAACTGTGACGGTTACCCATCCACCATTGAACTGATGCCAGATAGTCAGAGTGCATCCACGAATACCCGAAAACGCCGTGTTCGGCCGCTTTGCGGACCACGTCGATTACACAAGGCGCTGTTTGATAGTCGGAATCTGCTGTCCACATCGCCAGCCCGTCTTTGGGTGATACCCCATAGAGGCTTTCCATCTTATCCCATTTGGAACTGTTGGTTCCCCGGCGATCAATCAGGTCGTTGAAAGTCATGTCTGCTCCATTTTCCTCGACGAAAGCTAACGGCAAATCGGTCAGGTGCAAGGGGGGCGTTGCGGCTTGGCTCATGTTGTCCTAAATCAGCCTCATGAAACGCAATATCCTGATCCATCCCGATCCCCGCCTGAAAAAGGTCTGCGCGCCCGTGGCTGACCTGTCGGACGAGCTGCGCACGCTGGCCGACGATATGCTGGAGACGATGTATGACGCGCCGGGCATCGGGCTGGCCGCGCCGCAGATCGGCATATTAGAGCGGCTGATCGTTCTGGACTGCATCAAGGAAGAGGGTGAAACGCCCCGACCGCTGGTTATGTTCAACCCCGAAGTCATCGCCTCCTCGGACGAAACCAATGTCTACGAGGAAGGCTGCCTGTCTATCCCGGATCAATATGCCGAGGTGACCCGCCCCAAGGTTGTTGATGTGTCTTGGATTGACCGTGACGGAAAGCTGCAGCAGGAGACCTTCGATGGCCTTTGGTCCACCTGTGTGCAGCACGAGATTGACCACCTGGATGGCAAATTATTCATCGATTATCTCAAGCCGCTGAAACGCCAGATGATCACGCGCAAGATGCAAAAGCTCAAACGCGAACAGGCCCGTTCATGACTGTCAGAACCTGCCTGCCCTGGCCAGATAAGCGCCTGCGCAGCAAGGCCGAGGATGTGGTTGAAATCACCGATGCTATCCGTGCCATCTGGAACGACATGATCGACACGATGGAGGCGATGCCAGGCGTCGGTCTCGCAGCGCCTCAGATTGGGGTGATGCTGCGTCTCGCGGTTGTCGATGGCTCGACCGAGCGAGGTCGGGCCGTGCGTCTGGCGAACCCTGAAATCCTGCACAGCTCGATCGAACTGCGCGAACATGACGAGGCCAGCCCCAACTTGCCCGGTGTTTCGGCCAAGGTGAAACGGCCCCGCGCGGTGACGGTGAAGTTCCTCAATGAACAGGGCGTGGTGGACCGCCGGGATTTTGTCGGTATCGAGGCCACAAGTGTGCAGCACCAGATTGATCACCTGAACGGTCAGATGTATTTCGACCGGCTCAGCAAAGTGAAACGCGACATGCTGCTGCGCAAAGCCAAAAAGATGGGATAAACCCCCATCCTACGGAGAGTTGGATGCGAATAGTTTTCATGGGAACGCCGGATTTCTCGGTGCCGGTGCTGGATGCGCTGATTGAGGCCGGGCACGAAATCGCGGCCGTCTATTGCCAGCCACCACGCCCCGCTGGGCGCGGAAAAAAAGACCGCCCGACCCCAGCCCACGCGCGGGCCGAGGCGCTGGGCTTGACTGTCCGCCATCCCATCTCTCTCAAAACTGCCGAAGAACAGGCAAACTTTGCGGATCTCAACGCGGATGTGGCCGTTGTGGTTGCCTATGGTTTGATCCTGCCGCAAGCCATACTCGACGCGCCCGCGCAGGGATGTCTGAACATCCATGCCAGCCTGTTGCCGCGCTGGCGCGGGGCTGCGCCGATCCATCGGGCGATCATGTCGGGGGATGCCGAAACCGGGATCTGCATCATGCAGATGGAGGCCGGGTTGGACACCGGTCCGGTGCTGTTGCACAAATCCACCAGCGTCAGGCCCGAAGAAACCACCGCCGAACTGCATGACCGCCTGTCTGTTATCGGCGCTGATTTGATCATCGAGGCGCTGACCCACCTGCCAGATTTGAAGCCGCAGCAGCAGCCCAAAGATGGCGTGACCTATGCCGCCAAAATCGACAAAGCCGAAGCGCGGATCGATTGGACAAAGCCAGCTGTCCTGATCGACAGGCAAATCCGCGGCCTCTCACCATTCCCCGGCGCATGGACCGAGGTTGAAAGCGAGAGGATCAAACTGCTGGCATCGCGCCTCGCTGAAGGGCAGGGGGCACCGGGTGAAGTTCTGGATGACCAGCTTCGCGTTGCCTGCGGGTCTGGTGCTTTGGACCTGCTGCGCTTGCAAAGGGCGGGCAAAGGCGCGCAGGATAAGGAAACCTTCCTGCGGGGCTGGCCGATACCGGCAGGCACCCACCTGCCTTCGGAGTGAAAGCTGCATGTTCATGATCCTGATGGGCACCGTCGTGATTGCTGGGATTGTCGGATACCTGTCCGAGAAGTCGGGCTTTACCCACAATGGCTACCTTCAATCCATCATCATCTGTGTTGGTGGTGCCTTTCTGTTTTATTTCGTGCGGATCATGTTTGGCATCAGCTTTGGCCCGCCTGGCCTGGATGCAGTGCTGTCATCCATCGGTGCGCTGATCATCGTGCCGACCCATTGGAGGAAGTAAGATGCCCGTTGTTGCCCTGATCATCATCGGCGCTGCCGCCGGATTTCTGGCCACTCGCCTGATGCGGATCGAAGCGGACATTCCAACCACCATGTTGATCGGTATCGTGGGTGCCTTGGTCGGTGGCTTCTTGTTGCGCACGCTGTTGGCGGTTATGGGTTGGCTGTCGGGATTTGTAGGCGCCATTTTGGGTGCGTTGCTGGTGATCTGGATCTGGCAGACCTACATCAAACGCTGATGACCGGTCCCTAGCGTGTGTCGCAGTCCGTCGCGGCCCCCAGCCGAGGCGATCCTTTGGTGGTCATGCCAAATCGGTTCGCTTCCGACGCAGTCATCCAATGAATTCTATCTGCGGGCGCGGCGTCCAACGTGAACCAGTAGAAATCGTCGTCAAAGCCGATATCCTCGAAATAGCTGATGTATCGGTCATGTTCTGGATCATCCAACGGAAGCTCGGTCGCTACAATCCCTGATCCGGCCCAACTGTGGACGCCGACACATGCGCCGGGCCGCAAAGTGCGCCGGTTCCCGGCCAGAAACAGATCCGTCCCACCCGAGGCAATCAACCCGTCAGACGGCACAACGGTGTCAAACCCCGCATTGTGTACCACGCGGCTGAAGACAACATTGGCGTCATCGTCCAATGACCCCTCAATATACTGCAGTACCAGTGTTCGTATCTTTGGATTGTCCGATGTCACGTCCTGAAATGCGGCCAACGTGGTATCGTCGATTGTCCCTGTTGCAATGATCTCATCGCCCTGTGCGACGAAGCTGACAGGCACATACTGTTCTGCGCAAGACGCTAGCACTGACAGACAGACCGCAATCTTTAAAAACCTGGACTTCATCAGTGACCTCGCAATGCCCATCGGCCTATTGCCGGGGAGGGCGGCTTTTATAGACTGGCAATTGCCATCCAAACAGCAGCGATCCCGCCCTAAGGGCCCAGCATATCAACGCACAAACGCCAAGTGCGGGCAACGTTTCCAAACCCACCTGTGTTGCAATGACCGCCGCCAAAGCCCCTGCCAACGCGCACGAGACATAAAGCTGGCCTTGTTTCAAAACCAAAGGCACCTCGTTGCAGACCACATCCCGCATCAACCCGCCGAGGCATCCGGTGGTGATCCCCATCAATACCACGATGATGCCGGGCTGACCCAGTGACATTGCCGCCCCGGTGCCAGCAGCGACCGCTATCGACAGGGCAAAACTGTCCAACCAGACCAGCCAGTTATACCGGCTTTCCATCAGATGCGCGGTAAAGAACACCAGAACAGCAGCACCTGCGGCAATCAGGATATAGTCGGGTTGGCCGACCCAGAACACCGGGTGCCGATCCAACAGAACATCGCGAACCGTGCCACCACCAACGGCCGTCAGGCAGGCGACAAAGGCGAATCCAACCAAATCCAGTTGTGCACGGCTGGCCACCAACGCACCGGTCAGGGCAAACACCAGAACCGAGGCATAGTCCAGCAGCGCAAGACCGTTCACGCCTGCGCCTTTTTCGGCTTGAAGGGCGCCATGCCTGCACGGGCTAACTCGTCGGCCTTTTCGTTCTCGGGGTGCCCCGCGTGGCCTTTGACCCATTCCCAGATGACGTCATGGCGCGATTGCGCCTCGTCCAGCCGTTGCCACAGATCAACATTCTTGACGGGCTTTTTGTTCGAGGTTTTCCAGCCGTTCCGCTTCCATCCGAAAATCCAGCCGGTGACGCCGTTTTTGACATAGGCGCTGTCCGTGACAATGGTGATCTTCGAGGCGCGTTCCAGTGCCTCCAACGCGCTGATTGCGGCCAATAATTCCATCCGGTTGTTGGTGGTCTCGGCTTCGCCGCCGTTCAGTTCACGCTCTTTCAGGACGGTCTCACCGTCCTTTGCCTGCAGCAACACACCCCAGCCCCCCGGCCCGGGATTGCCGGAACAGGCCCCATCCGTATAGGCAAAAAGCTCAGGCATGGGCCGCCAGTCTGATCCATTCCGACTCTGATCCGTCCAACCCTGTTCCGCTGCCATGCCATTGGTTGGTTACCGTGAAACCGGCGTCTTGCAGATATGTCTTCAATGCGTCCTCGCTGTAGTAGCTATAGTACCGACCCAGCCGGTCGGGGCCTTCGCCTTCACCCAGTTTCAAGGCGATGAAGAACACGCCACCTGGTTTGAGCGACGTGTGAATGGCGGCCAGATGGTTCGGGAATTCACTGCGTGGCGCGTGCAACAGGCTAAAATTTGCCCACACGCCATCATAGGCGTTTTCTGCATCCAGATCCGTAAACGTAGCCTGACGGGCCGAAACACCCGCATGAGCCGAGGCCAGTTTGATCATTTCTGCCGAGGCATCCGTCGCGTCGACCTGAAGCCCCGCTTCAGCCATGACCAAGGCCGATGCCCCGGGGCCGCAGCCAAGGTCCAATACTGTTCCCCCATTCGGCACAGCGGCGATGAAGTCATCCATGCCCCGGTCAGATTTGTTCGAGTCATCTGTCAGTTCTGCATACCGCGCGGCTTGCGCGTTATAGACGGAAATCGTGTCACGATCGCTCATAGATATACTCCTACAGCAAGGCAAAAAACGACCACGGCGGTCAGCAGGATGCGCAGTTTCATCCACCAGCGCGGCGCCAGCCCCCAATACCAGAACATCACATCCAGCAGTAGCAGTCCCGCAAACCCGACAATAAGGTTGAAGCCTGCGGTGACCGGTCCGCCACCGGTCATGAAAAAGGCCCACGACGCCGGCAGAACCGACAGCGCATAACAGGTCGCTGCCTTGCTGCCGGATGTTTTGGTCGCAAAGCCCCACAGCACGCCGGACATAAAGCTGAGGATCACAGAGCCATAGAAAAGTTGGATGTAGGGCCCGACAAACCGGGATCCGAATGTGCCTGAGCCCCAGGATTGCAAATCCCCGTTCCAATAGGTCAGCGCACCCCAGACAAACGGGATCAGACCCGCCAGCCCCAGATACAGTGGCGCCTTTGGAACTCCGTTCACGCGGGTTGCCTCAAAACGCGGGGGACTTTGAACTCGACATTTTCAACTGCGGTTTCGACCAGCTCTACCGTGACGTCGTAATGATCGCTGAAAGCCTCGATGACTTCATCGACCAGAACTTCGGGGGCGGATGCGCCAGCTGTGATCGCAATGCTCGAAATCCCTTCCAACGCGCGCCAGTCAATCTCTGTCGCACGTTGAACCAGTTGTGCATAATTGCACCCGGCGCGGGAGGCGACCTCGACCAGTCGGCGCGAGTTGGATGAATTCGGGGCCCCGACCACGAGCAAAGCGTCAGAATTCGGAGCGACCTCTTTTACGGCCTCTTGCCGGTTGGTCGTGGCATAACAGATATCTTCTTTGTGCGGCCCGACAATGGCCGGGAACCGCGCCTCTAACGCGGCGATGATGTCCTTGGTGTCATCGACCGATAGCGTTGTCTGTGTGACAAAGGCCAGCTTCTCGGAGTTTCGCACCCGAACATGGGCCACGTCGTCCACGGTCTCGACCAGCAGTACCTCGCCATCTGGCAACTGACCCATCGTGCCAACCGTTTCCGGGTGACCCTTGTGACCGATCATGATCATCTGCAATCCGGCATCGGCGTGACGCTGTGCCTCGACATGGACTTTCGAGACTAAAGGGCAGGTCGCATCCACGTAGATCATCTCACGCTGTGCGGCAGTTGCGGGAACCGATTTGGGTACCCCGTGGGCGGAAAAGATCACTGGCCGGTCGTTCGGGCAGTCGTCCAGCTCCTCGACAAAGACGGCGCCTTTGGCACGCAACCCGTCGACGACGAACTTGTTGTGCACGATCTCATGGCGCACATAGACCGGCGCGCCCCATTTTTGCAGGGCCATCTCGACGATTTTGATGGCACGGTCCACGCCTGCGCAGAACCCGCGCGGTGCGGCCAGATAAAGTGTCAGTGGCGGCTTGCTCATGTCGCTGTCTCCTTAAGGCACAGGTAAGTCTTTTCCCCGCCTTGGTCCAGACAGGACCGCGTCATTGATCTGACATGAATCGTTGATAGCCCGACAGTGTTTGAGCACCTGTTTATAGTTAAAGAAGCGCGGTCAGGATGACATGTCCTGACCGCGCGAATTTTGTCCCCATCACGTGTCGATCGTCAGATCAACTGCCGCTGGCCACTGCAACGCTGCGCGGCTCGGCGGGCATCTCGCGCGGTGGGCGGCCCACAACGTCGCGCAGGTCTTCCAGCTCGATGAAGTTGTCGGCCTGGCGGCGCAACTCGTCCGAGATCATCGGCGGTTGACTGCGGATGGTTGAAACCACCGATACACGCACGCCCTGACGCTGCAGGCTTGCAATCAACGGGCGGAAATCTCCATCCCCCGAAAACAGCACGATATGATCAACGCGCGGTGCCAGTTCCATGGCATCGACGGTAAGCTCGATATCCATGTTCCCTTTGACTTTCCGACGCCCCATGCTGTCGGTGTATTCCTTGGCCGGTTTTGTCACCATGGTGAAGCCGTTGTAATGCAGCCAGTCAACCAGGGGGCGGATCGGAGAATACTCGTCATTTTCTAGTAGCGCAGTATAGTAGAAGGCCCTCAACAACTTGCCGCGGCGCATGAATTCCTGCCGCAGAAGTTTGTAGTCTATATCAAAACCGAGTGCTTTTGCCGCAGCGTAAAGATTCGAGCCATCAATGAACAGCGCTAGCCGTTCGTCCTTATAAAACATAAATAGTCCCTTCCGGTATAATCCACCGCGCCGCGACTTTGGTGAGTGAGTGAAATTCCGGGCGCACTGGTAAGCCTATAATTAGGGCATTTGTTGTGTATCGCAAGTGTCCAATTCGGTTAACAAAGGAGGTTTAATGAGCGATTCGTTGCCCAACGCCGTGCTCGCTCTGGGAGCAAATCTCAATCTGAGTGGAAACGGGCCCAAAGTGACACTTCAGAAGGCTCTGGACGCGTTGCACACCAAAGGTGTGCTGATTCGAGCAATCAGCCGGTTTTATGCGACCCCATGCTTTCCGGCCGGTGCCGGGCCGGACTATGTCAATGCAGCGGCTCTGATCGCCTCGGACAAGACGCCTGTGGACCTGCTGCAGGTATTACATGAGATCGAACACCAATTCGGGCGCGAGCGGGTACAGCGATGGGGCATGCGCACGCTTGATCTGGACCTGGTCGCTTGGGGCGACACGGTGTTGCCCGATCATGCCGGATTTGATCGATGGTTGACCCTTTCACCGCAGGATCAGCGACAACAAGCGCCTGATCAGTTGGTCCTGCCGCATCCGCGCCTGCAGGATCGGGCTTTCGTTCTGGTTCCGATGGCTGACGTCGCGCCCGATTGGCACCATCCGGTGCTGGGTCGCACGGTGACCGAGATGATCGCTAAGCTGCCTGCCGAAGATGTTGCTGCAGTCACGCCTTTGTGATCCGCGCATTTGCAGCATTTCTTGCTTGTCAAGGCGCGCAATCGGCCTTAGATAAACCTCTTCCTGACATGGATTCAGTAACGGAGAGCGCCCGATGGCCCGCGTAACGGTTGAAGATTGCGTAGACAAGGTTCCAAACCGGTTCGAACTGGTGATGCTTGCCGCCCATCGCGCGCGCGAGATTTCGGCCGGTGGCCCGATCACCGTGGACCGTGACAACGACAAGAACCCCGTCGTGTCGCTGCGTGAAATCGCCGATGAGACCCAAAGCGCGGATGATCTGCGCGAACGCCTGATCGAGGCCAACCAGACTCAGATCGAGGTTGATGAGCCTGAAGAAGATCAGATGGCGCTGCTGATGGGTGCGGAATCGGACAAGCCTGCCGATGACGACATGTCCGAAGAAAAGCTCCTGCGCGCATTGATGGAGGCCCAGGGCCAGGGGTAAGCCCCAAGACGAAGGTGCGGACCGGATGATTTCTGCTGAAGACCTGATTGCGCTGGTCCGCAACTACAACCCCAAGACCAATGCTGATCGCATCGCCAAGGCCTATGAGTTTGGCCAGCAGATGCATGACGGGCAGTTCCGCCATTCAGGCGAGCCCTATTTTACCCATCCCGTTGCCGTTGCCGCAATCCTGACCGAACAGCGTCTGGATGATGCGACAATTATCACAGCGCTGCTGCACGACACGATCGAAGACACCAAGGCCAACTATGGCAAAGTGTCAGAACTGTTCGGCGAAGAGGTCGCCAAACTGGTCGATGGCGTTACCAAGTTGACCAACCTGCAACTTTCCAGCCGCGAAACCAAGCAAGCCGAAAACTTTCGCAAATTGTTCATGGCCATGTCCAAGGATTTGCGGGTCATTCTGGTCAAGCTGGCCGACCGTTTGCACAACATGCGAACGATCAAGGCGATGCGGCCGGAAAAGCAGGTAATCAAGGCGCGTGAAACCATGGATATCTATGCACCTCTTGCGGGTCGTATGGGTATGCAATGGATGCGGGAAGAGCTTGAGGATCTCGCTTTCCGCGTTCTTAACCCGGAAGGTCGGCAGTCGATCATCCGCCGTTTTATCACGCTGCAACGGGAAACCGGCGATGTGATCCATCGCATCACCGGCGACATGCGACATGAACTTGAAAAGGTCGGGATCGAAGCCGAGGTGTTCGGGCGTGCCAAAAAGCCCTATTCGATCTGGCGCAAGATGCAGGAAAAAGATCAGGGCTTCTCGCGCCTGTCCGACATCTACGGGTTCCGCATCATCACCCAGACTGAGGAAGACTGCTATCGTACTCTTGGCGCAATCCACCAACGCTGGCGCGCGGTACCGGGGCGGTTCAAGGATTACATCAGCCAACCGAAATCGAACGGATACCGCTCGATCCACACAACGGTCTCGGGGCGTGACGGTAAACGGGTCGAGGTTCAGATCCGCACTCGTCAGATGCATGACGTGGCCGAAACCGGGGTCGCGGCGCATTGGTCGTACCGCGACGGTGTGCGCTCGGAAAACCCGTTTGCCGTGGATCCGGCCAAGTGGATTTCCAACCTGACCGAGCAGTTTGACAACGAAGAAGATCACGAAGATTTCCTCGAGGCCGTCAAGCTTGAGATGTATTCGGATCAGGTGTTCTGCTTCACGCCCAAAGGGGACGTGGTCAAGCAGCCGCGTGGCGCTACACCCATTGACTTTGCCTATGCCATTCACACGCGCATCGGCCATGCCTGTGTCGGCGCCAAAGTCGACGGCATCCGCGTGCCCCTGTGGACCCGGCTCAAGAATGGTCAATCGGTTGATATCATTACCGCAGACGGGCAAACGCCGCAGGTCAGTTGGCTTGAGATTGCCGTGACCGGCAAGGCACGCACCGCTATCCGGCGCGCTCTGCGCGAAGTTGATCGCGAACGCTTTATCAAACTGGGTAAGGAACTGGCCCGCGCCGGGTTCGAAAACGTCGGACGCAAGGCAACCGACAAGGCGCTGGATACTGCCGCAAAACACCTGCGCCTTACGGATCGTCAGGAATTGCTGGCCCGGCTGGGCAGTGCCGAACTGACCGCCCATGAGGTGGTCGAGGCGGTGTATCCAGAGCTTGCCAAAGATGAAGGCGATGCCATACCGTTGCGCCGCGCCGTGATTGGTCTGGAGCCGGGGCAAAGCTTTGATCGCGCGCCCTGTTGTCAACCGGTGCCGGGCGAACGCATTGTAGGGATTACCTACCGTGGCAAAGGCGTGGTGGTGCACGCCATCGACTGCGACCGCCTGTCGGAATTCGAAAACGAACCTGAACGCTGGGTCGACCTGCACTGGCACTCAGGAACGCACCCAGCGGTCTACGGTGCCACGCTGGACCTGACCATTGGCAACGATGCCGGTGTATTGGGGCGAATTTGCACATTGATCGGCGAGAAAAAGGCCAATATCTCAAACCTCGAATTCGTGGACCGGAAACCGGATTTTTACCGACTGATGATCAACGTCGAACTGCGCGATCTGGAACAGCTGCATTCACTGATGCTGATGCTCGAGGCCGAAAGCGACGTTGCCGCGGTCGAACGGTATCGGGACCGCGCAAAAACCGCAGTTGCGGCTGGCTGAGAAGGGGTGATCAGGAGTGGTTTTCAAGCGCCGAGATCGACGCTCACCCGTCCAGGTCGCATCAGAATTTGTCTATCCGCGCGGTGGTTGGACCCGCGCCTTTCACTATGTCAAACACCGCGTTCGCCGATTGCCGGATTCACCTGACCGTATCGCACGTGGAATCGGGGCAGGGGTCTTTGCTGCGTTTACCCCGTTTTACGGGATTCATTTTGTGGTCGCCGTCGTGCTGGCGCGCCTGCTGAACGGCAATATTCTGGCGGCGCTCAGCGGTACGTTCTTCGGCAATCCGCTGACCTATGTCCCCATCGGCGTCGTCAGCCTGCAGACCGGGCATTTCCTTCTGGGCACCCGGTTTCGCAAGGGCGACACGCATGGGCTGATGGGAAAATTTGCCGATGCGATGGGCGATCTCAAAGACAATTGCATCGCCATGTTCACTGGACGCGAAGCGGATTGGCATGGACTCAGCCGGTTTTATGACGATGTATTTTTTCCCTATTTGGTGGGCGGCGTCATCCCGGGGATCATAGTGGGTTTAATCTGCGGCTACCTCAGCCTGCCGTTGATCCGCACGTATCAGAAACGCCGCCGCGCAAAGATCAAGGCAAAGTTCGAACAAATCAAACGCTTGGCCGAAGCTAAGACTGCCGTTCCCGACACAAACGCTCTAGGTTCGGGACAGAACCGGAAAAAGGAATCGCGTGATGTCTGACACTCAACTGCGTCTGGGCGTGAACATCGATCACGTGGCAACGGTGCGCAATGCGCGCGGTGGGGCTTACCCCGATCCGTTACGCGCGGCAAAACTGGCCGAAGAAGCAGGGGCAGACGGCATCACCGCCCATCTGCGCGAAGACCGCCGCCATATCTCGGACGCCGATATCGACGGGCTGATGGAGGTTTTGTCGGTGCCCCTGAACTTTGAAATGGCTGCAACGGACGAGATGCAGAAGATCGCCCTGCGCCACAAACCGCACGCCGTCTGTATCGTTCCCGAAAAGCGCGAGGAACGCACAACCGAGGGCGGGCTGGAGGTCGCGCGCGAGGAAAATAAGCTGGCGCATTTCATCGCCCCTCTGCGCGAGGTCGGTTGCCGCGTCTCGATCTTCATTGCCGCCGACAAGCGTCAAATCGAAGCCGCCCATCGCATTGGGGCAGAGGTGATCGAGCTGCACACCGGCGCCTATTGCGACGCTCATGCCGAGGGCCGCATGGAAGATGCCGCGCGCGAGCTCGAGTCGCTGCGCGAAATGTCGACATTTGGTCACGCGCTGGGGCTGGAGGTGCACGCAGGCCATGGCCTGACCTATGACACAGTCAAGCCCGTGGCGGCCTTTCCCGAAGTGCGAGAGTTGAATATCGGCCACTTCCTGATTGGCGAGGCGATCTTTCTGGGCCTCACCCCGGCCATGGCCGAAATGCGCCGCCTGATGGATGAGGCGCGGGCATGATCACCTCTGGGTTTGTCGCGATCTGGATCGCTTGGCTTTTGGCAGGCGGCTCCCCAGGTCCTGCAACCATGGGTATCGCCGGAACAGCCATGAACGAAGGCCGTACTGCTGGTTTGGCCTTTGCTCTGGGCATCTGTGCCGGGTCCGCCGCGTGGGGCATCGCCGCAGCTTTGGGCCTGTCGGCGATCATGTTGGCCAATGTCTGGGTGTTCGAAGTGATCCGTTACGTCGGCGTCGCCTATCTGGGCTGGCTGGCCCTCAAGGCGCTGCGCCGCGCTCTGACCTCGGATGAGGTGGCGCTGGGCAACCCTGTCACCGGGTCGCTGCCAACCATCTTTGCCAAAGGGGCGGCCATCCACCTGACCAACCCCAAGGCGATCCTCAGCTGGGGCTCGATCTACGCCATCGTTGCCCCGAACGACGCCAGCCTTGCGATGTTGCTGGGCTATTTTGGCCTACTCTACGCAGGATCGTTGCTGATCTTCATCGGCTACGCCTTCCTGTTCTCGTCCGCGCGTATGGTCCAAACCTACCGCCGCACCCGCCGCTGGTTCGATTTCGCTTTTGCCGGGTTCTTTGGGGTCGCGAGCTACAAGATCCTGACGGTGCGGTTGTCGTGATGGACATGCCTAAGAAAGACGAGCGGGTTTTGTTGTTCAATCGATTCCGTTTTTTGGCTTTCTTCGTGTTGTTCCAGTTTGTTTGGGCTTCCAACGAAAGCACAACGATTTTTGGTCTCGATACTGCCTTCTTGTTTCCGGTGAAGTTCTTTGTCCTACCGATTGTTTTGGCGACCGTTCTTGAAACCTCCCGGGTCTTGAAGCGATACCCCGAACGCGTATCTGGTTCTACGCTATGGTACAACGCTGCGTACATGGTGTGCTTAGCGGTTGTTTTTTGGTGGTGTATTCAGGCTTTAGTTCTAATCTACGGAATGATCCACTGGGGTCGGCTAGATGTCTCAGAAGTTTTGAAGAAGAACGGATTCCTCCTCATTTGGGCAATGATCTCCATTGGCGTCTGCCGCTATTTGCTGTGGCTGGGAACAACGCTTTTTCGGGCGCGAAATGCGCAATAGAGAACAAATGCAATGATCCTCGGCATCGGCACGGACCTCGCAAATATCGACCGCATTCAGGGCACGCTCGATCGCTTCGGCGACCGGTTTCGCAACCGTGTCTTCACCGATACCGAACAGAGCAAGGCCGAACGTCGTGCCGACACGGCTGGCACCTACGCCAAGCGCTGGGCCGCGAAAGAAGCGTGCTCCAAGGCGCTGGGCACGGGCCTTGCCATGGGCATTGCCTGGAAGGACATGTCGGTCACCAACCTGCGCACCGGCCAGCCCATCATGCATGTGACTGGCTGGGCAGCCGAGCGCTTGAAGGAAATGACCCCGGACGGGTATGAGGCGATCATACACGTCACTCTGACCGATGATCACCCCTGGGCGCAGGCCTTTGTCGTGATCGAGGCGCGGCCACTGCAAGATGGGGTCGCGCGGCCTTGACTTGCCCCCACCCGACCCGCATGTAGCACCCCAACCAAGCAAAGACTGGAGAGAGCAGTATGGCCGAGGAAGCCAAATCCGGAAATGCCGTCTGGGAGACGATCAAAACCATCGTCTACGCCCTGCTGATCGCGGGTGTTTTCCGCACTCTGTTCTTCCAGCCATTCTGGATTCCCTCCGGGTCGATGAAGCAAACTCTGTTGATCGGGGATTTCCTGTTTGTGAACAAAATGGCTTATGGCTATTCCTATGCATCCTGCCCCAGCCTGGTCATGCCCAGCATCGGCCTCAACATTGATGCCGAGGGTATCTGCGGCTGGCTGCCTGGCGAGGACAACACCCGCATATGGGCTGGCGATCCCGAACGCGGCGATGTGATCGTGTTCCGTCACCCGGTCACCGGGCGGGACTATATCAAACGGCTGATCGGCCTGCCGGGGGATCGCATTCAGGTGCGCGAGGGGCAGATCATTCTGAATGGAACACCGGTTCCACAGCAACCCGACGGCGTCTTTACCGAGGTTGCCGCTCCGCAGGGACCCCAAGGTCTACGGCCACGATGCGAAAACGGCCCGGTGGGGAATGGGGGAGTCTGTGAAAAATCCCGCATGATCGAAACACTGCCCAATGGCGTTTCCTACGATGTTCTCAACATCCACAATCAGGGGTCGGATAATACCGGCATCTACACTGTGCCTGAAGGCAACTACTTTTTCATGGGCGACAACCGCGACAACTCTGCCGACAGCCGCCTGCCGCAATCCGCCGGAGGGGTTGGCTACGTCCCATACGAAAACCTGATCGGTCGCGCCGACCGGATCATGTTCTCATCCGCCGGCCGCTCGATGCTGTTCTTCTGGACCTGGCGCTCAGATCGGTTCTTCAAGGCGGTCAATTGAAGTTATCGGCAGAGATAAAAGCGTTTCAGCAGCGGCTCGGGTATGAGTTTTCCAACCCCGAGCTGCTTTTGCGTGCATTGACCCACGGCTCTGTCTCCTCGTCCACCCGGCCCGACAATCAGCGGTTGGAGTTTCTGGGCGACCGGGTGCTTGGCCTTGTGATGGCGACCGCCTTGCTTGAGGCGGACAGACAGGCGTCCGAAGGCCAATTGGCCCCGCGCTTCAATGCGTTGGTCCGCAAGGAAGCCTGTGCTGATGTGGCTCTGCAGATCGATCTGGGTGCGGTGCTGAAACTGGGCCGGTCCGAGATGCTGTCGGGTGGGCGCCGCAAACAGGCCCTGTTGGGCGATGCGATGGAGGCGGTGATCGCCGCCATCTACCGAGACGCAGATTTCGAGGCCGCCCGCGACGTGATCCTCGCGCTTTGGGGCGACCGGGTGCACACAGTGGAATCCGACGCCCGTGACGCCAAAACCTCGTTGCAGGAATGGGCGCAGGCCCGGGGCCAGAAGCCCCCCAACTATGTTGAAGTCAAGCGCAGCGGCCCCGACCACGCCCCGGTGTTCACCATCGCGGCCCGCCTGCAGGACGGCACCGAGGCGCAGGCCACAGCTGGTTCCAAACGACAGGCGGAACAGGCGGCGGCCAAGGCCTTGTTGGAACGTTTGGGCTGACACCGCGATCCTTCGCAGACGATCACCTTTGGTCGAAACGGGCAGATCAGTATGAATATCAGGGACGCCATCAAATCCGACGCCGCAAGCCTTGCCGCCCTGTCGATCGAGGTCTGGTTGGGCACCTATTTGCGTCACGGGATCAGTGCGTTCTTTGCCGATTATGCCCTGACTGAATTCACCAAACCCAATTTGGAAGCCCGTATCGCGGATCCCAACGAATTCCTTGCAGTGACCCAGGGTGATGAGGGCATTACCGGCTTTATAGCTGTCTCAACTGCCAGCATACCGCCCTTGCCTGATCTCTCGGGGCCGGAAATCTCGACCCTTTATGTCCAGCCCCGACATCACGGCAAAGGTCAGGGTAACGCATTGCTGGATGTGGGGTTGCAATATTGTCAGAGCGTCGGCGGTGACGCCGTCTGGCTCACCACAAACTCTGAGAACACCCCCGCGATTGGGTTTTATCTGTCGCAGGGATTCGCCCATGTGGGAACCACCCATTTCCGCATTCAAGACCAAGCCTATCCAAATCATGTTCTTGCGCGCGATTTGATCTGATGTCGGGCGCTTTAGGCGCTACGCGACCCGAATAAACCCGGTCAGGCCGGTTTTCTGATGCTCGATGACATGGCAATGAAATGCCCAATCGCCCGGATTGTCGGCAACCAGGGCGATCTCGACCACCTCGTCTTTTAGCAGCAACATCGTATCCGTCATTAGGGGCGGCAATTGGCGTTGATTTGATTTCAGCGGCACAAAGGCCAGCCCGTGCAGGTGGATCGGATGCAGGTTCGGCGATTCATTCCGTAACCTCAGAACATAGGTTTTGCCCAGTTCCAGCGTCGCCAAAGGGCCGACGCCCTGTGCTGCATCCCCCGGCCACGGTTTGCGATTGATCGACCAGAAATTGTATCCGAGTGAGCCACAGAAGCCATTGTTCGGCTCACCACCCTCGGGCGTCCAGCCAAAGACGAACTCGTGCAATTCGGCGGCGTTCAGATCGGGTTTTGCCACCGGATTGACGGGCAGGGCACGTAATTCACGCAGATCTCGCGCCTGCGATTGCCCCATGGCACGCAATCTGGCCATGGCAATTGGCGGTTGTCCCGGTAGCTTGGCCATGAGGTCGACGGTCTGATCTTCGCCTTTGGGCATTGTTACCGCGAAGTCCACGCGTTGACCTGGCCCAACCAACAAGGGTGCATCATTGCCGGGCATTGGCACATCGGTCTCGACCGGGTGGCCGTCCCACGCGATGATACGCGCGCGGGCCTCAGACAGATGCAGTTTGTAGATCCGGGTGGTGTCAGTGTTGACCACTCGCAGCCGGACTAGACCACCTGCTGCATGGTCATAGATCGGGGTTTCCAACCAGTTGGCGGTATGAACATTGCCAAATGTGCCCGACCGCGCCGCGCCGCGCTTGGTGAATGCGGGTAAGAACTGATCTTCCTCATTCAGCCGAAAATCCCGCAGGTTGATGACCTGTTCACTGTCAAAACCGGGGTCGTCGGGTTCGGTAATCACCATCACGCCGGTCAGGCCATGGGCCATCTGCTCCATCGTCATGCAATGGGGGTGATACCAGTAGGTACCCGCATCCGGCGGCGTGAATTCATAGTTGAACAGCTCACCTTCACCCATCGGCATCTGGGTCAGATACGGCACCCCGTCCATCGCGTTGGGGATCCGCAGCCCGTGCCAGTGCATCGCCGTATAGTCAGGCAGGGTGTTGTGTACGGGCAGGCGCATGACCTCCCCCTGACGCCCATATAAAACCGGTGGGGGCGCATCCGCCGACAGGCTGACCATTCCAGTGGTCACCTGATCGCGCAGGGCAAAGCTGGCAGGCTGTATCACCAGCTCTTGCGTGTTTTCTGCCAATCCAAACCCACCCAGAGCCAGTGTTCCCGCAGCGGCTCCGCTGCCCAAAAGAAACTCTCGACGTCTCATATCTCGCCTCACGGATTGGATGGTCGCCTGGCTGGTTTTGGCGTGGCGCCTCTTTGTCCTGCCACCTTGTATGCATGGCTGCAATGCGACAAATCCCTCTGGCCCGCAGCCCCTTTCTGCTATAGGGGTGCGCACTTGCAAACAGGATCGCACGACACATGACCACACGCGCCGGATTTATCGCCCTGATCGGAGAGCCCAACGCAGGCAAATCCACCCTTCTGAACCGCATGGTCGGGGCCAAGGTTTCGATCGTGACTCACAAGGTGCAAACCACCCGGACGCGGATCCGCGGCGTGGCAATGGAAGGCGATGCGCAGCTGGTTTTTGTCGACACGCCGGGCCTGTTCAAACCCCGCCGCCGTCTGGATCGCGCCATGGTCGCTGCAGCCTGGGGTGGGGCCGCCGACGCCGATGTTGTTGTCCTGATGGTCGAGGCGCATCGTGGCATCACCGAAGGCGTTGAACGCATCTTGGAAGGGTTGGAAGAGATCGGGCAGGGCCGCAAAGTGGCGCTGGCGATCAACAAAATCGACAGGGTGCAGTCCGAAGTGCTGTTGGCCCTGACCAGCGACCTGAACACGCGCTATCCGTTTGCCGAGACTTTCATGATCTCAGCCGAAAAAGGCCACGGCGTTGACGATCTGCGCAAATGGCTGGCCTCGGAATTGCCCGAAGGCCCATGGCTTTACCCTGAAGATCAGATTGCCGACCTGCCCCTGCGCATGATTGCCGCGGAAATGACGCGCGAGAAACTGACCCTGCGCCTGCATCAGGAACTGCCCTACCAGCTGACGGTCGAAACCGAGAACTGGGAAGAACGCAAGGACGGCTCGGCCAAGATCGATCAGATCATCTATGTCATGCGCGACGGCCACAAGGGCATCGTGCTGGGCAAAAAAGGCGAGACGATCAAAGCCGTTAGCCAAGCGGCACGTGCCGAGTTGGAAGAATTTCTCGACCGCAAAATCCACCTGTTCCTGCAGGTCAAAGTCCGGCCCAACTGGTTGGAGGAGTCCGAGCGCTATTCGGAAATGGGTCTGGATTTCAAAGACGGAAACGCATGACGCGGCTGACGGCGGATTTCTGGGTCCATGCCTATCTCGCGCGGCTGCGATTTCAGGAAATCCCGGCCTTTGTCGTGACCCATGGCGACGACACAGCAGGCGCAGTGTTGGTCAAACTCAATACGCTGGATGGGCAGGCGATAGCGTTTCAACGCAGTTTCGACCTGATGAGCGGTGATCGTAAATGGGTCGAACTCTCCTCGGGGCACGATGCGGATGTAGACGCCGCCATCGAACGCCAACGCAGCTTTGACCCCGACCTCTGGGTGATTGAGGTCGAGGACCGGCAGGGGCGGCATCTGCTGGGTGAGGAAGGGTTGGACTAGAGGGTTTCGCCAACTTGCTTCGCGGCTGACGGGATCAAGTAGCGTCACCAAAATAAACAAAGCTCATTTTGTTTCCGTCAAGGTCGCGGGCATATGCGCCAAAAAAACCTGGACCATACTGCGGACGCGCGCCCGGATCGCCCTCGTTTGTTCCGCCGTTGGCAAGCGCGGCTGAATGTGCCTCTCGGGCCTCGTCTTCGCTTTGGCACAACAAACCGACCATGTTTCCGTTTCCTGCTGTCGCAGCTTTTTGATCGAATGGCGTAGAAAGCCACAAGCGCCCTCCGTCGCGCAACTCGTAGCACACAGCGTGGGGCAGGTACTCGGCTACAACTTTGCCGCCAATTTTGGCCAGAACAGCGTCGTAGTAGGCGCGCGCCTTAGCAACATCATTTGATCCTAGCATTACATAGTTAAGGGACATTTTTCGAATTCCGTGAATTAGAACATAATGGGAACATTAACGTTCCGAACCTTTTCGCGCAACGCGAATTTCGCCCTCGCAGCAGAAGCTTCATTCATCCGAAATGGCCGTCGCCCACCCGAAGTGCCTTGCGGGTTCAACTGCGCTCGTAGGATCTGCGGACATGTCTGCCTACATAACCTAGTCAGTTCTGGGTTGGCGGGGTTGGCCTCACCAACCCCTTGATTTTGCTTTTATGTCATGCCCGGTTGCGTTTGGCGCGCCGTTGGCAAAGTCCCGAACCTTCGCGGCGAACTCTTTGAAATAAGGCTGCGCCTGCACATGCGCCAGCGTCTCGGCACTGTCCCAGCGACCCCAGTGAAACCGGGACTTGCCGTCATCGGCGACCGCGACCTGATAATTGAATTTCCCCGCAACTTCTGCGTCGGTTTCAATGGCCGAGATGAACGCGTCCATGGTTTTTTTCCATTCAACTTCGTCGCCATCATAGGCGTAGGTTATAGTTACTCCACGCATTGTGACCTCTTATTTAACATATTAGTTAATCAATAGTGTTGGTCGAGGGCTTGTCAACACTGCCGCCCTGCGCGAGCCGTCAGCTCCAACTGAATTGGCTCACTCGCAGGTGCTTGGTTCGAACGGGTAAACCAACTAAGTTGAGCGCTAGAAATCGACAACCGCATTACCTGCGATATCAGGAGGTCCGCCTTTGGCTGACACACTTAGTCAAAAGATCATCAAATCCAGCCTTGGCGGTGCCTTAAAGCATTTCGAAGGCTTCATGGTGTTCATCGGCGTTGTCGGCCCCTTTGCGACGCTGCAGCAACTTGCGAAGCTCTACTTGACCCACCCACAGCACGCCAGTGGCCAGTCGTTGGTAACGTGGTCGCTCTATGCTGCGTTGTCGCTGTTGTGGTTTGCCTACGGGTTGATGGTCAAGAAGCTTCCGATTTACGTCGGCAACGGGATTTCGATGGTGCTGAATCTGCTGATGGTGATTGGTATCCTGATCCATGCGGGTGTGACCTTCTGAGCCTCACTGTACCGGCCTCCCTTGCAGTGGCGCGGGCTTTGCGCTCTGTTGCCGGGCAAGACTGACCCAATAGGACTGGACACGCCTTGGACTGGCGCGATCACGGCATACTTCTGACCTCTCGCCGCCACGGCGAAACAGCGGCGATCATCGAGGTCTTTACCGAAGGCCACGGTCGCCACGCCGGTGTCGTGCGCGGGGGCACCAGCCGCAAGATTGCGCCCATCCTGCAGCCGGGGGCGCAGTTGGATGTGCTATGGCGCGCGCGGCTCGAGGAACATATTGGCACGTTTCAGGTGGAACCGCTCAGGTCCCGCGCTGCTGCGGCGTTTTCGGGGCGGTTGGCGTTGGCGGGGCTCAACGCGGTAGTGGCGCTGCTGGCGTTTTGCCTGCCCGAACGCGAACCGCATCCTGCCATCTACAAAAAGACCGAACAGCTGATGGACCTTCTGGGTCAGGATGAGATCTGGCCATTGGCCTACCTGCGCTGGGAACTGGCGCTGCTGGAAGACCTCGGGTTTGGTCTGGATCTGCAGACATGTGCGGTGACCGGGGTGACCGAGGGGTTGATTTATGTCTCACCCAAATCCGGTCGCGCCGTCAGCGCGCAAGGGGCCGGCGAATGGGTAGAAAAGCTGCTTGCGCTGCCGCCCTGCATGCGCGGCGAAGGCGCCGCCCCAGATGCCGAGATTGTCGAGGCGTTGCGAACAACGGGCTATTTCCTGACCCATCGCGTTGCAACCTCGCTGGGCCATAACCCGCTGCCGGAGGCCCGCGCCCGCTTTGTGGATCAACTCACTCGACGGCTTTGAACACCATTTCGTGCCCATCCTCATTGCGCAGGATCAGCACATCCCCTGACACTTCGGACTGGGTCATCGCGATCAACGCAGCAAAATAGAACCCTTCAGCCTCAAGCCCGGCACAGGCCGTGCGAGTGGCGCTTAGGTTCTGCAGTTCGAACCAGGGATAAGGTGCGTTCAATGTCGCGCTATACGTATTGCATGGCGCGTTCCCTTCGATACGGCCCTCTTCCGGGAACCGTATCAGCGCAGTTGCGTCATAAGGCTGGCCATCGATTTCCTGCAACGCCCATGTTTGATTTGCGGCCCCATATGCAGCGACGCTTTCATCCCGGTCGCATTGCGCGAACCCCAGAAAAGGCAGCAAAAAAGCAAAGCGAAACATCGTGATAAACCTTGCGGATCAGACATAATGGGTGATTGCGTTTAGGCCTGCTTGTCGCGCCCGGTCAAGGCATAGATCGAAACAACGAACCCGGGTGCGGCCCATAGTTGACGTGAGGTCGCAAATCGACATAGTGAACCGGCATTACAACCGGCTTTTTCTCTGAGTTGATTTACCCCAATTAGGGTGGCTTGTACTCTGTATCTACGCAGAATTGCATTTTTTTGTGAGTGGAGATTGTTTTGTCCCTGCCAAAGAGTGATGACGTGAGCAAACCTGGCCAGACCCGACCTATCGTCAAGGCCCTCATGATCCTGATCTACGTGGTCTTTCTGGCCCTATTGATCGAGCTGTTGTCTTACGTTGCAGTGGTCCATGTTTTTGACAATGCGCTGGGTGGCCGGGCAGAACGGCATCTCTATTCCTCAATCCGGGGACATGAACTGAACCCTGACTATCGTCGCGAATTTGACACGGGCGGTGAACGGATTCACTCGGATCAAGGGTTTCGCCGGGACACGGCGGTGCTGCTGCCCAAGCCGCAGGACACATACCGCATTTTCCTGATGGGAGGGTCGACCGCCTATGCGATCGGCTCGCAAGGCAGCGTGTACCCCGAGCATCCAACCCTGACAAATCAGGAAACGGTTTCGCATTTCCTGGAACAGGATCTGCGTGCAGAGCTGCAGGATGAGATGCCCGGCGTAAATATCGAAGTGATCAACGCCGGCGTTGCGGCCTACCACAGCTTTCAACACGTTTTGTACTTCTATGAAACGCTGTATGAGTACGAGCCTGACATGATCGTGTTCCTGGACGGGCACAATGATTTCTACAATGTCGGGATCAAGAACCCCATCCAGAGTTACGGGTATTCGTCGGCCCGAATGGTGGATGCGCTGAACGAACGCAAGCCTTTTTTTGCGACATATGCGTTCCTGCGCGCGCCAGCCGACTATTCCTATACCTTCAAGCTGGCCTCGAAGCTTACGCAAGGTCTCTATGACCGGTACGAAGCACCCAGCTACAACACCGAAGGCGACGCCACCGCATTGGAGCGGGATTTTTCGGCCGAACTGGCAGAAACCGCGCGGGTTGGTTTTCTGCGCAATTACAAGCTGATCGAAACCCTCGGTGACTACCACGGATTCTGTTATCAGGTGTTTTTGCAGCCCGAAGTTGTTTTTGAAGATACGGCAAATCTTGGAGCAGTTGATCGTGAGATCGCCCAGATCACACGTGACAGGTACAGCCCCGGTCGGGAAGAAATTATGAAACGCGCCCGCCCCGCGTTTCCTGCACTGTTCGAACAAGCCGGTGTGCCCTTCACGGATATCGGTGAGATCGCAGACCCCGCACATCAGGACAAGGTTCTATATGTCGATTACACTCATCTGACGCCCGAGGGATCAAAGCTGGTGGCCGATAGGATGCTGCCTGTGGTGGTCGAGGCGATCGCCGGATGTGGTAACGCTGTTGAGGTCAGTCAGTAAGGACCTGAACATCCCCGCGATTTGCGCGTACGGGCGGGTCATGTTGTTTAACCCTTTGCCTTTGATCTCGCACCTTTTTGCAGGTGCCGCATAACCTGAATTGCGCTGCTAGCAGCTCAGAATCGACCCGGAAAAGTTGTACAACACGAAAGATCCACCATTCAGCGCATGTACAACTTGGACAATTCAAGAAAATGACCCGGCACGTGGCCGGGTCCAGTCGGGGAAACAGGAAGCCGTTTCAGATCAGCTCAGCAAACGTCTTGCGATGACCTGAGCCTGAATTTCGGCAGCCCCTTCGAAAATGTTCAGAATGCGCGCGTCACACAAAACGCGGCTGATTTTGTATTCCAGCGCAAAGCCGTTGCCGCCGTGAATCTGCAACCCATTGTCCGCTGCGGCCCATGCAACGCGTGCACCCAGAAGTTTGGCCATCCCTGCCTCAAGGTCACAGCGGTGCCCGTTGTCCTTTTCCCAGGCCGAGAAATAGGTCAGTTGCCGTGCGATCATGATTTCGACCGCCATCATCGCCAGCTTGCCTGACACGCGCGGAAAGTTGATCAGAGACTTACCGAACTGCTTGCGATCCTGAGCGTACTGCATGGCGATATCCAGCGCGCTTTGCGCCACGCCAATAGCGCGGGCGGCAGTCTGGATGCGGGCAGCCTCGAAGGTTTCCATCAATTGCTTGAAACCTTTACCTTCTTCGCCGCCCAGCAGGTTCTCACCTTTGACTTTGAAGCCATCGAAACCCAGCTCATATTCCTTCATGCCGCGATATCCCAGCACTTCGATTTCGCCGCCGGTCATGCCGGGGGTCGGGAAGGGGTCTTCATTGGTTCCGGGCGTTTTCTCGGCCAGAAACATCGACAATCCACGATGGTCCGCACTGTCCGGATTGGTTCGCGCCAACAGCGTCATCACATGGGTGCGTGCAGCGTGGGTGATCCAGGTCTTGTTGCCGGTGATCTGGTAATCACCGTTCTCATCCTTGACCGCGCGGGTGCGCAGACTGCCAAGGTCCGATCCCGTATTAGGTTCGGTAAAGACTGCTGTGGGCAGGATTTCTGCGCTGGCCAGTTTCGGCAGCCAGCTTGCCTTTTGCTCGTCTGTGCCGCCCGCGATGATCAGTTCCGCTGCAATCTCGGACCGGGTGCCCAGTGAACCCACGCCGATATAGCCGCGCGACAGTTCTTCGGACACAACACACATCGAGACTTTGGACAAGCCAAAGCCGCCGAATTCTTCGGGGATGGTCAGGCCGAACACGCCCATCTCGGCCAGTTCTTCGATAACCTCGATCGGGATCAGCTCATCCTTGAGGTGCCAGTCATGCGCATAGGGCTCAACTTTTTCAACGACATAGCGGCGGAACTGGTCGCGGATCATCTCCAGTTCTTCGTCCAGACCGGACGCGCCGAACATGGTGGCAGCGGATTGATCCTGCATCAGCTCGACCAGACGGGTGCGTGCGGCCTGAGAGTTGGCCTGCGCCATCAAGGTTTGCACTTCGGAACACTGGAAGCCGGACAGGGCGTCCCAGCCCAGCCCCAGATCCTGGAGCCGAACAACCTCACCCTGGTTCATCGGAATGCCACCGGCGACCTGGTGCAGATACTCACCAAACGCAATCTGATGCAGCAATTGCTCGATCTCGCCGAACTTGCCTTCACTGTCCAAAGCCTCGGCCCAGCGTTGCATCTGAGTTAGCGATTGAGCGTAAGTGGCCAGCCAGGCAAGCCCGTGCGCGGCAGTCTGATTGGCTTCAATCAAGGCACCGGACACACGGCCATCAGCAGTGACCATGTCACGCACAGAATCGCGCGCGCGTTCAAACACCGCTTCGACCGCAGGCACGGCTGTCCGTGTCAAATCCAGAAGATTGGGCAAAATCGCTACTGTCGTCATCTGGGTCATATCCTGTCCGTCATGGGCCATGAATCACGTCCTTTTCTGGGTCGTCTGGTCATATCATGCTGCACGTGCAGCGCAACAAAAATACGTATTAAGATGTGAAAAAGTTCAAAAATTTCTTGGCCATTTTTGCGCTGCAGAAATCCTGTGGGGTGCTATCTAGGGGCATGACGTTGTTTTCCATACTCTCTCCGCTGGACCTAGCGCTGTCTTTGGTGGTCGCTTTTGCTGCGGGTTGGATCAAGGGCATAGTTGGGTTCGCTATGCCAATGGTCATGATATCTGGGCTCAGCATGTTTTTACCCCCAGAGCTTGCGCTGGCAGGGTTGATCTTGCCAACTTTGGTGACCAACGGTTTTCAGGCGCTTCGCGAAGGGACCAAAGCAGCCTACGCGTCGATCCACCGATTCCAGGTCTTTCTTGTCGTCGGACTGATTTTCCTTTTGGCGGGGGCGCAACTGGTTGCATTTGTGCCAGCGTCCACTTTTCTGTTGATGATTGGCGTCCCAGTTTCGTTCTTTGCATTGATTCAGGTCTTGGGCATGAAGCTGACACTGAAGTCGCAGTCGACGCGGATTGAAGCTGTGATAGGTGCTGTAGCTGGTTTTGTCGGAGGCATGTCTGGCGTTTGGGGACCTCCGACCGTTGCCTACCTCACGGCCTTGGGGACCCCCAAGTTGGAACAGCTGCGCACACAGGGCGTCATCTACGGATTGGGTTCTATCGCTTTGGCGATCGCGCATCTGGGATCAGGGGTGTTGCGTGTAGAAACGGCACCGTTCTCTGCCGTACTTGTAGTACCGGCATTGGCAGGTATGTGGGTTGGTTTGCGGCTGCAGGATCGGATCGATCAGGCCATATTTCGGAAGGCCACTTTGCTTGTTTTGCTTGTCGCGGGGCTAAACCTATTGCGGCGGGGCCTGATGGGATAGCGCTTTAGGCGTGACGGTCTGCAAAGCGGAATGCGAAGTACAGACCCAGCATCAGGAAGAAGAGCCCCGAGATATCGCCAATCAGAAAGGCGACGTATTCGGCGGTTGCACTGCCAAACGCCAGATTGGTCAGTCCCGACATAAGGATCGATGTTACGACCCCGACACCCATAACACAGGACCAACAAGGTTGCCGATCCGAGCGTGGAAACAGGTCCCATCCGATCCACTTGAGAAGATAAAAGATGGCCGGAGCTGTCGTGACGGCGATGGCAATGGCCATCAGGCGGCTTGGTAGAAAGACATCCGATCCGCCCAGATACGCAAACACCAGGAATACACCGGGCAGCAACGCAAAGATTGCCCGCCATCCCAATAGCCACGCCGACAGAACCCGGACGCCATGAGGCAGAAACAGCAGGCTTGCCCGGCTTGGATATTCGGGAAAGAAGACGTTCTGAAGTGGCATCAGAACCTCGAACGTGAGGATCGACACAACAACATACGCCAACGAGGCAAAAAAGGTTTCAGAGGCCCACTTGCGCACAGGGATCAGCCGCCGTTGCGCCGGGGCACAACGTCACTGGGGGGCATTTACGACGTAGCGCCCCCGGTTCGCGTTGCCGCTTTGAGACAGATACCCCTGCTGGACCAGCGATTTTAAAGCTCGAAAGAATGTCGGGCGAGAGACGCTTTGGACCAGAGTGTGTTCGATCAGACCAAATGTGCGCACTTCCTGGTCGGATTTCGACAGTTCTTCAGCTGCGTAATAAATATCACGCTCAACCGGAGAGAGTTTTTCCAGGCCGAGCGTACGCTCCATGCTTTGCATCAGTTTACGTAGTTCGGTGAGTTTCGAGATTTCTGACATATACATAACCGTTGTTTTTAGTGTCTTGCATCGCACCCCTGCGATCATTTGAAACGCGCTGAACCTGTAAATGTTCTGCTAATCTCATATTGACACTTATCCCCATCCTAATAGACTAGTCTTCTGATTAGGTTGCTCAAAACGCGGTTGTGAGTGAATGCGCATGAGCTGCCCAAAGGTCTTTTTAGTTTTGGCCCGGCGCGATTGCGCCGGGCTTTTTAGTTTCAATGTTAATAGAAATACCTGATTGGATCATTCACGACAACGAATTTGTATGTGCAAACGCCATTTAGCAACCTAAAGGAGATTTTTTGATCGGGGAACGCGTAGCAAGGGAAAAGGGGCGCCAGCGCCCCTTCTTTGTTCTAGCCGATTGCGACGGCTTTGATGTCCTCGTCAATGAACGGGATGTATTGTTCGAAGTTCTCGGCAAACATCTGAACCAGTTTTTCGGCCTGTTTGTCGAATGCTGCTTGATCATCCCAGGTACGGCGAGGATCCAGTAGTACTTCGGGAACGCCGGGAACCGATACAGGTACGTCAAATCCGAAATTTGAATCCTTGCGGAATTCGGCATCTGCCAGTGACCCTTCCAGCGCGGCCGTCAGCAAGGCGCGGGTGGCCTTGATTGGCATCCGGCTGCCGACTCCATAGGCACCACCGGTCCAACCGGTATTGACCAGCCAGCAGGTTGCACCGTGCTGGGCGATCTTGCCGCGCAGCAGGTTACCATAAGCTTCGGGCCGACGCGGCATGAAGGGCGCGCCAAAGCAGGTTGAGAAGGTTGGCTGTGGTTCGGTCACGCCACGCTCGGTGCCCGCTACTTTCGAGGTAAAGCCCGACAGGAAGTGGTACATCGCCTGCGCCGGGGTCAGCCGCGCGATCGGAGGCAGCACACCAAAGGCGTCGCAGGTCAGCATGATGATGTTCTTGGGATGACCACCAAGCGCACTGCTTGAGGCGTTCGAGATGTACTCTAACGGATAAGCGCAACGCATGTTTGCCGTCAGCGAGTCGTCGTCGAAATCCAGCTCTTTTGTTTCGGGATCGAATACCATGTTTTCGATCACCGTGCCGAATTTCGATGTGGTCGCGTAAATCTCAGGCTCAGCCTCAGCATTCAGATTGATGGTCTTGGCATAACAGCCGCCTTCAAAATTGAAGGTACCGCGATCCGACCAACCATGTTCATCATCACCAATCAAAGTGCGCGCCGGGTCGGCAGACAGAGTGGTCTTGCCAGTGCCGGACAGACCAAAGAACACGGCCGTGTCGACCGGGTTGCCAACCGCATGGTTGGCCGAGCAATGCATCGGCATCACGCCTTTTTCGGGCAACATGTAGTTCAGCAGGGTGAAAACGGATTTCTTGTTCTCGCCCGCATACTCGGTTCCGCCGATCAGGATCAGCTTGCGATCAAAGTTCATCGCAATCACTGTCTCGCTGCGACACCCATGCTTTTTGGGGTCCGCCTGAAAGCTGGGACAGTTGATGACGGTGAAATCTGCAGTGAAGTCGTCCAGATCAACGCGATCCGGGCGACGCAGCAGGTGGCGGATGAACAGATTGTGCCAGGCCAGTTCTGTGACCATGCGCACGTTTATTGAGTAGGCCGGGTCGGCCCCGCCCACGAGATCCTGCACGAAATAGTCGCGACCCTTCATATGCTCGACCATGTCAGCATAAAGAGCGTCGAACCCTTCCGGGGTCATCGCGGAGTTGTTTTCCCACCAGATGCTGTCTGCAACGCTGTCGGTTTTGACCACGTGCTTATCTTTAGGGGATCGGCCAGTGAACTTGCCGGTCGAGACCAGAAAAGCCCCGCCATTGCCAAGCGTTCCTTCGCCCCGCTTCAGAGCTTGTTCGATCAGCGCCGGTTCCATGAAGTTGTAATAGACATTGCCCAGACCCTCGATGCCCTGATCCTCGAGGCGGAATTGCGGGTTAACCCGTCCAGATGTCATGCGTTTCTTCTCCTGTGGCGGCGCGGCGGCGATTGGGGCCGGCTGCGCTCTTGGGGCAGTTTGCCGGGGAAAACCGGCGGATAGGCGCGTCTTATCACGGTCTTTTGGGGCATGAACAGGACGGTTTGGCGCAGTTAGCGCAACCAAGTACAGGTTTAGCGCCATCAAGAATTTCCTGCCGGAAAACCGGGCGTATTTTTGCGGGAAGCAAGGCAATTTTGCCGCATCCCTGCCGCAACAAAGGCACGATTCGCAGTTACGGATTGATTCGCTGGCGCAAAATCGCCAACAATACCTTACAAATAATCGAATTATTGCGTGAGTGAGCAGGAATAGGGGTGAACCCGATGTCAAAGATTGCACTGGTGGACGACGATAGAAACATTCTGACGTCTGTTTCCATGACGCTTGAGGCCGAGGGTTTCGAGGTCGAGACGTATAACGACGGACAGGCGGCGTTGGATGCATTCAACAAGAAGCTGCCGGATATGGCCGTTCTCGATATCAAGATGCCGCGCATGGACGGCATGGACCTGTTACAGCGCCTGCGTCAGAAAACGCAGATGCCAGTGATCTTTCTGACATCGAAGGATGATGAGATCGACGAGGTCTTGGGTCTGCGCATGGGCGCGGATGACTATGTCAAAAAGCCATTCTCGCAGCGTCTGTTGGTTGAGCGTATTCGCGCCCTTCTCCGTCGGCAAGAAGCCACAAGCGGGGATGCAACGGTGGCCACGACCGGCGATACCAAGGTGATGGAGCGCGGCGAACTGCGGATGGACCCCTTGCGCCACGCTGTCAGCTGGAAAGGCGCAGACGTGTCATTGACGGTCACCGAGTTCCTGTTGCTGCAAGCGCTGGCGCAGCGTCCGGGCTTTGTCAAAAGCCGTGACCAATTGATGGATGTCGCGTATGATGATCAGGTCTATGTGGATGACCGTACCATCGACAGCCACATCAAACGCCTGCGCAAGAAGATGCGCGCTGCTGACTCAGAGTTTTCGGCGATCGAAACTCTGTACGGCATCGGATACAGGTACAACGAAGAATAGGCGCGGCCGCCTGCAAGAGGTAATGGGGTCCCGTGCGCGACACCGAACAAGCCAGAGAACCACGCGACGGTGACGTCGTTCTGGGGGATGACTGGGTTATCCCTCAAGACCCCGAGTCAGCAGAGCTTCGTGAGAAACGATCCCGCAGGAACCTGTTTTCTCTGCGTGGGTCTCCTTTGGCGCGCAAAATTATCACCTTCAACCTGATTGCCCTCGTGATCCTGGTGACGGGGCTGTTGTATCTGGATGACTCCCGGAAAGAACAGGTCCAGCAAACGGCGCGCAACCTGATCGGTGATGCACAGTTGGTCAGCAACGTGTTTGAAACTCAGATGCGTCAGGGCGCGCTGCAAGGCCAGCAAAATGCCGGAGATCTGGATGTCAAAGACACTCTGTCCGGCCTGAGCCTGCCTGAAGGCGGTGAAGTTTTCGTCTACGATGCCGACGGCACGTTGATTGGTTGGACACGCGGCGCGCCACAGGCATCGGAGATGCCGGTTCTGTTGCGATCAGATTCCGATGTGCAAACCGGTAGTACCGTAATCAGCGATGGGTTGAACGCTGTCTGGACCGGGATATCACAGATTTTCAACTGGTCTTCGACCGGAGAGGCGCCGACCCTGGCACAACGTGTTCAGGCCATTGTCCCTCATGCATTGTTGGGCCAAAATCAAGTGCAGGCGGTGCAGGACGATGCAGGCGATACCGTGATCGTCGCCGCTGCCCCCATCTTGTACGAAGGTATTCCTGCGGGTGCCGTCGCCATCTCTGGTCCTGCCGGAGAGATCGATGCGCTGGCCCGGCGGGAACAGGAACGCATTCTGCAGATGTTTGTTGTCGCCTTGCTTGTGTCTATCGGTCTCAGCTTGGTTCTTGCCTCGACGATTGCCAACCCGTTGGCGGATCTGGCCTCTGCCGCTGAAATGGGCAAAGACCGGGGCACCGGCGTCAATCCGGGTCGCATCCGGATCCCGGACCTTAGCGGCAGGCCCGACGAAATTGGCCGTCTCAGCCGCGCGCTGCGTGGCATGGTGACGGCGCTTTACAATCGCATTGATGCCAACGAGCAGTTTGCGGCTGACGTTGCGCATGAGATCAAGAACCCGCTTGCCAGCCTGCAATCTGCTGTCGGCACAATGCGTATGGTCAAGCGCGACGATCAGCGTGAAAAGCTGCTGAGCGTGATTGAACATGATGTGCGTCGTCTGGACCGACTGGTCAGTGACATCTCTAATGCGTCTCGTCTGGATGCCGAACTGGTCAAGGAAGAAGAAGAACCCTTCGACCTGCTTAAACTGCTTGGAAACCTCGGCCAGTATCTGGGTGAAGAGGCCCGGACACAAGGAATTGACTATATCACTGACTTGCCGTCCGAGCCGATTGTCGTTCAGGGGCTGGAAGCGCGACTGGCGCAGGTCTTTGTCAACCTGATCACCAACGCGATTTCCTTCTGCGAAGAAAGCGATGCAATCCGGGTTTGGGTGCGTCAGCGCGACAACCGTGTTCTGATTGTGGTCGAAGATACCGGCCCGGGTATCCCTGAACAGGCTTTGACCAAAGTGTTCAAGCGGTTTTATTCGGAACGCCCGGAAGAGCATTTCGGAAACAACTCGGGACTGGGACTGGCGATTTCGAAACAGATTGTCGAAGCGCACGGCGGTGTGATCTGGGCCGAAAACATCCGCCCGACCGAGGCTGATATTACCTCGGACCCGCTGGGTGCCCGCTTCGTGGTGGGGTTGCCAGTCTAAGCTCATGAAAACCTCTAGCTTGTCAGACGCGATGAACCAGGACTGTGCCCGCGTTCATGCAAGCTGTGTCGTCGTCAAAGGCAGGGGGCTTCTTATTGTTGGAACCTCGGGGACTGGTAAGTCGGCGTTGGCGCTGCAAATGATGGCCTTAGGGGCGGACTTAGTAGCCGACGACCGTGTTGATCTGCGTCTGGAGCGCGGGAAGGTCATTGCAATGGCAATACAGAACATCAGCGGTTTGGTTGAAGCGCGCGGAATTGGGCTTTTGCGCGCGATTGCTGCCGGACCTGCTGCTGTTCATTATGTCGTCGATCTGGATCAAAACGAAGATGCGCGCCTGCCAGAGCCGATCACCATCCAGTTACTGAGGCAAACAGTGCTCTTGCTTCGCGGGGCAGGTGTCCCCAATTTGCCCGCAGCCTTGATCCAACTATTGAAAATGGGACGCGTGGACCCGGAATGGCCGAGCAAATGACACCACAAAGTCAGATCGTTCTGGTGACAGGCCCATCCGGCGCGGGCCGTTCCACTGCAATCCATGTATTGGAGGACCTTGGGTTCGAGGCAATTGACAACCTGCCTATGGGTCTGTTGTCACGACTGTTGGATGGCGCAGAAAGCGACCGGCCCATGGCGCTGGGGATCGACGCGCGTAATCGGGATTTCTCGACAGTAGGGTTCATAGAGCTGGCGGAAAAGCTGGGTCGCATGAAGCAGTACGACCTGACTGTTTTGTATCTGGATTGCAGTGACGAGGTTCTGTTGCGCCGATTCTCGGAAACCCGCAGGCGGCATCCGGTGGCAAAAGACGCGGGCCTTGAAACCGGCGTGCGAACAGAAAAGGAATTATTGGCACCTATTCGCGAGATCGCGGATACGTTGATCGACAGCTCCGCCTTGAACGTTCACCAATTGCGTGAAGAGGTTGAGCGTTGGTTTGCACCAAAAGGCGGCCGTCATCTGGCGATATCCGTCGAATCCTTTTCGTATAAACGCGGCCTTCCGCGCAGTCTTGATATGGTTTTTGACTGCCGGTTCCTTGCAAATCCGTATTGGCGCCCTGAATTACGTGCGGCAGATGGTCGAAACCCGGACGTAGCGCACTATGTGCAGTCCGATGCAAACTATGAACCGTTTTTTGACCGTGTCGTAGATTTGGTGAACCTCTTGTTGCCGGCCTTTCGTGCGGAAGGTAAGGCACATCTGTCAGTGGCGTTCGGTTGCACTGGCGGTCAGCACCGATCTGTTGCTATGGCCGAAGCGGTTGCGAAGGCCCTTGCAGAAGGGGGACAGCAGGTGGCAATTAGACACCGCGAGATGGAACGTCGATCGTTGAATGTGAGGCCGGATTGATCGGGATTGTGATCGTAGCGCATGGGGGGCTGGCTCAGGAGTATCTGGCCGCCATGCAACATGTGGTGGGGCAGCAGCCCGGCCTTTTGGCAATTGCGATCGAGGCAGATCACGACCGCGATGAAAAACAGACTGAAATCTGCCGCGCGGCCGATCAGGTGGATATCGGCGATGGTGTCGTCATCGTAACCGATCTTTTTGGTGGCAGCCCGTCGAACCTCAGCTTGCGCGCATGTGCCCCACAAGATCGGCGAATCCTTTATGGTGCAAACCTGCCAATGCTGATCAAATTGGCCAAAAGCCGCCACCTTCCGGTCGCAGAAGCCGTTCGGCAGGCGATGGAGGCTGGACGGAAATACATCAATGCGCAAAATGTGACATTGGACTAAAATCGGATTCACTGAAATGATCAACCGAAGCTTGAAAATCGTAAACGAAAAAGGCTTGCACGCGCGGGCCTCGGCCAAGTTGGTCGAAGTGGTCGAGGGCTTTGACGCGCATGCTGAGGTATCGAAAGACGGACTTTCTGCGTCTGGCGACAGTATCATGGGCCTTTTGATGTTGGCAGCATCACGCGGAACCACTATTGACGTCGAGACGTCCGGACCGGATGCTGAGGCATTGGCGGAAGCACTGGAGACCCTTGTGAGCGACAAGTTCGGAGAGGGGTTCTAAGCCGCCCCGTCGGGACAGGAAGAATTGGAAGACCAGGAATTGGCGGAAACAACGCACGAGACCAAGACAAGCCCGGTGGTGGATGGGACCGCAGATCAGGGTGAGATCTACGATCGTAGGACTCTGACCTATGCGAACTCGTTTGACGATGTCTGGACCTCAACCGCCATTCGCGCCATCGAGTGGTGTACGGGCAAGCTGACCATTCTGCGGATGGTCAACAAGTTTGAGAAAAAGAACGAATACTACCGGGGTCAAAGGTTCTGGGGTGGTGCGCTTAAGATCATGGGCATCGACCTGACCACGCCGCAGGAACAAATTGCCCGCATCCCGAAGGAAGGGCCCGTTGTCGTTGTTGCCAACCACCCGCATGGGATGGTTGACGGAATGATCCTGGCAGAATTGATCGGACAGGTTCGCAACGACTACCGAATTTTGACCCGCTCGGTTCTGACCGGGCTGGACGAAGCAGCAACCTCGTTCATGATCCCGGTTCCGTTTCCACATGACCCTGAAGCGCAGGCAAAGATGCTGGAAATGCGCGGCAAGGCGATGGAGCACCTGAAACAGGGTGGCGTTGTTGCGCTGTTCCCGTCTGGGGTGGTGATGTCTTCGGAAGATTGGTTCGGTCCAGCGATCGAACAGGAATGGAACGTTTTTACCGGCAAGATGATCCGTCGATCCGGCGCTCAGGTGGTTCCGATTTTCTTCCCCGGAAGAAACTCTCGCTGGTACCAGATCGCAAACCGGGTGTCCCCGATCCTGAGACAGGGCCTTTTGCTGCACGAGATCGTTCGCTCGTGCAACAAACCGCAATCACCGGTTATCGGAGAGCCTGTTTCGGACGGTGATATGGAGTTGCTGGAACGTGATCCTCGTGGCTTTATGACCTGGCTCAGGCAGCACACGTTGTCTTTGGGAAAATCGCTTAAGCCGTAATCCCTACCCTTGTCTTGCTGAAAGCGTCGCGCTTCTGGCGCCGCTTTTGCGTTAGCGCGTCGGAACAGGATGCTCGCCGCGATAATCATAAAACCCGCGCTCGGTCTTGCGACCTAGCCAACCGGCCTCGACATATTTGGTCAAAAGCGGGCAGGGGCGATATTTGGTATCCGCAAGACCTTCGTGCAGGACGTTCATGATCGCCAGACAGGTGTCCAGGCCAATGAAATCGGCCAGCTCAAGTGGTCCCATGGGATGATTTGCGCCAAGCTTCATCGATTGATCGATCGACTGCACGTTTCCGACGCCTTCATAGAGTGTGTAGACCGCTTCGTTGATCATTGGCATCAATATGCGGTTCACGATGAAGGCAGGGAAGTCTTCGGCACTTGCGGCCGTTTTGCCCAGGCGATCCACCACGGCTTTGCAAGCCTTAAACGTTTCTTCATCTGTTGCGATGCCGCGGATCAGTTCGACCAGTTGCATGATGGGGACGGGGTTCATGAAGTGGAACCCCATGAAACGCTCGGGCCGATCCGTGCGACTGGCAAGGCGTGTGATTGAAATAGATGATGTATTCGATGTCAGAATCGTATGTGGCAACAAATGCGGCTGGATGTCTTCGAATATCGCCTGTTTGATTGCCTCACGTTCAGTGGCTGCCTCGATCACCAGGTCGGTTTGACCCAGTTGTGGCAGCTCTAGCGTTGTGTTGATCCGTTTCAGGGCCGCTTGCATGGCGTCGTCAGAGATCTTGCCCCGTGACGCCTGACGCGCCAGGTTGCCCTCGATCGTGGCCACGGCGGCGTCCAGCGCATCCTGACTGACGTCGTTCAGCAAAACGTCATAATCCGCCAGCGCCAGAACATGGGCGATACCGTTGCCCATCTGGCCTGCGCCAATCACTCCGACCGATTTTACTTCCATGTTCAGCTGCCTTTGCCCTGCGCGTTAGGGCGACACTATCGGCAGACTGGGGCAGGCGGCAAGGGGATCAGGCCTGTGGAATTTGCTTCAAATGCGCACATTAGGAATTTCTCAATACCTGAGACCGCAATATGGCAACCGGGTGAACACTTGGGTGAGTGATATGAGCTATCATCAGGCGGGTCCTTGTGGGGCCGAAGATGCGGTGTGTCAGTATGCTGGATCAAAGCGGTGGTTTCGTGGCCCGGTATCTTCGTTGGATAAACCATTCGTGGCATGTGTGGGTGGGGACGAAACCTTCGGGCGTTTTGTGGAAACCCCGTTTCCAGCAGTTCTTGGGGCGCAACTGGGCGAGACATGTGCAAACTTTGGCAGTCTGTTTTGTGGTGTCGAGGCGATGTCGCGGGATCAGGGGCTGCTGGATTTGATCAACCGGTCGCGGCTTTGTGTGTTGCAAGCGCCCTGTGTGTCCTATCAGTCGAACCGGTTCTATCGCGTTCATTCTCGGCGGAATGACCGCTTTCTTGAGCCGATGCAGGATCTGGTTGATCTGTATCCTGAGGAGGATTTCACCGAAGTTCATTTTGTGCGCCACCTGTTAAGCAAGTTGCACGCCAAATCGGACGCTCGGTTTGATCTCGTGGCGCAGGAGTTGCGCGCGGGATGGGTTCAGAACCTTCATTCGTTGCTGGGGCGCATCGTTCCTCCGGTTGTTTTGCTGTGTCTGCGCGTACAGCGTGATCACACGCAAGACCCGATACCTGTGGATGGCGCCATGACAGATCAACTCAGACCTCAATGTGCCAGTGTCGTCCAGCGATCTGTCTGCGTGTCAGGAGAGTCAGATGAGCTTGAAGATATGCTGTTTGGAACACTGCAAGTGCCCATGGCTGCGCACATGATTGGCCCGGCTGCCCATAGGGCGATTGCCGGTGCCGTGTTGTCAGCTTTGCGGGACCTGAACTGAAGAAGGCCCACCAATTGGCGGGCCCTTCAAATTCAGTTCGACGCTGTAGTTTAGCCGAGCTTTTCTGTCAGTTCCGGCACGGCCTGGAACAAGTCGGCGACCAGTCCGAAATCGGCGACCTGGAAAATCGGTGCTTCTTCGTCCTTGTTAATAGCGACGATGACTTTCGAGTCTTTCATACCAGCAAGGTGCTGGATCGCGCCCGAGATGCCGACAGCGACATACAGATCAGGAGCTACCACCTTACCGGTCTGACCTACCTGCCAGTCGTTCGGGGCATAGCCCGAGTCGACCGCCGCGCGCGATGCGCCAACCGCAGCGCCCAGCTTGTCAGCCAGACCTTCGATCAGTTTGAAGTCCTCTTCCGAACCGACACCACGGCCGCCCGAGACAACTACGCCAGCCGAAGTCAGTTCGGGACGGTCGCTTTCGGCCACCTTATCCTCGACCCATTCGGAGAGTCCGGGGTTGTCGCCAACCGAGATGGCCTCAACTGCGGCCGAGCCACCTTCGCCTGCAGCGTCAAAGCTGGCGGTCCGGATGGTGATGACTTTCTTGGCGTCGTTTGACTTCACGGTCTGGATTGCGTTGCCCGCATAGATCGGACGCTCGAAAGTCGAGCCGTCAACCACGCCGGAAGCATCCGAGACGATCATGACGTCCAACAACGCGGCAACGCGCGGCATGACGTTCTTGGCGTCGGTGGTGGCGGGGGCAACGATGTGTTCGTAGCCGTCGGCCAAGCCAACAATCAGCGCAGCCGTCGATTCCGCCAGGCGGTGACCCAGCGATGCATCTTCGGCAACCAGCACTTTGGACACGCCATCGATCTTGGCAGCGGACTCACCAGCTGCCGCGGCGGAACCGCCTGCGGCCAGCACAGTCACGTCACCCAGCGCCTTTGCGGCGTTGACGGCCTTGGCGGTGGCGTCCATCGCCAGTTCGCCATTGTTAACCTCTGCGAGAAGAAGAACAGCCATTACACAGCCCCCGCTTCTTTGAGTTTCCCGACCAGCTCATCGACCGAGCCCACGATGATACCGGCGGCGCGTGCCGGCGGCTCTTCGGTCTTGACGACTTCCAGACGCGGCGTGACGTCGACGCCGTAGTCGGCGGCGGTTTTCTCGTCCAGCGGCTTTTTCTTCGCCTTCATGATGTTGGGCAGCGACGCATAGCGCGGCTCGTTCAGACGCAGGTCAACGGTCACGATGGATGGCATCTTGACGCTGATGGTCTGCAGACCGCCGTCCACTTCACGGGTGATCTTGGCGCTGTCGCCTTCGATGTCCAATTCAGACGCGAAGGTGCCTTGCGACCAGCCCAGTAGGGCCGATAGCATCTGACCGGTGGCGTTCATGTCGTTGTCGATCGCCTGCTTGCCCGCAAGAACGATGCCCGGCTGCTCTTCCTCGACCACTTTGGCAAGGATCTTGGCAACGGCCAGCGGTTCGATATCCTGATGGACGTCATCGGCGGCAATCACCAGAATGGCGCGGTCGGCGCCCATAGCCAACGCGGTGCGCAGCGTTTCCTGCGACTGCTTCACGCCGATCGAAACAGCAATGACCTCGTCGGCTTTGCCAGCTTCTTTCAGGCGGATCGCCTCTTCGACCGCGATTTCGTCGAACGGGTTCATCGACATTTTGACATTGGCGAGATCAACACCGCTACCGTCCGCTTTGACGCGAACCTTCACATTATAGTCAATCACGCGTTTGACAGGCACGAGTACCTTCATTTTAGCGCTTTCTCCTCAAAAAACGGTAAGCCGCGCAGCGACTCCACCAATGCTCTCGCCGGTCTCAATAGCGTTTCTGCCGCGTTCACAACAGAGCAAAATCGTCACGTCATGGCTTTGAGACGTCGCGTTTTGTCGTTTTTGACACGAGGTCTTTTTAATCGATTGGGCAATCATGTCTTTTGGACGCAATACCTCCGTCAGCGGTTGGCCCCTGGCACCCACAAGACATCTGCGGTCCCATTCTCATTGGCACACCGTGCGGCCACAAAGAACCAGTCGCTCAGACGGTTGAGGTATTTGACCGCCACCGGATTGACTGGTTCCATGTTCGACAATTCCACAACCAGCCTCTCGGCCCGGCGGGATACGGTTCGACATACATGTAAATGTGCAGCCAAACGCGTCCCGCCCGGCAGAATGAAGCTGCGCAGCGGCTCGAGGATCTCGTTCATCACATCTATCTCGGATTCGAGTCGATCAATCTGCGCCGGGGCGATGCGGAGAGGCGGATAGTCGGCCTCGGCATCCTTGTCCATGTCTGGACGGCACAGATCCGCACCAAGGTCGAAAAGGTCGTTCTGTATCAGGGCAAGCGCGGCCTCGACGTCCCCGTCCGCTTCGGACCGGGCTACGCCAACAAAGGCGTTCAGCTCATCCACGGTGCCATAGCCTGCAACACGACCGGAATACTTCGCAACCCGCTCACCATTGCCCAAAGCCGTTTTGCCGTCATCGCCAGTCCGCGTGTAAATCTTGTTGAGAACGACCATCGGTTAGCCCCCTTGTCCGCGCAAATAGACGAAGATCACGATCAAAATCACGGCAATGAACTGAAAGAGGATGCGCAGGCGCATCATCTTGTTGCTTTTCTTCGCGGCGTCCATACCGCTTTTGCCGAAATTCGCGATGCCCATGGTCAACACGACAACAACCGCTGCCATGGCCAGAAGCAAAACGACCATCAATAGGTCCATACCAAGTCACCGTCCGCATTTTATTGCATTGCGCCTCATCTAGCGTCACGCGGTGAAAAAGCGAACCGGTAAAATCGTCTCAGACGTCCGAAAGGATACGGTCGATGGCCTTGGTGGGCAGGATTCGGCGTAAATACCCGGCGATATAGGTCGGGGTAGTGACATAGTAGCGGGATTTTGGGTTACGCGCTTCGACGGCATGGGCCAATTTGTCGGTCACAGCCGCAGGGGGGAGTTCAAATCGATCGGGACCCGAGTCTTCGTACAAACGATTGAGCAATGAGGTTTGATATTTTTCTTTCAGGGCCGAGCTTTCCCAATCTATGAACCTTTCGAACAACGGAATTGCCTTTTCCCGAAGTTTCGACGTGATTGGACCAGGCTCGATAAGTACGACCTTGATGCCGGTATCGCGCAGTTCCAGCCGCATGGTATCGGTCAGACCCTCTATGGCGTATTTGGTGGCGACATAGGCCCCTCGCCATGGGAAAGCCACCAACCCCAGAACTGATGAACACTGCACAATGCGCCCATAGCCCTGTGCCCGCATAACGGGAATGACCTGACGTGTCAGCTCGTGCCAGCCAAAGACATTGGATTCGAAAATATACCTCAGCCCCTCGGTCGGCACGTCCTCGACAGCGCCGGGCAATCCATGTGCGCCGTTGTTGAACAGCGCGTCCAAAGTTCCCCCGGTCGCGGTGAGGACCTCGGTAAAACCTGAGGAAATGCTGTCAGCGTCTGCGTAGTCGATCCTGGGACTTTCGAATCCTTGAGCCCGAAGCCGATCACAATCGCGTTGCTGGCGGCAGGACGCAAACACGCGCCACCCACGTGCACGCATGCCGTGTGCTGCGTCCAGACCGATACCAGATGAGCAGCCAGTAATTAGAATCGATTTCTGCATGTTTTCCCCGAGCGTCATCCCCACCAAAAGCTATGGCGAGCTTAGACGCAGGGCAATGACACCCAGACGTTAGTTTGCGGTTTTTTGGATAAGTGAGGCGGAAATCCATCCAACCTGTTGCCCGGGCAACACGCGAAGCCGTAACCAGCCGGTGCCCGATTCGCCAAGAACCTCGACCTGCTGGCCGATTCTGGCTTTGCCTACGATGGGGTAAATCGTTCCCGGCCCGTCACGCATGTTCACCCGCGTCCCTGAAACCTCGCGGATGTCTTTCGTCACCTCGCTCGGTTCCGGCAAGACGGGCGTCTGGGGGTCGGCATCCGTTGCGACCTGCTGCATTGCACTCACGCCCTGTTCCAACGAGGCCAGCGTCAGCGTGACATTCTCGTCGTTGAACAAGGAGGGATTGGCTTTCAAGCCCGCAGCGACTTGAGACAACAGGGCTTTCGTCTCGGTTTCGTCCAGAGCCGGTTCAGGTTCGGCGAGCGGCGGGATTATGTCGGCCGTTTTTAATGCGGTCCGTGTCACCAATTCATCAACAGGCGCTGCAACGACTTTCTTCGAAGCCGCTCTGGCCACCGATGCCACCCGATCAGGTTGAGTAGTGCGTATTCCACGTGGTTCAAAATCGGGACCACCGCTCATCACGTAAAAGGTCCAGCCGAGCATGGCAAAGGTAACAAGTATAAGGCGCGTCATGGCGCTCCCCCCAAAGGCAATCGTAACATCAACAAAAAAGCAGCAATTCAATTGATGAAAGCCTAGCATATTTTGTTCAACGAGTCGAAAAACCGGGGAAATCCGGAACTTGCCTCCCCCTGTTGCAAAAAGCGCGACTTGTCCCCAGTAAAATGCGCGCTGCTTGCTTTACCCAGGCGGCCTAGCGTCGTATCACATCATCTATGAATGACACGATCGACGACCCCAACATGGAGGCTCCCGACAACGGGGGTGAGGTGGCTGAACCGCTGCGCCGTGCAATTGGCGAGCGGTATCTGACCTATGCGCTGTCCACGATTATGCACCGCGCGCTGCCCGATGCCCGGGACGGCCTGAAACCGGTTCATCGGCGAATCCTTTATGCGATGCGTGAATTGCGACTCAGCGCTGCGGGCGGATTCCGTAAATCGGCCAAAATTTCGGGCGACGTGATGGGCAACTATCACCCGCATGGGGACGCGGCGATTTATGATGCGATGGCCCGTCTGGCGCAGGACTTCAACGTCCGCTACCCATTGGTCGACGGGCAAGGGAACTTCGGCAATATCGATGGCGATAACCCGGCGGCCTCGCGTTACACCGAGGCGCGGATGACCATCGTGGCCGAGGCGTTGCTTGAGGGCCTCAACGAAGACGCGGTTGATTTTCGGGACAATTATGATGGCACGCTGACAGAACCGGTTGTACTGCCCGCGCAGTTCCCGAACCTGCTGGCCAATGGATCAAGTGGGATCGCTGTCGGTATGGCGACCAATATTCCACCGCACAATATTGCCGAGCTGTGCGATGCCTGCCTGCATCTGATCAAGGTCCCGGACGCGCGCGACGACACCTTGTTGAATTACGTTCCCGGTCCGGATTTTCCGACCGGGGGTATCATTGTCGAGCCACCCGAAAATATTGCTCAGGCTTACCGCACCGGGCGCGGGTCGTTCCGCCTGCGTTGTAAGTTTGAGGTGGAGGACCTTGGTCGTGGGCAGTGGCAGATTATTGTCACCGAGATTCCCTATCAGGTTCAGAAGTCCAAGCTGATCGAAAAGATCGCCGAGCTGATTCAGACTAAGAAAATTCCGATCCTCGCCGATGTCCGCGACGAATCTGCTGATGACATTCGTCTGATCATTGAGCCGCGGTCCAAGAACGTTGATCCCGAGGTCCTGATGGGCATGCTCTATCGCAACTCGGATCTTGAGGTGCGGTTCAGCCTGAACATGAATGTGTTGATCGACGGCGTCACGCCGAAGGTCTGCTCGATGAAGGAGGTGTTACGCGCCTTCCTTGATCACCGGCAAGAAGTACTGTTGCGTCGGTCTCGTCACCGGATGGCGAAGATCGATCATCGGTTAGAGGTTTTGGAAGGCTTTATTGTCGCATTCCTGAACCTGGACCGCGTGATTGACATCATCCGTTACGATGATGACCCCAAGGACGCGCTGATGCGCGAAAACTGGGGCATCGACCACGTCCGCGCCACCAATGAGGCCGACTATGTCTCACCCGCGCTGGGTGAAGGTGAGCTGTCCGAAGTTCAGGTCGACGCGATCCTCAACATGCGCCTGCGCAGCCTACGCCGTCTGGAAGAGATGGAGTTGATCCGCGAGCGTGATGCACTGATGGAAGAGCGTGCCAATCTCGAAGACCTGCTGGCCGATGACAGCCTGCAATGGGCCAGGATCGCAGAGCAGTTGAAAGAGACCAAGAAAACCTTTGGCAAAGACTACGAAGGCGGTGCGCGCCGCACCCGATTTGCCGAGGCGGGCGAGGTTGAAGAGGTGCCGCTGGAGGCGATGATTGACCGGGAACCGATTACTGTCGTCTGTTCTCAGATGGGTTGGATTCGCGCCATGACGGGTCATATAGACCTGACCCGGGAGTTGAAATTCAAGGATGGCGACGGACCGCGGTTCATCTTCCATGCCGAAACGACGGATCGTTTGCTGGTCTTTGCCTCGAACGGGCGGTTCTATACCCTGAGTGCATCCAATCTGCCCGGCGGGCGGGGCATGGGTGAGCCGCTGCGTCTAATGGTCGATCTGCCCAACGAAGCGCAGATCATCGATATCCTGATCCATAAACCGGGGCGTAAGCTGCTGGTAGCTTCAGATGCGGGTAACGGGTTCATGGTGCCCGAGGATGACGTCCTCGCCCAGACCCGTAACGGCAAGCAGGTGCTGAATGTCAAAGACAGTGAAACAGCCATGATCTGCAAGCCCGTTGATGGTGATCACGTGGCTGTCGTGTCAGAAAACGGGAAATTCCTGGTCTTCCCGATCGAGGATCTGCCCGAGATGACCCGCGGCAAAGGCGTGCGCTTGCAAAAGTACAATATGGCACGCGGACGTCAGGGCACGCTGGAATTGGATGGCGGCCTGTCAGACCTGACGACCTTTAGCTGGGAAGATGGCCTGAAATGGTCCATGGGCGGAGACAAAACGCGTCACGAAGCGGACTTGAGCCCATGGCTGGCCAAACGTGCAAGTGTCGGGAAAAAGGCACCGTATGGGTTCCCGCGAGACTATAAATTCACCTGATCGTGTTTCAGAAGATGTGTATTTCCGCCGATACGGCTTGGCACAAACCGTATCAGTGGGCTACACCCAATAAAAACAGGCCTATCGAGAAGAGAAAATGTTACGCATTCTGACTCTGATTACCGGATTGGCCCTGATGGGCGCATGTACCCAGACGCAGGTTTATGAAGAACCTGAATCGCTGGGTGAATTCAAACTCCGCGTGAACTACGCCTTCGCCGAGAAGGCGAAAAAGGGGCCTGTATCCCGTGACGCGACGCCCGAAGAATGGCAAGACGCCATCCAAAACGCAGTGAATATTCGCATGGGCCGCTATGAAGGGGCGCAGGATTATGACATCGGTATCAGCCTTGAAGGCTACATGCTGGCACCGCCCGGAATACCAATAATCTACAATCCCAAAAGCACGGCTATCGTTCTGGTGAACGTCTATGATGTGAACAAGAAGGAATTTCTGGCCAAGCGCAAACAATTCCAGGTTCTGGAAGATACCACCGGTGGCAGTGCCTTCAAAGGATCCGGACATGAACGGACCAAAGAAGAACAGATGAGCGGTCTGGCGCTGAAAGTTGCGGACCGGGTCGAGGAATGGCTTGCCGAGGAGCACCTGGAAAATGGCTGGTTTGACAAGCGTCCGGACCTGATCCAGCCGCTGGAGTCCGCTGAGGTCACGCAAAATCCGGCGTAAGCTACGGCTTTTCACTCAGGATGTGCTTGATTTTCCCCTGTGAACCAAATATCTCGCGCGCGCAGATGTAACTTACGGGACCACGGGTCCCCCAAATCGCAAAAGGGCGCCTGAGGAATGGCAAAGGAAAAGTTTGAGCGTAATAAGCCGCACGTCAACATCGGTACGATTGGCCACGTTGACCACGGCAAGACCACGCTGACCGCAGCGATCACCAAATATTTTGGTGACTTCAAAGCGTATGACCAGATTGACGGCGCGCCGGAAGAAAAAGCGCGTGGCATCACCATCTCGACCGCCCACGTGGAATACGAGACGGACAACCGCCACTATGCGCACGTTGACTGCCCCGGCCACGCCGACTACGTCAAGAACATGATCACCGGTGCTGCCCAGATGGACGGCGCGATCCTTGTTGTGAACGCTGCTGACGGCCCGATGCCTCAGACCCGCGAGCACATCCTGCTGGGCCGCCAGGTTGGCATCCCGACCATGGTTGTTTTCATGAACAAAGTGGATCAGGTTGACGACGAAGAGCTGCTGGAACTGGTGGAAATGGAAATCCGCGAGCTGCTGTCTTCGTATGAATACCCTGGCGACGACATTCCGGTCATTGCTGGTTCGGCTCTGGCCGCGATGGAAGGCAACAACCCGGAAATCGGCGAAGAATCGATCCGCAAGCTGATGGCGGCTGTGGACGAATACATCCCAACGCCCGAGCGTGCTGTAGACCAGCCGTTCCTGATGCCGGTCGAAGACGTGTTCTCGATCTCGGGTCGGGGTACTGTTGTGACCGGCCGTGTTGAGCGTGGCGTGATCAATGTTGGCGACGAGATCGAAATCGTCGGCATCCGCGACACCGCCAAGACCACCTGTACCGGCGTTGAAATGTTCCGCAAGCTGCTGGATCGCGGCGAGGCGGGCGACAACATCGGCGCGCTGCTGCGCGGCATCGACCGTGAAGGCGTTGAGCGTGGCCAGGTTCTGTGTAAGCCGGGTTCGGTTACACCGCACACCAAGTTCGAAGCCGAAGCCTATATCCTGACCAAGGAAGAGGGCGGTCGTCACACGCCGTTCTTCGCGAACTACCGTCCGCAGTTCTACTTCCGTACAACTGACGTGACCGGCACCGTGACCCTGGCAGCTGGCACCGAGATGGTTATGCCTGGCGACAACGTGTCGTTCGAAGTTGAGCTGATCGCACCGATCGCGATGGAAAACGGCCTGCGCTTTGCCATCCGCGAAGGCGGCCGCACCGTCGGCGCCGGTGTCGTGTCGAAAATCGTAGAATAATCGGTAGGCCGGGCGTCAGCCCGCCACATTGGTGAACTAAAGAAGGCCGCCCAACAACGGGCGGCCTTTTTCTCATCGGAGTGCATTTGTGCTTTGTTCTTCGCGTCAATCAACCGCGGGTAGTTGCACATTCGGAGGGGCTGACTTGCACTCAGCCTGATCTTCCAGACCAAACGGGTCCGAAGTGCAAGAGGATCGCCCACATGCGCGTAAAAACTCGACTTTAGGTGATCTACTCAGGGCAGCTCCTAAGTGGCGGGTCGTTACCTTTCTCAGTTCAGAGCCCGCAATGTCCCACTGAGTGCATGATAGTCGCAGCACTTCCCAACTGACATTTGGATTCGCCAACCCCTCTATCAGAAAGCCGTCGCTAAGCGGCACTTCGCGGCGCACGTCATCTTCCCATTCGCTCCTGTGTTTAAACAAATCCGCGATGTTTTCGGATCGTTCTCTGCCTGAGAGCCAGTATCGAAGGGCGACAATTGGACCATCGTCGAATTCGGTGATACTCCTCGAGAGTGCATTCCGCTTTGCCGGTAAGAAGAATTCATTTGCGTCTCTTAGATTTGACGTTGTGGTTATGCGATCAATCAACTGGCCATCGGAGGTCTCTAAGCGCCATTCATTCAACCAATGCCAATCGTCAATTCTGCGAGATTTTTTAGTCGTGAACTGATAATGGATTGAAGCCGTAGGTTCCGAGATCGGGGTCGCCAACATGCAGATGCCACGCGCTGCGAAATCTCGCGGTATCTGTTCTACCACCGAAACCAGATTGGGATCATCTGAGAAGCAAACTGTATCTCCGACCAACAACCGAGCAATGCGAACGGGGCTACGATCTATTTCCAATTGCACTCCACTCGTAGGATGAGCAAGCATTGGAACTCGTCCGCAACTAGAATTGGTTCCGGGGCAGGTAAACTGCACTTTCCCGCGCATTTTCCTTAAGGGCCAATCAAGATGAATGGACGAAATGTCTTGAGGGTCGAATTCTCACAGTTCGCTTCCGCGCAATGCAGCCCGATCAGCATCCCCTTGGCGAATCAAGCTGCGGAGTTCACCATATTTGTAGAAATTTGCAGCGACAAACAGAACGTAGACGCCACTAGCAACATAGCAGGTATCGAAAAAGGGTCCTCGTCTTCTCCGAAGCAAGCCAATGACAACCACTGACGCCAAAGCAAAAGCCGCGAGATACCAGAGTACGTAAATGAGCGTAACAAATGAATCTAGTCTTACCAAAACCTTCGCAGTCCTTTAGGCACCGAACATCTTTAAATTGCTTCCCGGCAATTCGCGTTCAAAAGGATGAAGAAGTCACCGGATAAATCAACGGTGCTTGCAATATTAGATTAGAATTTTGGGAGAGCATGAGGCACTTGTTCTTTTTGGCAGGCATGTTTCTATTGTTTTCGCTTTGCCAAACCCAACATACCCCGACGGTACGTGCGTTCTCAAGAAAAGGGTCAAGGCGGCGTGATTTCAACCTTCTGTGATCGATGAGTGTTGGCGATGCGCGTCCGCCTAGTCCATCAACACTTGTTCATACTGAAGTGGGCCTGTCGACTAACTAAATGGCTGAATTGGCCGCTGCGCGCACTGCTTTGATGTTCTCACCATACACCTCCGGGTTCTGCACCGATCCGCCTTTGAACACTGCAGACCCGGCCACCAGCACGTTCGCTCCGGCTGCGGTCACCAGCGACGCGGTTTTTGAATCGACCCCGCCGTCGATCTCGATATGGACCGGGCGGTCTCCGATCATTTGACGCAGCTTGCGGACTTTGTCCGTCATGTCGATGAACTTCTGACCGCCAAAACCCGGGTTCACTGTCATGACACAAACCAGGTCTGCCAGATCCAATAGATGCTCAACTGTCTCGGCCGGAGTGCCGGGATTCAGGGCAACGCCCGCTTTCATACCAGCGGCACGGATGGCTTGCAGGGTGCGGTGCGTGTGGGGGCCGGCCTCGACATGGGCCGTCAGGATGTCCGCTCCCGCATCCGCGTAGGCCTGAATGTATGGATCGACCGGGGTGATCATCAGGTGAACGTCCATCACCGTTTTGACATGTGGCCGGAAGGCTTTCACCGCTGGGGGGCCAAATGTGAGGTTTGGAACAAAGTGACCATCCATCACGTCAACATGGACCCAGTCCGCGCCCTGCGCTTCGATGGCCTGAATCTCTTGTCCGAAGTTGGCGAAATCGGCGGACAGGATCGACGGAGCAATCTTGATGGTGCGGTCAAAGCTCATTGCAGCCTCGTATGAGTTGAAGTGTCGCTGATGCATATACCTGCAGCGAGGTCCGAGTGGTAGACCTGCAATCCGTCTTTCTGGGCAAACAAATCGCTAAACCTCTGTCTGGCGCCGTTACAAAACTTTCACCCAAACGACACACCTCCGTTGAACGGCGTCTGTAGCTGACCGCCAAGATGAATTGGGGGTGGCACGTGCTGCGGATCAAAAAACTGACCAAGCGCTTCGGCGACAATATTGCCGTTGATGCAGCGACGCTGGATGTAGACAAGCCTTGTATGATCGGGATCATCGGACGGTCGGGCGCGGGAAAATCGACCCTGTTGCGTATGGTCAACCGACTGACGGATTCCAGTGAAGGCCAGATCCTGTTTGAAGGTCGCGATGTGACCCAGTTGAAAGGCCGTGAGAAACGCGCCTGGCAGGCTGAGTGCGCCATGATTTTCCAGCAATTCAATCTGGTGCCGCGCATGGATGTGGTCTCGAACGTTTTGCACGGGACGCTGAACCGCCATTCGACACTGGCGGCCATGTTTAATCTGTTTCCGATGGAAGATATCCATTGCGCCATCGATATTCTGGATCGTTTGGGCATTGCCGAACACGCACCTAAACGGGCTGAGGCCTTGTCGGGGGGCCAGCAACAGCGGGTGGCGATTGCGCGTGCCCTGATGCAGGACCCCAAGATCATTCTGGCGGATGAACCCATCGCTTCGCTGGACCCAATGAACGCACAAGTCGTGATGCAGGCGCTGCGCCGCATCCACGAAGAAGACGGGCGCACCGTCATCGCCAACCTGCACACGCTGGACACAGCGCGCCGCTATTGCGACCGCGTTGTTGGCATGCGCGACGGGCGCATCGTGTTCGACGGTCTGCCGGAACAACTGACCACCGGTGTCGCGCGCGAGATTTACGGGGCCGATGCCAGCTTCTCGGAAGCGGCGACATCGACCGAGATCGAAACGCTCGACGCCACTCAGAAGGTGCTGATGGAAGCCGAGGCCATCATCTGAGCCACCCAAACCCCTTTCATCACCCGACCCGGTGAGAGGTCGGGGACATAAACCTGGAGAGAGACAGATGAAAAACCTAATTGCTGCCCTTGTTGCGACCACTGCCATGGCCACACCTGCAATGGCTCAGGAGATCAGCGAATTTCGCATAGGCATTTTGGGCGGCGAAAACGCTCAGGACCGTATGAACAACAACGAATGTCTGCGCGAGTACACGGAAGAGGCGCTGGGTGTTGAGACCAAACTGTTCGCGCCTGCCGACTATAACGGTGTGATCCAGGGCCTCTTGGGTGGCACCATCGACATGGCCTGGCTGGGCGCATCGGGCTATGCCAAAACTTATCTGAGCGATCCTGAGGCTGTTGAGCCGGTGCTGGTCAAGGTCAACACCGATGGTGGCTATGGCTACTATTCGATCGGTTTTGCGCGCAAGGACAGCGGCATCACCTCGCTGGAAGACATGCAGGGTAAAACCTTTGGTTTCGGTGACCCGAACTCGACCTCGGGCTATCTGGTCCCGTCGATCGAAATCCCGCAGACCACTGGTGCGACCATGGACTCGGGCGACTATTTTGGCGAAGTGAAATTCACCGGCGGTCACGAACAGACCATTGTTGCTGTGAACAACGGTGACGTTGATGGTGGTGTAACCTGGGCCGATGGTTTGGGCGATTGGGAAGATGGTTTCCAGTCGGGTGCCCTTCGTCGCGCGGTCGATGCCGGTCTGGTGGACATGAATGATCTGGTCATGATCTGGCAGTCCGAGCCGATCCCAGAAGGCCCGGTTGTTATCCGCAAATCTCTGCCAACCGAAGTGAAGGCCAAGATGACCGACCTGTGGGACAATCTGAGCGAAAAGGATCGCGAGTGCTTTTACGGTGTGGCCGCTGGCGAAGCCAAAAGCTTCGACCCGATCACCCATGACGCCTATGAGATCATCATCGAAGCACGCAAGCTGAAGTCCAACTAAGCCTGCACTTTCAATGATCGGGGTCCGGGTCTGCGCCTGACCCCGTTTTCCTACCAGGAGCATTCCATGACAGACCTAACAGCAGGGTCCTCAAGCGTCGATCAGATCCGCGACGAATACACGGCGATGACGCAACGCAAGCGTGTCTATGGTGGCATCCTTCTGATCCTGTTTGTGGCCTTGATGGCTGCAGGGTTCCGCACGGCTGACAGCCGAAACGCCGGTGGTTTTGTTGATGGGTGGCAACGGGTTCTTGACTACCCAACCGAGGTGTTGTCCGAGGCCTGGGAAAAGATTGCTCAGATGCTAGCGCATCTGGTCACTTTCTTTCCGGCCCTTGTTGAGACGCTGAACATTGCGGCTGCGGCGACTTTGGTTGGCACATTGGGCGGCACATTTCTGGCCCTGATGTCGACACGGGGCATGGCCGTTTGGCCGTCACTGATCCCGCTGTTCCGCCGCATCGCCGATATCTGCCGTGCAATCCCCGAAATCGTGATCGCGCTTGTCCTGATTTTTGTGCTGGGCGGTGGTCCGGTGCCCGCGATGATTGCCATCGCCCTTCACACCGCTGGCGCTTTGGGCAAGCTGTTCTCAGAGGTGAATGAAAACGCCTCACTGAAGCCGGTCGAGGGGTTGCATTCTGCCGGGGCCAACTGGTCCCAACGCATGTATTTGGGTGTGATCCCGCAGGTCGGTCCGAACTATGTCAGCTACGCGTTGCTTCGGTTTGAAATCAACATACGTGCCTCGGCCATTATGGGTTTTGTTGGCGCCGGCGGCCTAGGGTATGAGCTGCGCAACGCAATGTCATGGGGGCAGGGGCGTTATGATGAAGCGGCGGCCATTTTCGTCCTGCTATTTGTCACAATCGTCATCGTGGACCAGCTGTCCGGCTTCCTTCGTGATTGTCTGACCCACGGGTCGGAAAAAGGAGCTTCGGTATGAGTACCTTTGCTACCGATCTGTCGATGGATGACCTGAAGGCCAAAGCGGATCGTCTGTTCATCCGCAAACGGCTGGTGAATTTCGGTCTGCCTGCGCTGGTGCTGGCTTACCTGACCTATGTGTTCTTTGCCTTTGATATCTCGGGCCTTGCAGGACGCGCGAATTGGGAAAACGGAAAGACACTGGTGTCGGACAGCTACAGCTATAAGACCCATGTCGCTAGGGACAATCGCAGCGGTGAGGTGTCCATCGCCATCGAAGGCGAACGCAAAGGGGCGTACCCAGATGGCCAATCGCCGGGCTGGGTCGAGTTGGGCGAGACGACCGTCATCGATTTGGAAGACGGTCATGTCGTGCGGTTTGGTCCCGAGACCATTGAATATGACATCCCCGGTTATGGGGTGGTTCGTGCAAGGCCAAGCCGCGCGGCAGGTGTTCAGGCCGAACTGCCTGCCGGAGATGTGCCGGACTGGATCAACGCCTCAAAGAACCGTTTGGCGATCACCACGGATGCGGGGCGCTTGACGATCACTCGCAACCGGTCGGAGGTGTTCCGCTATTTCACCGGGTGGGAACTGTTTTGGTTCACGCTGGACAGCCCCTATTACGGCAAGTCCTTCGGAGAGTTGGTAGGGCGCGTGGCCACGGGCGAAGCCGGTGCCATCTTTGACGATTTTTGGACCAACAAGATGTGGCGGCATCAGGATGTGGCATGGGCCATCTTTGAAACGATCTTGATGGCGTTCTTGGGTACTTTTGGTGCCGCGATGCTGGCATTGCCCCTGGCCTTTCTGGCGACAAGGAATTTCAACCCGCTAAAGTCGATCCGCTTTGCCACGCGTCGGGTATTCGACTTTGTTCGCGGTGTGGATGCCCTGATCTGGACGGTGGTGCTGGCCCGCGCCTTTGGCCCCGGGCCATTGACCGGCGCGCTGGCTATTCTGGTGACCGATACCGGCACTTTCGGTAAGGTCTTTTCGGAAGCCTTGGAGAACGTGGATCAGAAACAGATCGAGGGCGTGCAGTCGACAGGGGCCAACGCGCCACAGCGTTATCGCTTTGGGGTGATCCCGCAGGTGACGCCGGTTTTGCTGAGCCAGTTGTTGTATTTCCTCGAATCCAACACGCGCAGTGCGACAGTCATCGGCGCAATCACCGGCGGCGGAATTGGATTGTTGCTGACGCAGGCGATCATCACGCAGAAAGATTGGGAAGAGGTGGCTTATTACATCGTCCTGATTATCCTGATGGTGATGCTGATGGATTGGTTCTCGGGCTGGTTGCGCCGTCGGTTGATACAGGATGAGACCGGCAAGAAGCGCAAAGTGCGGGACCCAAAAGGCAAAACATTTGTGTTGCCCTGACGTCTGACGAAGGAAAACCACATGTCACGACTACGCGCCGACCAGGCGTTCATACATCCCGATTGTCAAATTACCGCCAGTACGTTCGGCGCATATGTCGAAATCGGCGCAGGCAGTCGTGTCGCAAACACCAGTTGGGGCGATTATTCCTATTGCGACCGGACATGTGACATCGCGAATGCCGAAATCGGAAAATTCGCCAACATTGCCAGCTTTGCGCGCATTGGGGCGACCGATCATCCGATGGACAAAGCCTCATTACACCATTTTCTATACCGATCAGCGGATTACTGGGAGGGTGAGCAAGATGATGCGGACTGGTTCGCCCATCGGGCTCGCCGCACATCCAGGATTGGACACGACACCTGGATCGGCCATGTGGCAATAATCAAACCCGACGTAACCATTGGACATGGGGCCGTCGTGGCCGCAGGTGCAGTCGTCACCAAAGACGTGCCACCCTACACAATTGTTGGCGGTGTTACGGCACAACCAATTCGTCGCCGTTTCTCAGAAAGTACTGGAGAACGGATGCAGTCACTGGCCTGGTGGGATTGGGACAATCAACGATTGCGCGCCGCGTTACCTGATTTCCGCGCGCTGAGCGCAGAAGCATTTCTGGAGAAATACGAGTAAGTCTTCTCTGTCGCATCAGACAGGAAAAGGCTCCTGCGCCGATCAATTGTCGCCGTCATTCAGTGTCAAAGTGACTCGCTCTCCGGCAAATACCGTTCTCCCGTATTCCACTGGCTGCCCATCGGGATCTGCGTTGATGCCAACCGAATACAGGACCGGGGCGCCCTCGGACAGGTGAAGGTGCAAGGCTTGCGTGGCTGTCGCCGCTCTCGCAGTTAAACGGGTTGAGATGCGGGTATAATCCGCAATACCGCAGATTTGCAGGGCCTTGGTGACAGAATGTGTATCGGCAAGCGCGGTCAGAATGTCTGGGAATCGTTCTGCGGGAAAAACGCTTTGAAACAGACCTATGGGTTGCCCATCAGCCAGGGACAGCCCGTCATAGACATGCACGGTGTTGCCGACGTTCAATCCCAACGCCTCCGCCTCGACCTCATCCGCCGCGCGTGTGGTCAGAGCGAGGATTGTCTTGCCGGGGATTTTGCCGCTGGCTGAAATGCTCCTGTGGTATCTGACACGCTTGCCGATTGGATAGTCCGTGGGACGCGCGGCAACAAACACACCCGCCCCACGCCTTGCGTGCACTAAACCCTGATCGGCCAGATCTGACAGGGCCCGGCGAACGGTGTGGCGGTTGACCCCATGTTTGGCCGCCAATTGCGCCTCGGTCGGCAGTCGGTCACCGGTGCCGTAACGCCCTTCGGCGATGTCCGAGGTCAGGCTCAGGGCGATGCTCTTCCAAACAGGTGTTTTGCTCATGTCACCAAATCTTCACAGAGTTGCGGATTGCGAGTCGCGATTGGTAGGTGTAATATTTGTCTAGTTGTATAGTTGATGTAGACAACCTGGCCAAGAGGCTTTGATGACAGATCAGACAGAATTCGCGACCGCGGCACGCAAGGAATGGATGGGGCTGTTGGCCCGTGCACCTGAAGATGCGGTGATGGAGCTTTGGGACATGGTCCCGGATCATCCGGCCTTTGATTGGCTGCGCAGCCCTGAAATCGGGGGCGTGATGGTGCGAGGACGCACAGGCGGAACGGGCGCGCCGTTCAACCTGGGCGAAATGACCGTGACGCGCTGCTCGGTGGTGCTGAAGGACGGCACTGTGGGGCATGGCTATGTGCAGGGCCGGTCCAAGCCCAAAGCGCAGGCGGCCGCCTTGTTAGATGCAATGATGCAGACATCGGCGGCCGGGCGTATTCGCGCGAAAGTTATCGATCCACTGAAACAACAGATATCGGCCACCAAAACTACCCGCGCGGCCAAAGCCGCCGCGACAAAGGTTGAGTTTTTCACGATGGTGCGGGGGGAAGATTGATGGCCGCGCAGATACAGTTTTCCGGTGGCTTTCAAAACGCCCCCGTTGATGCCGCACACGCCTTTCGCGCCGCCATGACGGTGATGGCGCGCCCCGGTGAAATCCGCAGGCTGACAGGCAGCGAACCCCCGGCACCCTTGTCGGTTGCTGCAGGTACGCTGTTGCTGACACTTTGCGACCCAGAAACCAAAGTGCATCTGGCTGGCGCGACAGATACGTACACCGTGCGCAAATGGCTGACCTTTCACACCGGTGCCCCGTTTGTCCCGGCATCCGAGGCGGATTTTGCTGTTGGAACTTGGGATGCGCTGGGCCCGCTCAACGCGTATCGCATTGGCACTCCTGAATATCCGGACCGTTCGGCTACTTTGATTGTGGAAGGTGACAGGCTGCACCAAAGAAATGCGGTTCTTAAAGGGCCCGGAATCAAGGACGTGGCGCATCTTTCCCTGCCTGATATCGGCGCGATGCAGGCCAATGCGGCGCTTTATCCCTTGGGGTGCGATTTCTTCTTTACTAGCGGTGATCAGATCGCGGCCCTGCCGCGCAGCACACACATCAGAGCGGAGGGCTAGCAGATGTATGTAGCCGTCAAAGGGGGCGAGAAAGCCATCGAGAATGCCCATGCCTGGCTGGCTGAGGAACGGCGCGGGTCAACGGATGTCGCTGAATTGAGCCTCGCGCAAATCCGTGAACAGCTGAGCCTGGCGGTGAACCGGGTCATGGCCGAAGGGTCGCTGTTCGATCCCGACCTCGCGGCGCTTGCAATCAAGCAGGCGCGGGGCGATCTGATCGAGGCGATCTTTCTGATCCGGGCCTACCGCACAACACTGCCGCGTTTTGGTTATTCAGAACCGGTTGAAACGGGCGAGATGGCTTGCGACCGGCGCATTTCGGCCACCTTCAAGGATGCGCCGGGTGGTCAGGTCCTGGGGCCGACATTCGACTACACGCACCGTCTGTTGGATTTCAAACTGGCGGCGGATGGCGGGGTGCCCGCCGCACCAGAAGGGGCGGCACTGGAAGAGCGAACACCGCATATCACGGGGTTCCTGAAAGGCGAAGATATCATTCAGGATGAAGCGGCGAGTGACACAACTCCGGGCGACCTGACACGGGAGCCGATGGAGTTTCCCGCCAACCGCCCCCTGCGCTTGCAATCATTGACCCGCGGGGATGAGGGTTTTGTCCTTGGCATGGCCTATTCAACCCAGCGCGGCTACGCCCGCAACCACGCCTTTGTTGGCGAACTGCGGATCGGCAAGGTTGCCGTTGAAATGGAGATCCCTGAATTGGGCTTTGCCATTGAAATTGGCGAGGTCGATCTGACCGAATGCGAGACAGTCAATCAGTTCAAAGGCTCTAAGACCGAACCTCCTCAGTTCTCGCGCGGTTATGGTCTGGTCTTCGGCCAGTCCGAACGTAAGTCCATTGCGATGGCTCTGGTCGATCGCGCCTTGCGTTGGGAAGAACTGGGCGAGGACAACCTCGGCGCGCCTGCGCAGGACGAGGAGTTTGTTCTAAGCCATTCCGACAATATTCAGGCCACCGGGTTTCTCGAACACATCAAGCTGCCACATTACGTGGATTTCCAGTCCGAGTTGGAATTGGTCCGCAAATTGCGGCGTGAGGCCGAAGAACGGATCACACCAAAGGAGGCTGCGGAATGAGTTTAGTCACCCCCATCACCGCCTCCACAGCCGCCGGCTCCGCCATCGCCCCCAGAGAAGTCAGAATGTCCGGACCCAGCAAGTTTATCTTCCTTCCACCACGCGCCGCCGGGTTCATCAGGGTGGATGGTGCTGCTCTTCTCACTTCCGTCGAAATCGCGCCAAACCCACATACCGTTCGGCTCGCGTCGAAGTGTCATCCGGCGGCGATTTTTTCGTCGGACATCCCAAAAGCAAATTGTGGCGATCAACAGGGCAAAGCCCAGAAAAACGAATATCGCGAATCCCTCGAACAAATGAGTGGTGCTGGCAATGTCTGAATACAACTTTGCATATCTGGATGAACAGACCAAGCGGATGATCCGTCGGGCGATCCTCAAGGGACTTGCTGTACCCGGCTATCAGGTGCCCTTTGCCAGCCGGGAAATGCCGATGCCTTATGGTTGGGGCACTGGTGGGGTGCAGGTCTCGGCCGCGACGCTGACGCCTGAGGATACGCTCAAAGTGATCGATCAGGGTGCGGATGATACGACCAACGCCGTCTCGATCCGCAAGTTCTTTGAAAACACGGCAGGTGTTGAAACAACCGAAGAGACAGCCAAGGCGACGGTTATCCAGACGCGCCACCGCATCCCTGAGGCCAAGCTGCGAGATGATCAGATCATCGTCTATCAGGTGCCGATCCCTGAGCCTCTGCGGTTTCTGGAGCCACGCGAGACGGAGACACGCAAGATGCACAGTCTTGAGGAGTATGGGCTGATGCATGTGAAACTGTATGAAGATATTAGCCAGCACGGCGCGATCTCGACCGCTTATGCCTATCCGGTGAAGGTTTCGGGGCGCTATGTGATGGATCCGTCTCCGATCCCGAAATTCGACAATCCCAAACTGGAAATGGATGCGATCCAGCTGTTTGGCGCCGGGCGCGAGCAGCGGATCTATGCGGTGCCACCGCATACCAAGGTGGTGAGCCTGGATTTCGAAGACTACCCGTTCGAAGCCACCAAGGCCGAGCATCCTTGCGATTTGTGCGGGGCCGAAGACAGCTATCTGGACGAGGTGATCATGGATGACGCAGGCAACCGGATGTTTGTCTGCTCGGATACAGATTATTGCCGGTCGCGCCGCGCCGCAGGCCATGTGGGTCGATTGGCCGAGGAGGACGCGGCATGACCCCCCTGTTGCAGGTCAAAGGCATCGAGAAACGCTATGGTGCGCGGATCGGATGCATGGATGTAAGTTTCTACCTCTACCCCGGAGAGGTGATGGGGATTGTCGGTGAAAGTGGCTCGGGCAAGTCGACGCTGCTCAATTGCATGGCAGGTCATCTGGAGCCGGACGCAGGGCAGGTGATCTTTGACACAAGGGCGGATGGCCCCGTGGACACAGTCACAATGTCCGAACCTGAACGCCGGATGCTGAGCCGAACCGATTGGGCCTTTGTACACCAACACGCACGCGATGGGCTGCGCATGTCCGTGAGTGCGGGCGGCAATATCGGCGAACGGTTGATGGCTGTCGGTGATCGACATTATGGCGATATTCGCCACAAGGCGATCGACTGGCTGGGGCGGGTTGAGATTGACGAAGCACGCGTGGATGACCGCCCGACTGCATTCTCTGGCGGGATGCAGCAGCGTTTGCAGATCGCGCGCAACCTCGTGACCGGGCCTCGTTTGGTGTTCATGGATGAACCAACGGGCGGCTTGGACGTCTCGGTTCAGGCGCGCCTGTTGGACCTGTTGCGCGGATTGGTACGCGAGATGGGCCTGAGCGCCATCATTGTTACCCATGATCTGGCTGTGGTGCGCCTGCTGGCGGACCGGCTGATGGTGATGAAAGGCGGTCATGTGGTCGAGGCCGGGCTGACCGATCAGGTTTTGGACGATCCGCAGCATGCCTACACGCAGTTGCTGGTGTCCAGCGTGCTGCAGGTTTGAGTATTTGGAAAAAGATGAAGCGATGATTGAACTGATCAATGTGAGTAAAAGCTTTACCCTGCACAATCAGGGCAGCGCCGTGATCCCGGTGATGAAGGGCGCGTCGCTGCGGGTGAAGCCCGGCGAATGCGTTGCACTGACCGGGGCATCCGGCGCGGGGAAATCCACGCTGATGCGTGTGATCTACGGCAACTATCTGGCTGCATCCGGTCAGGTCTTGGTTGGTGAGCTTGATGTCGCACGGGCCGAACCACGCGAAATTCTGACGCTGCGGCGTGAAACGCTGGGTTATGTCAGCCAGTTCCTGCGAGTTGTACCTCGGGTACCAACGCTTGAGGTGGTGGCGGAACCTCTGCTGGCGGTCGGTGCTGACAAACAAGCCGCTTTGGCCAAGGCGTCAGGGCTGCTGAGGCGGTTGAATATTCCTGAGCGCCTCTGGACCCTTAGCCCCACGACCTTCTCGGGGGGTGAGCAACAAAGGGTCAACATCGCGCGCGGGTTTGCGCGTGACTATCCGGCGATACTGCTGGACGAACCCACCGCGAGTCTGGACGCTCGGAACCGTGAAACGGTGTTGTCGCTGATCGAAGAGGCCAAGGGGCGCGGTGCTGCCATCGTAGGCATCTTCCACGATGTGGAGGCGCGTGAGCGTGTGTGCGACCGTGAAATCAATGTCTCGGAGTTCACGCCGGGGATGGCCGCATGAGCTTGGCTCCGGTGATAGCGGTTGTTGGCCCTTCCGGGGTCGGCAAGGACAGCGTGATGGACAGCCTGGTCGCAAACGCACAGGGTATCCACCGGATCCGGAGGGTGATCACACGACCGGACGGTGAAGACGGTGAGCACTCCAAACGCGTGTCGGTTGATGTCTTTGAGAAAATGGTGCTGGATGGTGCGTTTGCTTTGCACTGGCCCGCGCATGGGCTGCTTTACGGTGTACTCGCTGAGATTGCCCAGCAGCGGCGTAATTCCAAGGCCGTTCTGGTCAACTTGTCCCGTGCCGTGCTGTTACAGGCGCAAGACGTGTTCGGGGATCTGATTGTGATTTCCTTGACCGCCGACGCAGAGATCCTGGCGCAGCGCTTGTCCACCCGCGGCAGAGAAAGCGCGAACGAGCAGGTACGGCGTCTGGGTCGGGCCAAAGCACCTTTGCCTGACGGGTTGAGTCGCGTCATCGAAATCGACAATTCCGGATCATTGGATGAAACCGTCAGCGAAATCCTGAAGCGACTTCAACCGGAAAGGGCATAGCGATGGATCAGGTGAAACCGGCCATCTTCAGCCTCTCCCATCAAGGCCAGATCGGTGATCTGGAAGGGTGTGGGCAGCAGCGGGCCGAGATGTGTGTTCAGAGCGGATTGCGCGGTAACCAAGGTGGGTTTGTCCAACTTGCCGCTGAGCGTGATATGGAACCGGAAGGATGCCAGCACGTAGGGATAGCCCCATTGAAGCAGATTGGCCTCTTGGTTCGGGGTCAGGTTAGCCGCGCGCCTGCGCGCCAACTCAGCCTCGGATGCAGGGGCGCGAAAGCCATCCAGTTCCTGAACGCAAGCGGCTGCCAGTGCGCTCAGCCGGTCAGCATCTCCCAGCGGGCACAGGGCAAGGAAACGGCCCAGGCGCGCGATTTCAAGACCATCCATGATCACAGGCGCGCGGCTTGCCGCAAGCGTCGCGCAAGCGCTTTTCAGTTCGCAAAGCGATTGGCCGTCCCGCAGGCGAAATGGCGGTTTCATTGTGGCATGCAGCCCGTATTTGCGTGGTACCTCCGAGACAGCTGCAACGTCGATGCTATCCACGACTGGGTGCGCGACGTTGGTCCCGGTTTCCATGTCCCAGCCCAACCAGCCGGTTGCAAACCTCGCCCAGTCCGCGGCGCCGGGTGGCGCAAAATAGATCGCGTATCGCGTGAATGTCACATTGGCCTCCTGCCTGCGTGGCCGATCCATAACTCAAACTGTGTGAAGTTCAGATGACAGAAGACTTGATCCTTGCCAATGCCACGATTGTGCTGCCTGACGAGACTGTCACCGGCAGCGTTCGGATCGTGGGCGATAACATTGCCGACATCGACACAGGAGTCTCGGTTCCAAAAGGCGCAATCGATTGTGAGGGCGACTATATCAGCCCGGGATTGGTCGAGCTGCACACCGATAACCTGGAGCGTCATATCCAACCTCGCCCCAAGGTCGATTGGCCCCACGCGGCGGCGATCCTGGCCCATGATGCGGAACTGGCCAGCACGGGGATCACGACAGTGTTTGACGCCATGCGGGTCGGATCGATCCCGTCAGGTGCGGCGCGATACAGGCAATACGCGCGCGGCCTTTCCCAAGAGCTCTGGCAGTTGCGCGAACAGGATGCGCTGAAAATCAGTCATTTCCTGCATTTGCGGGCCGAGGTCTGTTCGGAAACACTCGTTGAAGAGTTGGATCAGTTTGATCGCGGGGACAGGGTGGGTATTGTCTCGATCATGGATCACACGCCGGGACAGCGACAGTTTCGGGATATGGCCAAGCTTGAGGCTTACCTGAAAGGTAAGCATGCCATGGATGATGACACGTTCATGCAGCATGTCGCCCAGTTAAAAGGGTTGAGGGATCGCAACGGCGATCGACATGAGATTGAAACAGTCAAAGCCGCGCGACGTTTTGGGGCTGTCTTGGCCAGCCACGATGACACGACCGAGGATCAGGTACGGGTGTCGGCAGATCACGGTATTCGCCTTGCCGAATTTCCAACGACGGTCGAGGCCGCGCGGTCCTGCCATGATCACGACATCAAGGTCATGATGGGCGCACCGAATATTATCCGTGGGGGCTCTCATTCCGGCAACGTCGCGGCGCAGGAACTGGCCGAGCTTGGACATCTGGATATCATGTCTTCGGATTATGTACCGGCGGCTCTGTTGTTGTCCGCTGCCAGGCTGGGAGAGCTTTGGGGTGATATGGCGCGCGGTATCAGAACCGTAACGCTTGCACCCGCTCGGGCTGCGGGATTGGAGGATCGTGGCGATCTACGGACCGGCGCACGTGCTGATCTGATCCGGTTTCGCATGCGGGCGGGAGTTCCGGCTTTGAACGCGGTCTGGTCGCGCGGGCGGCGCGTTGCCTGACAGGGCGCGACAAAAACTCAGATCAGGCGCGGTAAAACAAATAGCGGTCCGGGGCGATGGTTTCGGGCCCTTTGATCTGCTCGAAGCCCACAAGCGGTTGTCCTGAGATCAACAGACCTCCGGGTTGCATCACGCGCGCGATCAGCGGGCTGAGGCGGGCAGCCTCGTCCACATCTTCATCCTTGATGCCACGTCCGAAATCATAATGCGCCATTGCAACTTTGTGGCCGGCATCCGCCAGTTTGCACAACATGGGCCCGGCTTCGCCCTGCAGAAAATCTTTGGACGGTGGGGTGCTGTCAGGGTGGCATTGCAAAACCCGATCCATCACCCAGATCCTGCGATCAGGCATGATTTCACGTAAGTGGTCATAGGTGCGGCCATTACCTAGCCCCATGTCCAGAATGTCACCGGGCGTGTCGCCAATCTGGGCCGCGGCCCAATTCAACCCGTCGCGCTGGGCAGTCAGGCGGCGCAGCATGGAATCCAGTCGGCTCATCGGGGAACGTCCTTATCAGGTTCTTGGGGCAGTCCAGATTTTCGCGGGACCATCCACGAGTTTGCGCAGCAACGCCTTGGTAAAGTCCCAAATGTCTTGATCATGGACCAGATGGTGGGTCAATACGCCAAAGGGTTCGGTGTTGTCGGCACGCCCTTCGCGACGATCCCGCAACAGATCAGCCGTTCGGATGATTAACGTATCAGCGGGGATCAATCCACGACCTCCGTGCCAGTCAATCGGGTCGATGTGTGTGTTGATCTGGTCCAAACCCGGTGCAGCCTGCGCTTGTTTGCGGGGCGTTGCGGTTGAGAGGATGCGAAAGCCAACCTCTGGCAACCGGGCTACCGCTTCTGCATCGATGCGGTTCCAGGGGGGCACGAACATGGGGCGGAGGTCGTCGCCGAATAGGTCTTTGAGCTTTGAATAGCCCGCCCGCGCATCAGCAACAATGTCCTCCAGCGGGCGATACAATCCGAACTCAGATTTTTTTTCGCCCTTTGGCGCATGGTTCATATGCGCCCAGCCGTGAACAACGGGAACCAGAGTTGGTCGTTGCGAGGTGTAGGCTACCAAATCGGGATCAACGTCGCGCGGTATGATTGCCAGATGAACCGGAAGACCCAACTGCTCCGACATGTCGGACAGCCTGTCCAACTGAGGGGTCCGACTGACCGTATCATCGTCTCGCCACCACAGTGGCAGAGAGATCCCCTGATCAAGCCAAAGCTTTAGCTCGGCATCAAGCGGCTGCCAGCCCGGGATCATTGGAGTTTCTCCAGAAGACGCTTTGTGATTTCGACTGTCTGCTGCGCACCATCAAATCCCTGATCCCGCGGAAGACGAGGCCCATCGGAAATGACACGCTCGACAGCGCTGGCCAAGGTCGCACCGGTCAGGTTTTGACTGGCCAGAACTTCAATCGCTGGCAGCTCGGACAAACTGTGGGCTCTCAGCCCCTGTTCAACTTCTTTGCCGTCATCGAACGGAACAAATACGGCAGGGGTACCACTTTGCAGCAAGTCCAACGCTGTGTTGTAGCCACACATACTGACCGAGGCGGCGGCATGAGGCAGCATCTGGCGAAAATCCGGGCGCACGGGTTCCAATGTCACTGACGCACCTTTTGCCAGTTCAGCCAGCTCGGCAATACGGATTTTGGCGTCCTGTCCACCAACCAACAGGCGCCAGCGCCTGTTGGATATCTTTCGGGCGGCCTCGATGGCCGCACGAAAGATCGGCTGCCCCACTGACCCGCCACCGGCACTGACAAGAACCTCGTCCTGGCCGATAGCTTCAGGGTGGGGTCGGGGCGGTTCAGGTGCAACAAAACCAGTGTAGTGCAACCGCGCGGCCAGTTTTTCCGAGACCGGCCAGCTGACAGACAATGGTGTTATGCTTTCGGTGGAGTGCACCAAGATGCCGTCATAATAGCGTTCGACAATGTCGTCAGCACGGGTGGCCTTCGACGGTTTTGACGGGGGCGCCAGAATGTCACGGATCGATCCGAGTATGAGTGGCCTGTTGGAAAGGCCCTGCGCGGTGGTCAGGGCCGCGTCGAATTCGGCAGCTAGCGATCTGCGCCCAAACGGATAGAGCTCGGTGATCAAAACCTGCGGCTGAAAGCTTTGAACCGCCTGGGTCAGTGCGGTTGCGCGGGCTGCTTTATAGGCGTCATCGGTGACGTCATTTTGGTCGGTCAGCAGTCGGGTAAAATCTGTCCCATCAGATCGCAACGGCGGCAGCCCAAACAATGTCACGCCGTCGCTGTTCAACTGCGGCGCAGGCATGCCGCCTGACGTGACCATAACGTCATGCCCATCCTCGGCGAAAGCCCGTCCCAGTGTCAAAGCGCGGCTCAGATGGCCCGTGCCCAGCAAATGCGTGACGATGATCATCACCTTCATCAGAGGGCCTTTCGGTTAATCAGGCGAACAGGATCAGCGTCGGGAGACATATCTGCTAAATCAACGATATAGAACCGATTGCGTTTGATTTTGAACGGCGCTGGGCCGTTGAAACCCCAACCCCAGGCCTTCGCCAGAATGACCCGCATGATCCCGATATGGCAAACGGCGATCGTATCGGACCGCAGACCTGAAACCCAAGGGGACAACCGGACCCAGACCTCGGCCGGACTTTCGCCGTTTGGGGGGCGATAGTCCCATCCCCAATCCTCGATATGCTTATAGCCGCTGTCGGCATCCGCAATCAGATCTACTCCGCGCAGGCCCTCCCAGTCTCCCCAGTTCATTTCAATCAACGCATCAGACATCCGGGGCGGTTGGCCGGTAACAAGGCGGGCGGTTTCGCTGGCACGCTGCAACGGGCTGGACCAGATGTCTGCCGCTTTCCAGTGATCGGGAAGATCGTACCCCGACAAGTCATCCCGCGCGGTCTGGTCCAGCGGAATGTCACTGCGCCCCTGAATGCGCCCGGCCCGATTCCAATCTGTGTGTCCGTGACGGAGCAAGGCCAACCGGGTCATGACGATGCCTTTAGCATTGGACGAATGGTAGACCAGAATTGTTCGGTCGCTTTGGGCATCAGATGGTGGTGCCCGATATGGTCGCGCGCCTTTGAGCCAATAGAACGGCAGAGGAGCGGATCATTCAGAAACTGTTGCATACGCTTGGCAAGACCCACTGAGCCTGCGCTGACCGGCGGGTAATCAGATGGGAACAGCACATCCCGCACGCCGGGCCGGTCTTGTGCGACCACCGGCAGACCCGCTGCCTGCGCTTCAAGGTAGATCATACCGTATGCTTCATTCACTCCAGGCCATACCAGAAAAGATGAACGCCCATATACGTCCTGCAAAGCATCACGGTTTAGTTCACCCAGAAATTCAACCTTGTTTCCAAAGGGTGCCATAAGGGCTTTGACTTCGGCCCGGGCAGGGCCATCGCCTGCGATCTCCAGACGCCAATCGCCTTTCAACAAAGACAAGGACTCGGCCAGAATTGCGTAGGACGCCAATTTGTCACCATGCCGCATCATTCCAACCGCGAGAATCGGACCATGGCCAGAAGTTTCCAAGGGTAAATCACAGATCGGCAAGAAGGGTGGAAGTTCGACCAATGCCTGATCACGATACCGGTCTCGTTCCAATGTGATCAGGTCATTTGCGGTGTGGTAGAAGATTGTATGGGCGGCATCGCACGCATCATGCGCAGATTGCGCGAACCCGGCCCACGGACCCATCAAACGGCTGGAGGCGCGGGTGCTTTCCAGTTGGATGTAGGGGATTCCCCTTGCCGCGCAAACCTGGGGTCCCAGTAAATCGGGGGCTTTGTAATAATTGTGGTACGTCACCCAAAGGTCGGTATCCAACGGCATCTGGGCGATCAGCCGTTTTGCTTCAACCTGCGCCGTGTCACGTAGCGTATTTTGCAGGGAAGGGTTCCCCGTTTTGTCATAGATACGAAGACGGGACACCAGATCGATTGCATCACCTTGAGCTGCGATGGCTTTCATCAGGTTTCGGGCCATTTCGCGATCGCCCGAAGGTTTCGGACTGTCCGGAGCTTTCATCGGTGCATAAAAGGCAACTCGGGCCATTACGCTGCATCCGAACACAAAGCATTCAGCCGCGCAGACAGACGCGCAATGCCGGGGTCCATTCTGAACTCAGCGATCAGGCGGTGGTAGGCGGCGTCGGCCATCCGAGCTGAATTTCCAGGGTTCGACGCCATCGCTGATATTGCGGCGGCCAGCGATGCGGGGTTGTCATCAGACAGAACGCCATGCGTTCCTGTCTCGATGAACTCTGGAATGGCCGACACTGGCGTCGACAAGATCGGTAGCAATTGCGAGGCTGCTTCCATCAAGACATTGGGCAACCCATCGCGATCACCATCGGCTGCGATGCGGCTTGGCAGTACAAACAAGTCGGCAGCTCGCATGGCCTGGATCACTTCCGGCTGATCGCACGGGCCCTGCCAGGTGATCCTGTGGCCGATTCCCGTGGCCTCGGCCCGTTCAAACAATGCGTCGCCGAGAGAGCCGCCGCCAATGTGAGTCCAGTGCCAATCGAGCGATGCGGGCAGCAAGGCAAACGCGTCGATCAGGCGGTCAAAGCCTTTTTTCTCGACCAGACGCCCGACAGACACCATGTGAAACGAGCTATCAGTTGCGCGCTGCGCGCGCTTGGGTGGTGTCGGAAACCGGGTCAGGTCCAGCCCGTGATAGATTAGATCGACGCGCCCCCGGTCGTCTGCCAGCCCACGCAGGTGGTCCGCACCGACGGCCGTACAGGTTGCACCAAATTGGGCGCCATGGGTTTTGGCCTGCAACTTTTCTCGCTTTTCCCAGTCAGGCGATGTCCAAATATCTTTGGCATGGGCTGAAAAGCTCCACGGGATACCGCGCATGATCGCCGCGTATCGCGCGACCGAAGAGGGTGTGTGCATGAAATGCGCATATAGGCCTTGTGTCGCCTCAGGCAATTCTGCGGCCAATACACAAGCCTGACCAAAGCGGCGAATGCGGTTGTGCGTTGGGTCCCGGCGCAAATCCCGGCGCCAGACATCATAGGCTTCGGCATAACCGGGCAAGTGCTGGGCACGATGTCGCGCCGCCCAAACGCGTTGAGGCTCGTCAAAAAGATACTCGGGCAGGTAATGCACCTGTCCCGTAAACCGGTCGTGCAGGGGATGGCGTTTGGTGTCGGTCGGGTGGCGCAGCGACCAGATGTCAAACTGATGCCCGACATCCTGCAAAGCAACGAGTTCCTGGGCGATGAACGTCTCAGACAGGCGTGGCCAGCCTTTGACCAACACCGCCAACTTGGGGGCGGTCGTGGTCATCCGGTGGCCCGTTCCTGTTCCCGGCTTAGCAATGTATCAATGCGATCAGTGACGTAGTCCAGCCCGTCCAGCAAACCGTCCTGGATAGTCTGCGACGGTAAGTTTTGATGCGGCAGGTTGCGGATGGCTTGGATCATCGAGTCGGGAGTCAAACCATCGCGGGTCTCGTCCAACATTCGCACAAGACCCAGACCCTCGGCGCGTGATGCCCGGATCCACTGTTCCAGACGCGGGGTGGTGCGGGGGACGATGACGGCGCGTTTGTCGAAGGACAGAACCTCGCAGAACGTGTTGTAGCCACCCATACAAACCACACCGGCGGCACCGGCAAAAAGTGTTTCAATCTGGGATTCAAACCCGACCGCCGTGACGCGACCATCCAGTGCGGCGACGCGGGTCTCAAACTCCTCGCGCAACTCGCCTGACAAGAAAGGGCCGTAAACCAGTACCGCGCGAGGCGACAGGTTGGGGTCTTTCTCATAAGCGGACAAAACCAGATTGACCATGGCCTTGCCGTCACCACCACCACCGGGCGTAATCAGAATATAGGGTTGTTCGGGGGATTCACCGATCGGACCAAGATCGCGACGCAGGTAACCGGTCCAGTGGATACGGGACTGAGCAGCGGGGCTTAGCGGCAGCCCTTCAGTCGGATCGTAGATTGACCGCAATCCATATACCCAGATTTCGTGATAGAACCGCTCTGTCGCGGCGATGGCATCCTTGCGGGCCCATTCGGCGGCCAGAACCTCGGGTTCGTCCAGAACGTCGCGCAAGCCAAGGATCAGCTTGATGCCACTATCGTTTTCCATTTGCTTCAACGTTGGCAGCAGCTCACCCCGGAACCCTGTGGGTTCTTTGTCGACGATCAACACGTCAGGATTAAACTGTTGAACCGCCGTTTGAATCAGACCCGAACGCAGTTCGGTGACCTCATCGATGCCCATCCCTATCGTGCGCGCGGCATAAGACCCATCAGCCCGCTTGGTCACGCCCGGCAGCCGCACGTGGTCAACCCGACGTGGAAAGGTGAATCGGCCAGCAACGGGTGATCCCGTCAGGATCAGCGCAGATGCGCTGGGATCTGCCTGCGTCATCGCCGCAGCTAGGGCGCGCGAACGCCGCAGATGGCCCAGCCCGAACGTGTCATGACTGTAAAACAGGATACGCGGCGCGCGGTTCGACTTGGTTTTAGCTATGCTTAGGCTCATACATTTGCCTGTCTTCTAGGTCGTTAGGCGGTATCCGCGCGTTCGCAGACGTTATCTTACATTCCTTGGCGGCGCTTGCCAAAGGCAGAAGCGTATTCCCGCAAATGTGCTAAGCATTGCGATTTGGCAACAGGATATTGATGGATTCGCGGCATATCGCACCAGAGTTTGGCATTGGTCGCAGAATGATCGAGAAAACAGCAAACGGGACGGCACTCAGACACAAAATCGGTCATAGTCAATTTTCCCTGAATTGAAAATACCCGCAGTGGTCTTGTGCGCCGAGAACACGTCTCGACACGATGTTGAGATTGTCGGCTGTGAAGATTTGTATAGACCCATGTGGTTCTGTAATCTGCCCGCATCGGAAAAATTGGATACAAGACCCTATGAAACCAAACTTTCTGGCCGGACTTGTCCTGGCATTCTGGACCCTTTTTCTGGCCTTTCCTGTCAGCGTGGCGGCGCAAACATCGTTGATACCGGGGTATCCGACGGGGTCAAGCGACGAGGCTGAAACCACGAGTGACAGCGATCTGGCCGCTGCGATCCGGGCTGCAAGCGAAGCGGGTGCAAGCGTCATCGTGATTGATAGCGCTGGACAGGTCGCAACTGCGACGACACCGGGTGGGACCACCGTTGATGAGGATGCGTCGGACAACCCGATGGCCAACGGGTCGCAGCTGATGAAGGCGCAGGAACGGTTTTCGAAGTTCCGCGAGTCGGTGGAATCACGTCTTGAAGCGCTGCCTTATTCAGTTTTTGAAGTGCAGTACATTCTGCGACAGACCAGTCCGGATGGTCGAATACAGACCTATTTTGAAGTTCTGGGCTGGAACATCCTGTTCCTTTTGCTGGGGCGATGGCTGTCCATCGAGATTTACGGCAAGCGTATCGCAAAGCGATATGTCGTCGCCAAGATAAAAGAAAACCCGCAAGGGTACCGTGAGAAGATGCCGTTCCTCGTAATGCGTTTTCTGACAGGAATTGGAGCTACGATTTTTGCCATGCTGATGGCGCTGATCGTCGGGTATCTGGTGTTTGGCGAATCCGAAGATATCTCAATCCAGTTTACAGTGACGGCCGTCTTTACAGCCTTCTTCTTGTCTCGCACAGCCTCGGATCTGTGGCGGATGGTTCTGTCGCCATATCTGAGCCAGTACCGTTTACCGCCCTTTTCTGACCGCCATGCAAAGCGGCTGTATTACTGGGCGTCAGCTTTGGCGACATATGACATCTCGGTGGCATTGTTTTCGACTTGGGTGGCTGATTTTGGCCTGAACTACAACGTATACGCGATGGTCTATGGCGGGCTGACGATGTTGGGGGCCGTCGGCAATGTTTTGATGATCCTGTTCAACGCGGGCGCTATTTCACATGCAATCCGCGGTGGGCGGGCGGCGGATCAGGTGTCGTGGATTTTGCGCTTCATCTCCTATGGATGGGCGCCGGTATTGATCGTTTACATGGTGTTCAGCTGGTTCAAGCTGGCGGTCGACCTGGTTCTGGAAAACGAGAACTCGCTGCCGATCGTGGCCAGCAGCTATGCAATTTTCATGTCCGTGGTCGTGGCTTATGGCGCGATGAACTATCTGCTTGAACGGTATTTTGACCGCAATCGCCGGCTGGAAGAAATCAACAGCGATGCCGATGGCGAGGATGACCCCAGCGAAGGAACGGAAACTCCTGAGGCCGAGCAGAGAAAACACACGATCCTGACCTATGAAGATCTGGCGCGGCGTGTGGCCGGGATTCTGGCCTTTGTCGTCGGTCTGTATGCGCTTGTGGTGATCTGGAACCCGGATGCCAGTTGGAGTGAGGACCTGCCGATTGAACGGGCGTTGGATGTGATGGTCATCCTGTTCATGGGTTACATCCTGTTCCACTTCTTCCGTATCTGGATCGACAGTAAAATCGCGGAAGAAGAGGTGGAAGTTGGCGACGCAGAGCTGGGTGATGAGGGCGGCGATGGCGGACAAAGTCGGCTGGCCACGTTGTTGCCGCTGTTCCGTGGGGCTATTCTGGCTGTGGTTGTCGTGACCATTGCCCTGATTGTTCTGATGGAACTGGGCATAAACGTCAGCCCATTGTTCGCGGGTGCTGGTGTCGTCGGTCTGGCCGTCGGCTTTGGCTCGCAAACTCTGGTGCGTGACATCTTTTCCGGGGCCTTCTTTTTGATGGACGATGCCTTTCGCAAGGGAGAGTACATCGACATCGGGGATGTGAAAGGGACGGTCGAGAAAATATCGGTCCGCTCGTTCCAGTTACGCCATCACCTAGGCGCGCTGAACACCATTCCGTTTGGCGAAATCAAAGTGCTGACCAATTACTCGCGTGATTGGGTGATCATGAAACTGCCGCTGCGTGTGACCTATGACACGGATGTCGAAAAGGTGCGCAAATTGATCAAGAAGCTGGGGCAGGAGTTGCTTACCGATCCAGTAATAGGGGAAAACTTCATCCAACCGCTCAAATCGCAGGGCGTGATCGAGATGCAGGATTCGGCGATGATCATCCGGGTCAAATTCATGACCAAGCCGGGCGATCAGTGGTTGGTGCGCAAACGTGTGTATCAGGATATCCGAGAGCTGTTTGCGCGTGAGGACATTCGTTTTGCCCACCGTGAGGTTACGGTGCGTCTGGCAGATAACAAAGACACGGAAGACCTGACGCCCAGAGAGCGCGAAGCAGTGACCGGTGCGGTTCAGGCGGCAATTGATGAGGATTACCTTGATGATATCGGACCTGGCGGAGATGACCGTTAACGAGGTCTCCCGCCGCATTGGACAACGTCTCTGACGAGACATTACCCAATGCGTTGGGCCGGGCCGCGCGTTCCGCGCGGCGGTTGGTCAGGTGGTCAGGGACGGCCAATTCGGTTCGGCTGTGCCCAGTTTCGAGGCCGGGCTCGACCACCGCATCTTGGCCCTTCCAACACTCAACGCCGGTTTGAGGCGGTGTCCGGGGCCCCAGCCGGACGGCTCGGTTGCCGCTGAGTAGTCCTTATCAGTGGCTTCGATTGCTTTATCGTCTGATCCTGTTTTGCCCAAAACCGCCAGTAACTCGGCCGTTCGGGCCAGCGACAGATGGGCATGCATGATCGAATTGCCCGACGCAGCCTCGGCCAGCGCAGATAGCACTGAGGCGGCCATCAGATATCCGGTGGCATGATCCAACGCCTGAACGGGCAAGGGCGTCGGTTTATCGGCGCTTGCCCAGCCCATCCCCGCATGAGCGATGCCAGCGCTCATCTGTACCAGACTGTCGAAACCGCGCCGCGATGACCATGGTCCTTGCCATCCATAGGCGTCCAACGTGACCTCGACCCTGTTCGGGGCCAGTTCGTCCCGCTTGGATTTTGTTAGCCCAAGAGCATCCAGCGCGCCGGGTCGATAGCCATGAACGAAGACATCGGCCCTCGCTAGCAGGTCTTGCAGATGCTCAAACCCCTCTGGCGTTTTCACATCAAGATATGCGCAGGCTTTACCTAGTGAGATATCCGGGATCACGCCGGGCTCGTCCCATTCCGGAGGATCGATACGCAGAACTTCGGCACCAAACCCAGCGAGTGTTCGGGTCGAGACAGGCCCGGCTAGAACGCGGGTCAGGTCGAGGACGCGCAGCCCGGCCAGAGGACGCGCCGCAGTCGCCTGAGATCGATCACGCAGTTTGATGCTTCGAGGTCCTTGCCAGCCAATCAAAGGGTCGCGGGCAACGGCGCGGCCTTGTGGGTGGTCTTGCCACTCAGAGCGGCTGCGCATAGCCGCCGCGACCCCACCTTCCGCCACGATAGCGGCCTCAAGTTCTGCGACTGCTCGGGATCTGACAGCCTGAGTAACAGCGACCCTGTCTGCAGGTGTTTCCAGAACTCTCAGGGCTGCATCTCGGTGACGCGGAAGGTTGGTGTGCAGCCGGATCCAGCCGTCAGAGGCCTGGTAGTTACCGGCAATTGCATCCCACAGATCGGGCATGTCCCAGCCGTCGGGTTTGAAGGAGTATCCAAACCAAAGCGACGCCAGCCGGTGATCGACTGTGACCTCGGGTGAAGTCGGTGTCAGGTTCAGTGCCGTCATCAGACGCGCCATCTCCTGTCCCACAGCAGCGACGCTTGCGGTGGCCAGTTCCGAGACTGCAAATGCACTGGGCAGCGCGCCAGAGCCCTTTTTCCGGTAGCCGTCCACGGCCGGAAGGGATGACAGCAAGCTCATTGCTGGTAGGGATCCAGACTGTCGCGCAGCCCGTCACCCAGGAAGTTGAATGCCAGCACAATGATGATGATCGGTAGCATCGGGATGGCAGTCCATGGGTAGATTTCGATCGAAGCTAGGTTTTGCGCATCGTTCAACATCACACCCCAACTGACAGCGGGTGCGCGCAGCCCTAGGCCCAGGAAGCTGAGCGCAGTTTCCCCAAGGATCATCGCAGGTATCGAAAGGGTGGCCGAGGCGATTAGGTGAGACATGAAATTGGGCAGAAGGTGCTTGCGGATCACCCGACCTGAACTTGCGCCCATCATCTCAGCAGCCCTGACGTATTCTTCTTCGCGCAACGACAGGAATTTCGCGCGCACGGATCTGGCCAGCCCGGGCCAATCGAGGATGCCCAGAATGATCGATATGATGAAGAAGACCGCAACCGGGCTCCAGTTAGACGGCACCGCTGCGGAAAGGGCCAGCCACAAGGGCAATTCGGGCAATGATCGCAAGACTTCGATCACCCGATTGATGACCCAGTCGATACGGCCGCCGAAGTATCCGGCCATCGAACCGAACAGGATGCCAAGGGAAAACGAAACCGAAATGCCGATAAGGCCCACGGTTAGCGACAATTGCGCCCCGTAGAGAATTCGGCTGAAAATGTCGCGGCCCAATCGGTCGGACCCCCACAGGAACAAAGTGGCGCCTTCTGGGGCACAGAACAGATGCGTATCTGTCGGGATAAGCCCGGCCAGCCGATATTCGGACCCTTCGCAGAAAAACCGGATGGGGCGTGGATCTTCGGTATCAGGAACAAATTTCCACTGGAACGTTTCCAGATCAGCCTCGGCCACGATCGGATAGACATATGGGCCTATGAAGGCGCCATCATGGAACCAGTTGACCGATTGTGGCGGGGCATACAGGTGCTCTCCGTTGCGTTCATTCGGGCCATAGGGGGCAATAAACCCTGCAAAAGGCAGCAGCAGGTAACACAGTAGCAGGAAGATGCCCGAGATAAGGCCCAATTTGTGCGTTCTGAATTTACGCCAGACCAACACCCAGTTCGGGGCGTCCAGGTCCGCACGCTCTAATTGCTGGACCGACGCCTGAGGATCAAACGGAGCGTCGTCGACAAAGCGGTCGTCGTTGCGGTCGGTCATGCTTCGCGCCCTTCGTATCGGATGCGTGGGTCAAGCATGACCAGCAAGATATCCGAGATCATGGTGCCGATCAGTGTCAGCAAGGCAACGAACATCAGGATAAAGGCCGACAGGAACTGATCCTGTGTCTTGAGTGCCGTCAGCAAGGTGGGACCAATGGTTTGCAGACCCAAAACCACCGAAACCAGAACAGAGCCCGAGATCATCGAAGGCAACAGGTTGCCGATGTCCGCTACAAAGGGGTTGAAGGCGACACGCAGCGGATACTTTGTCAGCATCCGGGCCGGTGCCATGCCTTTGGCGATAGCAGTTTCCACATAAGGCTTGCCCAACTCGTCCAACATGTTTGCGCGCAAGCGTTGCATCATGGCCGAGGCGCCAGAGGTGCCGATCACAAAGGTGGGGACGATCAGGTGGATCAGGATGGACTTCAGCTTTGCCCAACTCATGGGTTCGCCTTCAAAGGACGGGTCCATCAGACCGCCAATGGGAAGGTTGAAATACTGGTGCCCGTAGTAAAACAGGATCAGCGCCAGCAGAAAGTTTGGTGTTGCCAGACCCAGATACCCCACGAAGGCCGATGTATAATCGATCCATGTCCGGGATTTGGCGGCGGCGAGAACACCAAGCGGCAAGGCGACAGCGTAGACAAACAGGATTGCAGCCAGATTGACGACAACGGTTAGCCACAATGTGTCACCGACGATATCAGACACGGGACGATCAAACTCAAACGACCAGCCATAGTTGCCTTGCAGCAATCCGGAGAATCCGTGCGGACCGGGCCAGAACCCCATCCAGATCAGGTATTGCTCCCACATTGGGCGATCCAGCGCGTATTCAGCGCGTAGGAATTCTGCCTTGGCGACACCTGCGGACTGGCCCGAGGCCTGAAGTTCTGCAATCTGGTTGCTCAGATAGTCGCCGGGTGGAAGGTTGATGATGATGAATATCAAAACCGAGACCACCAACAACGTCAGCAGCATCGTGAAAAAGCGATACACCACATAGCGCAGCATGATCATTTAGCTGCTCCTGTCAGTCGGCGAAAAAGAACTCGTCCGGGCGGTGAATACCAAAATGTGCTCCGGGCTCCCAGGCCCACATGGCTTGTTCCGGGACGTTGCGCAAACGGTTCGACACCACGATCGGCTGAGGCGCGCCATTCAAAATCCCAATTGCGTATAACTGATCCGCATGGATATTGAGCATCTCGGTCCAAGCCGCTTCGCGCTCTTCATCATTTGCAGCAATTTCCCAATTGTGTGCCAGTTCCATCAGGCGTTCAGCCTCGGGCATGTCCGGGGCTTCGCCGACCTCACCGCTGGTTTGGTAGAATTGTCCCCATTTGGGCCAGGCCAGAAAGACCTGATCCGTCGGTGCCAGATAGGCGGGTGAGGTATGGGCCTGCGGAATGCCGTCATCCCAACCGAACCAGACCGAAGCCATGGTGTTCCCCGCAAATACACGATTGCGGAGGATGTCACGATCCAGCGGGCGCATCACCAGCTTGACGCCAATTTCCCGCCATGTGTCGGTTACGATTTGCAATGCGTTTTCGACTTCTTGCCGTTCGCCCGCAGTCTCGATCACCAGTTCCATTGGCCGACCGTCCGGCAGCAGGCGGATGCTCGACTTGTCCCGCTTATCCAACCCGGCTTCGTCGAGCAGGGCATTGGCCTGATCTACGTCGTAGGCCGCCCAGGACTGAGCGTTTTCCTCGCTGTAAAAGGGCGAAGCCGGAAGCACCGACATAGCGCCGGGATGCGCTAGCTTGAAGTACAGCGCCTGATTGATGGTCTTGCGGTCAATTCCAAGGGACAGTGCACGGCGGACCCGCACGTCGCGCAAAACATTGCGCCAGCCTTCATCATCGAAGTTCAGGTTGGGATAGATCGCAATCTGCGAGGCGACCCCGGTCTTCCAAAGTAGCGTTTTGTATCCGCCATTTGCCTCACCCTTTTTCAGGATCGACGCATCCCGAAAGGCCAGGCCTCGGCCTTGCAAGTCGCTTTCGCCAGCGTTGGTTTTGGCGGCCACCAGGCCAGGGGCGACGATTTCCATCTCGACAACGTCGATATACGGAAGCTGGACCCCGTTACTGTCAATCCGGTGGTAATAAGGGTTGCGCACAAAGTTGTGCCGGATCTTCTTGCCAGAACTGGCGTTCAGCCAGGGTTGCAAGGTGGGCAGTTCGTGATTGTCGAACTTATAAAGGTTGTCGAGCTTGTTGTGCAGCGCCGCCCAGCTTTTGACACGGGCATCTTCGACGTGAAAAGCAAGCTCTTCCTGATCCGCGAACTTCTCGTGGAACTGCTTCAGGAAGGCAGAAGGGCGATAGATAAACGGGGGCCGCGCTTGTGCCAACGACTGCAAGAAATCGGGGTTTGGGTCGTCCCACTCGTAGATCACCGTTGTCTCATCGGGAAATGAGACCGTTGGCAGTTTGCCTTCTACGATCAGGAAATCCGGTGGACCTGACGGGCTGAGCAATTCATTATTGGCCACATCTTCCCACCAATAGCGGAAATCTTCCGAGGTAAACGGTGTTCCGTTGGACCACTTGTGCCCTTCGCGCAGGTTCAGCGTGAATTTGCGATTGCCCTCGGTTTCGTACGAAGACAGCAGATCGGGGACAATTTTGTAACCCTGGTCAAACCCAACCAATCGCGCGTAACCGTAAACGACCATCTGCCGGATGTCCTTGGATCGGGTCACCATTGTCCGCAGGGTGCCGCCAGGCGTTCCGAAGTCGCGCCCCTTTGCAGCCAGATCAACAACCAATGGCTCCTTGGGCAGGCGATCTTGGACGGGCGGCAGATCGCCGGCATTTACTTCGGTTGCCCAGAACCCGCTTTCTTGCGGGGCAGGCGTGGTTTCTGCCGCAGCGGGCAACATCCACGCAGCGGTCAGCGAAGCGGCCAGGATCAGGGTGCGAGTGGTCTTATACATGGCAACGTACCTTATGGCCTGGTTCCAATTCCACCAGTGAAGGTATCACGGTGTCCGAGAAACGAAAGGCTTCGTCCCAACTGTCCGGCGCGCCGGCACCCAGTGAAACCATCTTCAGGTCGATTGGGCGATTGATGTCGGGTTCGGGTTGAGCGGCAATCAGCGCCTTGGTGTAGGGGTGGCGCGGATTGTAGAAAAGGGTCTCGGGTGGGGCTTGTTCCACGACAAGACCGCGCCGCATAACAGCGACCTCGTCAGCAATGCGCGCTACAACGGCAAGGTCGTGGGAAATAAAGAAGTAGGACAGATTCAAGCTGTCCTGTAGCCGTTCCAATAGGGTCAGGATTTGTTCCTGAACGGACACATCAAGTGCCGAGGTGGGCTCATCACAGACAATCAGTTGCGGATCCAGCATCATCGCACGCGCAATCGAAAGACGCTGTCGTTGCCCACCTGAAAAGGCATGTGGATAGCGTTTGAGCATATCTGCGTTCAGGCCAACGCGTTGCAGCATCTCGGATGCTTTGTCCCGTTGTTCTGAGGATGATCCGATGCGGTGAATCTCCAGCGGCTCGGTCATGGCATCCTGTATCCGCATCCGCGGGCTAAGCGAACTGTAGGGGTCCTGAAACACCATTTGCGCCTTGCGCTGAAACGCGGTGCGCTGGGCGCGTGTCATCTGATGAACTGGTATCGGATCCTCGTCCGGCGACGTGCGGAACAGAATCTCACCGCCCGGATCCGGAAGTTCGGCGCCCAGGGCGATACGGGCCGCCGTGGTTTTGCCCGAGCCACTTTCGCCGACAATTGCCAGCGTCTTGCCACGCGCCAGATTCAAGTCGACGCCCCGGCAGGCATGGATTGCCTTGTCAGACTGCCACCCTTTGCTGGACCGCATGGTGTAGGTTTTCGACACATTCTTCATCTGCAGGATCAGATCTTTGTTCGGCATCGGCAGGCCGACGGCATCCTGATCCGGAATTTCGGGTGCCGCGTCAAACAGTTGTTTGGTATAGGGATGCGCCGGGTTGGTGAGGATAGGGGCGGCTGGACCTGCCTCCATCACGCGACCTTTGTGCATGACCACGACTTTCTCGGCCATATTGGCGACGACACCCAGATCATGGGTGACAAGGATCAGCGCCATTCCGGTTTCGCGCTGCAGTTCCTTGATCAGCCCCAGGACCTGCGCTTGGGTGGTTACGTCCAATGCGGTGGTGGGTTCGTCTGCGATCAGCAGTTCAGGCTTTGACACCATGGCCATGGCGATCATGGCCCGCTGGCGCATTCCACCAGACAGCTCGAACGGATAAGAATCGTAGGCGCGTTGAGGGTCAGGAAAACCCACACGTTCGAACTGGGACAGGACTTCTTTGCGCGCCTGTGCTTCGGATGCATTGCGGTGCAGCCACAAAACTTCGCTGACCTGATTGCCGATTTTGTGCAAAGGGGACAGCGATCGCATGGGTTCCTGAAAGATCATCGAGACCCGGTTGCCGCGAATATCTCGCATTTCGCGTTCACTGATCGTCGTCAGCTCTGCCAGCCCCTTGGAGTCGTTCAAGGTGATGGTGCCACTGCGAATTTGGGCGATGCGGGGGAGAATACGCAAAGCGGCCCGGCACGATATCGTTTTCCCCGAACCGGATTCACCGACCAGTGCAAGTGTTTGCCCGGCCTCAACATCAAAATTCACACCTGTGACAACAGATTCTGCCGTGCCAAAGCCAATGCTGAGGTCTCTGACAGACAACAACGCGCTCATGCGGGTTTTCCACCCGGCTGGCCGTTCGATAACATCGGCTAAATCAACTCCCCGTGTTTTTTTGTGCAGTGTCGCCCGGTTCTGCCCGACTAGTCAAACCCGTTCTTGGGCTGAAATGCCGTGAAAATGTGAAACTTTGGACTTCTGTCCTACACAAAGTCTTGAGTTTTTGCCATCACAGGCGGCGTCGACCACATCTATGTTGGCGACTGGTATCAAGGAGAGATTTCCCGTGTCCGAGAATCAAAGCCGACTGGATCTGTTTATTGATCGCATGGTGTCGCAGCGTACCTGCCTGGATTTCGCGATTGGGCAAACCAACGACATGACAGGTCCTGTTTTCGAATTGGGCCTGGGAAACGGTCGAACCTATCACCACTTGGTGCAGCATATTCAGGGCCGTCCGGTATATGTATTTGAACGGGCGGTCGCGTCCCATCCGGATTCCACACCACCGGAAGACCGTGTTATCCTTGGCGATGTGCGCGAGACTTTACCAGCATCTGTTGAACGGTTCGGTGCATCTGCCAGTTTGATCCACGCTGATCTGGGTGGGCACAACCGGGAAAAGAACGATGCGTTTGCACGGTTTGTTTCGCCTCTGATTGAGCCTCTTTTGGCGCCGGGCGGGCTGATGGTTTCCAGCGATCGGATGTACTTTGATACACTGACCGAATTGCCGTTGCCCGATGGTGCGGTTGATGGGCGTTGCTTTATCTACCGCCGTTGATCCGCGAGGGAGGCAGACGATGATTTTCTATGATTGCTCCACGGCCCCAAATCCACGCCGCGCCCGTATGTTCATAGCCGAGAAAGGGTTGGAGATCGAGATCCGCGATATCTCGATTGCCAAAGGTGAACAACTGACCGAGGCGTTTCGTGTCGTGACCCCCCGCGCCACGATACCGGTTCTGATGACGGATGAGGGGACGGTGCTGACCGAAAATCTGGGCATTGCTGCTTACCTTGAAGCGCGATTTCCGGAACCGCCGTTGATGGGGCGGACGCCTGATGAAAAAGGATCGGTCCTGATGTGGAACGCAATTGTCGAGCAACAGGGCGGCATGCCGATTGCCGAGGCCCTGCGGAACACACACCCTGCATTTGCGGACAGGGCTATCCCCGGTCCCGTCAACTACCCCCAGATCCCGGACCTGGCGCAGCGAGGTTTTGACAGGACGAGGCTGTTCTTCGACCTGCTGGAGGACAGGCTAAAGGAAAGCCCATTTGTTGCGGGTGAGATGTTCACGCTTGCGGATATCTCGACCTTTGTTTTTGTCGATTTCGCGCGGGTTGTGAAAACGCGGATCCCTGAGGGAAACACAGCCACTCAGTCTTGGTTTGACGCTGTGAAATCCCGCCCCAGCGCGTCCCTGTAAAAACTGACGAATGTTTCGATTAATTTCACAAGGTAACTACTGTACAGAAATGTCTAGACAGAAGTGAACAGTGCTACTAGCGTCTCCTGAGAATCTATGCAGGGGAGGTTGGGATGAAATCCCAGTATCGTGTCGTGGTCATCGGGGGCGGTGTAGTAGGCGCCTCGGTTCTGTATCATCTGGCCAAATTCGGCTGGTCCGATGTCGTCATGTTGGAACGCCGACGTCTGGCGTCGGGGTCTTCCTGGCACGCAGCGGGCGGCATTCACGCATTGAACGCCGATCCGAACATGGCGTCGCTGCAGGCTTACACCATCGACCTTCTGAGCGAGATCGAGAAAGAGTCAGGTCAGAATATCGGTCTGCACATGACCGGGGGCCTGACGCTGGCCGGCACCCCGGAACGTTGGGAATGGTTGCAGTCGAACTACCGCATCTTCCAGTCAATCGGCATAGATGATTGCGAATTGCTGACGCCGGAAGAGGCTCAGAAACGTTGCCCGATCATGTCCACTGACGGCGTGCTGGGTGCCATGTGGGCTGATCGAGAGGGTTACATCGACACCACCGGCACCGTGCAGGCCTATGCTACTGCCGCTAAAAAGCGGGGGGGCGAGTACTACGAAGAAACCAAAGTCGAAGAGCTGATCCAGACCGACGATGGCTGGCAAGTCGTCACCGACAAAGGCACGATAACGTGCGAACATGTGGTCAATGCCGCGGGCCTCTGGGCCAAGCAGGTGGGGCGTATGGCGGGTGTGGAATTGCCGGTTTCACCATTGAAACACCACTATCTGATCACCGATTCCATTCCCGAAGTGGCCGCTGCCGACTTTGAGATGCCAATGACGGTCGACCTCGAAGGGTTCACCTATATGCGGCAGGACCAAAAGGGTGTTCTGATTGGGATCTATGAGGTTGATCACGAACACTGGGCCATGGATGGCGCCCCTTGGAACTATGGCGAAGAGCTGTTTCAAGAACAGCTTGACCGCATCGAGAACGAGCTGACGCTAGGTTTCGAACGCTATCCTTCAATTCAGGACGTGGGCATCAAAACCTGGGTCAACGGCGCCTTTACCTTCTCGCCAGACGGCAACCCGCTGGTCGGGCCTGTTCCGGGAAAGCGCGGGTACTGGACTGCCTGTGCGGTGATGGCGGGTTTCCTACAAGGTGGCGGTGTTGGCAAGACGTTGGCCGAATGGATGATTCATGGCGAGCCAGAGGCCGATGCATGGCCAATGGACGTGGCGCGCTATGGCGATTTCGCTCAGAATAAACGGTACATCCGCGAAACCACGGGGCAGTTCTATTCCCGTCGTTTCGTGATGACTTACCCGAACGAGCAACTGCCTGCGGGCCGTCCGTTGAAAATGGCCCCGGCCCATGACGCGATGACCGAGGCTGGGTGCAAATGGGGGGTAAGCTGGAATCTTGAAGTGCCGCTGTACTTTGCGCCGAAAGGATTCGAGGAAACGCCGACCCTCAAGCGGTCAAACGCGCATGATATCGTCGCCCAGGAATGCAAGGCGATCCGCGAAGGCGTAGGTTTGATGGATATCTCGGGTTTCTCCCGTTTTGAAGTCTCAGGCCCGAAAGCAGAAATTTGGCTCGACAAAGTCATGGCCTCAAAACTGCCTGTGCCGGGTCGGGCGAAACTGGCACCGATGTTGGGTGAGAACGGGCGTCTTAAAGGCGATCTTACCGTGCTGAACTGGGGCGACGGCACCTGGTGGATCATGGGCAGCTATTACCTGCGTGCCTGGCACATGCGCTGGTTCGACGATCACATGATCGATGGCGTGGATGTCCGCGATCTGGGCGAAGAATATTGTGGCTTTGCGGTTGTTGGTCCGAAATCGCAGGCTGTCATCGAAAAGCTGGCTGAACAGGACATCTCGGGCCTGAAATTCATGGGCTGCGGTGATTTCGATATTGGCCTGGTGCGCGCTCGCGTCGCGCGTATGTCAGTGACCGGTGAAAAGGGGTACGAGATCAATTGCCGCTATGGCGATCACATCAAGCTGCGCCGGATGCTGCTTGAGACCGGGGCCGAGGAGGACATTCGCGAATGCGGCTTCAACGCAATGCTGTCGACGCGTCTTGAAAAAAGCTTTGGCATCTGGTCGGCGGAATTTACCCAAGCCTACACACCGGGCATGACAGGGATGGATCGCTGGATCGACTGGGATAAGGATTTCGTTGGTAAAGACGCGGCTGTGGCCGAACGTGATGGCAACGGACCGGATCAGATTCAGGTGATACTGGAGGTCGATGCGCTGGACGCAGATGCCAGCGGATACGAGCCTGTTTGGGCGGGTGAGGAACGTGTTGGGTTCGTCACGTCCGGCGGATATGGGCACTACACTGGCAAGTCGCTGGCGATGGCGCTGGTGAACCGTGACAAAGCCGAAGCGGGCACCGAATTGTCCGTTCATGTGGTGGGTGTCGAACGCCCGGCCCGCGTGGTCGCGCCGTCGCCCTATGATCCGCAAGGCAAAGCGATGAGGGGCTGAGGATGGTCGCGCAGACCTCAGAGCGGGGCAGACGACGGCGCGGGCGCGGGGCGGATGCTGCCCCGCCGGTCAGCCGCGATGTGAACTATCGACAGTTAAAAAACCCGTTTCCGGCAATGGAAGTGTTCCCGGCGGACCAGATCGCGGACATGCACGAAACCGCACTGCGTACGCTTGAAGAGCTCGGGGTCAAGGTTCTGCTGCCCGAAGCGTTCCGTATCTTTGAAAAAGCGGGCGCACGGGTGGATGAAAACAGTCAAATGGTCTTTGTCGGGCGCGACATTGTTGAGGCGGCGATTGCCTCGGCTCCCAAATCTATCGCATGCCGTGCCGGGGCGCGACACCGGGATTTCACCTTGGAATTGGGTTCGCTGGTCTTTCAGCCGGGGGCCGGGGCCCCGAATGCCACAGATTTGGAACAGGGGCGCCGTCCTGCGACCGGGCAGGATTATCTGGATTTCCTGAAACTCACGCATCATTTCGATGTGTTCCAGATGATCTCGCCTCAGGTCGAACCGCAGGATGTGCCGACCCATTTGCGTCATTACTTCACGACGCAGGCCCAGATGGAACTAACCGACAAGTTCCCGTTCTTCTTCTCTCGTGGGACGCCGCAGGTGTTGGATTGCTTTGAGATGCTATCGACGGCGCGGGGTCTGTCGGACGATGCGTTTCGCGGAAATCCGCATTGCTACACAATTATCAACACCAACAGCCCCCGAACATTGGATATTCCAATGGCGCAAGGGCTGATCGACTTTGCCCGACACGGCCAGATGTCGATCATCACTCCTTTTACTTTGATGGGGGCTATGGCGCCGATCACTGTGGCCGGAGCGATCACATTATCTCATGCCGAGGCGCTGGCCGCTCTTACACTGACGCAGCTGGCCAATCCCGGTGCGCCCGTCTGCTACGGCACATTCACCAGCAATGTGGATATGAAGTCAGGTGCCCCTGCCTTTGGGACGCCTTCTCATTTTCAGGCTTCACTCGCGGCCGGGCAACTCGCGCGGTATCTGGGATTGCCTTGGCGGTCTGCGGCAGGGTCAGCTTCCAACACCAACGATGTGCAGGCGGCAAATGAAAACCAGTTCGGTCTTTGGGGCTGCCTGATGGCCGGGGCCACGGTGATCATTCATTCGGCAGGTTGGCTGGAGGGCGGCTTGACAGTGTCATTCGAAAAGCTTGTTTGCGATGCCGAAGTGCTGAACATGGTCGCCGAACTCTGTGCTGGTGCGCAGGCCGGAGAGGCCGAGATCGGCTTTGACACTGCGCTGCGCGAGGTCGAACCGAGTGGCCATTTCTTTGCCTCCAGCCAGACCATGGAGCGTTACAATACCGAATTCTACCAACCCCACGTGCATGATTATGCCAATTTTGGCACCTGGGCTGAACGTGGATCGATGGATGCCAATCAGCGCGCGACAGGTGTTTGGAAGGGCATTCTGCATGACTTCAAAGCCCCGACCAGCGACAGTGACAGGCTGGGCGCATTGCATGACTTTATTGCCCGACGTACTGCCGAGGGCGGCGCACCGCCGGAGAGTTGAATGAACACAAAACCGATCTTGCACAGGGATGATCCTCAGGCTGAACCACTGGTCGGCAACATCAAGGTCACGCGTGATGACTGGCTGAATGTTGCGATGGATGTTCTGATCTCGGATGGTGTGGACCAGATCAAGGTTCTGAACCTGGCCGAGCGGATGGCCGTGTCACGGTCTTCATTCTATTGGTACTTCAAGTCGCGTCAGGAACTGCTGGATGCGCTTCTGGCGCGGTGGCAGGCCACGAACACGGCAGCCTTGATCGCGCAGGCTGAAGCACCTGCAGAAACCATCACGGCAGCCGTTTGCAACGTGCATCGATGTGTTGTGAACACGGCGCTGTTCGACACGGCGCTGGATTTTGCGGTTCGCGACTGGGCGCGGCGTTCGGGCAAGGTGCGGCGGATGCTGGACCAGTCGGATGCGCGACGGTTGGCGGCCCTTCATGCAATGTTCGCGCGCCATGGCTATTGCGAGATCGAGGCCGAAACCCGGGCGCGGGTGCTCTACTACATGCAGATCGGATATGACCTGGCCCAGTTGAACGAGCCGATGGCAACGCGGCTGTCGATGGTGCCGCATTATCTTTACGTCTTCACCGGCGTCGAACCAAGGGCCGAGGAAGTCGAGGAATTCAGCGCCTATTCAAAGCGCTTTTCGGAAGGAGACACAGAATGAGCCAACCAGACGCAATCATCATCGGAACCGGTGTCATCGGAGCAGCCATCGCATTCGAGATGGCCAAGGCGGGCTGGAAGACCCTGTCGCTGGATCGCAACAGCCAAGTTGGTCACGGCTCGACCGCCGGATCCTGCGCGATCATCCGCATGCACTATTCAACCTTCGACGGAACGGCCTTCGCATGGGAGGGATATCACTACTGGCGTGACTGGGCCGACTATCTTGGCCTGCCTGAAGACGCCAACCTAGCGCAGTTCCGCGAAACCGGCTGTTTGGTTATGAAGACCGATGCCAACGGTCTGCTGGAAAAGCACAAGCACAACAGTGCCGATCTGGATTGCCCGTTCGAGGAATGGTCGCCCGAGAAAGTCGCCGAACGACTGCCGGTTTACTCACAGGACAGCTTTGCCCCCGCCAAACGCATGGATGATCCGGAGTTTGGTCAGCCAAACGGTCGTAAGATGCGTGGCGGCGTGTTCTGGCCACAAGCTGGTTATGTCACTGACCCAGCCTTGTCCGCGCAAAACCTGATGGACGCCGCCAAACTACACGGGGCAGAGGTGCGTACCGGCGCTGAGGTTGTTGAAGTTCTGACCGAGGGCGCGCGCGTGGCGGGTGTCAAACTCGCCTCGGGCGAGGAAATTCGTGCAAAGGTGATTGTAAACGTTGCCGGACCGGGGTCGGCGATCGTCAACAAAATGGCCGGAGTTCTGGATGATATGACCATCGAAACCCGCCCCCTGAGGCAAGAGGTGGTGCATGTTCCGGCGCCCGAAGGCTTTGATTTCGAAAATGACGGAACGATCGTTTCGGACAGCGATATTGCCTGCTACTGCCGCCCCGAACACGGAAATCACATTCTGGTTGGGTCTGAAGATCCGGAATGCGATCCGCATCAGTGGTGTGAAGACGACGTTCATTACAATCACGACTTTACGGATCAGTGGACAACCCAAGCCATGCGCTACGCGCAACGCGTGCCCAGCCTTGGTATTCCTTCGAAAACGCGCGGAGTCGTCGATTTGTATGATGCGTCGACCGATTGGATTCCGATCTACGACAAGTCCAGCCTACCGGGGTTCTACATGGCCTGTGGTACCAGTGGGAATCAATACAAAAACGCCCCAATCGCTGGCAAGATGATGACGGCGTTGATTGACTATTGCGAGGGCGGTGCGGATCACGACACGCAACCACTGCAATACGAACTGCCATATATCAAGCGGTCGGTCGACGTTGGGTTCTATTCACGAAAGCGGCCAATTAACGAAGAAAGCAGTTTTTCGGTTCTGGGCTAGCCGTTCACTGGAAATGCTCTAAGATTCACGGGGCTCGCAATCAAGGCGGACCCCTGATGATTGATCAAAAGAACACAGTACTGATTCTTGGCAGTGCCCCGTCTGCCATGGCGGCGCGGGATTGGTCGCGTTGTCCGTTCACGCATATTGTGGCCATCAACAATGCTTGGCGCATCCGACAGGATTGGGATTTTCTGATCCATCCAGAGGATTTTTCGACAGAAAAGCGCCCTGAAAGACTGAACACGGGTCAGAAAATGGTGTCTGCCGACGACTATGTCCCGCGACAAAACGAATTTGGGGGATTTGTTTATGCCGGCGGTACGATGGCTTTTACGGCAGGTTATTGGGCTCTGTCAGTCTTACGTCCCAAGGTCATAGCCTATTTTGGATGCGACATGGTGTATGACGGTCCGGGCCAGACTCATTTTTATGGTAACGGGGCAGCAGACCCTTTGCGAGACGACATCACCTTGCGCTCGCTTGAGGCGAAATCTGCCCGACTTGCCCTGTTTGGGGCGTCACAAGGGTGCCGGGTGGTTCGGTTGTCTGATGGAGAGAGCCGCTTGGTCTATCCGTCTGCGAAGGCAACAGAACTATCTTCGGGTTCTCTGTTGTCGACAAAACGCATGAGCGCGCCGCTTCAGCTTGAAGCTGAGCTTGGTTATAATGTGCCATCCGGGCGGTATTGGGAGACCACGCAGCAGTTTGACGTTGATAAGATCGATGCGTTGGATCGGTTGTGGTTGTCCGCCTATCAGGCCTGCGCGTTGGATGCTGTCGCCTGACCCCTGGTACCGATCAGGTTGCGAAGGTGACCCAAGCCCAAACCATTGCTATGTAGGTCAGGTTGTGCAGGCACTGATCCAATCCCGCCGCGCGCCAGAATGCAGCCTGGTTCGGCTCTAACTGTTTCTTGTCAGAATAGCTTGCCTTGAAGAAATCGATGTTGAAGTGAACGATCCATTCGAGTGCTGCGATGACCAGTATGAAGATTAGCGGCGTGCCAAATAGCAGGAAAACAATAACGGAGCCCACGACGTGCACACCGGCATGTTGCGCACGCCCCATGTGAAAATACTCTCCGCGCCCGGAAAGCATTTTGGGTGTCTGTAGGAAGAAGTCGGCAAACATATGCTTGATCTGCAATAAGCAGAGCATAAGAAACACTGCGCCAAAACTGGCAGTCAAAAGTACCCTCCCGATGTCGTCCTGCCCGAATACTAAGCCTTAAAATGCAGGCACGTAAATGAACTAGTTCACACAACGTGAATAAATATACCAAGTGTGAAACTATTTGCGTATCCCAACTGGATTACTGTAAATTCAATCTGTTGTATTTGCATGCATAACACCAAAATTACTTCGTTGATCAGCAGCAGGGGCAGGTTCAATAGAACGCACGATTTTTCGGTTCATTTGGAAGTACTCCAAGCGCGACCAGCTGATCTTGCTGGCCGTCACATCGACGTTGTTCCCACTGTTATACCTGACGCTGGAGCTGCCGAAACGCATCATCAACGATGCGATTGGCGCTACAAGTAGCATCGTCGAATTCTGGGGTTACAGCCTGCCGCAGACAAATTTCCTGATCATCTTATGCTTTGCCTTTTTGGCCGCGGTTTTGGCGCATGGGCTGATGAAGATGCGCATCAATACCATGAAAGGTGTGCTGAGCGAGCGGATGCTGCGCCGGCTTCGCTACCAGTTGATCAGCCGCGCCTTGCGATTTCCGCAACCCTATTTTGAGCGCGTCAGCCAGGGCGAGCTGGTGTCGATGATCACCGCCGAAAGTGAGCCGATGGGCGGGCTGATGGGCGATGCGATCAGTCAGCCCGTTCTTCAAGCCGGACAGATGATCACCATCCTGTCTTTCCTGTTTCTTCAAAGCGTCTGGTTTGGCCTGGCTGCCGTTGCGCTGATCCCGGTCCAGGCCTGGTTGATCCCGCGTTTGCAGCGCCAGATCAACTTGTTGAACAAACGCCGAATTCAAGAAGTGCGCGTTTTGGCCGCCCAGATCGGTGAAAACGCCGCAGGTGCGTCGACCCTGCGCGCAAACGGCGGCTGGCGGTATCGACGGGCCATGATCTCCGATCAATTAGGTCGGTTGTTTGGTATCCGGTTCGAAATCTACCAGAAGAAGTTCTTTATGAAGTTTATAAACAACTTCATCTCGCAACTGACGCCGTTCATGTTCTATCTGGTCGGCGGGCTTCTGGTGCTTCAGGGCTCTGTTTCACTGGGGGCATTGGTTGCAGCGCTAGCGGCCTACAAAGATCTCAGCTCACCCTGGAAAGAGCTGTTGACCTACTATAACCAAACCCAGGATATGTCTCTGCGTTGGGATGTCGTGAACGAGCGTTTTGCGCCTGCCGGTATGCATGATGAAAAGCTGTTCGAAGGTGAGCCTGATGCGCGCCCGCAGCTGAATCGCGACATTGTTCTGGATCGGGTTTCGGTCCGCGACATCGATGGAAATCAGGTGTTGGATGATCTGAACCTGACTTTTCCGCATGGAAAAACCATCGGTATAGCCGCTCCGAGCGAAGAGGACAGGCGCGCAATCGGCGAGTTGCTGACCCGGGAAATCCTGCCAAGTGCAGGTCGGGTCGAAATCGGTGATCTGAACCTGTCGGAGCTGCACCAGGGTATTGTGGCGGCTCGCATTGGCTATGCCTCGTCGCGCCCGGTCATGTTCCAGGGCACGCTGGGTGACAACGTCATGATGCCGATGCGGTACAAACCGTTGTCAGATGTGGCGGATGATCCGAATTTCTCTGAAACTCTGAGGGCTGGGAACAGCACCGACCCTTTTAAGGCCGAATGGTTGGATCCGTCTCTGGCCGGTCTGGACAGTGCGACCGCCCTGCGAGATTGGTGGCTGCAACTGATTGATGGAATGGGGTCCGGGGCTGCCCTGTTCCAACGCGGTGCAGAACAGGAATTTGACGCGTCAGAACATCCTGAGTTGGCGCAAAAACTGGTTGAGTTGCGCCCACGTGTTCAACAGGCCGTTCTTGAGGCAGGGCTGGACCAGAACGCCCTGATCTTTGACCGGGACAGCTACAACTCTGCGCTTCCTGTGGCTGAGAACCTGCTATTTGCGACGCCCCGAGTTCCGGTGACCCAAGACGTTCTGGCGCAACAAACTATCTTTTTGGGGCAATTGCGTGAATTGGGGTTGGACGAGACATTGATCGCGCTGACGCGAGACGTGATCGATATGTTGCGGCAGATTTTCGGGCTCGACGGGACGGATCACCCGTTGTTCCGCAAGCTGGGGCTTGAGGCGCAAACCTATGAAGCGGCTGTCGAGTTGATCGAGCGCACGCGCAAGGAAGGTGCGGCGGGGTTGGATGACGAGCAGTTGGCCAATTTGCTGGCGGTGCCGCTGGTCATTTCGGCTGAACAGATCGGGCCAGCCTTTACGGATGAGTTGAAGGACCGGATTCTCGAACTGCGGCACAGCCACTCCGAAAAGCTGCTGGAGCGGCTGCAGGATGTCTTTTTGCCGTTGAAACCGGACGAGTTCGCACCTGGCTTGACGGTGATGGAAAATGCCCTGTTCGGGAAGGTCAGCCAGATTGGCGGCGTGCGTTCTGACGAAGCACGCAAATTGATTGTTGATGTACTGGCCGAAAACGGTGCACGGCCGCTGGTGGTCGAATTGATCTACGACATTCCGGTTTCTCTGGGCGGGCAAAACCTGCCAGCCGTTTTTGCCGAGCCTTTGGCCTTTACCCGGGCAACGATCAAAAAGCCCGACATTCTGATTCTGGAAAATGCCTTGGCCAGCTATGACATGCAGACACAAGTTGCTGTGTACAAGAACCTGCGAGAATTGTTGCCTGAGACCACGGTTATCTACCTGAACGATCAGTTCGAAAGTCCTGACGTATTCGACATGTATGTTGAAATCCGACAAGGTCGTGTGGTCACAGACGAAGGACCTGCGGACGTGGAGGAAGACAGCGCTGCCTCGGCCGACCTTGCGCGCAAGCTGCGCGCATTGGAACAAACCCCCCTGTTTTCGGGGTTGGATCGCAGGCAATTGCGCCTGTTGGCTTTTGGTGCGCGCTGGTTCGATGCGGCCCCGGGGCAGGTTGTGTTTTTGAAAGATGATCAGCCGACGGACGGGGCCTATGTTGTGCTGGACGGTGAGGCTGGGTTGTACCTTCCCCAATCTGAGGGACCTGACCAGTTGATCGCGAAGGTCGGATCGGGCGCTTTGGTTGGCGAACTGGGGTTGATCCGCAAAGAACCACGCGCCTTGAGTATGGTGGCTGAGACAGAATTGTCCTGTTTGCGCATTGGTGAGGAAGAGTTCCTGGCCGTTGTGGAAAACGACGCAGCCACCGCGTTCAAGCTGCTGCAGGTCATTGCCGGGTATGTTTCCAACTAAAGCTCGGCGTTGTAGTTTTAGCAGCTGGTGTTAGAGGCACCTGATGATTTGCTTTGTTACCCTAAAACGACGCACGGCAATCCTTATCGCGCCTCTGGCGTCTCGCCCCAGCCGTCCATCTACGTAGTAGAGGCGCGGTAGCCTCCTCCTGCTCGAATCATTCCTCAGTCGCCGGGGCTCCTCCCTGAAAGGCATTGCCGTTGGTATAATCGCAGGGCGCCTCTTGCATCTCCAGATGCAATCCGGTTCCGGTGTAGGGGTTGGCACGCGCCAGATCTTCATCAACGTCGATCCCAAGCCCCGGGGCGGATGGCGCAACGATGTACCCATCTTCGACGCGCAAGGATCCCTTGATCAGTTGGTCGTGGAATGGTGTATCGATGGACTCCAGCAGCAACAGATTGGGGATTGAGGCCGCAAGATGGATGTTGGCCGCCCATTCGATTGGGCCGGCGTACAGATGTGGTGCCATCTGGGCATTGAACACCTCGGCCATTGCTGCAACTTTTTTCATCTCCCAGATCCCGCCTGCGCGACCAAGCGCGGGTTGCAGGATTTCCGCAGCACCCGCTCGCAGAACAGCGCCGAACTCGGCCTTGGTGGTCATACGTTCGCCCGTCGCCACAGGAATGCGGACGTTGCGCGCGACACGAGCCATGTCGTCGATCATGTCTGGCGGTGTCGGTTCCTCGAACCAGAGAGGCGCGTAGGGCTCCAGTGCCTGGCCCAGACGGATAGCACCGGCGGTGTTGAATTGACCATGGGTGCCAAACAGCAGATCGGCCTTATCGCCGACTGCCTCTCGGATCGCTTTGCAGAACGCCACAGACAAAGAGATGTCCGTCATCGCAGGCATGTGCCCACCGCGGATCGTGTAGGGCCCGGCCGGGTCGAATTTGACGGCTGTGTACCCGCGCCGCACCATTTCCGCCGCACTCTCCCCGGCTTGTTCCGGGGATGTCCAGAAATCCGTCAGATTATGCCGGGGCAGGGGGTATAGATACGTATATGCCCGGATGCGGTCGTTCATCTTGCCACCAAGAAGGGCATAAACGGGCCGGTCACGATCTTTGCCCAGAATGTCCCAACACGCGATTTCCAAGCCAGAAAACGCCCCCATGACGGTCAGGTCGGGGCGCTGCGTAAAGCCACTGGAATACGCACGCCGAAACATCAATTCGACATTCTCGGGATTTTCACCCTGCATGTGCCGCTCGAACACGTCGCGGATGACATGGCGCATGGCATCAGGTCCGACCGAGGATGCATAGCATTCTCCCCAGCCGGTGATGCCCGTGTCGGTCGTTACCTTGACCAAAATCCAATAGCGCCCACCCCATCCGGGTGCCGGGGGCGCTGTGATGATAACGTCGAGGTCTTGCAGTTTCATTACATACCCTCCTGCCGAGCGCGATTAGCTTCGGTCAAAGATGATTACATTGCGTTTGGCCGAGCCGGATTTGGTGTCCTTGATGGCATCGTTGATTTGGTCCAGCGACCAACGGCCAGAGATCAGTTCATCCAGTTTCAATCGGCCTTGTTCATAAAGATCGATCATCCATGGGATATCGCGCTGGATAACAACATCGCCCATTTTCGATCCGACCAGTCCTTGGCCAAGCGCGGCCAGAATGACCGGCTCGTAACGCGCTTCATCGCCGGAATGCGGCATTCCGATCATGATGGCCTTGCCCCCCGGGCCAAGATAACGCGGCGCTTGCTCGTAAGCCGGAATTGCGCCGACGGTGATCAAAACCGCATCTGCTCCGCGTCTGCCCAAAGCCTTGTAGGCAGCTTTCCAAGGCTCTTTCAGGCTACCGAGCACGCCATGGGTCGCGCCAAACTCTTTGGCGATTTCCAGTTTATTCTCGGTCATATCAACTGCCACGATGCGGCGCGCGCCAGCGATCCGCGCCCCTTGGATGGCATTTAAACCAACGCCACCAGCACCGATCACCACCACGTCCTGACCTGGTCGCAACCCGGCTGCGTTCACGGCGGCACCAACTCCGGTGATCACACCACACGACAGCAGGCTGGCCAGATCTTTCGGCAGGCTTTCAGGGATTTTTACAATCTGCCGATGGCTGACCACCACCTTTTCAGCAAAGGCCCCGCAGGCCATGGCCTGCTGTAGTGGCTCTCCGTCAGCCGTTTGCAACGGGCCTTTGATCGTATCGTAAGGTGTTTCGCAGATTGTTGGTTTCCCACCAGCACAGGACGGGCAGGACCCACAAGCGCGGATCAGGGTGACAACAACAGGATCACCGACTTTGAATTCGCCCGCCGCGTCGCCAATTGCGGTGATAACACCAGCGGCCTCATGACCGTAGACAGTAGGCAAAAAGCCGCCCCAGGCCCCATCGGCAAACGAAATATCCGAATGGCAGATGGCCACCGCATCCAGGGTCACTTCGACCTCTCCGGTTCCGGGTGCGGCCAGTCGAACCTCTTCGATCACCAAGGGCTCATTGAACGCCCGGCATACTGCGGCTTTGATGGTTTGCATATTTTCCCTCATTCCCAATGACCCACGGTGGCGCGTGATGCTGCAAGCTGCAAGACAGAAATCGCCAACAAAATGTCGTTGTTATGCAACGACAGGGCGGGATCGCAAAAACAGGATGAACCCGGCCAACATAAGCCCCAGTGCCAGCAGGAATGGCGCGCCGGGCAGATAGATGGCCGCATCTGGTTTGATGAACTGTGCAAATATACTGGTCATCAACAGAGGAGAGATCACCATCGACAGTGCGTGTAAGGCCGCTAGAACACCTTGCAGTTCCCCTTGCTGAGAATCCGGTGTGGCGCGCGACATCATTGCTTGCAAGGCGGGCGTGATTACGGCTCCTAAGGCCGTTATGGGAATAAGCATCAAAGCGATTGTGCCGTTGGTCAAAACGGCCAGCAGGGCAAAGCTGACGATCTCGAACACCATCCCAATGACGATTGTCATCCTTTCACCAAGGTAACGGGTTGCCGGTCGGATCAATCCGCCCTGAACCGCAGCCATTCCGATGCCATAGACGCCCAGAGACAACCCGATCATCTGCGGCGACCAACCAAAGCGTTCGGTCGTGAAATAGGACCAGATCGCAGGGTAGACATAGATCAAAACCGAATAGAGGAAATAGACCCACAGCATGGGTCGTATCCCGGGCAAGGCTGCGATGGCTTTTAGCGAGTTTATGGGGTTTGCACGTCGCAGGTTGAACGCACGCTGGGTTCTGTCTGTCACGGTTTCCGGCATCACCAAAACGCCGATGCCGAATATCATCGCTGAAAGGCCAGCCGCCGCCCAGAACGGAGCACGGGTTCCATACTCGCTCAGCAATCCGCCGATAACGGGGCCGAGGACAAAACCGATGCCGAATGCAGCACCGATCAGCCCGAAATTTGCAGCTTTTTCATGTGGCTTCGATACGTCTGCCATGAATGCAGCAGCTGTAGAGTGAGTGGCGGCCGTGATCCCACCAACTATTCGACCGATCAGCAAAAGCCAGATACTGCCAGCGATTGCCATCACCACATAATCCAAAGCCATGACAAAAAGGGAGACGAGCAAAACGACACGCCGCCCATAAGCGTCGGACAGGTTGCCCAATATGGGGCCAAAAACGAACTGCATTGCAGCAAAGGCAGTGCTGAGAATGCCGCCCCAGATCGCGGCATTGGCCAACGTGCCGCCCTGTACCTCGACAATCAGCTGCGGCATGATCGGTAGCACAAGGCCAATACCCATCGCGTCGATCATGACTGTACTGAGAACAAAGGCAAAGGGGAGGCGCATGAATACCGCTGCAATGGACCGTCTGCCGCACAGTATGCACAGTCACGGCCCGAGGGAAGAGAGCCTTTGCAATCTGGCCGCTAACGTTCCGTAACGACCTAATCGGTGCGATTCATAGCTTGCCTTCTATCTCGTTTAGGATCTCTGCCAACCTGCGTGGATGTGAGAAAAATGCCGAATGCGAGCTGTCGATTGTGTAGCGCAGATCCGCAGGTACGCTGTCACTCATCTGTTTTTGATACTCGGTCGGGACGGTCCGGTCATCGGTGCTGCGGATATAAGCTTTTGGAACTTTCTGGAACTTGGCGCTTAGGGGAAGCGGTGTGTTCTGAGGCCTGATGGGCTGTGGGGACAACCGGGCAAAGGCGAAAGGCAAGATTTCGGGCGCACAATCGTGATAAAACAGGTCGCGAACGCAATCAGGATGGACGGTGTAAGACAGGCCGTCGTCGGATTTTTCCACTGCGTTTACAATGGTTTGATGGGGTCCGTTTTTACGCATCTCGACCATCGACATGCCGTCAAGGGGGACATAGGCGCTTAGGTAGATCAGGGCGCGCATGGCTTCAGGTTGTGCTTCGGCTGCAGCGCTGATTGGATAGCCACCCCAGGAATGCCCAACGATGATTGTGTCAGGCGTGGAAGCGGCCAGAACTGCGTCGCGGCAGCTGTTTAAAGTCACTTCAGGTATAGGGGTCGGGTCTGAACCATGGCTGGGTAGATCAATAGCCCGTGCAACATGGCCCATCGCTTCAAGTTCGGGGATCAGATCACGCCAGCACCAGGCGCCGTGACAAGACCCGTGAATCAAGAGGAAACTGGCCAAGGTAATGCTCCTTTAAATATGACCGATTTCGGTCAAAAACTGTGTCAGCAGATTGGCATATTCTACTGGTCTTTCGACACAAGGCAGGTGCCCGGCGCGGCGCATCAGTTCGAAACGGGACCCCGGGATCAGGTCTATGGTCTCGCGCACCAGATCCGGTGGGGTTGAACCATCGTCGCTGCCTGCGATGCCAAGCGTGGGCAGGCGCAATCCGCTGGTTGGGGTGTAAAAGTCGGTGCCTGCAATCGCGGTGCAACACCCCAAGTAGCCGTCGACTGGTTGACGCACCATCATATTGCGCCACAAAAGATGGTCGTCTGACGCGCGGAAACCCCGCGTGAACCAGCGTTTCATAGTAGCGTCTGCCAATGCTTCAATTCCGCCCGAACGGACAGCCGCCATGCGATCCTGCCAGATTGATGGCGTGCCGATCTTTGCCGCAGTGTTCGACAAGACCAAAGCGCGGATCTGATCCATGCGTTTGACGGCCAGCCCTTGTGCAATCATACCGCCAACGGACAACCCGACAAAGACGCAATCGCGAACCTCAAGGTGATCCAGCAGCGCCTCGGCATCGCGAATCAACGCACCCATAGAATACGGGGCAAGGGGTGTGGATGACAGCCCATGTCCGCGTTTGTCATACCGGATGATCCGCACACCTGCAGGCAAATGAGGCAGGACCGCATCCCAAAGGCGCAGGTCAGTTCCCAGCGAGTTGGCAAACACAACCGGTGCGCCATTTGCCGGACCATCAATCCGGTAATGCAGTCGCACGTCGCCAAGATCAGCGAACTTCATATCCTAAATCCTTGTCGGCAAGACTAGTGCGGCCAGAGTGCACCGCCCGCGCGCGATTGTCAGGTCAGGAATTCCAACGCTCGGTCAAAAACTTCGGGGTCAGTGTTGCCGCCCGAGGCAACGACAATGACGTTGTCGCCTGCGATATCGTCCTTGCGGAACAAAGCTGACGCCAAGGCCACGGCGCCTCCGGGTTCCAATACGATCTTAAGGCGCAAAAACGCTTGTGCTACTGCACGCAAGGCCTCTTCCTCGGTGACGGACAGCCCTGGTCCACACAGGCGGAGCAGAATCGGAAAAGTTATGTCTCCCGGCTGCGGTGTCAGGATGGCGTCGCAGATATTGCCCGAAGCTGCATTGTTGTTCTGGATTTGACCTGCCGCCAATGAACGCTTCACATCGTCAAACCCTTCGGGTTCGCACGGGCGGGCGCGCAATGCGGGAGCATGTTTTTCCAAAGCCAACGCAATGCCCGAGGTCAATCCGCCGCCACCACAACAGATCAGCACGTCGGCCTCGGTCACGCCCAATTCTTCTGCCTGCCGGGCTATTTCCAAACCAGCAGTGCCTTGCCCGGCAATCACCTGGGGTTCGTCATAGGGTCGGATCAGGGTCAAGCTGCGTTCTGCCGCCAGTGTCTCACCGATCTCCTCGCGGCTCTCCGAGGCCCGGTCATACAGGACCACTTCGCCACCAAGCGCCTTTGTATTGTTGATCTTCAGCTGAGGTGCATCAGACGGCATCACGATAACCGACGCAACCCCGTGTTTCGACGAGGCCAAGGCGACACCCTGCGCGTGATTGCCCGAGGAATAGGCAATGACCCCGCGCTGACGTTTTTCCGTGCTGAGGGCGGAAATGGCCGACCATGCGCCGCGAAATTTGAAACTGCCCGTATGCTGCAGGCATTCGGGTTTCACAAACACACGGCGTCCAGCGATTTCATCCAGAAATGGTGAGGTCAACAGGGGCGTTTCCTGGACGTTGCCTTTTAGTCTTTCGGCGGCGGATTCGATCAGTTCAATAGTGCTCATGTGGCGTTCAATACCTTGCGAATAATGTCAAGCGACTGTGTTTCGTTCAAAAACGGGACATGCCCACGATCGGGGACTTCTGCTGAGATCAGGCCTGGATGTCGGGCATGCATCTCGGTTACGGTGTCGCGGCTTAGAAGGTCCGAATTCGCGCCTCGGATCACTCCGGTTGTCAGGTCTCGCAGTGTTTCAAACAATGGCCACATATCAGGTATCGCCCCGCTTGCGGCTTGTTCTTGCAGGGCTTTCCCAAGCGCCGGATCATAGCGCAACCCAAGGCTGTCGCCTTGTTCTTCAAACTGGAACTCTGCCTGCTTGCGCCAAACTTCAAGGGCGACGCCGGGAAACTGCGGCTCCATCAGTATTTTGAGAACAGCAGCGGCATCGTCATAAGATTTTGAAGTGGGCCGAGCGCCAACGTATCCAATGATTTTAGCAACGCCAGCCGGTTCGATCATCGGACCGACGTCATTCAGAACAACACCCGCCAGACGTTCCGGATGGCCGGCGGCCAGTGCCATGGCGATCAGTCCCCCTCGGGATGTTCCCAGAATTGACACTTTCTGCAGGCCCAGATGATCCAAAAGTTCGATCACATCCTGAGCTTCGCGTGGTACATTGTAGTTCAAATAGTTCGGATCGTATTCCGACCGCCCGCGTCCGCGATAATCCATCGCAATCATGCGTAGGTCGGTTGCATGAGGTGCAAAAAACGAAAAATCGCGGCTGTTTCGGGTCAACCCGGCCAGACACAGAATAGGTGCGCCTGTTCCAGTTTCCTCAAAGTATATCCGGATATTGTCAGAGGTCGTGAATTCAGCCATCACAGCCCTGCCAACTTGGGAATTGAGGTCAGGTCAGGCAGCACATGCGCAGGGGTCCATGGAAGGCGATCCATCGGCTCGGCTGCACGATTGACCCACGCCGTTACGAAACCATAGCCGCTTGCGCCGGCTGCATCCCACCCGTTTGAGCTGACGAACAGAACCTCATCGCGGTCGCCGCCGAACCTCTTCTGCACCAGATCGTAAACTCGCGCATGGGGTTTGAACACGCCAACGCTTTCGACCGATAGAACGTCGTCCAACACATGGCCTATTCCGGCCGATTGCACCGCTCCGTCCAACATCGGAGGCGACCCATTCGAAAGGATTGCGGTTTGCAGGCCACCCTTCTTCAGCGCCGTCAGCATGTCCGGAACTTCGGGGTAGGCCCGCAATTCCCAGTACAAGTCCAAAAGGCATTGACGCAGCTTTGCGTCCCCCTGCAAATCGGTCGCTTCCAGCGCCCAATCAAGACCATCTTGTGTAACGTCCCAGAAATCGGCATGTGCGTCGGCAACGGCGCGCAGCCACGTGTATTGTAGCTGTTTCAGGCGCCAATGACCCGCCAGATCAGGCCATTTTCTTTGTAAAGCCTCGAATCCCGGTTCCGTTGCGGCCTGACGCGCCGCCGCAGCAACATCGAACAACGTGCCATATGCATCGAATACGCAGGTCTTGATTGCCATCTACCTCTCCCTCGCTCGCCAGCAAGTTGGCACAAGAGATGTGGGGGTTAAAGGGCCAAGGGTTTACATCATCGTGTCAGCGCCTAGGGTTGATCGTTCAATTTCCACTAGGCCGGAGGCCCATATGACCGCAATCAAACAAGGCGACACTGTTCGCATCCATTACACCGGTACGCTGTTGGACGGTAACGTCTTTGACAGTTCCGACGGACGCGATCCGCTGGAGTTCGTCGTTGGGTCCGAGCAGATTATTCCCGGTCTGGACAGCGCAATGCCCGGTTTGTCGGTTGGTGAGAAGAAGCGGGTCGAAATTGCCTGTGTTGACGCCTATGGCCCGATCAACCCAGCAATGCGGCAGGACGTTCCACGCGAAGGCATTCCGGATGATATCCCGCTGGACCCGGGCACCCAGCTGCAGATGCAGACGCCAGATGGTCAAACCTTGCCGGTAACGATTGTCGACGCCGACGAAGCGACCGTGACCCTGGATGCAAATCATCCCTTGGCCGGGCAGGATCTGGTGTTTGAAATCGAGGTTGTTTCGATCAACTGAAGCACAGTTTGATGTGCTTCTTACCCCAGCAAGGCCTCAATCGCGGCGCGAACGGGTGGCTGCGTCATAAAAACGAAAAGCAGCAGCAACGAGGTCAGCGTCAGCAGCAAAACTCTGGCGCGATTCCCAAGAAAGCCTGATTTTCTCCGGCCACGGGATGCGCGTGCATTGTTTGCAATGATTTGGTCTAGCTTGTTCATAACGAAATCCTGCCGCCGAAAGATGGTTAAATCTTGGCGACGGCAGGGAAATAAATCGTCACATGAAATCAGGCTGTGGCATTCCAAGCACATGGAATCCGCCATCAACGCGGATAATTTCGCCAGATGTGCACGCACCAGCATCTGAGGTCAGATAAACAGCGGTCCCGCCAACAGCTTCAAGCGTTGCATTTGACCGCATCGGTGCGTTCTGGTCGCAGAACTTGTAAGTTCTACGCGCGCCACCGATTGCCGCCCCGGCAAGGGTTTTCATCGGTCCCGGCGAGATCGCGTTGACGCGAATGCCATCGGGACCAAGATCATTTGCAAGATAGCGGGTCGCCGATTCAAGGGCAGCCTTGGCCACGCCCATAACGTTGTAGTTCGGCACAACCCGGTTCGATCCCTGATAGGTCAGGGTCAAAAGCGTTCCGCCATTTTCGGTCATCATCGGATAAGCGCGGCGCGCGACTTCGATGAAGGAATAGGCAGAAACATCCATTGAGTGTTTGAAATTGGCGCGGGTGGTGTTCAAAAACCGACCGGTCAGCTCGGACTTGTCAGAGTAGGCAATGGCATGCACTACGAAATCGATTGTCGGCCACCGTTCGCCCAGCTCGGCAAACGCACGGTCCAGCGACGCGTCGTCGGTCACATCCGCATCGACCATGAAGTCACTGCCGAGGCTTTGGGCCAGCGGTTCCAACCGCTTGCCGAACGCCTCGCCCTGATAGGTGAATGCCAGTTCGGCGCCAGCCTCGTGCATTGCCTTGGCAATACCCCACGCAATCGAGCGGTCATTTGCCACGCCCATGATCAGGCCGCGTTTACCCTTGAGAACTTCCGACATCACATTCACCCGTTATACTTTGACAGAATCATGGAACCGTTCGTGCCACCAAAGCCGAAGCTGTTGGTCATCACGCTGTCCAAGCCTGCGTTTTCAACTACTTGAGTTGCAATTTCACCGGGCAGGATGCCTTCGGCAAGTGTGTCGACGTTGATCGACGGAGTAATAAAGTCATGACGCAGCATCAGCAGGCAGAAGATCGCCTCAAGCGCGCCGGCCGCGCCTTGCGCGTGACCTGTCATCGACTTGGTAGAGGAGATGGGGGGCACACTGCCTTCGCCAAAGATACGACGCACCGCCTCAACCTCACCCACATCACCGACCGGAGTCGAGGTGCCATGGGCGTTGATGTAGTCAACCTTGCGGCCTTCTGGCACGGTCGACAGGGCCAGACGCATCGCCCGCTCGCCACCTTCCCCGGACGGAGCGACCATGTCGTGACCATCGGATGTTGCCGCAAAGCCGGTCACTTCGGCATAGATATCAGCACCACGTGCCAGTGCGTGTTCCAGTTCTTCCAGAACAACGATACCGCCGCCGCCCGAAATCACGAACCCGTCGCGATCCTGATCGAACGCGCGTGACGCTTTCTCGGGCGCGTCATTGTATTTGGACGACATCGCGCCCATCGCGTCGAACAGGCAGGACAGGGTCCAGTCCAGTTCTTCACCACCGCCCGCAAACATGATGTCTTGTTTGCCCATCATGATTTGTTCGGCGGCGTTGCCCATGCAATGCAATGATGTCGAGCAAGCCGAGGTGATCGAATAGTTGATCCCTTTGATCTTGAACGCAGTCGCCAGATTGGCCGAAATCGTTGAACACATGCATTTCGGAACAGCAAACGGGCCGATCCGCTTGGTGGCACCGTTTTTCAGTACTGTCTGATGCGCGGTCAGCATGGCGCTTGTGGAAGGTCCACCAGAGCCTGCAACAAGACCGGCGCGCGGGTTTGACACCTGATCTTCGGTCAGGCCCGCGTCGGCGATTGCCTGTGTCATCGCGATATGGGCGTAGGCCGCGCCTGGCCCCATGAACCGCAGGGTCCGTTTGTCCACATGCGCGGCAACGTCGATGTTGATCGATCCGGCGATTTGGCTGCGAAAACCATGTTCGACCATCTGCTCATTGGCCTCGATGCCAGACTTGCCAGTCTTGAGAGAGGCCAGAACCTCTTCGGCATTGTTCCCGATGGAGGAAACAACCCCCAAACCGGTGACAACTACTCGACGCATGTGCGTGCTCCTTATTTCAGGCCAGTCCGGCGCTTAGGCTTCGGACAGAACGACTTTCATATCTTTGACGTCGTAAATCATTTCGCCGTCTGCTTCGACGATACCATCCGCCACACCCATCGTCAGGCGGCGTGTCTGGATCGCTTTCTTGAAGTCTATCTTATAAGTCAGCATCTTGCGATCAGGCCGGACCATCCCGGTCAGTTTCACTTCGCCGACGCCGACCGCCATGCCGCGCCCCTGCCAACCACGCCAGCCGAGGTTGAAACCCGTTAGCTGCCATAGGCCGTCCAGCCCCAGACAACCCGGCATGATCGGATTTCCTGGGAAATGGCACTCAAAGAACCAAAGGTCAGGTGTGATGTCGAATTCAGCAACAATATGACCTTTGCCATGTGCACCTCCGTCACCGGAAACATCCGTAATCCGGTCCATCATCAGCATCGGCGGAGCAGGCAACTGCGCATTGCCGGGGCCGAATAATTCGCCACGGGCGCATTTCAGCAGATCGTCCTTGTCAAAGCTGCTCGGGAATTGGGCCATTCTGCCGCCTCTCCTGCCAGGGGTCCGTTCGTTACATCTGGCCTCGTCTAGCACCCGTATGCAAGGTCCTGCAAGAGCAGCGCGCGACATCATGTTTTGTGGGTAACATTCTTTGCGAATGAATTTCATTTGAAATTACCGACTGAGCGACCCTATATATAGTATCAGCAAAAACGGGTATCGGATTGATGACACCTCAGAGCCGAAACATCGCGACAAACTGGTTGGAAAACGCCGGATTACGCCCAACGCGACAGCGTGTGGCCTTGGCAGAGCTATTGGTGGGTGACGGTCACCATCGGCATGTCACTGCCGAAAGCCTGTTTGAATCGGCAAAAACAAATGGCGACGCCGTGTCGCTTGCGACGGTCTACAATACTCTGCGCGCGTTTTGCGATGCTGGCGTTTTGCAAGAAATCACGGTGGACGGATCAAAAAGCTATTTCGATACGAATACGCATGATCATCCGCATTTCTTCTGGGAAGACGAAGCCCGCCTGAGTGACGCGCCTTCGGAAGAGCTGGTTATTCAGCGTTTGCCCCAGGCCCCCGAAGGGGTTGAGATCGCATCTGTCGATGTGGTCATCCGCCTTCGCAAGAAGTAGTGACCTAGGCCGCCTGCAGGCAATCGCTCAGAACCCGCTCAGCAATTTCAACAGTCGTATCCATCGGTCCTGCGCCGTGGTGTGCCAGAACAACCGCCTCGGACGCATCCGGGTTGGTGACTGGCAGGCTGACCAGTGGTTTGTCACCAAAACTGTCGCCGTTGGATGCGTCGGCATAGCTGACCCCGATTCCCTCACCATGCGCGGCCAGGCTGCGCTGCAGATCCAGCGATACAGCTCGATGCGCCACAGTAGGATGCAGCCCGTTCCGGCGAAACAGTCCCAATATGTGCTGCGCAGACAATCCTTCCGTCGACAGGATCAAAGGGTAGGGCGCTATCTCTGCCAGCGTGACTTGCCTGGCGCAGGCCAATGGATGGGCGGGCGACATCAGCGCAAATGGTCGATTGTCGAACAGCTTTCGACGAACAAATCCTTCGTCCATGGTCAGGTCATAGGTGATTGCGATGTCGATTTGTCCGTCGGTGAGCCCACTTAACAACCGTTCGAACGGCTCAACTCTGTAGGACACTGCGACTTCTGGCAATGCCGTGCGCAGCTGTTGGAGCGCGGGGGCGAGGTGAAAGGGTGCCAGATCCGTGAACATGCCCAAACGAATGTGTGATGCGCCTTTTACTGCGAGGTTTGGAGTTTCAAGCTGTGCTGCTTGGGCCAGCACTTCCTCGGCCTGTTTGATGAATTTCCGCCCTTGGGGTGTCAGCGCCATGGCCGCCCCACGCCGACGAATGAACAAGGGGTAGCCCAGATGCGATTCGACCCGCGTTAGCGCATTCGACAGGGCAGGTTGCGAGACATTCAGGTTCAGGGCCGTGGCAGACAAGCTGCCATGACGTCCTATGGCACATACGTATTCGTATTGGCGCAGAGAGATATATAACATAAAGTTAATACTATATTTGAAAGATATGATTTGAACAGAAGGTATATTCCAGAGCAGAACAGGGAGACTGTTGAAAGGAACCCGACATGACGCATCCCCTCGTTTCCCAAACCATGATCGATACATATCAGGCTGAAGGCGTCGTTTTGATTAAAGGGCTGTTTGCCGATCACGTGGATCAATTGCGCGATGGCGTTGCGGCGAACATGGCCGAACCCGGTCCCTATGCATCCGAGAACAAGAAACAGGGCGAATCTGGCCGCTTCTTTGACGACTATTGCAACTGGACGCGCATACCGCAGTTTCGTGAGGTGATAGAAACCTCTCCGGTGGCCGAGGTCGCGGCGGATCTGATGAAGTCGCAAAGCGTGCAGGTGTTCCACGACCACGTGTTGGTCAAAGAGCCCGGGACGTCGATGGCAACGCCCTGGCATCAGGACGGTCCCTACTACTTTGTAGAAGGACAGCAGACGGTCAGCTTCTGGTCGCCGCTGGACCCTGTGAAACAGGCGACTCTGCGGTGTGTGGCCGGGTCGCATCGATGGGAAAAGGAAGTTCTGCCTACACGGTGGGTTTCAGAGGAAGGGTTTTTTCCGGATGAAGGTCAGTACATTCCGGCCCCTGATCCAGATGCAGAAGGCATGAAAGTCGTGGAGTTTGAAATGGAACCGGGCGACGCGGTGGCATTCAACTACCGAACTTTGCATGGCGCACGCGGCAACCAGTCAGACAGCCGCCGTCGCGCGTTTTCGCTGCGGCTGGTCGGCGACGACGCGCGCTATGTCGAACGCCCCGGTCGCACGTCACCGCCGTTTCCTGGACACGACATGACACCGGGTCAGCGCCTGCGCGAGGATTGGTTCCCGATACTGCTACAGCGCTGAGGAGATCAGAACCACTGCCCCGATTCGATCAGCCCTAAATCGAGCAACTGGCGCGAGCTCCACTGAAACGGGACGGAATTTCGCCAGCGAAAGCTGGGAATATCGAATGTAGACCCTGCGTTGCTTTTGAGGGCCTTTGCGGCCCGAAACGAGCAAATGGCCGCTGTCATATTGTGATGCCAGGGGCAGGAATAGGTGTTGTATTCCGGTTCGTTAAAGGTGTGGTCCTGCAGAATTTCCAGCCCCTTTCGGGCCTTGAACAATGCGATCCGGTCGATGCGTCGCCGCTCGTATGGGATGTGATCCTCGAACCGCCAGCGCAGGCCACCTGACATATCCAGCTGTCGTTCCAGCGGCTTCCCGGTCGGGTCATGACGTGTGTGGGCATAATACCCTGTGCTGTCGAACATCGCATGATCGGGGGCAACGCCACTGGGAAAGCTATTCAGATCATCAGCGTAAAGATCGACGACGTGGCCGAGCATGGCATTGCGGCGCTCTTCGCCGTGGAAGGTCAGCATTTCGCCGATACTGCGTGTTTCGCAAAAAGGAAAGAACAGATACTCTGCGTTATAGCAGTAATACATCCAGATGCCGGGTGCAGCTTGGGTGATCCGATTGATCGTCTCGAACACAACTGATCGGGGGGCGCATTTCAACGTCACCCGGTGGATGCGTTCGCCCAGTTTGTCATCAAGCCGAAATTCGGCGGGCATGAACGCGATCAGAGACTTGAAGCCCAAATTCAGGTGATGGCGCAGGGTCCCGTCCAGCTCTGTCTCATCTTCCGCAAAGACCATTGCAATCGGGCCTTTTGCCAAAGCACCCTGGCCTGTTCTCAAAAAGTGATCGAGGGTTTCGTACTGCATCGCCGGTTTCATTCATGCCTTGCTGGAAAGTCCCGCCAAATTCGGGTAATTGCGCCTGCATTGCAAGCGGCGTTCGAAGCATATAGATGACGCCGATCCAGCGACTGCAAAGGCCCGATCCATGTCCGAACCGAAAAAGCTGTTTATCAAGACCTATGGTTGTCAGATGAATGTCTACGACAGCGAGCGCATGGCCGAAGCACTGGGTGGTCAGGGCTATGTCGAAACCAAAAGTGCAGATGACGCGGACATGATCCTGCTTAACACATGTCACATCCGGGAAAAGGCCGCCGAGAAAGTCTATTCTGAGTTGGGTCGTTTTAAGGGTTTGAAGGCTGACAAGCCGGATCTGAAAATCGGGGTTGCAGGTTGCGTTGCACAGGCTGAGGGTCAGGAAATCATGCGCAGACAGCCTCTGGTCGATCTGGTGGTTGGTCCGCAAAGCTATCACCGCCTGCCCGAGATGGAGGCCAAGACCCGCGCCGGTGAAAAGGCGTTGGATACGGATTTCCCCGAAGAAGACAAGTTCGAGAAGCTAAAGAACCGCCCCAAGGCCAAGCGTGGACCAACGGCATTCTTGACCGTGCAGGAGGGCTGCGACAAGTTCTGTGCCTTCTGCGTGGTGCCCTATACGCGCGGGGCCGAGGTTAGCCGCCCAGCCGATCGCATTCTGCGCGAGGCGCAGGATCTTGTTGAACGCGGTGTACGCGAGATCACTCTGCTCGGGCAAAACGTCAACGCCTATCATGGCGCAGGGTCGAATGGCGAAATGACACTGGCCGGGCTGATCTGGGAATTGAACAAGGTTGATGGGTTGGAACGTATTCGGTTCACGACGTCACACCCCAACGACATGGCGGACGATTTGATCGAAGCCCACGGCACCTGTGACAAGCTGATGCCCTATCTGCATCTGCCGGTTCAGTCGGGCTCGGACAAGATTCTGAAGCGTATGAACCGCAGCCATACCTCTGAAAGCTATTTGCGCTTGATCGAACGCATCCGCGCAGCCCGGCCCGATATTGTCATGTCGGGGGATTTCATTGTTGGGTTCCCTGAGGAAACCGAAGAGGATTTTCAGGCCACGTTGGATTTGGTCGAAGAGGTCAAATACGGGTATGCCTACTCGTTTAAGTATTCGACGCGACCCGGAACTCCGGCGGCTGAACGGGCTCAGGTCGACCCACAGGCCGCGGATGATCGTCTGCAGCGCCTTCAGGCCTTAATCACGCGCCACCAAAGGGAAATACAGGATGCAATGGTGGGCCGAACCGTTCGTGTGCTGTTTGAAAAGCCAGGCCGGCTACCAGGGCAAATGGTCGGGAAATCCGAATACCTTCATTCGGTTCACGTTGTAGGGCCAGAGATTTCCTCCGGTGATCTGCGCGCGGTTCGGATCACCGAATCCCGTGCCAATTCTCTGGCAGGTGCGCTGCTGTAACTCGGAAACTATTCGAAGTTCGGATACCGTTACCGGTGGTTGTTTCCAAAATTTACCCTTGATTTATTGCTTGGAACTATGTTCCGAGGGAAGCCAGGTTTTTCTGGACGACGTTTTCGATACCCGGAAAACCATATTGCACCGATCCGCAAACCGGGCCGGAGCCATGGAGGGTACGAGTGACGGTTCTTGAGCACTTCAGTATTGCGAGTTTCCGGCAAGCTCTGCCGGTTGCCTCGGTGGTTACGTTTTTTGCCAGCGCGACCTTCGCCGGTGACCTGACCGGGGACATATCTGACCCGGATGTCGGAAGCCCCAAACGATTTGGCAGCGATGTGAGTGCGTTTTACCTCGGCCTGAGCGCTGGGTATGGCTCGGGTGGCGATGACCGGTTTGGACTAAGGGCGCCTGCGGGCGTGTTCGAAATCGGGGAATTGGATCTGACCGGATCCTACGGCGGGCTTCGCGGTGGTTGGAGGGGCGTTCTGCCAACCAGCATTGGCCGCGACTACGTTTATGGCTTCGAAGTCGGGTATGACTTTGGCACTCTCGATGACAACGTCACCAATCAGATCGGCGGAGATACGGTTCAGGGCAGCAGCGCAATCTCAGACGTATTGTCGTTGCGGATCAAGAACGGTCTGACGAATCGCAAGGGCAGCGTCCTCTATTTTGTCAGCTTGGGTTATGTTTGGGGCGACGTTGAGACGACAAGCAGCATCACATCCGGGTCTTCACGGCGGGCGTTCGAAGATTCGGATCGCAGAGGCGGGTTTACAGCCAGCATCGGGGCAGAACACAAGCTAAGCGACAATTGGTCGATTACTGGCGAGTATGAATTCGTTCAGTTCCAATCGAAAGATGTCCAGTTCAACTCGAATTTTTCGACGAAATCGACACCCAGCTATCGCGGGTTGCGGTTTGGTTTGAACTACGCTTTTTAGCGTCAGTCGTCGGCAATGGGTCGGCGGTTTTGTCATCTGCCGAGTTTTTTTAATTCTGTGGCTTGCGCCCACCAAGAATTGTTGTCTACGCTTGAGGTGAACTGCCAAGACAGGAGAATGGATTGGCCATCGGTGCCCTTACCCCACCGCAAGATGAAATGCCCCAGAGCGAGGCGTTTGTTGAGTTTCCAGACAACCGATTGTTGATTGACCTGTGCGGTGAATACGACCGCAATCTGGCTGATATTGAACAGAAGCTATCTGTTCAGATTATTCGCCGGGGCAATCAGCTTGCAGTAATGGGCGACGAGGAGGCCCAGAAACACGCGATCGAAGTGCTACAGGCGCTCTATACCAGATTGGAAGGCGGCCGCGACGTCGAGGCAGCGGATGTTGATCGAGAACTTCGCATGGGCGGGTCCGAACAGGAAATCGGCAGCCGCGACGGCGACCAGCTTGAGATGTTCAAGGGCGGTACTGTCGAAATCAAGACACGCAAGAAGCTTGTCGAACCTCGTACGGATGCGCAGAAGATTTACGTCCAGTCGCTGTTCAATAATGAACTTGCATTTGGCATCGGGCCCGCAGGCACCGGAAAGACGTACCTTGCCGTCGCAGCTGGGGTCTCGATGTTCATCGGCGGACATGTAGACCGGATCATCCTAAGCCGCCCTGCGGTGGAGGCTGGTGAAAAACTGGGATATCTGCCCGGTGACATGAAAGACAAGGTCGATCCTTACATGCAGCCGCTATATGATGCGCTGAACGATTTTTTGCCCGGCAAGCAGCTGGCCAAGCTGATTGAAGAAAAGCGAATCGAGATTGCGCCGCTGGCCTTTATGCGCGGCCGAACGCTGGCCAATGCATTTGTGGTGCTGGATGAGGCGCAGAACGCCACAACCATGCAGATGAAGATGTTCCTGACCCGTTTGGGTGAAGGCAGCCGGATGGTGATCACGGGTGACCGCTCTCAGGTCGATCTGCCGCGCGGTGTGCAATCAGGCCTCAAGGATGCAGAGCGGTTGTTGAAGACCATTCCCAATGTCAGTTTCAATTACTTCACGTCGAAGGATGTGGTGCGCCACCCGCTTGTCGCGGCTATCATCGAGGCGTATGAGGCCGACGCGGGTCGTGAAACAAATTGATTTCCAATTCCCGCATGCGGGAATTGGAACGGCAATATGAACCTGGAACTGACCATCGAAGATGAACGCTGGCACGGATTGGAAGCCCTCTCTGTGCAAGCTGTGTCAGCGGTTTTGCTGTATTGCGAATTGGACCCGGACCTCTGCGAGGTCAGTATTCTGGGCTGTGACGATACACGCATTGCTGATCTGAATGCCGAGTTTCGCGAAAAACCGACCGCAACCAATGTGCTGAGCTGGCCAGCCGAAGATCTGGCCGCCGATGTGCCCGGGCGCAAACCGTATCATCCCCAGCCAGATTTCACCGGCGAAATTGCGCTGGGGGATATTGCGATCTCTTACGATACCTGCAGCCGCGAAGCGGCAGAGGCCGGCAAATCCACGGAGGATCACGTGAGGCATCTGATCGTTCACGGGATGTTGCACTTGCTGGGGTATGATCACATTCGTGACCCTGATGCCACCCTGATGGAAGAGGTTGAGGTCAAGATACTTGGCAAACTGGGTATTGATGACCCATATAAGAGGTAAGGCGGGTTAATTCACCCGATCAATTGGAACAGGACAATGGGCGATACAGACGGCAGTTCTAGGGCGGCGCACAGCGCGCAACCACAGAACACCAGCGATGACATTGAAAAGAAAAACGGATTTTTTTCTTGGGTTTACGATGCGTTTTCCGGCCCGACTGGGGAGCAGCACACTTCTGTAAACGGACATCAGGAAATTCCCGATCAACCCCGAGGTATGATCAACCTGCGCCGAATGCGGGTCGAGGATGTTGCAATCCCAACCGCAGAAATCGTGTCGGTACCTTCAACGATCGCCAAAGATGAACTGGCGCAGGTGTTTCGCAACAGTGGCCTGTCACGCATTCCGGTCTATGAGGGGACGCTGGACAATCCATTGGGTTTTATCCATCTGAAAGACTTTGCTCTGACGCATGGGTTTAATGGCGGATCGACCGAGTTTGATCTGCTTTCAATGTTGAGAACCTTGCTGTTTGTGCCACCTTCGATGCCGATTGGCGTGCTGATGACCAAGATGCAGACCGAGCGCCGCCATATGGGTTTGGTGATCGACGAGTATGGCGGTGTTGATGGCCTGTTGACGATCGAGGATTTGATCGAACAAGTCGTAGGCGAGATTGCCGACGAACATGACGCCGATGAAGATCAGATGTGGATACAGGAAAAGCCGGGCTGCTATGTTGTTCAGGCCCGTGCACCACTTGAAGATTTCGAAGCTGAGATTGGCCGTTCTCTGACCAGCCATGAAGATGTCGACGAAGAAGAAATAGAAACGCTGGGCGGTTTGGTGTTCATGCTGTCTGGTCGTGTTCCGGCCAGAGGCGAAGTCGTCCTGCACCCCGAAGGCCCCGAGTTTGAAGTCGTCGAAGCCGACCCACGCCGCATTAAACGGCTGCGTGTCATGCTTCCGGATATCGCTGCATGAATCCTGCCCAGCGCTGGCCCTTTTGGCTGAAACTCTTGGTTGCAGCCTTGTTGGGTGCGTTTGGCGCTTTTGGGTTGGCACCTTTCGGCTATTGGATGGCGACTCTTGTGTCGCTCCTCCTGATTGCGCCTCTGTTTCTGACCTGCAGCACGCGCGCCCGTGCGGCAATGCTGGGTTGGGTTTTTGCGACGGGGTACTTCGCACACGCGCTAAGCTGGATAATCGAACCCTTTCAGGTCGATGCCGAACGGCACGCTTGGATGGCGCCGTTTGCCTTGATTCTCATGGCGGGGGGGCTGGCACTGTTCTGGGCGCTTGCCTTCTGGGTCTCGCGGCGCCGAAACGCGTCGGCAGTACGACAAGGCGTGTTGCTTGCCGTGGCGCTTGGGCTGGTCGAGTTCGGGCGCGGGTATCTTTTGACGGGCTTCCCCTGGGCCGGTGTTGCGCAAATTTGGGTCGACACGCCCGTCGCGCAACTATTGTCGCTGATTGGACCATATGGGTTAGGGGCGCTGATATTTGCGGCAACTTTGCCTTTGGGTGCGGCTTTGTCGGAAAACAGGTCGGTTCGCAGCGTGGTGTTGCCTTTTGTCTTTGTTTTAACGTGCGCAGTGCTAGCACTGAGCTATTCTGCTTTTCGACCACTCGTGCAATTTAGTGAAAACACAGTGCGCCTTGTGCAACCAAATGCGCCGCAGCATCAAAAGTGGGATCCGGATTACGCACCGTTGTTCTTTGCCCGGCAAATTGAATTCACGGCAAGCCATCCCCGACCAGACTTGATCATCTGGCCGGAAACCTCGGTGCCCGCTTGGTTGGGAAGCGCTCAGCCATATCTATCTGCAATAGCTGATGCCGCGCAGGGAACGCCCCTGGTCTTGGGTATTCAGCGTGGCGACGGTCCGCGAATTTACAATTCGATGGTCTATCTGGACGAAGAGGGGCAACAGCGCGGGCTATACGACAAGCACCATCTAGCTCCGTTCGGCGAATATGTCCCGTTTGGCGATCTGATGGCTCGGTTGGGTGTTTTTGGTCTCGCAACAACGACGGGCAATGGATTTAGCGCGGGGCCAGGACCTGCGTTGCTGGATGTCGGCAAATTGGGCCGGGGTGTGCCGCTGATTTGTTACGAGGCAGTGTTCCCGCAGGACGTCAACGGGGCGCCTGATCGGGCTGATTTCCTCCTGCAGATCACCAATGATGCCTGGTTCGGCACCCGTTCAGGTCCCTACCAGCATCTTGCGCAAGCGCAGATGAGGGCGATTGAGCAGGGCCTGCCGATGATGCGGTCGGCCAATACCGGGATTTCTGCGATGATTGATCCGCTGGGTCGGATCACCGAGGCCCTTCCTTTGGGGCAGGCGGGCTATGTCGATGCGGTATTGCCAGAACCACAGCCTATGACGGTTTATACGCGGATCGGGGATAGCCCGGTTCTAATCGCGTTACTGTTCTTGTTTGCGTTGTTGTTGCGCCGCACTCGGAGCGCTTCACGGTAGTTTTCGATTGACCCTTTTGGTCAACGCGCGTATCCCGGCCATCGCCTGTCACAACGGCTTCCTGACGTGACGGAGACATCTCAATGGAGCACTTTTATGTCCCGACAGAACTATACATTTACTTCGGAATCGGTTTCCGAAGGGCATCCCGATAAGGTCTGTGACCGTATTTCCGATGCCGTCCTTGACGCATTTCTGAATGAAGAACCCGAAGCACGTGTTGCGTGCGAAACCTTTGCCACGACCGATCGTGTCGTTATCGGCGGAGAAGTAGGTCTGTCTGATCAGGAAAAGCTGCATGACTACATGGGCCGCATCGAAGAGATCGCGCGCGCCTGTGTGAAAGACATCGGCTATGAACAGGACAAGTTTCACCACGAAACAGTCGAGGTGACGAACCTGTTGCACGAACAATCTGCGCATATCGCGCAGGGTGTGGATGCATCTGATGACAAAGAAGAGGGTGCCGGTGACCAGGGCATCATGTTCGGTTACGCAACAACCGAAACACCTGCGCTGATGCCTGCGCCTATCCAGTATTCCCATGCAATTCTGCGGCGTTTGGCAGAGGTTCGCAAAAACGGTACCGAGCCTGCATTGGGTCCTGACGCGAAATCTCAGCTTTCAGTGATTTACCGTGACGGCAAACCGGTCGGCATCAGTTCGATCGTGTTGTCGACACAACATCTGGACGAGGCTTTGACCTCAGATGACATTCGTCAGATTGTTCAACCTTACATCACCGAGACGCTGCCAGAGGGTTGGGTGACCGCCGACACGGAATGGCACGTCAACCCGACTGGGAAGTTCGTAATTGGCGGCCCTGACGGTGACGCAGGTCTGACGGGCCGCAAGATCATTGTTGACACCTACGGTGGTGCGGCACCGCACGGCGGCGGGGCATTCTCGGGCAAAGATCCGACGAAAGTTGACCGGTCAGCCGCTTATGCTGCCCGCTATCTGGCCAAGAACGTGGTTGCTGCAGGCATGGCCGAACGCTGCACTATTCAGCTGAGCTATGCGATTGGCGTTTCCAAGCCGCTGTCGATTTATGCAGATACGCATGGCACAGGTCAGATCGCAGATGCGTTGATTGAAAACGCGGTTGGACAGGTGATGGACCTGACCCCTCGGGGCATCCGCCAGCATCTGCAGATGAACAAGCCTATCTACGAGCGCACAGCCGCATACGGGCATTTCGGCCGCGAACCCGATGCGGATGGCGGTTTCAGCTGGGAACGCACCGATTTGGCAGATGCGCTGAAGCAAGCCGTCTGACGCTAAAACCCAAAAGCGCGCCGATGCAGGCGCGCTTTTTCATGATACGGGGTGCAGATGACACCCTTGCAAGGCGGCTGACCCCGCAGTATGGCCTCGGCCATGAGCTCTGAGACCCCACAACGCCCGCGCAGAAACTTCTATGGCCGCTTCAAGGGCAAGACCCTGAAGCCCAGCCAGAAGACATATTTGAACGAAGACCTTGCCGCTCTGGCACCCGGCGCCGTGGATTGGGACAGCAACCCCGAGCGTGCCCCGCTTGACCTCAACGGTCTTTTCGATGGCAAACCCGTTTGGCTAGAGATTGGGTTTGGCGGTGGTGAGCATCTTGTCCATCAGGCTGCGAACAACCCCGATATCGGAATCATCGGGGCCGAGCCCTACATCAACGGCGTCGCAATGTTGCTGGGCAAAATTCGCAAGGCAGGCGTCGAAAACCTGGCCGTACATCCCGGAGACGTGCGGGACCTGTTTGACGTTTTGCCGGATGCCAGCATCTCGCGCGCGTTTTTGCTTTACCCCGATCCGTGGCCCAAAACACGTCATCATCGCCGTCGGTTTGTCACGCCCGAACATCTGGAACCGTTGGCGCGTGTTCTGAAACCGGGTTCGATCTTCCGGGTCGCTACCGACATTCCCGACTATGTAAGGCAAACGCTTGAAGAAGTCCCGCGTGCGGGCTTTGAATGGTTGGCTGATCGTCCTGACGATTGGCGCGCGCCGTGGGCGGACTGGATTTCCACCCGCTATGAGCAAAAGGCCCTGCGTGAGGGGCGCACGCCGCACTATCTGACGTTTCGGCGCACCGACTAACTATCGTTTAGCTTCGCGAACACGCGGCTTTTGGCAAACCACGCGGTTCCGAAGGCCCAAAGCGCGACTGCCTCAACAAAGAAGGTTAGGTTCAGGCTGTCCCACCAGATCAAAAAGCCTGGGCCGCCGATTTTGCCTTTGAAGAACAGCAACGCCACGCATACGAGAATGATCAGGCCACAAACGCTGTAAAGCTGATTGCGTTGACGCTTGCTTTCGATCATCACGCCGTTTGCCTCGTGTCGTTCTGGAACCACCCGTTTTAGCACGATCAGACAATAGAGCGCGAGGTAAATGAACAAGATGCCTGCCGCGACCAGATGCCAGTTGCTGGCGGTGCTGAACAGGTTGAAGAACTCCTGATCGGTTGCCTCTGCAACGGCTATGGGGTCGCTATTCGTCACTTCAACAAAGACGCGAGACAGGAACTTATCGGGCCCCTCACATCCGCTGCCCAAGGTAGGGATCGAGGCCACGATAAAGGCGCCGACGCCGGCCACGGAACTTAGCCTGTCCTCGAAAAAAGTCTCGCCTGTATAGGCAATCAGGAACCCGCCGATGAAATAAAGCAGGCCGACAAAGATCGGTCCAAGAAACTGGGCGTAGTAGAAATGACTGATGCTGTCGCGAAAGCAGCTGCCACCAAAGATGGCCCCAGCAGCCAATACGACGGGTAGTCCGAATGCAACCAGGCCGACAAGAAACGCCAGCCGTTTCTCGATATCGCTTTCGGGTTGGTGCGGGTCGGTAGGATGAAAAAGCGTTCTGGGACCTCTGGCCAGCAGAGATGGAGCATCGGTCATAATATAGTCCTTCAACTGTTTACTGAGTTAAAATCGATAAAGATCAATGCTGTGATTTTAACCCAAAAGCCGCATTTTTTCTACTGCCAGGACAGGCTTTTCAACTGGGCAGTGATTTACAACGCCTTTGAGGCTGGACCAAACTTGGCCAATTCGCTAATCGGCTTGAGCACGATAGCGCAAAAGGAGCCCGCATGTCCGGACACGGCACACCCATCCCGATGACTTCGCACCCCTGCGGTCCGCTAACCGGCACGGCCGAAGTGCCCGGCGACAAGTCGATCTCGCACCGGTCGCTGATCCTTGGCGCGATGGCGGTGGGCGAAACCAAGATCTCGGGGCTTTTGGAAGGTGAGGATGTTCTGGACACGGCAAAGGCCATGCGCGCGTTTGGGGCCGAGGTCACGGATCATGGTAACGGTGAATGGACGGTGCATGGTGTCGGTGTCGGCGGATTTGCCGAGCCCGATCAGGTCATCGACTGCGGAAACTCGGGAACCGGTGTGCGCCTGATAATGGGCGCGATGGCAACCTGTCCGATTTCTGCGACCTTCACCGGGGATGCCAGCCTGAACAAACGCCCCATGGCACGAGTCACTGACCCGCTGGCTTTGCTTGGCACGCAATCGGTCGGGCGTTCGGGCGGGCGACTGCCGATGACCATCGTGGGCGCGGCAGAACCAGTTCCGGTGCGCTACGAAGTGCCTGTACCTTCTGCTCAGGTAAAATCTGCAGTTTTGCTGGCGGGTTTGAATGCCCCGGGCAAGACTGTGGTGATCGAAAAAGAGGCCACCCGAGACCATTCCGAACGGATGTTGGCTGGGTTTGGGGCTGAAATCACCGTCGAGGATACAGACGAAGGCCGTGTGATTACCCTGACAGGTCGTCCAGAGCTGAAACCACAAGTGATCGCGGTGCCGCGGGATCCATCCAGTGCGGCGTTCCCTGTTTGCGCAGCCCTGATCACGCCCGGTTCAGACGTTTTGATCCCCGGCATCGGCCTGAACCCGACCCGCGCCGGGTTGTTTGCCACCCTGCGCGACATGGGCGCGGACCTGACCTATGAAAACGAACGCGAAGAGGGCGGCGAACCAGTTGCCGATTTGCGCGCGCGCTACTCACCGAACATGACGGGCATCACGGTTCCGCCAGAGCGTGCAGCGTCGATGATTGACGAATATCCGGTGCTGTCGGTGGTTGCAGCGAATGCGACCGGCACAACGATGATGGGCGGCGTCAAAGAACTGCGCGTCAAGGAAAGCGACCGTATCGACGCGATGGCACGTGGTTTGCGGGCCAATGGTGTGACCGTGGATGAGGCCGACGATTGGTGGTCTGTCGACGGCCTGGGTATCGGCGGAGTGACCGGGGGTGGGACATGTGAAAGCTTTCTGGATCACCGCATTGCCATGTCTTTCATGGTGATGGGTATGGGGGCTAAAGCTGCGGTATCCGTGGACGACGGCGGTCCGATCGCCACCTCCTTCCCGATCTTCGAGCCGCTGATGGCCTCGCTGGGCGCCAAGGTCCAGCGCGGGTGAGCCTTACTGTTGCCATCGACGGCCCGGCTGCGGCAGGCAAGGGGACGATATCCAAAGCCGTCGCTGCGCATTTTGGGTTCTCTCATCTGGATACCGGGTTGCTGTATCGCGCGGTCGGGCGACGCACTTTGCAGGGGCTCAATCCTGTTGAAGCTGCACAGACTTTGACAGCCGAGGAGCTGGAGCAAGGCGACCTGCGGACGGCTGAGATTGCGCAAGCGGCATCCAAAGTTGCCGTCGTTCCTGAGGTACGGGCCGCCCTGGTCGATTTTCAGCGCGCTTTTGCACGGCGCGCCGGTGGCGCTGTTTTGGACGGGCGGGACATCGGGACCGTCATCTGTCCGAATGCCGACATCAAGTTGTTCGTGACAGCCAGTGCCGAAGTTCGGGCTGAGCGCCGGTTTCTGGAGCTGGAAGCCAAAGGCGCAGAAGTGACGCGGGATCAGGTCCTTACAGATGTGCGCGAACGGGATGCGCGGGATTCTGAACGCAGCGCCGCGCCGATGAAGGCGGCAGATGACGCGATTTTGCTGGACACATCTGACTTGAGCATCGAGGCCGCCTTGGCAAAGGCCATTGAGATCATTGAAAAGGTAAGACCCACGAACCCTTGAGTTCGCGAATCTAAGTTGCGACGTGCCAGATTGCAGCTCTTCGACCTCGTCACTTTTTTGATTTCGAGGGGCGTGGTTTTGTGCGGGACCAGCAGCGAAGGGTCTTTTACCCTGGGTCGCGGGGCCGAATGGGTGGCTGTGCATGCTGGCTAGGGCGTCATAGGCTCTAGCTGGATGCAGGAAAGCTGCTATAGTTTCCCTAATAAAGCCTTAAGGGAAAGCCGCTATTCAAACCCCAAAAAGGGGAGGCAGCTATATAATTCCCTAAGCCAACAGGGATGGAATGAAATGAACAATCGTTTGCGCAAACTCACCATTGTGGGCGGCGGCACGGCTGGTTGGATGACCGCGCTGATTCTGGACATGGTGCTTTCCCGCACGTCAGCCCCAAAGGATCGCCCACGCATTTGCCTGATAGAGAGCCCCAATATCGCTACTGTGGGTGTAGGCGAGGCCACGGTGCCGCGCATGCCGGTCACACTCCGTCAGGCAGGCATTTCAGAGCGGGATTTTTTCCGCGAGACCAACGCGTCGTTCAAATTGGGTGTGAAGTTTTGCAATTGGAACAAGGACCCCAAGGGTAATCGTATCGATTATGTGAACCCCTTTGCCCATGGCCAGATGTTGGAGGGGTTGGAGGCTGCCGAGTACTTCTTGCGCTTTGGCAACGGGGATCGGGATTTTACGCAGTCCATCTCGCCGCACGATGACTTGGGCCGTCTATGCAAAGGCGCGCGGCAATTGGGTCAACCTGAATTTGAGCAGCGGTTTGGCTACGCCTATCATCTGGACGCTGTGAAATTTGCAGGCATGCTCACCAAGGTCTGCACCAAGCGCGGTGTGGAGCATATCCAGGATGAGGTGAAATCGGTTGAGCTGGATGAGCAGGGCAACGTCAGCCATCTGATGTTAGAACGCAAAGGCCGCCATGACATCGAGATGGTCATAGATTGCACCGGGTTTCGCGGGTTGATCATCAATCAAGCACTTGGCGAGCCGTTTATGGATTATTCAGACTACCTGCCCAACGACCGCGCCCTAGCGTTGCAGATCGAACATCCCGACCCAGAGAAGATCGAAAGCCTGACACGGTCTACCGCACTTGGCGCAGGTTGGACCTGGCGGGTGCCGCTCTACAACCGTGTGGGCACCGGCTATGTGTTCTCATCTGCGCATCGTACCGATGATCAGGCGGCAGATGAATACCTCGAATGGTTGGGTGACAGCGGCAAGGGGGCAACGCCGCGCGTGATCCCAATGCGCATCGGGCGTGTGCGCAATGCTTGGGTCAAGAACTGTCTGGCGATCGGTCTGTCCGGCGGGTTTATTGAGCCATTGGAGAGTACCGCGATCCATATGGTTGATCATGCGGTGCGCTGGTTCGCCGAGCACCTGCCCACGCGGGACATCGCCCCGCCACTGCGGACAAGGTATAATCGGCAGATGAACAACCTCTATGACGAGGTTCTGGATTTTATCTGTCTGCACTATCGATTGGGCAATCGCACGGACGATCAATATTGGATCGACGCACGCACCGAGATGAAGATACCGGATCGGTTGGCCGAGAACTTGGAATTGTGGCAGCACCGCCTGCCCTTGGAAAACGACATCGAGTTTGCCACGCTGTTTAACTTCCGCGTTTATCAGACGGTTCTTTTGGGCAAGCAGGTCTATGACACGGGCTATGGTGAAGGCATCCGTGATCGTCTGCGACCGTTGAAGAAACCGATCTGGTTCCAGTGGTGGAAGGGCGCGAAAGTGGACCTTGCAAAGATACTTAAAACCATGCCGGATCACAAAATGCTGCTGCGCGATATCCGAGGAGAGCTGGAGCAACCAGCCTTTGGCACGGCGGCGGCGATGAAACCGACAGTAGCGATGCCGGGCGCGGCACCGGCACCCGTGGTGATCCAAAACATGCCAAACCTCGCCGAAATCCAAAGCGGCGCGAAGGATTTGCAGCTTTTTTAAGAATTCATTGTGCTCCGGGCAGAGCACACTTTTAGGAAAAGTTGGGGCGGGGCGGGGCGTTAGACCTCCGCTCCTAAATATCGACGTGAGATTTTGGCGTCTAGTGAGGCATGTACTCACTTGGTGGTGACGCCACGAAGATTTGTGCTGAAATGATTGTTACCAGATCACTCTACGCCAAAAGCAAGAACATTGGGGGAGAAATCTAAGCGGCCGTAAGGGATATCGTCTCGTTGCGAGTGGGTTGATGTTCCTTGATTGTTGTCAAAATGAAATATAATAACATATCGATAATCGACGCTGACAAGAGATATGTTAATGCCTGCTGCAAACGCTTGCTCAAACGACCCATGGGGTGGACGTCGAACCGCTCGAAACCTTCGTAGCAACCTGAAGCGTCGAAAGCGACAAGGGCGCACTATGCACGCATACGATAGGCTCCCGTCAACGTTACGACACTGGTTGGCCGAAGCGTGCCTGCCGTGGAGCCCCGCATCGGCATTGAAAATCTGGGAAAAAGCCGGAGGAGATCGCAATCCAGAAGCCGCGCTGGCACGGCTGGACACCATTGAGCGGTCAATGCTGCGTCGCGATGCACGTATCTGGGAGGTGAACGCCTAGATCACCCGGATGAGGGAATTCTTTGAACACCCATGCTGCGTTGGGCTTTGCACTTGCACAAACCCTTCAAACGGCCTATACGCGCGCTGTCACGACAAGGGCGGTCAACGTCCGGATGACGTATCTGAGCAGGGCCGGGTTACCTCGGCCCTTTGTGTTTGTGTAGTCAGATACGCCCCGGGTCACGTCCGATGACACCATGAAACAAGACCGGCGGAGACAACCGCTCGGCCAGTAAAAACGTATTGTAAAGGAAAACACTGCCAGATGGCTGATACAACTATGGAGGAATTCGAAGCCCTCCTGAACGAAAGCTTCGAAATGGACACACCCGAAGAGGGTTCTGTTGTCAAAGGCAAGGTTCTCGCGATCGAAGCGGGCCAGGCCATCATCGACGTCGGCTACAAAATGGAAGGCCGCGTTGATCTGAAAGAATTCGCAAACCCCGGCGAAGCTCCTGAAATCGCTGTTGGTGACGAGGTAGAAGTCTACCTGCGTGCCGCAGAAAATGCCCGTGGCGAAGCCGTCATCTCTCGTGAGATGGCCCGCCGCGAAGAAGCATGGGACCGTCTGGAAAAAGCATATGCCGACGACCAGCGCGTCGAAGGTGCTATCTTTGGTCGCGTCAAAGGTGGCTTCACCGTCGATCTGGGTGGCGCAGTTGCGTTCCTGCCCGGCTCGCAGGTTGATGTGCGCCCCGTGCGCGATGCTGGCCCGCTGATGGGTCTGAAGCAGCCGTTCCAGATTCTGAAAATGGACCGCCGCCGTGGCAACATCGTTGTTTCGCGTCGCGCAATCCTGGAAGAATCACGTGCTGAACAGCGTGCTGAAGTCATCGGCAACCTGACCGAAGGTCAGACCGTCGAAGGCGTGGTCAAGAACATCACCGAATACGGTGCGTTTGTTGACCTGGGCGGCGTTGACGGCCTGCTGCACGTCACCGACATGGCGTGGCGTCGTGTGAATCACCCGTCCGAGATCCTGACGATCGGCGAGACCATCAATGTTCAGGTCATCAAGATCAACAAAGAGACCCACCGCATCAGCCTGGGCATGAAGCAGCTGCAGGACGATCCGTGGGATCTGGTTGCGGCCAAGTACCCGCTGAGCTCGGTCCATCAGGGTCGCGTCACCAACATCACCGATTACGGCGCGTTCGTCGAGCTGGAAGCCGGTGTCGAAGGTCTGGTGCACGTATCCGAGATGTCCTGGACCAAGAAAAACGTTCACCCCGGCAAAATCGTTTCGACCAGCCAGGAAGTTGACGTCATGGTTCTGGAAATCGACGGTGCCAAGCGCCGCGTTTCCCTCGGACTCAAGCAGACTCAGCGTAACCCGTGGGAAGTGTTTGCAGAAACACACCCCGAGGGCACCGAAGTCGAAGGCGAAGTCAAGAACATCACCGAATTCGGTCTGTTCATTGGCCTCGAAGGCGACATCGATGGCATGGTTCACCTGTCGGATCTGTCCTGGGACGAGCGCGGCGAGGATGCCATTCAGAACTACCACAAGAACGACGTGGTACAGGCTGTCGTCTCGGAAGTGGATGTCGAGAAAGAGCGTATCTCGCTGTCGATCAAAGCCCTGGGCGGTGACAAGTTCGCCGAAGCCGTGGGCGGCGTGAAGCGTGGCTCGATCATCACTGTCGAAGTTACTGCGATCGAAGATGGCGGCATCGAGGTGGAATACGAAGGTATGAAGTCCTTTATCCGCCGTTCCGATCTGTCGCGTGACCGCGCCGAACAGCGTCCCGAGCGCTTCTCGGTCGGTAACAAGATCGACGTTCGCGTCACCAACGTTGACAGCAAGACTCGTCGTCTTGGTCTGTCGATCAAAGCACGCGAAATTGCCGAAGAGAAAGAGGCCGTGGAACAGTACGGTTCTTCTGACTCGGGCGCGTCGCTGGGCGACATTCTGGGCGCAGCGCTGAAATCTGGCGACTAAGCCAAGGCAGCGTTTTGAAGATGAATTATCGGCCTCGCGCAACAGCGCGGGGCCGTTTTTGTTGCGAATCAATATGTTCTGAAATTGCAGCCTAACTTGCGTGTCATTCACGCATTACGTGTAGAAATACCGCCGACCGGCGAAGATTCGCGTGAGTTTGAGCAAAAATGATCCTCTGAGGTGAAGACTTTGCGTTCCCCCGTTCCGGGTTTTTTCCTATACTGTCAGAACAATAGACATGTTAAACCGGCCGCCTGGGAGGGTATCACGTATGATCCGTTCAGAATTGATTCAAAAAATCGCCGACGAAAACCCGCATCTCTATCAGCGCGATGTCGAGCGGATCGTGAATACCGTTTTTGAAGAAGTCACAGATTCCATGGCGCGGGGCGACCGGGTCGAACTGCGCGGGTTTGGCGCGTTTTCCGTCAAGAAACGGGACGCCCGCGTTGGCCGCAATCCCCGGACAGGGGAAACCGTTCAGGTCGAAGAAAAATGTGTCCCATTTTTTAAGACTGGCAAGTTGCTCAGGGATCGATTGAACGGTAAAGCCTGACGTCATGATGCGCTATCTTCGATATGCTTTTCTGGCGGTGCTTGGGATCATCCTGATTTCAGTGTCTCTGGCGAATGTTCAGTCAGTAGAATTGAAACTGATGCCTGATGCCCTGGCCGATCTTTTGGGCTTTAACCTGGCAACATCCCTGCCGCTGTTTGTGGTGGTTCTGGGTGGTGTGGTCGCCGGTCTGGTCATCGGCTTCCTTTGGGAATGGCTGCGCGAACATAAACATCGTCGCGACGCGACCACCAAGAAAAGCGAAGTGCGAAAGCTTGAGCGTGAGGTCAAAAAGCTCAAGAAAAAGCAGAATGAAGGTCAGGACGACGTTCTGGCGCTGCTGGACGAGGCTAGCTGAGGCCGCCAATGCCCGATGATGTAAGGTTCAAGATCTGCGGTTTGACCGCACCCGAACATGTGCGCGCTGCCGCAGACGCCGGTGCGGGCTATGTTGGGTTTGTCTTCTTCCCGAAATCGCCTCGACATCTTCAACTTTCTGCTGCGGCCAGTCTGGCTCAATTGGTTCCGGCCGGTATCGCAAAGGTCGCCTTGGTGGTGAATGCGACGGATGAAGAGCTGGATCGCATCGTCTCGATGGTCCCTCTGGACATGTTGCAACTACATGGCAAGGAAAGCCCAGACCGTGTGGCTGAAGTGAAGGATCGATTTGGGCTGCCGGTAATGAAGGCGATCGGCATTGCAGAGGCCGAAGATCTAACGGCCATTGATCACTACTCTGAAGTGGCTGATCAGTTGCTGGTTGATGCCAAACCACCCCGCAACGCGGAACTGCCTGGGGGCAATGGTCTTGCGTTTGACTGGCGGTTGCTGGCCGGGCGAAAATACTGGCGGCGCCCCTGGATGCTGGCCGGTGGACTTACGCCCGACAATGTGGCCGAGGCAGTACGTATGACCGGGGCACGGCAGGTCGACGTGTCGTCGGGCGTGGAAAGCGCGCCAGGGGTTAAAGACGTTGGCTTGATCCGCGCTTTTGCGGCTGCTCTACAGTGACCTGACCTGACCTGACCTGACCTGAATTGCTTCGCGTATCCCAGGGACACACGATGCAGGCCGCAAACCGCCTGACACATCTGAACTGGTTCTATCATTTTTCGCGCGGTGCGATTCCATTTGCGAAACAGGCCTTGCGCTTTTGCGGCAGCATATTCGCGCAGCGGCGTGATGCGTTTTGCCATGGCAAATTCCGCCGCCACCTCCTATGAACAACACGTACGACGAGGGAGTCACCCATGGCCAACGATCTTTTCAATTCCTTCATGTCCGGCCCTGACGAGCAGGGGCGTTTTGGTATTTTTGGCGGACGGTTTGTCAGCGAAACGCTGATGCCGCTGATCCTGTCACTGGAAGAAGAATATGAGAAGGCCAAGGATGACGCGACATTCTGGGCCGAGATGGATGATCTCTGGGCCAATTACGTAGGTCGCCCCTCACCGCTGTATTTTGCCGAACGCCTGACGGATCATCTGGGCGGCGCAAAAATCTACCTGAAACGGGACGAACTGAACCATACCGGCGCCCACAAGATCAACAATGTGTTGGGCCAGATCATCCTGGCGCGCCGCATGGGCAAGACCCGGATCATTGCGGAAACCGGCGCAGGGCAGCACGGTGTGGCAACGGCCACGGTCTGCGCCAAGTTCGGCCTGAAATGTGTGGTCTATATGGGCGCGCACGACGTGCAGCGCCAGGCTCCGAACGTGTTCCGGATGCGCTTGCTGGGGGCCGAGGTGATTCCGGTGACCTCGGGCCGTGGGACGCTGAAAGATGCGATGAATGATGCGCTGCGCGACTGGGTTACCAATGTGCGCGACACGTTTTATTGCATCGGTACAGTCGCTGGCCCGCACCCGTATCCGGCGATGGTGCGCGATTTCCAATCGATCATCGGCAAGGAAGCCAAGGAACAGATGCATCGGGCCGAAGGCCGTTTGCCTGACACGCTCATTGCCGCCATCGGTGGGGGGTCGAATGCGATGGGCCTGTTCTATCCGTTCCTCGACGACAAATCCGTGAACATCATCGGCGTCGAAGCGGGCGGCAAGGGTGTGAACGAAAAGGTGGAGCACTGCGCGTCGCTGACAGGTGGTCGCCCGGGTGTTTTGCATGGCAATCGAACGTATCTGTTGCAAGACGACGATGGCCAGATCCTTGAAGGGTATTCGATCTCGGCTGGTCTGGATTATCCGGGTATTGGGCCCGAACACTCGTGGCTGCACGAAATTGGCCGCGCACAATACGTCTCGATCACTGATGTCGAGGCGCTGGAGGCGTTCCAACTGTGCTGTGCGACCGAGGGAATCATCCCGGCCTTGGAACCCAGCCACGCCCTTGCCCATGTGATGAAAATCGCCCCTGATCTGCCCAAGGATCACATCATCTGCATGAACATGTGTGGACGGGGCGACAAGGATGTACAGACGGTTGCCAAGTACCTGAACTTTGACATGTCGGATACCGAAGGACGTTCCGCCGACTGAACCCATCCGGGCTTTGCGTCAGGCGCGTTTCGTGACAGGCTTTGTGGCATGCGCGATTCATCGTCATCCATTCCAACGCGGCTTGACCAAAAGTATGACGCCGTCGCCCGAGGGTGGGCGGACAAGATGCGGCTGCTTGGCTACTTCGACGCTTATTTGGGTTTTCTCTCTGCAGGGTCGCCTGAAGACCTTGGAAGCAATGTACTGGACGTCGGGTGCGGCACTGGCGCCTTCGCCGATGCGCGGCAGTAATACGTTCTGAGGGTCAGGTCACCCTGATGGAGCCCTCTGGCAAGATGTTGAAGCGAGCGGAACAGGTGTTGGGTCGCAGGGGTGTAGCTGCGAAAACCGTCAGAACACGGTTAGAAGATTTTCGGTCGACCGACCCCTTTGACTGCGTGTTAGCCGCACATGTTTTGGAGCACTGCCAAGACCCGATATCAGCACTGCGCCAAATGCGCGATTTGGCTGCCCCACCCGCCAAGCTCTGGCTTGTTGTTAGTAAGCCGCATTGGTGCAACGCCATCATTTGGTTTCAATGGCGTCATCGCTCTTACAGGCCGGAGAAGGTTGCTGAAATGCTCGCAGAATCAGGTTGGCTTCTGGAAACGCAACACAGTTTCCCGACCGGCCCTCCGTCGCGCACGTCGCGGGGATACCTGGCCCGAGCGGTTTAAGCGCCCGAGCCGCTTGCCGTGTGTGTTTTGATCGGAAACTAACAATCCCGTAACCAGTCCCGTTCTCCGATCTGGACCGTGTCAGCCTTCGTGCAGGACGGTTTCGAACCCTTCGAACTGCGGCGGCCCCATCAGCGCGGATTGGGTTTTGCTGCTTCCGGCGTTCTTATGCGCATTGCGGAACTGTTCCGATTTGGTCGATGTCTCAAAGTCTTCGCGGCAGTCCCATATGACATGGCTGGAATAAAGGCGATAACCGTCCCCTTCCGGTCCTTTCAACAAGCGGAACTCCTGAAACCCCTATAGTTCGTTCAGGCGGCTCTCACGCTCTTTCCAGACGTTTTCGAAATCTGCTTCGCTGCCCGGGCGGACCTTGAAGCGGTTCATGGCAATAAAGCTCATGTCAAACCTCATTCGTTCATCATTTGGGCTGGCTGAAATGAATGTTGGCTGGCTATGGGCCATAAAGAGTATTCTGAACCCGGCGTCAATCCACGCTGACCGAGTGTTCACGCAGAATGGCCAGCGGAACAATCTCCAATGCGCGCTTGTGCGTGGCCTCAAGCTGCACTTTGGGCGCGCAGCCTTCGTCATGGGCCTGCAGAAACCGGCTGGCGCACAGGCACCAACTGTCACCGGGGTTGAGACCGGCAAAGTCGAACTCGGGTCGTGGGGTGCTCAGGTCATTGCCGACATATTTTGAAAACGCCAAAAACTCGGCCGTCATGACGACGCAGACGGTATGGCTGCCTTGATCTTCGGGACAGGTGTTGCAGGCGCCATCCCGAAAGAAACCCGTCAGCGGATCGCGAGAGCAGGGGGCCAATACGCCCCCAAGTACATTTACACTGTCTTGCTTTTGCATAGGTGCATCTTACAGGTTTCGGGTGATATTGCGGAACATTTCGATATTCTGGGTGTTAACACCCGGCGCGCGGAATTTTCGGTCCGCTCCGGTTGTGACGATCAGCACGCCGCGAGGCTGATCAAAGTATATGTACTGTCCATAAACACCGCGCGCCAGGAACTCTCCGTCGTGCGCGCCAACGGGTATCCACCACTGATAGCCATAGCCTGTCTGGTCAGGTTGGGTCGGTGCGCTGGCGCGTGTCGCCTCGGCGATCCATTCTGCTGGCACAAGTTGTTGCCCGTTATGTATACCGTCCTGAAGGATCATTTGCCCGAAACGAGCAAAATCTCGGGTAGTAAAGTTCAATCCGCCCAGCACAAATGCCACCCCAGCCCCGTCGGTGATGTAGTAACCGTCGCGTTCCAGGCCCAGTGGTTGAATGATCTTTTCGGTCATCAGCTCGGACACGCCGCGTCCAGTTGCTCCGCGGATCACCATGCCAATCACATGAGTGTCGATCGACACGTATTGCCAGGTTTCACCCGGGGTCGCGAAGCTTTCCTGCAGCGAGGCTGCAAAATCATCCAACTCTCCACCCAACGCTACGACTCGGCCCATACGGTTGATGTCAGATTTTGGGTCCAGGTAGTCCTCATCGAAAGTGACGCCGCTGGCCATGTTCAGCACATTTCGGATCGTTGCGTCCTCGTAGGCGCTGCCGTTCAGCTGAGGGGCGTAGTCGACGACCCGGTCGTCCAGCGACGCGATCGCGCCTTCGTTCATCAGAACCCCGAGCAGGGCAGACAGATAGCTTTTGGCAACCGACCACGAGATCCGCCGGTCTTCGGGCGCGGTACCCAAATAGTATTCCTCGAACCGGATGCGCCCGTCCTGCATCACCAGCAATGACGTGACGGACCGCTCGTCGATCCAGGTATCGGTGCCTTCGGGCAGCTCAAATCCGGCGCCATATGACAGCTCTGACGTGGGTGCATTGCCGCGCGGCAAATCAACTGTCAGGAAAGCCTCGTTCATATGCGAAAAGTTGTGGACAATCTTTTCTTCGGAAAACAGCGAGTTCACAGCCATCAGGCGCTGTATCTCTTCGCGTTTCCAAATGCCGACAACGACAGCGGCCAGTCCCAGTGCCAGAACAATCCGCAGCAGCCACTTGATAACCGTTTTCATATGATGCCTCCCTCTTCGGTCAGCATTGGAACGCGGGACGGTTCAATCCGCAATCAAGACGTTGCGGAAAGGTCAGGCGCGCCTATTTGAACTTGTCCAGAAGCTTCTGCATGGTTGAACGATCATCGTTCAGCGGTTCAGGCTTTGCTTCAGGTTTGGGATCGGTCTTGGCGGGGGTAGCGGTCTTGGATGACCGCGCCGGGGCAGTGCGCAAGGCGACCGCATTCATGAATTTCCCGCCTTCATCCTGTGCTAAATAATTGGCACCGTCCGAAACACCGCGCAATAGCTTGCTCAGCCAGTCGCCCTCGGATTTTGCAAAATCACTCAGCACATAGGGTGAGACCATTTCCTTTCGGCCAGGGTGCCCGATACCCAACCGAACCCGGTCGTAGGCCGCGCCGATATGTTCATGGATCGAGCGTAACCCATTGTGCCCGGCATGACCGCCGCCCGCTTTGACGCGCACCTTGCCGGGGACTAGATCCAGTTCATCGTGAAAGACTGTCACGTCGGTCGAGTCGAGCTTGTAAAACCGCATCGCTTCGCCCACGGACTGGCCTGAACGGTTCATGAAGGTTTGCGGCTTTAGCAGCAGGATTTTCTCAGAGCCTAAGCGGCCTTCGGTGATGTCGCCCTGAAACTTTGATTTCCACGGGCCAAACCCATGATCGTCGGCGATTTGGTCCAAGGCCATGAAGCCAATATTGTGCCGGTTCCGGGCATATTTTTGCCCCGGATTTCCCAGTCCGACAAAAAGTTTCATGGCGCTGTTCCACAGGTCTAGGTTCGTCTGCCCCCTCATGCCCGGATTTTGATCGGAAATCCAGATGCGCCACTTTGAAAAACACGCGGTGAGCGGCTGCGAGGTTTTGGTCGGCTGAAGAAGCCGGGCAAACAGACGTGAGGTGGACATCAAGGTTGCAATAAAATAGGGGCTCTAAAAAGAGCCCCGTCAGAAAATCTGGATAATGGTATCCGGATTTATTCTTCTTCTTCGTCCTGTCCGACGACTTCGACTTCGTCAGCTGCGACTTCTTCTTCTTCATCGTCGTCTGTTGCCAGACCTGTCGGTGCCGAGATATTGGCGATCACGAAGTCACGGTCGATGGTCGGCTTGGTGCCAGCTGGCAGCTCAACCGACGAAATGGTTGCAACGTCGTTGATGTTCATGCCGGTCAGATCGACGGTGATCTTTTCAGGGATATCACCGGCTGTGCAGACCAGTTCAACTTCCGGACGGACAACGGTTACAACGCCGCCCTTCTTGACGCCGGGAGCTTCTTCTTCGTTGATGAACTCAACCGGGATGAACAACGCGATCTTGGTGGTCCGACGCAGGCGCATCAGGTCCAGGTGCGTCGGCAGGTCTTTGACGATGTCACGCTGAACGTCGCGGCAGATAACGCGCACGTCTTCGTGGCCTTCAACCTTCAGGTTCCACAACGTCGACTTGAACCGGCCCGCTTTCAGGCGCTTGAACAGTTCGTTGAACGGGATCTGGATTGTCAGCGGGTCTTTGTCGCCGCCAAATACAACGCCCGGAACCATGCCGTCGCGGCGTGTTTGACGAGCGGCGCCCTTGCCTGTCCCCGTCCGTTCCAGAGCTACGAGATCAGGAATCTCACCAGCCATGATATATCTCCAATGTTAGGGCGGGCATCCTCCAAGGCTGTATGCCCGCGTGAAGCGGCGTCCATAGCTTGATTCATTGGGTTTGGAAAGCGATTTTTAGGTGGTCAGACGCAAAGACAGATCAATCCTGCCAGCGCCCGCCAAAATCTTCTGGGATCAGCAGATTATGCCGCCCCAAATCGCCGACGTTTCGCTCACCGCATAGAGCCATTGTGGTGTCCAGTTCCTTTTCGATCACCTCGAGAGCGGTGGTCACACCTTTTTGCCCCATAGCACCTAAACCATAGACAAACGCGCGGCCGATATATGTGCCTTTGGCCCCCAAGGCCAACGCCTTCAGTACGTCCTGTCCGGAACGGATCCCGCTGTCCATGTGTACTTCAACGACGTCTCCGACCGCATCCAGGATTTCCGGCAGCATGCGGATCGAACTAAGTGCACCGTCCAACTGGCGACCTCCATGGTTCGACACAACGATGGCGTCAGCACCCAGTTTTGCCGCCATCTTGGCATCCTCGGCGTCCAGTATTCCCTTCAGAATGACCTTACCGCCCCATTGTTCCATCAGTTTTCCCACCTTGGTCCAATCCAGGCTTGGGTCAAACTGCTCTGCTGTCCACGCGCCCAGCGATGAAGCGTCCGAAACGCCTTCGGCATGGCCCACTATGTTTCCGAACTCTCGGCGATGAGCTCCGAGCATCTCAATGCCCCAAGCCCATTTGGTCATCAGGTTTGCGATGGTTTTTGCGGTCAGTTTCGGCGGGGCAGACAACCCGTTTTTCAGGTCTTTATGCCGTTGCCCCAAGATTTGCAGGTCCAGCGTGATCACAAGTGCCGAACATTTGGCATCCTTGGCGCGTTGGATCAGACGGCTGATGTAGTCGTCGTCCTTCATCGTATATAGCTGAAACCAGAACGGCTTGTTGGTGTGGCCTGCCACATCCTCGATTGAATTGATCGACATTGTCGAAAGGGTAAAGGGCACGCCGAATTCCTCGGCGGCCTTGGCGGCTTTCATCTCACCATCAGCGTGCTGCATCCCGGTCAGGCCCACAGGTGCAAGCGCAACAGGCATCGAAACATCTTCGCCAATCATCTGAGACGCGGTTGAACGCCCTGCCATATCCACAGCGATCCGCTGACGCAGGCGAATCTTTTCGAAATCCGAAGTGTTTTCCCGAAACGTTTGTTCCGTCCAGCTTCCGCTTTCGGCGTAGTCATAGAACATCCGGGGCACACGGCGCTGGTAGAGGCGTTTCAGGTCTTCGATTGTGGTGATGACGGGCATTACACATAGCCTTGGTGATATTGGTTAGGTTTTATTACCAATTTTTTCAACTAACCGCAACGCCGTCCGGGTATCAAAAAGCCGCAGTTGACCTGAGGCTAACTGCGGCTGAAGGGTCGTCAGCATTATGTGTCGTTTGGTCAGGCTGAGTGGGCTCCGTCGGATAGTGTTTTGACAAACGCCAGAACTTCGGCGACCGACTTTCCGGCCCCGATTTGGCTGACGATGGCCGAGCCCACAACAGCGCCATCCGCCACGCTAGCAATGGTGCGTGACTTTTCCGGTGTGTTGATCCCGAACCCGACGATCACCGGAAGGTCAGTCTGCGATTTGATCCGCGCAACCTCGGGCCCGACATTCTGGGCTTCTGCCTCGGCCGCTCCGGTGATGCCCGTGATTGACACGTAGTACACAAAGCCCGAGGTGTTCTGCAGTACCCGGGGCAGGCGCTTGTTATCCGTTGTGGGTGTCGCCAGGCGGATGAAGTTCAAACCGGCCGCCTGCGCGGGCAGGCACAGCTCGTCATCTTCTTCCGGTGGCAGGTCAACAACAATTAACCCATCGATCCCTGAGGCTTTTGCATCCTGTAGAAACGTCTCAACGCCGCGGCTGTAGATCGGATTGTAATATCCCATCATCACAATCGGCGTCGTGTCGTCGGTTTCGCGGAATGCGCGCGCCAGATCCAACGTTCGTTGCAACGTCATGCCGCCGTCCAATGCACGTTGTCCAGCCAGCTGAATCGTAGGGCCATCCGCCATTGGGTCGGTGAAGGGCAGGCCCAGTTCGATCACATCGACGCCAGCCGCCGGCAAACCCTTGACCACCTCAAGCGAGGTTTCGTAGTCAGGGTCTCCGGCCATGACATAGGCCACAAAGGCTTTTTTATCTTCGGCTTTCAGTGCAGCAAACTTCGCGTCGATACGGCTCATCGGATGTCCTTGCAAACGGGTTTCGACCTGATGTGCAGAAACTTTGACCGAAAATCAATCCCGCCTCGGCGCGATTGGATCAGAACGCGTAATGATACCGCAGTAAAAGAGCGTTCACCCCGGGGTTTTCGTCCTGGGTGCTGGCATTGGATTTATGGGTGACTGCAACTGAAACTTTGTTGCCGCCGTTCAGCGTGTAGCCAAGGCCCAGAAGGCTGCGGATCTGAAAGCTGCCGCCCAGATCGTTCAGATCATTTCCTTCGTCATAGTACCCGGGCATGACGCTGCCCTCGACAAACCAGCGATCACCCAGCGTATAGACGCCGATCAGACCAGCGCCGATATGTGTGTCGCCGTCAGTGTCGACCGACAAAGCAGCGCCCCAAGCGGCACTGAACCGTGTCGCCTGATGAAAGGGACTGTGTTGGTATTCCAGCGACAAAATAGCCTGATCCTCGGACATACTGTCCGAATAATCTGCATATCCGGCACCAAAAACGATGGATTGGGCAGGCGCGGCGGTTGCGGCGCCAATGGCCGCAGCGGAAACTAGAAGGAGTGTCTTCATATCAATCTGTCAGTAAGTTGTTGTTGTTGTTGTTCGCTAAGTGGTGACTTTAAGGCGCATTTTTCAAATTGCACAAGGACACAAACATCGAAAACTACCGAACAATTTTGTGATGTGTCCTAACAGGCTCAATTGAGCGTCGCTTGCCCAACCGCTTGCGCATCGACCCGGACCTGCCTAGAAGCAGCCGCGAATGGCATCAGGAGACCATCATGGGCTTTAAAATGGGAATCGTGGGTTTGCCGAACGTGGGCAAGTCGACCCTCTTCAATGCGCTGACCAAAACCGCGGCCGCACAGGCAGCGAATTTCCCGTTCTGCACGATTGAACCCAATGTGGGCGACGTGGCCGTGCCTGATGACCGTCTGGATAAGCTGGCGGCGATTGCGAGTTCGAAGCAGATCATCCCGACACGAATGACCTTTGTAGATATTGCAGGCCTGGTCAAAGGAGCCTCGCAGGGGGAAGGGCTGGGCAACCAGTTCCTTGCCAACATCCGCGAAACCGACGCAATTGCCCATGTTTTGCGGTGTTTCGAAGATGGCGATGTGACCCATGTGGACGGACGCGTTGATCCGGTGGCAGATGCTGACACCATCGAGACCGAGTTGATGCTGGCGGATTTGGAAAGCATCGAAAAACGTCGCGCAAACCTGGTGCGCAAGCTGAAAGGCAACGACAAAGAAGCCCAACAGCAGGAGCGTTTGTTGGCCGAAGCGCAGGCAATGCTGGAAGGTGGCAAGCCCGCGCGTCTGGTCGAAGTCAGCGATGAGGATTCAAAAGCCTGGAAGATGCTGCAGCTGCTGACCACCAAGCCGGTTCTGTATGTCTGCAACGTGTCCGAAGAAGAAGCCGTAGAAGGCAATGAATACTCGACCCGCGTTGCCGAAATGGCCGCCGCGCAGGGCAATTCCCATGTCATCATCAGCGCAAAGATCGAAGAAGAGATCAGCCTGCTGGAACAGGACGAAGCCCAGATGTTCCTTGAGGAAATGGGTCTGGAAGAGCCCGGTCTCGACCGCCTGATCCGCGCTGGTTACGATTTGCTCAAGCTGGAAACCTATTTCACCGTTGGCCCGAAAGAGGCCCGCGCATGGACCATTCGGACAGGCACTGCTGCGCCGCAGGCGGCTGGCGTGATTCACGGTGACTTCGAAAAAGGTTTCATCCGCGCCGAAACCATTGCCTACGATGATTATATCACAGCCAATGGGGAACAGGGCGCCAAAGAGGCCGGCAAGATGCGGGCCGAAGGCAAAGGCTATGTCGTCAAGGATGGCGACGTTATGCACTTCTTGTTCAATACCTGATCATTAAAGGTCTTTCGCTGCAGCCAGAGAAAGTTATCCTGCCCCAGCTGTCAGCACACCGAGGCCCAGAGTGATCGAGATTCGCGACCTGCAATTGCTCAGCGCCTTGGCGCGGCACCGACACTTTGCCAGGGCGGCCGAGGAGTGCGGGATATCTCAGCCTGCGTTTTCAATGCGCATCCGCAATCTCGAAGATCGGTTGGGTGTGTCCATCGTGCGCCGGGCCAATCGGTTTCAGGGCCTGACCGAAGAAGGCGAGATGATTGTTCGCCGTGCACGACGCATTCTGGACGATGCCAAAGCGCTGGAGCAGCAAGTATTGGCAACCCGGGGTGAAATCACCGGGACGCTAATTCTCGGCGTGATCCCGACGGCGACCGCTTTTACAGGTCGATTGATCAAACGACTGCAGCAGGCCCATCCACGTATCCTGTCCCGGATCGAAACCATGTCGGCCAATGCCATTCAGCATCGGCTGGATGAGGGCAGTCTGGATGCGGGCGTGACATATGGCGATAGTATTGGTACCGATTTGCGTCAGGTTCAGCCGTTGTATGAAGAGACATATGTCTTGTTGGTTCCCTCGCACATGACGGATGAGACCGGGCCGATCCCGTGGGCTCGGGTGGCTGAGTTTCCGATCAGCCTGCTGGAACCGCAAATGCAGAATCGGCGCATTCTGGATCGGATCTTTGCAGAGCAGGGTCTTCATCCGCATGTCGTGGCTGAAACCAGCGGGTTTACGGCCTCGATGGTTATGGCCCGCGAAGGCTTGGCCGCAACCGTTGTGCCGCGCGTTCTGGTGCGGGCGTTGGGCGAACTGAAGGGTACAAAGGTACTGCCGTTGGTCGATCCTGTTGTAAGTAAACCGATTTGTCTGGCGACCCTCACGCGCGATCCCGAATTGCCAACGGTTGCGGCATTGCGCGCCGTCGTGACGTCTTTACGGTGATAACCTGTCGTTATCGTGCGATAGTGATATGCGATTTGACGATATGCTAACCTGATGAGAGACCGAACCTCAATCGGAGGACATCATGGCACCACTAGATACCAAGCCATCAGGCGCACCCAAGGGCGTCTGGAAGTCAGGTAAAGGCAAAGGGCGGCACACGCCCAAAGGCCGTCAATTCACGGATGAGGCACAGGCAGAAATCAAGCGCCTGCTGGGGGATCGCCCGCGCCGCCGGGACTTGTTGATCGAATTCCTGCATTTGATTCAGGACGCGCACGGCCATATCAGCGCCGACCACATAGCCGCTTTGGCCGTTGAGATGCGTGTGGGCCAGGCCGAAATCTATGAGACCGCCACTTTCTACGCCCATTTCGATGTGGTGAAAGAAGATGAGGCACCTCCGCCCGCGCTGACGATTCGAGTCTGTGATTCCCTGTCTTGTGAAATGGCTGGTGCTCAGCAGTTGCAAAAGGCACTTGAGGACGGGTTGGATGCCTCTGAGGTTCGTGTTGTCCGAGCGCCCTGCATGGGCCGTTGTGATACCGCCCCGGTGCTTGAGATCGGTCACAACCATATCGATCACGCGACCCCTGAAAAAGTGCAGGCTGCGATTGCCGCTGATGATACCCACGCGCATTTGCCCGATTATGAGACCTTCTCCGCCTATGCCAAAAACGGCGGCTACGCCAAACTGAAAGATCTGCGCGACAGCGGCGACTGGGAAAAGGTGCAGGACGACATTCTGTCCTCGGGTCTGCGTGGTCTGGGAGGTGCTGGCTTCCCGTCCGGCAAGAAGTGGGGCTTTGTTCGCATGAACGAAGGCACCCGCTATCTGGCCGTGAACGGCGATGAGGGCGAGCCCGGCACCTTCAAAGACCGCTATTATCTGGAACGCACACCGCACGTCTTCCTCGAAGGCATGCTGATCGCCGCATGGGCGGTCGAGGCCGAGACCTGCTTTATCTATATGCGTGACGAATACCCGGCTGTGCTGGAAATCCTCGCCCGCGAAATTGCCGCGCTTGAACAAGCCGGGATCGTCGAGAAGGGCTATATCGACCTCCGTCGGGGTGCCGGTGCTTACATCTGCGGTGAAGAATCCGCGATGATTGAATCGATCGAGGGCAAAAAGGGCCTGCCGCGTCACCGACCTCCGTTCGTGGCGCAGGTTGGTGTCTTCAACCGCCCGACTTTGGTGCACAATGTCGAGACGTTGCATTGGGTGTCCAAGATCTGTCGCGAGGGGCCGGAATGCCTCAACAGCACAGAGAAAAACGGCCGCAAGGGCTTGCGCAGTTATTCGGTCTCGGGTCGTGTGGCCAAGCCGGGTGTGTACCTGCTGCCTGCAGGTTCGACCATTCTGGACGTGATCGAGGCCGCTGGAGGCATGGCCGAGGGCCACGCATTCAAGGCTTATCAACCGGGTGGGCCGTCTTCGGGTCTGCTGCCCGCTAGCATTGATGATGTTCCACTGGATTTTGACACTCTGCAGCCGCTGGGCACGTTTATCGGCTCGGCTGCCGTAGTGGTTCTGTCTGATCAAGACACCGCGCGCGATGCCGCGTTGAACATGCTGCGCTTCTTCGAGGATGAAAGCTGCGGCCAGTGTACGCCCTGCCGGGCGGGCTGCGAAAAGGCGGTGAAACTTATGCAGGCTGACAAGTGGGATCAGGACCTGCTGGAGGACCTGTGTCAGGTCATGGGCGATGCCTCGATCTGCGGGCTGGGGCAAGCGGCCCCGAACCCGATCCGCCTGGTCATGAAACACTTCGCTGACGAAATCTGAGGGAGACAGAGCCATGCTTGATGCAAGCCCAACCAAAACCGTCACCTTCAACCTGAACGGCGATGATGTCACCGTGCCCGAGGGCTGGACCATCTGGGAAGCCGCCAAGGGGCAGGGGTTCACGATCCCGCACTTATGTCACAAGCCGCAACCCGGCTATAAGCCGGACGGCAACTGCCGCGCCTGTATGGTCGAGGTGGAGGGCGAGCGCACTCTGGTCGCCTCGTGCATCCGTCCAGCCGCCGAAGGAATGGTTGTCAAAACCGATACCGACCGCGCCGAGAAATCCCGTGCCATGGTGATGGAACTGTTGGTCGCGGATCAACCCGAACAGCCGCACGATGTCTCAAGCCACTTCTGGGACATGGCAAAGCTGAACGACGTCAGCGACAGCCGGTTCCCGACAAAAGAGCCGAACAAAATCCCGCTGTTGGATGACAGCCACGTGGCGATGCGGGTCAATCTGGATGCCTGCATCAACTGCAACCTCTGTGTCCGGGCCTGCCGCGATGTGCAGGTGAATGACGTGATCGGCATGGCCGGGCGAGGCCACACCGCACAGGTGGTGTTCGACCAGAACGACCCAATGGGCGATTCCTCTTGTGTGGCCTGTGGCGAATGCGTTCAGGCCTGCCCAACAGGTGCTTTGATGACCGCCACAGTACTGGACGACCAGCAACTCGGCGACAGCAAGGACTACGACTCGGAAACTGAAAGCGTTTGCCCGTTCTGCGGTGTCGGCTGCAAGGTTTCGCTGAAGGTCAAAGACGGCAAGGTCAAATATGTCGAGGGCATCAACGGTCCCGCCAACGAAGGTCGGTTGTGCGTCAAAGGCAGGTTTGGTTTTGACTACATCCATCACCCACACCGCCTGACCAAGCCGCTGATCCGACGCGAGGATGCGCCGGCCAAGGGACTGAACGTCGATCCCGGCAATCTGGACACCCATTTCCGCGAAGCAACGTGGGAAGAGGCGATGGATCTGGCCGCCACCAAGCTGAAGGCGCTGCGCGAGGATGACCCGCGTAACGTCGCGGGCTTTGGTTCGGCCAAATGCACCAACGAAGAAGCCTATCTGTTCCAGAAGTTCATCCGTCAGGGCTTCCGCCACAACAACGTCGACCACTGCACCCGTCTGTGCCACGCGTCTTCTGTTGCCGCGCTGATTGAAAATGTGGGTTCGGGCGCGGTGACCGCGACCTTTAACGAGGTCGAAAATTCGGATGTTGTGATCATCATCGGGGCCAACCCGATTGAAAACCATCCCGTTGCGGCGACCTATTTCAAGCAGTTCACCAAACGCGGCGGCAAGCTGATCGTGATGGATCCGCGCGGTGTTGGCATGCGCAAGTTTGCCGACGAGATGCTGCAATTCCGCCCGGGTGCGGATGTCTCGATGCTCAACGCGATCATGAATGTGATCGTCGAGGAAGAGCTGTATGACAGCCAGTACATCCATCGCTGGACCGAGAACTGGGAGGCCGAGAAAGAACACCTGCGTGCCTTCACCCCCGAGGCGATGGCGCCGATCTGCGGCATCGAACCGGATCAGTTGCGCCGCGTGGCCCGCACGTTTGCACAGGCCAAGGCTGGTCTGATCTTCTGGGGCATGGGCGTAAGCCAGCATATCCACGGCACCGACAATTCTCGCTGCCTGATCTCGCTGGCTCTGATGACGGGTAATGTCGGAAAGCCCGGTGCGGGTCTGCATCCGCTGCGCGGTCAGAACAATGTGCAGGGCGCGTCTGACGCGGGTCTGATCCCGATGTTCCTGCCGGATTATCAGTCGGTTATGAACGATGACATTCGGGCCAAGTTCAACAATGTCTGGAACTCTGACGACTTCTCGAACGAGAAGGGTCTGACGGTCACCGAGATCATCGATCAGGCTTATGCGGGCAACATCAAGGGCATGTACATTCAGGGTGAAAACCCAGCCATGTCCGACCCGGATGTCGGTCACGCACGCGAGGCGCTGGCCAAGTTGGAGCTGATGATCGTGCAGGACATCTTCCTGACCGAGACAGCCAACTATGCCGACATCATCCTGCCCGCCTCAGCGCTTTATGAAAAGAACGGCACCGTGTCGAACACCAACCGTCAGGTGCAGCGGGTGCGACCAGCCGTGAACCCTCCGGGTGAGGCGCGCGAGGATTGGAAGATCACCGTTGAGCTGGCACAGCGCATCGGGCTGAACTGGGACTACGCGGATGTGTCTCAGGTCTTTGCCGAGATGAAGCTGACCATGGCGTCGCTGGACAACATCACATGGGAACGGCTTGAAACCGAGACGATCACTTACCCGTCGCTCAGCGAGACTGACCCCGGTCAGGCGATTGTGTTCGGTGATGGCTTCCCCCGTGCCGAGGGCAAGGCCAGGTTCACCCCGGCCAGCGTCATACCGCCCGACGAAGCACCCGATGAAGAGTACCCGATGATCGCCACCACCGGACGTCAGCTGGAACACTGGCACACCGGGTCGATGACCCGTCGTGCCACCGTTCTGGATGCGGTTGAGCCGGAGGCGAACTGTTCGATGAACCCGCGTCAGCTGAAGCTGATGGGGATCGAACCGGGTGAGATGATCCGCCTGACCACCCGTCGTGGCTCGATCGAGATCATGGTGCGCGCCGACCGCGCGATTGCCGAGGATATGGTGTTCATACCGTTTGCCTATGTCGAGGCGGCGGCGAACATCCTGACCAACTCGGCCATCGATCCCTATGGCAAAATCCCCGAGTTCAAATTCTCGGCCATTCGCGTTGAAAAGATCGAAGACGCTATTGCGGCAGAATAACCTCTCAAACGGTTAAAACACACAGGGCGGCCCTAAGGAGGCCGCCCTTTTTCGTGTCAAAGCTGGACTTTCGGCCCGCATGCGGCCTTGATGTATGCGCCTGAACGGGGGGAACACAGATGACGAATACGTCTTTGGGTGGACATGACGGACCGTATCCGATGCCGGTCGAAATCTGCGGTGGAGCGGTGGACACTGCTTGGATCGACTACAACGGCCATATGAATGTCGGATACTACGGTGTCGCTTTTGACATGGCGCTTGAGACGTTGATGGTGGATCACCTCGGGTTGGGGGAATTGCAAGTCAATGCGCTGGGGCAGGGCCCGTACATCATTCAGTCGCACCTGCATTTTCTGCGAGAGATTACCCAAGACATGCCGTTCCATTTTCACTTTCGGATGTTGGATGCTGACCCCAAAAGAGGTCACTACTTCGCCCAGATGATCTCGACCTCAGACTGTCATGTCTGCGCCACGCAAGAGGCATTGTTCATGAATGTCAGCCACACCACCGGGCGGTCGGTGCCGTATCCGGACTGGGCCGTGGCGCGTCTGATGCAGATGGTCGAAGATCACAAAACTCTGGAGCCCGCACCCCAGATCGGTCAACCAATCGGCATACGTCGCAAGTGATACCGCAGTGATCCGAGCTTAGTAGTCCCTGGCAAAAAACACTCCGATACCGGTTTCGCCTTTGCCGTCGACAGTGCCCTTGACCGAAAAATTATCTGTGACATCCAGGTTCAGGTTGACCTCGGTATCGCCTTCGGTGTTCACCGTGAAATCCGTATAGAGGTTGTCGCTAAGATACGCACCGGCCCCCAGACGGCCTGCACCGCCTTCGGTCGCGCCGATGTCGACGGTATCAAGGCCGGTGGATTCACGCAGTCCCTTGGTCGAATCGCCGCCCGCGCCGCTAAGCTGTGCCAATGATGCCGCCATCTGCGCGATCAGAAACGGCGATATCTCGGAAAAGCGGTTCCCGAACAACAGCATGGCCAGCGCCTCTTCGGCGGGGCGTTCCGGATCCGAGAACACGTCAACCTCGGGTGAGTCCAGTGGGCCCGCGATTTCGATCGTTGCGGTGCCGTCGGAGGTACTGGCTGAAGACTCGAATTCGATATACGGCGTCAGATCGCCCTGCAGACTGACGATGCCTTTTGTCAGCTCCAGCCTGCGGCCCAGAATGTCAAAAGTGCCCCGGATCAGATCGATCTGCCCGGATGGAACGATTGACGTTGTGGTTCCGCCGATCACAATGCGACCACCCAGTTCCGCATTCACGCCGCGGCCGCGGACAAATACGGCCTTTGGGGCGAGCAGGCTAATATCCAGCGCGATGCGGGAATCGCCTTTTGATCCTTTTTCTGTGACGACCAACTGCGCGCGCTCGCGGGTGATAAAGCCGGCACGGCTTTCGTTGATGTGCTGGATCTCGGGGATTGGTGCTGCGCCCACTGCACCGGCGGCCGCAGCAAGATTGATATTGGTTTCGTCAAAACTGATTTGTCCGGAAAGCGAGCTGTTCCCGGCCAATGCACCGGTCATGGCAATTTGGCCATTCAGCGTCGTTTTGTACAACAGCTTGTCTGTCAGAACGAGGCTGTTCAGCTGTGTCGTGATCTGTGCGTTGAAGGGCGGTGTCAGGGCCACCGGGCCGCTGACTGTAAAACCGCCGCCGGCGCGTACACCGCCGTTTAGCGATATTGTTGCACGGCTGCGGGCCAGATCGACCGAACCGCTGATCCCGGTTATGGTCTGACCGGCGGTTGGGATTGCGAAGGATGTGCCGGACGTTGTGATCGAACCACTTAGTGAATCCAACGCTGGTTGGCCTTTTAGCGCCAGATTGAAGCGGGCGGATCCGTCGATCTTGTTGGGCGTCACAAAGATGTTGGCGATGCCAAGATTGACCCCGCCTTGTGCCGTCAGATCCGCGTTGCCGCTGGTTTCGTCAAACGTGCCTGCCACATCGCTGTTGATGTTGGCCGGGCCTTTGGCGTTGGCATCAATTGTCCAGACGCCATTGTTCCGCTTGGCGTTTCCCGTGGCAGAAACAGTCCCGGGAAACTCTGACGCGAAGCGTTCGACGCGGTTGAGCTTGGCGTCAAAATCTAGATCTGCGGCCCCATCCGTATCCACTGTTCCGGACAGGCTGGCATACGAGCTGTCGGGTCCTTGCAGTTTGGCTGTACCTTCAAACCCGGAGCCGGAAGGTGCCACATTGGCAACCAGTTGCAGCGGACCAGACAAGGTGTTCGACAAACGTGCCAAATCATCCAGTTTGGCCGAGAAATCCAGCCCCCCGGATTCGCGGTTCAACTGACCCGAGGCATTGGCCGACAAAGCTGTACCATTCAGGCGAAAGTCGCGGATATTCAGGCCGCTGCCCTCTTTCAACGCGTCGACAACCAGCGTCGTGCGCCCTTGAATCAATTTGTCCAGCGCGGCGATGCCCGTTTGAATGTCGTTTGCGGTGATGTTGCCTTGGACATCGAAAGTCTCGCTTCCTTTTGCGCCTTTGCCCTGAACGTCGCCCTTGATTGATCCAGCCAGATCGCGTCCGGCAAGGCCGGACAGCACAGACAAATCCGGGACGTTCATACTGGCCTGGCCATCGACAGCCAGATTGCCCGTCGGATCGTCGATCGTAGCGTCGACCTGTGCCGTCAGCGCTGATCCGTTCACGGTCGCCTGACGGACGACGATCTGTTGCTGTGACAGGGCGCCGTCAAATTCGACCGATGTCTGGCCGGTCAGCAACGGGTCGATCTCATCCATACCGGTTTTGATATCGCGCCCGGTGACGCTGGCCACGCCATCAAACTCCAGCGTCTGAACAGTGCCCTTGCCGTCCAGCTTGGCCTGAACGCTGCCCCCTAGGTCGCGTTTCGCTAAACCAGAAAAACCCGAAAGGTCCGGGGCATTGACGCTGGCCTGACCATCAATGGAAAGGTTGCCATCCGGCGTTGTGACCTTGCCGCTGGCGTGCGCGCGCAAAGCCTCTCCGTTCAAGGCAAACTCGCGTATTGTCACCCCGTCCGTATCGCGTTTTGCATCCAATGTGATTGTTGTTTCACCGGTGATCAGCGGATCAATATCGTCGCGCCCGGTGGACAGATCACTGCCGCTGACATCAAGCTTGCCGTCAAAACTGCCTTCAATCGGTGACCCGCTGCCTGTGACCTGCGCCGAGGCTTTCCCGCCCAGATCCAGCTTCGCCAGATCAGAAAAACGCGAAATGTCGGATGCTTCCAGCGAGGCAGAGCCGTCAATGTTCAGTCCGCTATCCAATCCACTGATCAGGGCGTCAACGCCCAACAGGAAATCCGAGCCGATCAGTTCGAAATCAGACAAGTTCAAGGACTGATCATTGCCATACTCAAAAGCCCCATCCAAGGTGATGCGATCCCCAAGCGCCGTATTAAGGGCTGGGTCGGCCATGTCGATGCCGTCCAAAGCGGCCTGCAAAACGCCGCTGATCTTACGAACGGCCCCCTGATCCAATGACCCCTGCGCCGTGATCTGAGCGCGGTCCATGTCGATGTTTTCTGATCGCACCGCATCGGCTGAAAGGTTCACATCCCACAGACCGTCGTTTGTTTGATCAAACAGCACAGAGATCTGAGCAGCCTCAACAGACGTATCCCCGCCTGATACCGGCAGAACGACGGTTTCTCCGTTAGGTGGGGTGATTTTTCCCTCGAGTGCCGCAAGTTGCAATACGCCACCGGGGCCCAGTTTCAGATTGCCGTCAAGGTTCATTGCCTGAGAGGTGAACTTCAAATCACTTATGTCCAGGGCACCATCCGGGTGGGTTTGCCCATCCACGAACAAGCTGGTTTCTTTGCCGAAGAACACGTCCATGTTTCTGGCCACAAAAGGGGTCAGATCGCCGCTGAGATCGGCTGTAAATGCGATCCCTTCCCCTTCGGTTCCATCGGTTTCAAGAGCTGAACGAAGACGAACCTGACCGCCAACGTATTCCTGATTGTTGCTGGCCAGTCCGATGTCGGCGGTGAAGTCGTCGACGGGTCCGGACCCTTTGGCCGTCAACTCGATCGGAGGTTCGTTGGGAATTTTCAGCGCAGTTGAAATCAATCCGCCTGACGATTCTATCACTTTCAGATCCAGGTCGATCTGGCTGCTCGAGTTCTCGAACCCCGCCGCCAGGACTATTTCATCACCGGCCCGATCCAGACGGGTAATGTCCAGGTTGGTGTCCAGCGTGCCATCGGCCAAAGACAGGTTGCCGTTTACCGCAAGTTGGGCCGCCACACCGATCAAAGGTTGACCGAGTGCAAGCTCATCAATCCGGATCTCTCCGATTTCAATGGCGACGGGCAGTTCCGGCAGTTGGAAAGGTTGTGTTTCAGCGGATGGGGGCGGCTCGTCCGTTGTGGTTGTGCCTGGGGCCCTGGCGATATCGATTTCCTGCGCTGTCAGCGTATTGACTGCGAACCGACCACGGATTAGTCCCAATCGGTTCCAATCCAGCTCAGCATCCTTGATGGTGAGCCAAACGCCTTGGTCATCGGACACAGTGATTTCCTGGATCGTCGCCCGAGAGCTAAGCGCCCCTTGCAGCCCTTTGACCGTGACGTTCTGATTGTCACCCGAGAGCGTATCCTGCAGGAACCGCTCAACCATGCTGCCGCCCTGACCCTCTTGTGCCTGCACTAAAGCGGGGGTGCAAACCAGCGCGCCGATCAGAAGAGGGGCCGAAAGACGATGTATCAAAATGCCTGTCCAATCCCGATATAGAACTGCAGGCCGTCTCCGGTGTTGCCTTGTACCGGAACGGCAAGGTCAAGGCGCAGCGGACCAAATCCACCCAGATCATATCTGACGCCAATCCCTGCGCCCGCGTGATCTGCCGCACCGCTGCCAACAAATGACGATGTGTCTACTATACCGTAGTCATAAAACCCCACCAACGACAGGCTTTTGGTAACCTTGCCGCGCACTTCACCGGAAAGCCCAAGGAAGGACTTTCCGCCCGCAACCCCAGTGCCCACCGGAATCCCGAGGCTTTCAAACGGTTGCCCACGCACTGTTCCAGCGCCACCTGAAAAGAACAGAAAATCTGGTGTGACGCCATCTGCCGGTGGCCCAATGACCGAGCCCAGTTGAACCCGCCCGGCCAGAACGAGATTTCCTGCCGTTCCAAAACTGGTATAGGCGCGGCCATCGAAATACAGCCTGAGGCCGGTGTCTGAACCGGAAAAGCCCACAAACGGCATCACCTGCGAATCCAGATAGAACCCACGCGTCGCGCTGACCTTGCTGTCGCGTTTGTCCCATTCCGAGCGGAAGGGCAGGATGAAATACCGGAATTTACGCCCGTTGCCATAGGCGTCATCAGCGTCGGACCACTGGAAACCGGCCGATGCTTCGGCATAAAGCTGATCCGAAAACGTGCGCCGCGCACCATAGGCCAGCGACGCCACTGTCACGTTGTAGTTTTCTGTATTGCGCCGCTCTAGCAACGTGCTCCAGAATGTCGCGTCATCGGGACCCAAACGATCGGGTTGATCCAGCCTCAGACCGATCCGGCCATCAATATCCTCGGCCCCGCCAATGTTGCGAACAGCAGCCTCAAAGCGTAGCCGTTCGGCCCGCCTGAACATATTGCGGTGGGTCCAGGTTGCCGTGACATCCACGCCATCACGCGACGCGAGCTCGACACCAAAGGTCAGGCGGCGTTTGGGCAGGTCCTCAAAGGTCGCATCAAAATCAAGCGTGCCATCCGGGTTGGGTGTTTCCCTTTCCTGCAGGGACACCACGTTGAATGTCCCGGTCCGGCGAAGCCGGGTGCCGACCTTCTGGATCTGTGCAGGCGAATACACTTCGCCGCTCGGAAATCCGGCGATCTTTTCGATCGAACGATGGCGGACGTCCGTGTCGCCGTCGATGAACATCCTGCCAAAAGTCAGTCTGCTGTCGGGATCAAGGCTGATTTGCGCGTCAAGCTGCGCCTGTGCGTGGCGTGCGATGACCTTTTGCCCGGCCACACTTGCCTTGGCATGACCTGCATCCCTCCAACCCTGAACACCTGCGGATGCGGCTCTTTGGATGGCGCCTGTCGTGGCAAGCTTGCCGGGCGCAAATTGCTCGGGCAGTTCGGTGTCTGGGGCCAATGGCTGGATCGTGGCAGTTCCGAATTTGAATGTCGGACCGGTTTCAACGGTGATGACCGCACGATTGATTTGTGCGGGAACACTGAGCGAGCTGAGTTCGGCAGCCTCTTGCCCGTCGAGCTTGATGCTGACAACGGGGCTGAAATATCCTTCGTCGTATAAGATCTGAACAAGCGTGCGGTAGTCTGACAAAGCGGCAGACAGGATTTCCAGCGGCGTATCAAGCCCGCGGTTGTTGGCAGTAGCAACCGAAGATGTCTGTTCCAATCGCTCCACCAGCTCTTTGGGCGCTCCGGGGGCTGTAAGGGTGGTTTCTAGAGCAACCAAGGAGGTTGGCACCAGAGTCATTACCGCTCCGATCATCCAGCATCTCAGAATGCCTTGCGGTGTGCTCCCCTGCATCAAATAGCTCCAACTGCCCCTAGTCGAAATTAGATGCGCCACGTTGTGATGTGTTCGCAGCTCACTAAGCTTATGTTAGAGCATCTGAAACCCCTCGGGGAAAGGGCCTAAAAGTTTCCCCGGACCATTTAAGCCGCAACTTTGGTCGCGCTATAGTCCTGCGTTACGGACCCATCGTATGATGGTGTCGCGGTCTTCCGGTTCCATATAGGTAACATTGGCATGGGGCGTTGCATGACTGACGCCCGCCTGCAGATAAATTTGCTTGGCATTGCGGGCAATGTCGGCCTGGGTCTCCAGAAGAACCCCTTTGGGCGCCCAAAGAATACCCTCCCAAACAGGTTCGCGCACATGGCACATCGAGCAGCGACCCAGCACGACATCATGCGCTTCTTCGAACCCATCCGCGGCTGCAAAGCGTTGTTCGTAGGACGTCAGTGGCAGCGCCACGACCTCTTCCAGTGTTTTGTACATCGGTGCCGTCGACAGCCAGATGATCGCGATAAACAGCAGCGCGGTGACCAGCCAAATCCAGGTTGGGGTTGCCGGTACGGGCGTGGCGCGTGTTGAAATAGTGCCGGATCGCCACTCCCATGAGGAACACAAGTGCCGCAATGATCCAGTTGTATTGCGTCGCAAAGGCCAGCGGATAGTGGTTTGACAGCATCAGGAACACGACCGGCAGCGTCAGATAGTTATTGTGGGTCGATCGCAGCTTGGCGATCTTGCCGTATTTCGGGTCCGCTGTGCGCCCGTTTTTCAGATCATCCACTGCGATCCAAGCGATGGCCGTGATGACGCGCAACCAGCGCATGGCAAAGGCCATCCAGTCCCAGAACACGGCGAAGTCATACTTCAAGTGGTCTCCGATTGCGTGTCGCCACACTAGGCAAGCAGGTATTTGTTCGGTATTCCCGTTAATTGCCCAACTGTATCAAAAAAAAACGAAAAGATGTCCTATCTGGGCAATATCGCACTTTCTTCGGGGTCTACGATCTGGGCAGCATGTCTGCGGCTGGTCGCGACCTGCGCATTTCGCCTGCCGTCACCTCGGCGCGGATATCGCAGCTTGAGGATCATCTGAGCGTTCGCCTGTTCCAACGCACAACCCGGAATCTGACACCGACCGAACAGAGACGGGCGTTTTACCCCGGTGCCATCTCGGTTCCGGACGCGGTGGACGAGGCCGAGGCGAAGGTGGAGCATCTGACCGAAGCACCGCGCGGCTCATTGTTTGTGGCGGCCTCTTTTGGCGTTGGGCGTCGTCTTTTGGCACCCCAGGTACCTGATTTTCTGGCGCTTTACCCCGAGATTGACGTGCGATTGCGATTGACCGATCGATCGGTGGACCTGACCACCGAGGGGTTGGATCTGGCGTTTTTCATTGGCCAGCCCGAAGACAGCACTCTGCGCATTCGCAAGATTGCGGATTGCCAGCGGGTGCTGTGTGCCGCGCCAGACTATGTGAAACGGCGTGGTATGCCGCAGACCGGGGCCGATCTGATCTCAGGCAAGCATGAATGCCTGAACTCGCGGTCTCGGGGCGCTTTGAATGTGATGATGGGGATATGCTGACAGATTGGACGTTGTCGGGCCAAGGCATCGCCCTGAAACCAGTGTTCGAGGTAGCCGACCATCTGAAAGCCGGCGACCTGATTCCGGTCGCGTCGCAATCTCCGCCTGTGCCGGTGCAAATGGCCTGCCTTTATACCCATCGCCGCCATCAGGACCCAAAGGCGCGGTTGTTCATGGATTTCATGATTGAGCTGATCGAAAAAGTGGTCAGCCCGCCAAGTGCTTGAAACCTCAGCTTCCGCGATAGGTCGAATATCCGTAGGGTGAAAGCAATAGGGGTACATGATAGTGCGCCTCGGCATCCGACATGCCAAATCGAATAGGGATTTGGTCCAGAAACAGCGGCTCGTCTCCGGACTGCCCTGAAGCACGAAGATAATCTCCGGCGTAGAAAATCAGCTCATAAGTGCCTGTCTTGAAGTCTTCCTGCGGAAAAATTGGGCTGTTGGTGCGGCCGTCGGAATTGGTCTCGATCTCTACCAGTTTCCGGTGGGAATTGCCGGTTACCTTGTAGAGTACGATTTTTAGACCGTCGGCCGGGCAACCCCGGGCGGTGTCCAGAACATGGGTTGTCAGAAATCCTGCCACGGTGGCCTCCATTTCGGTGTCTCTTCTGGTCTGCCACAGTCTGGTACAAACATCAAAACTGTTGAAATGCCGAAAGAACCCGAACCACTGCTCGGATTGATTTGATAATCCTATTCGGGTTTCTGCGCTATGGCAGTAGGCAGCGGACGAATGAAAGGACGAAAAACCGCGATGCAGCCTTCTCGTTACCCGCGCGATATGCTCGGGTATGGTGCCAACCCGCTTGATGCGCAATGGCCGGGTGGAGCAAAGCTCGCCGTTCGGATCGTGCTGAACTATGAGGAGGGCGGCGAAAACTGCGTTTTGCATGGTGACGCCGCGTCCGAGGCGTTTTTGTCCGAAATCGTCGGTGCCGCCCCATGGCCCGGGCAACGCCACCTGAACATGGAATCGATCTATGAATATGGCGCGCGGGCTGGGTTCTGGCGGCTTCACCGCTTGATGAAGGATCTACTCATAACTGTATACGATGTGGCGACGGCCTTGGCTCGGTCACCGGATCAGGTTGGTGCAATGAAGGCCGCAGGATGGGGGATTGCCAGCCACGGCCTCAAGTAGGTCGAGCACAAGGACATGCCGAAAGACGAAGAGCGCGCCCAGATTCTCGAGGCGATCCGGTTCCACACCGAAGTTTTCGGCGAACATCCGCGCGGCTGGTACACCAGACGCTGCTCGAAAAACACGATCACGCTGGCGGCTGAAGAGGGTGGGTTTGCCTATGTCGCCGATACTTATGCCGATGACTTGCCCTATTGGATGCGGACAGATGGGCGGGGTCAGTTGATTGTGCCTTACACGTTGGACTGCAATGACATGCGGTTTGCCACGCCTCAGGGGTTCAACGCCGGGGATCGGCTCTTTTTCCTATCTCAAAGACAGCTTCGATGCGCTGTATAATGAAGATGAAGAGGATGCCCCAAAGATGCTGTCGATCGGGTTGCATTGTCGCCTCATAGGACGTCCCGGTCGGGTGATGGCACCAAAGTGATTTCTGGATTATGCGCGCGGGTTCTCGGATGTCTGGTTCGCAACGCGACTTCAAATTGCCGAGCACTGGGCCGCTACACATCCGCCAGAAACACACCCCAAACCGTCGCAGATGAGCCGTTCGGATTTTGTTGCCTCTTGCAGGGATATTCGAACATTCAGCCTGGATTGCGGAGCGTGCATTTGATCTTGAGTTAGGGCCTGCGCATGACACGGCGGGTGGGGCGCACAACGCCCTGACATGCATGTTCCGGTCGGCATCCGAAGATGCAAGGCTGGGCGTGTTGACTGCCCATCCTGACTTGGCAGGCAAACTAGCACTGGCCAAGCGATTGACCAGCGAAAGTACATCAGAACAGGCATCAGCAGGATTGGATGCGCTGACAGAGGCGAACGCGCGACGTTCACCGATTTGAACCAGCGCTACACCGCGAAATTCGGATTTCCCTTCATCATTGCTATTCGGGATCATGACAAAACCTCGATCCTTCAGGCATTCCAGCGCCGCATCGACCAAGATCGGACCACCGAATTCGCCGAAGCCTGCCGTCAGGTCGAATGGATCGCTGAACTCCGGCTGCGGGATGTTTTGCCGTCATGAGCCGTCAAATCGTGACCGAACCGATGTCCGCAAACGCCTTTGCGCCGTTTGGGGATCTGATCGAGGTGTCCGGCACCCCTGACAAAAGCATCAATCAAGGTAAATGCGGGCGGTACCATGATCGCGCGGTTATGAACTTCGAGGAAGGTCGCGCGGGGATCAGCCCGTTTGATGCCAACCCGCGCAGTTTGCCGTATCGCCTAGACATGGTCGAACGTCACCCCGAGGGCAGCCAGGCCTTCATTCCCATGACCGAGAACCCTTTTCTGGTCATCGTGGTGCTGACTGAGCAGGGTGGACCCGGCCAGCCCTGGGCATTTCTGACCAAGCCGGGCCAGGCAGTGAACTATCATCAGGCTGTTTGGCACGGCGTTCTGACACGGCTTCACAGCCCGGGCCTTTTTGCTGTTGTCGACAGAATCGGCGAAGGGCCAAACCTTGAAGAATACTGGTTCGATACGCCCTATCAGGTCGTAGCAGGGCCCAATGAAGCCGCAGGATAAGCGGCAATACCACCATGAACTCTGGCAGAGAGGACAGTACTCATGGCTGACACTTCCATAGGCTCACCCGAACAACTTCGGGACCCGAATTTATACACCAGCCCTGCACAAAGCCATCCCGCTGGGCATCCAGCACGTGCTGGCGATGTTTGTTTCGAACGTGACACCCGCGATCATCGTCGCCGGGGCGGCCGGGTTCGGATTTGGATCAAACTCGCCCGATTTTCCTGAACTTCTGTACCTGATCCAGATGTCGATGCTGTTTGCGGGCATTGCGACCTTGCTACAGACAATCACGTTGGGGCCGGTTGGTGCAGCGTTGCCCATCGTACAAGGGACAAGCTTTGCCTTTCTGCCGATCATGATCCCGCTTGTTGCCGGTAAGGGTGTTGATGGATTGGCCGCTTTGTTTGGTGGTGTGATTATTGGCGGAGTGTTTCATGCCTGCTTGGGCGCCGTCATCGGCAAGATCCGGTTTGCATTGCCCCCGCTTGTGACTGGCCTTGTCGTCACGATGATTGGTTTGGCGTTGGTCAAGGTCGGTATCCAATACGCGGCTGGTGGGGTTCCCGCCATTGGAACGTCGGAATATGGGTCCATGCTGAATTGGTCAGCAGCCATGGTCGTGGTCATCGTCACGCTGGCGCTTAAGTTCTTTACCCGCGGGATGCTTTCTGTTTCGGCTGTCCTGATCGGTCTGGTCGTTGGTTATGCCTATGCCTTGATAGTTGGCATGGTGACATTCGAGGCCATTGGAACCAGTTGGAGCCGGGCGTCCGCTTTTGCCCTGCCGATGCCATTCAAATACGGGTTCGAGTTCTCATTTGCGGCCGTCATTGGATTTTGTCTGATGGCGTTCGTGTCTGCCATCGAAACAGTTGGCGACGTGTCTGGCGTGACCAAAGGCGGGGCCGGGCGCGAAGCGACGGATGATGAGATCTCCGGTGCGACCTATGCCGACGGTTTCGGCTCGGCGCTTGCCGGTGTGTTCGGAGGCCTGCCCAACACGTCCTTCAGCCAGAACGTCGGCCTGATCGCCATGACCGGCGTCATGAGCCGCCATGTTGTCACGATCGGGGCTTTGTTCCTGATCGTGTGTGGCCTTGTCCCAAAAGTTGGTGCGATTATCCGAACTGTTCCCATCGAAGTGTTGGGGGGCGGTGTCATCGTCATGTTCGGAATGGTTGTGGCGGCGGGCGTCTCAATGCTGTCCGATGTCGACTGGAACCGGCGCAATATGGTGATCTTTGCAATCTCGCTTTCGATCGGATTTGGATTGCAGCTTGAACCGGATGCCGTGCAGCACTTGCCCGATACGCTGGGCATTCTGATGAAAAGCGGCCTGCTTCCGGCGGCATTAATCGCCATCGTTCTGAACCTGATCTTGCCCGAAGAGCTGTCGGATGAGGCGACTGAGGAGGTTTCAGGTGGCTTGTCCGGGCATGGAACCGGAAGCTTGCCGAAAGAACATTAGGCGCTTGGTAACGGATCGCAACGCAACACGGGTGCGTTGCGATCTGATCAGACTTTGGCCATCAGGCGGGCCACGTCCAGCATGCGGGCGGAAAACCCCCATTCATTGTCGTACCAGCCAAACACGCGGACTTGATTGTCCCCGACCATCCGCGTTTCCGGGCCCGCGATCACCAGGGATTCCGGACGTGCGCGAAGGTCCGAAGATACAAGCGGCAGATCTGTCCACCCCAAAACGGGTGCGGCGTCGACGGCTTCGCGGAAATGGGTGTTGAAGGATTCAGCGGTCGTTTCCCGTTCCAGTGTGATCACAAGGTCAACGGCGGAAACGCTGGCGGTTGGAACGCGCACCGCCGCACCCGAGATGCGCCCGGCCAGATGCGGCAGAACCACGTCAATCAGATGGGTCGCGCTGGAGGTCGTCGGCACCATCGACAAGGCACCGGCGCGGGATCGGGCAAGATCTCCGCGCGGGGCGTCTACCATGGGTTGGCTATTGGTATAGCAATGGATGGTGGTCATATGGCCCGAGGCCACCCCACCGATCTCATCTAAAACTTTCACCAGTGGTGCCAAACCGTTGGTCGTGCATGAGGCGTTGGATACGATGCGCGCGCTGCCCAGTTCGTCTTCGTTGGCGCCTAGAACGATTGTCACATCAGCAGCCGGTGAGGGGCCCGAGATCAGGACTTTGCCAACGCCCGCCGTCAAGCCGCGACGCGCCACGTCCGAGCTGCGTGCGATCCCGGTGCAGTCCAGTATCACATCCACCCCTCGCAAATCGACCAGTGCCAGATCTGCGCTGTGGGTCATCGGAATTGAGCGGCCGTCTACGACCAGCGCCGCATCGCCTTCGGACACGTCCCCGGGGTAGGGTCCGAAGGTACTGTCGTATTTGAACAGGTAGGCGCAGGTTTCCAACGGCGCGATGTCATTGACCAGCACCAGCTCAATATCCGACCCTTTCGGCAAAGCCAGAACTTGCCGCAGGATCGTGCGGCCAATACGGCCGAATCCGTTGATCGCGAGTTTCATGTGCAAGCTATGGCAGGCCGCCGAGGCGACCTCAATGCCCGATCTGACAAGGGGTCAGTTGCAATTGACTTGCGAGAAAAACTGGCCCGAGATGTTCTGATACATACTGGGCACGACGGCTCTGCAGCCCGTGGCTTGCTGAATCGCGGCAATGGCTTGAATGGTGCGAAGACGTGGCGGTGGACCAAAAGGGTTCAGGTTGTTGTTGTCACGTGTGGCGCGAAAGATAACTGGTGCGTCCGAGACCTGCGTGACGGCCCATGTACGGCTCATGACGAAAACGGATTTGGTTTCCTCTTTGGCCGCAGCGGGCGCTGCATCAAGTGTTGTAAGACCCAGCAAAGCCATCAGGGCCACCGTTGTTCCACGCAGTAACATCAAACTATCTCCAGTGCTAAAAACACTGTTATTTCATCAGATTCACTTGGCCCTGTGAAGCCCTGACACAGCAAATACCAATGATGTGTTCAATTGCGCCTTAGCGCTTGGACAGTGACAAGGGCATGTGGCGGTTCACGTCTTTGTACAGAAGGTACCGAAATCGCCCCGGACCGCCTGCGTAACACGCCTGCGGGCAAAAGGCGCGCAGCCACATGTAGTCACCGGCCTCGACTTCGACCCAATCCTGATTGAGCCGGTAAACCGCTTTCCCTTCGAGCACATAAAGCCCGTGCTCCATGACATGGGTTTCTGCAAAAGGGATCACGCCGCCGGGCGCGAAAGTGACGATGTTTACGTGCATGTCATGACGTAGATCCTGAGGATCTGCGAAACGGGTGGTGGACCATCGCCCCTCGGTATCGGGCATAGGCATCGGCGCGACGTCCCGCTCATTCGTGATGATCGGATCCGGTTCGGACAAGCCCGGAACGGCCTCATAGGCCTTGCGCAGCCGGTGGAACCGGGCGGTTTCGTCCGAACGATTGTGCAAAGTCCAATCGCAACCGGGCGGAATATAGGCCTATCCCCCAGTGTCCAAGAGGTGAGGCGTGCCATTCACAATCAGCGTCACTTCGCCTTCAACGACGAACAGAACCTCCTGCGCATCAGGAGCAGTGTCTGGCCGATCGCTGTCGCCACCGGGCTGAACCTCCATAATGTACTGTGAAAACGTCTCGGCAAACCCACTCAACGGACGGGACAGAACCCAGAGGCGGGTATTTCCCAGAACGGCAGGTAGCTGGTGACGATGTCACGTATCGTTCCCTTCGGGATCACCGCATAGGCGTCGGTGAACATGGCGCAGTCCGTCAAAAGTTGATCCTGGCCAGGATGTCCACCTTGCGGGGCATAATACGTTGGATGTGTCATTGCGTGCCTTGGGGTCGTTTTCTGGCACTATGGGGGGAAAGGTCTGACGCTCCTGGCCAGCGCCTTGCGATAGGTTTGTTCGGGGTATTTTCAAGGTACGAGCCGGGGGGTTGGCCCTGCGCGCGCCGGGGTATATCGTCGGGATCAAACAGATTTCAATTCAGCGAGGCAAGCATGACCACCCGATATTCTTTCACTGCGGCGGTACTAGGTGTGGCTCTGTTCGTTGGGGCGGCGCATGCCAAGCCGCTTTCTCGGATCATCGCGGAAATGGGTCTGACACCTGCAGATTTTGAGGTGGTAAGTGTGGCCTCAAACACTCTGCTGTCCAACGGCAATCCCAGCGTGGGAAAAGAGCAATCCTGGGTAAACGAGGCAACCGGGTCGACAGGAACCATCCGCGTTGGCAATGTGCAGGGAAACTGTGTCGAGCTGCAGCATTTCATTCAACCGGAAGGCTCGGATCAGATCCGCGAAATTCGGACGCGCCGATGCCAGGATGCCAGCGGTAAGTGGATCATGGCACCCTGATCTTATTGGGTCAGTAGCCTCTGCTTCGATCCACTTCGTGCAACAATGGCGACCCGGCGGCCAACCTTTGGAAATTCTCTGCGACATCTGACAATGCATCGCCCAGATGCCACCCCGAAACATGTGGGGTGATCGTGATGGCCGGGTGCCGCCACAACGGGCTGTCCTTGGGCAGGGGTTCTTCGCAGGTCACATCAAGAACCGCGTGACCAAGCCTGCCGCGGTCCAGCGCTTCGATCAGGGCCTGCTCGTCAATCAGATCACCACGACCGGCGTTCAACAGCTGGCTTCCGGGTTTCATTGCGGCCAGCATATTCGCGTCGAACAGGCCTACGGTTTGTTGAGTGGAAGGCAGGATCGCGCACACATGATCGCATTGACCCAGCAAACCGGGCAGGGCGCTTTCGCCATGCAAACAGGTGATGCCATCGATCTGCTTGGGTGACCGGCTCCATCCCATGACCTGAAATCCGACCGCATGAAGCATACGCGCAGTGCGGCTGCCGATATGGCCCAGCCCCAAGACGCCGACCACGGTGCTCGGTGTAAATGTTGGGGCTTTGGGCTGCCATTCTGCCCGTTGTTGGGCGGCGGCGTGAAACGCCATATGCCTTTGGGCGCGTAGGATATAGGCCAGAAACCACTCGGCAATTCCCTGTGCTGGCGCATCAGGCTTCAGTCGCGCAATCCGGACGTGGTTTGGAAGGTCAGGATTGTCGACAATTGTTTCCACGCCGGCCCCAAGTTTTTGGACCAGTTTCAGGTTGGGCAGATCACTCAGACGATTGGTCTTGAGATCGACAACCGCCATCATGGTGATGTCGTTCGCGTTCCCTATCGTTTCGGGGGTGCGAACATCTGCATCCGGCATCTGGCGCAAGACATCGCGGGCAATGTCTGCGTCGCTTGTCCAGTTCGACAATCCAGTATCGATCAATAATGCCATTTGGATCCCCTGCTTTGAAAATGAATGTGGTGACGTCCCGTCACCTAGCTGGACAGTGTGATGAAAGTTAAGCCATCCTCAATTGCAAAGGTACAGTCCGGTTTCGGTACTTCAGGAGGAATTTTCATGAATATGTCGTTTGTTCTGCGCGAGGAAAACCGCGCGCTTTTGCAACGCGTTGCCGAGATGATCCGGGACGAGATCATGCCGCTTGAAGAAGACTACCAAGCCGAAATCGACAAGGGCGACCGGTGGCAATACACCGACCGCCAAGCGGAAATACTTGAAGGTCTGAAGGCGAAAGCCAAAGCGGCAGGGCTTTGGAACTTCTGGCTGACGGACAGCGACAAGGGGTTTGGACTGACGACGATCGAGTATGCGTATTTTGCCGAGGAAATGGGCAAGACGCCACTAGGCGCTGAGGTGTTCAATTGCTCGGCACCCGATACCGGAAACATGGAAGTTTTTGAACGATACGGTACCGAGAAGATGAAGGAACAGTGGCTGAGGCCGCTGCTGGATGGGCAAATCCGGTCTGCCTATTTGATGACCGAACCGGATGTGGCCTCGTCAGACGCAACCAACGTCGCAATGTCCTGTGTGCGGGACGGGGAAGACTATGTGCTGAATGGCGAAAAATGGTGGTCCTCAGGGGCCGGTGACCCGCGGTGCAAAGTCTACATTGTCATGGTCAAGACCGGTGGAGAAGAACAGCCAAAGCATAAGCGTCAGTCAATGATCGTGGTTCCTGCTGATGCACCAGGCATCGAAATTCTGCGGCCGATGCAGGTTTACGGTCATGATGATGCGCCCCATGGTCATATGCATATCCGGTTCACAGATGTGCGGGTGCCTGCCGAGAATATTCTGCTGGGCGAAGGGCGCGGTTTTGAAATCGCTCAGGGTCGCCTGGGACCCGGTCGTATCCACCACAGCATGCGTGCCATCGGACAGGCTGAAAGCGCGTTGGCCCAGATGTGCAAAAGGTCGATGCAGCGCGAGGCGTTTGGCAAAAAGCTGGCCCAGCTGGGCGCCAATTTCGACATCATTGCCGAATGCCGAATGGAGATCGAGATGGCCCGCCTGCTGTGTCTCAAGGCTGCGTGGTACATGGATCAGGGCGATGCGCGCGCGGCCGCCCCATGGATCAGCCAGATCAAGGTGGTTGCACCTCGGGTCGCGCTGAAAGTCATTGATGAGGCCGTGCAGATGTTCGGCGGTCAAGGGGTCAGCCAGGACACACCTTTGGCCACGGCGTGGACCCACGTGCGGACGTTGCGGCTGGCGGACGGACCGGATGCGGTGCATCGCCGACAGGTGGCGCGGGCCGAATTAAAGAAGCACACGCAGGAAAAAGTCTGAGACATACCGAGAATGCCAACTGACCAGCGGATGCAGTCCTACTTTCGACTTAGCCCTGATGGGGCTTTCATTGGCAATGATCCCGTGCGCGGGCCTTGGTCCGCCGATCATTGCCACGCGGGGCCGGTGACCGGCCTGATCGCACGCGCCGCTGAAACTGAGGTCGGGCCCGAGAAGATGCTGACCCGCCTGACGGTCGATTTGTTGCGACCGCTGCCATTGGCGGGCCTTCGGGTTGCTGCAGAAACCACGCGTCATACCAAAACCTTGGCGACAACCCGTGTGACCGTTCATGATTTGGACGACACGTTGTGCTGCACTGCGACGACTATGCATCTGGTGCGCAAAGACTTGAGTAGCGTTCCAAGTGCTGCAAGCGAAAAACTCAGCATCAGTGATACCGTGGATGGTCCTTTTCCAATCGGTCAGATGCGGCACGACTTACCCGGTTTTGCCCATTTCGTTGACGTCGTTTATCCAAAAGGTGGCAATCAGGGACCCGGTCCCAAGACCATATGGATGCGCGCGCCACCGCTTTTGGATGGCGAAATCCAGTCGCCGATTCAATCGATCTGCCCGCTGGCCGATTGTGGCAATGGAATCTCGTGGAATGTGCCGCCGACCGAGATGGGATTTATGAACACCGATCTGACGCTGCACATTCATCGCGAGCCGGTTTCCGACTGGTTGGCCTCTGACTCTGTTTCGCATTGGCAATCATCGGGCATCGGTATGTCGCAATCCGTCCTCTATGACACACAAGGACCTGTCGGGACCGCGTTGCAGACACTGGTGTTGTTCCCGCCAGCCTGAAGCGGTCGGCTGGTTTCTGCAATTTGATCGCGAAACGCATTGCCGTTGGCAGACCGAAAACCTATCTTGCGGCCATGCGCTGGCTGACCGCCCTTTTAACCTGCTGCCTGCCGATCCCGGTCTTGGCGCACCCGCATGTCTTCATTGACACCGGGCTGGAGTTCATTGTGGACGATGCCGGCCAGCTAACACATATCCGCGTGTCCTGGGCGTATGACGAACTGTTTTCGCTTTTGACTCTGGAAGATATGAAGCTGGATCAGGATTTCGATGGCATTCTAACCGATGCCGAGGAGCGGTTTCTGACCGGCTTCGACGCCGAATGGATCGAAGGGTACAACGGTGATCTTGTCGTGACGGCTGGCGGTGCACCGGTTTTGTTGTCCGGCCCGCTGGAACCACACGCAACCACCGAGGATGGGCGCATCGTAACCACTCATTTGCGGGCGGTCGAAGGCGGTTCCGTTCCCGCGAACGCGCTGGCGGCCAAGGCTTTTGATGAGACCTACTACACCGCCTATGAAGTGACCCGTCCCGTTACGGTTTCCGGACCCAGCTCTTGCCAGCTGGACCGGTTGGATCCTGATATTGATGGGCAATTGGCGCAGATGCAGGCCTTTCTGCTGACATTGGATGCCGATTACGATCTTGAAGAAAACGATATCCCCCTGGTCGGGGAAGATTTTGCGACCGAGATACGCCTTTCATGTCCAGATACCTGATTGTACCGGTCGCAATTGCCTGTGCCCTGTTGCTTTGGTTCTGGGGCAGCGGCGGGTTTGATCAGTTGGCGGCCTGGGCTGCCGGTGAACAGCGAGAGTTTCAAAACCAGATCGCCCGGTCACTACGGGCCGCGCGCGCCGAACAGCCCGAGGCAGTCGCAACCTTGCTGACGGTTTGTTTTGCTTACGGCTTTTTTCACGCCATAGGCCCCGGGCACGGAAAGGTCCTGATCGGAGGATACGGGCTTGGCCGCCGGGTTGCATTCTGGCGCTTATCCGCAATCAGTGTTTTGTCCAGCCTGGGGCAGGCGGTGACAGCCATCGTGTTGGTCTACGCGGGCGTCCTTGTGTTCCAGATGTCCCGCGAAAGCATGGTCGGTGCTACGGAAAAGGTTATGGCTCCGGTCAGCTATGGGGCGATTGCGTTGATTGGTCTTTGGCTGGTGTTTCGGGCCGTGCGCAGTTTTGTAAGGCGGCATCGCACCGACGCATCCCATGCACATCACGATCATCATCACCACCATGATGACGTCTGTTCAGATTGTGGTCACCGCCACGGGCCAAGCGCCGAGGATGTTGCGAATGTTGGAAGCCTGCGCGAAGCCATAGCCCTGATTGCTGGCATTGCCGCCCGCCCCTGTACCGGAGCACTATTTGTTTTGATCCTCACCTGGCAGATGGGTATTGCGATGGTTGGCATAGCGGGGACCTTTGCCATGGCGCTGGGCACGGCAACCGTTACCACATTGGTAGGCTGGACGTCTTTTGGTTTGCGCGGCGGGCTGTTGGCGTCTGCGTCGGCCACGCGGTTTGCCTCGGTTCTGGCCCCGACAATCGAATTGGTCGCCGGTTTACTGATTGTTGTTATCGCCGGAGGTTTGTTGCTGCGCGCGCTTTGATTCAGTCAAAGATCGGGGCCGGGTATCCAACTTGCGCCAGATACAAGCCTTGCGGTGGGCAAACCGGACCACAGGCCGCACGATCAGCGGCTTCTAAAGCATCGCGCACATCATCCGGGGACCATGCACCGGCGCCAACCCGCTCTAACGTTCCTACAAAACTGCGGACCTGATTGTGCAGGAAGGACCGGGCGCGTACGTGGAAATGAACCTCGGGCCCTGAAAACCCCTGAACCTGTTCAACCCGCAACGCGTCCAGCGTTTTGACCGGGCTTGCCGCCTGACAAATAGTTGAGCGGAAGGTGGTGAAATCATGCCGTCCGATCAACATATCGGCGCCAGCCTGCATCGCATTGACATCCAGCCGATGATTGATCTGCCAGACCTGGCCTTCGTCATGGGTCACCGGTGCGCGGCGCATCAGGATGCGAAACAGATATTGCCGTTCCAATGCCGAAAACCGGGCATGCCAGTCGTCGTCGACCCGCGCGGCCTTCACAATGGCGACCGGCTGAGGTTTGAGATGGTAATTCAGCGCCTCGGACAGGCGGAACGGGTCCCACTCCTTGATCAGATCACAATGCGCGACTTGCCCCAGCGCGTGAACGCCCGCATCTGTGCGCCCGGCGGCGGCGATGGTGTGTTCTCCGGGTTGGATACGGGAAAGGGCCTGCTCAATCGCGCCTTGCACCGACGGCAGTTCCTTTTGCCGTTGCCATCCGACAAACGGTTCCCCTTGGTATTCGATTTTCAGCGCATATCTGGGCATGGGCCGCTGGTACAGCGCGGCGCGCAAACGGGCAAGGGGGGCAAAAACTCTGGCATGTCCTGCGGGCGCTACCTATCTTAGGTAAAACAAAATTTGCGGGGCGGCGGCTTGGTCATCTCATCATTGGCAGACAGTCTTGTACGCGGGGTGGAATCCGTGGGTGATCGTGTGTCCGAGACATTCTTTGAGCCTGTCATTCGCTTAGGCGTCACCGGGTTGGCGCGGTCGGGCAAGACGGTTTTTATCACTTCTCTGGTCGCCAACCTGTTGGACCGGGGCCGGATGACCAGCCTTGTTGCGCAGCAAGAGGGACGGATCAACGCCGCGTATTTGCAACCGCAGCCGGACGATACAGTGCCTCGGTTTGACTACGAATCCCATTTGTCAGCCCTGACCGGTCCCGAAGCGCATTGGCCTGACAGTACGCGCGCCGTGTCTGAACTGCGTCTGTCGTTTAAGGCGCGACCTGCGGGATTGTTGGCCGGGTTGCAGGGGCCGCGCACCGTGCATCTGGATATTGTCGATTACCCGGGTGAGTGGTTGCTCGATCTGGCCTTGCTGGACAAGTCGTACGAAGAGTGGTCGCAAGAAACACTGGCGCGCATTGAAACCCGGGCTGAAGCGGTCGAATTCCTGCCAACGGTTCACTCTGTCGATCCTTCGGGCGCACATGATGAGCCTGCAGCACAAGCACTGGCGGCCGCGTTCACCGCCTATTTGAACACCGCCCGCGAGGCCGGGTTTTATGATTGCACGCCGGGGCGTTTCCTGCTGCCTGGCGATTTGGCCGGGTCCCCGGTTTTGACCTTTGCGCCATTGCCGATCTCAGGTCCATCGCGCCGCAGGACGTTGCAGCGCGAGATGGAGCGGCGGTATGAGGCGTATAAGTCTCGGGTCGTGAAACCATTCTTTCGGGATCATTTCGCCCGGATCGACCGGCAGGTCGTACTGGTGGACGCGCTGGGCGCGATTCACAAAGGGCCACAAGCGGTCGAAGATATGCGCCGGGCCATGGCCGATATCCTGTCGGCCTTTCGTCCGGGGCGAAACGCGTGGCTTAGCCAACTATTGCTGGGCAAACGGGTCGAGCGCATCCTGTTCGCCGCCACCAAAGCTGATCATCTACATCACCTGCAACACCCCCGATTAACCGCGATTATGGAAGCGTTGACCCGAGATGCGCGCGACCGCGCGAGTTTTGCGGGGGCTGAAACCGCGGCTTTGTCACTGGCGTCACTGCGCGCCACGACTGAAGAGATGCGCAGCCACAATGGATCCGAGTTGCCTTGCGTTCGGGGCACGCTTCTCGACAGCGGAAAACCAGCTGCGTTTTACCCCGGTGAGTTGCCGGATGATCCGTCGCATCTTCTTAGCCCGGCCAGAAATGGAGCATCCATCTGGCTGGATGACGACTATCGATTCATGGCTTTTGCGCCAGCCAATTTGACTCTGCGCCCCGGCGATGGCCCGCCGCATATCCGGTTGGACCGCGCGGCTCAGTTCTTGATCGGAGATCGGTTGTGACTGTGATTCTCCGACCCGCCCGCAGCACGGATGCTGGGACCACTGGCACGATCCTGCATGGGTTCGCCAAGGAAAACGACTGGATGCCCGAGCTGCATAGCTGCGCCGAGACCATCGCTTTCTGTGGCAGAATGATCGACTTGAATTGGGTCACGGTGGCCGAAACGGATGCGGGCGTGGTTGGGTTTTTGGCACTCAACGGCGCGGAAATCCATTCGCTCTATCTGGCTGAATCCGCGCGCGGGCGGGGAACCGGGCGGCAATTGCTGGACCATGCCAAATCCCAGCATGCGCAGCTTAGCCTGTTTGCGTTTCAAGCCAATGAAGCCGCATGCAGGTTTTACCAGCGCCACGGATTTGAGGAGGTCGCGCGCGGCGACGGGGCCAACAATGACGAAAATCTGCCCGACATCAAATACGTATGGAACAGCAAGGGGTTGAATAATGGCTAAGGGCCCGGTTTTGATCGATCTGGAAGCCGACGAACCCGCTACGGATGTCTCGCAGGCGCCACCGGTTCCAGATATTACGCAACCTCAGGGGCACGCGATGCAGAGCGCTGTGCGTTTGGCCACCCGCAAACCTTCGGCCCTTGCAAAGTGGTTCTGGGGATTGGCTCTGGCCGTCATCGGCGCTGCCGCATCAGTCGCCGCGTGGGATTTCGCGACGTCGTTGGTCGCACGGGCACCTGTTCTGGGGTGGCTCGTGACGGGGTTGATTTCTGCGCTGCTGCTGGTCGCGCTGATCATTGCGATCCGTGAATTGGCGGCGATTGGCCGCCTATCCCGGGTGGACGGAATGCGCCGCGCTGCTGATGCCGCCCTTGCCGAGGCCGACTTGGCACAGGCCCGCGCGGTAACGACCCGCCTAATTGCGTTCTACAAGGGCCGTGAGGAAACACGTTGGGGCCGCGACCGCCTGATCGAGCGGATGCCTGAGCAGTTCGATGCGTCTGGCCTGCTAAGCCTTGCCGAAGATGAGTTGCTTGCACCATTGGACGCGGCCGCCAGTCGCGAGGTTGAGGCCGCAGCACGTCAGGTCGCAACCGTGACAGCCCTTGTTCCTTTGGCCCTGGCAGACGTTGTCACTGCCCTGGCGGCGTCCCTGCGTATGATCCGGCGGGTTGCCGAAATCTACGGTGGACGAGCTGGGTTTCTAGGCAGCTGGCGACTGACGCGGGCGGTCTTTGTACATCTGGTAGCCACCGGAGCTGTGGCCGTTGGGGACGATCTGCTGGAACCTGTGCTCGGCGGATCTGTCCTGAGCAAACTGTCACGTCGGTTCGGAGAAGGCTTGGTAAACGGGGCCCTCAGCGCCCGTGTCGGTGTCGCCGCGATGGAGGTCTGCCGACCTCTGCCCTTCTCGGACCGGCACAAGCCATCGACACGCGGGATGGTCAAACGCGCCTTGCAGGGCTTGTTCTCAAAAGGTTGATCCAACGCAAAGCCGCCGCAGCCGCTTCGCCGCACACTTGGTGTGACAGAGGAGCGAGCCATGACGGAACACGGTCACAGCCAGCAGGAAATCAAGGCGCGGATCAACGCCCCCGAGGGGCGCGGCGTGTTGCGAGATGTGGTCTATGGAGGAATAGACGGATCCGTGACCACATTCGCAATCGTGGCCGGCGTTGCCGGGGCGGGCCTGTCTCCCTTCATCATCGTTGCTTTGGGCCTGGCAAATGTGCTGGCTGACGGGTTTTCCATGGCTGCCGGGAATTACTCTGGCACCAAGGCCGAACAGGACAACATCCGCCGTATCCGAGCGATCGAAGAGCGGCACATCAACCTCTATCCTGACGATGAACGAAACGAAGTGCGCGAAATCCTCGCGCAAAAGGGATTGTCGGATGTTGTATTGGACGATGCCACGGCGGCGATTACGGCCAATCCCGAGAATTGGATCAACCTTATGATCGAAGGGGAATATGGGTTGGGCAGCGTCGACCCGCATCCGATCAAGGCCGCGCTGGCGACCTTTGGTTCGTTCCTTTTGGCCGGTCTGATCCCCCTTCTGCCTTTCTTGTTGGCTATTGATCGGGCCTTCGCCATTTCCGCATGGATGACGCTGGGTGTCTTTTTTGCCATTGGCGCCCTCAAAAGCCGATGGTCGCTCGCACCGTGGTGGCGATCAGGGATCGAGACGTTGCTGATCGGTGGTCTGGCGGCGTTGATCGCGTATCTGGTTGGATCCCAGTTCCATCCGTAATTTGGTGCAGGTGCCAGTCTCGGCTGGCGCCTGAGAGCCAATCGGATACTGTGACAATAAACAGGTTTGATTGGTGATGTCGCTACAGGATCTAAACGGAAGAAACGTTCTTGTTCTGGGCGCTTACGGGTTCATTGGCACCGCCGTTGCGCGCGCATTGCAGGCCCAGGGCGCTGTCGTTCGCGGTTTGGTGCGCAGCCTGCCGACGGGCGCCAAGGTTTTGCCGGGGATTGCATTGAAACAAGGGGATCTGCGCGATTTGGTGCAGCCTGACGACTGGCGGAGTATCCTGTCAGGTGTGGATGTTGTGATCAACTGCGCGGGGGCGTTGCAGGATGGTGGTGCAGATGATCTGACGGCCGCACATCACACGGCAATTGCTGCTTTGGGTCAGGTTTGCGCGCGTGATGACATCGCGATTGTCCAGATATCGGCCATCGGTGCCGAGGAAGATGCGGATACGCATTTCATGCGCACCAAAACCGCAGGGGACGCAGCCCTGCGCTCCACAGGTGTTGCGCTTTGGGTGCTGAAGCCGGGGCTTGTTGTCGGTCAATCGGACTATGGGGGAACCGCTTTGTTGCGGATGTTGGCGGCTGTACCATTTGTCCAGCCATTGGCTTACCCCGATACTTCGGTGCAGTGCATCGGAATGCCAGACCTGTGCGATGCCGTGCTGCGCGCCGTCGCATGTCAATTGCCTCAGGGTACCTACGATCTTGTGGAGGACGAGCCGCACACCTTGTCCGAGGTTGTCGCGACCACACGCGCTTGGCTGGGGTTCCGGCGTGCGCGCTTCTGTGTGACGATCCCACGGATCCTGACTGGGGCCGTTGCGGCGATCGCAGATGCTCTGGGCCGATTGGGCTGGCGCTCTCCATTGCGGAGCACTGCGATGACCATCATGACAAAGGGCGTGATCGGAGACCCGTTGGCCTACAAGGCGGTAACCGATCACCCGGTCGCCTCGTTGGGCGATATCTACGCATCATTTCCCAGCGCCCGTGAACACCGTTTGACCGCACGGATGACGTTAATGATGCCTTTGGTGGTGAGTGTGCTGAGCGTTTTCTGGATCTTGTCCGGGGTCTTTGGTCTGTTGCGCCTGGGTCAGGCAGCAGAGGTTTTGACAAGCGCAGGCTGGTCCCAGTCATTGGCGGCTTTCAGCGTTGTGTTCTGGTCACTGGTCGATATTGCCCTTGGGCTCGGCATCTTGTGGCGGCCTTGGGCGAGGCGGGCCTGTCTGGCCCAATTCGCAGTGGCAGCGATCTACTTGCTGGCAGCCTCGGGCACGGTGCCTGGCTTATGGCTTGATCCGTTGGGGCCGCTTGTGAAAACCCTGCCTGCGATGATGCTGTCCCTTGTTGCAATGCCCATGCTGGAGAGCCGCTGATGGATCCGGACCTGATCCTGCGTTGGCTGCATGTCATTGGTGCATGCGTGCTGCTGGGCACCGGTGCAGGCATCGCATTCTTCATGCTGATGGCGCACCGCACTCGTGATCCGCGCATCATTGCCCATACCGCTGGCATCGTTGTACTGGCGGACTTGGCCTTTACGACAACGGCTGTCATCCTGCAGCCTATCACCGGCGTTCTTCTCGCCTGGAACTTGGGATGGTCACTAGACGAGGGTTGGATCGCGCTGTCTTTGGTGCTGTACGTATTGACCGGCCTTTTCTGGTTGCCGGTGGTGTGGGTGCAAATCAGGCTACGAAAATATGCGCAGGTCGCGGTCGAACAAGACACTGGGATGCCCAAAGAGTATGACCGGTTGTTCCAGTTCTGGTTTGCCTGCGGAGTTCCGGCCTTTTTGGCGGTGCTGGCTATCTTGTGGCTGATGTTGGCCCGACCGGCGATCGCCGTTTTCTAGCGTGATCGTGCAACAGTCCGAAGGACTACGGGTTTCCTGACTGTTGCCTGTCTTTTGATCACAGTAGCGTGTGACCAGTTGCCGAATGGAGGGTCACTTGGAATCATTGCTTGTTCTTGTCGGTCTGATTGTACTGGCCATTCCGGTGACCATTATTGTGTTACTGGTCGGGCAGACCCGCTTGCGGCGTCGGGTGGAAACGTTAGAGGCGCAGATTGCCAATCTGCCAACAGAAACCACCGAGGCAGAGCAAAAGCCGATCCCTGAAGTACAGCCTTCGCAAACGCCGACTGTATCCGAAGACCGCAAGGCTGGGCCATGGTCTCCGCCCAAAGCAGAATCCACCGAAAGCCCTGCGGACGTGACGGTGGCAGAACCTAAGGAACCGTCCGCGGCTGTTGTGTTTCGACAAGAACGGATTGCAGCGCTGGGCGCGTGGCTGCGGGAGAACTGGTTTTACGCGGTTTCTGCGTTGTCATTGGCGTTGGCCGGTATCTTTCTGGTGCAATACGGGGTCGAAAACGGGTTGCTGCCACCGGCCGCGCGTGTCGCTGCGGCCTTGGCGTTTGGCGTTGCCCTGATCGGTGCCGGAGAGTTTGTGCGTCGCAAATTCGGGGACGGAGAAGACTCGGCAACGGCCTATTTGCCCTCGGTCTTCTCTGGCGCCGGCCTCGTAACCTTGTTCGGCGGCATTCTGGCGGCGCGGCAACTCTATGATCTTATCGGTCCCGAAACCGCGTTGATCGCGCTTGTTTTGATTGCTCTGGTTGGCCTCGTCCTGGGCTGGTTTCATGGCCCTCTTCTGGCCGCAGTTGGTCTGATCGGTGCTTTTGCAGCCCCTTTTCTGGTCGGAGGGGCATCAGAGGATCCGACATGGTTATACGGTTACTTCTTTGTCATCGCCGTTCTTGGGCTGGGGGTCGATACGGTAAGACGCTGGGCCTGGGTTTCGGTGCTGACGCTGTTCGGGGCGTATTCGGCATGCCTGTTGGTGGTTCTGTCCTCACCTCTGACGGAACCGGGATATCTGACCTCTGTAGTGGCGCTGGCCTTGATTGCCATTGCGATCCCGGTTCGACGGATTTGGCCGGATCACGCAGGCCCAATGATTGTCGAAATGGTCTGGCGTCGAAAAGGGGAGCCATGGCCAGAGTTTCCGACCCGCCTTGCGTTTGCAGCCGTAACGGCGAGCTCTGTTGCCCTGTCACTCCACTGGCCCGACTCGGCTGGTGAATTCTGGCTGGGGGTTTGCTTGCTGGCTGGTCTGACGTTGGCTTTGATGTTGTGGGCTCGGGACGCGCGTGCCCTTCAGGACCTGACGATGTTACCTGCGCTGGGGCTTGTCTGGTTTGTCCTGCGTCATGGTCTGGATAACGGGTCGGCCGTGCGCGCCTTTGACAAAACCTACGCCGAGACTGCCGAAGCCGATTATCCCATGGTCATCACCCTGCTTGTCGCATTGGGGGCGTTGATCTCGGTTCTGGCAGCGTGGCGTTCTTTTGGCGCTGATCGAACCAAAATCGCTTGGGCTGCAACGGCGGCGCTGTTTGCCCCGGTGATGGCGATTGCGCTGGAAATCGGCTGGCGCCCGGCAGAGGTGATCGGAGCGTATAACTGGGCGCTGCATGCCATTGTCTTGGGCGCCCTGATGGTCGGGATGGCTGAACGTTTCGCCCGCGTGGACGGTGAAAACCGGATGCGCCCAGCCTTGGCCACGCTGTCCGCGCTGTCTTGTTTGGCGTTTGCCTGCGTGATTGTGCTCAGCTCAGCCGCGCTGACAATCGCGTTGGTGATAACGATCATTGTTGCGGCTGCTTTGGATCGGAAATTCACTCTGCCACCGATGAGCTGGTTTATCTGGGCCGGGGTGTTCACCGTTACCGTACGGCTGATATTGGATCCGGGTCTCGATTGGGCCTCTTACGCGCCGGTCGGAGAAATGGCTGTGGTGTACGGGTCGGCTACTGTTGGTTTCTTTGTGGCCTGGCTGTTGCTGAAGCCATTGGACCGCCCTGTCGCCACCCTGATGCTTGAAAGCGCGACCTGGGCAACCGGGGGCATTTTACTTACGCTGCTGCTGTTGCGCTGGCTGGAAGGGATCGGCGAAGTTGGCGCCGAGAACAGCCATTGGGGCGCAGGATTGCTGTCCGTCATCTGGCTGTTATTGGCTTATGCTCAGGTGCAAAGGTTCAAACTGGGCGGTAAGCTGCAGCCCTTGCGATATCTTCTTGCGGTGTTCTTCGCGGGCCATGGGCTGATACGTTTGGGGTTCGCGCTGACGGAACTGAACCCGCTGCTTGATCGTTATGCCGACCCCGTTTTGGGTCCTCCTGTTTTGAACACGCTTGCCGTGGCCTACCTGCTGCCAGCCCTTGCCATTGGACTGTCAGCCTGGCGCATTCCCGCGATTCCTCTGCGGTTGAAACAGGTCTCATATGTCGCTGCCGGCGCGTTGAGTGCAGTCTGGTTGGGGCTGACAATTCGTCATTTTTGGCAGGGTGCCGCTGGAATGTATGAAGGTAACGGCGTCACCCAGCCGGAGCTTTATACATACACAATGACGCTTTTGATCATCGGGGCAGTGTTGTTCTACCAGTCGCTCGCCCGCCAGTCCGATCTGATGCGCAAGGCAGGTCTGGCAGTGATCGGGCTGGCTGTGGCCAAAGTGTTCCTGATTGATATCGCGGGGCTGGGCGGTTTGATCCGTGTGTTCTCGTTGCTGGCGCTGGGCCTCGCCTTGGCGGGTCTTGCGTGGCTCAATCGCTGGGCCACGTTGCGCTATGCATCGCAGGAGTCGGAACCACTGGACCATTAGGGATAGGCGTCTTATAAGCCCCGCATGTATGACCGGTTGGCCATCATTATTCGAATTATATCCCCGGCGCTCTGATCACGCGAGACGCCGGGCAAAGGTGCTTGAGAATTCGCACTGACCGCTTCGATTCACATATGACAAGATCACCCTGAGGACGCCCCCAATGTGCGCCGACACGACCCAAACATCTGACTACAAAGACACGCTGAACCTTCCCAAAACCGACTTTCCGATGCGCGCTGGCTTGCCCAAGCGCGAACCCAACTGGCTGGAGCGGTGGGAGACTATCGGCGTCTATGACCGCCTGCGCGAAAAAGAGGGGCGGCAGCCTTTCACGCTGCATGACGGACCGCCCTACGCCAATGGCCACCTGCATATCGGTCACGCGCTGAACAAGACCATCAAAGACATGATCGTGCGCAGCCACCAGATGATGGGTTACAATGCGCGCTACGTACCTGGCTGGGACTGCCACGGTCTTCCAATCGAATGGAAGATCGAAGAGCAGTACCGCAAGAAGGGCAAGAACAAGGACGAGGTGAGCATCGTCGACTTCCGTCAGGAATGCCGCAAGTTCGCCGAGGGTTGGATCGACATCCAGCGCGAAGAGTTCAAGCGCTTGGGCATCACCGGCAACTGGCCCGATCCCTACATCACCATGGATTATCACGCCGAGGCCGTGATCGCCGATGAGTTCATGAAGTTCCTGATGAATGGCACGCTCTATCAGGGCTCGAAACCTGTGATGTGGTCGCCCATCGAAAAGACGGCTTTGGCCGAGGCCGAGGTTGAGTATCACGACAAGGAAAGCTTCACCATCTGGGTGAAGTTTAAGGTGCTGCTGAACGAAACCACGCCGACGGTCACTGGCGAGGTGGGGCAGGTGCTGCCGCTGAGCGATCTTGACGGGTCTTACGTTGTGATCTGGACCACGACGCCCTGGACCATGCCATCCAACAAGGCAGTGGTTTATGGCAAGGATATCTCGTACGGCCTGTACGAAGTCACTGACACGCCGGACGAGTGCTGGGCAAATGCAGGCGACAGATTTCTGCTTGCTGACAATCTGGCTGCTGACGTGCTGGGTCGCGCGCGCCTGAACGACGATCAGTGGACCCGTGTCCGTGGCGTTACCGCAGATGAGTTGGCGAACGTCAGCTTGAGTCACCCGCTGGCTGGTGCCGAAGGTGGCAACGGCGAATGGGACGACACCCGCGATTTCCGTGCGGCTGAGTTTGTGACCGACACCGAAGGCACTGGTTTCGTGCACTGTGCGCCCTCGCACGGGATGGAGGAATTCGAACTCTACCGCGATCTGGGAATGCTCGAACAGGTCATCACCTATAACGTGATGGATGATGGTTCCTTCCGCACCGATCTGCCATTCTTTGGCGGCACATACATCCTGTCCCGTAAGGGCGGAGAGGGTGATGCCAACAAGACCGTGATCGACAAGCTGGTCGAGGTCGGAGGGTTGCTGGCGCGGGGCAAGATCAAACACAGTTATCCGCATTCGTGGCGATCGAAAGCGCCGATCATCTATCGCAACACGCCGCAGTGGTTTGCATCGGTCGACCGCAAGCTGGACGATGGCATGGGCGGGATGGGCGACACCATCCGCGAACGCGCGCTGCGCTCGATTGACGAGTTGGTGAAATGGACCCCGCAGACTGGCCGCAATCGCTTGTATTCCATGATCGAAGCGCGCCCGGATTGGGTACTGTCGCGCCAGCGCGCCTGGGGCGTGCCGCTGACCTGCTTCACCAAGAAGGGCGCTCTGCCCACCGATGCGGATTACCTGCTGCGCAACGAAGAGCTTAACGCCCGCATCAAGGCCGCGTTCGAGAAGGACGGCGCGGATATCTGGTACACCGACGGTTTCAAGGCGCAGGTGCTCGACGGCATCGCCAGCCCGGACGACTACGATCAGGTATTCGACGTCCTGGATGTGTGGTTCGATTCTGGCTCTACCCATGCCTTTGTTCTGCGCGACCGGGAAGACGGGACCGAGGACGGCATCGCCGATGTCTACATGGAAGGCACCGACCAGCACCGTGGTTGGTTCCATTCATCCATGCTGCAGGCCTGCGGCACCAAGGGCCGCGCGCCGTATCGCAACGTTGTGACCCACGGGTTCACGCTGGATGCCAAGGGCAACAAGATGTCCAAGTCGCTGGGCAACACCATCGTGCCGGAAAAGGTGATCGAGCAATATGGCGCCGATATTCTACGCCTGTGGGTGGCACAGACCGACTATACTGCCGACCAGCGGATCGGGCCGGAAATCCTGAAAGGCACTGCTGATAGTTATCGCCGCCTGCGCAACACGATGCGTTTCATGCTGGGCTCGCTTGCCGATTTCACCGAAGCGGATCGCGTCGCGCCCGAGGACATGCCGCGTCTGGAGCGCTGGGTGCTCAGCCGTTTGGCTGATCTGGATGAACAGGTGCGCAATGGCTATGCCTCCTTTGATTTCCAGGGCGTGTTCAGCGCGGTGTTTACCTTTGCCACGGTCGATCTGTCGTCGTTCTATTTCGACGTCCGCAAGGATGCGCTTTACTGTGACGGCGACAATCTGCGCCGCCGCGCTGCACGTACCGTACTGGACATCTTGTTCCACCGCCTGACCACGTGGCTGGCGCCGGTTCTGGTCTTCACCATGGAAGAGGTCTGGCTGGAGCGGTTCCCGGGTGACGACAGCTCGGTCCATCTGGTGGACTTCCCCGATACGCCAGCTGATTGGCGCAATGCCGAGCTTGAGGTTGGCGTGGCCAAGATCCGTCGTGTTCGCCGCGCTGTAACTGCTGCTTTGGAAGTTCAGCGTCAGGACAAAATCATTGGGTCTAGCCTTGAGGCGGCACCGATCGTGCACGTCGATGAAGAGGAAACGCGCGCGCTGTTGGCCACCTTTGATGTTGATGACATGTGCATCACATCCGGTTTGACCGTGACGGGTGATCCGGCCCCCGCCGAAGCGTTCCGGATACCCGAAATTGAAGGCGTGGGTGTTGTGTTCGAAAAAGCCGAAGGCGCAAAGTGCCAGCGCTGCTGGAAAATTCTGCCCGATGTGGGCCGTCACGCCCATGACGGTGTCTGCGGGCGTTGCGACGAAGCATTGAGTTGAGCTTTTTCATCCTCACTTGTGTGTAACGCACTAAAACAGAAGCTTGCCGAGATCTTCGGCAAGTTTTTTTGTTTGCGCCCTCTCATTCGGACATTTGCGCGCAGCCGGGCCAGGCGATCTTGACTCCGGATAATAGATATCTAGTATTTCTGTTATGACAGAAATTAGCGAATTATCCAGCGGATCTGCCAAATCCAAGTTTATCCTCTACTGGGGTGACATGGGCAGCCAGTGGGGCGTGAACCGTTCCGTGGCGCAGGTCCATGCACTTTTGTATCTTAGTGAAACGCCACTTAATGCCGAGCAGATTTCTGATGAGTTGGGGATCGCGCGTTCGAACGTCTCGAACTCGCTGAAAGAGCTTGTCGGCTGGCGGCTGATCCATCGCGTGCCGGTTGCGGGCGATCGCAGAGAGCACTTTGAAGCCGAAACTGACGTTTGGGAAATGGCTTTGCTGATCGCCAAGGGACGCAAAGAGCGTGAAATTGATCCGGCGATGCGGGCCATCGATGTCTGCGTCAATCAGGCGGCAGATGAGTCCAACTTGCACCCGCTTGTCCTGGAGCGGATGCGGAGCATGCAGGATTTTCTGAATACGGCGGACCATTGGTCGGCGCAAATGCTGCGGGTCCCTAAGGCAAAGCTGTCGATGTTGATGAAAATGGGCGACAAAATACTCTCACTTCTTCAGGTAGGCAGCAAAAAGAACCAGTAGGGAATTTTTTTGAGCAACAATTTCTCTAAATACAGAAATTACTGATAGTGCAGCAGGAGATGGCAAATGAAACCAAGTCATGTACCCACCGACTTAAAGATCATCAAAGACAAACGCTTCCGTCATCTCGTCGGGACACACGCCTGGAAGGCTTTGCCCAAAACGGTGCGTGAACGCTTTGGACATCGCCTGACCGGAGGAGCAAGCGTGGTCTATCAGGGGAGGGTGACGGCCATGCGCATGTCTCTGGTTGGTCGTCTTCTCGCCCAACTGGCCCGGTTGGTTGGAGGGCCGCTGCCGTATGACAGCTCCTGCGTCGATCAACCCGCCGTGGTCGCAGTGACCGAGGATTGCGCCTGCAGCGGTCAATTCTGGATCAGACAGTACGGGCGCGCAACCGGATTTCCTCAGGTGATACACAGCTCAAAGCGATTTTCCGGGCCGACCGGCGTTGAAGAATACATCGGCCGCGGGATTGGCATCGCTTTGCGTGTCCGCACGGATCACAAGGGCATCTATTTTGAAAGCGATCATTACTTTCTGAAACTCGGAAGCGTGACATTCAGACTTCCGTCTTGGCTGCAACCAGGGTCCTTGACCATTGCGCATCAAGACCTCGGAAATGCGCAGTTTCTCTTCTCATTGAATCTAAGCAGCGACCTGTTCGGCGAATTGATCCAGCAGGATGCGCTGTTTCACGACACATAGGAGGTTCTCATGGATAACCCAATCCTTTGGATGTTGATCGCGGTTCAGGTGCTTATGGGGGCATTTGATACGCTTGCTCATCACGAAGGCACAGAACGCCTGGCGTGGCGCGCGTCGCAAAAAACCGAACTGCGCCTGCATGGCGTGCGCAATTTCTTTTACGCCGTGATCTTCTTTTGTATTGCCTGGTTCGAACCACACGGTGCTTTCACAGTCGGTCTTGCGGTGATCTTGATCGCTGAGGTGGTGATAACCCTTTGGGATTTTGTAGAAGAAGACATGACCCGAAAGCTACCGGGCAGCGAGCGCGTCAATCACACCCTTCTTGCGTTGAACTACGGAGCAATTCTGGCCTTGGCTGCCCCGTACCTCTGGGCGTGGTCGTTCCTTCCCACGGCACTGGTTCCAGTGACGTATGGCTGGTGGAGCGTTATGGCCACCGCCTCGGCCCTCGGGGTGGGTCTGTTCAGCGCGCGTGATCTTTTGGCCTCGGCCAGAAGTGACCGTTTGAAGCGCACGGAACCCGCTGAATTGGTCGCCGATCTTGCGCCGCGCCAAAGCATCCTGATCACGGGCGGCACAGGTTTTATCGGGCAACGGCTGGTGAGCGCACTGGTTGCAGGTGGACATTTCGTAACTGTGGTGACCCGTGATCTGCGCAAAGCGGATGATCTGGCCCATCCAGTTCGTGTCATCACGAGCCTTGATAGGGTTCACAGTGGTGATCGCTTCGATGCTATCGTCAATCTGGCTGGCGAACCCGTTGCAAACTGGATTTGGACGCAGAAAAAGCGAGCGAAGATAATTCAATCCCGTGTAGAGACAACCGAAGCGCTGGAAGCACTGCTCCAGCGTTTGGAACACAAACCAGATTGCCTGATCAATGGCTCGGCAGTTGGGTGGTACGGTTTGTGCGGTGATGAGGAGCTGACGGAGGCGTCAGGCCCGGCACCCGCTTTTGTGCACGATGTATGTGATGCTTGGGAAAGATCGGCCAATGAAATCAAAATGCTGGGCGTGCGGGTGGTTATCTTGCGTATCGGCCTAGTTTTGGGGGTCGAAGGTGGGATGTTATCAAGGTTACTGACCCCCTTTGAATTCGGCGGAGGAGGGGTTCTGGGCACCGGTCAGCAATGGATGTCGTGGATTGAACTTGACGACATGGTGCGCGCCATCGGCTTTACGCTATCGCAAAAAGACCTAGAAGGCGCGGTTAATGCGACCGCTCCGCATCCCATTCGAAACACCGAATTCACGCAGGCTTTGGCGGCAGCCTTGCGCCGCCCGGCGATCCTTCGGTTTCCCGCGGGCGTACTGACGGCCCTATTGGGTGAGATGGGGCGAGAAACCATGTTAGGCGGTCAACGGGTCTTGCCAGTCGTGCTGCAGAAAAAGGGTTTTATCTTCAGTCACCCAGACCTGCATTTGGCGCTGCGTGAGATAACAGGTGCCAAGCCAGCCCGACGCGCAAGCATTCTGGCGCAGATCAGGGCACGTTTTCTACCGGAGCAAAACTAGCCGTGGGATTTGGGATGAAACAGTTCGAAGCCGATGTCGTCCCCCGACAGAACTTTCCAGACCTGATAATCGGTAAAATACCCGGTATGACCACCGGGTTGAACCGGGAAGTTCCTTGCGTCGTCAATCAGGCCGCCCTCAATCCGGGTTCCGACGAAATCATCCTGTCGAAAGATATTGAACCAGGCGGCGCGCAGCTTTTCCGGGTCAACCGTGAACATCTCGGGGAAATAGCGTTGATAGATATGGGTGACCGGAGACCCCATCGTGATCAATGTAACCGGCCGGCCGTCGATGCGTCGTTGCACCCGTTTGTCCGATAACATCTGGGTGGCAATCACGGTTCCCTGCGAATGCGAAACGACCGTAATATGGTCCGCAGGAAAGACATCCAGCGCATAGAACAACGCGCGATAGAACCGTTCGTCGATGGCCGTGCGATCGGGGTAGTTACTGTGCCTTGATTGCAGATCACCACTCAGCAAGCACTTGTCGCGAATGGCGTAAGTTACGATATCTCGGGCCACCCCCAAACCAGCCGCGACAAAACTTGAATACCGATACAGCAGGGCGGTTGTCCCAAGCACCGCTATACCAATCATGCCCTGAAGACCCATCAGATCGTTCAGGGTGTTACCCAGGATATTGCATTCAACAGTTTCTGCCGTGCCAGACGCGGCCGAGCAAAGAGGGTCGTCGTCTCGAATGAAAATGCTAAGCCCTCTGTAAGTTACAATCGACAAAGTGGCCGTGGCCAAAAGGAACACCCATTGGGCAGATCTGTTCACGATTGCGCGGCTCAGAACCTCGGGCTTGTGGTGCAGATTGTTTTTGCCGATGTGGCGACCAGCATAAATGACCCCAGCAACCAGCGCGAGGACAACAATGGCAGCGAATGCAACGCTCAGGGTTTCGATGGCGTCCCGAAGATGAGTGTCGAACAATGAATTCAGCTGACTGTTCGACAGTCCGGGAACTGTTTTGACGACTTCGTCAAATGTCAGCCAAAGCCCGGAAATGAAGAACATCCAAAAGACCAGCATGGCCGCGCAGGTGCTGGGATATATCCGGCGGTGTTCAAAGGTAAGCTGGTCAGCGATTTCTGTCTTTTCCATCGATGTCAGGTACATAACAGCCGTCAACACAATCAAGGTGGCCCAGCATCCTGCCAGGGCAATAACCTGAAGGCTTGCAAATTGCTCTAACGCCGATCCTGTGTTGAGGCCCCAAAACCCGGCCCCCAACGGTCCAGTCAGAAGGGCGGCCAATAACAAGCCGCCGACCACTGCCATACCGCGCCAAAATACCCGCCTGAGGTAGGTTGGTGCAGAGTTCGATCTGCGCAGGCCGATCCCGGTTCCGGCGCCGTAGAGCAGTAGCAGCAACACGAACAGAGCGTTCGTCCTGTCCACATATGTTTCGGGGATGAGGTCAACCAAAACCGCACCGGCTCCGATCAGCAGGTAAGCATTCAATGTTGCGACTGCGCCAAAGAAAATCCAGGTGAAAAGATGGACCACCCTGGCGGCGTGGGTGTCGCGCCCTTTCGCCTTGGACGGATCAATGTCTGAGCGGCTATGGGTTTGTTCGACATTGTCCATGGCCAGGTATCCAAGGGCCAGAACCACCCAGATAAGGTCGAGTACGGTTTTTATCGCCCCTTTGGGCGCCGGAGAGCGATCTGCCCAGAAGACTTCTGCAAACAAGGCTTCATCTTCGGTGTTGCTGGGTTCCGATACTTTCCGAAGGTGGACCTTGAACAGTTTGGCATTGCGGGTGGATCCGTCGAATGTGCGCTCGGCCAGCTCAATCATTTCGCGCTCGACCGTGATTGGTGGCCTGGCTTTGCCGTCAAGCCAGGTTGTGGCGGCACCCACCACCTGATCCACGGTTTCACCAGGTTTCTGTTCGCCGATTCCGTGAACCGTCAGGACCAGATGTCGACCCATTTGCCCCTCCTAAATTCTTTAACCAATATGAACAGCTTAACACGAGTAGGGCGAATTCCCAAAGGACCTCAAAAAAAGCCGACAAACAGCGGCTGACGTTTCCCCGCTTGCACTGGGCCGGTCGATCTGAAAGCCTGCGGACATGGCAATGGTCGAAGTAGAAACCCGGTTTGGGCGGCTTGGCGTGGAAGACACCGACGGTGCCATTACGCGCCTTGTCTGGAATGGCCGCACGGATGGAGAGCCCACACCCTTGTTGCAGGAAGCGGCAAGGCAGCTGAAAGCCTATGATGAGGGCGAACTGGAACGTTTCGACCTGCCTTACCATGTTGCCGGTTCCGAGTTTCAGCGGCAGGTTTGCGATCTCATGTTTGCCATCCCGTTGGGTGAGACACGCACCTATGGCGACATCGCCAAAGAGCTTGGTCAGCCCGCGCAACCGGTCGGTCAGGCCTGCGGCGCAAATCCCATTCCCGTCATTATTCCCTGCCACCGTGTGCTTGCAGCCAATAGCCTTGGTGGTTTTTCCGGCGATGGCGGTATTGAAACCAAAGTGGCCCTCTTGCGCCACGAACGTGCCGCTGGTCTGTTGATCTGATCTTTGGAAATCAGTTGTAATCGCCCGACCTCGGACACAACTTATATCAGAAGCCGAATTTGAAGGACCAGAGTGCATGACGACCGAAACAGACCGCGCAGCCCGCAAGAAGGCCATTATCGACCGGCTGATGTCACTGGAAGCACAGGAGCTGGCGACGGCGCAGGCACATTACGATGCCTATCTGAAGGATGCTCAGTTGGATGATCGGGAAGTTCATGACAAAGACGACATAGTCGCGTCGCGCGAAAATGCAGATCTGGCGGCGGCGTTCGACGCCCCGGTTCATGCGCATCACGCCAAGATTGACGTGATCGAGAACACTGATTTCAGTCTTGCGGATACTGTGCAGCCGGGGGCGGTCATCAAGTTCAACAACCGGCGGTTTGTTGTGTGCGTCTCAACCACCCGTTTCGATGTAGACGGTAGAACCTATATGGGGATTTCAACCCAAAGCCCGATCTATCTGGCGATGATCGGTCTGCAGCAAGGCGACGTCTTTACCCATAACGGAGTTGAATTCGAGGTGCAGGAGATCCTGTAGCCCCTAAAGGTCACTTGGCATGTGGGCGTTGCGTGGCGGGATTATCATCTGCGCGATACCCGCAAAAACCAAGTACAGGCTGGTGACAACCAATCCCCAATGCGCCCAGCTTTCAGGGTGAAAATCGACCCATGCAGCCCACCCTGCAAAAAATGTCCAGGCAAATGCCATGGGCAAGGTCAGGTTGCGCCAACGCTCGGTGCGCACCGGGTGGACGAATTTGAGCGGCAGGAACATTGAAACTGACAGCAGGGTGACCAGAACGAGGATGATCCAGAAATTCGGCTCTAGCGCGAAAATCACGATGACGAACATGTTCCAACAGCCCGGAAAACCGGAAAAGGAATTGTCCTTGGTTTTCATGCGGGTGTCAGCAAAATACATCGCGCTTGCAAAGGTGATCACGATAATTGCGAACCAACCAGTCCAACCATCCATAAGCCCGGATTTGAACAGGGCGAAGGCCGGAATAAACACATATGTCAGGTAGTCGATGATCAGGTCGAGGAGAACGCCATCAAACTCGGGTGCGTTCTTCTTGACATGATAGTGACGCGCCAGCGGGCCATCGATGCCGTCCACAATGAAGGACACCACCAGCCACAGATACATCAGGCTCCATTTTTCCTCGACGGCAGCCAGCATGGCCAACATCGCAAAAACGGCACCTGTGGCAGTGAAAAGATGGACGGACAGCGCTTTGAATCTCAGTGTCATCAGGACGTCATGTACGAAGCGCGCCAGAGATGCAAAGCAAAAAAGGCGTGAAAACTCATTTGTAGATACCCCGGTCAGTTAGCTGCTTCACGCCTTCGGATGGGCACGGTTGTAGACTTCCATCAAGCGCGCCGTGTCGACGGCGGTGTACGTCTGTGTCGTGGACAAAGAGGCATGCCCCAGCAATTCTTGAATAGCGCGCAGATCGCCTCCGGCGGCCAAGAGGTGCGTGGCAAAGCTGTGCCGCATGGCATGAGGTGTCGCAGTCGAAGGCAGACCAAGTTGCATCCGTGCCTTCGCCATCACACCTTGAATGGCACGGGGGTTTAATGGCCCACCGCGAACGCCGCGAAACAAGGCCACTTTGGGCGATTGCGGGTGTGGGCACAGTTGGACGTAGCGATCCACGGCGTCGCGGGCGGTGGGAATGACCGGAACGATCCGCTCTTTATCGCCTTTACCGACAATGCGCAGCGTTGCCGGCACAGGTACATCGGCACCTGTCAGCGACAGCGCCTCGGAAATGCGCAATCCGCAGCCATACAGCAGGGTCACAACGGCGGCGTCCCGGGCGGCCACCCAATCTGATGTCGATTGCAATTCGACTGTATCGATCATGGCGCGTGCTGCTTCTTCGGCCAAAGGACGCGGCAGTTTCTTGGTAAACCTTGGTGCGCGGGTCGACAAAACTGCGGTCGGTTCAAACCCCTCACGCTCTGCCAACCAGCGGTAAAAGCTTTTAACGGCCGAGAGTTTGCGCGCCAGCGACCGAGCGCCGACGCCGGATCCACGCTGATCCGCCATCCAGGCGCGCATGTCCGAGATCGTGATACGCTCCAACGCCGCCAATCCCTGGCGCGCGCTATGATGTAGGGTCATGAAGGACAGAAAGTCGGTGACATCACCGCGATATGCGGTCTGCGTGCTTTCCGATCGTCCAGCCAATGCCCCCAGGCTGTCAAGCCAATGCTGCAGCGCATCGCGACAGGCTGGAGAGATCAGGCTCACGACAACCAGTGGCGCATCGAGCGCTCGAATACGCCAGCAAAAAAGGTCAGAAGGTCGGTGCCCAGCTGCGGCGAGAAATGACGCGGGTCTTTTGCCCCCATTGCCATCATGCCGGGCAAGCGGCCTTCGCCAAGGTTCAGTTTCAGGCAGGCTTCGGACTGCAGCTGCCCGGATTGCGTGCCGTAAACCCGTGGGTTGGCTTGGTGAATTTCCCGCATGATGACGTCGCGGGCCGGTCCGCCGCGATCAAAGCTGAGGTATTTGTCGACAAAGCCAGGCTCGGTCACAGTCAGAACGCCGCCCAACCTGTCGATGGCCGGATCGTTTTGTACGACGGTTGTTTCGAGCACCACAGTAATGTGGTCCACCCGTAGAACCTCGGCTACATCATTGCCCAGGGCGTGCAGGAAATCCTCGAACTCCACCGGTTCAAGCAGGCGCAGGATCGCGCGGTGTATCTGGTTGGTGCCTGCCAGGTTTTCATAAGCGGCAGCGATGACCGAACGGTGCGTGTCCTCTAGACGGTCCAGCCGCGTTTCGAGCCGTTGCATGGCAATCCCTCGCAGATCGATAACATTGTCCCCGCGTGCGCGTTCGTTCGCGGCGACCAGAGCCTGCATCAGATCCTTGTCATCCAACACCACATCTGGCTCAGCCAAAATCGCCGCGCGGAGGTTATCCTCGAGTTTGGGATTGCTGCTCATGTCCTGTCCGTCTTTTTTTGTTGGGCGGCTTATAACATGGGCTGACAGAATTGCTTTGTAAAAAAGCGCGCGACGACGGAATTCGTCGCGCACTGTGATTTTTCGGGAAGCTCCCGCCTGGTACGTCCTGATCACAGATCAGAACGTGACAGTTTGGCCGGGCGCGGCGCCTGACGGCGCCGCGCATCAGCGCATTGGATCAGAGGATTTTCTGACCGGTCTTGGCCCAGTCTGCCAAAAAGGTTTCCAGCCCTTTGTCGGTCAGCGGATGATCGGCCAGCTTTTTGATCACGGCGGGCGGCGCGGTAATCACGTCGGCGCCGATGCGTGCGCTGTCGGTCACATGGTTCACGGTGCGGATCGATGCGGCGAGGATTTCGGTTTCGAACCCGAAATTGTCATAGATCTGGCGGATGTCAGCGATCAGATCCATACCATCAACGTTGATATCGTCCAAACGCCCGATGAAGGGCGAGATGAAGGTTGCGCCGGCTTTGGCCGCCAGCAGCGCCTGATTAGCTGAAAAACAGAGGGTCACGTTCACCATCTGACCTTCGTCAGTCAGTGCTTTGCAAGTTTTTAGACCAGCCCAAGTCAGTGGGACTTTCACGGCGATATTCGGTGCGATCTTGGCCAGCTTGCGGCCTTCGGCGATCATGTCGTCTGCCTCAGTTGCGACAACCTCGGCCGAGACTGGGCCATCGACCAGATCGCAGATTTCCTTGGTCACTTCCAGAATGTCGCGGCCTGATTTCAGTATAAGCGACGGGTTGGTGGTCACACCATCCACCATGCCCAGATCGTTCAGTTCGGCGATGGCGTCGATCTCGGCTGTGTCTACGAAGAATTTCATCTGGCAGTCCTTTGATGGGTTGGCCTTGGTCGCGGATGCCTTTACCTCAAAGAGACCCATGCTGAAACCCCTGCCGAGGATACGCGTGCTTTGAGCACTCAGGAATATTTCGACCAAGGTGAGCTGGTGGCGGTTCTGACGACGCAGCCACTGGACCGGACGTTGGATTACAAAGCGCCCGAGGGCGGGTGTTTTCTGGGGGCGTTTGTCGAGGTTCCTCTGGGACCGCGCAAGGTGTTGGGTGTGGTCTGGGGCGCGGGGCAAGGGGGCTTTGACCTTGCTAAGGCCCGATCTGTGATCCGGGTGTTGGAGGTTGCACCCATGCGCGAAGAGATGCGTGTGTTTCTGGGCAAAGTGGCCGATTACACTCTGACGCCAATGCCCGCCATGCTGCGTCTGGCGACCCGCGCGCCGGGGCTGGGGGATCCGCCATCGATGCGCAAGGTTTACCGGTTGGGGGATGGCGAACCCGACCGGATGACCGACGCGCGAACCCGTGTATTGGAGGTGTTGCGCGACTATGGTGGGCTGGCGTTTACCCTTAAGGAGATGGCAGAGCAGGCAGGTGTGACGTCTTCGGTCGTCAAAGGGCTGGTCAAGCTGGGGGCGGTGCGGGAAGAAGACAGCCCACGGGATCTGCCCTATCCGCATCTCGAGCCGGAATTGCCGGGCAAGGAGTTGTCGGAAGATCAGGCGCGCGCAGTGGCGACCCTGCAGACCGGGTTGCGCACCGGAGACTATGGCACCACGTTATTGAAAGGTGTCACGGGCTCGGGCAAGACCGAGGTCTATCTGGAAGCCGTGGCTGAGACGTTGCGGATGGGGCGACAGGCGCTGGTTCTATTGCCCGAGATTGCCCTGACCGCCGAATTCCTGACCCGTGTCGAAGCCCGGTTTGGCGCCCGGCCGGCGGAATGGCATTCTGGCGCGACGATGACCGAACGTCGACGGGTTTGGCGCATGGTCGGGCAGGGTGATGCACAGATGGTGATTGGCGCCCGGTCAGCCCTGTTCCTGCCGTTTCGCAACCTCGGGCTTGTTGTGGTCGATGAGGAACACGATACGTCTTACAAACAAGAGGATGGCGTGCATTACAGCGCACGTGACATGGCGGTGTTGCGCGCAGCCATCTGTGGCGCGCGGGTGATCCTCGCCAGCGCCACGCCGTCTTTGGAAAGCTGGGCCAATGCCGAGGCGGGCAAATATGATCGGCTGGATCTGACCTCGCGCTTTGGCGCTGCGGTTCTGCCAAAGATGAAGCCCATCGATATGCGCGCCGAACAGATGCAGCCGGGGACGTGGATCTCACCCTCTCTGCGACAGGCAGTGCTGCAACGGATCGAAAAATCTGAACAATCCTTGCTGTTCATCAACCGCCGCGGCTATGCCCCCGTGACCCTGTGCCGGGCTTGTGGCGAACAGATCGCGTGCGTTCATTGCGACGCCCGAATGGTCGAGCATCGGTTTCTGAAACGTCTGATGTGCCATCAATGCGGCGAGACCAAGCCAATGCCCGAGGCCTGCCCGTCTTGTGGTGTGGAAGGGAAGATGGCGCCGGTCGGGCCGGGGATCGAGCGGTTGGCCGAAGAAGCCGAGGCAACGTTTCCTGATGCCAAGATTGCAATGCTCAGTTCAGATCTGTTTGGATCGGCGCGGGCGCTGAAAGCCAAGATCGAAGAGATTGCCCAGGGCGACGCAGATATCATCATCGGTACGCAGTTGGTGGCCAAGGGTCACAACTTTCCGAAACTGACCCTTGTTGGTGTGATTGACGCGGACCTCAGCCTGCATGGGGCGGATCTGCGCGCAGCAGAACGGACATTTCAATTGATGCGGCAAGTGTCCGGGCGTGCTGGACGGGCAGACAAACCAGGACTGGCACTGTTGCAAACGTTCCAACCCGAACATCCCGTGATCCGCGCAATCCTGTCAGGCGATGAGGAAGGGTTCTGGACCGCCGAAGCTGCTGGCCGTCAGGCGGCAGGCGTGCCCCCTTACGGGCGAATGGCTGGAATCGTGTTGTCCGGGCCAGAGGTTGGGCCAGTATTTGATATCGGCAACGCGATGGCGCGCAACGACGCACCGCTGCGCGAGATTGGCGCGCAGGTCTTTGGTCCTGCACCGGCCCCGATCGCCCGAATCCGTGGGCGCCATCGCGTGCGCCTGCTGGTCAAAGCCCCGAAAGCAGCGCCTATACAGGATGGGATTGCCAAGTGGATCGCGCCGTTGCGCCTGAAAGGTGATATTCGGTTGACGGTCGACATTGATCCACAGAATTTCTACTGACTTCTGCACCAATGCAGTGTCGCTGTGCACACTTAGCTTTCCCCTCGCCAATTTGGGGATTTGGGCGTAGAGGACTCTCATGCTGAAACCTACGCCACTTTCTGAGGCGCAAAGCCTGCCATTTTGGCGACGTCCCGTGACGCTTTTGTTCGTGATGGCACTGACCATGCCAATCGCGTTCAATGCGTGGAGCGCGCTGCTGAACAACTTCGTCATCGAAGTGGCAAATTTCGATGGGGCGGACATTGGCCTGTTGCACACGGTGCGAGAGATTCCGGGATTTCTGGCCGTTGGCGTCATCGCAGTTATCCTGTTTGTACGAGAACAGGTTCTGGCGATGATATCCCTGATGCTACTGGGTGTCGCAACGGCGATCACGGCTTGGTTTCCCAGTCTTGGTGGCCTCTTGTTCGTTACATTTTTCAGTTCGATCGGCTTTCACTACTATGAGACTGTGAACCAGTCGCTGCAATTGCAATGGCTTCGCAAAGACCGGGCGCCTCAGGTGTTGGGATGGCTTGTGGCCATGGGGTCGGCGTCGACCTTGGTGGTCTATGGCCTGATCGTACTGACTTGGGACCGGTTCGATCTGTCTTATGATACAGTCTTCATGGCTGCGGGCGGGTTCACCGCCGTGTTGGCATTGTTTTGCCTGATCGCCTATCCGCAATTCGATGCCCCCACACCGCAGACAAAGAAGGTTGTGCTGCGCCGACGGTACTGGCTGTATTATGCGTTGCAGTTCATGGCTGGCGCGCGGCGGCAGATCTTTATTGTCTTCGCGGGCTTCATGATGGTCGAGAAATTCGGCTTTGAGGTACATGAACTGACCAGCCTCTATCTGATCAATCTGGTGATCAACATTGCCGCCGCCCCTATGCTGGGTAAGGCCGTGTCGATGTTCGGCGAGCGCCGCACCCTGATCTTCGAATACACCGGGCTCGCCATTGTTTTCGCGGCCTACGGAGGGATCTACTGGTTTGGCTGGGGCGTTTTGCTGGCCGCAATCCTCTATGTGATCGATCACGTGCTGTTTGCGCTGGCGCTGGCGTTGAAAACCTACTTTCAGAAAATCGCTGATCCTGCGGACATTGCTCCAACAGCGGCTGTCGCCTTTACCATAAACCACATCGCGGCGGTGTTTCTGCCCGCCCTTTTAGGCCTGTTGTGGGTGGTGTCGCCTGGTGCCGTGTTTGTGCTGGCGGCAGGTATGGCGCTGATTTCTCTGGCGCTGTCCCTGCTGATCCCGCGTCATCCGGAGCCGGGCAATGAAACAATCCTGTCCAAATACACCCCCGCACCGGCGGAATAGGCGGCAACGCTTGACCTTGGTGATCTGTCGCCATAGGCGCTGGGCCAACTTGAACAGGAGGCTTTCATGCCCACATTCACCGCGCTGACCACCCTGACCGGCAAATCCGCAGCCGAAAATCTGGGCGAAGCGATGGAGCGTTTGGATCCCGAACCCACTGGCGTTGGTGTCTTTGAGGTCGAAGACGGCTCGGGCCTGTGGGAAGTTGGTGGGTATTTCACCGAAGCACCGGACGAAACCGCTCTGGCCGTGCTGACAGTGGCGTTTGGCGCAAAGCCCTTTGTCGTCTCCGAACTACCGGAAACGGATTGGGTCGCGCATGTGCGCCGTGAACTGGCCCCGGTCGAGGCCGGGCGCTTCTTTGTCTATGGCAGCCATGACGCCGACAAACTGCCCGAGAACCGCATCCCCCTGTTGATTGAGGCGGCAATGGCCTTTGGCACGGGGCATCATGGCACCACACTTGGGTGCCTGAAGGCGCTGGATCATCTGTTGGATCAGGGCTTCAGCGCAACCAAAGTGGCCGATATCGGGTGCGGCACCGCTGTTTTGGCAATGGCAGCGGCACGGGTCTGGGATGGCGATATTCTGGCCAGTGATATTGATCAGGTCGCCGTAGATGTCGCCGAGGCAAACCTGAAGGCAAACGGCATGTCCGGCGCGGTGCGCTGTGTCGAAGCGGCTGGTTTCGATCACCCGGACCTGCAAGCTTTGGCGCCATATGATTTGATCTTTGCCAATATCCTGAAGGGCCCCTTGGTGGCGCTGTCTCCTGAAATTGCGGCGAATCTATGCGATGGCGGACATGCCATCCTATCGGGAATCCTTAACGAACAAGCTGATGATGTGGTGGCGGTTTATCTGCAAAACGGATTTAATCTTAGTCATCGCAGCGAGATTGGTGAATGGACGACGCTAATCTTAACCAAACAGGGCGCAATTTAGGCCATTTGCAGGAGCTTTGTGGATTCTTGCCCAGATTTTGACGTAATCTCTATTTACCGTTTCTTAATGGATTTGAGGGGGGCGGTTTGTGGAGGCTGCCATGACGGGAAAACAACTAGAGTTTGATCAGCGCGTTCATCGCCTGAACAAAAAACATCAAAAGATGAGCCGCGGCTACCGTGCGTCAATGCGCAGGGATGGTCTGGTTGTGATGAAACCGCAGCGTGTGCGCTCGGCGGTGCCAGCGAAAGTGCTGTTGCTAAGCCTGTTGGCGTTCTTTGCATTCAAAGCGTTCTTATTGTCCAGTCTCGGGCCGTCCGGGTATCAATACCGGATCGACAGCCTGAACGATGGCACATCGGTCGAACAGGCTGGTGCTTGGGTCATGCAAATCGATCCGCTGTCCGAAGCGATGGCAGTTCAGCTGAACAAAATCCTCTACTAAGCTTTTTCTGACGTAAAAAAACACCGCGTGCTATCCGGCGCGCGGTGTTTTCTTTGCCCCACAGGGAGGATGTGGGGTGTGTGAGCGATTGGCCGGTGTTTACCGACGACCCTCAGCAATGGCGTCGATGTCGCCACGGCACAGGCCGATATCTTCCAGTTCGCGGTCGGTCAGACCAGTCAGCGCGTTCCGCGTTGCGCGGGCGTCATTCCATTCGACAGCAGCATTCACAGCTGTTGCGAAAAATGCGCCGATACGGCCGACGAGGCCGAATGAGCCAGTGGTTGCGAAGCGGGTTGTGTCTAGTGCAGCCATATCCTGTTTCCTTCTGGTTTGTGTTAACTTTTCAATCTTGCGATCTGAGCGGCATGTAGTGCTGCGATTCGATATGTGCAAGTTCAGTTTTTGCATGTGTCCTATGCAATTTCTGCAATACTTCACGCAGGTGTAATACCCTTAAATAATTGGTGAATTTGCGTTCATGAACGTGTCGAATTCAGGCTTTCTGAGGTCGCAAACTACCCTTGGCGACACGGCTGCGACATGCGTGTCGTTTTCCAGCTTCAGGTCAATTCGCTTGGAAAATGTTCACGCTTCGTGCTAGGCGTTGAAAAAAGATCACATAACCCGAGCAGGCCGAGACAAACTATGCGAATTCTAGGCATTGATCCGGGGTTGAGAACCCTGGGATGGGGCGTCATCGAATCGAATGGCAGCCGCCTGAGCCATGTTGCGAATGGTTTGTGCAAATCCGACGGGGATGACCTAGGCGAGCGGCTGTTGTCGCTGCACAATCAGATTGTGGAAGTGATCGCAGATCATCAACCTGATCAGGCCGCGATCGAACAGACTTTCGTGAACAAGGATGGGGCGGGGACGCTCAAACTGGGTCAGGCGCGGGGCGTGGCGCTGCTGACGCTGGCGCAGGCGGGGTTGCCAGTGGGTGAATATGCTCCGAACCGAGTCAAGAAAACTGTGGTGGGTGTCGGGCATGCCGAGAAAGAGCAGGTCTTGCACATGGTCAAGTTGCAACTGCCTGGTTGCCAACCCAAAGGGGCCGATGCCGCGGATGCGCTGGCGATTGCGATCTGTCATTCCTACTATGGCACTTCTCAACAGGCACGATTGAAAGAGGTGCGGGCATGATCGGAAAACTATCAGGGCGGCTGGACTATCGCGCCGCGGATCACGTGCTGATTGACGTCCGGGGCGTCGGCTATCTGGTCTATTGCTCGGACAGGACCATGGCGGCCTTGCCAGGCGTGGGTGAAGCGATCTCGATCTACACCGACATGGTCGTACGCGAAGACCTGATGCAGCTTTATGGGTTTCTTTCGCTTGTCGAAAAAGAATGGCACCGGCTGTTGTGTTCGGTTCAGGGGGTTGGGGCCAAGGTGTCGCTTGCGATCCTGAGCGCTCTGGGACCCGATGGTGTCAGCCGCGCAATTGCTTTGGGGGACTGGGCTACGGTTAAAGCCGCCAAGGGCGTTGGGCCCAAAACAGCGCAGCGCATCGTGCTGGACCTGAAGGACAAAGCCCCGGGCGTCATGGCGATGGGCGGTACGGTGACCGAGGCGATGGACGGCCCCGCGTTGGACGTAGTCGAGCCGGCTGACCCCACTCCGCTCGCAAAACGAGCGCCAAAACCACCTTCTGGAGCAGCCGCAACGTCAGCTAACGCCTTGTCGGCACTGGCCAATCTGGGATATGGCCCGTCCGATGCGGCCGCGGCGGTGGCCGAAGCTGCGGCGAACCTGCCTGATGCTGGAGAAACAGATCTGATTCGCGCCGCATTGAAACTGCTGGCTCCGAAAGGCTGAGTGAATGGTAGACGCCGATCCCACCCTGCGCCCCGAGCCGTTGCCGGAAGACAATGACCGCGCCCTGCGACCACAGACACTGGATGACTTCATCGGTCAGGCGGAAGCTCGCGCCAACCTGCGCATTTTCATCCAATCCGCCCGTCAACGTGGCGAGGCGATGGATCACACGCTGTTTCACGGCCCTCCAGGGCTGGGCAAGACGACGCTGGCGCAGATCATTGCGCGCGAGCTGGGGGTAAATTTCCGCATGACTTCGGGGCCGGTGCTGGCCAAGGCCGGTGATCTGGCGGCGATCTTGACCAATCTGGAATCACGGGACGTGTTGTTCATCGACGAAATCCACCGGTTGAACCCGGCGGTCGAAGAGGTGCTTTATCCCGCGATGGAGGATTTCGAGCTGGATCTGGTGATTGGCGAAGGGCCGGCTGCTCGGACGGTGCGGATCGAATTGCAGCCCTTTACTCTGGTTGGCGCGACCACCCGGATGGGATTGCTGACCACACCGCTGCGCGACCGTTTTGGTATTCCAACCCGGTTGCAATTCTATGAGGTGGAAGAATTGCACGAGATTGTCACCCGCAATGCCCGTAAACTGGGCGCACCTGCGGATGATGAAGGCGCGTGGGAGATTGCCAGACGCTCGCGCGGGACGCCTCGGATTGCGGGGCGTTTGCTGCGGCGGGTTGTGGATTTTGCCATCGTTGAAGGTGATGGACGCATTACACGAGACCTAGCGGATGGGGCGCTGACCCGGTTGGGCGTCGACAATCTGGGTCTGGATGGGGCGGATCGTCGATATCTGAAGCTGATCGCTGAAAACTATGCTGGCGGTCCTGTCGGGATTGAAACCCTGTCTGCGGCCTTGTCCGAAAGCAGGGATTCGCTGGAAGAAGTGATCGAGCCCTTCCTGTTGCAACAAGGTTTGATCCAACGCACGCCGCGCGGGCGGATGCTGGCGCAAAAGGCGTGGACGCATCTTGGAATGGCCGCGCCCAAGGGGCAGAACGATCTGTTTGGTTGAAGCCGAGGCTCAGAGATTTTATGCCTTCGGCGAGAGTATTTTCGAAAAGATGAAGGATTGCGCGTGACACCCGACGAGATCGAAGCGCTTTTTACACGCGATAGCGGTGAGTTTCTGTTCGCACGTTGGGGCCGACCCATCGTGCCGATTGTCTTTGGTGTCGAAGATGAAACGCTGGCCACGGTGAAAGGCGCTTTCGAGGCCGTCGTGACACTGGTAGGCCACCAGATGGCCGAGACTGACCCAGAACTGGGCGCAAACTGCATGGTCTTCTTCTTTCGCGACTGGCAGGAATTGATAGAAGTGCCGGATCTGGATCGCTTGATCCCGGACCTCGGGCCGTTGGTGGAGCGTCTGATTGCGGCGGGCGCCAATCAATATCGCATCTTTCGATTTGAAGAAGACGGTGCAATCCGCGCGGCCTTTGTGTTTCTGCGGATGGACACCGAGTTGTCAGACGTTCCGGCCGAAACTCTCGCGCTGACCCAGGTGGTGCAGACGATCCTGCTGTGGTCGGACACTGCTTTTCGTAATGCATCGCCTTTGGCCGTGGCGGGGGACGCCACGATCCTGCGACCAGAGATTGCCGGGGTGATCCGTGCTGCATATGATCCGGTTTTGCCGGGGTCGGCGCAGGATAAGTCTCATGCGCTCAGGTTGTTTGCCCGGCTGGAGCAACCTCAATGACACATACCTATCCTGTCCGCGTTTATTATGAAGACACTGATATGGGCGGCGTTGTTTATCACGCGAATTATCTGCGTTACATCGAGCGGGCTCGCTCGGACTGGGTGCGGAAACTGGGCAATGATCAGAACGCCATGCGCGAGGAAGGGATCGTATGGGTCGTGCGTCGCGTTGAAGCGGACTACCTTGCGTCAGCGAAGTTCGAGGACGAACTGGTGGTCGAGACGGAAGTTGTCTCGCTGTCGGGTGTGCGGCTGACCATGTCGCAGCTTGTCCTGCGCGGCGAGACCGAGATTTTTCGCGCCACCGTCACTGCCGTTTGCATCAACCGCACCGGCAAACCGATCCGCCTTCCGGCAGAGATTCGCGCATTGATGTAACAAATTGCGCGACCGGGGTGGTTCTGTTGGCTTTTCGGGACCATCTGCGATAGCGTCTGGCAAAATAAGGCCAGTTAAATGGCCGTCAGGCAAAACAAAGAGCAGGTTCATGGAAGCTGAAACGCTGGCGCTGGCGCAGGAGATCGACTTCTCCATGTGGGGGCTGTTTGCCCGCGCAACTTTTATCGTCAAACTGGTGATGCTGATGCTGGTCGTCGCATCGGGCTGGTCTTGGGCGATCATCATTCAAAAACTCATTAACTACCGGTCTGCGCGTCGCGAGGCGCAAATATTTGATGAGTCCTTCTGGTCCGGAAATCCGCTGGATGAGCTGTTTGAGCAGATCGGATCGCAGCCCGATGGCAGTTCCGAGAAGATTTTTGCCTCTGGCATGATCGAATGGCGCAGGTCGCATCGAAACGATGGTGGGTTGATCGCAGGTGCCACGGCGCGGATCGACCGGTCGATGGATGTCGCCATCGCGAAAGAGGCGGAAACCCTGCAGAAAGGTCTGCCGATCCTGGCGACGGTCGGTTCGACCGCGCCGTTTATCGGCCTGTTCGGGACCGTTTGGGGCATCATGAATGCTTTCATCGAAATCGCCGAGCAGCAAAATACCAACCTCGCCGTTGTTGCGCCGGGTATTGCCGAAGCTTTGTTGGCCACGGGTTTGGGGCTGCTGGCCGCGATTCCGGCGGTGATATTCTACAACAAGCTCAGCGCAGACAGTGATCGCATCGTTGGCGGTTATGAGGCGTTCGCCGACGAATTCGCCACCATCCTATCGCGTCAGTTGGACAGCTGACATGGGTGCGACCGTTCAGCAATCCTCGGGTGACAACGGCCGCAGACGTGGGCGGCGTCGGGGCCGCGCTCAGCCGATGGCCGAGATCAACGTGACCCCGTTTGTCGATGTCATGTTGGTGTTGCTGATCATCTTCATGGTTGCCGCGCCTTTGTTAACCGTGGGTGTGCCTGTGGATCTGCCCAAGACCGCAGCCAGTGCCCTGCCCGGAGACAACGAAGAACCGCTGACAGTGACCCTGACCGCTGAAGGCCGGGTACAGATCCAGACCACGGACGTGCTGCGCGAAGAGTTGATTGGCAAACTGCGTGCGATTGCAGCAGAACGCAGCAGTGACCGCGTATTCCTGCGCGCCGATGGCGCTATTCCCTATTCGCAGGTGATGCAGGTCATGGGCGCGCTGAATGCGGGTGGGTTTTCCAATGTGGGCCTTGTGACCGATACCGGTGGCCCGACGCTGGATGATGGTGGAGAGTGAGGTCGCACGGTGGACACCGGCACCAAGATTTCAGCGATTGCTCATGTGAGTTTGATTGGATGGGCGCTGTTCGGCGGGACCTTCAAGTCAGAACCGCTGCCTATGGCTGTGCAGGATGTGTCCGTGATTAGCGCCGAACAATTCGCGGCCTTGACTGCGCAGCGCAATGCGCCCGAGGTGCCGACCCCGCCCGGCACTTTGCAACAACCTGAAGAACCAGAGCCCCAGGCCAATGCGCCAGAACCGGTTCAGGAAGAACAGCCAAGCCCCGAACCGGTAACGCCGAGGGAACCTGAGCCGGAGGCGGAACCGGAAACGGTCGAAGCCCCACCTGAGCCCGAAGTGATCGAAGAGCCGCCGGTTCTGATCGAGCCTGAAACCGAAACCGCCGCACTGCCTGTCCCTCCGGGGCCCGAGGCACAGCCGCGCCCGGCTGACCGGATTGCACCGGAAGCGATTGCGCCGCCGCCGCCAGAGGCGAAACCGGACGACGTTGAAACGCCACCTGTGTCGCTTGATGAGGGTGCGGAAACCCAGCAGGAACAGCAGGATCAGACAGCGCCCGAAGAAGCCGCGCCGGAGATTGTGACCGAGGCCGAGGAAACCGAGGACCAATCGCCCCGCACGTCGCCGCGTCCGCGGGTGCGGCCCAACAGACCGACACCCCCGGCCGAACCGGTTGTGGCAGAAACACCTGAGCCGGCGCCGGAAACGCCTTCGCAGAACGACGAAGCGGCGATCAACGATGCCTTGACTGAGGCGTTGGAAGGTGGCGCGGAACCTTCGGGCCCACCGCTGACCAGCGGCGAAAAGGATGCGATGCGTGTGGCTGTTTCGCGCTGCTGGAATGTCGGGTCACTTTCGACGGATGCCTTGAACGTGGTCGTCGTGGTTGGGTTTTCGCTGAACCGAGACGGCACAGTTGTGGGCAACAGTGTACGCAAACTCGACAGCTCTGGCGGGTCGTCTGCTGCTGAGGGCCAAGCTTACGAGGCCGCACGACGCGCGGTTTTACGCTGCGGGTCCAAAGGTTACGATCTGCCTGCTGACAAATACGACCAGTGGCAGGATATTGAGATTACATTCAATCCCGAGAGGATGCGGATCAAATGATGAAACTTCTGACAAGCCTCGTTCTTGGCCTGACGCTATTGTCGGCACCGGTACATGCTCAGAGTGGCCCTCTTCGTCTGGAGATCGACGAAGGGATCATCGAACCGATGCCCTTTGCCGTTCCGAACTTTGTTCCGGATGATGCATCGGCCGCGCAATACGCCACGGATATCTCCCGTGTTGTTGCAGCAGATTTGACGGGGACAGGGCTGTTCCGGGAAATATCCTCGGATGCGTTCATCAGCCGGGTCAGCAGCTTTGATGCGCCGGTTCAGTTTGCTGACTGGAAGGCGATCAACGCGCAGGCCCTTGTTACGGGTGCGGTCAACGTTTCGGGTCAGCGTCTGACTGTTCGGTTCCGGGTTTGGGATGTGTTCTCGGGTCAGGAACTTGGGGATGGTCTGCAACTGGCCGGAACAACTGATGGCTGGCGGCGTATGGCGCACAAGGTTGCCGATCAGGTCTACAGCCGGATCACGGGAGAGGGTGGTTACTTTGACAGCCGTGTCGCGTTTGTCTCTGAAAGCGGGCCAAAGAACCAGCGCCTCAAGCGTTTGGCGATCATGGATTACGACGGTGCGAATGTGCAGTATCTGACGGACAGCGCCGCGATTGTGCTTGCGCCACGGTTCTCGCCCTCTGGCGACCGGCTGCTATACACCAGCTACGAAAGCGGTAGCCCGCGCATCTATGTTCTGGACGTAGGCAAAGTGCAGCGACAAGAACTGAAAACCCAGGACGGCACCATGAGCTTTTCGCCCCGGTTCTCACCTGATGGGCGGTCGATTGTGTACTCGCTGATCCAGGGCGGAAATACGGATCTGTGGAGGATGGATCTGGCCTCGGGTCAAAGTGCGCGGCTGACCAATACGCCAGCGATCGAGACCGCGCCAAGCTATTCGCCGGATGGCAGCCAGATCGTGTTTGAAAGCGACCGCTCGGGGACACCTCAGCTTTATGTCATGCCGGCCAATGGCGGCGAGGCGACGCGCATCAGCTTTGGGCAGGGGCGCTATGGCACACCCGTCTGGTCGCCGCGCGGAGATTTGATTGCCTTTACCAAGCAAAACAAAGGTCGGTTCCACATCGGCGTCATGCGGACAAATGGTGATGAAGAACGGTTGCTGACATCCTCTTTCCTGGATGAGGGGCCCACCTGGTCCCCCAATGGCCGGGTGATCATGTTTACCCGCGAAACGCAGGGTGCCAGCGGCCGCGCCACCTTGTACTCGGTGGATATCTCGGGCCGTAATCTGCGGCCGGTGCGCACGCCCGATGGTGGCAGCGATCCCTCCTGGGGGCCGTTGCAGAATTGATCGCTGCCGAGGCGCGGCAAAGTTCACAACAATACGCTGCTGTGGTAGACAGGCGGCAATAATCAAAACACGAGGCACTTGAAATGAACGTATTGGGCAAAATCCTGGCATTGGGCGCGCTGAGTGTGATCGCCGCCTGTTCAAACAATGATCCTTCGGCACTGGGTGGTGGCGCTGGTGGCAGTGGCGCAATTGTGCCAGGCTCACCCAGTGATCCGCGCTCACCCGCGTATTTTCAGCAGACGGTTGGTGACCGGGTCCTATTCTCGGTGGATCAGTCGACATTGACGCCGCAGGCCAAAACCACTCTGCAGGGGCAGGCCGAATGGCTTTTGGCGAACTCGGATTATGTGGCCAAAATCGAAGGCCACGCGGATGAACAAGGCACCCGTGAATACAACCTTGCTTTGGGCGCACGTCGGGCAAACGCAGCACGGGAATTCCTGATCTCACGAGGGGTTGCGGGCAACCGTTTGCAAACCGTGAGCTATGGCAAGGAACGCCCGATTGAGATTTGCAGCACCGAGGAATGCTATTCCAAGAACCGCCGCGCGGTCACGGTGCTGACTGGTTCAACATTGGGGTGAGACAATGCGAGTTGCAGGATGGGTCTTGGCCGCGGTTGTGGCAACAGCTGGCGTAGCACAAGCACAGGATCAACAAACGCTGGCGGATATCCGGCAGGAACTGACGGTGTTACATGTCGAAATTCAACGCCTCAAGCGCGAGTTTTCAACCACCGGATCACCGGCGCCGAACCTGTCGGGCAGTTCGGTTTTGGAAAGGGTTGATGCGATCGAGGCCGAACTTCAGCGTCTGACGCGTCAGACCGAACAATTGAACCAGCGCGTGCAGAACGTTGTCACCGACGGCACCAATAGGATCGGAGACCTTGAATTCCGGCTTGTTGAGTTGGAAGGCGGTGATCTATCGACATTGGGCGAGACTTCTACGTTGGGAGGTGAAAGCCAAACTGACGTCGTCGTTGCGCCCACACCCTCTGAGCCTTCGGATTCGGGTCAGGGAGAACTGGCAGTCGGTGAACGCGCCGATTTCGACGCGGCATCTCAGGCGCTGGCGGATGGTGATTTTCAAACCGCCGCCACCATGTTTGCGCAGTTTGACACGTCTTACCCCGGTAGCCCACTGGCGCCCGAAGCAAACCTGAAACGCGGTCAGGCGCTGGAAGGGATGGGCGACACGCGCGAGGCGGCGCGGGCTTTTCTTGCCAGCTTTACAGGCGATTCCGAAGGGACGTTTGCGCCCGAGGCTTTGTTTGAACTTGGCGCTGCTCTGGGGCGACTGGGGCAAACCGATCAGGCCTGCATCACACTCAGCGAAGTTGGTGTGCGTTTCCCATCCTCGGTCACCGCATCAAGCGCCACGCAGGAGATGTCGTCGCTGGGGTGCTCTTGAGCAGCGACGCAGACAGCTTACGTTCTGACCTTCGCGCGCGGCTTCCCAAGATTCTGCCGAACCGTCTTGGTGTCGCGGTTTCGGGTGGCGGCGATTCGGTCGCGCTGATGCATCTGTTGCACGAGATCGCGCAAGCGGAAGGAATCGAACTGCGTGCTGCTACTGTCGATCACGGCTTGCGCGCTGCTTCAGCGGATGAGGCCCAAACCGTTGCGGAACATGCAGGACGATTGGGGATCTTGCATGATACGCTCTGTTGGCGTGGGTGGGATCAAATCGGCAACTTGCAGGACCATGCCCGTCAGGCCCGGTATTCTTTGCTGACAAACTGGGCCCGCGATCAGGACATCACTGCCATTGCACTGGGGCATACGGCTGATGATCAGGCCGAAACTGTTTTGATGCGATTGGGTCGGGCCGCAGGTGTGACGGGGCTGTCGGCCATGTCAGCCATGCGTTCTCAGGATGGGATTCAGTTGCTTCGCCCGCTGTTGGATGTGACGCGCCAGAGGTTACGCAATTATCTGACCGAGATCGATGTCAGTTGGATCGAAGATCCTTCGAATCAGGACGCGCGCTTTGACCGGATAAAGGCGCGAAAAGCCTTGCAGGATCTTGAACCTGTAGGAATTACGCCAGAAGTTTTGGTACGGGTCGCTGAAAACCTTGCACAAGCGCGTGAGGCCCTGGCGGTCTTTGCGCAGGAATCCGCGCGCAAAATCGCATCTGTGAGCCATGGTGATGTGGTGCTGGATCGCGCAGGGTTTGGCGAACTGCCTGATGAAATTCAACGGCGTATTTTGGTGGGGGCCGTCTTGTGGATCGCCGGGGCAGGGTATCCGCCGCGGCGAACAGCAGTTGAACAGGCGACCAAGGCCGTCCTGACCGGACAAGCCGGGTCAATCGGCGGCTGCCTTTTGGTGCCAAAGGGTAATAAAGCTTGGATTTGCAGGGAATTCAGGGTCATTGAGGGGCTGGCCGCCCCCATCGGTGAACGTTGGGATGGACGCTGGGTTATGTCGGGACCCAAGGCGAAAACAGCAGAAATTCGGGGGCTTGGCGAGGACGGTCTGTTGCAACTGCCGGACTGGCGCGCAACTGGCAGGCCGCGCCTTGCCTTGAAGTCTTCACCTGCGATTTGGCAGGGAGAAGACCTGCTTGCGGCACCATTGGCGGGACATCCAAACGGATGGCGCGCTGAACTGACCTCGGATTGGCCCGAGTTTCACGCGTCGCTTTTATCGCATTGAACCTGCCACAATCCTCTCTATTTTAAGAAGTAACCCGGCAGATCCCCATCTGCCGTAATCTTTTGGGAGAATTTCCTTGGGCAACGCTCGCAATATCGCCTTTTGGGTCGTTCTGTTTCTGCTGATCCTTGCACTGTTCAATTTGTTCAGCGGACCGGGCGGAACGCTTCAGAGCAATGAAAGAACCTATTCTGACTTTGTCACTGCCGTGCAGGGGGGCGACGTCAAGAATGTGACCCTTGATGGTGAACAGATCCGCTACACGACCGAAAGCGGTGGCACCTATGTCACCATCAAACCGGGCGATGCCGAAGTAACCAAGCTTCTGATCGACGAGAACATTCCGGTTCGGGCTGAAAAGCAGCAGCAATCAGGCTTCCAATCGTTCCTGATCACGCTTCTGCCCTTCTTGCTACTGATCGGCGTCTGGGTCTATTTCATGAACCGGATGCAAGGTGGCGGCAAAGGCGGTGCGATGGGCTTTGGCAAGTCCAAAGCCAAGATGCTGACCGAAAAACATGGTCGTGTGACCTTTGACGATGTAGCTGGCATTGACGAGGCCAAGGAAGAGCTGGAAGAGATCGTTGAATTCCTGCGCAACCCGCAGAAATTCTCGCGTCTTGGTGGCAAGATCCCCAAAGGCGCGTTGCTGGTTGGCCCTCCGGGCACCGGTAAGACGCTTCTAGCCCGCGCCATTGCGGGTGAGGCCGGTGTGCCATTCTTCACCATCTCGGGTTCTGACTTTGTCGAAATGTTCGTCGGAGTTGGTGCATCTCGTGTGCGCGACATGTTCGAGCAGGCCAAGAAAAACGCGCCCTGTATCGTGTTCATTGATGAGATCGACGCTGTAGGTCGCCATCGTGGTGCGGGTTATGGCGGTGGTAACGATGAACGCGAACAGACCCTCAACCAGTTGCTGGTCGAGATGGACGGGTTCGAGGCCAACGAAGGTGTGATCATCCTGGCGGCCACCAACCGTAAGGACGTTCTGGACCCCGCACTGCTGCGTCCGGGCCGGTTTGACCGTAACGTGACCGTCGGCAACCCCGACATCAAAGGTCGTGAGAAGATTCTGGGGGTTCACGCTCGCAAGACGCCTCTGGGCCCTGATGTCGATCTGCGCATCATCGCGCGTGGTACGCCGGGCTTTTCGGGTGCCGATCTGGCCAACCTCGTGAACGAGGCTGCGCTGATGGCCGCACGCGTGGGCCGTCGCTTTGTCACCATGGAAGATTTTGAGAACGCCAAAGACAAGGTGATGATGGGGGCAGAGCGACGCTCTATGGTGCTGACCCAGGACCAGAAAGAAAAAACTGCCTATCACGAGGCTGGCCACGCCGTTGTTGGCCTGTCGCTGCCGCTATGTGATCCTGTCTATAAAGCGACGATCATCCCGCGCGGTGGTGCGTTGGGTATGGTGGTGTCGCTGCCCGAAATGGATCGACTGAACTATCACCGGGATGAGTGCGAACAAAAGCTGGCAATGACCATGGCTGGCAAGGCCGCCGAGGTCATCAAATACGGCGAAGATCACGTCTCGAACGGTCCTGCTGGCGATATCATGCAGGCCAGCCAACTGTCGCGCGCCATGGTGATGCGCTGGGGCATGTCGGATAAAGTTGGGAATATCGATTACGCCGAGGCACATGATGGTTACTCAGGCAACACGGCCGGGTTCTCGGTTTCGGCGCACACCAAGGAACTGATCGAGGAAGAGGTGAAGCGCCTGATCCAACAGGGATATGAACGCGCCCACCAGATCCTGTCCGAACAAGGTGAGGAATGGGAGCGGTTGGCGCAGGGCCTGCTAGAATACGAAACGCTGACCGGTGACGAGATCAAGCGCGTCATGAATGGTGAGCCGCCCAGTGAAAACGACGATGAAGGGGACACCCCTGATGAGGGCAGCGCACCCAGCGTGACCGCGATTCCCAAGACCAAAGTCAAAAAGTCTCCGCCCGAGGGCGGGATGGAGCCGGAACCCACGGCGTAGTGACAAAGACCCGGGCCTTGTCCCGGGTCTTTTCATTTTCCCTTTTCATCAGATCGCATCAGGTCAATATGGCGGGCGAATATCTTCCAAAGGGGTACACATGCCGGTCTTGCGCGAAACAGAGTTTGTAGGTGAAATCGTCTGGCTGGGTCATGTCCCTGCAGGTAAGTCGTTGCGCGCCCAAACGGTGAGTGCATTAAACCTTGGGTTCTCCGGTGAAGGAGGGGCCCGGCACGAAGGCATCACTCGTGCATCCTGCGTGCGGGTCAAGAACCTTTATCCGCAGGGCACTGAAATCCGAAATGTCCGCCAGCTTTCTGTTCTATCAGCCGAAGAGCTTGATGCGATTGCGCTTAAGATGGGGCTGGAGCAGCTGGATCCGTCGCATTTGGGGGCTTCGATCGTTTTGCGCGGCATTCCCGATTTCACCCATATTCCACCATCTTCGCGGTTGCAGGCCGCCAACGGTCTGACAATAACGGTTGATATGGAAAACCGCCCCTGCGTATTGCCAGGGCGCGAGATTGAAGTGGATCAACCGGGGTATGGCGCGGCGTTCAAACCCGCAGCGCACGGGCGTCGTGGTGTAACAGCTTGGGTGGAACGACCAGGTGTGCTTAGGTTGGGGGACACGATGACACTGTTCGTTCCCGATCAGCGCAATTGGGTGCAATAGAGTCCTCCGGTTTCCGATTGGCGACCTCAGTTGTACCCTGACGCCGTTTCACGGTATGAAAATGTCGGAATCCACATCCACTGAAATTGTACACAACGGTATGGATTGCACAGCACCGACGCGCCGCGTCGGTTTTGCACGGCATTCAATCAGGGACCCTGCCCATGAGTTATAAATCTGACATTGAGATTGCGCGTGAGGCGCAGAAGCAACCGATTCAGGAGATTGGTGGTAAGATTGGCATTTCCAGCGATGATCTGCTGCCTTACGGGCATGACAAGGCGAAGGTGAGCCAGGAGTTTATCAACTCGGTTCAGGGTCGTGAAGACGGCAAGCTGATTCTGGTGACGGCGATCAACCCGACGCCTGCGGGTGAGGGCAAGACGACGACGACGGTTGGTCTGGGCGATGGTCTGAACCGCATCGGCAAGAACGCGATGATCTGTATTCGTGAGGCTTCGTTGGGTCCGAACTTCGGGATGAAGGGCGGCGCTGCGGGGGGTGGTTATGCGCAGGTTGTTCCGATGGAGGACATGAACCTGCACTTCACCGGGGATTTCCACGCGATTACCTCGGCGCATTCGCTGTTGTCGGCGATGATCGACAACCACATCTACTGGGGCAACGCGTGTGAAATCGACACCCGCCGCGTCGCGTGGCGTCGTGTGGTCGACATGAACGACCGGGCGCTGCGTCAGATCACGGCGTCTTTGGGCGGTGTCAGCAACGGCTTCCCGCGGGAAACCGGCTTTGACATCACCGTTGCGTCCGAGGTGATGGCGATCCTGTGCCTGGCCAATGACCTGAAAGATCTGGAAAAGCGTCTGGGTGACATCATCGTGGCCTATCGCCGCGACAAGACAGCCGTCTACTGCCGCGACATCCAGGCCGCAGGCGCGATGACGGTGCTGCTGAAGGACGCGATGCAGCCGAACCTGGTGCAGACGCTGGAAAACAACCCGGCCTTTGTCCATGGCGGTCCGTTTGCGAATATCGCGCATGGCTGTAACTCGGTCATTGCCACCAAGACCGCTCTGAAAGTGGCCGACTACGTCGTGACCGAAGCGGGCTTTGGGGCCGATCTGGGTGCCGAGAAGTTCATGAACATCAAGTGCCGCAAGGCGGGCATCGCGCCGTCGGCGGTGGTGCTGGTCGCCACCGTGCGCGCGATGAAGATGAATGGCGGCGTGGCCAAGGCTGAGCTGGGCGCCGAAAATGTTGATGCGGTCAAGTCGGGCTGCGCCAACCTGGGCCGTCACATCGAGAACGTGAAGTCGTTCGGCGTGCCGGTTGTGGTTGGGATCAACCACTTCGTCACCGACACCGAGGCGGAAGTTCAGGCCGTGAAAGACTATTGTGCCGAGCACGGGGTCGAGGCGGTTCTGTCGCGCCACTGGGAACTGGGTTCGGAAGGCTCGGCACCTTTGGCCGAGAAGGTTGTGGAAATCGTCGAAGGCGGCAGCGCCAACTTCGCGCCGATCTACCCCGATGACATGCCGCTGTTCGAAAAGATCGAAACCATCGCCAAGCGCATCTATCGCGCTGACGAGGTTCTGGCCGACACCAAGATCCGCAACCAGCTGAAGGAATGGGAAGACGCCGGATACGGCAACCTGCCGGTCTGCATGGCGAAAACCCAGTATTCCTTCTCGACCGATCCGACCCTGCGCGGCGCGCCCACCGGCCATTCGGTTCCGGTGCGCGAGGTGCGCCTGTCCGCCGGTGCCGGCTTTGTCGTGGTGGTCTGCGGTGAGATCATGACCATGCCCGGTCTGCCACGCAAACCAGCTGCCGAGAGCATCTGCCTCAATGACGCAGGTGAGATCGAAGGCTTGTTCTAAGCTGCCGAATAAGACATCTCGTGGTCCGGGGAATCCCCGGGCCATGAGGAGACGAACATGCCCACTCTGACATCGCCACAGGACTGTCTTTCCATGCGGGAATTGCGGGTTCAGATCGACAGGCTGGACCGCCAGTTGATCGAATTGTTGGTGACCCGCGCAGGTTATATCGACCGCGCGTCAGAGCTGAAACCGGGCGAGGGCTTGCCCGCCCGCATCCCGGATCGGGTGGAAGATGTGGTGCAGAAGGTGCGCGCCAGCTCGACTGAGATGGGGATGGACCCCGATCTTGCCGAGACGCTGTGGCGCAGTCTGATTGACTGGTCGATTGCACGTGAGGAACGTGTGCTCGGCCCCGAGTAAAGACCGGGCGCGCTCTGCGCCCGTTTGGGTTTTGAAAGAAGGGATCAAAGGATGGTAGCGCAGGTTATCGACGGAAAGGCCTTTGCCGCCAAGGTGCGCGCGCAGGTGGCCGATCAGGTTGCAAAGCTGAAAGAGGAAAACGGCATCACGCCGGGTCTGGCCGTGGTTTTGGTGGGCGAAGACCCGGCCAGCCAGGTCTATGTCCGTTCCAAGGGCAAGATGACCGTTGAGGTCGGCATGAACTCTTACGAACACAAGCTGGATGTCGACACGTCCGAGGCGGACCTGCTGGCGCTGATCGACACGCTGAACAACGACCCGGCAGTGCATGGGATTCTGGTGCAATTGCCACTGCCCAAGCATCTGAACGAAGACCTGGTGATCAACTCGATTGATCCCGCCAAGGATGTGGACGGGTTCCATATCTCCAACGTGGGTCTGCTGGGCACCGGTCAGAAGTCGATGGTGCCCTGCACCCCGCTGGGTTGTTTGATGATGCTGCGCGACCACCATGGATCCCTGTCGGGCATGGACGCGGTTGTCATTGGCCGCTCGAACATCGTCGGTAAGCCGATGGCGCAGTTGCTGCTGGGCGACAGCTGCACCGTGACCATCGGGCATAGCCGCACCAAGGACCTGCCCGATGTGGTCCGCCGCGCCGACATCGTCATCGCCGCCGTGGGCCGCCCGGAAATGGTGCCCGGAGACTGGATCAAAGAGGGCGCCACGGTCATCGACGTGGGCATCAACCGCATCGACGCGCCCGAAAAAGGTGAAGGCAAAACCCGCCTCGTCGGCGACGTCGACTACGCCAGCGCGTCCCAACACGCCGGCGCCATCACCCCCGTTCCCGGCGGCGTCGGCCCCATGACAATCGCCTGCCTCCTCGCAAACACCCTAACCGCAGCATGCCGCGCTAACAAACTACCAGAACCTGAAGGCCTAACGGCCTAAGCGCTGCTACCGACCAATGGCCGGGCAGTAGCTGCCGTATCTCGGTATGGGGATGCCTCTGGATCAGCGGTTCTGGGGCAGAATACGCCGATGGAGAATTGCTGTACGCATATGACGGACCAGAACGCACAGGAGCATGGAACAACGCAGGACCGGTGCGCCCGGACGAGGTCGATTGCTTGCAGGGCAGTGCGATTTCGGGCTCATTGGGCGCAGGGGGTGGCCATCTCTTGGTGTGATGTTCAGAGGGCCAGATAGCCAATTCCAGCAAATGCTATGACACAGCCAAACCATTGGCTGGACGCCATGGTTTCCTTCAATACGGCCCATGCAAGAACAACAGTCAGCATCCCAAATACTGAGGCCGCGACAGAGGCGAACTGGGCATTTGGCAGCCCTCCGGCTGCAACCACGCTAAGAATTGCGACAGCGTCCAACACACCCATCAGACATAACAGAGGCAAGGCCCGCATCCCCGGCCAAATCGACTTGCGAGATGCAATGGCGATCAAGGCCAGTGCAAGGATCGCTGTGATCCGGCCGATCAGCGAAACGGTGAATTCATCGCTGAGTTCAGTGGCATATTGACCCAGAGCAAATGCTGCGGCGAACCCGATTGCAGCAAGTAATGACAACACGATGGTTGGTCCGGCGGCAGGGTAATTGGCCTCGTTGCTTTCGGATCGGGCGGCGACGATGGACACTCCAATGCCAATTGCGATCACAGCAAGCCAGTGCCCTGCAGTGACCGCGGAGCCGCGCCATATTGCGAGGATCACCGACAAAACCGGGTAGCTGGCTACAAGTGGGGCTACTAATCTGACCGGCCCACGCTGAAACGCCGTATACATGCTAAGACCCGCCAGAAGGTAAAACCCGCCAGTCAGGATAGCGTAAGAAACCGCCGTGCTGGTTTGTGGGCCGAAATCTCGCAACGCGACCACCAAACCAAACTGGAGCATGGCACCGAAAACCAACACAGCCATGAGCGAGGCAATCACGCTCACCGATTGGCTGATATACCGAACCGCCAGATCGTGAACACCCCAGCACATCGCAGCCAGCAGACCAAGCGCCAGCGCACTCATGTGAACAGCTCTGATGTCGGGACACTTCCGATCGACATCTCTCCAGTTAGTGATCGAAGCCGCGCCAACATGCCACTGTTGATAAACTTATTTTCCTGTTATGCAATATTATTGGCAATGAAGACCCGGAGACCCGACGCATGTCATCTGCTTTGGATCAACTTGGCGGCGAAAAACAACTGCGTGCTGTTGTCGAACGGTTTTACGACCGTATGGAAACTGACCCGGCAGCCCATTCACTGCACCGGTTACATTTTCGCGGCCATGGGCTGAATCATACCAGGCAGGCTCAGTTCGAATTTCTGAGCGGTTTTCTAGGTGGGCGGTCCTACTATCGTGAGCGTTTTGGTCACATGGATCTGCGAGAAATCCACGCTCATGTGCCGATACGCGAAGCCGATGCAGAGCTTTGGCTGGATACCTTTGATGCGGCTTTGGACGATTGCGGCATAGACGGTCCGGTTGTCGATAAGATGCGCGCCACGCTGCGCCGGGCTGCATTGATGTTGGTCAATGATGTGCCCGATTGGCGGGTTGAAGATGATGCGGGAAGAGACGTGGAAGCACCCGGCTAAGCGGATGTATAATTCTGCGTTCCCACTCCTGACCCCATAAATATTAATCAGATCTGACGCAAATTCGCGTAGATCTCAGACGTCATCCTGAATTGATCATCGGCAATTTTGTCGCTTTCCATTGACATGGTATGCGCCGCGTCAGTTGACCTCAGCCAGTTGACGGCACATTGATGATTGGCCGGATCATTCATCCAGGACTTTATGGTACCCTGAACAAGCTCGGGGTGAAACTGAACGCCCCACGCGCAGTCTGAGACGCGCAATGCCTGAATGGCGCAACCCGCGGACTGCGCCAGAACTGCCGAGCCGGGCGGCAGTTCGATCGCCTCGACCCCATGCCATTGAAGCACTTCGAATTGCCCGGGAAAGGAACCGAAAAGCGGATCACATTGCGCGTTGATATGCAGATCAACAGGCAGCACACCGATTTCGGGCTGTACCATAGGGGCACATCGTCCGCCAAGCGCATCAACCAACAGTTGATGGCCCAGACAAATGCCAAAATACGGTCGCTTCAAGTCCCGAACCCACGTCTTGATGGCCTGTTTCTCTGCGATAAGCCAAGGATGGGTCTCGGTTTCCCAGACGTCCATCGGACCGCCCAGAACAAGCAACAGATTGAAGTTTGCCAAATCGGGTACTGGCTGCCGATCATAAAGGCGAACAATCCGGGCAGTGTCGCCATTCGACGAGATATGTTCAAGAAACGCGCCCGGATTTTCACCTGGCGTATGTTGGAAGATTAGAACATTCATGCGGCTAAAGTAGCAGTTTGGTTAAAGAAGATAGGGCCGCAGATCAAACTGCGGCCCTGATTGTCGTCTGGTTCAAAGGATCAGATATCCAGCGTGTGTTCTTTTTCCCATCGCGAGAAGTGCGACACGAACGAGTTCCATTCCTGATGCTTCATTTTGAGGAACGCGCTTGAGAATTCCTGACCCATCATCGCCTTCAGCTCGGTGTCCTTGTCATAGTCACGCAGGGCGTCGAGCATATTAAGCGGCAGCTTGGGGGCGTCGGTCACGGTGTGGCCCTCGGCATACATGTCGATATCGTATCGACGTCCCGGATCGGCCTTGTTGTGGATGCCGGACAAGCCAGCGGCAATGATGACCGCCTGCAGCAAGTAGGGGTTGGTTGCCCCATCGGGTAGACGCAACTCGAAACGGCCGGGTCCTGGTACACGGACCATGTGGGTACGGTTGTTGCCTGTCCAGGTCACCGTGTTGGGCGCCCATGTTGCGCCCGACATGGTGCGCGGCGCATTGATGCGCTTGTAGGAATTCACTGTCGGGTTGGTGATCGCCGCCAGCGCGCTGGCATGTTTCATGATACCGCCAAGGAAATACTTGCCCTGTTCGCCCAAGCCCACCTCGCCAGTGGGGCCGTCGCCTTCGCCCGCGAAGACGTTGGTTTTTGCCGCATCACCCGGTGCATCCCATACCGAGATATGGGCATGGCAACCATTGCCGGTCAGCCCCTCGACGGGCTTTGGCATGAAAGTGGCGCGCAACCCGTGCTTTTCGGCCACCGATTTTGTCATGAACTTGAAGAAGGAATGCTTGTCGGCCGTGCGCAGGACGTCATCAAATTCCCAATTCATCTCGAACTGGCCATTCGCATCTTCGTGGTCGTTTTGATACGGGCCCCAGCCCAGTTCCAGCATGTAGTCGCAAATCTCACGAACCACATCATAGCGGCGCATTACCGCCTGTTGGTCATAGCAGGGCTTCTCGGCAGTATCGAACGGGTCGCTGATCTGCTCGCCATCCGGGGTCAGCAGGAAAAACTCGGCCTCAATGCCAGTTTTTACATGCAAACCTTCACTGGCGGCCTCATCAATCAACCGCCGCAGCACGTTGCGCGGCGCCTGAGCTACATCCTGACCCTCCATCACACAGTTGCCCGCGACCCAGGCTACTTCGGGTTTCCACGGCAATTGAATGACCGAAGACGGATCAGGAACCGCCAGCATATCCGGATGGGCCGGGGTCATATCCAACCAGGTCGCAAACCCGGCAAAGCCTGCGCCGTCTTCCTGCATGTCGGCAATTGCCTGCGCGGGTACCAGTTTAGCCCGCTGTCCACCGAACAGATCGGTGAACGAGATCATGAAGTATTTGACGCCTTTTTCTTTTGCGAAAGCTGCGAGATCTGTCGTCACGATTGCTTTCCTTTCCCTGTTGAATTTTAGTTTTTCAAAGCAAAAACGCGGCCCCCATCAGGGAGCCGCGCAGCATCTATTCAGAACCCTTCCTTACCGGGGTACCAACTGGTTCCCGCCAGCGGCACCCGCGCCATGGCGGCGGCCTCCATTGTCAGGGCACACAAGTCCTCGGGCTCGAGGTTGTGCAGGTGATTGTGCCCACAGGCGCGCGCGATAGTCTGCGCCTCAAGCGTCATAACTTTCAGGTAGTTACGTAGCCTGCGGCCCGCATCGACTGGGTCCAGACGTGCGGCCAGGTCGGGGTCCTGCGTGGTGATACCCGCCGGGTCCTGTCCTTCGTGCCAATCGTCATATGCACCGGTTGTTGTGCCCAGCTTCTGGTATTCGGTTTCCCATTTGGGATCGTTGTCCCCGAGGGCAACCAGAGCGGCCGTACCGATAGCAACCGCATCTGCACCCAGCGCCAAAGCCTTGGCCACATCGGCCCCGGTGCGGATCCCGCCCGAGATAACCAACTGCACCTCACGATGCACGCCTAGGTCCTGCAACGCCTGAACGGCGGGGCGTATGCAAGACAAAGTAGGAAGTCCGACATGTTCGATAAACACGTCCTGCGTAGCCGCCGTACCACCCTGCATGCCATCCATGACAACAACGTCGGCGCCAGCTTTTATGGCCAAAGCAGTGTCGTAATAAGGGCGTGTCGCACCAACTTTGACATAGATCGGCACTTGCCAATCGGTGATCTCGCGCAACTCGAGGATTTTAATCTCAAGATCGTCCGGGCCGGTCCAGTCGGGATGGCGACAGGCCGAGCGCTGGTCAATGCCTTTGGGCAGGGTGCGCATCTCGGCCACGCGGTCGCTGATCTTCTGACCCAGCAGCATACCGCCGCCGCCGGGTTTAGCGCCTTGGCCAACCACAATTTCAATTGCATCAGCCTTGCGCAGATCGTTCGGGTTCATGCCGTAACGCGAAGGCAAATACTGATAGACCAGCTTGGTCGAATGGCCGCGTTCCTCTGGTGTCATGCCACCGTCACCGGTGGTGGTTGACGTGCCCGCTGCGGATGCGCCGCGGCCCAAAGCTTCTTTCGCCGGGCCGGACAGGGCACCAAAGCTCATGCCTGCAATGGTGATCGGGATATCCAGCTCGATCGGCTTTTTGGCAAAGCGGGTGCCCAACGTTACTGAGGTATCGCAACGTTCGCGATAACCCTCCAACGGATAGCGCGATACCGACGCACCCAGAAACAGCAGATCGTCGAAATGAGGTACTTTTCGTTTGGCCCCCCCCCCACGAATGTCATAGATGCCGGTCGCAGCGGCGCGACGGATCTCGGCATTGATCGGGTTGGAAAATGTCGCCGACTGGATCGGCAGGGTGCGGGGGATCTGATCGTCCATATCTTTCATACCCTTCTTCCTCAGTAAGCGGCGGCGTTATCAACGTCGAAATTATAAAGCTGACGGGCCGAACCATAGCGTTTGAACTCTTCTGGCTTGGCGTCGCTGCCCGCGCGGGCCAGCAGATCCCTCAGGATATCCAGATGCTCGGGACGCATATCCTTCTCGATGCAATCCGCGCCGAGGCTCTTGACCGAACCACGTACGAACAGCCGGGCTTCGTAGAGTGAATCCCCCAGCGCATCCCCTGCGTCCCCGCATACAACCAGATTGCCGTCCTGTGCCATGAAGGCGGACATGTGGCCGATGTTGCCATGCACGACGATATCGATCCCTTTCATTGAGATGCCGCAGCGCGAGCTGGCATTACCTTTGATCACCAGCAATCCGCCATGGCCGGTCGCTCCGGCGTATTGGCTGGCGTCACCATCGACGATGACCTGACCGGACATCATGTTTTCGGCCACGCCCGGACCAACAGAGCCTTCGACCTTTATGGTTGCCTGCTGGTTCATCCCGGCACAATAATACCCGGTCGAGCCTTTGACCGTCACCTCAATCGGTGCGTCCAGCCCAACTGCAATGGCGTGGCTTCCCTTGGGGTTTACCACCTGCCAGCTTGTCTGGTTTGTCTCGCCGCGCTGCTTTTGCAGGGTCGAGTTCAGGCCCCGCAGTCCTTCTGCTTCAAGGTCATAGGTCTGCATTTCACGCGGCCTTTTCTTGGGATGTAGGGCTGTCATTGTGGGACCAGAAATAGACGGTGGCCGGTTCGGGTTCCCAAACACGTGCATCTTCAATGCCAGGCAAATTCACCAACGCGCGATATTCGCTGCCAAAGGCCACATATTGATCTGTCTCTGCCATAACGGCCGGCTTGCAGGCAATTGGATCGCGGACAACACCAAAGCCATCTTTGGTACCCACTACAAAGGTGAAAAACCCATCCAGATCATCCAGGCTGGATTGCAGGGCCTCGCCCAAAGTAGCCCCATTCATCATTTTCCATGTCAGATAGGCAGCACCAACTTCGGTGTCATTTTCAGTCTGAATAGTGACGCCTTCACGGCGCAGCTTGCGGCGCAATGAGTTATGGTTGGACAACGACCCGTTATGAACCAGACACTGGTCTGATCCGGTGTTGAACGGATGAGCGCCCATTGTCGTCACGGCGGATTCCGTCGCCATGCGTGTGTGCCCGATCCCATGAGTCCCGGTCATGCCACTCAGGTTGAACCGGTCTGCCACATCCTTGGGCAGGCCAACCTCTTTGTAAATCTCGAGGCTTTCGCCACGGCTCATAATGCGCACGGAAGGCCGGATTTCAGCCAGGGCGGAGCGTGCAGCTTCAAATTGCCCGGCGGGGATTTCCAGCACTGTATGCGTGTCGTTGTCCGTCTGCGTTACCGCCACGCCCAGGCTTTTGCCCAGCTCTTCGGCCAACCCGACAAAGTCATCGTCAGCATTGGGCGATTGAAGCGTGATCTTGGCTTTTCCAATGGAACCGTCGCCATAGATGGCAATTCCGGCGCTATCGGGGCCGCGATCCGTCATCGTGATCAGCATGTCTGTCAGCATACTACCCAGTTCGGGTGCAAGAGACTGGTCTTTGAGGAATAATCCAACAATTCCGCACATGGCTGGCAGATCTCCTTGTGTGTTTCGTTATGATTCGACGCTACCAACAAAATCGCAGGACATCAATAATCATAGGAAAATAATTTTCCTTAGAGGCAATGGGCGAAATATCGAATTTTGCGCCCATTGCCAGCGTTTGCAGTAAGTCAGTAGCGCTCCAACTGCGCTTTCACCTTCTCTTCGTCTCCGGTATGGCGTGCCTTTTCAAGGTGCTCGCCTTCCCGGACAAATTGGATGCGATGCCAGCCGATCCAGAAGACAACACCGATGATGACCATCAGGACTTCGTAACCCTGAAAGGGATAAACCGGTCCAACTTCGGCCAGATCGACTGCCCAGCTTGTGTATCCGTTTGTTGACATAACTACTCTCCCTATTTTGCGGCTACGCCGCGGGCGGCCAGCTCTTCTTTGTCGGCTTTGATGATCGCTGCTTTGGCGTCCTCGTAGGCATGATGCTCAGCGTAATCGAGGCCTTGAAGTTCAACTTCTTCCGGGATCCGCAGGACACCGGCAGCCGCCTGCATTTTGGCCACGATCCAGCCGGGCAGGAAACCCAGAACAAAGAACATGATGATCGCGCCAGTGATCTGGCCAATCGGATTGATTGTGGCATAGCCCTCGTATGGGGATGACGGAACACCCCAAAGGACGAAGCCCGAAATCACCAGCCCGACGACTCCGGCGTATCCATGGACAGCAACAGCACCCACGGCATCGTCCAGTTTGAACCGGCGTTCCACCCAGTAATGCAGTTTGTATACGATCACGACGCCGATTGCGGCGATGATCATCGCTTGGATCGGATGGTACAGATCATTGCCAGCCGACGCAGTGATAATACCAGCAAGCCCGCCTGAGAAGGTCCAGAACGCATCGCCTTTGGAGATCACATAGGCAGCCATCAATCCACCAGACAGCGACATCAGGAAGTTGAAGGTGATCGCCGATAGCGTTGTTGGGGCCAGATAGATGTTGGTCGCCGTCCAGGTCACTCCGGTGATCTGACCGTCAATAACTTCGGGCGCGATAATGGGCACATTGCATGCGGCATAAAATCCCCAGAACCCAGTATAGATCAGGAAAATCCCGATCGTCAGCAACCACGGATTATGCGGTGGGATATCCCGTGGCGTTCCGTCCTTGGCGAATTTGCCCAGGCGCGGGCCCAGAACCATGATCACACCAAGTGCGTAACCGCCTGCGATTGCGTGGATAACGCCCGATGCATAGGCATCGTGGTATCCAAGAACGCGCACCATCCAGCCAGCATAGTGCCAACCCCATGCGGCATCGATGATCCAGAAGACCGATCCGATCAAAACCGCATGTACCCAGAGCGCCGAAGATCTGATCCGTTCGATTACAGAGCCCGAAACGATCGACGCCGCAGTCCATGAGAACAGCAGGAATGCCGCCCAAAAGACCCCTGTGATTCTATCACCCAGATTGGTCGCCATCGTGTCAGCCCAAGGCAGATTTGCTGCACCAGCTGCAGTGTCCAGACCACCCCAGAACGGAAAGTTCGGAAAAGCCCAGTAGATCCACCATCCAAAGAAGAAGAATGTGACCGTCACCAGCGGTATGATCATGATGTTTTTCATCAATGTGTGCATATGGTTACGGGCGCGGCTGGCGCCTACCTCGTACATGCAAAAGCCCACATGGATGAGGAACATGAATACGACCGTTACCCAGTAGTAAAACTCGGTAAAGACCGTCGTGAGTGCGTTTAGATTACCATCCACTTCGTAGTCTCCCTGTTGTTGCAGTAGGAAATCCCTCTCCGAAGATTTTCCTGCTGGGAAATATAGTACACTCAGGGGACAATTTCATCGACCGTCTGTCAATAGATATGTGAGGCAAACATCTTTTGCTCCGCTGCCTCTAACGTGTTTGGCCATGTGATATTTTGCACTAACGCCGTGCAAAAACGTAATTATGCCGGCTCTTGGCAGGTATCTTTAGGGTGCAATAATTGCAGGCAAATATTCCCATCAGGAAAAAAATCTGCACGTAAGTGTTGATTTTCAGTCTGACATCGGTCTCAATATGCCAACAAAAGCAACCAACGGGAGACATGAACCATGGCCATTCTCTGGAGGACGTCTGCTCTGGCGCAGCGTCACGCCGAAATCGGCGGCGAGCTTGAAGACTGGAACGGGATGGGAACCGCATGGTTTTACGACCACAGTCCCGAGCGCGCCAAAGCCGATTATGAGGCCATCCGCACCAAAGCGGGTTTGATGGATGTCTCGGGTCTGAAAAAGGTTCATGTGGTTGGTGAAGACGCGGCCCATGTCATCGACCGGGTTACGACCCGGAACGTAGAAAAGATCATGCCGGGTCGGTCCACGTATGCCTCGATTCTGGATGCAAAAGGCAAATTCGTAGATGATTGCATTATCTACCGTTTGTCGGTGAACACATGGCTTGTTGTACACGGAACCGGAACAGGTATGGAGCAGCTGACATCGGTGGCGGCGGGCAAGAACTGCTCGGTCATTTTCGATGACGACATGCACGACATGTCGTTGCAGGGACCCGTGGCCGTGGATTTCCTGGCCAAGCATATTCCCGGGATTCGCGATCTGGCCTATTTCGGCATTATGCAGACCAAGCTTTATGGCTGCCCGGTCATGATCTCGCGCACTGGCTACACCGGCGAGCGTGGCTACGAGATTTTCTGTCAGGCCAAGCATGCCGTGCATTTGTGGGACAATATACTGGCCGAGGGCAAGGATATGGGCATCGTCCCGGTTCAGTTCTCGACGCTCGATTTGCTGCGCACCGAAAGCTACCTGCTGTTCTATCCCGGTGACAACTCAGAAACCTATCCGTTCGAAGGCGAGGCCTGTGGCGACACGCTATGGGAGTTGGGTTTGGAATTCACCGTCTCGCCCGGGAAAACAGGATTTATCGGTGCCGAGAACCACTATGCTGCAGAAGGCAAAGAGCGATTCAAGATTTATGGCGTCAAGCTTGAGGGCACGACACCGGCGGATGAGGGCGCAGACCTGCTGCAAAACGGCGAAAAGGTCGGTGTTGTCACCTTTGGTATGTACTCCGAAATCAATGGCCACAATGTTGGTATCGCACGGATGCCGGTAGGCTGTGCAGCGCCGGGTACCAAGCTGACGGTTCGCAATGGTGATGGAACCGAGATCGCGGCAACGGCGGAAGAGATGCCGTTCTATGACAAGGATAAGGCCATCCGTACCGCAAAAGGCTGATATTCAGGGGCCGCTACGGAGAAACCGCGGCGCCCCGATCCTATTTGAGGGCAAAATGTCAAAGTTCGAATTTCCCAAGTCAATCATAAGCCGCCCGGTCTGGGGCACGCTAGAGGTTCGCTCAGGTGAACATCATCTCATGATCGCCGAGGCCGAAGGGGCCAAAGCCACTCTTGACATCGCGACGCCCGAGCTGATGGCGCATACACATATCATCTACATTCCTCGCAACACTGACTTCGCAGATCGGTTGCGGGCTTTGAACTCCGCGCAGTTTTATGAAGGCCCCTCTTATTCAGCGTCGCTTCAGCGAATTCGCCGCGTTCTGTCGGATGCGCATATGGGGCTGCAGGTTTATCTGTCCGGTACCGAAGGCGTGATGGGTCAGGCCATGAACGAAGCAACGGCCGTCGGTATTCCCCACACCGCCATTCAGACAGAGCATCGTGGGTCTGTTGCCCGCCGGATGCAGTGCGTGCATTGCAAAGGTATCACCGAAGATGTCGAGGTTGATCCTTATGTTTGTGCCCATTGCGGGCTCAACCTGTTTGTGCGCGATCACTACTCGCGTCGGTTGGCGGCCTATCAGGGCGTGCGCGTTGATGCCGAGGATCACGGCAACGTGCCCGAACAGAAAGCGATATACGAATGAGTGGCGCCGAAAAAATCCAGGTTAAAGTGACCGAGGTCACCCCGCTGAATGAATTGGTGACACGGTTCCGGTTCGAACGAGTTGATGGTGGCCAGTTGCCAACCTTTTCGGGCGGCGCACATACAGTGGTCGAAATGCAGGATGGCGGTATTACCCGCCTGAACCCGTATTCGCTGATGTCCGATCCGTTCGATCAATCGTCATACACGATTTCGGTACGCCGTGACGATGCGGGGCGGGGCGGGTCGTTGTTCATGCACCGGCAGGTCAAGCTGGGTGATGAAATGACCATCAGCTACCCGGTCAATCTGTTCTCGCTTGATTTGCGGGCACGCAAGCACCTGTTTCTTGCGGGTGGCATCGGCATTACGCCGTTTTTGGCCCAGATAAAACAGTTGGACGTGCTGCACGGACATTGGGAGCTGCACTATGCCTGTCGCAACCAGGCCCTGGCATCCTATGCGGATGAGTTGACGGACCGGTTCCCAAATGAAACGCAGCTGTACTATGATGATCAAAACCAGACGATAGATCTGAAGACCCTATTGAGCGGGCAGCCTTTGGGCACACATGTCTATGTCTGCGGTCCCAAAGGCATGATTGACTGGGTTCGCAATACCGCTGCTTCTGAAGGTTGGCCCGAGGATTGCGTGCATTACGAAGAGTTCTTAGCACCTCAGCCCGGTAAGCCTTTCGAGGTTCGGTTGGCGAAGTCAGATAAGGTTGTCCATGTTGGCGAAAACGAAAGCCTGCTTGAGGCCATCGAACGCGATGGTGTCGATGCGCCGTATCTGTGCCGCGGCGGAGCTTGTGGCCAGTGCGAAACCGTTGTTCTGGACCACGAGGGTAACTTTGTTCATCGCGACCATTGGCTGACGGATGAAGAAAAGGCCGCGGGCAAGAAAATCATGCCCTGTGTATCGCGTTTCGAGGGCAAGTCCCTCGTGCTGGACCGCTGAGGAGAGGCCCGACATGACCATTCAATTCAACGACGAAACCTTTCGCGACAAATATACGTTCCGTAACTCGGAATGGGCCATTAAACGCTTCCCCTTTCCGTTCCACGAAGACAGCTACATGTATGCGGTCAATATGGAGCAGCACCGCGGCGGGCCGGAAGGGTCGGTATACGAAAAACGGTTCGACGTCGACGAACACTACGTTTCGGAGATGAAAGACCGCGCCATTGTTCTGGATCAGGACCCTCTGCGCTGCCAATCCCTGCCGCATATGACACTGGCGGGTTGGGACATTCTGGAACTGATCATGGTCTGCAAATCCGAGGACTACCCGGACCTGTTCGAACTGCACCGTAACGGTAACCAGTGGCGCTGGATCAATAGACCCATGGGGATCGACCACAGCTTTACCTTCATGGATGAAACAACTCTGCCCTACGGCCCGATGGAATACATCACCCGTCAAGCGCAGGGCGACTATGCGGTGCTGGATCAGCGTGATGACATGCTGTGGATGGATGCCGGGATGGTGACGACACAGGCCGATTGGAGCCTGGATTTTGACATCGGTATGAATTTTTTTGAATGGCATGCTCCGGTGCCGCTGGCTCATGAAATGGGTATATTTCAGCGCGCCTTGAAATTTCTGCTTAATATCCAGCAGGGCGCACCTGCGCGTCGTCTGAACTGGACCATGACAGTGAACCCGCTGCTGGATACCAGCCCCGAAAACTACCATAAATGGGGTATTCAAAAAACAACGCTAACGCCTGAGAACATCGGCCAAAAGCAACATCTGCGGGTCGAGCTACAGACTTTCTTTCGCCTGCCGCGTTCAAACGCCATGTTATTCCCGATCCGGTGTTATCTGTGCAGTTTCGAGGATCTGATGACCGTCCCCAAATGGGGCCGCCGTCTGCACCGGGTCATTCGTGACCTGCCCGACGAATTGGCCACTTACAAAGGATTCATCGACAATCGACCGATGATGCTTGACTACCTCACCCAGTTTGACGATGGCCTTCCGACGTCGCCAGGCATTTGGCCGGATCTCGAAACGGAACCACCATTGTCGAAGTAGGTAGCGTCATTGTTCGCTATGCACCCGGCAGGAGATCAGGATCATCCAATCTGGCGCATCGAGAGCGACGGGTCGGCACTACGTGATGTGCTCGAATTGCTTCAGGTATTGTTCCAATACATGGACACGCGAATAGATCCGCCATCCTCGGTTCACCGCTTGACGGTGGCGGGGATGCGGACCCATTGCCAAGATGGTGGTGAAATCTGGGCTATTGGCCGACCGCTTTTTGGATGCATGTTCTTGACACCTAAAGCCGAAAGCCTGCATCTAGGCAAGCTCGCGGTGCAGCCAGAGAAGCGCGGGCAGGGGATCTGTCGGATGCTCGTGAAACACGGAGAACGCCGCGCGGTTGAGCTAGGGTTACCCGCATTAGAGCTGGAAACACGCGTGGAATTGACCGAAAATCACCGGGCCTTTTCCAGGCTCGGATTCATGATCGCAGGCACGGGTTCTCATGCGGGGTGCGATCGCCCGACAGAATACCGATTGCGTAAGGCGATCAGTTCGTCTGTGGATAGTTAGCTACCGAAAGATAACGCTGGAAGGTAGTGTTACATTAACCATCGTTCGGTTGCTCATGTCGGGAATTGGACTAGGTGAGGGCGATGAAGTCAGCGTCACCGATTTTTGCCCCAGATCTTTGCGCACGCTATGTGATTCCATGTTTGTTTCAATTTACGACTGCGCGAAGTTGAAGAGATGCTACAGAAGCGCGGGATCGATGCGTCTTGCGAAAGCGTCCGGCGCTGGGTGACTACTCCAGTCCAAACGGGATAAACGAACCGCAATACGGGTGCTGCTCCACCTGATAAATTGCTTCCCTCTCCCCGGATGTATTAATACCACCAATTTTGCCGATACCGATTGGGTGTTTCCGTCTTTCAGGCCCGCATAACCAGCGTTGAGTTTGTAAACCGGGTGGCAAGCCGTTACGAAAGCGATGAAATCTTCAAAAGGTTTGGCATGTGCTAACACTTCTGACCAATGCAGAGATTTATGCGCCCGACCCACTTGGATCAGGTTCTATTCTGATTGCTGGCGAGAAAATCGTCTATCTTGGTGCCGAATTACCGGCTTTGCCCGCTGCACTAGACGTTTCCCTGCATGATTTGGGCGGAGGTTCAGTTGTCCCCGGCCTAATCGATGGACATGCCCATATCACCGGCGGCGGGGGTGAAACCGGGGCGTCAAGCCGTGTTCCGCCGCTTCAGCTATCCTCCTTCACCTCCGCTGGCGTCACTTCGGTCGTTGGCGTCCTTGGTACAGACGATTTGACCCGAAACACCGAAAGTTTGGTGGCGCAGGCCTATTGGCTGCGCGAAGAAGGATTATCGGCGTGGTGTCACACCGGTGGATACCATGTTCCCCTGACGTTGCTGACCGGTTCTGCACGGGGTGATATTGTGTTTCTGGATCCGGTAATCGGCGTCGGTGAACTGGCGCTGAGTGACCACCGGTCCAGCCAACCCACACTGAACGAGGTTCTGCGGATTGCCAGCGAGGCGCATGTCGCGGGTCTGATGACGGGCAAAGCGGGAATTGTGCATTTTCATATGGGTGATGGCCCCCGTGGTTTGGAAATGCTGGAACAGGCAATCGAAACCAGTGAGATCCCTGCACGGGTCTTCAACCCGACCCATGTGAATCGCAACAGACCCTTATTCGAGCAGGCTATAGCGCTTGCGCGGCAAGGTTGCTTTATCGACGCGACTGCCTTTCCTGAGGGTCATGTTGACCCCGGAATTTCGGCTGCCGAGGCGTACCTGCAGTTTCGTGAGGCCGGAGGTCGGGCTGAACGCTTCACAATCAGCTCAGACGGGGGCGGGTGTCTGCCGGCCTTTGACAGCGATGGCATACTGACGCGGTTCGGGGTGGGCGTTTCTCAGACCCTGCCTGACACGTTGGTCGAGCTTGTCGGGTTGGGCGTCCCGCTTGCCGAAGCGCTGACACCTTTGACGCGCAATGTCGCAGACCTGTTGAAACTGCATCACAAAGGTCGCCTGGCCGTTGGAATGGATGCCGACCTGGTGATTTTGGATGGTGATCTGGGCGTTCGGGATGTTATGGCTCGTGGTAAATGGCACGTACAGGATCATCAGACAGTGCGTCGGGGCATGTACGAAACCAGGAAATAGACCCTCCGAACAATCGGGACAAACGAAGGACAGAGAACGGCCATGTGCCCAGCACCAGCACAAGAAGAAACGGATCGTGGATTTATCATTCCGATCGGTGGGGGCGAAGACCGGGTCAAAGAGATGCAGATCCACCGGAAGTTTCTGGAGTTATCCGGCGGGTCAGACGCAGATATCGTCGTGATTCCGACGGCATCGATGTTGGAAGAAACCGGTCCCGACTATCACCGCATCTTCTCTGACCTGGGGGCGGGTGCGGTCGAGTTTTTGCCCATCTCGCGCCGCGCCGACTGCGACAATCCGGAGTTTGCCGATATGTTGGATCGGGCGACCGGAATTTTCATGACAGGCGGCAACCAGCTTCGCCTTTCAGCAATTCTCGGCGGAACTCTCGTGGCGCAAAAGATTCGGCGCCGGAATGCGGCGGGCGTCCCTGTCGCTGGCACATCTGCCGGTGCCTCCATCATGTCAGAACACATGGTTGCCGGTGGCAGCAGCAATGCAGCACCGGCAGAAGGCAACATCACTCTGGCGCCCGGTATGGGGCTGACCAATGCTGTGATCATCGATCAACATTTCACCCAGCGCAATCGTTTGGGGCGCTTGCTAACCGCCTCATCCTTCAACCCTTTTCTGATTGGCTTGGGGATCGACGAGGACACGGCGGCCTTCATCGGTTCCGACAATATTGTGGAGGTTGTAGGCAGCGGAACAGTAACAGTTGTTGATGCCAGCCACCTGACTCATTCGTCCATGTGGGACGCGCGCCGCGGCGAAGCGTTGAGCCTTCTGGGCCTCCGTCTTGACGTTTTGGGTGAAGGATGCCGTTATGATCTGACGGCGCGTCAAGCCTATCCACCCGACGAGCATGCGGCGTTCTGCACCCTTCCAGTGCCGAGTGGTGGCGACATCGGGTGATCGGGGCGGGAACAATAATTCTTGAACGGGGAAGCCTATGAAAATTGTCTCAACCAATGTCTATGTCGGTCCAAACGTCTGGGCGAGCTTTCCGGTCATCCGACATGTCATTGATTTGGGATTATTAGAAGACTGGCCCTCGGCAAAAATCGGTGGCGAGTTCATCGACGGGCTGATCACGGCATTGCCTGGACTGTCAGAGCATGGCTGTTCTTATCGTGAACCGGGCGGGTTCATTCGACGTCTGCGCGAAGATGAAGGGACCTGGCTTGGCCATGTGATGGAGCATTGCGCGCTGGAAATTCAGGGCGTTGCAGGTACTGATGTGACCTTTGGGCGAACCCGGTCCACCGGTGAGCCAGGGCAGTATAATATGGTTTACCAGTACCGACAGCGCGACGTCGGCCTAGATGCGGGCAAGTTGGCGTTGCGGTTGCTGATGCATCTGTTGCCGCAGGCACTGAAGGATCAGTCCGATTATGAGTTCGATGAGGATTTCAATTGGGAAGAAGCGCTGCGCACATTCGTGCTGCGCGCGCAACGCAAGGAATTTGGCCCTTCGACCGGATCTCTGGTCAAAGCGGCGGAAGAGCGCGATATCCCTTGGATCAGGCTCAATGAATACTCATTGGTCCAGTTTGGTCACGGCAAATATCAAAAGCGGATTCAGGCGACGATTACCTCTGAAACCAAGCATATCGCTGTCGAAATATCCTGCGACAAGGAAGACACGCACAATCTTTTGAACGATCTCGGGCTGCCGGTACCACAGCAGCAAATGGTCTATAGCGGCCGCGAAGCTACCCGCGCAGCGCGCCGCATTGGTCATCCGGTTGTCGTGAAACCGCTGGACGCAAACCATGGGCGGGGCGTGTCGATCAATCTCAACACGGACGAAGAAGTTGAGGCAGGCTTTCAGGAAGCCAAGGAACATTCCAAAAGCCGTGCCATCCTGGTCGAAAGTTTTGTCACCGGATTCGACCACCGGATGCTGGTCATCAACAACAAGCTTGAGGCGGTAGCGAAGCGCGTGCCCGGGCATGTGGTCGGCGACGGCAAAAGCACCATTGCCGAATTGATAGACATTGTGAACCTCGACCCGCGCCGGGGCATTGGCCACGAAAAGGTGTTGACTCAGCTGGAGTTGGACAATCAGGCCAACCGGTTGCTGGACGAAGCCGGATACAGTGCTGAAACCGTTTTGCCCGAAGGCGCGGTTTTCTACCTGCGCTCGACCGCAAATCTGTCGACGGGTGGTACGTCGATAGACATGACCGACGTTGTTCATCCCGACAACCGTGACATGGCAGAGCGCGCTATCATGGCTGTGGGTCTGGATGTTGGCGGGGTCGATTTCCTGATCGACGACATCACCAAATCCTACAAGGAAATCGGCGGTGCGATTGTCGAAGTGAACGCAGCGCCGGGATTTCGCATGCATGTCGCGCCCTCTGAGGGCCAGTCGCGTGACGTCTCGGGCAAAGTGATGGACATGCTGTTTCCGGTGGGGGAGGAGGTGCGCATCCCCATCGCTGCAATCACCGGCACCAATGGCAAAACCACGACGTCACGGATGCTTGGTCATATCATGAAAGGCAGCGGCAAGATCGTTGGCATGACGTCGACCGACGGTGTCTATGTGGATGGCAAGCTCAGCGTCAAGGGCGATATGACCGGCCCGAAATCCGCTCAGATCGTTCTGCGTGATCCGATGGTGGATTTTGCGGTGATGGAAACTGCGCGGGGCGGGCTGGTGCGGTCCGGTCTTGGTTACCAGCGGTCCAATGTGGCGGCCTGTCTTAACGTATCTGCAGATCATCTTGGCTTGCGCGGGATCAACACGGTCGAGGAGCTGGCAGTCGTCAAACGTGTGGTTGTCGAAAGCGCAACAGAAACGGCAGTTCTGAACGCGGACGACATAAACTGCCTTAAGATGGCGGATTACGCAGACGTCAATGCAATCTTCTATGTCACAACAAATCCCGGGCACAGTCTGGTGAAAGAACATATCAAGGCAGGCGGTAAGGCCATCGTGCTGGAAAGCGGCATGAATGGGGACATGCTGACCATCTACGATAATGGTCTGCATATGCCCGTGCTCTGGTCCCATCTGATACCTGCGGCGCTTGAGGGCAAAGCGATCTTTAACGTCCAGAACGCGATGTTCGCGGCGGCCATGGCCTATAGTTTCGGCGTCGATCTGGACAACATTCGCCATGGGTTGCGGACCTTTGACACCAGCTATTTCCAGGCTCCGGGTCGGCTGAATGTCTTTGACGAGCATCCGTTCAAAGTGATCCTGGACTATGCACATAATCCGGCGGCCATTGGCGTGGTGACCGATCTTGTGGACCGGATGGACGTAAAGCGCCGCCGTATTGCGGTGGCTGCGATGCCGGGTGATCGGCGAGACGAGGATATTCTGGAAAGCGCGGGGATCCTGGCTGGACATTTTGATCACTACATCTGCAAGGCGGATGATCGCCGCCGTGGGCGTGGCCATGATGAAGTACCGCAGATGATCAAGGCAGAGTTGATGCGAAACGGTGTGCCCGAAAATGCAATCAGCGTGATTCCAGACGAAGTCGAAGCGGTGAGTGCCGGATTGGAGATGGCATCCGCAGGCGACCTGCTCGTGATCTTCGGCGATGACAGCGCGCGTTGTTGGAAGCAAATCATCTATCACAACGCCGGAGATGATGAAGCCGAAGCCGAGATGCAAAGCCCAAGACCTGTCGCCTTGACAGATTTCGAAGAGATGTTTGAGTCCGACCAGTCGCTTATCCGGGACGAGCGTGGTGTGCGTCTTGCGCGCGAAATTGACGAAGAAGCCGATTGATCGGAGGATCGCCGATGGATCGTATCGAAGAACTTGAAACAGCATTGACGATTGCCAGTGCAACTGCGGACGATCTTGGTGTTGACGATGCCCGTCGCCTGACCGGGCCGGGGTTGCTTTGGGACCGCCCGGGCGCAGTGATTGACGTGTTTTGTGAGGACGCAAAGCGTGATTTGATTGCGCAATTATGGGAACGTCACTCCCGTAGGGTGCTGGATGCGTTGGGCTGGCCAAAAGAGGATCGCATCGTTCGTCAGTTTCAAGGCGGCGTGAACCTCGCCATTTCGGCCCCGATGGATCAGCTCTATTCCTCGATTTTTGCAGCTCAGACTGCGTGGCACTTTTGCGCCGCAGAGTTGCTTGGGCAAACACCGGGTGATTTCGCCACCATGATTGCGGATGTCAAAACGGTAATGATGAAAGAGGCGAACCCGGCCCTGATCGCTTTGATCGCTGCCGCCCAAAGCCGCAGTGTTGATGTCTTGTGTGATGACGATGAAATCTCGATCGGGCATGGCACTGGCAGTCAGGTGTGGCCGGTCGACTCTTTGCCGTCGCCGGATCAGGTTGACTGGGCGGCACTTCATGATGTGCCCATCGCCTTTGTCACCGGAACCAATGGCAAGACCACAACGACCCGGCTTTGCGCAGCAATTGCCCGAGTGGCGGGGATGACAGCGGGGCTGACCTCCACAGATTTTGTCCGCGTCGGTGACGATATTCTTGACCACGGCGACTATTCAGGTCCGGGCGGGGCCCGAATGCTGTTGCGTGATCCCCGGCTGGAGGTTGCCATTCTTGAGGTCGCCCGCGGTGGCATTCTGCGGCGCGGTCTGCCATCACGCCGGGCGAGGGTTGCCGTGGTCACCAATGTCGCCAATGACCATTTAGGGCAATATGGCGTGAACACTGTCCCTGATCTGGCCCAGGCCAAATTTGCAGTTCGCAGAACCTTGTCCGAGGACGGTGTGCTGGTTTTGAACGCCGACGACCCCTTTGTTGTCGCCGAAGCTGATCGTGTCGATGCGACGATCTGGTGGTTTTCCTTGGATCACAACGCACCAAAAATCAAAACATCGCGTGCCGATAGCATCCCCTGCGCATATCTGCTGGACGGTATGCTTGTCTTCTTTGATGGCAAAACCGAGCATTTGTTGACGTCTGTTCGCGATGTGCCGATCACGATGAATGGTGCGGCCAAGTACAATGTGTCCAACGCGTTGGCCGCTCTTTGTGTTGGGAAGGCATTGAATGTGGACGAGCGCTTTGTCCGCGCCGGCCTTGCAGAATTCAAACCCAATGCACGGGATAATCCCGGACGTTGTAATGAGTTCTCATATAATGGCGCACGTGTGTTCGTCGATTTTGCACACAATCCACATTCGATTGCTGCCGTATGTGATGCTATGTCCGCCATCCCGGCCAAACGGCGGTTTATCATGCTTAGCCACGCGGGTGACAGATCTGACCAGGATATACATGACGTCACTCTGACCGCGATGAAGTTCAAACCAGATGTGGTCGTGGCCGTCGAAATGGAGGGCTATTTACGTGGGCGAAAACTTGGGGAGATTCCAACTCTGATACGGCGCGCTGCGATCGATGCAGGTCTAAGATCAGATAGCGTGCTTTCCGCTGGCTCGCCCACAGAAGCGGCGCGTATTATCTTAGACCAGTTACAGCCCGGCGACTTGGCACTATTGCTCGTGCTATCCGAACGTGATGCAGTGTTTGAACTCTTGGAGAACCAACCCTGACGGATTGGTTCTGATGCCGCCGTAGACCAGTCACGGGATAACTCAGCCCGAGACAATGTTCGAAAATTTGCGATTTAGCCACCGCAAAGAGGTTGCGCCCTCTCACTTGTGAATAACCGCTTTGGCGATCAGGTGGGGTTGCTTTCGCGAATGTAGGAAGTTCACACTTTCCGCCTGCGGCTACTGGCCCTGATGGTTTTCGCAGATCAAGTCCCAAACGACTTATCGGGCGTCGGACGGGATGTCTTGGTTGACGGGTTTCTGTCCCATCCTCAACGAACTCGGTTACCTGCCATGTTCTGCCGTGATATGAGAAGGGTCGCATGCGGCATGCGGCCCCTGAAAAATCGGGGTCTCTTATGCCATTGCCGCCTGATCATCAGGCCGGTGCAACCCGACGACAGCAAGAACTGTCAGGCCAAGGACCATGTAGTACCAAAAGTCCAGGCCTGCGAAACCAAGCACGATGGGAGCGGCTACAAAGGCGATCCCAACAAGACCATCAACCGCAAGGTGGAGGGGGTAAGGCAGAACCCGAATGACGCCCAGATGATGATCCGTTAGGACAGTCAGTACAAAGGCCGCGACCCCAGTTACAACCGAGAGCCAAAACGCCAGAGGGGTCGTTTCGCCAAGCCCGAACAGAAACGGCATTGCGATCAGGCCAATGGCAACGGGGTAGTCGAGATATGCGTGGATGGATTTGGTGATGAAGCGTGGAAACATGAGTTCTTCTTTCTCTGTAGGAAGCTGCTAGTCAGCGTCGGTAGATTCAAAGTAGAACACAGGAATATTTCAAAACATGTCGAGCGGTCCAAGATTTGATGCAGATCGTTCAAATCTGTGAATGACTGGACTTTTCCGCCTTGCGAAATTTGGCGGGTGTCATGCCCGTTTCCTTTTTGAAGGTGCGGGTAAAGGCGGAATCCGAGGCGTACCCCGCACTTTCGGCAGCATCGGTCAATGAGGCATCGGCCTTTTGTAGGACTCTCTTGGCGATTTCCATGCGCCAGCCTGTGACATATTCCATCGGTGACATCTTCATCAACTTTTGAAACTGTACGGCAAAACCGGTTCGCGACATGCCCGCGACATTTGCAAGTGCCTCGACCGTCCACCGCTCCGCTGGAGCCTTGTGAAAGGCGTCCAAGGCGCGACTCAGGTTCTTATCGGAAAACGCGCCCAAGGAAGATTCCTCGGCGTCGCTACCCTCAATGAAACTTCTTATGGCCTGAGCCAGGATCGCTTCCGACATCTTGAGCGCAATGAGGTCTCCGCCCATTTTTCTTCCACCGGCTTCTTCGCCGATCACACGCAATGTGGCCTCCATCCAACGGCCGGCGCGTTCGCCGTAGTTGGTCAGGTGAATGTAGGGTGGCAATCGCTCCATCAAAATGTGCCGCGATTTGGGGTCAAAAGAAAAATGACCGCAGATGAGTTGCGTTTCGCTCAGCGGCTCTTCTCCGCCGTAGACCAGTACACCCGACCCCTCATAGCCTGACCGCTCCAGAACCACATCCAGCGGCATGATTGTGCGCTCAGGCTCATGACCACAATAAAGGTCGTGGGACGTGCCGTGCGGAATGATGACCAAATCTCCCTGGTTAAGCGATATTGGGTCCGCGACGCCATTGACCCTCACCAGACAATTACCGCGGTGCACGAAGTGGAACCGCGCCACGTTTTCATAGCTGGGCACTGCGACGCCCCAGGGTTTTGTGAACGACGTGCGGAAGTACAATGAACCACGCATCGACATGTTGGTGAGAATATCACTGAGAAGATCAAGCATGATCCTATCATGGTGCATCTGATGCGTTTGTACAGCTAACTGAACGATCTGCACGAAGTTTGGGACGCAAAGGCATATATCGCACGATTCAGTGTGAAACACCCCTGTTCCATCGACACATCCGATGGAGTCCTCAAGATGAAGAAATTGATTTCCGCCCTTGCAATGACCTGGCCCTGAGTGGCCCTCAGGCCATTACACAGGCCTCGCTGTGTCGTCTCACCAAAAAAGGTCCAGGCGCAGCGGAATTCAGTGCGGGCAGATTGATTTCCCAGCAGTGAGAGTGGTGGCCATTACCCGGAAGATGTCTGCACCCAAATGGTCTTTGTTTGCAGGTATTGCTCAAGCGCTTCTGTACCGTTGTCGCGGGCAAGCGACCCAGATTGTTTGTAGCCCCCAAATGGGGTCTTAATATCACCTTCGGAAAAGCCGTTAACCGAAACGGTCCCGCAAGGAAGTGAGCGAGCCATGTAAAGGGCGCGGTCGATATCTTGGGTAAACACGGTCGCGTGCAACCCGTAATCTGTGTCGCTGGCAACGGCCAAAGCTTCCTCGGCACTCTGCATGGGCATGATACCCAGAACGGGTCCAAAAATCTCTTCGCGCGCTATTTTCATTTCCGGGGTGACGCCCTGAAAAACCGTTGGTTCAATAAAGTAACCCGGAAGATCACTGTCCCCACCCATGGTCATCTGCGCGCCATCCTCAACGCCGCTTTGGATGTAATTCATCACCGATTCCTTGTGATCCTTGGTGACCATCGAGCCGATGTCTGTGGCCGGGTTCAGCGGATCGCCGAGCGTGAACGCTTTCACCCGTTCGATGATGCGCCCTGTGAACTCCTCGACAAGGGGTGCGGCGATCAGCTGGCGCATATTGGCAGAGCAATTCTGACCGCCATTCCAGAAGGCCGACATCGCGGCATGTTCGATCAGGTCGTCGTTAAGCTTCGCGTCGTCCAGCACAATGAACGGGCTTTTGCCACCCATTTCCAGGCCCACGCCCTTAAGGTTGCTTTCCCCTGAATAGCGCATGAACATGCGCCCGACTTCAGTTGAGCCGGTGAAGGACACGGTGTCGATATCCTTGTGCAACCCAATGGCCTTACCCGCAGTTTCGCCAAAACCCGGCACGATGTTGATCACCCCATCTGGCACGCCGGCCTCGCGCATCAACTCGGCCAGGCGAATGGTCGACAAGGGGGTCTGTTCGGCTGGTTTGATAACGGCGGAACAGCCCACCGCAAGGGATGGTGCAATCTTCCAGGCCGCCATGACTAGTGGAAAATTCCAGGGTAGCACTGCGCCCGCAATCCCTGCAGGCTCCTTAGTGATCAAGGCCATTGCCCCAGGGCCTGTGGGCGCGATTTTTCCAAAGGTCTTATCTGCAAGCTCGGCATACCACTGGAAAAAGTTGGGCACCTCGCCGCCGATTTCATCCATACAGTCATTGATGGTTTTGCCCGTATCCAGACTTTCCAGAACTGCCAGCTCATGAGTATTTTCGCGCACCAGCTGCGCGACCTTCAGAAGAACTTCCTTGCGCTCCTCAGGTTCTGCGCGCGACCACGTGCCTTCGTTAAACACCCGTCGTGCGGCAGCAACTGCTCGATCCACATCTGTGGCCTTGCAATGGGCAACCTCGGCCAGAACCTGACCGGTTGCCGGGTTGGTCGATTCGAACTTGTCACCGTCGGCGGCATCGCAAAACTGACCGTCAATAAATGCCTGCCCGTTCGGGGTCAGCATGGCAGCGATGGCCTGATACTCGGCGTGCGAAAGGGTCATTTTGTCTCTCCGTCGTTCTGGCCACGCAGACTGCGCGCGAATTTGCGAATGTCGTTCAGCAACATTTGGGGTTCTTCCATCGCTGCGAAATGACCACCGCGCGGCATCTCGGTCCAATGGGTGATGTTATAGATACGTTCCGCGTATGACCTGGGTGGCCACCGCAACATCTCGGCGGGAAAAACAGCGCAACCCGTGGGGATTTCTACGCGCCGACCTTCCGAGGATAGAATGCGCCCGCCCTCTTCACGTCGGCCATAGTAAATCCATGAGGCCGAGTTGAATGTGCGCGTCACGATGTAAATCATGATGTTGGTCAGCAGATCATCTTTGCTGTGTGATTGCTCGATCCCGCCAGCGGGTACGTCCGACCAATCGTGAAATTTCTCCACCAACCAGGCTGCAGTGCCAACGGGGCTGTCCATCATCGCATAGCTCAGCGTTTGTGGCCGTGTTGCCTGTTGAGTGCGATAGCCGTTTTGCATGATCTGGTCCTGCTCGAACTGCCTGGCCCAGGCAATTTCTTCGGGTGTTTTTGGCCCCTCCGGGTGGCGCATTGTCAGCACATTGATGTGAATGGCAGAGCATGCAGGCGCGTGATCGTAGCCCAGCCAGGAACATATCGCTCCACCCCAATCACCGCCCTGTGCAAGATAGGTGTCAAAATCAAGGGTCTTCGTCATCAAAGAGTTGACAACGCTTGCTATTTTGCGTGGCCCGTATGGGCGTGGCGGGCGTCCGGAAAATCCAAAACCGGGTAACGACGGAGCGATAACTGTAAAGGCATCTGCGACGTCGCCGCCAAAGCGTTCGGGATGCGCCAGGGGCTCGATCAGGTCGAAAAACTCGGCGACAGAGCCCGGCCAGCCATGGCTGATCATCAAAGGCATCGGGTTCGATCCGCTGCCTTCTTCGTAAATGAAGTGCATGTCGATGTCTTCGACGCGGGTCTTGAACTGGGAAAACGAGTTGATCCTCGCCTCTTGCTTACGCCAGTCAAACCCGTCGACCCAATAGGCACAAAGCTCCTGCATATACGCCAAATTGGCACCATAATCCCAGCCACCATCGTCGGGCATCTCGTGCCACGGGTAGTTTGCGACCCGATCAAGGATCGTGCGCAAAACATCCTCGGGCACGTGGCACCTGAATGGGGTCACGTTTTTGATGGTGTCCAATCGATCTTTCACAAGACGTGTTCCCTGATATGTCGCCGTTCGCGTACGGAGTAATGGATACGCGGTCCGATCCAGTTAACTGATTTGGATCAGAAACGACGAGAGACAGGTGGCGCAATTCGAAGGGACAGATGAAGATCTCTGGTCACAGGAGCGATCTGACCTCATTAGCGATAATCTCGATGCCTGCTTCAAGCTTTGACACCGGGACATAGGCAAACCCAAGCCGAAAGCTGCGGCTGTCGTTGTAGCCGAGATAGTAGTCCTGACCCCGATCAACCAATACACCTTTGGCCTTCAGCCTCCGTGTCAGTTCGGTCGCGTCAAAGCCGTTGGGACCTGTCAGCCAGAAAGATGTGCCTCCCTCAGACTCTGTCCGTTCTAACATCCCCAAATGTTTGGTGATCGCCTTGTTCATCGCGTGCCAACGTTTGTTGTAGCGTCTTTCAATGTTGCGCAGGTGTGAATCGTAGTGACCCAGTTGAAAGAACAACGCTACGATTTCCTGAACGATCGTGGGTGGGTGACGCATCATCACGCCGCGGGCAATGCGCGCCTCGCGTATGATGTCGCGATGGGCGACGATAAACCCAAGGCGAATGCCCGGAGATACTGTTTTCGACAGGCTACCCACATAGATGACACGCCCGGTTTTATCCATTGATCGTAACGAAGGAGAGGACTTGGCCACATAGTTCATCTCGGCCTCGTAATCGTCTTCGATAATCAGGAAGTCTTTCGCTACAGCAGCGGCCAACAACTCTTCGCGTCTCTTCTCGCTCATCGTGACCATTGTAGGAAACTGATGGCTGGGCGTCGTGAACACTAGCTGGCACCCGGATGGGATGGCGCTGGGGATGATACCGTCATCATCTACTGCGACACCGATCAGTTCACTGCCCGCAAGGCGAAAGGCGTTTCGCGCGCCAAAAAAACCAGGGTCTTCCAGAGCAAAGGGCTTGCCGCATTGAGCAAAAATTGTCCCCAAAATATAGAGGGCGTTCTGCGAGCCCAATGTGATGAGGATTTCGTCGTCATCTGCGTAGATGCCGCGGGTATTCAAAAGCCTTTGACGCAGCTGCCGCACCAGTTGCGGACTGTCGCTTTCAACGGAATCACTGGCCCAGACCGGCATCTTTCTGCGGCCCAACGCTTGCCGTGTGCATTCGCGCCAGCCATCGACGGGAAACAGCTCAGGATCGATTTGATTGTAGATGAATGGATAAGGGTACGCGTTCCAATCTAGTGGATTGACCACAGGCATAAGATTGTTCGGTCGAAAGGACACAGGACAAGGCGTGTCATCCGTTCGATCGCCTTCTTCCTTAATAAGCGCCTTGTTAAGCGCTGCAACCTGAGGCGCCACAAAATAGCCAGAGCGATCACGAGATACCAAAAGCTCAAGATCCACCAAGCGGTTGTAAGCAGCAAAAACCGTATTACGGGACACGCCAAGCTGGTCAGCCAGTTCACGGCATGAGGGCAGGGGGCGGTCGTAGGCGAGCGACTTTGATGTAATCGCCGCGCTGACCGTTTCGCAAATCTGATCACGTAAACTCAGATGCGAGCTTTCGGGAAGCTTCAAAAAACGTGGGGTGACAGAGGCCAACTGAAAGCTCCTTCGCGCGGGAATTCAGATACCAAACCCTAGTGGCATCAAGCCCAGACTGTCAGGTCGAAACTGATCTGTCCTCTTCTTTCAATCTATCTGTCACTTTCTTTGAAGTCGCCTGAGGTGAAAGATGCTGCAAAATAATGGTCAACGACGGGAGATGAGGAAGATGAAAATTGGTACCATCGGAAAGGTGCTGTGCGTCGCCGGCGCCCTGGCGCTTTCGGCGCAAACTGCCGCGGCAGAAAAGGTTCTGAAGCTGGGAACGGTCGGATTCATCGGCATGCCCATCGGAGACGCGATTGACCAAGCTTTGATACCAACCCTAGAGGAAGTCTCGGGCGGCAAGCTGAAGATCGAACCGCACTATCGCAAGTCGCTTTGCAGCGAGCAAACTTGTGGAGAACAAGCTAATCAAGGCCTTCTGGCCCTGTGGACCAGTTCAACTGCGAACTTTGGGAACTTTGGCACATCATTGGCGATTTTTGATCTGCCATACATCTTTAAAAGCATCGAGGATGCAGATCGGATATCATCCGAATGGCTGGCAGAAAAACAGTGTCAGATCGCGGCCGAGGAAGCAGGGCATGTTTGCCTAACCGTCTATTCCAGTGGAGGTTTCCGACAACTTGGTAACGCCCATGGGCCGGTCCACGTACCGGGCGACATGGAAGGCGTCAAATGGCGTGTAACCAAAAGCCCGATTGAATACACATTGGTCAAGAACTGGGGGGCGGTACCTGTTCCCTACGATTGGTCGCAACTGTACCAGGGTTTGCAAACCGGTGTGGTGTCAGGCCAATACGTTGCCACACCATGGCAACATGTTGCGAAGCTGCATGAAGTTGCACCTTATTTCACCGAAATCGGCGGGTCTTGGTCTGGCAACCAACTGTCAATCGACAAACGCCAGTATGATGCATTGACCGACGAAGAACAGGAATGGCTGCACATCGCGGCAAAGGCGTTTGGCCAAAAGGTTCAGGAACTTGATCGAGCATGGGTCGAGGCAGGCGAAGTCGAGATCAAAAAGACCGCGAAAGAATGGTATGTGCCATCCGAGGATGAGCTTGTTCAATGGCGAGCAGGCGCCATCGATGCATGGCTCAATGCGAAAGGTACATATGATCCCGACACAGCGCGCCAGGTTCTGGAACAGCAGGGCATGACCAGCTTCATCGTACAACTTGAAGAAGCTGGTGCTCTCTAAGGCCACGGTCAATTGACAAGGTAAACAAAGGCGCGGGATGATGTTCCGCGCCTTTTCATCACAAAAGACCGCCCCAACTAGGATCAACTCTCATGGAAAGCGTTGCGCTTCTGATCATTCTGGTCGTCCTGATCATGCTGGGTGCTCCGGTTGGGTTCATCATGATCCTGATCCCGGTGGTCTATATCCTGCTCACTGACGCGGCACCGATGATTTTGATTCCCAGTCAGATGTTTCAGGCGATTGACTCCGTGCCACTCACGGCGATCCCGTTCTTCATGCTGACGGGTGAATTGATGACCTCCGCCACGATCACCGACCGTCTGGTCGATCTCAGTCAACGTATTATTGGCCGGATGCGAGGCAGCATGGCGCAGGCGAACGTGTTGGTTAGTATGTTCTTTGCCGGGATGAACGGATCGGTGGTGGCAGACACTGCTACGGTCGGATCACTCTTGGTGCCGGGGATGAAAAAGGCCGGATACCCACCCGAGTTCGCCGCAGCAATTACAGCCGTGAGTTCAACAATCGGTGGTATCATCCCACCTTCAATCATGATGATCGTTCTGGCCAACGCGGGCGGAATTTCAGTAGGAGCGCTTTTTGCCGGTGGCATTATCCCGGGCTTGATGATCGGTGGGCTGTTGATGGTGATCAACCACCTCATCGCGCGGAAGAACAATTTCGAGCGCAGCGACCAGCCATTCAGCCTGAAAGGCATCGCGGTTGCGGGGTACAAGTCTTCTTTCGCCCTGCTAATTCCCGTGGTCCTTGTTGGATCGGTTGTTTTTGGTATCGCAGGTGTCGTCGAGGCTGGGGCATTGACTGCCACCATCGCGTTGTTTGTCGGCTTGTTCATCTATCGCACAATCACTTGGAGCAACTGCAAAAGCGCATTTGTCCGCGCCTTCCGCAATTCCGCCATGGTCTTTATCATCATCGCGGCATCAGGCCCCTTCAGCTGGCTTCTGGCATCTCTTGGCGCAATCAGTCAGTTGGAGACATGGCTGCTTGGATATACCTATAATCCGCTGATCTTTGCGCTCGTCCTTGTCTTGTTCATCTGCCTGTTGGGTATGGTGATGGACAGCGCAGCCAACATCATCGTCGCAGGCCCGGTACTCGTCGATGTGATGGTCAAGGCAGGTTACCCGGATGTGCAGGCCGCCCTGGTTGTTGTCGTAGGGTTTCTGATTGGATCAGTCACACCTCCTGTTGGTGTGGCGTTCTTTACGGCGGGTGCGATTGCAAATGTCAGACTGGAAAAAGTTGCCGTTGCTATGCTCCCGTATCTGATCGCGCTTTTTGCGCTGTTGTTTGTTCTGATCGTTGTGCCAGACATCACGATGTACCTTCCGCGCCTCCTTGGTTTTGCGAACTGATGGAGGGGTCCAGAAGATGATATCCGCAATCAAATTAATCGACAGGGCTGTCAAAAGAACACTGACGGCTTTCTGTGCGATTCTGCTTTTGATGATGGTCGCGTTCACAGTCTATTCGGTGGTCATGCGGTACGTCTTCAAAGATCCACCAATCTGGGGTGATCTGCTCACTGTGCTCAGCAACATCTGGCTGGTCTTTTTCGCTCTCGCGTTAACCGTCAGGGACAGAGACCACATCGCGCTTGATCTGATTTACGACTGGTTGCCTCCAAAAGCCGCGTTCTTCATCCAACAATTCTGGACAGCCGTTATCTTCTGCCTAGGCATTGTCATGATCGTTTGGGGCCTAGAAGCCGTTGCAACGATGGGCGGCAAATACTGGGAAATGTGGTATTTCGCTTGGGAAGACGGGGGGATTGTCTTCAAACCTAACTACATGCCCAAGAAATACGCGATCGCCATTGTGCCGATTTCCGGGTTTCTGGTTTGCATCGCAGCCCTTGCCTCTATCATCGAGGATAGTTCACGACTGATGGCGGGTACTTACGAGCAATCAAAAGATGTGGATGTCAATTAATAGGTCAGCGATAGGAACGCAGGCCAATCATGCACTAACATTCAAACTGGACCACTCGGGTGGGACAGATCAGCATCACCACGCGGCACTCATGTTAATGGCGGCAGTGCGGGAAAAACCGAACTTGTGCGACTGCAGCTGGTGCTCATGCAGAAAGCTGTAGCGTTTGCAGCAAAGTGCTAGAAGCTGACGTTAAGGCCTGATTTTAGGTCCAGACTCTAGTCTGGAATGGTGAAAACTCGGTTGCGCCGCAGCACTCGCACGCCCTGGAACCTGAACGGTATCGGATCGCCACTCAGCGGGTTGCCCGATCCGTCAGGCCGATGCACATGAATATGCAAATGTGGATCCGAGGAGTTTCCAGAATTGCCAATTTCGCCCACAAGCTGCCCGATCTTGACCACATCCCCCTTCGCAACCGAAACACTGCCTTTGCGAAGATGTGCCAGACAAACCTCGACCCTGCCAGAGTCGGGATCGTCACACTGAATGCAAACATAGTTTCCCAAAGGCGCTGTTCGATCCGAAGCTCCCAGCGCCTGGTCATCGGCTCCGTCGCTTGCGGCACTGACTTGCCCTGTGACCGGTGACAATAGTGGATGCCCATATATCCAGAAATCGTCCAGGCTTCGCGGCCAGACCTTGCGCGTTTGCAAACCGAGTCGCCCCGCAGCAACGATGTCGACCCCGTACAACTGGCCACGAAGATTCGGAATATGCAGGCATTTCAAGTGGTGGTTCAAAAATCGGCTGGCTCCGCCTTGTATAACCAGAAATCGGCCACCTGTTACAGGGCTGTGCAAATGCAATTCGGCCATTCCGGTCAGGCGTTTGCCCATCACAAGAAGGCAAAATGCACCAATTGGCAGGCTGATCGCCGGCCCTGCAAAAGCGTCCGACAACGTGCCAACCGGTAAGTAGGGTTGTGCAAAAACGGCCATTCCGATGGCGGCCCCACTGACCAGGATGACCCATCTGTCCCACGGCGGCGTGCGCGGTAGCATGATCTGGAAGAACAGGCAAAACACGATAAAGGTCAGAACGCTGGACATCTGCTCGGCCAAACTTGACGCAAGAACGACCTGAATCGCCAACAAAGGAGGCAAGACAGCGTTCGACAGTGCTGCCAGAAATGGGCGCGGGAAATACATCGCCGCGCAAATCCCCTAGCTGCTGACTTGACTCACACCGTCTTCGAGACTTTCAGCGATCGACAGAATACGATCAAACCCGCTCATTTTGAAGACGTTGCGAATATTGTCGTTCATCGCACAAAGGATCATTTGCGCAGCAGTTCCTTTGACCTTTTTTGCACCCATTAGGAACACCCTCAGCCCCGCGCTGCTGACAAAATCAACGGCCGTCATGTCCACGAGCGTCGACGTCGCTGCCCCGTCGAGCTGGGAGATCAGTGCGCCTTCGAACTGTGGGGCGGTTGAACTGTCGATACGGCCAGTAACAACCAGCTGCGCGTAGCCGTCATGCTGGATGACATTAATCTCCATCGGTCGCTCCCATGTAGCCTAAGGGCTTTATCTGCTCTTCTTGGTTCACGCCAAACTGGCAGGCTAACCAGCCAAAAGTCAATTGATGCCACCACACGACGCCGTAAAAAATTGCCATACGCTTTACGCTTCGATCGCCCGTCAGGAAACGCAGGCCCAGCCGAGGCTCTGGATGAAACGGTGTTCTATGTCGTCCGCTGCGAAGTCTTCGAAGCACAATGCTGAAAGGGCGAGCAAAACCTGCCCAAGACCTAAGGAGGCACCCAGTCGTGGCGCGACATGGTCCTGATGCAGCCTGTCCAGCGCTGAAGCAGCATGGGCCAGCAGTTTCAGCATACCGCGTTCAGCTGCGGGTGTGAGATTTTGGTCAAGGTAAATTCGGGCGCGGGCCAGAGGTTGAATCGTTTGGTCTGGTGTCAGCCCGATCATCATCAGAAACAACTCCGCATCGAACTGACCGGTCGCAGAAACAAGCCCGGCATAATCAGCCAACAGTTCGTCATACAGGTCGTTGCGCATTTGGCCGCAAACACGCCGGGTGAAGTAATGGGCGCATTCATGTTCCAGCCGGATCACCCGTGATAGCTCCAGAACCTTTTCCTGACCGCCGGGCAAATCATCGGCCGTCACGTTGCTGTAGGTGCCGTGTGACAGGATTATGAACCGATCCTGATAGAGAGATTTGTTGGGCACGATCTCTGCCTTGAAATGCGCTGTCCAGTCAAACTCGGAGTTGCCATTGGCAAGCCAGGTTGCCTTGAGCCGCGCTATTCGGTCCCAGTTGTTGAACCCGGACACCATAGCCGCCCCCATACTGCGGGGCACGGCAATGGGTTCGCAGCGATACAAAAATGCGCGCAGAAGAGCTTCAAAATCCGCTCGCGTGGCGGGTTCGAGAACGGGTATTCGCCCAGCCGCGGTCTGGTGTAGCGTTACGTTCAACGCCTTTGGCGCCTCCAGTTGCAAACCCTGGCCGGGGTCCGGTGCCAAAGACAGGTCCCCCCGCTTTGTCGCAGCCAGATAGCCGGGGTTCTGGCCTTGCATATCCAAAATCTCGAAACGCAGCTGTGGGATCTTGGTGGACAAGGTCAACCAGATGTCTGGGCTGCTTGCGTAACTATCCCATGCTTCCACAAAGGGTTCGTCCGACAATGGGAATTCTGGAGCCTTGTACGGACCCTCAAACGGTGGCGAAAGCGTCGCCAGAAGACTCTTGGCACCTGCGCCTGTCACACCGGCGACGTGCAACGCATTGGGTGCTTGCTCAAGCATCGTAAATCACCTTTACTTCCCAGTATATTGCGGGTGAGGTTGCGGTTATGACACGCGCCACCCGACATTCTTAGCAAGCTCAGAAGGTCCCATGTCAAGACTCTTGCTGCACATAGGCCACTCCAAGACAGGCACCAGTTTTCTACAGGCGCTTCTGAGGGAAAATCGATCTGTGTTGGCTCGATATGGCTATGATTACCCGCCGCCTACATGGCAGGAGACCGAAGAAGACAACGCGGAAGTCGGTCAGGGCAATGGCCTCGTGGCAGCGCAATCCCCGAATGCGATGCAAGACCTGCTGCACGACCGCCCCCACCCGGACCGAGGGCTGATCCTGTCGAGCGAAGAGTTCTTTCCGCAACTGGCGGCGGCTTCGGACCCGGAGCGATTGGGGCAGTTGGCCATCGAGGCTGGTTATGACGAAGTTTCCATTTTGCTTGCGATCCGAGATCCTGTTTCGCACGCGGCATCGCTTTGGATGCAATATGTGAAACGTGCAGGCGGAACGACGTCGTTAGAGCGTTTCTTTGACCTTTACTCCGTACCCGATCTGGTTTTGCGATTTCTTGATGCTTATGGCGGTCAACCGAACGTGTCGATCAAACTGTTCAACTACAGCCGCCACAAGGCACATCTTACCGACCGCCTGGCGGATTGGCTTGGCCTTGCTGCACAAGATCTCAATGCTCCGAGAGTAACAAAGATCAATCGGGGCCTGACCCGCGCGGAAACGGTTTTGCAACTGGCGTTGAACGCAAAAATAGGTCGGCGCGGCCGCATCCTCTCTGACGCGCTGTGCAGTGCGTTGCCAGACGTCGCCGTGCACGCGGCCTACCCTGCCAAAAGCGCGCAGGCCGCGATGCTGGACAGGCTGTCTTTAACTCTCGAGTGCCTAAATATGCGCCTTGAGCCAGACGAGCGCTATCAAGATACCCTGCATGAGCCACAGATGGCATTCCCCCAAAGTGAGACAAATTCCCTTTCACAACATCAACTTAAGGTTGTGGGTTCTGTTCTAGGTCATGAGATCAGGAACCTGTTGAAGTCAAAAGTCGATAGCACCAGCGAAACGCCCTATGAATCGCTTGACGGAACGGTTTTCACCGCAGAGAATTCAATCAAAGGGTCAGCCGAACCGGAGCGTGGCGGTTAACCGCAGAAATCCAAAAAAAGGGCCCGCAAAAACGCCGGGACGTGAGAGATGAGCAAGAATATCTTCCGCAAAAGTGCGATGGACCGGCTTGCTTCTCCAGAGCAACTCGACAGGTTGGTTCCGGTAACGGACAGCAAAGCGTGGCTCGCCATGTTGATGTTGATTTCCATGCTCGCCGCGGCCGTCGTCTGGAGTTTTCTGGGCTCACTCCCGTCTCGCGTAAAAGGCGACGGCATCCTGATCATCGAAGGCGGACGCGTCTTTGACGCCGTGGCGCAGGCCGACGGTATCGTTGAACGGCTGGAAGTCTCGATCGACGATCTCGTCGAAAAGGATCAAATCGTTGCGCGCCTGTCCCAGCGGGACCTGCAGATCGAGTTGGACAACACGATTGCGACAGTCCACGAGGCAAAGAGTGAACTGCGTCGCGTCCAGTCAGATGTGGAACGGCAGTCAGAGTTGCAGGACGATGCCCTTAAAGAGCAGATCAGCGCCACCAATGAGCGGGTAGAAGTCGCCCAGGAACGGCTGCAAAATGCGCGCGCGCGTCTGGAAGAATACGAAGACTTGTTAGAGCGCGGTCGTGTCACCAATGACGCCGTTCTCGAACGTCAGCTGGCGGTTGATGCCATCCTGAAGGAACTAGGTGAACTGCGGCAGGTCTTGTCCGATATTGAAGTGCGACGTTTCGACGCCCTAGCGAGCAACAACGAGCGCATTGAGCAGGCCCGGCAGCGTGTTTCCGAAGCGGAACGCAGGCAAGCCGCAATCGAAAGCCAGCTACAGCGTGGTTCGGTCATCGTTACCCCCGCCGCCGGCCGCGTGACCGAATTGCAAGCCACCGCCGGAGAGCTTTTGGGGCGCGGAGAAGCCGCACTGTCTTTTGAAACTCTGGGCGACAGCCTTGAGCTGGTCTTGTACGTCAATCCGTCCGACGGCAAATCGGTGGAACCGGGCATGCAGGTTCAGGTTTCACCGCTGACCGCGGCCCGTGAAGAATATGGCACCATTCGCGGTGAAGTCACCCAAGTGTCCGAGTTCCCCTCGACCGTCGATGGCATGATGGCGGTGCTGCGCAATAGTGAACTTGTGCGGCAGTTTTCCTCCTCGGGCCCACCCTACAGGGCGCTCGTGCGGCTTGATCGGGATTCGGATTCGGTTTCTGGCTATGCGTGGACGTCGGAAAGAGGCGCAGGGCTGGAACTTCGCTCAGGCACATTGACCGAAGCAGAAGTGACCGTACGCACCCAGCGCCCCATCGAAATGGTAATCCCGTTGCTGCGTGAATGGACGGGCCTCTAAGGTGCCCGGCCAAACCTCTCCGCGCTGCACTCGTTTTTTTGCACAAGGCTTGATCTGACGTGTTTTTCGGCTCCCAATCCAACGTCTCAGACGATCAGAGCGCTGACAAGGAATTGCAGGCCTTCAAAGAAGCGGCCCGCAAAAAGGGACGCAGAAAATCGGTGCCGACCGTGCTTCAAATGGAAGCCGTGGAATGTGGCGCCGCTGCACTGGCAATGGTCCTGCGCTACTATGGACGCTATGTCCCGCTTGAACGCTTGCGGACAGAATGCGGCGTCAGCCGGGATGGATCGAAAGCATCGAACGTTCTGAAGGCCGCGCGCGGGCATGGTTTGACAGCAAAGGGCTACAAATACAGTCTTCCCAAGCTGCTCGACATCAAGATGCCATGCATCGTGTTCTGGAACTTCAACCACTTCGTGGTCTTGGAAGGCGTCCGAGGAAAGAAAGTTCATATCAATGACCCCGCGATGGGTCCGCGCACGCTGAGTTTTGAAGAGTTCGATGAAGGTTACACTGGCGTTGTACTCGAATTCGAACCGGGGCCGGAATTCAAGAAGGGCGGTGAGCGCCCAAAAGACCTGGCCGGTCTTTTCCGCCGTCTGAGCAGTTCAAAGACCGCCGTGACCTTCGTTCTGCTGGCCACCTTGTCGCTGGTTATTCCGGGACTGGTCATCCCGGTTTTCTCAAAAATCTTCGTCGACGAAATTCTGATCCAGAACCTCGACAACTGGGTCATGCCACTTCTTATCGGAATGGCGCTCACTGGGCTGATGCGCGGAGCGCTGACATGGTTGCAACAGATCTCACTGGTGCGGCTGGACACCAAAATTGCCCTGACGCAGGCGTCGGCCTTCCTGTGGCATGTTTTCCGACTGCCCCAAGGCTTCTTCGACCAACGTTTTGCCGGAGACATACTGTCACGCATAACGGCAAACGACCGCGTGGCCACATTGTTGTCTGGCCCTCTGGCAACCAATCTCGCCTCACTTCCGACTGTTATCTTCTATCTGGTAGTTATGTTCGCCTTTGACCCGATCATGGCGATGGTGGGCGCAGGGCTTGCTCTGCTGAACGTGCTGGTCCTCAGGTTGCTCAATCGGGTGCGTGAAGACGGCAGTCGCCGGCTGATGCAAGATCAGGGCAAGCTTGCGGGCACGTCAGTTGCCGGCATACAACTTATGGAAACTCTGAAATCATCGGGCCAAGAGGATGATTTCTTTGCCAGATGGTCCGGGTACCAGGCCAAGTATCTGGCATCCCGACAAGAATTTTCTTTCTTCACGACGATCTTGGGATCGGTGCCCGTATTGGTATCGGCGTTGATCACCGTGGCGATACTTTTTCTCGGCGGGCTTCGGGTGATGGACGGGGCGATGACCATCGGCATGCTTGTCGCGTTCCAGAGCCTGATGCGAAGCTTCACTGGCCCGATCGAGCAAATGGTCAACCTTGCGGGCAGCCTGCAGGAAATCAAAGGCGACCTTGCTCGTCTTGATGACGTTCTCAACCATGAGCTTGATCCACGGTCCGGTGTGCAGGACGAGAGAACGCCTGCCGAAGCGGCCCTCATGAAATTGAACGGACGGATCGAATTGCGCGACGTTGTCTTTGGCTACTCGAAAGCCGGGCCCCCTCTCATCAACGGGCTGTCGTTGGTGATTGAACCGGGTCAGCGCGTGGCCCTGATCGGCGGATCTGGCAGCGGAAAATCAACAGTGGCCAAGTTGATTACAGGGCTCTATGCGCCATGGAGCGGGGATATCCTGTTCGACGGCAAGCCCCTTAGCGAGATCCCACAGCGGGTATTTTCGCAATCACTCTCGACTGTGGATCAGGAGATTTTCCTGTTCGAAGGATCGTTACGCGACAACCTGTCGATGTGGGACACACTGGTGCAGGAGCGTGACATTGTGAACGCGCTACGCGATGCCGCCATTCTGGACGTCATCGAGGCACGCGCCGGGCGGTATGACACACTGGTCTCTGAGATGGGCTCGAACTTTTCTGGCGGACAACGCCAGCGGGTCGAAATCGCCCGCGCCCTCACGGTTAATCCTTCGATCCTCGTGTTGGATGAGGCGACCGCAGCGCTCGATCCGATTGTGGAAAAACAGATCGACGACAACGTCCGACGGCGCGGATGCACCAGCGTGGTTGTGGCGCATCGGCTTTCGACTGTCCGGGACAGCGACGAAATCATCGTGCTGAGCCAGGGATCGGCGGTACAGCGCGGCATTCATGAAGAAATGATCGAACAGGACGGGCCCTATCGCAGCCTGATGCAGGCGGAATAGGAGGTTTGAGAACATGACACAAACAAACATGGCTCAGACCGAAACTCATGACGCCTTTGACGCCGAACTGCTGGGAAAGATCACCGGCACGCGCATGGCGGTGGGCGGGCACCGTCCCTTCCTGATCGAAGACACGTCCAAAATCTGGCTCGTGCTGGTGGGATACATCGACGTCTACGCAATCGAGATGTCGGGGGATCAGGTGGTTTCGACCGGGCGGCACGTCATGCATGTCGGCCCCGGCGCGGTGCTGTTTGGTGTACCCAGCCTTGAACTGCCCAATGGCAATCGGCTGGCGCTGCGGGCTGTGGCGGCCATGGGTACGCAGCTTTATGAAGGCGATGCCGCAGATGTTCAGGGCGATGACTTCGACATTATCGTCGTGGACTGGATCGATACCTGGGTCGGGCTGTTGTCGCACGCCATAGTCCAGAACCGAATTCCGCGCAACGCGCTGGTGCTTGAAGCGGAACCAGCTCAGACGTTCTCAGAAGGCACTGATGCCTGCGCACAGTTTCAGGATGTGGTCTGGGGCACGCTGGATGATGGCGATGCCAAGTTTCTGGACCGTGACGACTGCCAGTTGGAGCAAGGCGGCGTAGCGGTTCCCATAACAGATCAGAGCTGGATCAGTTTTGGAACCGACAGCACGATCAGCTGCGCCTATACCCCAACACTTCTGTTCTTGGGCGGTCTCTGGGAAGCTATGGACAACTTCCATCGCTACTTCCTCCCGATCATCCAGGAAGAAATCGATCTGGCTCGTACCGAGGCGACCGAAGTACGCGCGGCACGGTTCGGACAGCGACAAGCGCGTTTTACAGGTGCATTGGCCACGCTGGGTAGCGTGTTGCGTCCAGACCTGGAGCACATGGCCGAGACCGGCGGAGACACCGACACCGGCGAAGACCTGCTTTTCACGGCGTTTTCCCACGTGGTGCGCAGCCAGGGCAGTGTGGCAAAGAAACCAAAGCATGGCACCCACCGCAAATGGGTTGACCGGCTCAAGGAATATGCCCGCGCGTCGGGGCTGCGTATGCGGCGAGTTGCACTGCGCGACAAGTGGTATGGTTCAGATGTCGGAGCGCTTGTTGGGTATTTGGACGAGGACGAAACACGCCCCGTCGCCCTAATGCCAAGCTCTGCCTCTGGCGACTATGTCATGATAGATCCGGCGTCGGGGACACGCACCAAACTGACCTGGCGAAACGCAAGCAAGCTAAATGCTTTTGCCTACATGTTCTATGTGCCCTTCCCATTGAAGGGGTTGGACGTAAAGGAAGTTCTCTCATTTGGTTTGCGCGGCATGCGGCGTGAATTGTGGCTGGTGCTGTGCTTGGGATTACTGTCCGGCTTGCTTGGCCTCGCCGTGCCGGTTTCAATTGGCTATCTGTTCTCCGACGTGGTGCCGCGTGCCGATCTGAACACGTTCACAGCGGTCATCGGTGCTTTGATCCTAACCGCTCTGGGCGTCTTCATCTTTGACATAACCCGAGGCTTCACCGTTTTGCGCGTGACCGGAAAGATGGACGGGCGCATTCAATCCGCTGTCTGGGACAGGCTGCTTGCGCTGCCTTTGGGATTTTTCAGAGACTACACTTCGGGTGATCTGGCTGACCGGGCCAACAGCATCAACTCAATCCGCGAAGTCCTGACGGGCGCCACATTGCAATCCGTATTTTCGCTTATTTTCTCAATCTTTTCCTTCGCGCTGCTGTTCTACTACTCTTGGGAACTTGCATTGGTCGCCACCGGGCTGATCCTGGTCGTCATCCTCGTGACCACAATTTTCACCTGGGCGATGATTCCGCACAAACAGGCTGCGTTGGAAACGATGGGCAAGATCGAAGGTCAGGTGTTCCAGTTTCTTGCGGGAATCGCCAAGCTCAGAAGTTCACATAGTGAAAGCCGCGCCTTTGCGCGTTGGGCGAAGCTCTATCAGAAAACCAAAAGCCACACCTACGCCGCGTCCCGTTTGAATGCCGGTCAAGAGGTTTTCAACGCGATGTTTCCAGTGGCTGCCTCGATCACCGTGTTTGCTTATGTCTACTACCAACTGAATGACTCAAGCATTGACGGTCCTGGCTTCACCATTGGTGATTTTCTCTCGTTCAATGCAGCACTGGGTCAATTCAACGCCTCGGTTATGGCCTTCGCCGCTGCCGCTTCGCAGATCATCGAAATAGTTCCGCTCTATCGTCGCGCCGACCCGATACTCAAAGCGGTGCCCGAAGTACGCAGCGATGCCCTCGACCCGGGAGAGCTGACAGGCCAGATCGAATTGTCCAACGTAACCTTCCGCTATGACCCGGAAGGTCCTCCAGTCCTTGACAACGTCTCGATCAAAATCCGCCCCGGGGAATTTGTCGCGTTTGTCGGCGCATCCGGGTCCGGAAAATCCACGATCCTGCGCCTGATCCTTGGCTTCGAACAAGCCGAAGCGGGCGGCGTCTATTTTGACGGGCAGGATCTGCACGGGCTGAATCTTGGCGCCGTGCGCCGCCAGATTGGGGTCGTTCTGCAGGGCAGCCGTCTTACTTCAGGCACGATCTTTGAAAACATTGTAGGGTCTACGCGGCTGACACAGGATGATGCGATGGAAGCGGCAATTGCGGCCGGGCTCGAAGATGATATCGAAGCCATGCCGATGAAACTTCATACCGTGGTTTCTGAAGGCGCAGGTACTTTTTCGGGTGGTCAGAAACAGCGATTGATGATCGCCCGCGCGATGGCGCAAAAACCGCGCATCTTGATCCTTGATGAAGCCACAAGCGCGTTGGACAACAAGACCCAGTCGATCGTGAACGCTAGTCTCGACAAACAGAACCTGACCCGGATCGTCGTGGCACATCGCTTGACGACCATTGTAAATGCCGACCGGATCATCATGCTGGAGGGCGGCAAGATCATCGAAGAAGGGCGCTACAGCGAATTGATGTCCCGCGATGGATCGTTTGCCGCTCTGGCGCGGAGGCAGCTTCTATGATCGACAGCCAATGGCTGGCCTTGATCCTGACCTTTGGCCTTCCGCTTCTGTTTGCACTCGATCTGACCCTGAGGCGACCGCGAAACTGGGCGGATTGGCTTTTGCGGTCGGCACTGCTGTTGAGCTTTTCGACGTTTTTGTTTCTCGGTGGCGCCGTTTGGTTGGCCATCGGATCGCAATGGCGATGGGTCCTGATTGTTCTGGCGATTGCCTCAACGATTTGGTCATGTCCGATCCGTCAATCCGCTGAAACACAGTATGTCCCGAGCAGATGGGGTGGGTGGATTTCACTGATCGCATTTGCTTTGCCAACAGCCCTGTTCCTGTCCAACCTTCTACAAATCCTGACAGCAGGAAATGTGCCCAACGATGCCGTCGATCTGGCCCTGCCGCTAAATGGTGAGCGCGTTGCTGTTATGCAGGGCGGTCAATCGATCATCGTGAACCACCATTTCACCACGCCGAGCCAGAAATATGCCGTGGATTTGATAGCACTCTGGCCCGATGGGCGACGTGCCAAGTCCCTTTCCTCTTCAAACCCAGAGGATTACGCAATCTTTGGAATGCCGGTGATTGCGCCGTGTGAGGGAGATGTTCTTGCAACACGCGACGGCCAACCCGAAACACCTATCGGAGGCGCGAATCCGCAGGCACCGGCCGGAAACTTTGCTCTGCTCACCTGCGACGGCATCACCGTTCTACTGGCCCATCTCCAGCCGGGCAGTCTGACTGTCGATGCGGGCACCCGTGTTGGCACAGGGCAGGAACTGGGGCGCGTCGGGAACTCGGGCAATTCGACGGAACCGCATTTGCATGTTCATGCCGTCGAAGGCCAGGTGGCCGATGTCACTGCGGCGATCTCGACCGCGTCTGCGGTCCCGATTACATTCGACGGGCTTTTCCTGACCCGAAACATGGTTCTGAGGTAACAGGGATATGACCACCCCTTCAAACTCTGCCACAGCATCCACGATTGAGGACGATGTTCTAGCCACGCCTGCTGCCAAAAGGTCTCTGGCCCCGCATTGCCAAAGCGTCGGCGACGTGCTGCGACTGGTCGCGCCGCGTATTGGCCCCGAGCTGGTCGATTCAACCGGCATGTCGCGTCTCTTTCACGTGGCCGATCAATTGCCCGCAGAGATGGCGCCGTTTTGGGGTCTTGAACTCCGACTGGGTGATCCTGTTGCACGCGCAGATATTCTTTGGGAAATTGCACAGGGCAACGGGTCGATCAGCGCACTTGCCGGAGACCACGTGCCGGGGCATCCATCCTCGTTGTCCGCTCCTGTTCTGAAGCGGTCTGCGTTCTGGGGCGATCTGTCAGCCTTTGCGCTGGACTGGCGCGAGGGGCTGCTGTGGAAACCAATGCTTGGCAACGTCTGGCTGGAAGTCGACAGCGCAAGTGCCGAAGGGAACCATTTGGAAAACTGTCTCGACAAACCCTGCATGTTTTGGGGGCCAAACAGACAGTCCAAAGGCACCGATCGCGCCCTTCTCGCCGCGTTGCCCGAGCTTGGACGTCGGTTCTTCCAGCTGGACATCGACAACAGCCATTTGGCGAAGTTTGCCGATGCGCTTCCCGAAGACGCCACTGTCTTTCAGATGGGTGTGATGGGGGCCCGGGACATTGTTGTCACCCGACTATGTTTAACTGGCCTGAATTGCGACGCCGCTATCGCATGGCTGGACCAGATCGGCTGGCCCGGGGACTTGGGAACTGTCGAGACCGTCTGGCGGAAGTACGTTGACCCATTGGGCGACGCTGCTCTCAATATCGACCTGATGCCGGATGGCGTCGGACCCAAGCTGGGCGTCGAACTATATGCAAAGGAAAACACCTTCTCGACCCAACCATGGGAATCTGCTTTCAGCCAGCTTCAATCTGCAGGTCTGGCGCGGCCCGGGAAGATCAGCGCGCTGCGGGATTTGCCGTTTCTTGAACACTATGTGTTACCGACTTGGTCCCCTGACGGCCCGCAAATGATTTATCCTGCGCTCTCGTGCAACTTGCACCATCTCAAGCTGGTCATCGTCGGAGCCGAGGTCACCGAGGCCAAAGCATATGTCGGTGTGTTGCGTCCGCCTTTCAACCAATCGCCGACCCAAGGCGGCGAGGCCGAAGGTGGCGGCGGTTGGCGGTAAACGGGTCGTAAAGAAACGGCGGCCAAAAGGGCCGCCGGATCAATTTCAGAATTGATTGCCAAACTACGCGATCTCGACATCCCGCAGTGCTGGATTTTCCGCTTCCTTCCTGGTGCGGTAATCCTGCGTAATCGCCATTTCGCAGAGATACCCATTGGAGAACAGGTTATCGAGTATTGCCATAGCCGCCATCGGACCGATTTCCGGATGATCGGACAGATGATCAAACACTTCGCCATAGGTAAGCGTGCCTTCGGAAATCAACGCGCCAGTGACCAAATGCAATGTTCCACGCCGGAAATCGCGCCGGGTGGTCGGGGATATCAGGGTGAACCCGTCGTCCTGCTCGACGAATTTCAGATCGTCGCGCCACGTCATGGGCATCTCCTGATAGGGCCCGGTTACCATCGACCGGGCTACCATCTTTTCTAGCACCCGTTTGAAGTCCTCTCCGTCTTCAAATGTCGCCTTGTCGAACACGCGATAGCCATAACGATTTTCCAGCGTCGTATAGCAAGGGCTGATCAATTGAACGGACCGGTTGACCATGTTGACCAAAAGACCAGAGACGCAGGCAATCGAGCCTTGGGGCACGTCAAATCCGTCGGGCGGATTGTCCGTGTCAATATTTCGCAAGTCGTCCGACTCGACCAGCTGCTGCAGCATACGCTCGCGGCCCCCGGGCACCTTGGCACGGAAAACTTCAGCGTCAGCCTGCTGCATCAGAAGGATCGTGTCGCGCATTTCCGAAGGCGTGAACGTTTTGTGCAGCCGCCGCATGATGTTGCGTGACAGGACGCTGATACGCGGCCACGGCGCCGGAACTTTGCTGTAAAAACCGATCAACTCGCCGACCCAGTCTTCCTTGGCACGCGCTGTCGCGGTGCACAAAGACGCACCGGTAATCGAATGCCAGATCTCCAACAGTTTCACGTAGTGCGGATTATCATGGGGTTCCGTGCTCCAGTACAGCATCCCATGTGCGGCTGGCCACCCCAGCACATCAGCCATGCCCTGCGCGACCCCTGCCACCATCGCTTGGTTTTCCGGTACTGAAACGTCATATACCGTTTGCAGCTTCGGCGCATCGAAAGCACAGAAATGGCAGCCCACAGAACACCCAACGGCCATCTCGACGGCATGACAGGGATGATCGATATCCCAGCCGTAGCTACCAAGTTCATTCCGTGTGGTTGCGATACGACGTGCGCGCCAAACCGTGTATTCTTTGCTCAGCGACGGCGTAGTTAACACCATTTTCTTCTGAACAAAGCCAATATTCTCGCGCCGAAACCGCCACAAAAACCACGCGCGCAAACGCGGATAACGCGCCAATGTCTCGTGAATATCGGTCGGCAGTTCTTCGAAACTGTCCACCGGAAACGCGTGGTGACTGAACTCGGCGTTGAAGCTCGGCCGCTCCCACAGCAGGGCAAGCTCTTCGGGTTCAAATGTCACCCCGATGTCTTTCAGCATCTTACGCTGGTCGTCAGAGAAATTGCCGCCGTCATCCAGTGCTTTGCGGAAATCACGATCGCCCTCATAACACTCGATGAAGCGCTTCACCTGGCAGAGGCTTTCCATCTCTTCAGGTGAAAAGTCGCTAAGCGTGTCGACATAGCGGTTACGGTTGCGCATTTCTACGTTGGATTCTCCCCGTCCGGTCTCGATCATGCTGGTCAAGATATCGCTCCTCTAAGAACCGTGTTACGATCATAGTTTCGCACTATTCCACGCGACACAACCTAAAATAGTGCTTTGTCGAATTTGAGCTTGGGGGCCAGGATTCGAGCAGCAAAGAAACTATGTGTAGGATCGCTGAGATCGAACCCGAATACAGGGCCACGACCATTTTTCTCAAGCGCATCCACAATCCTTCTGATCGCGATGTCCGACCCTTGTCCCGGATCCAGGTAAGGGGCTTTGGAAATCGTGGCCCAGGAAGTATCGGGTTTCAGGGTTCGAAAAAACGCGAAGACCGGGCTCGTCGCAGGACCTTCCACCGCGTGGACAGGCTTGCGCAGAATATCGTCGCGGGCGCCATGGATCATGCCAAGTCTGGACTGAGCGGCTTCGGTGATGGCACGGTGAAGAGCGATATGCGGCTGCGCATGACATCCCCACCCGACATTGCAACTCGTCCGGGCGGAACCAGAGCCTTGATCTAACAAAACAGCCCAGATGACGGGCAGATTCACTGCGCCTGGAAGCGCGAACAGTCGCATCTCGGAACCCGTTTCGTGACAACGATCAAGGATCAGTCGCGCAACCGGGTCATCGACGCTATCGGGGTCGATGATCTGCGCTCTTTGCCGTAGCAACAGCTTTCCATTCTGTCGAACGGCACACATCGCGTCGCGCTCAATGACCTCGTAAAGCCCGTGCAGATAGGCCTCGGCCAACGAATTCCCAGAGGCGAGACCATTCGAACTGGTGTCATAATACCCAGGTCTGCGCAGGAAATAGACAGCGCTTGAGGGCGCAAAACACGGTTGGCTGTCGCACAGGTTTACACCCAGGATCCATTCCCCCGCAAACCCATCATCATAGTATCGCGGCAACAGACCCGGTAGCTCATGCGGGCGCAGGATGCGGTTTGCCCCTCCACTCCGCTCGTTCGGAAGGGATCGGCTCGAAGCCTGCCAAATCTGGCTGGGCAAAGGGTGTTCAGCCCGATGTAACTCGCAGGCCTCCATTGCGGCGGACACGCGCGCAGCGGCATCGGACAGCCCCTTGCCATTGGACACCTGAAGCACCATGCCACCTGGGCGCACGGCGACCCAGGACGGAACACCCAGCACATCTAGAGGCGTGATGGAGGCGACGCGGGTCACACCGCATGACTTCAGATCAGGTTGGATACGGGTCCAAGTTTCTTCCGCCGAATACTTACGCATTTGACCCAGTTGGCGTGAGTGTTTCGACAGTCCTGCTGCGAAGTGAAGTCCACTCAGATCATGCGTGCTGGTGTTCATGGTCTGGTCCGCTCGAACAGCTGATTTCCAGCGGTTGATGTATCGAGTAGGGCGACGTCCTCATGCCAGTCCACAGCCCCAAAAAACAACGGACCCTGTTGCACGAGCCAAGCGGCAGTCGCAGTTACCTCTTTCGCCGCATCCTCAGGCGGGACCACGCCAGAGCGCGCTGCCCAGTCAAGTAAGACTGCCATTTCGGAGGGCACCTCAGGACCGAAGCGACCTATCAAATTCAGATCTTCAACGGGTCGCCGCGCGATCCAATCGCTTGTGGCGTAGCCCTGAAAAATGGATGATAGCTCGTCAAACCGCACCCCATGCAATGCAAGCCAGCATTCTTGGTTTTGCCCGTTCGCCTTCGCATGTTCGCTTACGGCTTGACCTGCAAACCGTGAAACCTCCGCCTCGTTCGGGCCTTGCCGCGTCAATGCACACCAATCTTGAAGAAACCAATGACGTCGACTCAGTCGCCACGCCTCGGACAAGACTCCGGGCTGTTCGGCACGGGCCTGCAACTGCGCACTCAGAGACAACGGCCGGCCTTCTGGCCCATTCACAAGGCGCGATAGCCGCGGTTCAACATCAAGCAGCGCCGGGCCGGGGATTGGCCACAGGTCAGCCTTGTGGGCACCCGCAGGCCCGCTATCGGCCAACAGCATCAACGCGGCCCTTGCATCCAAGGTTTTCAATCGGGTTCGGTTCGCCAGTGAGTGCCTCAACTCTGCGCCGTTTAACCCCAACCGGTCGGCCGCAGCGACGATCCGTTCCACGGTTCGATTCACATGCCCCCAGGATTTGACCTGTGCGATCAGATTGCCAGTCTGAGGTTCATTTCCAAATATCTCTCCTACCACCCAACGCAGATCAACCAAAGGAACGGAAAGTTCGACATACCCCATCTCAGCTGGGCCGTGACTTAGTGCCACTTCGTCATCCCCTTCGATCTCGCCGTTTTCGAACAGTCGAAAGACCTCTCCTAATCCGACCATGCCATAAGGTGCCAGCTCTAACGCCCGCAACGCTCCCATGCTTGATGTTCCAAAAATCTCGATACCAGCGTGAAGCGCCGAAAGGATTTCTCGCTGCCAGACCGGTGTCTGCGCGTGAAAAAAACCATCGATGATCAAGACCCGGGCGGGCGGGCGGGCCAGAACAGCATAGAGATCGCCGAATTTGATTGGTGGTCGAATAACCGCTTCGGGGTGCAGCGCAACCGCCTTTGGCAAAGATAGGGATGGTCCCAGAAAGACAAGATCCCGACCCGAGAGCATCTGACTTTCCTGCACTGTCATTTTCTAAACAGTCGCCTGGTGCGCGTCGGCTTCGACGCTTGCGGCTAAATAGGCTGGGCCACAGATTTCTTGCGCCATCTGCGCCAATTCCGACCTGGATATTCCTTGCAGAATATCCGGGCCCGGCGGGCTGATATTGGCATGGCTTTCCGTTGTGATGTGCTCTTCTGTGATGCCAGCCAATTGGGCCAAATCTCCACGCCGCCGCCCAAGATCATGCGTGTGTAAGACAAGCCGGCGTTGCGGTGGAAGAACTTCGAGCGTGCGCGAAGTGGCATCAGCCCAATGACCAAGAAACCGTTCCGCAACCTTCGGCATGAAACGTTCGCGCGCGTCTTCCGTGGCGATTTCCGCCCAATCAAAATGGCCAAACAGGAGTTGGCCATACGCCTTCATCCAGTCTGGCGGGGTGCGGCCTTTGGCTTGAAACCCGTCATGCCAGCGCAGCAGCATTTTTAGATAGCTTTCGAACCACTCCGCAGGCGGCCTGATAGGCAACACAAAGCCAGCGTCTGGGCACTGGGTCACCAATTCCGGCGCTGCGAGATGCAAGAAACTGGCAGCATCCATCTCCAACGCGCTTTCGCGGTCGCGCCGGGCCAAAAAAGTAGCCAGGTCTGAACCCGGTATCTGACCGGTCAGTGCGTCGATGGTTGCTTTCTCGGCATATTCATTTGCTGCGCGCATGGGGCGGAAGAGCGTAAACAGAGACGTCGTCCCTGATCTGGGCAACCCCATGCACATCAAATGAAATCGGCGTTTTGGCCAATTCACAATCAAAGGAACCGAAAGGGATACCGCATCGCAGTTTCGCAAGGCAGCCCGAATTACACCGGGCAAGACAATCGGGTCTGCGGTGTCTTCTTCGGCCCGCTGTGCAACATCCTGTGCAAACAAAAGACCACTTTGCTCTCTCAGTCCTTTTGCAACCGAAACCGCATCCAGCACCATCGTGTACCACAGGCATGTTTGCCCGCGCCCGGCCATAAGAGCTGGAACGAGCGACTCAAAAAAATCGTAAACCTGACCTTCGCACCAAGCCAATTTTGCACTGCGCCATGCGGTTATCTCGTCATAGATGCCCAAAGCGGCAACCTGTTTAAGCCCCGGCATCACCAACAGATACTGTCGCGCCTCGGCCTGAGACATTGACTGCACGATAGCTCCGATTTCACTACAGATCCGGCAGGTCATGGCCGAAGCGAGGTCGGGTCGGATTTGCTTAGCGAGGTTCGAAGACCACCCGGTGCCGAAGGGCAAATCCTCGCCACCGCCATGCAGATAAATCAAGACTGCATCCGTGGTCTGAAGCGCAGTCGAAACATCGCCTTTTGCCGCCTGAACCCGCGCCCAAAGGTGAAGTGTATGAATGCGCCCGATATGCATCAGGTCATAGCCAAAGTCCTGCTCTAGTCGCGTATCATCCGCCATGGCCCGTTCCAGCCGGGCCTCTGCAGATTTCAAATCACCGAGCCGGACGTCGTAGAAGGCCATGGCCTGCTCGATCCAGCTTTGCGAAAGGGCGTCCAATTCCGGATCCGTGTCGGCGAGCGGCGCAGCTAAGCGCTGCGCCTTGGCAAAGACCTCGCCAGTTGCGTCGGTTCCCTCGCGATGAAGCACCGATACCGCCTCTCGCACCGTATCGCGAACTGTTTCATAGCTGACCAATCTGTCTGCCGACAGTTTCTCTGCTATCTGGGCTTGCATCAAATCGGCAAAAAGCTGACCCTTGGGTCCGGCCTCCATGGCGGCAGGCAAACTCCATCCGACACGGGTTGCGCGGACAATATGTACCAGCCAGGTTGCAATGGTTTTCATGCCCACCTCCCGTCAACTTGCTTGTTCAATCCGCCTGCTCCGCGATATTGCCTTCCGACTGCGATGACTGCCCCTTGAACTCTATCGACAGGCAGGTGATGTCATCACTGGTTTCAGCCCCTTCCGTAAAGGTCGAAACCGACTTCATGATCGCTTCGAGTTGGTCCGAAGGCGTGGCCCCCATCAGCGGGCGCATCGCCTCCAGCAGGCGCGCTTCGCCATACTCTTCCAGCTTGGCCGACATCGCTTCGGTCACGCCATCTGTGTAGCAAAACAACGTCTCTCCCGAGTTAAGCGCGCCAGTCTCTTCCTCGTAGTCGAAATCTTCCCACACGGCCAATGCAGGCTGACCCTGATCGAATTTCAGATAACGTGGTTCGGTTTCGGGACCGACGATGACCGGCGGATTATGCCCTGCGTTGCAGAAAACCATCGCGCCAGTATTCGGGTCGATTTCGACATAGAACAAGGTGACAAAGAGCATCGCGTCATTGTCGACGCAAAGGTAGTTGTTCACCATCGTCACGCAATCTGCGGGCCCCTGCGCCGATGCTGCAATCGCCCGCATGACGGTGCGCGAGATGGCCATGAACAGGGCTGCCCCCATGCCTTTGTCGGAAACATCGGCAATCACGCACCCGATCTTGCCCGACGGTAAGTCGAATACATCGTAAAAGTCCCCTCCGACCTCGCGCATCGGCACCATGTCCGCAGCGAAACTCATTTCTGCCAATTCGGGAAATGTTGTTGGAAGGCATTGCTGCTGAATACGTGTCGCCACATCCAGTTCGCGGTTGACCCGTTCCAATTCGCCACGGGCTTCCATACTTTTTCGAAAAACTTCGAACGTACCGGCAAGTCTGCCGATTTCATCATCTGTCTTTGGCACGTTCACGGCCTGATCTGTTTTACCTTCCGACAAAGCGTCGAGCGACCGTATCACCGCATTCAAAGGAAAGAACGAGTGTCTGAGCGACCAGTTGATAAATGCAAGAAACAGCGTGAGGCCGCTAGCAAGCGCAAGAGCGGATACGGCGTTTCCGATCCAGGTTTCGCGCAGCGCTTCAGAGGCATCTTGAATACCCACGACGTGCAGCGGTGCGTCTAGAAACGTGCTCGGAACAGGCAAGCTGGCAACCTGAAGAAACCTTCCATCATCTTCCAGAAGGGAAATGCCCGACCCGGTCGCCTGCATGTTGATTTTGGTCCGCTGCTCGTCGACCATGACGGTGCCGCTGCTTTGCAAGACGTCTCCGTCCTCCGACAAGGTCAGAACCTGCGAACCGAATCCTTTGGCCAACTTATCAGTTGTGCGTTGAAACGGGCTAACGACGATCGCCGCAGCTACCGGACGCGCCTGCACAAAGAGCGGGGCAGCCGCGACATGGACCAGAGACCCGTCTGCCCCGAATATCAGCCCGGTGGTCACGCGCCCCTGAGCCCGCAACAATTCCAGATGCCTGGCTTGCAAAATCGGTGCTTCGACCAGCGGGCTGTCGGAGCCGCCAAGAAACTCGCCATCGAAGCTGACAAACTGCGCAGCGGTGGGGTCAAGGTCGGCTTGCAATTCCACAAGCTGAAGATCAATCAGGTCGGTATCACCGTCAAGCAACCCCTGAGCAAGCTCCCGGTTTTCCTGAAACCGGCGCGCATAGGCCTCTGCACGCTGAAACTCGACGTCCTGCAAGCTCTCGAGATTGAGTTGAAGGCTTGTCAGCAACGCATTTTCCAGCCGCGTTTGCATTGCCCGTTCGCGGCTGTGCATCTCGAAAAGCAAAAGCGCGGTGAGAACCAGAAACACGATACAGACGATAGTCGTGATCCGACTGCGCAAGCTAAGCCTTGCAAGTGCCGCGGTGTCGGAGCCGGACGTCATCGGGCGGCCTCCTTCCCCGGCTTTGCGTAGACGAGCGACAAGGTACCATCGACATCTCGCAATGCGATGCCCACGCAGCCTGCCTGCAAGCGCCGTTCATGTTCTTCTGACTTTGCCAGCAGCGGTACCGTGACCGATTGGTAGTCGTCCTCATATGTTGGTTGGTCAGGCAGAGTCCGAACCAAAACAAACCGCAACGCATCATATTTGTGGATCAATCGTTGAACCGTCAGGCCACATTGCAACAGGTTCGACAAGGAAAAACCGTTCTGCGGTGACGCCATGGATATCACGGTTTTGCGTCCCAATGTCCGCGCCCGCTCCATGCGATACCCAGTCAGGTAGCGTTGCAAGCCAAGCCCGCGCCGATGCGGCAAAACACCTGTCCCATCCAAATGCGCAACCAGAGCGAGGCGCGCCTCGTCATCTATCCCTAGATCACGCCCGAAATTTACCGGGTCGGACGCGGCTGGTAATCCAATGACGGTATATCCGGCGAGCTGGTATTTGGGTCCTGCATTTTCCCAAAGGCCCCAAACCTCCCCTGCATTTGTCAGATGTTCGGCAAAGAACTCATCTTTTTCGCGTACGAATGGTGCGGGCTGCTGGTGGCTCAGTTGATGCAGCTCAGCATGCAATTCCACCAGCCTGTCCAAATCGCCGATATCCATTTTGCGCAGTGCTAGCCCATATGGCAGGGCCTGAGGCCAGCCCTCATGCAAAGGTGCGCGGCCCCCAGCTGCGTTGGCCGGTCCTTGGGACGCAGTGGCCATCATTCGGACTCTCCTTCGAGAATGCGGGCAAACTCCAGAATATCCAGTGGCGGGAATACACCAATGCGCAGCGCTACATTCATGCGCACGATATAGGTAAACCGCGCCAGAGTACCGATCGGAATTGTCTCGGGTGCTTCACCATCTAGAAGGATCCGCTCAATCAGCGATCCGTTGAGAAGTCCGAGATTGTAATATGGCGTGACCAGCCCGACCAATGCGTCCCCGTCGAGGATCTCAAGCTCGGTACCGGTAAAGCTTGGGATACCATACGACAAGGCCTCGCCAATTATGGTTTCCTGGTTGGTCCCCACAAAATTATCCGGACCGATATACAGAAACTGTACGTCTTGTGCGGCCATCAGGGCAATCAACTCTGGCAAGGTCGAGGGGTCAGGCTGGCCTTCGGAAACTTCCTCGTCGCCCCTGTCAGCTTCGACTTCTGTGTCGGACTCGTCCTGCCGCTCTTTGAGAGGAACCGAAATAGCCACAAGCTCAATGCCGATCTCTTCGGTCAGAGCACGCATCTCATGCATGTTCAGGACCGAGTTGTCTTCGCGCGGATTGAAGATCATCCCAATCCGGGTCACGTCGCGATAGGCAAGCATCGCCTTGAGTTGGGACTCCAACGGCACAGTATGCGAACTGCCTGTCAGGTTTCGCCCGCTGCCGTCAAAATTTGGCACGATTTTAGACTGAACCGGATAAGATACCATCGTGAACAGAACCGGTGTTTGCGATACCGGAAACACCGCCGCATCTTCTTCATATGTACCAACCGCGGCCAAAGTTGCAGACGTCCCCCAAGTGTACAACAGGTCGGGTTCCAGCTCCTTTGCCTGCTCAACAAGCTGCGCGAAACGCGAGCTGTCCCGATCAGCACTAAGGCAGGTGACATTGAATGTCAGGTCACGACTGTCGAGATAGGCCTGAAGCCCTTGCTCGACGGTTGTCGGACCGCGCCACAAAATCATCACGATATGGGGCACGCCGTCGATATGCGGACGTTCACAAAGGTCTGGCATCTGGTCCTGCGCCCGCAAACTTCCGGCGCCAAAGATCGTCACCAATGTCAGGGCACACCAGCTCGCAAGAGCGACGCGTGGATTACACAGCCTCAACATCGTACCCCCTTGTGCCGCGCGTTTTCAGGTCGTCATCCTCAGACCGCAAGCCCGAAACCAGGAAGAAAGCCGCAAAACCGGTACCTGTGACAACGGATAACCCGCCCAGAATTGCGGCCGCACCTGCGAGACCCCAATACTGCGATAGAATACCGGCTAGCAGAGGCCCGATGACTGACCCGGCTCGTTCAGTCATGCGATAGATACCCAAGACCCGACCCGGCCCATACGTCTCGATCTCGTGTTTTGCCAGAATCGTAAACAGAGCCGATTGCGCCGAAATGCTCATGGCCTGTGCAACGCCAAGGATCAAAACCGACCACGCCACTGCCGACACCGTGGCGCCATAGGCCAAAGGCACCAATCCCCATCCCGTCAGCAGGGCTCCGACGCTCACCATGAAGGCATGCAGCCCGAACCGGTCGCATAGCCGCGAGAACAGCGACAAAAGGATCAGCGCCGACGCCCCGTATAGCATCGTGATGCGGCCAATTTCATTGCTGGTCGCCCCAATATCGGTCAGGAGCAGGGGAACCAGGAAGAACAAGAAGCCCGACAGCAGAAGTTTGGCTGGCAAAGCCGCAAGCAAGGCGGCAACTACAAAGCGCGGTTGGCGCATGCACTCAAAGATAATTTTGGGTTCAAATCCAAAATGCGTTGACGTGTAAGACTGTGCCCCATCGCTGCGCCCGTCCAACAATCGCATCGCCAGTAGAATGCTGAGCACGCCCAATGCGGCGGCGACCAAAAGCGCGGACCTAAAGCCGAACTGTTCTGCCAGAATGCCACCAATCGCCGGCCCGCAGACATCCGCCGCCATGATGCCGCCCACGAAAACAGACATGCCCCGTGTGCGGTTGGCAGTTGTGGTCTGGTCTATCGCCTGCCCTTGGCAAGACAAGAAGCACAAAGCGTACCCAACCCCGGAAACAGTACGGGCCAAAATCAGAATCTCGAGGCTCGGAGCAAAGGCGGTTACAACAAGGCCGAGGCTGGCCAGTGCGGCGCCTATCATAAAGCCATTCCGGCGCCCGACCCGATCGGCCCAACCCGCCGCAAGCGTTCCGACCACCGCGGCGCCCAACATAAAGGCCGAGATCGGAACCGCGATCAGAATGGTACTGTCAAATCCGTCGAACCCTTGTGCGGGTCCGCTGCCCAGCACTTCCGAGATGAATTGTGGCAGAAACGGTCGAGTCAGTTCTTCTGTCATCACAAACAAGAATGCGGCACCGCGCACACCTGCCAGGTGGGCTGCCGTGCCGATCTTGTTGCGCCCGTCCTCCACGAACTCACCAACAGCTTTTAGCCGGGTGCGCATCCGATCTGCATCGGCGGCGTCAGCAAGGCCGGTTTCAATGCGCGTTTTTGTATCCGCCATCCGGGTCGACAGCGTTTCCAAAAGAGCATTGCCTGCCCGTATTGCACGACGCATATGCACGCCTCCAGCCGGTTTTTCCAACCGACGGAAATCTCGGCCCACCAGCGCATTGAGCAGCCTGGCCACCTGTGCCAACGGGCTGCTGATGCTGGCGGACGTCACGACCAGCAAAATCTCGACTGCCAACACCACAGCTACGAAGACCATGACCAAGATATCGGCTGCAGCATCTAGCAGTTGCTGCGTCACAAAGGTTTGGTCAATACGGGTGACAATCTGCCCGAACTCTGTTCCATCTGCGGTCAGCAACGGCAGGACGACAACGCCGCTTCCGGCGGTATCACCCTGCGTCGGGTCGCCCGTGGCGGACATCTCGGGCGACAGCCAGCGCAGCAGTTCGCTTTGTATCCCCGCAGGCAAAGCCTGCAAGCCACGGTCCCGCACACGATCAGGCTCCGCCTGCTCCGAACCGCTCGGTGCTTCGGTATCAGCTCCGGTCTGGTTAGGATTCGATTGCGCCTGGCCTGAGGCATACATCGCCACGCCACGGGGAGACGTCAGAACGATGCTTGAAATGCCATGGCTGCCCTCCAGCGCACGGTCAAGATATTCGTCCACCTGCGCCAGCCCCTCATAGGGTATCCCCATCGCCACAGCGCTTTCGATGCGGTCACGCACGCGTTCAGTGACGACCATCGCATTGGTTTCAAGAATGGGTCGCACATTGCGCTCAAGCAACCCGATCGAGCGCAGACCCAAGGCGCTCACGGAGACAACGAGACATAGAACCGCCGCCGACAGGATAAAAAGGGTAAAACGTCTGGACATCTGATCCATCAGGTCACCCCCTTGCCCGGTTCGGCTGGCTGCGCCGAATAGGACAAGCGCTGCACCTCTCCGTCCAGATCATCCAACTCTGCCTGGCTTGTGCGATAGGCGTGCACGGCGCTTTGCGCCAGCTGATCCAGCTGATCGCCACTTACCTCGGACATCGTCTCAGGCGACATGTCATTTTCCAACTGCACCGTCAGCCGGTCCAGCCTTTGATCGATACGCCGCGCGGCCATCAGACTGGCCACTCCGATCACACCGACGCAGGCCGCAAGCAGCGCGGCAGCTTCCAAAGCCAGAATTCGGGTGGACTCAGCAAGAATACTCTGTGCACCACGCGGGTCGTAGGAAACTTCCACACGCCCCACTTCGGCTCCGAAAGAGTTGATGATTGGTTCGGATACCGTTGCGATATCTTCTGCCTGTGCACTTTCTCGGCCTTCTGTTTGCGACTGCAACGCGAGGATTTCCTGACCATCCTCAGCAATCAGCCGGATGGCCAAAATCTCGGCGTCGGACTCAAGCCTGTCTTCAATCTGCACCGATACATTGGATACGATCTCTTCGACCGCGAGGCCAAAATTCACCCCTGTCTCAATATTGGCACGCAGGTCCGTCGCGACAATTCTGTAGCGCCCGTCAACCGCCTGCGTAAGTGCGGTGGACAGCTTGGCTATCGTTAGGGCAACTGCCGCTGCCAGAGCAATAGCAAATGCCACCGCCAGATAGGCGATGAGCCTTGCTGCAAAGCTCCCAACCAGCACACGCATCATTGTCTTCGCCTTCCTATTCGCCTTCACGGCCCAACGTTTTGCGCAGACGCATCACATTCATATTGCCGGCTCTTTCATAGCTTACGTCGTCCATGACTTGACGAACGAAAAACACGCCTAGCCCGCCAACCTTGCGATGGTCAACATCCAGCGTCACGTCTGGCTCGACCACGTCCAACGGATTGAAAATCCGGCCATGATCTCTCAACTCGCAAATGAGGTCTTCGTTTTGGCGTTGCAGGGCTACCTCAAGCTGTGAGGTCTGCCCCGCGTCAAACCCGTAGTTTATGGCGTTGGTGATCAATTCTTCCAGCGCGAGCTTGACCTGAAATGCGTCGGCATCAGGCACATCCATGGCGGCAAGGGTCCGATCCAGTTGGTCCAGCAAGCCCGGCACAGCCGAAAGTGTGTTGGCGAGCTGGATTTCGGCTTTCAACATCTGAAATGTCACCTTCTGATCCATCGGCCAAACAGCGCGCATTATTCACAATTTTGTGCTTGCTTCTATTTTAGATTGTATAGCTTCCCCCAAATGACAGCTAGAAGAATTTTCAAACATTCCTTTAGGAGCGCGCAGCTGTGCAAATCGGTTCTTCAAAAGCCTACCTTCGGAACGCTCATTGGTCACCCGCGCACCCCGGAACGGTGTTTGCCGCGCAATCCGACAGAATCCTTTCGGCCATCGCAAAGAATCCTGCCATGACGCAAACCCCTTTAATCGCAGATAAGCACAACACCGACGGACATGTAACATGCTGGATCAAGAATGAAGGCAAACGCTTTGCAGGTGAGGGCCTGTCCTGCTTCAAGGCGCTCGGTGTTCTTGGGGTACTGGCCGCAAAGCCGGACCTGGCAAACGCGGATAGGTTCGTCTGCGCATCCGATGGCAACCATGGTCGCGCTGTTGCATGGGCCGCGCAACGTCTGGGTGTTGCCGCGACCGTCTTTATGCCTGCATCCGTGCCACAAGAAAACTTTGATCGGATCACGCAGTTTGGCGCGCGAACTGTGGCGGTCGAGGGCGGCTATGACCGGGCGATAGCAGCTGCAGCCGAAGACGCCCAGAAGACTGGTGCCGTAGAATTTTCCGACACAGGTCGCCCCGGATGTGAGGAAATCCCCTATCTGACGCTCTTTGGCTATGGACGGATCGTGGATGAAATCCTCGAACAATTGCCATCGCCACCCACACATGTCTTGGTGCCAGCGGGTGTCGGTTCATTAGCGGCCGGCGTAGTGGCGCGGTTTGCCACAAGACTGGGTGCGCAGATGCCTCGCATTATCACCGTCGAACCGCTTCACGTGGCGCCTGTTGCCGCCAGTTTGGAGGCCGGGGAACTCAGAAGCGTTGCCGAAGGGGCCACGACCTCGATGGCGTGTCTCGCCTGCGAGACACCGTCCAACGTGGCTTGGGACCTCCTGCGTGACAGGCTTTTTGGTGCCATGGCCATTTCCGACCTCGCAGCCCTCAAAGCAATGAATGATCTTCGATTGTCCCATGCAACATCCCAGGTCTTCACCCAACCGTCCGGGGCGGCTGCCTACGCAGGGTTGCAGGAAGTCCTTTCGGATTCAGTTCTGCGTACTTGTGCCGCGCTCGACCGAGGGGCCAATGTGGTCACTCTCGTGACCGAAGGTCCATCTGTGGCCTCCGGTTAAGTACAACCGGTGACTTGGTCCAGTCGCGATAGTTGGTTCTCTCAGGCGGGATTTGGCCCACCTGGTTAGATCAATGCCAGTCGGCAAATCAGATGCTATCGCGCCCGACCCAAACCAAGGCTGCCTGCGTTTTCAGGTTTGCCACACCATGAAGCAGGCGACAACCTTCGTCGCACGTTCGACAACTCAGGCAAAAAAACTCGACTTTCAAATTACGGCGCTTGATTTTTGATGGGTCCTCGGTACACTTTTATCGTGTGAAGAATAACAAGGCCATTTGGTTTGGTTGTGCGTCCAATCACGGACCCGACATTGATTTGACCCATGGCGAAACGTGAGAAGGGACAATGCAATGAGTGTCGAAGACCTGAAGGAATATGCACGCCGCTGTGCAAGCGACGCCGATTTGCGGGCCAAGGCGAAAGAGATTGGCGCAACCAATCTGGATGGCCAGATTGAGCATGCCACATCCATGGGCCTGAATTGGACCAAGGAAGACATGGCCGCCTTCCAGGAGGAGCTCCAAGCCGATGGCGAGCTTGGCGAAGATGATCTGGAAAAAGTTGCCGGTGGTGTTGTAACCACCACGGCCGCGGCTGCAGCAGCCGTTGTCGGCGCAGCGGCAGCCGTTGTCGGCACCGCCGCCGCAGTAACGTCAGCCTCAACCGGTAGCGGTTGGTAAACTGGTTGACAGACAGTTGGAAGGGGCGGAGCACATCCGCCCCTTTTTTTGTTCTGACTTGAGCAGTGAATCCACCTCAGGTTGAAGAATGCAATCCGTCGCTATTAGGGACTCGAAGCCAAATTGTGTGCCTTCGCAATGACCCAGCCAGGGGAAGTGCAGGTTCCTTTTTAGACAGTAGGGGGGGCGGGTGTGCGTTTATGCGCCGGCATGATCCATTCGCCATACTCATCGATTGCCAACAAGTTGTGGATCGCGGGCAGGGCGGCAATTGGCGTCGCCTTTGGCGGACCGTCATAGGTCAATTGATAGGAATTGTACCCACGCATCATGGTCAGGTTTCTCTGAGCCTGTGCGTGCAGCTCTGCGTCGGAACAAGACGCGCCACCAACATTCAGCCCACCGGGATTGTCCAATGTCTGTCCCCGTTCCATGAGCACCCCGTTGCTGTTTTGTAACAAGGCGCGCAGCCAGCCGACATAATCCTGTGACCGCTTCTCCATATCGTAAAGACCCGATAGCCCTGCGTAGAACACAGAAAATTCTTGTCGCAGGCGACTCTCGTATTCGGCCATGGCAACATCTTCCGGTATCGCACCGGAAAGAGCCGCCTTAATCGACCGGGCTGCCAAGAGTGCTCCATAGGTTGCCAGATGCACGCCTGACGACAGAAGCACGTCTACGAAACAGGCGGCATCACCGATCTGCACGATACCCGGCGCGCTGAATGCGTTGGATGCATACGAGTAGTCCGCGCACAGACTCACCTGATCGTAGGGCGCATGCTCTGCGGGTGTGGCGTTACACAGAAGCTTGGTTGTCCGTGGGCAGGTCGCAAGCCAATTTGCCAAACCCGCCCGGGGATCCACACGCAGCTTGGTCAGGCAGTCGCGCGGGGCGACCACGCCCACGCTGGTCAATCCGTCCCGCAGGGGAATGTACCAAACCCAGGCCGTCCCATGTTCGGTTTCCAGGGTCTCGAAAAAGACGTTCCCATCCAGAGGGGCGTCAAGTCGCCCTCCGCCTGTCCAGTATCCCCAAACCGCCACCTTACGAAAAAAGTGCGAATGTTCGCGCGCGTCCAATTCCGGGATGTTCAGGCGCATTTGTCCGGTGGCGTTCACAACAAATCTTGCGTGCAAGGCATTTTGCCTCGCGCTCTGGCGGTGGAAATAGGTCACGCTGCGACCTTGCTGTGCGTCGCCGTCACCGACGGAAATTGCGTCATACCCTCTGAGCAGAGTCGCGCCGCAATTCTGCGCACTGGACAGGAGGATTTCGTCAAAACTTGCGCGATCAACGTTGAGGGCAAGAGGGGGATCATCGGCTTGGTCGGGGCCGAAGGCGAGGGTCCAGATGTCCTGTTTGTCAGCGCCCCACGAGAATGTGGCACCCCGCTTCACGGTATAGGTTTCGGCATCGACGGCGTCCTGTGCACCGATCAGGGGCAAAACCTGCCGCAGCGTGGCTGGCAACAGTGATTCACCGATGCGGTAGCGCGGCCCGGTCTCTCTTTCGAGAAGGACGGTGGACAGGCCAGCCTTGGCGCACAGACCTGCCAGCACCGATCCTGCCGGGCCGCCGCCAATCACCGCAACATCTGCTGTTTCCGCTTCGTCCATTTTCGCCTCCCAGGCCGAACTGGGCTATGTATTCAAAACACGCTGCGTGGCAGCCGCAAGTCTGCGAATCTGAGCAACGGTTACAGGCTCCGTCTCTTTCGATCGCTGCAGCTCTCCGATGTTAACAAGGCTTTGCGGATCATATTTCTTCTTCAAAGCACAAAACATCGTCCAAGTCTCTGCGTCGTAATAGTCCGCATAATCCAGTGACCGGCTCAGATTCTCAGCCTGCACGTAAAGGCGACCGCCTTCGTCAACAATGGATGAAACAAAGTCCTGCTCGGCTTCGACCAGCGCGGACTCCACCTCTGGCTTGCCGATGCCACGGCAGAGAGCCATGACTCCCATCAGGACAAAATCTTCGTCCCTTGGATACAGCAGTGGAGGCACCGGGGCACGCCGTTTGACAAGATACCGGAAGCCGATGGGCTTTCCATGCAGAGATGGCCCGACCCAACCGCCACTGGGTTCAAGCGTGGCGGAGTGCCGGTTTGCCCAATCTCCGATCAGCGCCCAGAACCGATCTTCTTCGTCGACCGGAACCATGGCCGAGAACCAATAAAGCCAGTCGATGCCATCCGGTCCCGGTAGGTCGTTTGTTTCGGATGGGTTGAGCGGATTGGTGACCGGAATTTTACCCGATTGACCAACCGCAAATTGATTGGTGACGCCCGGAATGGCCTTCAGTCGAAGGGTGACATCCAGGACCAAACCAAATTGCCCCATTGCAGCAAATACCCAACAAAAGTCAGGGTCTTCTGGGGTCAACTTACGCAGTTCACCGCGACCATCGACCAGAGTGAGCGCCTCGACATGGGCCCAAAAGCCGCCATGCGTTTCCGAGATTGAGACATAGCCGTCATTGGACTCTCCGCGCGCCGCTGCCTCTCGGGTGGTCGGCGGCACACGCAACCCCATGCCTCCCGCGTTGACATAGCCACCCAACGTCGGGCCAGCCCACCCACCATTGAAAACCGGCAAGCTCGCTCCATGAGCGGCTGCAAAATCGCGGATATCCCACATGATGGCACCGCACCCGACCCGCAGCAAGTCGGGTTCCACGACCTCAAACTGGTCAAGGCCATGCGTCAGAAACAGTGTTTCGCCTCTTCTGGGCAGGCTTGCACCGCTCAGACTATGACCGCTGCCTCGTACGCGCAGCCGGTGTCCACGAGAGAGTTCCTCACGCCACTGCGTGATGGCTTCTGCAGTAGACTGAGGCGCCCGCAGAGATGGCTCAAGCGGTGAAAGATATAGTTTTCCGTAGTCAGTGAGCGGCATAATGGGTCTTTTTGTTGATGCCTGACCGAGCGCACCTGAAAGGCCGCATTTTGCCAGACTGATTTGGGTCGCGCGATCCGATCCGGGGCACATTCCAATGCTGGGACGTTCCGCTGTCGCTCAACAAAATACCCTCCGGCCATTTGCCCAGAGGGTCGCGTTGAAATTTCGCAAGTCCCGAGGGCTGCGCCAAGTTATCACCAGCCACTGCCTGAAGTTGTGCTGGTGACTGCAGCCGCAGTCGCGACCACCGCGGCAGAGGCTGCGGACACAGCTACCGCCGCCGCTGCTGCGGTGGTAGTTACAACACCACCGGCAACTTTTTCCAGATCATCTTCGCCAAGCTCTCCATCGGCTTGTAGTTCTTCCTGGAAGGCGATCATGTCTTCTTTGGTCCAAGTCAGACCCATGGATGCGGCATGTGCGATCTGGCCTTCCAGATCAGTAGCGCCGATTTCCTTGGCCTTGGCGCGCAATTCAGGATCTGCGGCGCAACGACGTGCATATTCCTTCAGGTCTTCAACACTCATGCTAAACCTCCAAGCGATCTCAACGCCACCATACCGAACCTCGAAGTTTGCACTGTTCATAGACCACAGCTTTCCCGAACACCGGCCAGATGGCGCGCGCGCCAGTGCCGCTATAGTTGTGGAGAACAAGCGGCAAAAAAATCAAGCAACGGCCGAGGCGAATACAAAAACTGTCTGTCTGTACGCCTGTTTGGCATTGCCAGATTACTCACGTTGACCGTTCAGATATCTGGCGGCCACGATCAAACTGACAACTAAGCCGCGCCTGATGGGCTTCCGTTTCCCTCGCGAATTAATCGCCTACGCCATCTGGGCCGATCATCGGTGCAATCCCAACACGGTGGGCGTCGGGAAACTGCAAGCAGAGCGTGGGGCGGGATCGTCAGCCGTGAAACAATCCGTCTCTGGATGAAAACCGACTCAGCCCCCATTTTGCGTCCTGCATACAGCGCTCGCCCCGAAGGCGCGCCAATCTGTTACCAGCCGCTGCCGCTTGTTGTCGTGGTGACTGCAGTCGCTGTCCCAACCACTGCGGCGGCTGCGGAAACAACTGCTGCCGCTGCTGCTGCGGTGGTCGTCACGACGCCGCCAGCAACTTTTTCCAGGTCATCTTCGCCAAGCTCGCCATCGGCCTGGATCTCTTCTTGGTAGGCAGACATATCTTCCTTGGTCCAAGTCAGCCCCATGGATGCCGCATGTGTGATCTGGCCGTCCAGGTCAGTGGCACCAATTTCCTTGGCCTTGGCACGCAAATCAGGATCTGCGGCGCAACGGCGTGCATATTCCTTCAGGTCTTCAACACTCATGCTAAACCTCCCAATTATATCTATGCCACCATTTCCAATCCAGAAATCGGTATTGTTAATAGGCGGCCGTTTTCTCGAACACCGGCCAAGATGGCGCGCAGGCCAGTGTCACGATAGTTGTGCAGAACAAGCGACAAAAAATCAAGCACCGGTTGAGGTGAACAGAAAAAAGTACTGCCAGCACACGTGGTGGGCAGATTAGCCGGTGATTGGTCGATCATAGTCACTGGTCAAAAGCTTTGGTTGTCCGATCCCGATCGAGATGATCAGGCGCAAATATCAACAGTTTTAACCCTTCACCGCGCCTGCAGTTAATCCGCTAACCAGTTGCCGTTGGAAGAAGAGTGTCAGGAAAAACAACGGTATGATCGCCGAAACAACGGCCGAGACAGCAAACATCACGTTTCCTTCGACCTGCGTGGTGCCAAGAAAGCTTGCAATCTTTGGCACCATCGTCTGGTTTTCTTGGCTCAGAAGCATCGCTGCGACGGTAAAATCATTGTAAGCGAGAAGGAACGAAAAGAGCCCAGTTGTCACAACGCCCGGCCACATCACTGGTATGATCACATATCGAAATGCCTGAAACCGCGAACAGCCATCGATCAGCGCGCTTTCATCAATGTCGCGCGGGATGCCCAGGAAGAATGCGTGCAACATCCAAAGGGTGAATGGCTGGTTGATCGCAACCAAAACGATAATCGTCGTTGGCAGGTGACCCCAAAGGTTCCACTGGAAAAACGGATAAAGGTAACCCGAGACGAGTGTGATATGCGGCATGGCTCGAAACGCCAACGCAGCCATCAAAATCCAGAACGCCTAGCGACGGCCGGATCTGGCTAAAGCGTATCCACCCAGGGTGCCAAATGTCAGCGAAATAGTCACGGTGCATAAGACAACGATGAATGTGTTGAGCGTCGCGCGCCAGAACTCCTGTTCAATCCATGCGCCAGAATATCCTTGCCCAGTAAAGGGGCCGCCGGTCTCGATTGTTGTGCGAATACCATAGATTGCATTTGTCCAATCGGACTTCGAGAAGAAATCCCCTTGGACTTTGAACGACCCCCAGACCGTCCAAAGAAACGGACCGCCTGCTAGCATCAGCCAAAACAGGACCAGGCCAAACGCCGCGAATTTCATGCTGATGGGATGTTGTTGTGAGGCAGCGGACACGCGCGATCTCCTAAGCGGGCTTACTGTTGTGATCGCGCCAGGTTCGTATAAGAACCGGGATCAGCAATATGATCACGCCAACAAGGGTCAGAAACGAGGTTGCAGCCGCTGAGCCGAACAAAGTCGTCTCGCCTCCCCTCAGGTCATTGTAGATAATCCAGCTGAGCGAGGTTGCGTTTGCATCCGCCGAAAATCCGACAATCGGTTCAAAGACCCGGAAGTTGTCCATCAGTTGGATAAGCAAGACAAACGTGACAAGTGGCATGAGATGCGGAACGACGACATACCGGATCCGTTGGGCACGTGATGCTCCGTCGATCATAGCGGCTTCGAGTGTGTCCCGGGGAACGGTTTGCAACCCGGCATAGAAGACAATGAAGCTGAACGGGGTGGCATGCCATATGCCGTAGATAAACAGCATGATCCAAGTCAACGTTGGCGACGCTTTGAGCGAAAGATCAGGGTCTTTAAACAGCGTTTGCAGAGTGGCCCCAAGTATACCCTCAGCGTCAACTATCCAGGCAAGGATGAGGGAACCTACGAGCGGCGTCACGATCATTGGCAAGAGTGACACAAAGATCGCTGGCCCCTTCGTCATTCTGGGCAACATGTTCACGGCAAGGGCAATGACCAATCCAAGAGCAAGGACGAAAGGCGTTACAATTGCAGTAAACGCAATGGTGAACACCAACGCACGGTAGAACCGCAGGTTCATGATTGCAGATAGAAACTCACCAAATGTGTCTGCTTCGCGCCTTGCGCGTCCAAGGTCATCAAAGGCAAGGTGATTTCGGTCTGTATAGGTGCCCAACCCGTTAAAGCGCCCCAACGGCTGTGCCTGAGCCAGTGCTTGTGTGGCCTCTGCGTCGACAATGGTCTCATCGGTGCATCCACCAAACGGACTGCAGGTCTCGACCGTTTTCATGACCTGAGAATGCTCAACAAAGAGCGATTGGAGAAAGACCGAGCCAATCGGAAGCGCGATGAAGAGGATCATCGCCAGAAGCGACGGAGCCATGAACGAGAAGAATGCTTTGTCGGGCATAAGGGCCCCTTCGTTTTCGGTTTGAGAAGATGGGGGCCGAAGCCCCCATCCCCGGCAGTAGGCCTTATTCCAGAAAGCCTTTCTCCCGCGCTGCGGTCGTATAGGCTGCTTCTATGTCTGAAAGGGTCTGTTTGGCGGACTCATTGCCTTGCAAGAAATCGACCAATTCGCCACCAAGCGCGGTGTGCATGACGCCCATATAGGGCAGCATCGGGTAAGGGGACGCTCCGGCTTCCATGCTTGCGACGATCCCTGCGGTCGCTACGTTGGGCTCATAGCCTTCGATCAACCAAGCGGCTTTGTCGTTATTGGCCTTCACCATATCGGTGGAGATGCCGTTGACCATCGCGACAAAAGCAGCCTCAGCATCTTCGTCAGATGTGTTGGTGGCAATCGAGAAACCATTCCACCAGAGCGAAGTGGCGGGCTTGCTTCCACCTGCAACGGTAGGCGCACCACTCTGAATGGTGCTGGACACGACGGCCGCGTTAGATCCTTCGTCATCCAGAATGGCCGTGCCGCGTGAGCCCCACATAGTGGCCAAAGCCAAATCGCCGCTTTCCCAAAGTGCCTGTGTCGTATTGGAATCAAACGTCAGATAGTCTGGGTTGGAATACCCGGTCAGTGCCTTCAGCGTGTTTAGCGTTGACACGCCAGCGTCGTTGTTAATCGCAGGTTCGGCCGTGCCCGCTTTGAACATGGGGGTGTCGTGACCGAGATACATATTGATGAACTCTTCAGCCAAGTTCCATCCAACTTTGGTGTTCAGCGCTACGGGGTGTTCCATTTTGCCCGCCGCGCGGATTTTCTCTGCGACAGCCAGCACGTCTTCATAGGATTCCGGGGGCCGGGCACCTACCTGATCCAGGATGTCCTTGCGATAAAACAGATGCTGTGCGTTTGCCATAAACGCGACAGAGACGATCTTGCCATCCACACGGATCAACTGATTGGGAGCGAGGTTTTGACCGTGCTTGGCAACCAGATCATCCAAAGGACGGATCAACCCTTTCGCCAAAAGCGGCATAAGTTGCGAATTGGCGATAAACACGGCGTTGTATTCCGCGGGGTTTGCCGTCAATGCCGGGGACATGATTTCCCGATGCTCGGTTGTCAGGTTCGCTTCAACCTTCATGCCATCATGTGCACACGCAATCGCCTCATCTGCGACGGCTTGAAGAGCTGGAAAATCATTTCCCAAGATGTTGACGTTGCCCGAGGTGACGCCGCAGCCGGCATGGGCAACCGATCCCAATAGAACCAGTGCGCCTGCATAAAGCGATGTCTTCATTGTTTGTTTCATGTCTTCTCTCCCTGTTGGTCTCGTTGCTCAGAGCCGTCTGCGGACAGCCTTGCTTGCTTCTGGAACACCGTGCTGATCCATCCAGTCGACGTATTTCGCGTGAAGCCGCGCGACGATTTCTGGGTGATCTTTGGCGAGGTCGTGCTTGTGGTCTGGGTCATTGAAACGATGGTACAATGCATGCGGATCACCCTCGCGGGCATAAATGAACTCCCACTCGCCGTAGCAGATCGTGGACGGGCATGTTTCAAGGATCAGCCTTGGGACATCATCCACCGCCTTCGAGATATCGCGCATCATGTGCGCATCCGCATCGGCAGAGACGACTATATCGCGATGCTGTTGCGTATTGCCCTCAAGGACAGGGACGAGCGATTTGCCATGAATGTCATCGGGCGGTGTCCCGCCCCCAAGCTCAACCATAGTGGGAAGGAGATCGCACAACGACAGTAGGCAATCGTGTTGGCGAGGCTCCAGCCTGGGATGATGCATCACAAACGGAACCCTCGTCAGTTCCTGATGAAGCGGGCAGGAATAGTAATACCCTGTTTGTCCCGCGGTCCCGATCCGCTGTTGGTTCTGGGGAATTTTCTTATCCCACAGGAAGCGACGCTTGCCGAAAATGCCATGCTCGCCAAAGTAGAATCCATGATCAGACGCAAACAGAACGGTAGTGTCTTTCATCAGGTCAAGACTATCTAGCCGGTCAATCAGCTTGCCGAACCACTGGTCCACCACGGTAATCTCTGCGCGGTATCCGGCATGGGCGACCTCCAAATCGCGCTCGGTTACACCCGCATCACCAACATCCCAATACGCCGGAAAGACCTTCTCGCCCTCATAGTCTGGCAGATACTGTTTGACGTAATGGTCCGGTGCGTCCCATGGCTCATGTGGGTCCCAAGGTTCGACATAGAGAAAGAACTTTTCGTCCTGGTGGCGCTCAATCCAGTCAATCGCGGTGCTGAAGGTTTGTGGCGCACAGCGATCGCTTTCCGATGTCCATGTTGATTTCGTATCAACACCTTCGGCGCCGCCGCGTTGGCCTTTGATCCAGAAAAAGTCCTGAAACCCGCGATCATAGCCGTAACCATTGCGCAGAAGAAACGGATTATCGGCCACACCGCAGGTCAGGTAGCCTAAATCGTTCATATAGGCCGCCATGGTCTTTTCTTCCTGTGGCAGCGCTGACCAACCGGTGAAAGTAAAGGCAAATTTGCCCGTTGCTATATCGGCGCGGGCAGGCACCGTGGGGAAGGATCCCAGTCGGCATTCTGAGAAGACCTGAGAGCGTTTGGCAAATGCCTCAAGATTCGGGGCAATGATCTTTTTCGTGTTAAGCCCGGAAAGTGATCAAGCCGGAATGTGTCAGAGACTACGACGACGATGTTCGATGAATGTGCCCTCCAATTTCATTACTGCGCCCTAACGGGCGTGCAGTTTACGAAACCGTTGCATATGAGCGGCGTTGCGATAAATTGCGAATATGGCAAAAAGCATTGCGCAAACCGCAACACTGATGGAAAATTTGCACCTGTTGCATCGGTTTTTGGCAACGGCAGAAGCGGGTTCCATCACTGAAGCCGCGCGCCAGATCGGCTTGACCCCCTCATCGCTGACACGATCGATCAAAGCGCTAGAGGAAAACCTCTCCTTGCGGCTTTTCGACCGGCATCCTTTGGGTGTGTCGCTTACACCCAGTGGCAAGCTGTTGTTGTCACATACAAAGGCGGTGGAGAGAGAGCTTCACTACGCCTCGGCCGAACTGAACGCATTTAGCGGCGGTCAACGTGGGACGATCCGGGTCGGCGCAATGCCATTCTGGGCGCATCAGGTCTTGCCACCGGTGATTGCGAAGCTCCAAAGAAAATTCACCGGATTTCGCGCCGAGTTGGCAGTTGGGACCGGGTACAGCATCTATGCACGCCTCATTGATGGCGAGCTTGACGTTGCCACGATCAGTTCAAAGGCCGTTGGCGACGTTCCCCCTTTTATTGGCACCCTGCACGGACCAGACGTCGTGATTGTTGCTGCAGCAAGCACGGATCACCCAATTCATTCTGATCCAAACCTTTCGCCTACCCAGCTCCTTAAGTATCCTTGGGCAATGTACGGTGAAGACCGGGAAAATCTCGCCGCGATCAATAGTCAGATGAATGATATTGCAGGAGGTACTCCTGACATCGCCGTGGTCTCTGCGTCCTTGGAAGCCATCATTCAGACGGTATCGTATGGCCCTTACATCACCTGGATCGCTGAACCGCTGTTGGCAATCGGCCGGGCAAACCCACTCTCTCCGATCAAGAATGTCGGGCCTCTATTGCATTATGAGACGAGGGTTTTGTATCGGAAGAGCCTGATGAACGTCTCACCTTTCAAGTTCTTCTTGGACCGTTTGAAAGCTGAGTTTGAAAATTAGGTCATGTGTGCCTTCAACTCGGATCCTGAGGGCAGGGGTTTTCTCATGCACGCAAATGCTGAATAGTCATGTTGATCGGCTAGTCGTCGTCCGACAACAGCTTTTGGATCAAATCATAGGTGGCGCCAACTCGGGCCTTGTGTGGTTAGTTGCGATTGGCCAGAACCACAATTCCAAGATCTTCGCCGGGTAGAAGCGCCACATAGGCACCAAACCCGTTGGTCGATCCCGTCTTGTTCAGAATGACGTCCCGTTGCGGTGGTATAGGTGGATCAAACCGCTCCACGGGTTTTGTTCTTGGGACGAAGTTGTATTCAGCCCCCTTTTCCATTTGTTTGAGACTGACAGGCCAGGGATATTGTTCCCAGATCATACCCTGCACATAATAGGGCGTTTTGGTCTGTCCTTGCCGCGTCCTCTCCAGAGCAGCCGACAGTTCTGAAGAACCCCCTGTGTGGCCCAGTTCCAGATCTAGAAGACGGAGCATGTCCCGCGCCGTCGACTTTAAGCCATAGGCTTCGGCATCCAACACACCCGGATTGACCCGTATCGGCTCATTGGTCTTTCGATCATAGCCGAATGCATATCGATCCATCGCCCCTTCCGGGACATCCACCGATGTGCTTTCAAGTCCCATGGCCGGAAACAGGACCTGTTCAGTTGCTTCCGAATAGCTCATCCCAAGGGCATCAGAGGTGATATGGCCAAGAAGCCCGATACCAATATTCGAATAGCTGCGAGTGCCCTCTTGCTGAGGCTGCCAGTCAGCCAGCCAGTCGATCAGGTCAGGAACATCTTGCACCGTTGTCGGTACCTGAAGCGGTAATCCTCCGGTCGTGTGCGTGGCCAAGTCCATCAGACGGATGTCGTCAAATGCGCTCTCTCGCAGTTCGGCGACCCGGTCGGACACCGCTGAACCAAGTTCCAATTTTCCTCGTTGCTCGGCGAGCGCGGCAAGGCTGACGTTGAAGATTTTGCTGACGGAGCCGAGTTCGAAGATAGTATCGGGCGTTGCGGCTATGTTTTCTTCGCGCGATGCAAGGCCTGTTGCGTAGAAGTAGTGTTCGCCTCGCATGGTGACACCAACGACGAGGCCCGGAATATCGTAGCTTGCGACCACAGAAGAAAAACTGTGCTCGGCCAGATCAGCAACCTTGCCTTTGGTGACGACTTGTGCCGGAAGCGCGGTGGAAAACGAAAACAACAGGGATACCAGGAGTCCAATTTTTTTCATAGCTGCCTCAACTCTGTAATCGGCGTTCGGGATATCGAAACAGTATCGGTATGCGCTGAGATGCTCAAACGACAGCCTACTGATCTTGGCAATAGTTTGCTCAGATCCAAAACTGTTCACTTGAGTTTGGCAGAGTTATCTATCTAGCCTTACCAATTGGTCAGTCACTTAGTCTTACGTTGCCCCAGGTTGCGCCTGTTTGGCGGTCGCGCAAGACCTTCGATGAAGAGAAGCAGATGTCATCACTCATCGAAACAATTCGCAAAGAGATTGCTGACGAGGACTTGTCGCCCGTGAAACTGGCGCAGTTCGAAAGAGAACTCGTTGCAGTTGCAACCCGCGACAGTCTTGGTGCTCAGATTGAGTCCGCTATCAACGCTCGTAAGCAAGGTCGCATGAACGATGCTATCTCTCAGATCACTAGAGCGAACCGAACACAACTCGACGCAATCGAGAGAATTATGGACAAGTTGGACAAACTGTTCGAACGTCCGCCAAGCAAGGTGATGTTTGCCAGATATCGCCAAACGATTCCATTTGAAATGGGCGTCGAAAATGCGGCTGATGTGATTGATCTTGTTCAGGCCGTTCACCAGCATGGGCTATTTGAAATCACCTCGAATATTGAAAAGCTGCACTGTTTGGAAGTGGCACGAGCAGAGGAGGCTGAAGCGCTTGAGTTTTTCGAAAACCGGTTTCGGAGCGGCGGTGCCGAGTTGGAGATTGTGCAAGCTCAAGAAGTGATCGGCTCGATAACCGAAGAGCTAATAGACGTGAAGTCAGCAATTTTGGGTGCTGTTATTCCTGTAGTTATCGCCATGCTGACCGAACACGGCATCAGGAGGAATAAATCTCCGGCAATATACGAGATTTCGGGGTGGCTATACCAGATTATCACCAGCAAAACCCGTACAAAGCCCGCCGAGAGCGTGAAGGTAGATTAACCTAATCAAAGCCGACTGCGCCACTTGAGTGGTCCAAGTCGAAAGTCAGTGCATGGTTGGCCTTTCGCTCCATGGGGACGATGGCTTCCGGAGTTGGATCGGCTTGGAAAGAGCAGGGTTGATGTTGCAACAGTAGACCGGGTTCTGTCTGCGGCTGTTAGGTTGGGTTACCGTTCTGCTGGGTCGAAGAGATGGCACCTGTTAAGCGGTTGGGTTCTATCCATCGGAAAGAAGGAAAGTGGCTTTACCGCGAACTGGCGGTCGCGCTGCAACCCGAGGCTGAAAATCTGCGCAGTTTCCGGGCCAGTTTGGGCCTGCGTTTTGTCGAAAGCCTGTCAAGATCAGCCGAACGTGGCCCCGTTGATGTTTTCCCGCGTGATGACTTCAACAGGTACGACCTCTGCCTGATGCGGGCGGTTTTCCAGCATTGCGATCAGGGTCTGCACCGACTGTTCGGCGATCCGGCGCATGTTCTGATGGATAACGATGTCCATCGACCCTTCGAGCAGATAATTGCGCGTCTTCGGCGTCAGGTTGTGGCCGATCAGCATGATCTCTCCGGTCACACCACGATCCGCCAAGGCGGCAACGATGCCTTCATTGCCACCGCCGACATTGTAAATGCCAAGCAGGCCGGGGTGCTCGTCCAGCATCTGGCCAACGACCGTGCGGTTTTCATCCACATCGTCATGGCCGATATAAGTGCCAACCACCCGCAGATGGTTAAAATCCCGTCGCAGGGCGGACCGAAACCCCATCTCACGATCAGAATGGTTGCGATACAGTTGCTCGCCCGAGATCACGCCTACCAATCCGGCCTGCCGCACCATGCGCCCCATAAGATACGCCGCCGTGCGCCCCGCAGCCATATTGTCCGTGCCAACAAACTGACCCAGAACAGGGCTGATCAGATCGGAAACGACAGGAACGCAGGGAATATCCAACGCGTGCAATTCTTCAACCGCATCCCGAACGCGCGGATCATCCAAAGCCTGAAAGCCCACCGCATCAACCCCTTGACCGGCGCAGGCGCGAAGTTTTCGCGCCAGCACCGACGGCTCCAACTTTTTGGAGAACACACATTCGACTGTGGCGCGACCATTGGTAAAGACGTTTTGAAAACAATCCCCCAAAAATTCCGTCGACGGGCCAGCCTCTTCCGGCAAGAAGATTTTCAGACGCCACGGGCGTGCACGCTGGTCCAGTTGGGCACCGGATTCGATGGCGTATTTGGCCTGCAGAACGCGCTGCCGCGTCTCGGGTTTGACATTTGACCGGTTGTTCAGGACGCGGTCCACCGTGGCAGTGCCAACCCCCGCAAGCTTGGCGATCTCGAACACACGTGCTTTTTTTGAAACGATGGGCTCTTCTTCACTCATCCATTTGATTTACCATCATTTAGGATCAAAAACACCCTCAAAAACAATTCATAATCCATCAAAAACCATCAATTACGTCATTTGATGCGGTTTTTCTTGCCAGCCAAACGGGACGAGGCTTATCCCAACGGTATGCAACGGGATCGAGTCCCGTTCAGGGAGGAAAAATGACCAACATAGCCAAACTTCTGGCCGGTGCTGCCGGCCTAATGATGACCGCCAGCGCAACATTGGCGGCGGATTTCACATTCAAATACGGCAACGAGCAGCCTGAAACTTCGATCCGTTCGCAATCCATGGAGTGGTTCAAGACTGAGCTGGAAAAACGCACCGATGGCCGCATCGAGGTCGAGAACTTTTTTGGTGCCGCTCTGGGAAATGAGCGTGAGATGATGGACCAGGTGACCGCTGGCCTGCTTCAGGGCACGCGCGGTGGTTTCTTTGCCGATGCATCCGGCGCGTTCAATCTGTATCAGTTGCCATTTCTTGTGGCCAACTGGGATGAGATGGAATGTCTGGTCGGGTCGGACTTTACCAAAGGCGTTCAGGCCCGTGCCGAAGAGAAGGGGTATCACATCCCTGCAACCGGTATCAGCCAGGGCTTCCGCGCCTATACCAACAACGTGAAACCGATCACCTCAGTTGACGATCTGCAGGGTCTGCGCATCCGCGAACCACAGTCTGATCTAATGATCGCCACAGGTACGGCCATCGGTTCGGTTCCCGTCGCTATGCCGTTTTCCGAAGCCTATCAGGCGTTCAAACAGGGCGTGATCGACGGGCAGCACAACCCGCCGCAGAACATCTGGGATTTCAACATTCACGAGGTACAGAAGTATCTGACCCTGTCAAACCATATGACGGGCCCCGATCCACTGATCGTCAACCAGGCGTGGTATGACAGCTTGCCCGAGGATCTGCAGGCTACTTTCAATGAGGTTGCCGTCGAGGCGATGGCGATGTCCGATAAGCTGTACCGTGATGCAGAAACCAACATCGTCGGTGAACTGGGCAAACACATGGAGATCAACGAGCTGACACCAGAAGCACTGGCAGGTTTCCAGGAGGCGGTTGCACCCGTCTATCAGCAGATGATCGATGCGGGCCATTTCACACTGGATGATGTTGACGCAGCACGCACAGCGGCTGCATCCTGCGGCTGATTTGACCTGAAACCGGTGGGCCCGGCGCAAAGCCGGGCCCGGACCTCTCACTTACTCGGAACCGGGCTATGGATACGCTTTCCACAATCGACCGTGTCCTGACACGCGTCATCGAAGGGCTGATGGTCGTGCTATTCGGCATGTTTCTGGTGATTGTCGTCACCAAGGTCCTGATGCGGCCCTTCGACATGGCAATCTACGGCGTCGACGAGCAGGTTAAGATCGCGTTTCTGTGCACATCCGCATTAGGCGGAGCCGTCGCGATCACCAAGCGTGAACACATAGCCATCACCTTCTTCATCGACCTGATGCCCTACTACGTCAAAATGGCGTTTTATGTGGCGGGCCTTGTTCTGGTTGGCGTGATGAACGCAGCACTGGTCTGGCTGTCCTTCGACTGGATCGCAGGACCGGGGCGGAATATGTGGCAACCCTTCGGGATGCCTCAAGGGTATGTCTTCATCATCGTTCCGATATCTTGCGCGATTGCCGTTTTCTACTGCTTTGTTCGGGTGGTCCTGACTCTGGGTGGCCGGGATTCCATCGATGTTCTCTGGATGCCGGAGGACTGAGATGCTGATCCTGTTCGCCACTCTTGGAATTCTGTTGGTCTGCGGCGTCCCGATCGCGTATTCGCTGGGGCTGGCCTCGCTGGCGTATTTCCTGATCGAAGCGCCAACCGCGACCGGATTTGTTGTTCAGCGCTTTTTTTCGGGGATCAACAACTACCCTCTGGTCTCGCTGCCCTTTTTTATCCTGATGGGATTGGTGATGAATTCCAGCGGCATCACACGGCGCTTGCTGGATCTGTCGATGTTCTTCGTCGGACGGCTCAAGGGCGGGCTTGGTCTGGTCAATGTGGTGGGTTCGATGATTTTCGGCGGGATCTCGGGATCTTCCGCGTCAGACACCGCATCCATCGGATCCGTGCTGATCCCTGAAATGGAGAAGCGGGGGTACCCCAAGAGTTTCGCAGCCGGGATCACCGTTGCCTCGTCCACCATGGGCATGATCATCCCGCCGTCGGTTCCGATGATCATCTACGCCGTTGCCGCCGAAGAAAGCATCGGCCGCCTATTTCTGGGCGGGATCATTCCCGGAATCATGGTCGGACTGATGCAACTGGTTGTCGTTTGGCTCTTGGCACGCAAGTACAATTACCCGACGGAAAACGTACCTTTCACGCTGGCCGAGGCAGGGCGTCAGGCGCGTCGTTCAGCAGCCGTCGCCATGATGCCCGTTCTTATCGTTGGCTCTGTCGTCTTTGGCTTTGTTACTCCTACCGAAACAGCGGGCGCAGCTGTGGTTTATGGCCTGATCATTGGCCTGTTCATTGTCGGCTTTGGCGTTCTGCGGGATCTGCCCGGTGCCATGCGTCACGCCATCATCATGTCGGCCAAGATCATGATGATCATCGCGTTCAGTCAGGTGTTCATCACAGTTCTCGCGCTCGAGCGTGTACCCAACCAGATTGCAGATTTAGTGTCCGGACTCGGGCTGGGCCCTGTCGCCTTTATGGTGCTGACCGCGATTCTGATCCTGCTGGCAGGCACCTTCATTGATGTCAGCCCTGCAATCCTGTTGCTGACGCCGGTTCTGTTGCCAGTAGCTGAAAAGATGGGCGTGTCGGGTGTGCATTTTGGCGTGGTCATGGTCTCGGGTCTGGCGGTTGGGGCATGCACACCCCCTGTCGGCAATTGTCTGAATGTCTGCGCTGCGATCTGCCGGCTGCCAATCGGGCGCATTTTCATCGGCGCCGCCCCATTCCTGATGGCCAATGTGGTGGTGCTGCTTTTGATCGCGGTTTTTCCGCAATTGGTCATGTGGATACCCGACGCGGTGATGGGGCCTTGAACTAAAGAATTGGGCAGCGGGGTGTCTTCCGGACCTGCCCGGCCTTGGTCCGCCAAAGCCTGAAACCCCGCACACATCGACGCCTTGGAGTTTCGGGGCGCCAAATCTCAACTCCGGCCGCGGCTGGACGACACATTAGGAAGACAGTTATGCAACGTGCAGGCGTCATTGGATTGGGCGATATGGGCAGCGGGCTGGCCAAGAACCTGATCAAGAACGGGTTCGAAACCACCGGTTTTGATCTGAGTGAGGCGCGAATGAGCGCGTTGGCCGAAATGGGGGGAACGCCGGCGACCAGCGTGGCCGACGTCGGCGCCAATGCCGATGCGGTCTATGTCATGGTCATGAACGGCGATCAGGCCAAAGCCGTCATTCTTGGCACGAACGGACTTGTCAGTCACATGGCACAGGGCGGCGCCATCATCCTGACCGCCACAATCAAACCGCGAGAGGCGCGGGAGATCGGCGAGGCCATGGCCGGGTCCGGCATTCACCTGATCGACAGCCCGGTATCTGGTGGATTTCCCGGTGCGCAAGGTGGCACCCTGACCATGATGGCAGCTGCGCCCGACGCAGTACTGGACGAATTCCAGCCGGTAATGGAGGCGGTTTCGGCCACCATTCACCGTGTCGGGGATGCAGCGGGGCAGGGGCAGACCGTGAAGGCGTGTTTGCAGACCCTGATCGGCTCGATCTTTTCAGCGACGTTTGAGGCATCCGTTCTGGCTGCAAAGGCAGGGGTAAAGGGTGCGAACCTATTCAAGGTTTTTTCAACATCCGGCGCCGGGTGTGGCTGCACCAATACCGCGCTTGAAAACATCATCGACCGCAAGTTTGCGGATACCGGATCCGGCATCGGTACGATGCACAAGGACCTGACCATCTCGCTGGATCTGGCCGAAGAACTGGGCGTTCCGATGCACACTGCCTCGTCAGCGATGCAGATTTTTCACGCAGGCAAGGCCAAGTTCCCGGATGGCGACAACTGGGCTTGTACCCGCGTTATCGAAGATATTGTCGGCGCTGAGCTGCACCGCTGAGAAAGGAAAACCCATGAAACTTGGCGTTATCTGTGATGGCATCAGCCGTGATCTGAAACACGCGGTAGACGTGATGGACGAGTTTGATCTCGAATATGCCGAACTGCAATTTGTTGGTGACACCGAGGTCGGCGATCACTCAGCTGATGAGATCAAAGAGATTGACACCCTGCTGCGCGATCGGGGCAAACCAGTGTCCTGCCTGTCCCGCCATATCTTTGCCGGGATGACCGGGGCGAACAAAGCAGGGGATGACCTGCACACCAAACACATGGATGCCTTGAAGCGCGTAATCGACATGGCGCATGTGGTTGGCAGCCCGTTGGTGCGCATCATGACCCCAAAAAAAGAACAAATCCTTTGGGGCTTTGGAGGCGCCGAGAAATGGAATGTCGCCAAAGGCGCTTGGGACGCGATGCTACCTCTGATCGCGCCCGCGATTGATGTCGCCAAGGACGCGGACGTGACTTTGGTCGTTGAAACAGGCAATGGCACCATGGTGAATTCGAACTACACCGGGCGCAAGCTGATCGACGATCTGGATGCCAAGGGCACGTTGAAGGTTCTCTGGGACCCGGCCAACAACTGCTGGTGCCACGAGCAGGCATTCCCCGCCGGATATGACGAGGTGAAAGATGGCTACCTGGGACATATCCATATCAAGGATGTTCAGGTCGACACTCCACGCGCGACGCTGACGGTCAAGCAAATGGGTGAAGGCCAACTGGCAGATCAATTCCAGCCCATGGCAGATGCCCTAAGAGCTGACGCCTATGATGGCGTCATATCGTTCGAGAGTGTCTACCATCCAGGAAACGGAAGCTTTGAAGAGGGATTCCGTCTTTGCGTAGATCACTTCCGGGAGTATTTCGGCTGATTTCGTAAAAGGCCACCAACGGCCAGCCGATGTTTCTCCCATTACGTCGCATGGCCGAAGCACAGGTCCGCCGACAGGCGGGCCTGTATTACGCCTTTAGTTGGCAATCCGCAGAACTACGAAAAGACCTGCCTCTACCAAAGCATCAAGGAAGTTCGCTTGGTTTGCGCGGGCTGCGGGTTTCCGTCGATTAGCTGTAAACAGATGTGCGTGGGCGCTTTATGGCTGCTCAATCATGAAGACATCAAAGAACCTTGAGAGCTCCACATGTGCTGAGACGGGCAAGATCGAGGCGACATGCTGATCAGGTCTAACTATCGCAACGCAGCCACTGCTGCGGTCAATGCCGCGAAGGTCGTAGACGTCGTTACCCTCTTGGGCGTGGAATACTTTTTCATAGTCTCGCAGCCCGTACTTGCCTTTTCCTGGCCACAGGTAGCCATGTAGATCATGCATTGACAAATCCCGTTGCTGGAAGACAGCATAGGTGTCAATGACCGAGTCAATATCAGAGCCCTTCGACGTGTATTTGTTCACTGGTGAAGAGGCGGAGTTAGCCAGAAAATCAATGAGTTGATATGCTGCGGACGAAGTCTGGGTCGGATCTTGAGAGCCACCAAACAAGAAGATGCGCCAGCGACCGTCGGCCTTGACCAAGTGGCCCAAATGCTGGCTTCTGCCATCGGCCACGCGAGTCGCCTCTGCCGAGTGGAACCGTTGACCGATTTTATACCCAGCCGCCAAATGTTGGTTTTCTTGCCCCGTGCAAATGTAAGATGGGAAGTACTCGATTGACGTTCCGCTTACAAAGCCGCTTTGCCGCTTCATAAAGGCTTCGATTTCGGCCGTGTCGATTTTAGCCTGCTCTGAAGCATCACCTGTCGTTGGCCGTGTCGCAACCAGTTTTGACAGCTCTTTGTCTGCGTCAATCAGTTGTTGTGCAACTTTGCGCCGCTCCGTGCTGTAGGTGCTGAGCAACTTTGGATCGCTCCTGCCTTGGAGAACTGACGCCATTTTCCAGCCGAGATTAAAGGTGTCTGGCAATGAAGTGTTCAGGCCCCAACCGCCTTTGGGGCTGTGCGTGTGGCAGGCATCACCGGCAACAAAGGCGCGCGGAATAATATCGTCCGGACTTCCCACTGGTCGGTTGTCAAAACGCTCGGCGATGCGTTGACCCACGGAATAGATTGACCACCAAGCCACTTCTTTCACGTCCAGTGTGTATGGATGGAAAATCTTCTGCGCTTTCGCGATCAGGTCCTGCTCGGTCACATCGATGTCCGACGCGCGCGTGTTCTTGTCAATCAGATCCAGCTCAACATAGAATCGACATAGGTAGCCGCCCTCGCGCGGGATTGTCATGACGGCACCATGGTCTTTGGATTGGATAAAGCTCTTGACGCGGATGTCCGGGAAATCCGTGTTGAGCAGGATGTCCATGACGCCCCAAGCCTTGTTGGCGGAATCGCCCTCTAGCGAGATGCCTAAGCTTTTGCGAACGCGGCTTCTGGCGCCATCGCTGCCTACGATGAAACGCGCTTTGACCGTTTCGACCTTGTCGGCACCCGCTTCGTCGGTTCGTTTGAATGTCGCGGTTATCGGGTAAGCATCCAGATCCTGAGTGAGACCGTCATCAATGTCCATGTCGACCAATGCGCGGCTATAGTGCGGGCGAAGATTGGTGATCGAGTTCGCCATACCATCGATCAGTAGTTCGTGTAGGCGCGCCTGATTGACAATACCGTGTGAAAACTCAGAAAGACCGGCTCGTGCATCGGCGATCTTCTCGGTGCGTTTGATGTTCTTGGGGTTTGCTTCGTCCGGTTCCCAAAACGTGTTTTGTTTCAGCTGGTAGGTCTCTTTGACCACCATTTCGCTGCTGTTGAAGGCCTCCATGATTTCTATTGTCCGGCAGGAGATGCCGTCTGCGCGCCCGAACAGCAACGGACCAGGTTCCATGTCAACAATGCAGGTTTTTATGTCAGAGAACTCGGACATCTGCCGCGCCATGGTCAGGCCTGCGGGGCCGGTGCCGATGATCAGAACGTCCACTTCGCTAGGCAGGTCCTCAATGGGAGGGTTGGGGTAAGGCTTTCTAGCTGCATCAGGAACCTGATAATTGCCCGGCTTGAATCCATTCAGATGGAACTGCATTGTAAGCTCTCCCTACGGATCATTTCGCTATCGCTTGATAGCTTCTTAATTCATATGTTAATTGTTAACATTAAATGATGAGACGTGCAAGTGAACGACAGGTCTGGTCAGCGCCTGCAGAGCTGCTTAATCAACCCGACCGGGTCAGTTGCATTGACCGTCAGCAGGTCCGACAATGGATTGGCGATGATTGGTTGGGATCGGGCATTACCATTGATAAACAGGCTTAGCCTGCAATGTCACCGTCCTCACCGGTTCCTCCGGGCGCTCCATCTCGGCCATAGCTGACAACGCTGGGTTTGCCCTGTTCATCAGGCTCTGAGTAGACGTATGTCCTACCCCATGGATCGTTCAGGCCTTCGTTGCTATCTAGGTACGGGCCCGCCCATGAGATGTCTCCTGGCGGTGTTTCTACTAGCACCGTCAGGCCCTCAGAATTGGTCGGGTATCGCCCTGTATCAATGTAAAATAGCTGAAGCGCATTTCCAATCTGCCTGACTTGAAGTTGGGCGGTTTCGGATTTGGCGCGTCCCAGATACCCAATCAGCCGAGGGCCTGCGACCGCCGCGATCATCGCGACGATTGCTAGAACAATTAGCACTTCCAAAATTGTAACGCCGCTGCGGCGGTTCCTCTGCGAGGATTTATCCGATTATTCTAATCGTCATGTCCTTGTTCGTGATTGCTCTGCTTGTTCTTTACCTGGCCCCAACACTGATTCCAGTTTTTGAGAACGCAGATACGGAACCACCTTTTGTCTTGGGCAGCATGGCCGGGTTTCGCGATCTGCTAGTGGAAAGATGGCCTGTTTTCATTGTTCTGGGCATCGGTTCTCTTGCGCTTTGGCAAGCCCTTAAAAGGAAACTAAAACAATCGGCATACCCGCTTCTCCTGAGATTACCGCTTGTTGGAAAATATTTGCGAATTCCAGAGACCCTCAGAATCCTTGATGCCTTGACCATGATGCTGTCAATTGGCTCAACGCTTCCGCGAGCGGTTGAAATCGCGCGACAGGCAACGGATCAACGTGCCTATCAAAACCTGCTAGAGCGAGCAGGAGAAATGATTGTCGCCGGAGACAGTCTTTCGTCTACGTTGCAAGGGACGTCTTTGATCGACCCTTTGACCGTAGCAATGATTGAAGCCGCCGAAGCTTCAGATCAGATGAACCAGGTTTTGGATCGGCTGGTCGCAGACCTCCGTGCCCGCAATTCTCAGATTCGGTCGCAATCCATTCGGATGATAACGCCGCTACTGACTCTTGCGATTGGCCTCGGCGTCGGTGGTGTCATTATGTCAACAATTTCAGCAATTATGTCACTGAACGATGTCGCATTCTGAAAGTGCCTGTTGTTCAGCTTCACGCTCAATGGGCACCGAAGGTTTCTCGTTGTTCGAAGTCTTGATCGCGCTTTCAATTCTCGCATTGGTGGTCACAATCTCTGTTTCCAGCTTTCGTCCACCGTCGGATAAGATGCTGTTGAACAAAGTGATTTCGGATTTCATCTCCGAGGTCAGCGAAGCGCGCTTGCATGCGATCCGATCCGATCAGGTGGCTGCAGTCGAGATTTCTGATTGCCGTGACGAGCTTGTGGAGTTGGATTTTTACCCCGATGGCACCGCAGCAGGAGGTGAAGTGTGTTTGGCTTCGGGACAAAGCCAAGGAATACTACAGATTTCGCCTTTGACGGGTCAAGTAACCGTAGGGCTCGACGATGAGTAGTCGCGCAGGGTACTCGTTGTTTGAAGTGCTGATCGCTTTTGCGGTAATGACGATGGTTCTGTCAGTCGTACTACCACGCCAGGCAGAGTTGTTAGAACGTTCTGCTTCCAGTGCAAAACGTATTTTGGCTGCAGATATTGCATACTCCAGAATGAGTGAACTGGGTGTTAGCCGCCCTCTGGAATTTGGAGAATCTACCGAAAGACATGGCGAATGGGTGGTGCGCCAGCGTATTTCCCCCCATGACAACAAATTCACACAGTTTGCTCTGGCTGAAATCACCATAAGCGTCGAAGACAATAGGAAGCACGTTATCTTCGAAACCAACGAGATAAGGTGGATCGAATGAACGCGCGATCTGGCCTTAGTCTCTTTGAGCTTCTAATCGCATTGGCGCTGCTAGCCCTTATCGCCGTAGGCTTGTCCGGGTCACTGAACTTTGCAGTTTTGGTGTACAGTCGCGCGCACATCGATCCTGAGATCGCCACCCATGCCGCTATGAAAGCACGCGTAAGGTCTTGGTTGATCAGTGCTGCTCCCCCGTCGTCTATCACTGCTTACCCCACTGAGTTTGCTGGCGAACCCACAAGGTTGGAATTTACAACAACGCATACGAAAGGGTTCGCGAAGGACGCCGCCGCCCTTAGAGTTTCTTTAGAAAGTGTATCTAGCGCCCTGATTTTGACCGTTTCTGAGATCGATGATGGCGGAGCAACCGTAACCACCCACAACGTCACAGCAGCCAACGGAATGGATTTGGTATTTTCTTACTATGACACACAAACGGAACAGCAGACTTGGAACGATTCTTGGAACGATCCGTCCCGTTTGCCGGATCTGATAAAAATCGACACTCAAGACGAACGCATATCGGATTGGCATGCATTTATAGTTAGACCAGTTTTGCGGTAACTTGTGAGGACTCTGTTGCACACTTTTGACGGCTGACGTTCATTGATTGTCCGTTGTCAGAGTTTTTGGAACCAAGAGCGTCTTAAACTAGAAGAGAGACTGGCTCATCTAATTGGTTTGATTATGCGGCGTGCTGGCGGTGATGCAAGCGACGCGCTTCGAGCGTCTTTCGTTTGATCTTTTCCCTTTGTTTAGTCAGAACCTCAACCAGCCGTAACTTGATGAAAATCTCTTCCGGCTTCGGTCACTTGTTTGCCATCTCTTTCCTCCGTCTTCCTAAGCATATCGGAGGGCCACTTCAGTGGGGAAGGATCAGAGCTGGTCTGTTGCCCAATCAGGCACATATCGGTAATCGTCTTGATACGCGGATTGTTATGGGCAAGATCGACGGGGGCCAGATGTCGGATCAGCAGATCAAGAAATCGGATGACATTACACAAAAGCTATCGGCGAGAATTGTCCGGGGTGAGTTTCAACCCGGAGAAAAGCTTCCGCAGGACCTGATCGCCTGCGAGTTCGGCGTAAGCCAGGTCACTGTCCGTGAAGCCTTGTTGCGACTTGCATCACAGGGACTGGCGGTTAGCTTGCCGCGCAGAGGTATGTGTGTGGCCCCTATGGATCAGGATGCGGTGGAAGAGTTGCGCGTTATGCGCAGTGCGCTGGAACCAGCCGCATTGCAGCGGTCAGTGCCCAATCTGACGTCAAACCAGATCGCGGAGATCAAGCAGATCCACGAAGAATGTAACGCCGCTGAAACGTCTGAGGACTGGGAGGAGGCTAACCAGCGCTTTCACATGGCTGTCATCGCCGCGTGCCAGATGCCGCGCCTGATCGCTGAAATCAGCAACCTGCAATTGCTATATACTTGGCATTTCAACAAGCGTCACACGGCAAAATGGCGCCGGCGCGACGACCCGGATCATGCAGCCATTCTGGCCGCGATAAAGGACCGTGATGCCGTGCGTGCCCGCACGGTGATGCAGCGTCATCTTGCGAGGTTGTCATAGGTCGAATTAGCTTCGTTTGCGGGCGATAATCCAGATCGGGTGATAGGTCAGCGGCACGCCTGCTTCGCCATCGAAACGCCGCGTGTATTCTCTTGAGAATTGCAACAGACAAGATTTGGTCCAGACTTTTTGGGCGCGTCCGTTCACACCGGTGTTCCGCAAATGCTTTAATACCTTTTCCGGAGAGGCAAAGTGGATCTGCTGCACGGTTTCCCCGGTTGCCACGATTTCCAGATCCCCTTGCACAGCGGCGGCGAGATCATCGGGCCGGAGCAATCCGGGTGCTTTCGCAGAAGACCCGATCTGCGCCAGTTCGCGGTACTGCTCCGGGCCAAACCCGGACACAGCCAACCATCCATCCGCAGCAAGCGCCGCTGCTGCTCTGCGCAGGAATGCGGCAGGGGCAGGCAACCATTGGATCATCGATGCGGATGCAACCAGATCGGGTTGTTTCGGCCATTCAATCTGTTTTGCATCACCGCGCAGGAACATGGCTCCGGCGGCGTCCGCGACAAGCTGCGTCTCGGGCGAAAGATCGTTAACAATCAGTGTGCCAAAGCTGAACTCTGCGCAGAGCCGCCGTGTCAGGTGGCCGGTGCCAGCGCCCAGCTCTAATGCAGATGTGAAATGCCGCCGCGCGGCGGTGTCGCACAGTTCCTGAACCAATCGATCTGCAATCTGCACCTGTTGGCCGGCGGCCTCGTGGTATGTTCCAAAGCTTCGGCTAAAGCTGCGCTGGACACGATCTGCCAGTGGGACAATCATGCGACCCACTCCGCCCAGCTTTGCCCGGCGCGGAACGGAATATGTGAGCCGGGAATATGCCGAATAGCCTGGCGTTGCTGTTTCCATGCGGCCTCTTGGGCGCGTGTTGGAATTATCCAGTCCTGTTTTGGAATCCAGATGCGGTCGAAACGGTGCTCGGGGGCCGGACCACGGTTGATCACAGCATGAAGCTCTGCCCGCGCGACGTTGATATCGATGGTGGGCGCCGGAGTTTGCAGACCAGCGCGCCGGCAAAACTTGGCAAAACTGCTGTCGCACAGTTTATCTGCCGTTCTGCGGATTATGTCCGGAGCGATACCTTTTTCGGCGTCCGCGGGTGAAAGCGTGCCGCTGACCGCAGTCAGATGCGCCGGTAGAAATCCGGCCATCGACATCCAATGCCCGGCAGAGGCCACGCCGAAGGAAAAGGCAATGAGATCAAACCGATCATACAGCGCCAGTTCCGACAGAGGATCGTCCAGATGGGTATAGTCATCCACCAGCAGCAGATCTTTATCTCCCGTCAGGTCAGCGAAAGGGGCCGCGCCAAGCGCCCAACCCCCGAAAACTAGGGTCAGTTCAGCTGTACCGGAACGGGTCAACCATTGGCGTTTCATCCGGTACCTCCGGCCAACGCCACCATTGCCGCCGTTATGCGGCTCAACTCATCCGGCGAAATGACATAGGGCGGCATGCAATAGATGTTTCTTCCGAATGGACGCAACCAGACACCGGTTTCCGGCGCCATTCGGTGGGCGATGGATGGATCAACCCAGTTCTCCATCTCGATGACCCCGATCGCACCCAGCACGCGAACCTCGGCGACGCCTCGTAATCCACGTGCTGGTGCCAGTTCCTGTGTAAGCTGGCTGGAGATGTTGCTGACTTCGTCGCGCCAATTTCTTGCAGACAGCTGATCAAGGCTGGATATCGCCGCAGCACAGGCCAAAGGACTGGCCATATAGGTCGGCCCATGCATTAGGACGTTGGCTTCGCTTTCACCAATCCCCGCAGCGACGGTTTCTGTTGCGATGGTGGCGGCCATGGTAACGTGTCCACCGGTCAGAGCCTTGCCAAGGCACAGGATGTCAGGCACGACATTCGCGTGACGCATCGCGAACAGCGTGCCGGTGCGCCCAAATCCTGTGGCGATCTCATCAAAGATCAGCAACACCCCATACGCCTTGCACATCTCATGCGCGCGCTTAAGCCAAGCCGGGTGATAGAAATACATGCCACCCGCGCCCTGTACCACGGGCTCTACGATCAGGGCCGCGATCCGATCACTTTTGGACTCCAACAGCTCTTCTAAGGGGTCCAGGCCGTTGAGGGTGTGATGCTCCGGCCAGTCCTGGTCAAGCGTGATCTGCGGACGTGGCAGGAAATGCTGGATCGACAGGGCGCCGCGAAATAACCCGTGCATGCCATTGACGGGATCGCAGACACTCATCGCCTTCCAGGTGTCGCCGTGATAGCCACCGCGAATAGTTGCGAATTCCGTCCGTCCTGTATGGCCCATAGCCATCTGGTACTGAACCGCCATCTTCAGCGCCACCTCGACTGCAACGGAACCGCTGTCGCAATAGAAGATACGATCCAGCCCATCAGGCAGCATAGCAATCAGCTTTCGGCCCAGTTCAATCGCAGGTTCGTGAGTCAGACCGCCAAACATCACATGCGGCATCTGCGCCAGTTGGGCCTGCATTGCACCGATGATGGCCGGATGACGATGCCCGTGCACAGCACACCACCAGGACGACATCGCGTCGATCATCTTTGTACCGTCATCCCGGGTCAACCAAACTCCTTCTGCCTCCGTGATCAGATGCATCGGCCCGGGGTTCAGCACGTTGGTATACGGGTGCCACAGATGGCGGGCGTCAAAGTCAAGCGGGGTCACAGGAAACCCCGGATTGTACTGATGTCGATTGCACCGAATGCTTCAGACAGCGTTTCGCGGGACAAGTCATCTATCTGCGGCAACCGGCCCAGATGCCGGACCTCGCCCATCTCGACGATGGTTTGTTCCACATCCGGTTCCGCGTCCCCAACGAACGCCACACCAATCACGGTGCATCCCGCACCACGCAGTGCCATCAGAGAAAGGGTCGTGTGATTGATCGTGCCAAGTGCCGTGTGCGCAACCAGAACGACAGGGGCCTGCCATTGCGCAAAGAGATTTAGAAAGAAGTGTTTGCGGTTCAACGGCACCATGATCCCGCCCGCGCCTTCGACAACCAGTGGCCCTGTGACCTGTGGAAGCGAAAGGCAAGACAGGTCGATCTCGACACCCATGTCTTCGGCAGACAGGTGGGGCGAGGCCGGCATGTTGAGCCGGTACGTTTCAGGCAGCACGTCGACCCCCGACAGCACCTTGATAGTTTCGGTATCTGTCACGCCTTCAAGTCCCGATTGCACAGGTTTCCAATAGCTGGCGCCAAGTGCTGCGGTCAGCCCGGCGGCGAAAACGGTTTTGCCGACGCCGGTGTCGGTGCCTGTTACGATGAGGGCGCTCATGCTGCTTCTCTTTCGTAATGTGCGAGTGTTTTGAACAGGTTGCTGATGTCAGCCTTGCTGACATTACCAGTAATGGAAATTCGAAGCCGCGACGTGCCGCGCGGCACCGTCGGCGGACGGATACCGCGTATATCGAAGCCTTGCTCCTGCAACATAGCCGCCATTTCCATAGTCCGTGCGTCATCGCCAATAATGACGGGAATGATCTGGCTGTTCAGTGTATTCTGTGTCAGCCCATGGTGCCGGGCTTCGGCATGGGCATGCTGAATGCGATCACGTGCGGCGCTGACCAACCCGCTGTCCGATTGCAGCATGTCAAGCACCGCGCGCACCAGGGCGGCATTGAACGGGGCAGGGGCCGTGGCAAAGATGAAGGGCCGTGCGCGGTTGATCAGACCGTCAATCATCACCTGAGATCCGCAGATCAGCCCGCCCGAAACCCCAAGACCCTTGCCGCATGTATGCAATGTCAGCAGCTCGGCCTTTAACCCATGGGTCAGCCCCTTGCCCATTGGACCAAAGACACCGGTAGCATGGGCTTCGTCCACCACAAGAACCGCGTCAAAGTCACGGGCGAGATCTGACAGCTCTTCCAGCGGTGCGATATCGCCTTCCATGGAATAGACGCTTTCCAGCGCGATCCAGATCTGGCCAGATCCTCTGGCTGATTGCCACTCTGCAATGACCCGCCGCGCATCGGCGACATCGTTATGGGCGAATTCACGTGTTTCTGCGCGACCGATGCGCAGGCCCTCATGAGTGCTGGCATGCACCAGTGTATCGTGCAGGACCAGATCTCCGGCGGCAGGTAGAGTGGAAAAGATCGCCTGATTTGCCTGAAACCCACCGCCCATATACAGTGCGCCCTCGGTGCCAAAGAAAGCCGCAGCTTCTTGTTCCAGTGCTTCGTGCTCAGGGTGGTTGCCCCGCAAAAGACGTGACCCGCCAGAGCCGAGCGGCACCCCACGCTCTAACGCCTGTCGTGCCGCTTGCTCCAGCATCGGTGATTGGGACAGCCCCAAATAGTCATTGGACGCAAAATCCAGACCGCGCGGGGGTGACAGCACCCGGCGGCGATGCCGGTTGTTCAGCGCCTCCAGCATGGAATTCAGACGGTCTGTCGCCTTCATTCGGCGGCCTGTGTGCATGTCCGTTCGGTTGCAGTCTCAGCCTGAATGCCAAGCTTGGCAAACAGGATCGCATCGGCGTCTTCTTCGGGGTTTTCTGCGGTCAAGAGAGTTTCACCGACGAAGATCGAGTTTGCCCCGGCCAGAAAACACATAGCCTGCAATTCATCGCTCATCTCACTGCGTCCGGCGGACAGGCGCACATAGGATTTCGGCATCATGATACGCGCAGTGGCAATGATGCGCACAAAATCAATCGGATCAATTGGTTTGGCGCCGGCCAAAGGTGTATCTTCTTGCGGCATCAGCATGTTGATTGGCACAGAATCGGGCGCTGGCGCCATGTTGGCCAGCGTCACCAGCATATCAACACGGTCCCAGATCTCTTCCCCCATCCCTAGGATACCACCGGAACACACCTTGATCCCGGCCTGCTGAACCCGATTCATCGTGTCGATCCGATCGGCGAAAGTGCGGGTGGTGATCACCTGAGAGTAATACCGTTCGGACGTATCGATATTGTGGTTGTAATAGTCCAGCCCGGAATCACGCAGACGGACGACCTGATTGTCATCCAGCATGCCAAGGGTCATGCAGGTTTCCATGCCAAGATCACGGACCCCCTCGACCATGGCCACAATCGCATCCATATCTCGGTCTTTCGGCTCGCGCCATGCGGCGCCCATGCAGAAGCGGGTCGCTCCCCCGTCACGGGCCCTGCGCGCTTCGCTCAGGACACGCTCGACCTCGATCAGCTTCGATGCCGGTAGTTTCGAGCCATTTCGAGCCGATTGCGAACAATAGGCGCAATCCTCGGCGCAGCCGCCGGTTTTGATCGACAACAGCTTAGAAGCCTGGACTCTGTTGGGATCGAAATTTTCGCGATGCGCTGTCTGAGCCTGAAAGAGCAGATCCATCAAGGGCAGATCATATAGAGCCTGAGCGGCCCCGCGGGTCCAGTGGAGAGGAGTGTTTTTCATATTATCGATAATTTCGCCACACGATTCCATTTGTTGAAATTATTATCGATAGATTTGAGAGCCGCAACTTGAATCTCTCAAGCCATCTTTGAATCAAGCAAAAACCCGTCAAGAATCGACACAGTCGCGTCGTGCAACATTGGTTGAGTTGGACTCTCAACGGCCCAATGCAAATGCGGCTCGGTTCAAAGTTTGGGCATCAAGGATGGCTCTGCGTCGCGCCGGCATGCGCGTCCGGACAAGACCCGCATACCAACTCACTAAGCGCGAAAGTGCCACTTCGTCAGCGCTCTAACCTTTGCGCGACAGCACCAGAATGCCGCCTGCAAAGCAGCAAAAACTGCGGGCTCGGATCTCAGCCCAGTCTCGCAAACTTGAACCGACGCCCGAGAGAGAGCGTTCCAAAGCCAAAGCGGGGCCGAAAAGATCGGCCGTCCGCAAAGGTGATCAATCACGCGACTCTTTGACGGGAATGTACAAGTCGCCTCCTTCGCGAAACTTCGCCGCCATGGTTGCCATTCCGTCTTTTTGCACTTCGTTGCAGATGTCGTGGCTGATCTTCATAGAACAGAATTTCGGCCCGCACATGGAGCAGAAATGCGCTACTTTATGGGCCTCTTTTGGCAAGGTCTGGTCGTGGAAGTCTCGCGCTGTGTCCGGGTCAAGCGACAGGTTAAACTGGTCTTCCCACCGAAACTCGAACCGCGCGCGACTCAGCGCATCATCCCGGCGCTGCGCCCCGGGCAAACCCTTAGCGAGATCGGCGGCGTGAGCGGCAATCTTGTAGGTGATCACCCCTGTCTTCACATCATCCCGGTCGGGCAGGCCCAGATGCTCTTTGGGCGTCACATAGCAAAGCATCGCACAGCCAAACCAACCGATCATCGCCGCGCCGATGCCGCTGGTGATGTGGTCGTAGCCCGGTGCGATATCCGTGGTCAGCGGCCCAAGCGTGTAGAACGGTGCCTCATGGCAGCACTCCAGCTGCTTTTCCATGTTTTCTTTGATCTTGTGCATGGCCACATGGCCGGGGCCTTCAATCATCACCTGGCAGTCCTTGGCCCAGGCGATTTTGGTCAGTTCACCCAGGGTTTCCAGCTCGGCGAATTGTGCTTCGTCATTGGCATCGGCGATAGAGCCCGGGCGCAAGCCGTCCCCCAGGGAAAAGCTGACATCGTATCTCCGGCAGATGTCGCAGATCTCCTCGAAATGCTCGTAGAGGAAGCTATCCTTGTGATGGTGCAAACACCATTTCGCCATGATCGAGCCGCCGCGACTGACGATCCCTGTCACCCGGTTGGCCGTCATTGGCACCATGTGCAACCGCACACCCGCGTGGATGGTGAAGTAGTCTACGCCCTGCTCGGCTTGCTCGATCAGCGTGTCGCGGAAGACCTCCCATGTCAGGTCTTCGGCGATGCCGTTCACCTTCTCCAGCGCCTGATAGATCGGTACGGTACCAATGGGCACGGGGCTGTTGCGGATGATCCACTCGCGCGTGTTGTGGATGTTGCGACCAGTGGATAGGTCCATGACCGTGTCCGCGCCCCAACGAATGGCCCAGACCAGTTTCTCTACCTCTTCGCCCATCGAAGACGTCACTGCCGAGGTGCCCATATTGGCGTTGATCTTCACCAGGAAGTTGCGCCCGATGATCATCGGCTCCAGCTCCGGGTGGTTGATATTGGCCGGGATAATGGCGCGCCCCGCAGCAATCTCGTGGCGGACAAATTCCGGTGTAACATAGTCGGGAATATTGGCGCCGAAATCCTCGCCGTCCCGATCCTCGGCCACAGCGTCGCGCAGTTGGTTTTCGCGGATGGCCACGAACTCCATTTCCGGCGTCACGATGCCCGCGCGTGCATAGGCCAGCTGCGTGACCGCCTGATCGCCCTTAGCCCGCAACACTTGCGGCTTGGTTGGGAACTCTGCGGTGAGCCGGGCACCCGAGACAAAACCGTTATCGGCGGACTGGACCTCGCGCCCCTCGTAGACCTCGGCATCTGCCCGGGCCGCGATCCATTCGCTGCGCAGCGGTGCGAGACCGCGATTGATATCGGTGGCGATGCTGGAATCCGTGTAAGGACCGGACGTGTCATAGACCGTCAGTGGTGGCTCATCGGCCGTGGGATGTACGGAAATTTCGCGCATCGGCACCCTGAGGTATGTATGCACAGCGCCATCGACGTAAATTTTACGCGAGGCGGGTAGGTTTCCGGATGTGATTTCGGGGGTGTGGATCGTCACGACGGTGTCTCCTCCGTAGGTTCATTGAAGATGACCCCGGCGAAGTGCGGACGTATTTTAGATCAGATGTAGGCTTCAGCGTGTGCTGATACAGTCTTTTCATGTCGCTTCCTCCGCCAGTATGAACTGGGTCAGGTTCGAAGGGTCGCGACACCGCGTTTACAACGCCAGTCGCCTCTCAGTCCCTTGGGTGGGACTCCCCTGCAAGAAGTAGCGATAAAGCGGAACAACCCCTTTGTAAAGATCTGGCAAATGGTCATTCGAGGCGTGCGCAGCGAAAGACCGGTTTCAGAGTTCCGTGACGGCTCTGGCGCAACCTGCAGCACCGGCAGAATCCTTGTGCGGCAACTGCTTGGATTTGACCAGGAGATTTGCGCCCTTAAATTTCAACCGCAACAGTTTGACTGACATGGAGCTCTCCCGGCGATGCGACGACTGCGAAGGCCCCAAGACATGGGAACAGGCCAGGCGCGAGTTCTGGCATCTCGGTGCGGTTGAGACGCGCTACGGCAGAGACCGCACCGGGGCTTGCAGCCAATACGCCATGCTCCAGCATTGGCACTGCGCAACGCGGTGTCGGCGCGACGATTTGCAGCTTCACGTCACCGATTGTGATCATGGCACCGCGCCATTCGTTCTCAATGAACGGTGGCGCATCGGGGAGGTCCAATAGGATGTTCGGGCGGTAGCGCTCCTTGGTGATCTTCTGATCGGGAACGGCAGATGCTATCTCTTGCAAAGAATTTTTCGACAGCACCTGAACCGGTGCGAAGTCAAAAAACCCGCCCTTGGGCGCCGCCTGACCGATTTCCAACGAATCAGACGCAACCTGCGCGTGCACCCCCATTTCCAGAACCTGTTCAGGGTCTGAACGTTCCAGGCTCGCACCTGCCGCGCGCGCTGGAGACAGCGACAGACGCCGCCCGAGACGCTTTGAGAGTGCTTCTGCGACGTCGTCTTCAAGTAGCACCGCACCATCCGGCATTGTGACCGCTATGCCATCCGATGTGCGGGCCGCGCGATATTGCAGCAGGTCGCGCCAAAGCCGGGGTACCTTGGCGCTAGCCACCTTACCGGTTTCATCATCGATGAGACCGTATGTTCGGTCGCCGTCCAGGCCGCGCTCTGTGACCATGCTGGCCTCCATTGGTTCGCCCAACAAAGACTTTATGGGATATCGATAGAGAGCCGCGATGGTACCGTACAAAGTTTGCATGGTGATCCTCCTTGGGTCAGGCAATATCCCAGGCGGCTTTGCTCGGCTTGTAGCTTCTTGCGCGAGTTGGGGCGATTATTGCTCTTTTCGAAAGGCGCTCGGGCTCGTGCCCACGAACGCCTTGAAACGAGACGAAAAGTGGCTTTGATCCGCGAACCCAAGCATCACAGCCAGTGTTGCGATTGGAAGATCGGATTTCAGAAGGCGCTTGGCTTCTTCGATACGGCGTGTCGTGATGTAGCGGTGAGGCGAGAGACCGGTGACTTGTTTGAATCGACGCGCGAAATGGAAACGGCTCATCGCGGCCGGTCCAGCCAGATCATCAAGACTGATGTCCTCGGCGAAATGCGCATCAATATAGTCCAGCACGCTTGACAGTCGTTTTGTGGGCAAGTCCGGCTCTTTGCCCGCAAGGGGCTGCGGTCCGGCCAAAACTCGGAGCAAAAGTGCCTGTTCCAACGTTTCCGCGAAACTGCGCCCATTGCGAAATCCACACATTGTCTCATTGGACAGGCCAACGACCAACTCTCGCAAAAGCGGATCGCCTATGCCGTAACCGGGCCTGATGTCCTTCAATATTCCGTCACCAATCGTATCCAATGCGTCTGTCACCTTACTCCGGTCAAAGTAGACGGAGGATACCAAGGTGGTTGATGACAGCTGAAAGCTATGTGGCTGACCAGATGGAATGACCGCCACTTCGCCCGATTTCATAAATATGCGCCCCTGCTTGCCATTACTGCGATGCCAGGATGCTTTGATCCCGCAGGTGTTGTCACCGACCGCGAGCTGAATTTCGTCGTGTTCGTGTTCTTCAATGGTCTGGGGAGGCAACTCCCCCCGGAATGCGCTCGAACGAATAGCCGGGCGGCGTGTGTCGTAGGTCAGATTTTTTTGCGTAACACTTTGGGGTATAGTGCTCATTGACGTCTTTTCCGGGTCAGCCAGCATACATCTTAGTGGACCTTGATCAATTTGTCAGGACTCGTGGCTTAGTCCCACAACTGTGAATCTTCGCCATCAGATTTGCAGCGATTTAGTTGAGCGGCGGCTGTTCCCCCTGTGAGGCAGCACAAAGTTGTACACCGGCACAAAATTCATCGCTGCGAGCGCGCGCCGCGAAATTCCTACGCTTCCGAGAAGGGCTCTATGCTGTCGTTCGCTTCCAGTTTGTTGAATTTCCGCTATGGGTCAGTGCTGGGCGCAGGGCATTCTGTTGATCCACCAAGTCCGAAGGAGACACACTCTGCCAGTCTTTAGGCTGCGAGGTTAGGCTTTCTATGTAACCACGATGCGCTTCAATGCCAACGAGCGTTCACCGGGTGTTGGCATCGACTTCTAACGCCTGGGTTGGCGAAACAAGCGAAAATCTTAAGGTGCTGAATTCAATGGGAGGCGAGTCTCATTATTTACGTACTCCGACAAGCTTTGCGGCTACACGCTAATAGCACGATAAGACTTGTTATGTTAATAAACGTGTCAACGGCGGAGTAAAATTCTGCCACGGGGCGGAGCAAAAGTCGTCCATTGCTTGGGTGGCCGACGCCTTGGCAAACGCGCTCCCAAATAGCTGGCGGTTGCCAAGGCGTCTTGGTCCGTCAGGACCAATCTTTTCCGCGTATTAGGAGTTCTGCCGAGCCCTGCTCTGTGCCAGACGATAGCTTTCTCCGTTCATCTCCAGGATGCTGACATGGTGGGTCAGCCGGTCGAGCAAGGCACCGGTGAGGCGCTCTGATCCGAACGTTTCCGTCCACTCATCGAAGGGCAGGTTTGAGGTGATCATGATGGAGCCGCGTTCGTACCTTTGGGAGATCAGTTCGAACAGCAGCTCAGCGCCGGTTTTGCTGAGGGGCACGAAGCCCAGCTCGTCGATGATCAGGAGCTTCTGTTTCACCAGTTGCTTTTGCAGCCGCAGGAGCTGGCGCTCGTCGCGGGCCTCCATCAACTCGTGGACGATTGCGGCAGCGGTTGTGAAGCGAACCGCCAGGCCTTTCTGGCAGGCGGCCAGACCGAGGCCGAGCGCCACGTGGGTCTTACCAGTGCCGCTGGGGCCGAGAGCGATGACGTTTTCGCAGCGGTCGATCCATTCACAGCGCGCCAGTTCCAGCACCTGCATCTTGTTGAGGCTTGGGATCGCCGTGAAGTCGAAGCTGTCGAGACTTTTGGTTGCAGGGAACCGCGCTGCCTTGATCCGGCGCTCGATCATCCGCCGTTCCCGGTCGATGAGTTCGAGCTCGATCAGACGGGCCAGGAACTGGACGTGATCT
>NZ_OMPS01000044.1 GCF_900313035.1 Ruegeria sp. EL01 | reverse complement strand
CATCAGGCGGTCGCCGATGGGCTCGGCATGGCCACGCAGGGTGTCGTCCTGACGCTTCAGGCATTGCTCTTCGAGCAAGAGGTTCAGGGCATCGAAGCTGTCGAGCCGGGGCGCGGGAACAAGAAAGTTACGGCGCCCGTAGCCGATCACACCTTCAACGGTTCCTTTGTCATTCCCCTTTCCTGGTCGGCCAAACTTGTCATCAAACAGGTAATGCGACTGCAACTCGGCAAAGGTTCTGGTCCGTTCCCGCTTTCCGCCGCCGCAAATTTTCGCAACGGCGATTGTGGTGTTGTCATAGAGGATCGACAGGGGCACGCCGCCAAAGAATGCAAACGCGGAATTGTGCCCGTCGCAAAAAGCCTCGGTCGTCTCAGCCGGATACGCTTTGATGAAGAATGCGTCTGAGTGCGGCAGGGCCATCGCAAAATAATGCAGTTTGCATTCAACGCCGCCGATCACGCCAAGTGTCTCGCCAAAGTCCACCTGGGCATGGCCCGGCGCATGTGACAGCGGCACAAACACCTCTCGGGTCCGACGCTTCTTCTCCCGCACATAATCCGTGACAATGGTGATCCCGCCCGTGAAACCATGTTCATCCCGCAGGCGCTCATGGATACGCTTCGCCGTGTGACGCTGCTTCTTGATCCGGCTCATATCGTCCGCGAGGATCTGGTCGATGATTGCGATGAACGGATCAAGCTTGGGGCGAACTGGCGGCCCTTCACGCCGGTAACCCGGCGGAACCGAGTGCTTCAGAATCTTCGCAACGGTCTTGCGATCAATGCCAAATAGCCGCGCAGCAGCGCTATTACTCATCCCGTCAACATGGCACGCACGCCGCACCCGGTTATAAAGTTCCACTGAATACATCTCCTCACCCTCAGCTCGTTCGCCTCAGGTGTCAGACTGCGGAATTTTGCTCCGCGACGGTCAGATCATCCAACCGATTCAGTGGCCATTTTGTCTCCGGGATTCACACGCGCAGATTGATGCGCATGCCTGGAATCGGTCCGATCACAGCCTCAACAATTGTCGCCACAATCGGTGACGCGCATCAGTTCCGGACCGGACGCGATCTTGCGGCTTGGCTCGGACTGACCCCACTCAACAAATCCAGCGGTGGCAAGGAACGTCTGGGCAAGATCACGAAGCAGGGTGATCGCTACATTCGCAAGTTGTTGGTCGTAGGTATGACATCGCGTGCTGTGATGGCGAAACGTTCGCCAGAGAAGGTCGATTTGTGGACAGCAAAGATCATCGCAGACAAACCGTTCCGACTGGCAACAACTGCCATGGCCAACAAGGCCGCGCGGGCCATCTGGGCGATGCTCACGAAAAAACAGGAGTACCGGCAGCCTGCGTTCTAAGCGCGTCGACTGTCCACGAGATGCAAGACGTTGAAGTGATGATGCGGAATTAAGTCAACCAAGAGCAAGGACACTCCGGCAATGGCAGCGGCCCTCAGAGGTCGATGAGCCGATTGGAACCTCGCTCGCGGAATTCATCAAGGCCAGTGGCGACAATGCCGCCACGCAAACAGGCCGGACAGACGAAGGTACTGACGAAAAATACCCCCAAACATCACCAAAAAGTTCTTGCAATGCAGGAGCCACCCACAGACGACATTGCCGCTCAGCGTAGGCGCTGCGGATGCATTCGGCAGCTTTCGATCGATTGCAGACCATGTTCCTCCGGGTGATGAAAACGAACACCGCGGACAAAGCCGCCTCGTGCTCACACCGCTATTGCTGATGCAGCATCTGTTCGCAGGTGCGGCGACATCTCTTCGGAGGTGCGGCGAGATTCACTAAAGCGGACCTTCATCCGTGCTCAGATCGTCAGATTTCAAACCGACCTCTCGCTGCGCTCAGATTCGACAATCGAGACGCGGACAAAGCACTATTTAGCTTCGTTTGATCCAAGGGCTGTAATGGAACTCCATGCTGACCCTGCCACATCCAACTCCTGCAAAAAATCAGTCCGACGCCCACACAGGCGATTTGCCAATCTTCTCGATCAGATAATCAATAAACACCCGGACTTTAGCGGTCAGCACGTTGGATTTTGGATAAACCAGCCACAACACAGATTGATCATCGACATCGAACTCCGGCAACACTCTGACAAGTGAGCCTTTGCGGACTTCATCGTGAACGCTCCACATTGAGTTCATGGAGATACCAGCCCCTGCCACTGTCGCTGCTTTTTGGCTCAGCCCGTTGTTGAGAACCAGCCGACAGCTCGCCGATTGCGGGTCAAAGACGCCTGTCTTTCCGTCCACAGTTCTCAGGTTGCGCGCAGATTGGTCCTGAAACCCGATCAGCGCATGATCTTCCAGGTCAATTGGCTGTTGCGGTGTACCGTGACGTTGGAGGTAATCTGGTGACGCGCAAAGAATGCGGCGATCATCTGCCAGCTTGCGGGCCTTGAGGCTGGAGTCCTCCAAGGCAGAATTGCGCAATGACAGATCAAAACTGCCCTCAATCAGTCCGACCTTAGTGTCGGAGAGGTGCAAATCGAGCTTTACGTTCGGATGGGTGTCCAGAAACTCCGGCAGTATTGGCGCGATATACATCTGTGCGAAACTGCTGGGGGCTGTGAACCGCAATGTGCCGCTGGCTTCGGAGCTTTCCAGTCCGAGGGCTGCGCGTGCCGCTTTTTCCTGTGCGAGAAGTTCTCTGGCAAAAGGCAGAAACTCGGCCCCCTCGGTGGAAAGACTGACCTTGCGTGTCGAACGGTGCAACAAATCAGACCCGAGGTTTTTCTCAAGTTTGGCAAGTCTCGTACTGGCAACCGCAGGGGCTAACTCGAGGCTGCGACCTGCCTCGCTAATGTTCAGCTTCTCCGCCGCCCGAACAAAAAGGCGAACACTTTCAAGGTCCATGATTATATCCAAAATGCGAATACTGAACTCACTTATATGCTGTTTCATCAGAAAATATAGAAGCTATGTTTGTTTCAATCATAAACAGGAGATCATTCATGGCCTACGACGGCTTCACAACATTCAACGTATCTACCCAAGACGGAATTGCATGGGTGACCTTCGACTATCCCCCGGTCAACATTCAGGGTTTGCCCATGCTGGAGGACTTGAGCAAGCTGGCTGATGGTCTGGAGCAGGACCGCGATATTAAGGTCGTCGTGTTCAAATCTGCGCATCCTGAGATCTTCGTGGCGCACGCTGATACCAATTTCTTGAAGGACATGTCGACCACAGCGGTGGATCGCGCTGAGATCGAGGTGATGGATCTACAAGCGACACTGGATCGGATCAGCAAGCTGCCCCAGGCGACCATCGCTCAGATCGAGGGCTTTGCGCGTGGCGGAGGCCATGAGTTTGCCTTGGCTTGTGATATGCGATTTGCGGCACGCGGTAAGGCCAAGTTCATGCAGATGGAAGTCGGCATGGGCATCCTGCCCTGTGGTGGGGGCGCGTCACGCATGGCCCGTCAGGTCGGACTGGGTCGCGCACTTGAGATTGTTCTCAGCGCCGAGGATTTTGATGCTGACAAGGCCGAAGCCTACGGCACGATCAACAAAGCGCTTGATGCGGACAAGATTGCGGATCACGTCAAAGCCCTCGCTGAACGGATCGCCCAGTTCCCTGCCGAGTCCATCGAGGCCTGCAAGCGAACCGTATATGCGTCAATCGATCTGCCGATTACCGAAGCGCTGAAGGAAGAGGCTTATTGGCTCTATCAGTCGATGAGCAAGACACCGGCGCAAAAGCGGTTCCAATATGCCGATGACAACGGTGCGCAGTTCGACATGGAAAACCAGCGCGCCTGGAACGATCTGGTGATCGGCATTCAGGATGTGAAGTGAACACGAACACAGCAGCGTCAGGCTGACAACCGGCCTGATGCGCAAACATCAACTCACAGGATAGTGCAGATGCCACGGACTGGAACCGTCAATTACCATGTTCACCGCGACACACGGCAGGCATTTCATATTGATGCCGGAGGTGTGGGCGGAATGCTGATTTCACCTGAGCTTGTTGCGACAGATATCAACGTCTGGGATGTGCGCAACGGTCATACTGCGGTGATGTTCGCCACGGATTGCGTCAGCTTTGTCCAAGAGCCGACGAAGGTAGCAGAGTTTACCGCAGATCAACACTGGAAAACCGACTATGATCGCGAATTGGCTGAACTTCTCAAACGGGAAGTGGAGGCAAAAGAGGTTATCGTGTTCGATCACACCGTGCGGGTAGACGATCCAAACTCTGACCGAAAACCCGCCCGCAATGTACATAGTGATTACAGTGCGCAAGGTGCGCAACAACGCCTGGTCGACATTCTGGGATCTGACAAAGCAGCGGAATGGAGCGCAGGACATTACGGGTTCATCAATGTCTGGCGGCCCGTTGAGACGCCGATCAACAGCGCACCGTTGGGGTTTGTGCGTCCGTCAAGCGTGGCGGACGAGGATTGGATCCTGATCGACCTGGTTTACCCGGATCGTCTTGGTCACATCATGGGGCTTGCTGCAAACGACGCGCATGAATGGGTCTATCAATCCAAGATGACGCCGGATGAGGTGGCATTCTTCAACATCTACGACAACAAGGGGCTCCCCTCCATCGCACACAGCGCGATTGATCTGGTCGAGGATGACAGCCTTCATGTGATCCGCAAAAGCATCGAGAGCCGCACACTCGTTCGGTATTGACCGGTTCGCGCAGGAGAAACCTTATGCTCGACACAACGCAACAAGAGACCTTCCCGATTATCAATCGGGCCTACAATTCCGTGTTTCAGAAAGACAAGCTGACGGTCGGCTTGGTCGCGCCGCTGGAGACCTATGCCAACAGTGCCATCCCAACCATGCACAATCAACTCGACCGCATAAAGCAGGCGGAAGACCTGGGCTTTGCCGCCGTTTGGTTGCGCGACGTCCCGTTCAACGTGCCGAGTTTTGGCGATGCAGGTCAGATCTTTGATCCGTGGGTGTATCTCGGGATGTTGGCCGGTCAAACCCAGTCGATTGCTTTGGGACTGGCCAGCGCGGTGCTACCGCTGCGCCACCCTGCACATGTGGCCAAGGCGGCTGCTAGCGTGGATGTGCTGTCCGGTGGCCGCATGTTGCTAGGGGTCGCATCAGGCGACCGGCCCGACGAGTATCCGGCGCTCGACATGTCTTTTGATGATCGTGGTGAAAGGTTCCGCGACGCCTTTGCTTATATCCGCGCAATGGCCAAGGATCGCCCGGCTCATCGGGGCGACCATGGCGCGCTTGACGGCTCAATCGACATGCTGCCCAAACCATTTGGTGCGCGGCTTCCTATGTTGGTTACCGGAGGCAGCCAGCAATCCCCGGACTGGATCGCACGAAACGGCGATGGCTGGATGCTCTATCCGCGCGATACGGCCACGCAGGCAAAGATCATCTCGGACTGGCGCGCGCGCACCGTGGACGCTGGCCGAGACGAACAGCCGGTGATGCAGCCGCTATACGTCGATCTGGTTGAGGATCATCATGCACCGCAACCCATTCATCTGGGCCTGCGATTGAATGCGCATGATCTCGTGGCCTATCTGAAATCGCTTGAGGGCATCGGCGTCAATCATGTCGCGCTCAACTTGCGATTCAATCAGGCCGATATCGCAACCACGCTGAAGCGGCTGGCCGAAGACGTGCTGCCGAACCTCACCATTTAACGGAGAGTACCAGATGACAAAAACCATCCTCATCACTGGCGCGACCGACGGCATCGGGTTGGCAACTGCCCGCGCTTTGGCTTCACTTGGGCATACACTATTGTTGCATGGACGTAATCCCGACAAACTGAATGCGGTACAGATGGATTTGACACGTTCAGGACGAGTCGAACCTGTTCACAGCTATGTTGCTGATCTCTCGCGCCTGGAAGAGGTAGAAAACTTGGCGCAAGCCGTGGTCGCCAATCATCACAGCCTAGATGTGCTGATCAACAACGCAGGTGTCTACGAAACCCCTGAAACGCGCACAGTGGATGGCTTGGATACCCGATTTTCCGTCAATACCTTCGCACCCTACCTTCTCACCAAGCGCCTTTGGAACCTACTTAGCGCAGCGGACGGTGCTCGGGTCGTAAACCTTTCCTCGGCGGCACAATCCCCCGTACAGATCGACGCACTACTTGGCAAGTCCACCCTGTCGGCGGGCGCTGCCTATGCCCAAAGCAAGCTGGCGCTGACCATKTGGTCATCCCAGATGGCYTTRTCTTCGGATGGTGAAGGCCCGGCCATCATTGCGGTYAATCCGGGTTCTATGCTCGGCAGCAAGATGGTGAAACAAGCCTTYGGKGTTGCRGGTGGCGATGTTTCTCAAGGTGCAGACGTGCTTGCGCGAGCAGCCTTGTCCGAGGAATTCGCCGATGCCAATGGCCAGTACTTTGACAATGACTCTGGCCAATTCGCATCTCCCCATCCGGACGTGCAAAACAATCGGAAATCCAAAGCCGTGGTGGATGCGATAGAGGGTTTTCTCGCGAAGTGACTCGAATTGGTCATTTGATTGACCAACGACGACTAGCTGCGCAGTCCAGCCAATCTGGCAGGCTTCAGCAAGGATTGTTGAAAAGCGCACCATGAAGAAAAGAGATTTGATCGCAAAGTATGACCAAGACCTTGTATTGCGAACTTCTCTGGAATTTGGGAAGAACCTCGAAAAGGCGCGCTTGGATCGGGAAAAGTCTCTACACAATGTGGCCGCAGTCTGCTCTGTTCTGTCGGTTGACAAGACTGTTCCAGCCATAGTGTTGGAAGGCTTTAGCTCTCGGGAGGATGCGTGATGGTTTCCAAACCACCAATCGTCGTGATTGGCGCGGGGATTGTAGGCGTGCTGGCAGCCTATGCTTTGGCAAAACAGGGCAAATTGGTACTTATCGTTGACCGGGCGCTTAAGCCTGCGCAAGTTTGCAGCTTTGGAAATGCCGGAATTCTGGCGGTTGGTCACGCCAAGGCATGGGCGGGTCCTGGTGCGATCTGGTCCATCGCACGCGCTTTATTGGGCCGCGAACCCGGGATCAAGGTAACGCGACTGATGGACCCCGCGCTGTGGCGATGGGGAATAGCCTTCCTGGGGCACTGCAGCCACAAGGCCCATCTTTCCAACACCGAGAAACTTCAACGGCTCAGCCGGTTTAGCCGGGAGCTTAGCAAAGACATAGAGGCGGATCTGGGTCTAACGTCAGAGCTGCGCCATGACGGCGGGCTCTATTTGTTTCGCGACGAGACCGAATTTGCAGCCTACACTGGCGCGTTGAAACAGACCGCTGGTAGCGACATTCAGGTTCTTGATCGCAAGGCTCTGATCGCGAAAGAGCCCAGCCTCGCTGGTTGCGCCGATCAATTCGCCGGTGGGCTCTTTTGCACGACAGACTCGGTCGGCAATTGCCGCGACTTCGCCGTGCGTGTGGCCGAAGCGTTGTCCAAGCGCTTTGGCGTGACCTTTCAATTCGAAACGAGCGTAACTGGGTTCACGCAAAGCAACGGTAAGATTGAAGCGGTAGAGACCGACAAAGGCACGATCTCCTGCGAAGCCGTCCTTTTGGCGACTGGCGTGGAAACTCCGAAGCTGACGCGACCGCTGGGGTTCACCCCGAACATTTATCCTGTGAAGGGGTATTCGGGGACCTGGTCCATTCAGGACGAAGCCCGCATTCCGACGTTGCCGTTGGTGGACGAAACCGAGTTGATGGCCGTTGCCTCCTATAGCGGTCAATTGCGTGTCACGGCACTCGCAGAGTTCGCGGGGCACGACATGTCGCTGCCTGCGGATCGCACCGACATGTTGCGTGACTATGTCGCCCGTACTTTTGGCGACGCCGTGGATGCGGACAGCGCTGAATACTGGACCGGTTTGCGCCCCAGCACACCTGCGGGCCCACCCTATCTTGGGCGCATCCGCGCATTCGAAAATCTTTGGGTCAATGCAGGGCACGGTCAGCTGGGTTGGGTAATGGCGGCGGGCTGTGCAGATTTGATCGCCGCCCGCATTACCGGTCAATCTGCCGAGATCGACGGAGTATCTGCCGCTGCGAGCTGGCTCGAAAACATCTAAGGAATTGGATCATGATACCAAAAACCATCACCTACAACGATGTGGCCTCCCGCTTTGCCTGGCCCGACGCCGTTGTCGCCCTGCGGGAGGGTCATACGCTGCCGCGCGCGCAAGTTGACGACGTCTTTCTTGGTCCCGCCGATGAAACACTGCTTAGTCGCGGGGCCTATATCCCGGAGCTTGGCTATGGCATGAAATCGGTCACCGTGTTTGACAAGAATTCAGAGGCTGGCCTCCCCACGGTCCAGGGGGCCATGCTGGTGTTCGAGCCAGATCATGGCCAACTCATAGCTATTATCGAAAGCAAACTTGTTACCGAGATTAAAACCGCCGCAGACTCCGTCCTAGGTGCGACCCTTCTTGCTCGGCCGGACAGTGAGACACTTCTGATCGTAGGCGCAGGCACGGTCGCGCGCAGCCTGGTCAAAGCCTACAGCGCCGTCATGCCTTCGCTGAAGCGTATCGGTATCTGGTCTCGCCGGAGCGAGGCGTCAGCGGCTTTGGTCCATGAGTTTGCTAAGCACGACATTGAGGTCTTTGTGGCACCGAATCTGGCTGAAGCCACAGCCACCGCTGACATCGTCTCGACAGCGACGATGGCCCGCGCGCCTATCCTCAAAGGCGAATGGGTTAGGCCCGGCACACATGTCGACCTGATTGGCGCGTTCAAAGCTGACATGCGTGAGGCTGACGATACTTTGATTTCAATGGGCTCTCTGTTTGTGGACAGCCGGGATACGACAATTGACCATATTGGCGAATTGAAAATCCCAATCGCGCAAGGGCTGATCACTGCAGATGCGGTGAAGGGAGATCTCTATGAACTTGTTAACGGAATACACCCGAGCCGCCAAAGTGCACAGGACGTCACAGTGTTTAAAAATGGGGGTGGTGCGCATCTTGATTTGATGATCGCAGGTTTCCTAGTGAGCCGATTATAAATCTGAAAAGCTGTCACTCGCCAATCGCGCGCCTTTGGATAATTTGGGTTCAGATCAGGCCAATTCCTCTGTGGCGGTTCCCAAAATAAGTGTCGTTGGCAACGACGAAGCCTCTGTGCCCGCATGCGCAAACTGGAAAGTAGACAGGTGGCACAAACAGCCAGGTCAAACATCCGTATGACCGTTTTAGAATTTACATGGCCAGTAAATTGATCAGCTGAACGTCGGCGAAGGGCCGTGGATAAATTGTCGGGGTTGGGTGCCTTCTCATCAATCTCGAATGACGGCTCCGAGCCCATGGACTAAGCCGCTCGCGCGGCAATGGCGCATTTGGCTGATGTTGCGCGCATCCCATGAGGCCCGCATTTTGCGGTCTCGCTGACCTGTCTGACGATTGAGGTTTCTCAATCTGATGACAGGAGGTTCCGATGACAGAGGAGAAGATGAGCCCGCTGCGTGCGCGGATGATGGAGGACATGCGCATCCGGGGGATGGGCGACAAAGCTCAGAAGTCGCACATCAGAGCAATCAAGGATTTCGTTACGTTTCTCGGGCATCCGCCGGATACAGCTACGCCTGAGGAATTGCGCGCCTATCAACTGCACATGACCGATACCGGGGTAACGCCCTCGACTTTCAACACGCGGATCGTGGCCTTGCGGTTCTTTTTCGGCATCACCTGCGGTCGTGAGGACATGAAGCGGTTCATGCAGTTCAAGACCCAGCCCAAGAAGCTGCCGATGGTGTTCAGCGTACAGGAGGTTTCCGACCTGTTGATGGCGACGCCAGGACCGGGGCTGAAGTATCGGGCCGCGCTCAGTATTTCTTACGGCGCAGGGCTGCGTGCTTCGGAGGTCTGCAACCTCAAGATCAGCGACATCGACAGCAATCGGATGCTGATCCATGTCGATCAGGGCAAGGGCGGCAAGGATCGCAAGGTCATGCTGTCGCCGGGATTGCTGGGCCTGCTGCGGGAGTACTGGAAAGAGGCGCGACCAGAGGGCTGGCTGTTCCCGGGTAAACCCAAGATCAACCCGATCTCGTCTCGTCAGTTGAATCGCGCGTTCACCTCGGCAAAACACATGGCCGGGATCAGCAAGCCCGCCACGCTGCACACGCTTCGGCACAGCTTTGCGACCCACCTGCTTGAGGCGAACACGGATGTCCGGGTCATTCAGGTCTTGCTGGGCCACGCCAAACTGACGACCACGGCGCAATACACCCATGTCGCCACCAAGACGATCAAGGACACCGTCAGCCCCTACGAGATGTTGGCCAATCTGCAGGATCAGACCTTGCGGCGAAGCCTGGAGTGATTCACCGGGGTCTTGCCCCGTCTAAAGCTGGAGATTGCTGACATATTCCGAAGGTATGGCCCCGCGTGGCGGCGGGCCAATGCTGGGCATGTCAGCCTCTCCCAACTCAAGGTGATGTCGGCAATAGAAGCCTGCCGGACCGAGGCGCTCGGCGGGCATGTGGCTGCCTGCACCAAATGCGATCACCGTCACATTGCGTATAATTCCTGCAAAAATCGGCACTGTCCCAAATGCCAAGGGCCGACGGCACGCGACTGGATGGCCGCCCGCGCCGAGGATCTGTTGCCCGTGGAGTATTTCCACGTGGTCTTCACCCTGCCGGCGGAGATCGCCCGGATCGCCTACTGGAACAAGCGGGCCGTCTACGGTCTGCTGTTCCGCGCCTCGGCCGAGACCGTGGCGGCCCTCGCCGCTGACCCGAAGCGCCTTGGTGCCCGCGTCGGCATGACCAGCGTGCTGCACACCTGGGGCGCGGCACTCACCCATCATCCGCACATCCACATGATCGTGCCCGGCGGCGGACTGTCGCCAGACGGCACAAGGTGGGTTTCCTGCCGGCCAGGGTTCTTCCTACCCGTCCGGGTGCTGTCGCGCTTGTTCCGACGCCTGTTCATTGAAGGACTATTGGCGCTGCACCAGGAGGGTGCCCTTACCTTCTTCGGTGATCACGAAGAACTGACCGACACCGCCGCCTTCACCAAATGGCTCGCCCCGTTCCGTAGGACCGAATGGGTGGTCTACGCCAAACCGCCTTTCGGCGGGCCGGAGGCGGTACTGGCTTATCTCAGCCGGTATACCTATCGTGTGGCCATCTCGAACCATCGATTGGTCAGTGCGGATGCCAACACCGTCGCATTCTGCTGGAAAGACTACAGGATCAAGCGTGGTGACCGGCAGAAGATCATGAGTCTCGCCACGCCTGAGTTCATCCGCCGCTTTCTCATGCACGTCCTACCCGATGGCTTCCATCGCATTCGCCATTACGGCCTTCTGGCCAGCGCAACACGGAAGGCAAAGATCGCCCGCATCCGCGGCCTACTCGGGCAGCGCTTACCCGAACTGGAAGCGCAGGAACGAACCGAGCTTGCCCCGCTCTCCTTACGCGAACCATGCCCTTGCTGCGGCGGCAACATGCGCGTTGTCGAAATCTTCCGGCGCGGGCAAAAACCAATGTCGCGCGCGCCGCCACGGGAGCAGGCCGCATGACCGAATGCCCGTCCCCCACAGTGCGCACATACCGGCAGCACCAAGCTGTACCGGATCGGTCAGGACGTGCTGAGTTGATGCCGCGATCCGAAAAGGCAGCGATGCTCGCGACATGGGGCCCACTCAAAGCTACAACACGCAAGGTGAAACCTCCGAATGCCGCTCACCAAGGCACAAACCGATCCGCAGAAACAACGGTCCATTCGATCGCCCGCAAACAATCCCCATAGACATCGACAGCCCCCCGCGGCTTCCACCTTGGGAGATTTTCCAACGCGGGCCGCCCGAGCGCCAATCCGCACCGTCGCACCCCGGCCCGCATCGAAAAATCTTCACCATACCGGACTCTCGCCGCTCCCTCCGGCGCCGCACAGCGGTATTCGCATTGCTGCCATTCGTGCAAGCCGCAGCATTTTTGTCAACGCAAGGACTGCTATGCGCAACAAGGACGAAACCGCTCTCGCGGTATTGGCGCTTGTGGCGAGTGATGCACACTAAATGGACGCTACGATTTTGTAGATGGGCGCGCCTGTCTGACGATTGGGACCTTCTCAATCTGATGACAGGAGGTTCCGATGACGGACCAGTATGTGCCTGCGCTGCGCCAGCGTTTTCTCGAAGACATGCGGATCAAGGGGCTGCAGCCCAAGACGCAGACGATGTACCTGCGGGCGATGCGCGACTTCACGCGGTTTCTCGGGCACTCGCCGGACACAGCGACACCGGAAGAGCTCAGGGCGTTCCAACTTGACATGAAGGAGCGGAGTGTGGGAGCGCCCACGTTCAACAACCGGCTGACGGTGCTGAGCTTCTTCTTTGCGACGACATGCCCGCGCCCGGAGATGAAGCGGCATATGCGCTACCAGCGGGCGGCCAAGAAGATCCCCGTTGTGCTGAGCGCCGAGGAGGTTGCGCGTATCCTCGAAACGGCACCCGGGCCGGGTTTGCGGTACCGAGCTGCCTTCAGCGTGGCCTATGGCGGCGGGTTGAGGGCGAGTGAAGTCACGCACCTCAAGGTCGGCGATATCGACAGCGACCGGATGCTGATCCGGGTCGACCAGGGTAAGGGCCGCAAGGATCGCCATGTGATGTTGTCGCCAAGCCTGTTGGAGCTCCTGCGTGATTATTACCGTGAAGCCCGGCCCGCAGGCTGGCTCTTTCCCGGTCGCAACCGGGTCAACCCGATCTCGACCCGGCAGTTCAACCGCGCGTTTGGCGTCGCCTGCGACTTCGCCGAGATCAGGAAGAAGGTCTCGCCCCACACGCTACGTCACAGCTTCGCGACGCACCTCCTGGAGGGCGGGACGGATATCCGGGTGATCCAGGTGCTGCTGGGTCACGCCAAGCTGGAAACCACTACAGTTTATACAAAGGTGGCGACCAAGACGATCCGGGATGTGACCAGCCCGCTTGATCTGCTGGTGAGGCGGGAGGCTGGGTCCGGCTGACCCCGGTCCAATGTCCTACCCCAGACTGGAGGTCGCGGATATCTTCCGCGCCCATGGTCCTGCCTATCGCCGCGCGCATTCCCGGCATCTGAACCTGCCGCAGTTGAAGGTGATGTCCGCGATCGAGACCTGCCGCACCGCTGCACTCGGCGGGCACGTTGCGGCCTGCACCAAGTGCGGACACCAACACATCGCCTACAACTCGTGCCGGAACCGGCATTGCCCGAAGTGCCAAGGCAGCGCGGCACAGGACTGGATGCAGGCGCGCATGGAGGACTTGCTGCCGGTGGAATACTTCCACGTGGTCTTCACCTTGCCGTCGCAGATCACCGACATCGCGTACCAGAACAAGGCGGCGGTCTACGGTCTCTTGTTCACGGCATCGGCCCGGACCCTTCTGACCATCGCGGCCGACCCAAAGCATCTGGGCGCCCGCATCGGCATGACATCGGTGCTCCATACCTGGGGCTCGGCGATGACGCACCACCCGCATGTGCACGTGATCGTGCCAGGCGGAGGAATGTCACCAGATGGCACGCGATGGATCGGCTGCCGCCCGGGGTTCTTTCTTCCGGTGAAGGTTCTGTCTCGGCTGTTCCGGCGTCTGTTCCTCGAAGGGTTGGCGAGGTTGCACCAGGCGGGGAAGCTGCGCTTCTTCGGCGATCTGTCGGAGTTGGCCAACCCGGATACCTTCCAGGCCCTTCTCGCGCCGCTGCGCAAATCCGACTGGGTCGTCTATGCCAAGCCATCCTTCGGCGGCCCCGAAGCCGTACTGGCCTACCTCAGCCGCTACATCCACCGCGTCGCGATCTCGAACCACCGCCTCGTCAGCGCAGATGCCGACACCGTGGCCTTCCGGTGGAAGGACTACCGGATCAAGAAAGGCGATCGCATGAAGGTCATGCGCCTGCCAACGGCGGAGTTCATCCGCCGCTTCCTGATCCACGTCCTGCCGTCGGGCTTCCACCGCATCCGCCATGCGGGCTTCCTCGCCAACGGCATCCGTCGTGACAGGATCGCAATGATCAGGCGCTTGCTCGACAGCGAACCAAAGCCGGATCAAATGGCCCACGAACCTCCGCTCACCGGCGCTGACGAAGACGACCAGCTTCAGCCTTGCCCGAAATGCGGCGGCGCCATGGTGGTCATCGAGACCTTCACCCGCGGTCAGACCCCGCGATCCCGCGCGCCACCCTGGGAGGATGCCGCATGATCCAGCCCTCACACCTGGTTCCACCATCAGCAGGCACCGGACCAGTCGTTGCGGCCACTCCACCGAAACCCACGTTGCAGCAGGCCAATGGCAACAGCAAAATGACGATCCCGCGGCATGGGCCCAGAAAGATCAGCTGGCCGGCACGGATCGGTGTCGTCAGCCTCAAGCGTCATGGCATCCGCCAACCAAGCCTCGAGCCACTATCCCCATAGCAGCGAAAGCCGCCCGCGCTTTCCTCCTTGTCAGATTTATCGCCGCTGCAGCTCACGCTGACAGCAGCCACAAACCTTAGACTTTGCTGCCGTTTGTATGCTAGCCAGTGACGTCCGCTTTTCGGCGCCGGGCAGTTATGCAGCAAAACTACTGCACTTGACATGCTGTAATCTTACTGCATATAGAGCGCATGATAGACGACCAACTCGACTTAATTTTCAAGGCTCTTTCAGACAGCACCCGTCGTCGCATCATCGACCATTTGAGCAAAAGGCCAGCTCAATCGTTGTTCGAGGTGTGCGCGGCTTCGGTTGCAGAGGATGGAATTGCTTTGTCCCGACAGACGGTCTCCCAGCATCTCGCTGTTTTAGAAAAAGCAGGGCTGATTGAGATCAAATGGAAAGGGCGAACAAAGGCGCATTCTTTGAGCGTCAGCGAAGACGACATCGTGGCGGCATCATGGCTCACGAAGTACAAACCGAAAGGAACCAAGACATGAAAATCTATGTCACAAGCGTCTTTGTTGACGACCAAGACAAGGCCGAAAAATTCTATACGGAAGTGCTCGGCTTCAAGGTAAAACACAATATTCCATTGGGCGCCAACCGTTGGCTGACGGTTGTTTCTGGAGAAGACCCGGACGGGACAGAGTTGCTGCTTGAACCAAGCGACCACCCGGCCACGAAACCGTTTAAGGAGGCAATCGTTGCCGATGGTATCGCCGCCCATTCATTTCAGGTGCAAGATCTCGATGCCGAGTGGAAGAAGCTGACCGACCGAGGCGTGGAGTTCACCACCGAACCAATGGATGCGGGCGCAGTACACATGGCTGTTTTTGATGACACCTGTGGCAACCTGATTCAGTTGATCCAGATGAAAGCCGCCTAACGACCACAATAATTGGCCGAGCGGTATTGAAGCTGCGGTTCGGCCAACATGCAGCTCTGGGAGTTCGGGCTCGAACGAGACATTCGATCCGCCTGGTATCGATGACCTTTTTTCGACTTCATCAACCCTACTGCCGACGCGTGGCATCACGCCCAAGGCAGACCGATGTTTCGCATAGTCCCAGAGTTTTGCGAGTTGTACGTTCTATTGAACCCGAAAGACCGCCTCTCCATGCTTGTTACAATTCGTAAGAATTGAGAAAACATCAGGAAAAAGTTGACGCTGATGGTGCAGCTGTCCCTAATCGGGGCACTGGCGTCCGGGCTGTGTTCCGGGTCCGCCGTTTCCGGCCCACCGCAGGTCCGGATGGGGAGGAGAGAAAGATTGGCTCAGACGCAGTTGGGCGCTGAAGGGATGCACTCTCTTCCGGCGCTGCTACATCGCAATGCGGCACAGTTCAGGGATGCCCCGGCGTACCGTGAAAAGGAATTCGGGATCTGGCAGTGCTGGAGCTGGGCTGAGACATCTGCCGAGGTTCGATCGATTGCTTTGGGTTTTCTGGAAATTGGCGTCGAGAAGGGTGACCATATCGCCGTGATCGGGCGCAACCGCCCGGCGCACTACTGGTCGATGGTGGCTGCACAGATGGTGGGCGCGGTTCCGGTGCCGCTCTATCAGGATGCCGTGGCCGAAGAGATGGCCTATGTGATGGAGCATTGCGGCGCGAAGTACGTCGTTTGCGGTGATCAGGAGCAGGTCGATAAAGTCATCGAAATTCAGGAAAACCTGAGCCAGATCAAACACATCCTATACACCGATAAGCGCGGGATGCGGAAATACGACCACGCTCAGATGAATGCGCTTGATGACATCATGGCTGAGGGCAATGCAGGTCACGCCCGCTTTGATGCGGAACTGGATAAGCGCGTTTCTGCGATCACCTATGACGATACCTGCGTCATGCTTTATACCTCGGGCACAACAGGCAAGCCCAAGGGCGTGGTGCTGTCGAACCGCAATGTGATAGAAAGCGCCAAGAACTCGGCGGATTTCGATCATCTCAAGCGAGACGAAGACATCCTGTCTTATCTACCGATGGCGTGGGTCGGCGATTTCATCTTCTCTATCGGTCAGGCTTACTGGTGTGGGTTCTGCGTGAACTGCCCCGAGAGTGCGGAAACCATGATGACCGATCTGCGTGAGATCGGGCCGACTTATTTCTTTGCCCCGCCCCGCGTGTTCGAAACTCAGCTGACCAACGTGACGATCCGCATGGAAGACGCGGGCAAGCTGAAGCAGCGGATGTTCCACCATTTCATGGCGCACGCCAAGAAAGTTGGTGGACTTTTGCTGGATGGCAAGCCGGTTGGCTTCGGTGATCGCCTGAAATACGCGCTGGGTAATATGCTGGTCTATGGGCCGCTCAAAGATACTTTAGGTTACGGGCGTTTTCGCGTCGGTTATACGGCGGGTGAAGCCATCGGGCCGGAAATCTTTGATTTCTACCGGTCTTTGGGCATCAACCTGAAACAACTTTATGGCCAGACCGAAGCCACAGTATTCATCACTGTCCAGCCGGATGGCGAAGTGCGGGCCGACACGGTCGGCGTGCCAGCGCCGGATGTCGAGCTGAAGATCGATGACACAGGCGAGATCTACTACCGCTCGCCGGGTGTGTTCGTGGAGTATTTCAAGAACCCTGATTCCACGGCTTCGACCAAGGATGCTGAGGGTTGGGTCGCGACGGGTGATGCCGGTTTCATAGAAGAGGGATCGGGCCATCTGCGCATCATCGACCGGGCCAAGGATGTTGGCAAAATGGCCGATGGTTCGATGTTCGCGCCGAAATATGTCGAGAACAAGCTGAAGTTCTATCCCGATATTCTGGAAGTTGTGCTGTTTGGAAACGGCAAAGATCGCTGTGTCGCTTTCATCAATATTGACCTGACCGCGGTCGGCAATTGGGCGGAACGCAACAACATTGCCTATGCGTCTTATCAGGAACTGACCGCCAATCCCCGTGTGTTAGAGACGATAAAGTCCCACGTGGAAGAGGTGAACAAATCCGTCGCTGCCGACGAAATGTTGTCGGGCTGTCAGGTGCATCGCTTTGTGGTGCTGCATAAAGAGCTGGACGCGGATGATGGTGAAATCACCCGCACCCGTAAAGTGCGCCGTGGATTTGTCGAAGATAAGTACGCGGATATCATCGCGGCTTTGTATGACGGTTCGAACTCCGTCTCGACCACCACAGAAGTTACGTATGAGGACGGCCGCAAGGGTTCGATCAGCGCAACGCTTGAAATCGTTGATGCGCCGGTTGTCGCGGCAACACAGCACAAGGTCGCGGCGGAATGAGGGTCGAACGTACGCCGCTCGACCTGCGGTCATCGCCCCGCCCCCCGTCCCGTTTTCGTGTAGTTCAAGGAGCCACACATGCTTGATGCAGTTGATGGATATGTCACCGAGGATGGCCGCAAGATCGGCGGTGTGGTGATGGAGATGAAGAACATCACCCTGCGGTTCGGCGGCGTGGTGGCGATCAAGGATATCTCGTTCGACATTCGCGAAGGCGAGATTCGTGCCATTATTGGTCCAAACGGGGCCGGCAAGTCCTCGATGCTGAATGTGATTTCGGGGTTTTATGTCCCGCAAGAGGGTGAGGTCTGGTTCCACGGGGCCCCACGCCCGCAAATGCGTCCCTATGAGGTCGCGCGCCAGGGCATTGCCCGGACGTTCCAGAACATCGCCTTGTTCGAAGGCATGAGTGTTCTGGACAACGTCATGACCGGGCGCTTGAACTACATGAAGACCAACATTTTTCAGCAGGCGATGTGGAAAGGTAAGGCCGAAGCGGAAGAGACCGAGAACCGCGAAGCCGTTGAAAAGATCATCGACTTTCTGGAAATCCAGCACATCCGCAAGACGCCGGTGTCACGTCTGCCTTACGGCCTGAAAAAGCGCGTCGAACTGGCGCGCGCCCTGGCGGCTGAACCCAAGCTTTTGCTGCTGGATGAGCCGATGGCGGGCATGAATGTAGAAGAGAAAGAGGACATGAGCCGATTTGTCCTGGATGTGAATGACGAATTCGGCACCACCATCGCCCTGATCGAACACGACATGGGCGTGGTGATGGACCTGAGCGACCGCGTAGTTGTGATGGATTACGGGCGCAAGATCGGCGACGGCACGCCGGACGAGGTGCGCAACAATCAGGAAGTCATCGACGCTTATCTGGGTGTGTCGCATGACTAAGGTGCGCCAGCTTCCGAAATCGCTTCTATTGAAGCGACTTGCGGCGGCGTTGTCATTGATGGTTTTGCCCAGCACAAGTAGTTCTGAAACCTACGCTCAGTTCAACTCGTATCAGTCTGCAATCGAAGAAGTTTGCGCACCACAAATTGAGCATGGACACACCTCAATTCGCGCGCGTCTTCAGAAGCTTGAGGGCCCACAATACCAGCAGTTACGCGATGTCTTGAAATACACCTTAGGAAGGAACTCCGTCCAAGATACTGAGCTATATACGTTCTGGTTGGCGAACGGCATAACGCCCGTTCTTATTGCTTCGCCCATGACGACCGAATGCAAGTTGGTCGCCTTGGATTCCAGAGGTATGAGAAGTTTCGAGGAGCTTTGGGCTCGACAATTCTTGGATGAAACTAGCTCTTACCGAGGCTATCGGGCGGTGCGCGGTGGCAAAGGTTTATTGCAAAAGTATCGCGATGAGTCGACTGGATGGGCGGTTCGCCCGTTCAAAGACGAGTTCATCAAAGTGACCGGTTGGTATGGTGAACTGCGCGGATACGAAAGACCCGATCTCGGCGTTCTACAGATATCTATGACGAAAATCGACAAGACCAAACAGGCTTGCCTGCTGTGGCCGGAGGAGTGCGAATAATGCCTGAACAACTCGTTTTTGCGATGGAGGTCATCCTCAACGGTCTGATGGCCGGGGTGCTGTATGCTCTGGTCGCGCTGGGGTTTGTGCTGATCTACAAGGCCTCGGGGATTTTCAATTATGCGCAAGGGGTTATGGCCCTGTTTGCGGCGATGACGTTGGTTGGAATCATGAACGGTCAGGTGCCGTTTGCGCATCTGATCAACGCGACCTTTGGGACCCATATCCACTATTTCGGATGGAACGTGCCGGCGCTGGTGGCGATCCTTTTGACCATGGGTGTAATGGTCGTTCTGGCCTGGGCGGTGCAGCGATTTGTCATGCGCCATCTGGTCGGGCAGGAACCGATCATCCTGTTCATGGCGACGATCGGCCTGGCGTATTTCCTCGAAGGCGTGGCTGATCTGATGTGGGGGTCCGAGATCAAAACGCTGGATGTCGGTCTGCCGCAGGGCATCAACCTGTGGCTGGACGAGACGACGTTTAACATCTTTGGGTACGGCTTCTTCATCGACAATCTCGATGTCGTGGCGACTGTGATTGCCGCGCTACTGGTGGCCGCGCTGGTGATGTTCAGCCAGTATACCAAGCAGGGCCGGGCGATGCGCGCTGTGGCGGATGACCATCAGGCGGCGCTGTCAGTGGGCATCTCGCTGAACTTCATCTGGATCATGGTCTGGTCGGTTGCCGGTTTCGTGGCGTTGGTCGCGGGCATCATGTGGGGCACCAAGTCAGGCGTTCAGTTCTCGCTGTCGCTGATCGCGCTCAAGGCGCTGCCGGTTCTGATGCTGGGTGGGTTCACCTCGATCCCCGGCGCCATCGTTGGTGGGCTGATCATTGGAGTGGGCGAGAAGCTGTTCGAGTTTGCCATCGGTCCGTTGGTGGGCGGCGCGACCGAGAATTGGTTCGCCTATGTTTTGGCGTTGATATTTCTGGTGTTCCGGCCGCAAGGTCTCTTTGGTGAGAAAATTATCGAGAGAGTCTAAATGGATAAGCTGGAACCCATCTTCAAATCGCTACCCATCGCCTTGCTGGTGTACGGGTTTGCACGAACGCTTGGCGAATGTTTCGAAGTCAGCATGTCTGGTTCGGGCATGGCAATAATCGGCGACACCGAGTGGGAGATGAGAATGCTTCTGTACATCGGGTACATGCGAGCGATGGATTCATTGTTCTTCTACGCAGCAATGGCTGCGGTTGTACACTGGTTGAACGTCAGAAGTCGTGGGGCCGCAGCATGACCAACATGATCGCCGTCATCAACGTGATTGCTTGGGCGGGGTTCTGGGCTTTTGGGTACATCGCTCTGACGACGGATGATCTCAGCGACAGCCAGTTGGTGATCGCTGCGGTTCTGGCCTTTGCCGGGTTGGTGACGGGCGTCATGGCCTACATGAAACTGGTGCGTGTCACCGAGGCAAGCGGTTACGCCAAAGGGTCGAAACAGCTGGATGCCGCGACCCGGAACCGGGCGCAGGAAGAATGGGGAAAGTAAGACATGTTCTATCGTGAGGCCGGGGATTTCAAAACCTCCTATACAGATGACAGCCAGACTTTCCCGATCAAGTTCGATCGGTATCGGTATTATGTCGTGCTGGCGGTGGCCTTTGGTATCATCCCGTTCATCATCAACGACTATTGGGCCAATGCGCTGCTGTTGCCGTTTCTGATCTATGCCATCGCGGCGATCGGGCTGAATATTCTGGTTGGGTATTGCGGGCAGGTCAGCCTTGGTACTGGCGGGTTCATGGCTGTAGGGGCCTATGCCTGCTATAAGCTGATGACAGCCTTTCCGGATGTCAGCATGTTCATCCATGTGCTGCTGGCCGGGGGGATAACGGCCGTCGTTGGCGTGCTGTTTGGTTTGCCGTCCTTGCGGATCAAGGGCTTTTATCTGGCGGTGGCCACACTGGCGGCGCAGTTCTTTCTGGTCTGGCTCTTCAACCGGGTGCCGTGGTTCTACAACTACTCTGCCTCGGGCCAGATCAACGCGCCCGAGCGGGATGTGTTTGGCATTATCATCACCGGCCCGAATGCTCCGGCCTGGGCGACCTATTTGTTCTGCCTGATTTTTCTGGCCTTATGTGCGGTCCTTGCACGCAACCTGACCCGTGGCACAACCGGGCGCACCTGGATGGCCATCCGCGACATGGATATCGCGGCCGAGATCATCGGGGTGAACCCGCTGAAGGCAAAACTCACCGCCTTTGCTGTCAGTTCGTTCTTTGTCGGGATTGCCGGTGCGTTGTTCTTTGCCGTTTACCTTGGCGCGGTCGAGGTGGGTGAGGTGTTTGGCATCCAGAAATCGTTCCTGGTGCTGTTCATGGTGATCATTGGCGGGCTGGGGTCGATCTTTGGATCCTTTGCCGGGGCTGCGTTTCTTGTGCTGCTGCCGGTGGTCCTGAAAGTTGTCGGTGTCGATGTTCTGGGCTGGCCCACGGATATCGTGGCGCACCTGCAGCTTGTGATCGTCGGCGCCCTGATCGTCATGTTCCTGATCCTCGAGCCGCACGGGCTGGCGCAGCTGTGGCGCGTCGCGAAAGAGAAACTCAGACTCTGGCCGTTCCCCCACTAGCGGGGCAGGCCCAATCAAAAAGACGGGCGGCAAGCCCGAAGACAACATCGGATCAATCAAGGGAGGAGACACCCGATGAAGACTAAACTGGCAACCATGGCGCTGAGCGCCCTGATGGCCGCAGGACCCGCTGTCGCGGATCTTGTGATCCCCGATCTCAGCTATCGCACCGGGCCTTATGCGGCTGGCGGTATCCCGTTCTCGGATGGCTATAACGACTATTTCACCCTGCTGAACGAGCGCGACGGTGGTATTGGCGGTGTCCCGATCCGTATGGTCGAATGCGAGACCGGCTATAACACCGAAAAAGGTGTGGAATGCTATGAGGCAACTAAAGGCGAAGGCGCGTTGGTGTATCAACCGCTGTCGACCGGGATAACCTACCAGCTGATCCCAAAGGTGACCGCAGACGGAATCCCGCTGCACACGATGGGGTATGGCCGGACCTCGGCCAAGAACGGCGATGTGTTCAGCCATACGTTCAACTATCCGGCCAACTACTGGGACGGAGCCTCGGGCGCAGTGAACTATCTGCTTGAGGAAAACGGAGGAGATCTGAGCGGTAAGAAAATCGCGCTGGTCTACCACAACTCGGCCTACGGCAAGGAACCCATCCGCACGCTGGAAGAGCTGTCCAAGAAGCACGGGTTCGAACTGGTAGCCCTGCCGGTCGACCATCCGGGTCAGGAACAGAAATCCCAGTGGCTGCAAATCCGTCGTGACAAGCCGGATTATGTCCTGATGTGGGGCTGGGGCGTAATGAACCAGGTTGCCGTGCAGGAAGCTGCCAACATCCGTTTCCCGATGGAAAATTTCATCGGTATCTGGTGGTCAGGTTCGGAAAACGACGTGCTGCCAGCGGGTGAAGCGGCCAATGGCTACAAGGCGTTGACGTTCCACAATGTCGGCACAGATTTCCCGGTCTTTGACGATCTGCAAAAGCACGTGGTCGATGCTGGCAAAGCCGCTGGCGCGGGCGATCAGGTTGGCACGGTTCTGTATAACCGTGGTCTTTATGCTGCTGTTCTGGCCGCTGAAGCCATCAAGAAAGCACAGGAAATTTCCGGCAATGCCGATATTACCCCCGCAGAAATGCGTGACGGTATGGAAGCGCTTGAGATGTCCGAAGCTAAGATGGCTGAACTGGGCCTGCCCAACTTCGGTCCGACCTTCTCGGTCTCATGTGAAAACCACGGTGGTGACGCTCTGGTGGGTGTGACCCAGTGGGATGCAGCGAACAAGACCTGGACGCTGATTTCGGACTTTAAAGCAACAGATGGCGACGTGATTGGTGGCCTGATCGATGAAGATTCCGCAGCATATGCGGCGGAAAACAAGATCGAATCGCGCTGCAACTAAAGCGCCAAACCATACGGGGCGGCGGCTGACTGCCGCCCCGAACCCGACACAGGCACGAGGATATGCGCTGATGCTGGATGCGGCACACACCACTGACGTGCAGGCGGAAACCCTGCTGGAAGTCAACAATATCGAGGTGATCTACAACCACGTGATCCTTGTGCTGAAAGGCGTCAGCCTGAATGTGCCCAAGGGCGGTATCACCGCGCTGCTGGGTGGCAATGGCGCGGGCAAGACAACGACGCTGAAAGCGGTGTCGAACCTGCTGCATTCCGAACGTGGCGAAGTCACCAAAGGCTCGATCAAGTATCGCGGGACCAGCGTGCATGAAAGCGACCCGGCCGATCTGGTGGAAAAAGGCGTGATCCAGGTGATGGAGGGCCGCCACTGTTTCGAGCATCTGACAGTTGAAGAAAACCTGCTGACCGGTGCCTATACGCGCAAGGACGGCAACGCTGCGATCCAGCAGGATCTGGAACTGGTTTATACGTATTTCCCCCGCCTCAAAGAACGGCGCCGCTCTCAGGCGGGCTATACCTCGGGCGGTGAGCAACAAATGGTGGCGATGGGCCGTGCGCTGATGTCACGACCCGAAACCATTCTGCTGGACGAACCCTCGATGGGTTTGGCGCCGCAACTGGTCGAAGAGATTTTCAGCATCGTCAAAGATCTGAATGAAAAAGAGGGCGTGTCCTTCCTGCTGGCCGAACAGAACACCAACGTCGCGCTGCGATTTGCCCATTATGGATATATCCTGGAATCCGGGCGCGTGGTGATGGATGGCCCGGCTGCCGAACTGCGCGAAAATCCGGATGTGAAGGAATTCTATCTTGGGGTGTCCGACGAAGGCCGCAAAAGCTTTCGTGACGTGCGGTCTTATCGTCGCCGCAAAAGGTGGTTGTGAGGGAATGGAGGATATGGCGATGACTTATTTCGACGCTCTCGAAACGCGCTCGGCGGACGAACGCGCCTCTGATCAGGCCGTGGCGCTGCGCGAGCAGCTTAAGCGAGTAACCTCGGCCCCGGCTTTTGCAGTGCATCTTGCTGATACAGACCTCAATGCCGTGGAATCGGCGGACAATCTTCCTGTATTGCCTGTCTTGCGCAAGTCAGACCTAAGCCGTGCACAGGCCGAACGCCCGCCCTTTGGCGGGTTTACAGTGAAACCGGCGCGGAATTTTCACCATGTGTTTCAATCGCCCGGACCGATCTATGAACCGGGCAGCACTGATCATGACTGGTGGCGGATGGGGCGTTTTCTGCACGCTGCGGGTGTTGGGCCGGCGGATATCGTCCAGAACTGCTTTGGCTATCACCTGACGCCGGCCGGCATGATCTTTGAAAGCGGCGCCCGTGCGGTTGGCGCGTCTGTTTTACCAGCAGGAACCGGACAGACCGAGTTGCAGGTGACGGCTGCGCGCGACATTGGCTGCACGGCTTATGCAGGAACGCCAGATTACCTGAAGGTGATTTTGGACAAGGCCGATGACATGGGCGTGGCCCTGAACTTCTCCAAAGCGGCCGTTGGCGGTGGCGCACTGTTCCCATCCCTGCGTCAGGACTATGCCGACCGGGGGATCTCGTGCCTGCAATGTTACGCCACAGCTGATCTGGGCAACATCGCCTATGAAAGCGCCGCGATGGAGGGGATGATCATTGATGAGCATGTTATCATCGAGATCGTGACCCCCGGAACCGGAATCCCGGTAGCGCCGGGTGAGGTTGGTGAGGTTGTCGTGACATCGCTCAACCCTGATTACCCATTGATCAGGTTTGCGACCGGTGACCTGTCGGCGATGCTGCCCGGCCAATCACCCTGTGGGCGCACCAATATGCGCATCAAAGGCTGGATGGGGCGTGCCGATCAGACCACCAAGATCAAGGGCATGTTTGTGCGCCCGGAACAGGTTGCTGCGCTGGTCGGCAAGCATGACGAGATCGTCAAAGCCCGAGTCATTGCGGCCCGTCAGGGCGAAATGGATACGATGACGGTCCAGATTGAAAGCCCGGGCGGGGATGACATAGCCTATGCCAAATCGGTGGCCGAAGTGCTGAAACTTAAAGGCGCGGTCGAGGTCGTGGCCCCGGGCAGCCTTCCCAAAGACGGTCTCGTGATCGAGGATCAGCGTGTTTACGAATGATCCTGCATTTGACCTGATGCGCCCCAGCTGAGGTTCGACAGCCAGCCCTTCACCGCCTGAATCGCCTGCAGATGGCTTTGGTCCTTGTGGGACAGCAACCAAACCGGGCGTCTTGGGGTATCTGCTGTGGGCGGCGTCTTAATCTGGTGCAATCGGACATCGTTTTGGCCGGCTGCAACTGGCAACAGACTCTGCCCCAAATCATGGGCGACGGCTTCGATAGCGGTATTCAGATCCGCCACGCGTAGAGTGGTTGTCGAATGCGGGTCAGATTGCGCGCTCATCCATTTCGCCTGCTCCAGATAGGCATGTGCTGTGTCGTACAGGATCCATTGCGGCGGTTTGCCCGGTGTTGATGTGATCGACGATCTGTAGAGGCCAAACTCCAGCCAGCCGATGCGCTGCGCAAGGGTATCAGACCCGCCTGTTTTGGGCGGACCCAATCGCAATGCAAGATCCGCCTCGCGGCGGGTAAGGCTTAGGTTTCTGCCTTCCGGCACCAGTTCTAGGGTGATGTCAGGATAGCGTTGCTGAAACCCGGGAAAAGCGGGCACCAATATCCGGTCAACGACAACAGGAACAGCCGTTACCCGAACAGTCCCGGCTAGGCTGCGTTGATCCATACCAACCAGCTCGGTCATGTGGCGGGTTTCGGTTTCCATATGCATGGCACGGGCAACCAGCCTTTCGGCAAGCTCGGTAAGTCGTTGTTTTCCTGCCGTATCTCGAAACAACAGCTGGGCTGACAGTGCATGTTCCAGCCTGCGAACCCGGCGCGCGACCGTTGTTTCATCCTGGCCCAACTCTGCCGAGGCGGCGGCAAAGCTGCCCCGGCGGTGTAGCGCAATCAGATATCGAAGGTCGTCCCAATTCATGTCCGGCATTTTTGCAGGTTAAGATGGACAACTTCCGCATTCAATCAGCATCTCTGCGGGCTCAATGTGCCTACATGCAACCGGAGGACACGCATGACACATATTATCCTTTTCAAAGACAATCCCCACGCTGATGCTGATATTCGTCGCGCCCACATGGCTGAGCACCTGAACTTCTTACAGGCGAATGAAGACAAAATCGCCGCCGCAGGGCCGCTGTTCGATAACACCGGGGCAGGCGCTGGCGGCATCTGGCTGGTGGGTGATAGCGATCTGGCAGCGATCGATCAATTGATACGGCAAGACCCGTTTTGGCCCACTGGTCTGCGTGCATCTTACGACATTTTGCACTGGAAGGTTGTCTTTGAGAACCTGTCATTGCTGCGACCTCGCGACCCGACCTGAGGCGCATTGGCGCTGGAAATTCCGACGAAATTGGTCGATTAAGGCAAGGCGCATGAGGCGCGCCAATGCAAACAGGACGAATGGCCCAGATCGAATACTCAGAAAACGGATCACGCAATCGCGGCGCACGGGGCACTCGGCTTTTGGCTGGGGTATCCTATGGTGTGGCTGCCGTTTGCCTGTTGCCCATGGTGGCCGTGGTTCTGGCGGCTTTGACGGGTGGAACAGACACAATCTCGCATCTGATGCAAACCGTGTTGCCCCGCTATACCGTGACCACGCTGATCCTTGTGGCATTGGTGGCGGTGGGGACTTTCTGTATCGGAACCGGTGCCGCTTGGCTGGTGACGATGACGCGTTTCCCTGGGGTCCGGTTTCTTGAAATTGTTTTGATCCTGCCACTGGCCTTTCCGGCTTACGTTCTGGCCTATGCCTATACCTTTATTCTGGATCACCCCGGCATCGTTCAGTCGACCTTGCGAGACATCACCGGATGGGGCCCGCGCGACTATTGGTTCCCCGAGATCCGCTCGACCGAGGGCGCGGCCGTGATGCTGATCCTTGTCCTCTACCCATATGTCTACCTGCTGGCCCGCGCTGCGTTCCTGCAACAAAGCGCTACGGCGTTTCTGGCCGCGCGGGCGCTGGGCAACAACCCATGGCTGGCCTTCAAACGCATCTCGCTTCCCATGGCGCGTCCGGCGATTGCAGGGGGCGTGCTGTTGGCGGTGATGGAAACCATCGCCGATTTCGGCACGGTGTCCTATTTCGGTGTTCAGACCTTTGCCACCGGGATCTACACCAGCTGGTTTTCAATGGCGGATCGCGCGGCGGCGGCGCAGCTGGCGCTGGGGCTGTTGGCATTTGCATTGGTCATGGCCGTTACTGAGCGCAGCCAGCGCGGCAAGGCAAAATACTATCACGCGGGTAAACAACACGTGGCGCAGCCGGCGGCTCAACTGACGGGTTGGCACGCGGTCGGGGCATTTACGCTCTGTGCTATACCGGTTCTGCTCGGGTTTATTCTGCCGGTGATCGTGCTGGTCGAAATGGGCCTGCATTCAGAACAGAACCTCCTGTCGCGACGCTATCTGGGCTTCATCCAGAACTCTTTGATTCTGGCGGGTACTGCCGCTGTCGCTACAGTTTCTGCGGCCATCTGCATCGGGTTTTTTCAACGCCTCAGACCAGGGCGTGTATCATCGGCGGCCGCCTATATTGCGCGCTTGGGCTATGCCGTGCCAGGCGGCGTCATTGCGGTGGGCCTGATCGTTCCCTTTGCCGGGTTCGACAACGCGCTGGATGCCTGGATGCGCAGCACGTTTGATGTGTCGACCGGATTGCTGGTCACCGGATCGATCTGGCTGTTGGTCGCGGCCTATATGGTGCGATTTCTCGCGGCCGCGCTCAGCGCTTATGAAGGCGGACAAAGCACGATTCACGCGAATATGGATGCGGCTGCGCGATCATTGGGGCAATCACCACTGGGCACGTTGCGACGGGTGCATTTGCCCATCCTGACCCCTTCGTTGCTAACAGCCCTGTTGATCGTATTTGTCGATGTGATGAAAGAGCTGCCCGCGACATTGATCATGCGCCCGTTCAACTTTGATACGCTGGCGGTACAGGCCTACCGGCTGGCCTCTGACGAACGTCTTGAAGGGGCTGCTGTGCCGTCGCTGGTCATTCTGGCAGTCGGCTTGCTGCCCGTGATCCTGATTTGTCGTCAGGTTGGTCGTCGGTAACACCTTCAATCGAAATACTGCGACCTGGCCCATCAGGCTTGATTCAATCGCATTTTCCGGCAAGGCTGGTGGTATGAATATGCAGCCTCCTAGCCGGTTCTCTGCAAGCCCGGCCCAGATGCCGGTGGCCTTTGACCGGCGAGAGATGTCTCAGATTTTATCGGTATATGGCCGCATGGTCGCCGCCGGAGAATGGCGGGACTATGGTATTTCAAACCTGCGCGACATGGCAATTTTCTCGATCTTTCGGCGCACGGCGGAACATCCGATTTACCGGGTCGAGAAAGACCCGCGCCTGCGATCCAAGCAGGGAATGTATTCCGTTGTCGGGATGGATGGCCGCATCCTGAAACGCGGGCATGATCTGCGGACCGTTCTGCGGGTGTTAGAGCGTAAATTGATCCGGTCTGTCAGTACGGACTAAAGCCGTTTATGCGCGGTTACCGGGCCGTCGCCTTGTGCCTGAATTCTGGCAATGGCCTGATCCATCGGCTCGAATGCGACCGCCATATGATGGGCGTTGGCGTGAAGCAGCGAGTTGGGCCCGGACACCCAGGCGACATGCCCTTTCCAGAACAATAGATCACCGCGTTTTGCGGGCGTTCCATCTGGTACCGACGCGCCCAATTCACGTTCTTGTTCACCGCTGTCACCGGGGCAGGCAATGCCACAGGCCAGTAAGCCAACCTGCACCAGCCCGGAACAATCCAGCCCGAACCGGCTGTTGCCTCCCCACAGGTAGGGCGAACCTAGAAACAGCTCGGCAACAGCCACGGGATCGGTTGCTTTTTCCGCAATCGGTGCGCAGTGAACGGCGGGAATGAAGCCCAATTCGGTTTCCAAAAAACCGTTCTGTGTCGACAACATCTTTACTTTACTGCCATAACTCAGGGACGTCAGATCGCGGCTCTTCATGTCCGCCTGATTGTAAGCATGCGTCGCGGGTACGGTGATACAATGGGTCTCTGACAGCGTCGGTCCCAGATATTCTGAGGCAACCCAGCCGGGATAACTGTCTTTGTCCGACGTGACCCTGCTCCATCCGTTTGTATCCTCAACCACTTGGACGGTATCACCATACAACAACTGGCGATCACGTGGTCCGTCGGGTGCCCGCAACAAGTCGACGACCGGGTGTATGATGCGTTGACGGCTCACAGGGCCAAAATCTCAGGCAATGCGGTCAGTATCGCGCGTGGGCCTTGGCCCAACCCGCCTTTGCTACGCCCCGGGGCTTTGCTGGGCTGCCACGCATAGATGTCGAAATGCATATAGCGGCTGTCTCCGACAAATCGGCGCAAAAACAGTGCAGCGGTGATCGAGCCAGCAAACCCGCCCGATGGCGCATTGTCCAGATCGGCAATTCTGGGTTCGATCATCGCCTCGTAAGGATCGTGAAACGGCATGCGCCAAACCGGATCAGCGGCCGGTTTTGCCGCCTGGGACAACGCCCCGGCCATCGCGTCGTCATCGGTATAGAACGGTGCCAGATCGGGGCCGACTGCAACACGCGCTGCGCCTGTCAGTGTCGCCATCGAGATCACCAGATCCGGATTTCCTTCATCAGCCAGGGCCAGTGCATCCGCCAATACCAAGCGTCCTTCGGCATCGGTGTTGTTGATCTCGACCGTCAGGCCCTTGCGCGAGGTCAGGATATCCCCCGGGCGGAATGCATCTCCTGCGACAGAGTTTTCGACTGCAGGGATTAGTACCCGCAATTGCACGGGCAGCTCCAACGCCATGATCATATGGGCCAACCCCAGAACATTGGCTGCTCCGCCCATGTCCTTTTTCATTAGGCCCATCGACGCACCCGGTTTCAGGTTCAGACCGCCTGTGTCAAAGCACACGCCTTTCCCCACCAGCGTCAGCTTCGGTCCGTTTGCGCCCCAGCTCATGTCGATAAGGCGCGGCACCTGCGTCGCCGAACGCCCCACCGCATGGATCATTGGGAACTTCTGGTCCAGCAGCGCTTGGTCAAGGATCACATTGCAGGTCGCGCCAAACTCGTCGGCCAAAGCTTCGACCGCCGCTTGCAAATGGTCAGGTCCCATATCGGAAGCAGGCGTATTGACCAGATCACGTGTCAACGCTTCGGCATTGGCGAGTATCTCGATCCGTTTGGCATCAATGCCATCCGGGGCAACCAAACCCGCTGTGCTGGCAGATTGTTTGGCATAGCGATCAAAGGCATAGCCGATCATCAGCCATCCTAGACATTCTGTTTCCAACTGGTCTGCTGGTATACCGGACGCAATTCGATAAGCGCCCTCTGGCAGCGCTTCGGCCGCTGCAGCCAGAGGGAAGCGTTTACGTGCTCTCTTGGCTTTGGATCCGTACCCTGCAACGGCCATCTCGGCTGCGCCATTTGCGCCAGGCACCAGCAGAACCTGGCCCATAGCGCCGGTAAACCCGTTTGCTGCGATCCATGATTGCACCAGCTCGGGCTGATCCTGTAACCAGCCTTCCAGATCAGGTTGCGCGATCACGTGCAGCGGTAGCGAAGAGTCTGAGGGCGGGATAAAGGACAGTGTCATGGGCGTCTCGGTTGGTTCAATCCGCGCCCAGACTAATCACCCGTGATCCGCCTGCAACCCCCGTCAGACGGAAAGGTCTTGTTGATCCCAGATGGCCGTTAGCGATCGTTCGCCCACCCGGATCAATCGGCCCAGTGTCGCGCCTGTTGCCACCACGTCGCCTGCGTCAACCGAGTGGGCTACATCGCCGGCAACCCGGGCGAGCGCCATCAATCCGATCTGTTCGGATATTGCGACCAGCGACTTGGCGCATTTGCGCAGCCCGGCCCAGTCACGTTGTCGCCAGAAGCGTTCGCAATTCGACAACCGCACCGCCAGTTCTTCCACCGTTCGACACAGCACGTCCAACGCGTTCTTGTCGCCCAGCTGCCGGTACAGACCGCTCAGTCGATCCGGATCGACGCGCACGGATTCCTTGTGTTCAAGTGTGATAATCTTATCCACCACATTCACCCTAGTTTTTACGCCCCCACGGCGCGGGTTCGATATTGGCGATGATTTCCTTTGCAAAACCTTGCAGTGAAGCCGGATAATGGCTCGAATTTTCGTTGAATTCGGTTTACAGCATCCGTCAGCGACAAAAACAGGGACACTGCAATGGACTTCGCCAAACCTCTGCCGACTTACCTGGTGAAACGGTATCATGGCTGGAAGGCCACCACATATTCCGAAAATCAGGTCTGGTACCGCCGTCTGGCGGATGAAGGGCAGCGCCCCCGTGCAATGGTGATTTCCTGTTGCGACAGCCGGGTGCATGTCACGTCGATCTTCGGCGCCGACCAGGGTGAGTTCTTCATCCACCGCAACATTGCCAATCTGGTCCCGCCTTATGCGCCGGATGGCGATCACCATGGGACCAGTGCGGCAATCGAATATGCGGTCACCGCGCTGAAGGTCGCGCATCTGATCGTGCTGGGCCATTCCCAATGCGGTGGTGTTCAGGGCTGCATCGACATGTGCAAGGGTCAGGCGCCACAGTTGGAAGCCAAGGAAAGCTTTGTTGGCCGCTGGATGGATATCCTGAAACCGAAATATGATCTGGTCGCCGATGTAGAAGACAGCGTCGAACAAGCCAGGCAGCTCGAACGTCAGGCAGTCGTCGCTTCGCTGGAAAACCTGATGAGCTTTCCGTTTGTATCTTCGGCGGTCGAAGACGGTGCGCTTAGCCTGCACGGGCTCTGGACCGATATCGGCGAGGGCGGGTTGCAATGCTATGACCCGCAGGACAAGAAGTTTGTTGTTGTCTGATTAGGCGCAAACATGCCCGGGCTCGAATGACGCGGATCAGACCTCTGATTTCGCGTCATTTTTTGTTATGATCCCGCGAGCTGTAGTAGAATCGGATCCTGTTATGAGATTGATAAAACGACTTTTCATCTCTCTGCTTGTTATTGTTCTGGTGCTGGTCGGGGTGTCCTATCTGCTACCTGGCAAGGCCGAGGTTTCGCGCAACATCACCATCGATGCACCGCCCGAGGTGATCTTTCCGTACGTGAACTCCATGCAGGAGACCGAGAAATGGTCCCCCTGGCTGACCCGCGATCCGGAAACCAAGCTGTCCTATTCGGGGCCGGAAACCGGGGTTGGCAATGCGCTTAGCTGGAGCTCGGAAAACCCTCAGGTCGGCACCGGAACGCAGGTCATTACTGAGAGCGTGGAAAACCAGTCCGTCAAAACAGCGCTGGATTTCGGTCCCATGGGCACTGCCACTGCAACTTTCGCGCTGCAGCCCGAAGGTGATCAGACGCAGATCACCTGGGGATTTGATTCCGATCTGGGCCTAAATCCGATGTCCCGCTGGATGGGACTGATGATGGATAACTGGGTTGGCGGCGACTATGAGCGCGGTTTGACGAACCTCAAGACGCTGGTTGAAGGGCAAGGGTGATCGGAGGCGGCTTTCTGCGAAGTGTGGAATGTCAGGTATGACCCCAAACTAACCAACGCTGCATTTCAAATGAATGACTGCTTCTTCGACTCTGCCAAATCCATAACGAAACCAAAGTGCTTTATTACAAGGCTCTGGCACGCGAAGACGCGCTTACAGTTTCGCAATACAACGGCATGTTATTCGCCTGGTGTCGCTGAACCAGCTTTTTCATCCACTTGCCCTTTTGCGGTATGTGACGGGCCGATATTGGCTTGAAATCAGGTTCGCACATCTCTGGGAACAACGTTTGTATTTCTTCACGCATTTCGGCAGAAACCGCTTTCAGTGCTTCTGGCCCGGTAAACAAGCTTTCTGATGGAGCTCCATTGGACCAGATGATCTGGTGACCATCAAACAGTATATGCCAATAAACCACTCCATCCGTCGTATTATAAAGTACATCAATACCAGCCACCGGAAGCAGTTTGTGCGCTGGAATCAATACGTCACTGGACCCAAACATCCGCATGGCAATCCGTGAAGACACCAGAACACGGTGCTGTGGCGATACAATCAAATCGTGCTTTGGGTATCCCACTCCCAATGACTTTGCCCGTATCAAAATAGGCTTGAGTTTTGGATTAGCTTGAAGTTGGGAATGATCTAAACTGCGCGACCCAATCCAACGAATTGGTTTATAGCCACAGTCATATGTAAGAACCTGATCCGTCGCTTTCAGATGCTCAACGGGTACGGGTCCCTGCAAGGTCTCAATCAGAGTTCCCGATGAAAAGCACGGCACGTCAACAAAATCACCGCTCGCGTTCGTGGGTCCAGTCGCAATCTGATCCACGACGATCGTATTTGTACCATTCTCATTCCAAGCGGCATCAATCGCTGCTGTGTTTACGGATAGCCCGTTAAAAAGCTCCAATGGTTCGAGCGATCCATTACTCGTTTTCACGCCGGACAACGTGATCGTCCCGTCTGGATTTATCACCAAACGGACCACGGGTTCACCGTTCGTGTTGCCAAGCTGCCAGATGGCAGGTGTATTGAATTCGTACCGGTCACCATCGGCAAATCGAACTGTTTGACCAGCAGTTGCAGGTGCCTGAAACTCAAGCTCATTTGGTGCCCCCGGGGGGCCACCAACGAACAATTCGACACCATTGATTTGAACGCTAAAGCTGTTATCCAACGTCGCGAAATCAATTACGAGACCACCACCGGGTGTCGTATCGGTGAATATTGTTGAGTTACCATCACTGATACTGAAGGCTGGCAATTACCACATTTTCCCGTTGCTCAAAGCGTCTCATCCCCGTTGTCCAATAAACAATGGTGCTGTTCAGAAGCACAATTGGGGCCTTCATCAAGGCGACACTACGAATTTTGAAAGTTTTCTAGACCCTGAATGTGGCGAAAAAAGGATACATTCCGAAAGCTGAAATCAAAGAAATGTAAGTTTCAGAACGACCTGGCCCAGGTCAGAGCGATAACAACCTTTGTTGAGTGGCTACCCTGAAGTGGACATCGGCGCATTTGCGGTGCAAGTCAAACTTGTCCTGCATAGCGGACCTATAGCCATCTAACCCTGCCGATGGAACGGCAGGGTTCTCTGTATACTACTTAGGCCACCGATCAGCCCTTTTTTAAGACCTCACGGCCCAGCAGCTCGGCGATTTGTACTGCGTTCAGTGCGGCGCCCTTGCGTAGGTTGTCGCTGACGCACCAAAGATTCAGGCCGTTCTCAATCGTTGAATCCTGACGGATGCGGCTGATGAACGTGGCGAAATCGCCAACGCATTCGATGGGTGAGACGTAGCCACCGTCTTCGCGCTTGTCGATCACCATGACACCCGGTGCCTCGCGCAGGATGTCGCGGGCTTCGTCTTCGTCCAGGAACTCTTCGAACTCGATGTTCACGGCCTCAGAGTGGCCGACAAAAACCGGGACGCGGACACATGTTGCGGTGACCTTGATCGATGGATCGACAATCTTTTTGGTCTCGACCACCATCTTCCACTCTTCCTTGGTCGTGCCGTCTTCCATGAAGACGTCGATCTGCGGAATGACGTTGAAAGCGATTTGTTTTTGGAATTTTTTCGGCGGAACTTCGGTCGTGGGGTTGTAAACTGCTTTGGTCTGATCCCACAGCTCATCCATACCGTCTTTGCCAGCACCCGAAACGGATTGATAGGTCGAGACGACAACGCGTTTGATCTTGGCGCGGTCATGCAAAGGCTTCAGCGCCACCACCATCTGCGCGGTCGAGCAGTTGGGGTTGGCGATGATGTTCTTCTTGGCGTAATCGTGGATCGCCTGCGGGTTACACTCGGGCACGATCAGCGGGATGTCTGGATCATAGCGATAGAGCGACGAGTTATCGATCACCACGCAGCCCGCAGCCGCCGCTTTCGGCGCATAGTCTTTGGTCGCAGCAGATCCAACAGCAAATAGCGCGATATCCCAACCGGTGAAATCGAACGTATCCAGATCCTGTGTGGTGAGTGTCTTATCGCCAAAGCTGACCTCTGTGCCCAGCGAACGGCGGCTTGCCAGCACGGCAAGTTCGTCAACAGGGAACTGGCGTTCAGCCAGAATGTTCAGCATTTCGCGGCCCACGTTACCCGTGGCGCCGACGACGACGACGCGATAGCCCATTTCATGTCTCCAGTGTTAAGGACGCGCGTTCATAGCCGCGATGCAGAAAAGAAAAAAGGGCTTTCGAGGCCGAATTCGACGTTTGACGTCGAATTGATACGGTTGGATCAGCCTTAACCAGTGCCCAGCAGTGATCTGTAGACCCCAACGATGGCTTCGGCCTCGCCTTCGATTCTAAATTTCTGCTCAACCCCCGCCCGCGCGGCCTGTCCGGCAGCAGCCAATTTCGCCGGATCATCCAGCATTTGCCTGAGCGCTGCGGCCAATTCCGGGGCGTTGTCTTTTTCAACCAAACGCCCGGTGACGCCATCTTCGATCTGCGCGCTGAAGGCACCAACCCCGTGGCAGGCAATTGCAGGAACACCGGATGCCATCGCCTCAAGCGGGGTCAGACCAAACCCCTCGTGGCGGGCAGGGGCGACAAACACATCCAGCGCCCGGTATGTTTCGACGATCTCTTCCCAGGGCCGCTCGCCCAGAAACCGCACACGATCGGCAAGGCCTGCGTCTTTTAGCTTTTGTTCTTGTTCTTGCTGAAAGGCTTCGAATTCTTTGGTGGCGCGGCCAGTGAATACGATACTGGCATCGCGGAACGACGGCAGCACATCGATCGCCGCGTCAACCAGAAGATCGACCCCCTTTTGCGGCCGGACACGCCCGAAACACCCAATCAAAACCCCATCAGGCAGACCAAGCTTCTGCCGCAACGCCTGCTTGTCATCGGCTGGATGAAACAGTTCCGTGTTCACGCCATGCATGATGACCGTCGACGGATGTTTCAGGAAAGAGGCCGCCTGAGGGGTTGTGGCAATCAGCGCGTCCATTTTTGAGATCAGCCATTTGGTAAATCCGGAATGATCACGTTGCGCGGCAGAGGTGAACAAAAGTTTCAGGTTTCGTCGCAGAACCGTTCTCAGGAATAGACCCATCAGCATTTCGGTGTTGCGACGCGCATGCCAAACCCGCGTTGTGCGGTTCGACAGGAACGGAACCTTGAGCAGCCGAATGTGCGGCAGATCTTCCGGTAGACCGGGGCCCGTTGCCACAATCCCGATCATCTTTTTCTGGATCGGCAGCAGACGAATAACTGTTGTGGTCACCCCTGAAAGGCTGTGCTTCAGGTTGGGTGCAATGACCTCGATTTCCTGCACAGCACTCTCCTTTTCGAAAGATCCGGTCAAATTCAGTCCACGCTGTCCTGGCTGAATAGATAGATCACGCAACCGATGGCAAGGGTTACAGCAAAAAAGCCAAAAATAGCCGTGTAAGGTGCGGTTGAGCCCGTTTCGACAGTGGCAGCATGAATGCGCCCGGTGACGAACTGTGATATGCCTACACCCCCAATACCAAAAAGGTTCAACAAAGTGACCCCGCGCCCCACAAGATGCGGTGGCACAAAGGCACGACCATGGGCCATGATCAGCGGAAAGCTGGCCCCCAAGAATCCGATCAAGGCCAACAGCAGAACCGAAATCCAAATGCCACTGTCAATCCACAGGCACAGCAGACCCAAAGCGGCGGCACACAGCGCATTGCCCCCAAGCAACACCCATTTTCGCGTGCCAAACATCCGATCCAGTGGTCCGTAGACAAAGGTGCCAGCAATCATTGCCGCCCCCATCACCAATGTCGCTGTCCCGATCTGGGTTGTGCCAAGCCCAAATACATCGCTCAGATATGGCCCCGCCCATAGGCCGCGCAACGCGGCTGAGGGTGCGTAAGCGACCAACATCAGCGGTAGGATCAGCCAAAGGGCGGGCTCTTTCAGCAGATCCAGCAGCGATCCCTTGTGGTCCGTCTCAACCTTGGCGGGGTCGTGTACGCTCAGCCAGATACCGGCGGCGATGGCGGCGGACACCACGGCCAGCCCGGCCATCGTCGCGCGCCAGCCCATCAGCTCGACCGCCAACGCTGTTGGATAGGACGCCACCAGATTGCCTACCGATCCAACGCCCAGCATAACGGCCGCCAGCGTAGCGAACCTTGCCGGTGGATATTCGCGTGCGAAGATAAAATACGACGCCATCAAAACCGGAGAGCAGCCGACGCCAATCAATCCCATGGCGACACTGATATGCAGCGGCGATGTGGCAATGGCGAATAACCCCGCGCCACCTGCGCCGCCAACCAGCAACAATACAGCGGCTGTCAGTCGCGGCCCAACGCGATCCAGCGCCCAGCCCACCGGGATCTGCATTGCTGCGAAGACCAGAAACCAAAGGCCCGAGGCAAAGGCCAGATCTTCCGGCGAGGCACCAATATCGTGTTCCAGATCCAGACTGAGAACCGCCAGAAAAGCGCGAAAGAACTGGCTGAGGACGTAGGCCAGGCACAAAACCACCAACCCTGCCTGCATGAACAACCCCTTCCTAAGGTTCTGAAAGGAATGCTTGGCACGCCATGGCAAAACGCACAAGCACGTGTACAATGTTGCAGAGGGCGGACAGCGATCACATTCGAGCTATCCTTTGCCTACACCCGAACCTGAGGGGACAATGAAAGACCTTCATTCTGCGTTTTACGAAAACCTGCCCTTGCTGCGCGATTTCACCCGATTGGCGGACCCGGCGCAGTTTACTCCGGCACCTGATGACTGGGTGCTTGGGGTGGCGGACATCGTTGATTCAACAGGTGAAATTGAACGGGGCCGATACAAGACGGTGAACATGGTTGGGGCGGCAGTGATCTCGGCGATGATCAACGCGATGGGCGGTAAGCTATTTCCTTATGTCTTTGGCGGTGATGGTGCAGGTTTTGCGATTCCGCCCAGCGCTGCTGAAACTGCGCGTACCACTCTGGCGGCCTTGCGGCGCTGGTCGGAGGAAGAGTTTTCGATGCCCCTGCGCGCCGCTTTGGTGTCCGTGGCCGAAATCCGGCAGGTGGGAAAAGATCTGCGCGTGGCGCGCTATGCGCCGTCGACAGGTGTGGATTATGCCATGTTTTCTGGCGGAGGTTTGGCCTGGGCCGACGCGCAGATGAAAGCAGGCAGTCATGAGGTTCCTCCGGCTGATCCGGGCGCAATGCCTGACTTGACGGGATTGTCGTGCCGATGGTCCAACAGCCCGGCGCAACATGGTAGGATCGTCTCGGTTGTTGTGCAGCCCACACCGGCTGCCACCGAAAGCGATTTTTCGGATTTGGTGAAATCTGTGTTGTCAGCATCCGAAGGGTTAGAGCGTGGCGGGCATCCGGTCCCTGTCAATGGCCCGCCAATCAACTGGCCGCCTCCGGGTGTGGACATTGATGCGCACGTGTCCCGCAATGGGCGGAATATGTTTCTGCAAAAGTCGCTTCTGTTGATGCAAAACCTGCTGATCGGGCTTCTGTTCAAAACCGGAAAGCGATTGGGGCAGTTCGAGCCCGAACATTACAAGCGTATGGTCAGCAGCAACGCTGATTTCCGAAAATTCGATGACGGGTTGAAGATGACCTTGGATTGCGACCAGGGCACGCTCTCGCAGATTGAACATCTGCTGGAAGAGGCGCGCGGGCGCGGCAAGATCCGCTATGGCCTGCACGCACAGGACGAAGCGATGATGACCTGCTTTGTCCCGGCGGCCACGCGCGACGATCATGTGCATTTCGTTGACGGGGCCTCGGGCGGTTATGCGCAGGCCGCTGCGGTTATGCGTGGCTGACGCGCTATTTTTCCTTCCATTGTGCAGCCAGTGCCCGTGATCCCTGTGTCAGCAGCATGACGTCGATCCCCACAGCCAGAAACTGCGCGCCCATTTCCAAATAGACCTGCGTTGCTTCCTCGGTGGTGCCCAGAATCCCGGGCGCCTTGCCTGCGGCTTTGATACGGGACAGAGCGTCGGCAATCACTTCGCGCACTGCAGGGGCCTTACTGTCGCCCTGAAATCCCATGTCCGTGGACAGATCGGCGGGCCCGATAAACACGCCATCGACGCCCTCCACCTGCAGGATTTCGTCCAGCGCCGCCATTCCGGCGCGGTTTTCGACCTGAACCAGCAAGCAAATTTCCTGATCCGCCGTTTGGATATAGTCACTTGCGGTCCCATACATCGTCGCCCGTGACGCCGATGCCCCAACACCGCGCACCCCGTCTGGCGGATAGCGACAGGCGCGCACCAATTCCTGCGCCTGTTCGCCGCTTTCCACAATAGGTACCAAAATGGTCTGCGCGCCAGCATCCAGAACCATTTTTATCAACCAGGGTTCACCCACGGGTATGCGCACAACCGGGTGTGATGCGCTGTTGGCCAGCGCCATTAGTTGATCTCGGATCGATCGGATGTCATTCGGTGCATGCTCACCATCGATCACCAACCAGTCGAAACCCGCAGTTCCCATAATCTCGGCAGTGACGGGTTCGGCAAAACTCATCCAGCAGCCGATCTGCCTTTTTCCCTGTGTTAGAGCCTGCTTGAACGTGTTTGTCTGGGCAGCCATTCTGTTTTTCCGGTCTTAATCTGTCAGAGATCGGGCGATTTCGGTGATGACATCAAACGCCATCTTCACGTCCTCTTCGGTGGTTTCGAACTGTCCCGCCTGAAAACGAATGACAAACGTGCCACCCACGCGCGTTTGCGTCAGATAAATGCGCCCATCATCATTGATGGCGTTCACCAGGCGCAGGTTCAGATCTTCCAAGTTGTACAAATGGGGGTTTTCTGTCGGCACAAAACGAAAGGTCCACAAGGACCACATCGGAGGGGTGACGATTTCGAAATCCGGCTCGGCGGCCAGCCGGTCATGCAGATCCCTGGACCAGTTGACGTGATTTCGCAGCCGATCCCGCAGACCTTCAAGGCCATAGGCACGGATCACAAACCACAGTTTCAGTGCGCGGAACCGACGACCCAGGGCCACAGTCCACTCCGAGTAGTTGATGATCCCATCCTTGCCGTGCGTTTTCAGGTATTCGGGGCTGATCGCCAGTGTTTGCACCAGATCATCGGGGTTTTTTAGGAAATGCGCGCAGCAATCGAATTGCACGCCCAACCATTTATGAGGATTGAAGACGATGCTGTCCGCCTGATCGATGCCGGGCCAATAGTGCCGATACTCAGGGCAGATCATCGCAGATCCCGCCCATGCCGCATCCACATGCGTATACAGCCCGTGTTTTTGCGCAATTTCCAGACAGCGATCCACCGGGTCTGTCGCCCCTGTCCCGGTGCCGCCAACGCACAGGATGACACCTGCAGGATGAAAACCAGAGTCCAAATCGGACTGAATCGCGTTGTCCAATGCTTCCGGATCCATACCGCGCCAATCCCCTTTGATTGGAACGCGTACAAGGTTGTCCTGACCAATCCCGGCAACCCAAATGGCCCGGTCGATCGACGTATGGACCTCGGATGAGCAATAGACCCTCAGCGGCTTTTTCCCGAACAGGCCTTGTTGATTGCCCTGCCAGTCCAGCGCCTTTTCCCGCATTGTCAGTACGGCGGTCAATGTGGCTGATGAGGCTGAATCCTGAATGACACCGGCAAACCCTTCCGGCAGATCCAGCGCCTGACGCAGCCAGTCCATCATGCGGGTTTCCATTTCCGTTGCGGCGGGCGAGGTCTGCCACAACATGCATTGCGGCGCGATTGCGCTGGTCAGGAACTCGGCCAAGACGGACGGGGCCGATGCGTTTGCGTTGAAATAGGCAAAGAACCGGGGGTGCTGCCAATGGGTGATCCCCGGCATCACAATTTGTTCAAAGTCACGAAAGATGTCTTCCATGGGCTGCGCGTTTTCCGGCGGCGTAGCTGGCAGCGCATTCAGAACATCCCCCGGTTCGGTTCGCGCCCGCACCGGTTTGTCGCCAACATTCTGATGGTAGTCTTGCGTCCAATCCGCGACTTTTTTGCCCCATCCGGCGAACTCATCCCATTTCATTCTGATCCTCCCGTGCGGCACCAGACGGGCGGGCCCGGGGTGCGTATGTCTTTGAGATCAGTGATAGGTATTCAACAGGCCAGGTCAATTCCGTTTCCCAAAACTTTCAATTCCGCTGGATTGCTTGCGAACCTTCTGGATTTCGGCCAAGATTCCGTATGGCTGACGAACTTCCACTTACGTCGAGATCTTTGCCTATTGCTTTGCTGCGGGCACGGGAAAAGGTCATGGGTCCCATTCGCACATTGCTGGTTGATGCAGGTGTCACCGAACAGCAGTGGCGCGTCTTGCGTGTTCTCAACGAAGAAGGGCCGCAGGAACCGACCCATATCGCAGAAAGGGCCTGTTTGTTGTTGCCCAGCCTGACGCGCATCCTGCAAAACCTTGAACAAAAAGACCTGATCGTCCGCCGCAGCCACCCGGTCGACCGGCGTCGCCAGATCGTCGAGATCAGCAAGAAGGGTGTAGAAATTATTCGCGCTAACCTTGCCGTCAGCGTTGCACAGGCCGAGCGTATTCGCACTCAACTGGGTCCTGAAAAGCATGAATTGCTGCTGGATCTTTTGAGTGAGTTGAAAGATCTGGAGACCTGATGCGGCCCTTAGGTCGATGACCCGATTTTGGCACCCCGCCGGAGATGGTAGGGGGAACTCTCCGGCGGGGCGGCCAGACCCGGACTGGATTTTAATCCAGGTCCACGCTCCGAAGCATTTGCAGAACCGAAAATACGGTTCACCGAACGGCCCGAAGGATCCAGGGGGATGGACCTTGTGCCTATGCGCTTCGAAGCGGTCGTAGCCTATTGCCGACTTCTGTTGGTGCCAGCAAGAGGTATCTTCGAGTCAGGTTCATAGTGCTGTTTTGCCCTGGTAATTTTCCAAGGCGGTTGGTGTTACCGTGGTGTTGTGCCTTTCCGCTTTGGCAATAGGCACAATGCGTCTTCAATCACTTCAACGAACATTAGTTCCGCGCAATTTATGCGCAAACCAAGTTGCAGAACCCAAGGATTCTGTGCGGCTGGGACACTCTTCTTTTTGCTACCTCACGTGTCCGGCGACCCTTTTTCCGAATCCAATTGGGCTTATCGGTTTATCGCAACTATAAAGGCGCAACGGAATGCGGCTGGGAACGGTCGCCGGGCTGTTGAAGAAAATTGAGCAATTTCATGCCGAAACAATCTATGGGTGTTGGCAGAAACTGGCGTGTTCCAACGACTTGCCAGTGCAAATGCGCCTATCACGCTGCGTGTTTCGCGATCAAAAGGGAACCCAATGCAAGATAACCTGTTCTCTCTGCCGGAGCTGATAACCATCCCTGTTGACGGTGAGGTTGGCGCGTATCCGATTGGGCGAATTTTCTGTGTCGGGCGAAACTACGCAGCCCATGCGGCCGAGATGGGACATGAGGTTGATCGAGAGGTCCCGTTTTACTTTACGAAATCTGCCGCCAATGCGGTTTTGTCTGGAATAACAGTTCCTTTCCCGCCCGGAACCGAGAATTTCCACCATGAGATGGAACTGGCCGTGGCGATCGGAAAACCGGTGTTTCGCGCCACCAGCACCGAGGCCTGGGATGCGATCTATGCATATGGCTGCGCGTTGGATATGACCCGGCGCGATCTGCAAATTCGTGAGCGTAACAAGCAACGGCCCTGGGATTTGGGCAAGGATGTCGAAAACAGCGCTGTTTTTGCCCCGTTGACCCGGTCAACTGCCTGGTCGCCGGATGATGACAAACGCATCCATCTGAGCGTCAACGGAGAGATCCGGCAGGATGCGACTCTGGCCGAGTTGATCTGGAAAATCGACGAAATCATCAGCCATCTCTCGGGCTTTTATCATCTACGGCCGGGAGATTTGATCCTGACCGGTACGCCAGCTGGTGTAGGTCCGGTTGTGGCCGGGGATGTGATTGAAGGCGGAATCGACGGGTTGGAGAATATCCGTCTGACCCTGTCTGCCGCCGAATAGACCCTATTTAGGGTCTTTCAGCCAGTCTGTGGTAAACTCGACCCGGTCCAGATTGGCAAAGCATCGAACCCGCTCCAATTCAGCGTGCAATCTTCGGCTGCGCGCTTCTGACCAACGCACGCGGCGTTCCGGCCAGACGGCCCGTACACGCAGCTCACCGCAATCCCGATGCGCCTTCATGTCGATCCGCCCGATCAGTTTGTCACCTTCCAGCAGCGGGAAGACGTAGTAGCCATAGGTCCGTTTGGGTTCGGGGACGAAGACCTCGATCCGGTAGTGGAACCCAAACAGTCGTTCGGCCCGTTTGCGATCGCGCAACATTGGATCAAAGGGGCTGAGAACCCTGATCCGACCAGAAGGCGGTGGCAGCGACGTCGTCTCGTCAAGCAAGCCCGGACGGGCCATGACCTTGCGCAACCGTCCATCCGTGCAGGCGACTTCGATCTCTTCAACGATGCCGTCCTGCAAAGCCTTCTCGCACCACGCTTTGGCTTCGGCGGAACTGACCGTGTCCCAAAACGCCGCCAGCTCGCCAGATGTGGCAAACCCAAGCCGGTCCAGCGCAGCATTGCAAAGCCAGTCCACGGTTTCGTCAGCGTCGCAGGGCGTGTGGCCCGGACGAAGATGCGCCTCGATCACACGCTCGGTCAGGTCATAGCGTTTCTGAAATCCTTCGCGCCCAACGACGGTCAGCGCACCTGAGCGCCACAGGAACTCCAATGCAGTTTTTGATGGATGCCAGTCCCACCATCCGCCCGACCCTTTCTTTTCATCCTTGCCCACGTCGGACGAGGAGACGGGCCCGTGATCGCGGATATGCTGCAGTACGGTTTCGAATTGTTGTTCAAACCCGTCGCGCCGCCAGTTTTTCCACCGTGATTTCAACAGATCTGCGTCGCGCTGAAAGCGCAAATGCCAATGCAAATAGTAGTCCATTGGGATGACGGCAGCGTCGTGCGTCCAATGTTCGAACAACGCCTTGTCACGTTCGTACAGGTGTTTGAGATTCTTGCTGCGATAACTCGGCCTGCGCGAAAACAGGATCATGTCATGGGCGCGGGCAACGGTGTTGATACTGTCCAACTGAACAAAGCCAAGCCGCCGGATCAGTTCAAGCAGGTCTGCGCCCTTGGCATTCCCCGAAGGGGGTTCAGCCAGCGCATGACGATCCATAAAAACGGCACGGGCCGTTTGGTTGTCGATCTGTTGTAGGGCCAAAGTCACCAACGCCGTTTTAGCGTTTCACCAAAGCTGATCTTGGGCGTGAGGGTGACACGCGTTTCAATCTCGGACTCCGGGTCATCCAGCCGGGCCGAGATGATTTCGGCGGCCTTGCGCCCGATCTCCAGACGGCAGGCATCCATTGTGGCCAGTTTGCGCGGCAGGCCTTGCAGCAATTCCACGTTGTTGAACCCGGCCAATCCGATCTGACCGGGAATGTCGATGCCTTGTTCCAGCAGGTACAGCAACCCGCCAGCGCCAATCATATCATTGGAATAATACAGAAAATCCAATTCGGGTGAGCGTTCCAGCATAGTTTGCGTCATCTCGCGACCCTTGGCCAGCGCGGAGCCGCCAGAGTAGAACTCGCGATCCTCAATCTCAATCCCATGCTTACCCAGCACTTCGGTGAAGCCTTCGAACCGTTTGCGCGCGCGGTGATCCAGCGGCATCTTGGTGCCCATGAACCCGATATGCTGATACCCGGCTTTCAGGATCGCCTGCGCCATTTCGCGCCCGGCGCGGCGGTGAGAAATACCCACCATTGCGTCCACAGGTTTGCCGTCGGCATCCATAATCTCGACCACCGGAATCCCAGCGGAATCCAGCATTGCCCGTGCCGCATCAGTGTGTTCCAGCCCAGCGATTATAACGCCCGATGGCCGCCACGAGAGCATCTCATACAACACTTTTTCTTCTTTCTCGGGCAGATAATCCGTAACGCCGACCACAGGTTGCAACTCGGTATCTTCCAAAACCTGATTGATGCCGGTCAGAACCTCGGGGAACACCATGTTCGACAGCGACGGAATAATGACCGCCACCAGATTCACACGGCTCGAAGCCAAGGCTCCGGCGATCTTGTTGGGCACATAACCCAGCTCTTTTGCCGCCGCCAGAACGCGGGTGCGGGTGGCGTCTGACACATCACCCCGATTGCGCAGGACCCGGCTGACCGTCATCTCGGAAACACCGGACGCCTCTGAGACATCGCGGAGGGTAAGCGGGCGTTTTGTTTCAGTGTTCACGGAGGGCACCTGCGTTGTTGTTTTGTCCGATGGTAGCGTGAACAGGGCGATCTGTACAACTGTTGTGCAATGGTCATGACAACCCTAAAAAACCAAGGTACAGAAGGCGATGCGCGGCCCCGTGGCTCAACTGGATAGAGCAGCCCCCTCCTAAGGGGCAGGTTGCAGGTTCGAATCCTGCCGGGGTCGCCAGACAAACACATTAGAGTAATGTGCTTTGATGACTAATTTCTCTGCTTTGAGGCTTTTATCCACACAGTGTCCCGCATTTACGATTAAACTGGTGCAGGAACCTCGCAACGTTGTGCTTGCTGATCAGAGTTCAGGAACTATAAGTACTGGTAAGCGGCCAAAACCTTCAATTTTAAGGATAGTGGCGCAGATAATCTTTCCGTTCTTTCCGTTCTTTGTGGTTTCAGGTGAATGACTAAAGTGTTGCCATTTCGATACGCTGCCAGTTAGCCCCGTAACGTCCGACCTCTGGCACCACATGATCCCCTAGAACGTTGGTAAACGAGAATCTCGGGAACCTTTTCGTTCGGGCTGCATCCAAGAAGGCAGGTGCTGATCAAGATGCACCAGATGCAAGCTTTGAAAAGGACGTTACCATGCTGAAAAAACTTACAGTTGCCGCAGGATTGATCGCCACCACCACGACAATTGCCAGCGCTCATGACGAAAAGGCCCTCATGAACGCTCCGGCGGGTGAACCCTATGTTCAGGTCAGTGAAGTTCTTCCCTTGCCCGAATTCATTCCGGGCCTCGGGACTTTGTTCGTAGACCCGGCTACTTTGCCGGCTGGGCCCTTTCTGGCATATGATCATGACGGCCTGTTGTCGGCGACGATTTATATGACCCCGCTAGATGACCTGCAGAACGGTGTATCGTTTGACGATCTCAATCTCGGGTCGCACACCGTCAGCTCTGCAGATGTGTATTACAACGCCGGTCACCCGGGTGTGGAGAAGCCGCACGCGCATGTCGTGTTGTTCCACGATGAGGGGGCAAAGGAACGGCTTGCAAAATGATTTGCACAAGGCGTCAAACAATTTGGCTCGGGGGTGGCGCAATCGCCTCCCTCGCGGCCTCGCGATCCGTGGGTGCACAAACCGTCGCCGAGGTCGTTATGCGCGGAAGCGCACGGGGAGAGCGGGTTTGGTTTGATCCCTTCGGTCTATCGGTCACATCGGGCACGACAATACGCTTCACCAATCGTGATCCGGGGAATGGCCACACAGCGACCGCCTATCACCCTGATAACTATGACCGAAAACGGCGCATTCCTGAGTTGGCAACACCCTGGGATAGCGACTTTCTGCTACCGGACGAATATTTCGAGGTCACGCTAACGGTTCCGGGCGTGTATGACTATTATTGCTTACCACATGAGATGGCCGCGATGGTCGGGCGCGTTGTTGTCGGGACGCCTGGCGATGTTGGCTGGGACCACAGTACCGAAGATGATGACGATGTATCCGATCAGGTTTTGGCCGTTTTGCCACCGGTCGACAAGGTCATCGCGGAAGGTGCGGTCAGATGGGAGGACAGGTCGTGAAGGTCGAACCACACCTCAGACACGAAGCACAAGCAGATGCGAGCAAGTCCGAGGCTGAACTTGTAGACGCTGCGAGAACCGGAAGCGAACTGGCGGTCAGGGAACTGATCCGCCGTCTGAATCCCCGTCTGTTTCGCGTTGCCCGCGGAATCGTCGATAGCGACGCCGAAGCCGAAGAAGCACTGCAAGAGGCCTACCTTTCCGCGTTTAGTAAACTGGAGAGCTTTCGCGAGCGCGCAAGATTTTCTACCTGGATCACGCGGATCGTTATCAACGCGTCACGAATGCAGCGCAGACAAGCTCGTCCCGCCGAAGAGTACGATACCGTGGACGAGGTCAATCTGCCTAAGGTACTCGCGTTTCCCGGTCAGATATCCGAACTTCCCGAGACCACGCTTGGTCGGACACAGCTGCGCGGGCTGTTGGAAACTGCCGTATCTGAGTTGCCACCATATATGCGGCTGCCGTTTCTATTGCGAGAAACGGAAGGGATGAGCATTCTTGCCATCGCCCGAGAGCTCCAGATCAACCCGATCACCGTAAAAACCCGCCTGTATCGCGCCCGCCGTCGTTTGCGATCCTCGATCGAGCAACAGGTTCAGGGTGGGTTCGAGGCTATCTTCCCATTCGGAGGAAAGCGATGTGCCTACATGGCTAGACGCGTAATCGACAGGTTGCAGGCCAACGGGATGGGGTTGTCGGGGTGATCGTGAATCAAAAGAGGTTCGGTAATTAGCTGGGCGACAGCCCGGCGACCGCTGACATTTGCCTTTTCGCTACACCAGAAAAGGACCGGTGGACTATCCTGCGACTTTGGCGCTTCACACGCGGCATTTATCAAATTTAAGACACAAAAGAGACCATTGATTTGGGCGAAATTCGCTTCGGTTGTTGCGTAAATGACGGAAGCCACAATCCGTTCGGGACCCTTGGGCTGCGGCCACAGATCAATTGAGAGTGTTGCGATGGGTTTTGGATCATCGCCCAGATCAGGCCCCCAATCATGGCACGCGCGACCCAGACGGTCAGTTAGCACTCAAAGAGGTTCATGACAGGGTCTCGGATGTCTGAACATGCAGTTTTCCAGATGTCAGCGCCGCAATGACAATCATGAGCGCGGCCGTGCCCAGCACAAGAGGCAACCCTCCGATTTGGTAAGTCAGGCCGGACAGCACCGTGCCAAGCAATCGCCCGGTTGCGTTTGCCATGTAGTAGAATCCGACATCCATTGTGACCCGTTCAGCCTGCGTAAAGGACAGGATCAGGTAGGAATGGAGCGAGGAATTGACCGCAAAGATGGCGCCAAAAACCAATAGGCCAATTACCAGGGTGATCGTCAGCCAAGGCTCAGGGCCAGAGGTCATCAATACGGCACCCATGAGGGCAGCGGGTACGCAAAACAACAGCGCTGCCCAACTGCGGGCGGCGCGGATCAGGTCGCCTTCGGGTCGCTCGGCGGCGCGTAGGATCTTTGGCGCGCTGGCCTGGACCGCTCCGTAGAGGATAACCCAAATGGCCATGAACGTGCCGATCATGAAGAACGCCGTTCGGTTACCGTCTTCAGTTCCGTCGGACAGCACGGCGTAGAAATAGATCGGGATGCCAACGACAAACCAAACGTCGCGCGCGCCGAACAGGAAGACGCGCGCCGCCGACAGCCAGTTTACATTGGCAGATTTCGAAAACACCTCGGAGAATTTCGCGCCTTTGCGGCCCTTTGGCAGGCCGGGCGGCATCAGGATCGCAACGGCAATCAGGATCGCGCCCAACACAATTGCCATGATCAGAACGGCCCAGATAAAGCCCAAAATCGCCAGCAGTGCCGCGCCCAACAGGAACCCAAGACCTTTCACTGCGTTTTTGGATCCGGTCAGCACAGCGACCCAGCGGAACAACCCGCCGCCCTCAGTCGGTGCCAGCAGTTTCACGGCGGATTTCGAGGACATCTTGGCCAGATCCTTGGCGACCCCGCTGGCCCCTTGCACGATCATCACAAAGGCAACCGAAACTCCGATGGTCCAGCCCGGATCAAGCTGTGTCAGCGCCAGTAGCGCCAAAACCTGCAGCCCAAGCCCGGCATACAGGGTTGAGGTCAGTCCGAAACGTGCCGCGGTCCACCCCGCCGCAAGATTGGTGGCCATTCCAGCAATTTCATAGAGCACAAACAGATAGGCCAGCTGAACCGGCGAAAAGCCCAGAGTGTGAAAGTGCAACAGCACCAACATCCTGAGCGCCCCGTCGGTAAGCATAAAGGCCCAATAGGCCACTGTGACTGCGATGTAGGCCGACAGCCCCTCGGGCCTTTGGGTCACAGTGAGGCACCAACCATCAGGGCAACATCGACCAGACGATGCGCATAACCCATTTCGTTGTCGTACCACGCGTAGATCTTAACCTGCGTTCCGTTCACCACCATGGTCGAGGGCGCATCGATGATCGAAGACCGTTCGTCGTTGGTGTAATCGGTCGAAACCAGCGGGCGGGTTTCATAACCAAGAATTCCCCTCAACGGGCCTTCGGCGGCGGTTTTGAAGAAGCGGTTGACCTCTTCTACCGTGGTTTCCCGTTCGACCTCAAAAACGCAATCGGTCAGCGATGCGTTCAGCAACGGAACGCGCACCGCGTGGCCATTCAGCCGCCCGGTAAGCTCGGGGTAGATCAAGGTGATGGCTGTGGCCGACCCGGTGGTGGTGGGGATCAGAGAGTTCAGTGCAGACCGCGCGCGGCGCAGGTCTTTTGCGGGGCGGTCCACGATGGTCTGCGTGTTGGTCACATCATGGATCGTGGTCATAGACCCGTGACGGATACCGAGGTTTTCATGGATGACCTTGACCACCGGGGCCAGGCAGTTGGTGGTGCACGAGGCCGCGGTCACGATGCGGTGCGCGGATGGATCATAAGTGTCTTCATTGACGCCGCAGACGATATTGGCCGTCGGACCATCTTTGACAGGCGCTGAGACGACGACCTTCTTTACACCCGCTTCGAAATACGGGGCCAGTTTTGCCTCGGTCTTGAAGACGCCGGTGCAGTCGATCACCACATCCACCCCGTCCAGAGGCAAGGCATTCAGGTCTTTGGTGCCGACAAAGGGCAGGCGGGTTCCATTGATCGTTACACTGTTTTCGTTATGTGCGAACGTGGCGTCCCAACGCCCGTGAACGGTGTCGAACTCCAGCAGATGTGCATGCATTTCCGGGTCACCCACGGCGTCATTGATCCAAGCAATCTTTGCGCCCCTTTCCAACAAGGGTTTCAGGGCCAGCTTTCCCATCCGGCCCAGCCCGTTCACAGCATATGTCGTCATGTTATTTCCTCAGATGGTGTCCTGGCGATGTCATCAACGGCAGATTGCAGCGCTATGCGGTCCAGGCTTTCGACCGGCAGCGATGTAAAGGCCTCAATCCGGCGTTTCAGCGCCCCGTAAGCGTTCTGGAATGCCAGGCTTTTCTCGGCGTCGGTGCCGATGGCTTTGACCGGATCGACCATGCCCCAATGCCCGCTGATCGGCTGGCCTTCCCACGCCGGGCATTCTTCGTTTGCCGCTTGATTACAGACGGTAAACACGAAATCCATTTCCGGTGCGCCCGGCCCGCTGAATTCCGAGATATTCTTTGAGCGCAGTACCGACGTGTCGTGGCCTTTGTCGTTCAGGACCCGAAGGGCAAACGGGTTCAGCTTGGAACTGGGCAGTGTCCCGGCTGAAAACACATTGAACTTGTCGCCCGCAATTTCGCGCAGCACGCTTTCAGCAAAGATTGAGCGGGCAGAATTGCCGACGCAAATGAACAGAACATTGAACTTACGGTCCGTCATGGCGTCACCTCGTTGGGTGAAAGGCATGCAAAGATCGGGGCGGCCACGGCAGCAATCAACGATCAGAAAGTCGAGCATATGCTGCACGTTCTTCATCTCAACAGAATAGCGCAGAGAGGTCCCGGACCGTGTCTGGGACACCAGCCCTGACCGTTGCAGCGCGTTCAGGTAGTTCGACAGGGTACTGGGTTTGATGGCCAGTTCCGATGCAAGCTCGCCTGCGGCAACAGTGTCAGGAAACCGTCGCACTAACATGCGAAATACGGTGATACGCTGCGGGTGGCCAAGGATGGCCAACTGGTTGGTTACTTCTTCTATCATATTTCATGAAATATGGAATTAGTAAGCTTGTGTCGAGTCGTATTTGACAATCCGAATCGAAGTTTTTGCGTTTTTGGTGAAGGCGTGGTTTTTGCCCGGGGACCGTTTTCAGAGGTCCGCCAGAAATGCCAAAATTGGATCGAACCCTGACAAACAACCGCGATATCGAGGCTTGCACAGTTTCAGCTGACCGTTTAAACGAGCCGTCGCATCTTGGTGAGACCGCCGAGTTTCGCCGATACAGCAAAGGTCGCCGCTGTAGCTCAGCTGGTAGAGCACGTCATTCGTAATGATGGGGTCGGGGGTTCGAGTCCCTTCAGCGGCACCACGTAAATTCAATAAACGTTAACGTATGTTTGGCTAGATTATCTGAGCCGCATTGTATCCGCATTCGGATCTGCCTGTTTTTCTCGGCGCGTCCCATGATTTCGCCAATGGTTGGGTAAAAATCATTGGTGGTTCGATCAGCCGTTACCCGGTGATCGGGGATATTCCCCCGGCGAATGCTGCCAGTATTGGCGCGGCAAGGGCAAAGCCAGCACGTATGATGTCGCCCGTTCCCTCAGCCAGCTTGTGTGAAGACCTCCAATCTTCAATGTCAAACGCATCCTCAGCCCCACTTTCCCGGCTGGCCGCGACTGCAAGATTGGCGATCCTTCCATCCAATATGACAGCCACAGGAAGGAAATAGCTCAACATCAACAAGCAAAAATAAGTCCCTGTAAAAAGCGCGGACGCGGTCACGAGCGAATTGTAGGCGGCCTTTTCAGAATCTGAGATCACAGGCAGGGGCCAGTACATCCAGCTTGCCGCAAAAAACATGCCAAAGGTGAGGATGAGACTGGATAAGTACAGTTGCTGCCGCATCTGACGCAGGTTCTTCGCCAACTCGGCTGCCGTTTCTTCGATATCACGGGTTTCGCGGGATCCCAGACACAGGATCATCCCCACGATCAATGACCCAATGGCGAGCCCGGCAAGTGCATTGATCACGTCCAAAATACGCCTGAACAACGTAAAAACCGGTATGTCACCGCATCTTCCCAGCAGCCAGGAATCCTCGGGGTCTATGCATCCGGGCAGAGTTCCCTGAGACAAGGCCGATTCAAATACGGCCCTCCCAACCTGGTGATAGATTTGCGGGGTCCTGGACGCCATATGTTGCTGGACAGTGGGCACAACTGCCAGAAGAAGAATGGTCAGAACAATTGTAATGGCGGTTATCTTGGTCCGACGCTCCATTGGGCGTGATAAGTTGCGGGCAAGAACAGCCACAGGCAACAAGGTGAGGGCGGCAAAAAACCATGCTGCCGCAAGAAATCGAAACCGTCCAACCGCCTCAAGCCACGTCCGCTCGTCGACAAGAATGCTGACGGGGACGTCCAACTCGGTCGCAATCATGTGCTTTTGGATGATCTCATGCAGTGCAAAAACACAAACTGGCAGCAACGCGATTGCGAAATAACCCAGTTTAACTCGACGTTTAGTCACGTCGTCCCCTTCTTGTTTCGGCATTCCACAACAGGAAGGGTAACATGAAATCGGTGCGTCGGCGACTTTCCAGATATGAAGGGTCTGGCAAACGCGCTGAGACCTCAGTGCAGTCAGCGTGTTTAGCTCAGGTGCTCGCCCAATTGATTGAATTGCGCGTCAAACGCTTCGGTTTGTGCGGGCATCTAATTCACTGGCGCGTGAAGCGGAGCAAGTTGGTCAGTTTCTAAGCTCGCTTTTCTCCAATCGAAGCGACGCCGAGAACGTCCAGCACCTTAGCTTCGATATGTTCGGCATTCATGCCAGCCACCGCATACATATCCGCAGGGTTGGCGTGATCGATGAAAACATCCGGCAAAACCATCGAGCGATACTTTAGCCCGTGGTCAAATACGCCTGCGTCGGCCAGCAGCTGTGCGACATGACTGCCGAAACCGCCAATCGCGCCTTCTTCGATGGTGATCAGAGCTTCGTGATCGGCGGCCAGTTGCAGGATCAGATCGCGATCCATCGGCTTGGCAAAGCGGGCATCGGCGATGGTCGGGGTAATACCCTTGGCTGACAATGCCTCGGCGGCCTTCTGAACTTCGGCCAGCCGGGTGCCAAAGGACAACAATGCGACGCGCGCGCCTTTCTGGATCACTCGGCCCTTGCCAATTTCCAGAACCTCGCCACGGTCTGGCAGATCGACCCCTACGCCTTCACCGCGTGGATAGCGGAAGGCAATCGGGCCATCGTCATGCGCGGCAGCGGTGGCCACCATGTGCATCAATTCGGCCTCATCCGCAGCGGCCATGACAACCATTCCGGGCAGGTTGGACAGGTATGCAACGTCGAAAGATCCGGCATGGGTCGCCCCGTCCGCGCCCACAAGCCCGGCGCGGTCGATCGCAAAGCGCACCGGTAGGCGTTGGATCGCCACGTCATGCACGACCTGATCGTAACCACGCTGCAGGAAGGTCGAATACATCACACAGAATGGCTTCATCCCACCCGCGGCAAGCGCAGCGCAGAATGTCACGCCATGCTGCTCGGCAATGGCCACATCGAAACAGCGCGACGGATAGCGTTCGGCGAACAGGTTCAACCCGGTGCCATCCGGCATCGCGGCTGTCACCGCCACGATCTTGTCGTCGCGTGATGCCTCATCCACCAGGGTCTTGCCGAAGACCGAGGTATAAGACGGCGCATTGGAAGGCGTTTTTTTCTGTTCGCCCGTGACCACGTCGAATTTTGCCGTCGCATGCCCTTTGTCCCGGGCCTGTTCGGCCGGGGCATAACCCTTGCCCTTTTTGGTCAACACATGGATCAGGATCGGACCGGTCGCCCTTGCCCTGACCGTTCGCAGAACCGGCAACAGCTGGTCCAGATCATGCCCGTCGATGGGGCCGAGATAGGAAAAGCCCAGTTCTTCGAATAATGTGCCGCCAACAGCCATGCCTTTTAGCATTTCCTTGGCGCGTTTGGCCCCTTCGCGGAATGGCTCTGGCAAAAGGGACACCGCACCTTTGGCAGCGGCTTTCAGATCGTGAAAGGGCTCCTCCGCGTAGATCCGCGACAGGTAACTGGACAGGGCACCAACGGGCGGCGCGATGCTCATCTCATTATCATTCAGGATAACGATCAGGCGCTTTTTCAGGTGACCCGCGTTGTTCATCGCCTCAAACGCCATACCTGCGGACATCGATCCATCACCGATCACGGCGATTGCATCACCCAACCCTTCGGGGGTGACACCGCCCAGATCGCGGGCAACGGCAAACCCCAGCGCCGCGCTGATCGAGGTTGAACTGTGGGCCGCTCCAAACGGGTCATAGGGGCTCTCGCTGCGTTTGGTGAACCCGCTGAGGCCATCCTTCATGCGCAACGTGCGGATACGGTCGCGGCGTTCGGTCAGGATCTTGTGCGGGTAACATTGGTGGCCCACGTCCCAGATGATCTTGTCGCGCGGCGTGTCGAACACAGCGTGCAACGCCGTCGTCAGTTCGACCACGCCAAGACCTGCGCCCAAGTGCCCGCCCGTGACGGATACGGCCGAAATAGTCTCGGTCCGCAATTCCTGTGCCAGCTGGTGCAATTGAGCGTCCGAGAACTGCTTGAGATCCGCCGGGCGGTTCACAAGATCCAGCAAGGGCGTGTTCGGGCGTTCAGACATTTGGCGCGTTCCTGGCTTAGCTGTCCCGGGCAATAACGAAGCGGGCGGCGTCCTTCAAGGTTTCAGCCTTGGGGCCATATCCGTCAAGCGCCGCGCAGGCCTGATCCACCAGATCAATGGCACGGGTCTTGGCGGCGTCCAGCCCCAGCAGAGAAACAAATGTTGCCTTCCCTGCCTCGGCGTCTTTTTGCAGGCGTTTGCCTGCCTTTTCGACGTCACCCTCGATATCCAAGATGTCATCGGCAATTTGAAAAGCAAGGCCAAGGGCTTGGGCATATTGGCGCAACGGCTCGGGATCAGCCTGTGCCAAACGCGCTCCGGCGCAGGCAGACCATTCGATCAGCGCGCCGGTTTTGCCGGATTGCAGGCGGGTGATCTCGCGCAGGGTCAAGGGGTTCGGGGCGGTCTCTGCATCAACATCCAGTGCCTGACCCAATACCATCCCCTGCGCGCCACTGGCTTTGGCCAAAGTCAAAGCCAAGTCAGCACGAATTTCAGCGGTTCCAACCTCGATCCGGGTACACAATTCAAACGCCAATGCCTGCAGCGCATCCCCGGCCAGCAGAGCGGTGCCTTCGTCCCATTTCACATGAACGGTCGGGCGTCCGCGCCTCAGGTCATCATCATCCATGCAGGGCAGATCATCATGCACCAGCGAATAGGCGTGCAGCGCCTCAATGCCTGTGGCTGGACAGATCGCGCGTGCCGCGTCGATGGCATGCAATCGGGCGCTTTCCAGTACCAGAAAACCGCGTAACCGCTTGCCGCCCCGTGTGGCGTACGCCATCGCGTGGGTCACATTCAGATCGTCCAACGCGCCCAGAACCAGATCGAACTGTTCCTGAATGCGCGCGGCATCCTGCGCCAGTCTTTCGCGAAACATTTACTGACCTTCGACTGGTGTCGTCCCGGTCGGCTGACCATTGGCATCCAGAGTGATCGCCGCGACCTTTTCTTCGGCGCGCTTCAGCTCATCCTCGCAGCGTTTCTTCAGCGCCGCACCGCGTTCATACAGCGCGATAGACTGATCCAGCGCCACGTCACCACGCTCCAGCTGGCCAACAACGGCCTCAAGCTCTTTCATCGCCTGTTCAAATGTCATTTGCTCAACGGGGGTATCGGTCATCGGGCTGCCTTCATCAGTTCTTCCACATGGGCGCGCGTTGCATCGGCAAGGGCGTTCAGATCATACCCGCCTTCCAGAGTCGAGACGATACGGCCTTGACAAACCTCATCGGCAATTTTGCAGAGCTCAGCTGTGATCCAGGCGAAATCGCCGGTCGACCAGTTCAGATTGGCCAGCGGATCGTCCTGATGCGCGTCAAACCCGGCCGAGATGATGATCAGTTCCGGCTTGAACGCTCGCAGACGTGGAAAGGCCTGTGTTTCATAGGCGGCCCGCATCTCGGCCCCACCGGTGCCGGGGGCCAGCGGAATATTCAGCACCGTGTCATACGCACCGGATTCATCCGGTCGCCCCGATCCGGGCCATAGTGGCATTTGCTGGCTGGTGATCACCAGCGCGCGCCGTTCTTCCCACAAAAGATCCTGTGTTCCGTTGCCGTGATGCACGTCGAAATCGACTACGGCGACCCGCTCTAACCCATGATGATCCAAGGCGTGTTTGGCCGCCAGCGCCGCATTGCCAAACAGACAAAATCCCATTGCAGTGTCTTTTTCAGCGTGATGTCCCGGTGGCCGGATGGCGCAGAACGCATTTGGTGCCTCGCCGCCCAAAACCATATCCACCGCGCGCACAGCTGCCCCAGCCGCACGATAGGCCGCATCCACCGACCCCGGAGACATGAACGTATCACCATCAATCTGGGCGAATCCGTCGTTTGGCCGGTTGCCTCGAATGTCCCGAATGTGACTTTCCGGGTGAACGCGTAGCAAATCATCATCTGCGGCCAGCGGTGCTGTGACCCGGTTCAGGTCCAAAGGTTCCAATGCGTGCAGAATATGCTCTAACCGGGCCACCCGTTCGGGATGTCCTGTTGGTGTCACATGCCCAAGGCAATCCGCGTGGGTCAATAGGGCTGTTTTCATCGGACTCCCTTGTTCATCTGGCTAAAAATATCCTCGCCGAAGGCCTGAAAACGCCGCGTAGCGGCACTGTTAATCTGGCGCCAACATGTAACCGGCACCCCGCACCGTTTGCAGGTAACGCGGCTGTTTCGGGTCCTGTTCGATCTTGCGGCGCAGGCGTGTGATCTGGACATCCACGGCACGCTCCTGCGCCTGTCCTTTGTCGCGCCCAAGATCCTCGACCAGCTTTGCCCGGCTGATTGGTTCTCCGGGTTGGGCCGAGAAGATCTTCATCAATTGACTTTCAGTGGCGGTCAGACGCACCGGGTCTTCGCCCTGCCACATCTCACCGCGTTCAATGTCATAGCGGATCGGGCCAAGCGACAGAACCTTGGCCGCCGCATCCTGTGCGGGTGTTTCAGGCATCCGCCGTAGAATGGCATTGATCCGCAACAACAGCTCTTTGGGCTCGAAGGGTTTGGCCAGATAATCATCGGCTCCGGCTTCAAGGCCTGCAATCCGATGTTCGGTCTCACCACGGGCCGTCAGCAACAGGATCGGCGTGGTGCTTGTGTCGCGCAATGCGCGGGTCAGGCTGACACCATCTTCACCGGGCATCATCACATCCATGACGATCAGATCGAAGTCCAACCCCGATAAGACCCGTCGCGCATGTGCCGCATCCCGTGCTGCCGTGACCAGAAACCCGTTTCGCATCAGGAACTTCTTAAGCAGATCGCGGATGCGCTCATCATCATCCACAATCAGCAGGTGGGCGTCCATGTTGCTCATGAGGTCGTGTCCCGAAGTTTCGTGTAGGCATGACGCATATCAGCATCCATCATTGCTTCAAGCACTTTGCGGAATCCGGCAACCGCTTCGGGGCCCGCGTCTTTGAAGGCCGCGCGCATGCGGGCGCGCTGGGCATCCGACAACTGTGCTTCCAGTGCCCGGCCATTTTCTGTCAGAAACAAATGGCGTTCGCGTTTGTCGACGGTTCCGACACGGCTTTCAACAAGACCGTCTTCAATCAAGGTTCTGAGAACCCTGTTCAGCGACTGCTTTGTAACGCCCAGAATGGCCAAAAGGTTGTTGACTGTTGTACCGGGCGCGCGATTGATAAAATGGACTGCGCGATGATGTGCGCGACCATAGGCGAGTTCGGCCAGAATGCGATCGGGGTCGGCAGTGAACCCACGATAGGCAAAGAACATGGCCTCGATCCCTTGTCGCAATTGCTCATCGGTCAAAAACAACAAGCTTTCGCCACCAAACAAAGGGGCGGGGCGGATGTCGGACATATCATGCCTCATTCGTTACACGGGTTCGACTTTATGTCAGCGTTATTGACATTCCAAGAGTGTACAGGTATCGAATTGCAGTTTTTGCGCAACTTTATGCCCACATCGGACCTAAATAGCGCAACAATCGGAAATTCAACCCGGTTCAGGAGGTTTCGCATGGCGGGGTATGACGATCGTGACGGTGTCATCTGGATGGATGGCGAACTGGTGCCTTGGCGGGACGCCAACGTGCATCTCCTGTCCCACGCGATGCATTACGCGTCCTCCGTGTTCGAAGGTGAGCGCGCCTATAACGGCAAGATCTTCAAAAGCCGCGCGCATTCAGAACGATTGATCGCGTCGGCCGAGGCTTTGGATATGCCGATGCCTTACACGATTGATCAGATCGAGGCTGCAAAGGAAGAGGCATTGAAAGCCAGTGGGCTGCAAGATGCCTATGTGCGGGCACTTGTCTGGCGCGGTTCGGGTGAAGATATGGGCGTGGCTTCGGCGAAGAACCCGGTCCGCATGGCGGTCGCGGTTTGGCCTTGGGGGGCGTATTACGGTGACGCCAAGATGCAGGGCGCTAAGCTGGACATCGCCGACTGGAAGCGTCCCAGCCCGGAAACGATCCCGGTGCATGCCAAGGCAGCAGGGCTTTACATGATCTGCACGATCTCGAAACATAAGGCCGAGGCCAAAGGGTGTTCGGACGCTTTGTTCATGGATTACCGTGGATACGTGGCCGAAGCGACGGGCGCCAATGTGTTCTTCGTGAAAGATGGTGAGGTGCATACCCCGCTCGCCGATTGCTTTCTGAACGGTATCACTCGCCAGACCGTGATTCAGATGTTGAAAGACAAAGGAATCAACGTGATCGAGCGGCATATCATGCCCGAGGAAATGGCCGGTTTCGAACAATGCTGGCTGACCGGCACAGCGGCCGAGGTCACGCCGGTTGGGCAAATCGGCGACTACACCTTTGAGGTGGGCGAGTTGACCCGTGAAATCGCCGGCGACTACGAAAACCTCGTCCGCAGCTGACACCACGATCGAGACAATTAGGATTTGAGCCGCCGGTTCAGAACCGGCGGCTCACTTTTTCTTCTGTCGCAGGGCCCGTCTGGCCCCCTGAAGCAGAGGTTGACGAACACCCTCCATAAACAGCCAAAACCAATCTGCACCCATGTTGCGTTCGGGATGCACTTTTGACTTGAATTTCCTGACAAAAATAATCAGTTATATACCAACGCCAGATGATCTACCATCCGGCACTGAGTTTCGAGGCGGTTCGCGTGCTTAGCGCAGGACATGGTGATGGCACGCCGCCGCCTCGGAAACGAATTGCAGATTGGAAAGCCTCAGGGGCGAAAGGGTCAGGAATGGGCGATACGCTCGACGAAATCATCTCCCGACATGATGCGGCCACGTCGTGTGGATGCTCGTGTTGTGATGATGATTTTGCAGCCTATGCCGATCAGAAGAAACGCGCGCTCGCAGATGAAGAACCTGTGACGGACACGATATTGCCCGAAAGCGCAGCCAGTCGGCGCGGATCGGTGCGGTATGTCTTTGAAACCCTGCTGGCGAAACGACGCACAACAGGTGAGTGATCGACGCCGAGGAAAACCCCGCGTCGATCTTTTGACCTTTTAGTAATCCACACCGCGCTGGGCTTTGATCCCGGATTGGAACGGGTGTTTCTCTTCGGTCATTTCTGTCACCAGATCAGCATAATCCCGTAGCTCTTGTGGCGCGTCACGCCCGGTCAGGAAGACACTCGTGCGGTCGGATCGCGCGTTTAGACCTTCGATCACTTGGTCAATCGACAGGTACTCATAGCGCAGCGCGATGTTGATCTCGTCGAGAACAACCAGATCATACTCGCCGTTTGCCATCAGGTTGCAGGCTTTGTCGAAGGCCGCATTGGCCGCCGCGATATCACGCTCGCGATCCTGGGTGTCCCAGGTGAAACCCTCACCCATCGTGTGCCAGGTCACCAGATCACGCTCTTGGAAAAAGCGCCGCTCGCCGGTTTTCCATTTGCCTTTGATGAACTGCACAACAGCGACCTTCTGACCCCAGCCCAATGCACGGATCACGACGCCAAACGCGGCCGAGGATTTGCCTTTGCCCTTACCGGTATTGATCAGAACCAGCCCACGTCCCGGGTCGACGGCCTCGGATACTTTTTTGCGGTGCTTGGCCTGCACCTTTTGCATCTTGTCCTTATGATCCTGCGCGTCGCTCATGGGAAACCCTCTTTAACTGTTGCGCCCAACCTAGGGGAAGTTCGCAAAAGGTAAAGTCACGCTTTGGGGTCCGTGACAGAACGCGCTTTGCCGCGTTCCAGCCCCAGTTGATGTTCGCGCCAAATCACTACCACGTTGCCCGCGATCACCAGCGCGGCCCCGATCAGGATGGCAACTGTCGGCAATTCGTCGAACCAAATATAGCCGATGACAATGGCAAACAGCATGGTGGTGTAATCATAGGGCGCCAGCATCGACGCCTGCCCGAACCGATAAGACGAGGTCACGAGGATCTGGGCCACGCCACCGGTCAATCCAACCGCGATCAAGATCGTCGCCTGTTCCCATGTGGGCATGGTCCAGCCCCAAAAAGCCGTCAAACCCGACAGCAGCGTTCCAGTGACGCAAAAATAGAAAACAATGGCGGCGGGATGATCCACCTGCACCAGTTGCCGAATGTGTATTTGCACAAACGACCGGGCAATGGTCGCCCCCAAAACACAGAGCGCACCAATCGTGGCAGCCGTTTCCATTTCGGTGCTGCCAAGGCGCGGCCAGACCATGATCAGAACGCCAAAAAGGCCCAGGGCGACGGCCCCAATACGGATCATGCGGATACGTTCGCCCAGCATTACAGCCGCCAGAATCAGGGTGAAGATGGGTGTGGCATACCCAATCGCAGTGACCTCGGGCAGCGGCAGTAGGCTCAGCCCGGTAAAGGTCAGGCCCATGGCGGTTGTGCCTAATACTCCGCGCCAGAAATGGCCCATCGGTTTCTTGACAACAAAGCCTTGCGCCAGCTCACCGCGTGCAATCAGCCAGATTATGATGATCGGAATGGCAAACAACGACCGGAAGAAAACCAGCTCACCAGGCGGGAAATCCTCGGACAGCACCTTGACCAAAGCCGACATAGACGTGAACAGAAACAGGGCGCTGAGCTTCAGCGTCACGGCCAGGACCGGTCGATGCGATGTTAAGGATTTTGCCATCGGCGGGACCTTGCGCCTTTGACGCGGAAAGATCAACGGATCGGATCAGGGATCGATCCATGATTGCGGCAGAGGATTGCCGATTTCGTTTGCTAGCTCTTCCAGATAGCGGATCATCCAGACGGTTCTGTGTTGAGCAAGCCGTTTGCCGCCTTCAGTCAGCATGTCCTGTGGCAGGTTCAGCAGTTTGACCTTCCAGTGATCGATAGAGAATTGAAGATCATCCAGCGCGCGATTTTCGGCAAACGGGTCGGCCGGATCGTAGAGCACCCGACCCAGAGCACCAGACACCGAGAATGTGCGGGCAATCCCAATCGCGCCCAACGCATCCAGCCGGTCTGCATCGCGTAAAACACGGGCTTCGGACGTTTCTGGTCGGATGTTGGCCGAGAAACTATGGGCTTCGATCGCGTGTTGCACGGCGTGAATATCCGCCGCCTCAAAGCCCAATTCAGCAAGAATAGGCTCTGATTCCCCTGCGGATCTACGGGATGCCAAATGGCGGTCGGCGTGGTCCTTGGGCAGGTTCACCAGATCATGCAGATAACTGGCAGCCAGCAATACCGTCATGTCCGCATGATCGTCCGCGATCAACTGAGCATTGACCCAGACCCGATCCAGATGTGCCAGATCATGGGCGGGATCGGTCTGCATCCGCTGTATGACAACCTCACGCAGCAGGGTGCGTAGCTCAGCCAATATGGCCACGATTCTCGCCGATCTGACCCCGGTGCAGCAGTAGGTGGTCGAGGATCACGCAGGCCATCATCGCCTCGCCCACCGGAACCGCCCGAATGCCGACGCAAGGATCGTGGCGGCCCTTGGTGATGATCTCTGTCTCTTCGCCGGATTTGGTTATGGTCTTGCGCGTTGTCAGGATAGATGAGGTTGGTTTCACAGCAAAGCGCACAACAACATCCTGCCCTGTGGAAATCCCACCCAGTATCCCGCCGGAGTGGTTCGAGTTGTATTGCGGGCCGTTCTGACCCATGAATATCTCGTCTGCGTTGGCCTCACCCGTAAGTTCGGCAGCGGCCATACCTTCACCGATTTCAACCCCTTTGACGGCGTTGATTGACATCATCGCGGCGGCCAGGTCAGTGTCTAACTTGGCATAAACCGGCGCGCCGATGCCGGCGGGGACACCGCGGGCAACCACCTCGACAATGGCACCAACGGAATTGCCTGACTTACGCAGGCCATCCAGATACGTGGCCCAATCCTCGGCGGCCTTGGCGTCTGGGGTCCAGAACGGGTTCTGTTCAATCTGTGACCAGTCGAAATTGCCCCGGTCGATCTTGTGTGGGCCGATCTGGGTCATGTAACCGGTGATCTGAACATTCGGCGCAATCTGCTTGATCGCTTCGCGCGCCAGCCCTCCGGCCGCCACGCGTGATGCCGTTTCGCGGGCCGAACTGCGCCCGCCGCCGCGATAATCGCGGATCCCGTATTTCTGCCAGTAAGTGATATCGGCATGCCCCGGACGGAACTTGTCCATGATGTCGCCGTAGTCCTTCGAGCGTTGATCGGTGTTTTCGATCATCAACTGAATTGGGGTACCGGTTGTCTGGCCTTCAAACACGCCGGACATGATCTTCACGGCGTCCGCCTCGCGGCGTTGTGTTGTGAACTTGTTCTGCCCCGGTTTACGTTTGTCCAACCAGTGCTGGATCATCGCTTCGTCGATTTTCACACCCGGAGGGCAGCCATCGACAGTGGCGCCCAGCGCTGGTCCGTGGCTTTCGCCCCAGGTGGTAACGCGGAATAGATGGCCAAAACTGTTCATCGACATAAGGCATGCTCCTTTGTGCGTCGTGATTAGCGGGGAGTGTCTTTGGCCTCAAGCGGATTTGCGTTTGACTTGCGATGTAGCGCCGCCCGGTGGGCGGCGCTATGGAGTATTTCTGAAAAGATGAAGATCAGGCGGCTCGCGAAAGAGAGTCGCGTGTCTTTGTAATCTTCAGCGCAGCCTGGGCCGCTTCGCGCCCCTTTTCGATGAAATGCGCGCGGTAGATCGCGTTGTGGTGTTCCGTTTCCTGATATTGGTGCGGCGTCAGAGAGACCGACAGGACAGGAATACCGGTGTCCAGCCCGGCGCGCATCAGCCCGTCAACCACGGCTTGGGCCACAAAATCATGCCGGTAAATGCCACCATCCACGACGAAGGCGGCACAGGCGACAGCGCCGTAACGCCCGGTCTGGGCCAGATCGCGGGCCAGCAGGGGCATCTCGAACGCGCCGGGGACGTCGAATACATCGACTTGTTCGGCGGGAATGAGCTGCTGAAAGCCGTCAAGCGCGCGGTCAACGATATCGGAATGCCAGTTGGCTTTGATAAAAGCATAGCGGGTGTGTGTCATCATGATCTCCTTTCGCGGTTTGGTGGTCTGCTGGCGGTCGCAAAAACCGGTATCCACTTTTCTCTGCCAGCACGACATGACACGTCACCCAAGGCGATCACGAGCAGCCACGCCGTATCATCGGCGCACTGCACGTTCTCTTTCATCCGGACTATAACCGTCGGCTCTGGTCTCTCACCAGATCTGCTTGTCACCCCGAACACCGGGGCCGCTCGCGGGCTTACGGATCAAAGCCCGCATACCGCCGGTGGGGAATTTCGCCCCGCCCTGAGAACAGGGGCGACCTTGCCAAGGTGGCGCCAATTCTGCAAGAGATTTTGCCAGGAGAATAGCGATGCACCCAAACCCTGCCTTCCGCGCCGAAGAACACGCTCGTCATGTCGCGTTTGCACGGGATCGCGCCTTTGGCGTTCTGGCGGTGTCGACCGAGGATGCCCCAGTCCTGAGTCACGTTCCGTTTCTGCTGACCGTGGATGGATTGCAGGCTGATCTGCATCTGGTGCGCTCGAATCCCATCGTAAGGATGTTAGAGCAACCACAAACCGTACGGATCGCTGTGTCGGGGCCGGATGTGTACATTTCACCCGATTGGTATGAGATCGAGGATCAGGTACCGACCTGGAATTACGTGGCGGTGCATCTGACGGGCCAGCTTGAGCAGTTGCCGCATGACTCGTTGCTTGACCTGCTGGATCGACAGTCCGCCTTCTACGAAGAGCGTCTGTTGCCGAAACCCCCATGGACCACTGGAAAGATGCCCGACGAAGTCCTGGCCAGAATGATGCGAATGATTGTCCCGTGCCGAATGCGGGTCGATGACATTCAGGGGACATGGAAGCTGAACCAGAACAAAACGGACGAAGTGCGTCTTCGGGCCGCCGATCGGGTGCACGCGCATGGTTTTGGGAGCGAATCCGAACTGCTGGCCACGTTGATGCGAAGGACGTGACCAACGTCTGTTCAGGGAATCGTCTTACTGCGCGTTGAACGTGGCAAGAAAGGCCGCGATGTCCTCGGAACCCTTCTTCAACTTGACGCTCATGTTGGGGCGGGCGGTTTCATCATTCAGATAGATTTTGATGAATTCAATGGGGTCTTCGGAATAGGTGGCGATGTTTTCCTCAGACCAGACGAGCCCTGCTTCGCCTGCGCGGATCATGTCGTCGGTGAACATACCAATCGGTAGTCGTTCGCTTCCATAGCGATAATCAGCCTCAGACCCGGCAACGCGACCGACAACACCATAGAGATTCGGGCCGGTTATTCCGCCTTTCACCAAAACTTCGCCGTCCTTGATGATTGCATGGCAGGACGAACATCGGTTGTAGAGCTTTTCACCTTTTGCCGGATCACCAGATGCAATGGCTTGGGTGGAAAAGGCAGACATGAACAAGATTGCGATCAAATTGACCTTTGACATGGGGTTTCTCCTGATAGGAGTTCGCGCGACGCGGACTTACTTGCGATCGCGTAAAATGTGCAACAGGAAACTGATGCGGAAAAATATCTATTTAAAAATAATGATTTAAGACGGAAGCTTCTTCTTGTGGCAGCAAGGCGCTTGAAGAATGCGAGAGTCTGGCCGGAAAGGCCGCAAATTGCCTTAACATCGCCAAGCCGGCTTAAACGACGCTGAGACGGTGTAACATTCCGGGTCGAATCAACACCTCTCGATTCGATGTGGCGACAAAAGATGTGGCTGCGGGACATCAAAAAAATCCCGTTGCGGCGTGACATAATGCCCAGATGCGGCGTATTGCGCATTTAAGACCGCTAGACGAACTCTATTCTCCCCGATAGATAGCGCGGTTAAGACGCCGCATTCGTGCGGTGCGCGAGCTATTTGCCCGTTCTCGGGCGCCAGAAAATCGGAGATAACCTCGTGTCCCACGCAGAAGACCACGAAGGCACCCGCAGAGATTTCCTCTACTACGTCGCTGGCGGCGCAGGTGTCGTTGCTACAGGGGCCGTCGTCTGGCCCTTGGTGAATCAGATGAACCCTTCGGCGGATGTGCAGGCGATGTCCTCGATCCGTCAGGATGTCAGCGGGGTCGAGCCGGGTACGCAGCTGACCGTTAAATGGTTGGGTAAGCCCGTCTTTATCCGCCACCGTACTGGCGCAGAAATTCAGGAAGCAGCGCAGCAGGACGAAGAAGGGCTAGCCGCTCTGCCCGATCCGCTGGCGCGTAACGCGAACCTGAACGCCGATGCACCGGCAACCGATGCCAACCGCGTTATGCCCTCGCCCGAAGGCGAAGCGCCCGGTGCCTGGATCGTTCAGATGGGTGTTTGTACCCACCTGGGCTGTGTGCCATTGGGTGATGCCGGTGATTTTGGCGGTTGGTTCTGCCCCTGCCACGGCTCGCATTACGACCTTGCCGGTCGTATCCGCAAAGGCCCTGCGCCTGAGAACCTGCCAATTCCGCCTGTTGAATGGGTGGACGCCTCCACCATCAAACTCGGCTAAGGGAGACCCAAATGTCCGGAATTCCCCACGATCATTACGAGCCGAAGACAAACGGCGAGAAATGGCTGCACAGCCGCCTGCCCATCGTTGGCCTGCTGTATGACACCCTTATGATCCCGACCCCCAAGAACCTGAATTGGATGTGGATCTGGGGCATCGTCCTGACGTTCTGTCTGGCGTTGCAAATCGTCACCGGTATCGTCCTGGTGATGCATTACACTCCGCATGTTGATCTGGCCTTTGCCAGCATCGAACATATCATGCGCAACGTGAATGGCGGTTACATGATCCGCTATCTGCACATGAATGGCGCATCGCTGTTCTTTGTGGCGGTCTATATCCATATCTTCCGCGGTCTTTTCTATGGCTCATACAAAGCCCCGCGTGAAATCACATGGATCATCGGGATGCTCATCTATCTGATGATGATGGGTACCGCGTTCATGGGTTATGTTCTGCCCTGGGGGCAGATGTCTTTTTGGGGCGCAACCGTGATCACCGGTCTGTTTGGCGCGATCCCGTTTGTGGGTGAAGCGATCCAGACATGGTTGCTGGGCGGACCCGCCGTGGACAACGCGACGCTGAACCGCTTCTTCTCACTGCACTACCTGCTGCCCTTCATCATTGCGGCGCTGGTGGTCGTGCATATCTGGGCCTTCCACACCACGGGCAACAACAACCCAACGGGTGTTGAGGTGCGACGTGGCTCGAAAGCTGAGGCTGAAAAAGACACGCTGCCGTTCTGGCCCTATTTCGTGATCAAAGACCTGTTTGCGCTGGCCGTGATCCTGGTCGTTTTCTGGGCCATCGTTGGCTACATGCCGAACTACCTGGGCCACCCGGATAACTACATCGAAGCCAACCCGCTGGTCACGCCTGCGCACATAGTTCCCGAATGGTACTTCCTGCCGTTCTACGCGATCCTGCGGGCGTTCACCGGCGAAGTCTGGGTCGTGCAGATCGCAAGCTTTGTGACCGGTGGTATCGTTGACGCCAAGTTCTTTGGTGTCCTGGCGATGTTCGGTGCGATCCTGGCGATGGCGCTGGCACCCTGGTTGGACACGTCGAGCGTGCGTTCGGGCAAGTACCGTCCGATGTTCAAATGGTGGTTCTACCTGCTGATCGTCGATTTCTTTGCCCTGATGTGGCTGGGCGCGATGCCCGCGGAAGAGCCCTATGCGACCTTCTCATTGATCGCATCGGCCTACTGGTTCGGCTATTTCTTTGTGATCCTGCCGCTTCTGGGTGTGATCGAGAAACCCGAGGTTCCGCCGGAAACCATCGAAGAAGACTTCAACGCGCATTATGGCAAGGCTGACGCTGACGCCACGCCGGCCGAGTAAGAGGGACTGAAAACCATGTTCAAGAAACTTGCATTCGGTGCCGCGTTTGCTCTGGCGTTTGCACCTGCCTCGACCTTTGCGGCAGGTGGCGGTGAGCAGCATATCGAGGACTTCCACTTCTCGTTCGAAGGCCCCTTTGGGACCTGGGATCAGAACCAGCTTCAGCGTGGCCTGCAGATCTATACCGAGGTTTGCGCAGCTTGCCACGGTCTGAGATATGTACCTCTGCGTGACCTTGAGGCGCTGGGCTACTCGGAAGAGCAGGTCATCACCTACGCGGCCGACAACTTCGAAGTGTTCGACCCCGAGTTGGACGACTTCCGTCCAGCCATTCCGACCGACCACTTCCCAGCCAATGACGCAGTTGGTGCGCCGGACCTGAGCCTGATGGCGAAAGCCCGCGCTGGATTCCATGGGCCTTACGGTCTGGGGATCAACCAACTGGTCAAAGGCATGGGCGGTGCCGAATACACCGCGTCCCTGATCAACGGTTATACGGGCGAGGAAAAGGAAGAGGCAGGCACGATCCTGTACGAAAACACCGCCTTCCCCGGTGGTTGGATCTCGATGGCGCCTCCGCTGTCGGATGAGCAAGTTGAGTTCGCCGACGGTCATGCCAACACGGTTGAGGCCATGTCGGAAGATGTGTCCGCGTTCCTGATGTGGGCGGCTGAACCAAAGATGATGGAGCGCAAAAACGCCGGTTTCGTCGGTGTGATCTTCTTAACCGTGCTGTCGGTCCTGTTGTACCTTGTCAACAAGCGCCTCTGGGCACCGGTCAAAGGTCGCAAGCACTAAGGTCTTCCCGAGATCTGAATTTCAAGACCCCCGCACCTGATGGTGGCGGGGGTTTTTTTGTGGCCGGGCAGAGGGGGCCAGCCCCCTCTTGGCCTGTGGCCAATTCACCCCCGGGATACTTTTGGCCAGATGAAGAGGCAGCTTGCGTTCAGGCCGTTAGCTGCGGCGCATTGGTTCCGGAGATTCGAGCTCTCACGATCTGCCCTTCGGTTTGTGGCGCGTCAAATGTGACCTCTGTGAACTGCTCGGTCCGACCCATATGAGGGTTTTCCATCAGGATATGATGGGTCTTCCCGATTTGAGCTTGCAGGTGTTTGGTGACCTGTGCCTCACCTGCGGCGCGCAAACGGGCGGCGCGGTCTTTGATAACGTTGCCATTGATCTGCTGAGGAATACGTGCTGCCGGTGTGCCTTCACGTTTGGAGTATGGGAAGACGTGCAGCCAAGTCAGATCGCACTCGGCGACAAGTTTCAGCGAGTTTTCGAAATGGGCATCGGATTCGGTTGGGAAGCCGGCAATAATGTCGGCCCCAAATGTCATTTCCGGCCGCAACTTGCGCGCCTCTTCGGTGAATCGGATGGCGTCGTCGCGCAGATGGCGGCGCTTCATGCGCTTCAGGATCAGGTCATCACCATGTTGAAGCGACAAGTGCAGGTGAGGCATCAGGCGCGGCTCGGTCGCGATGGCCTGCATCAGGTTCTCATCCACTTCGATCGAGTCGATTGAGCTGATGCGCAATCGTGGCAGGTCGGGCACCAACCTGAGAATCCGCATGACGAGGTCGCCGAGTTTTGGCTGCGCAGGCAGGTCGGCACCCCAGGACGTCAGGTCTACGCCGGTCAAAACAACCTCGTTATAGCCCCGGTCAACCAGACGCTTGATCTGGTCCACCACTACGCCCGCGGGGACGCTGCGCGAGTTGCCGCGGCCGTATGGGATGATGCAGAAGGTGCAGCGATGGTCACAGCCATTCTGAACCTGCACATAGGCGCGGGACCGGGTGCCAAAACCATCGATCAAGTGGCCAGCGGTTTCGGTGACCGACATGATGTCATCGACCTGAACCGTCTCGGTCTGGCCAATGAAGTCTGCGGCCATACCTTTCCAGGTTTCGGGCTGCATCTTTTCGGTATTGCCAATGACCGCGTCGACCTCATCCATTTGGGAAAAGGTTTGCGGTTCAGTTTGCGCGGCGCAACCGGTGACGATCAGGCGTGCACCCGGGTTTTCCCGGCGTAGTTTGCGAATCTCTTGCCGGGCTTTGCGCACCGCCTCGGCAGTTACGGCACAGGTGTTCACGATCACTGCGTCCTTCAGACCCGCCTGTTGCGACAGTTCTTTCATCGCCTCGGTCTCGTAGGCGTTCAGGCGACAGCCCAATGTCGTGAATTTGGGCGCAGTCATCCCAGCGACTCCAGGAACTCTGGTGTCAGCGTGCCCGAGAACACGTGGCGAGTGGGTCCTGTCATCCAGACGCCATCCTCGCGCCAATCAATCCAGATCGTTCCGCCATCCAACTCGATCTGTACCGTGCGCCCCGTCAGGCCACGACGCGCGGCAGCGACAGCCGTCGCACAGGAGGATGAACCAGAGGCCAGCGTAATGCCGACACCACGTTCCCAGACCCGCATACGAATGTGGTCCGGACCAATGATTTGCGCCACCTGAACGTTGGTGCGTTCCGGATAGAGAGGATGATATTCGTACCGCGCACCGAATTCGGCCAACGGAATGGCCTCGGCATCTTCGACAAAGAACGTGCAATGGGGATTGCCCATGCCGGTCGCCGTAGGCCCGCCCTCGATGGGCAGTTCCAGTGTGTCGACCTCTTCAGCCAACGGGATTTCGTTCCAGTTTAGCTGTGGTTCACCCATATTGACCGAGGTCAGCCGGTCGCCGGCGTCCCTGGCAATCAGCGTTCCCCGAGCGGTCGTCAGTGTAACTTCGGATTTACCTGCCTCGTCCATCAGAATGCGCGCGATGCACCGGGTGGCGTTGCCGCATGCGGCGGAGGTGGAACCGTCGGAATTGTAAAACACAAGATGCGCATCAGCGTCGCCGTTTCCTATGACAGCCAGTTGATCGAATCCTACACCAAATTGCCGATGCCCGATTCCCCTGGCCAGTGCCGGGGTGATCGATGCCGCATGCGCGCGCGCATCCACAATGACAAAGTCATTGCCCAGCCCATGCATCTTCATGAAGGGCAATCCGGTGTCGTGTGCCTGTTGCATGGCGGGCATATAACGTTGCACGTGAGATGAATCCACCCTGTCGCGTAGATTCCTTAAAAAAGGGGTTGACCCCCCGGTATCACCTGCCTAATTAGGCCGCCTATCGGGACGCTTGAAACACTGATTGTGATGGCGAAACGAGGCGTAAAATAAGGTCTTGAACCCTGTTGGGCAATTGTCTTAGAGAGCGCCACGGATCGAATGGATCCAGAAAAGAGTGGGCCGTTAGCTCAGTTGGTAGAGCAACTGACTTTTAATCAGTGGGTCGCAGGTTCGAATCCTGCACGGCTCACCACTTTTTCCAAACTGTTCCTCATGAATACTTCGAGTTTGGTGGCTCTAGGCCACGCGAAGTCTCAGATTACAAGTTGATCCGATTTGACGATGATGTCGGGTCTCGGTTGCACGTGTTTCGTAGGCGCCAGAACATATGGCATGCGGAAGCCCCCATGAGCGCCATCCATGTGTAGCACTTTCTTAGGGAACAAGAGGGGCTGGACAAGGGGGTCGATGCCAGCCCCTCAACAGGGGATATACGGAGTGGTGGTAGCGTTCCGTTGATGCCAACTTAGCTGCCCGGCGTTTATTCGAATTTGGGGGATTCTCGTAAATCAAGCCAATTTAACAAAACTGACATATTTCGAACATGGCTCGGATCTAATAACAAAACAGCGGCGCGCCTAGATGGGTTTGCGATTTCCATGAGGGGGTACGAGTTTGGCGCGTCGCACCGTTAATCCCCACTAGAAACCAGCCTACCTTTGATCAGCGAATAAAGCTCAGCCGCTGGGGCCCATTGTTCTCAGGGATCTTGGATAGCTGCACGCGGAAAATCAGAAATCTGTTGATTTTATTGATGAATTTTCTGATCTCTAAGCTGTGCCCGGGTTACCCTCCAACAGTATAGAATCTTAACAAATTCCTATGCTGTGTGAACGTCATCACTGACGAGTCGATGGAAACCATTCATATTGAATACATTAACGAGTTAGCGCTTATGGTGTGTTTCAAGCGCGAAATTTCATTCTCCCCATGGATCGGGCGCGCTGGTGGTGGCGCGCCCTTTTTTATTACAGACAACCCCTACGATTTCTTGCTGATCAGGCTTGCCAGCCGAACGAGAATTTTGCCCGCTCATGCCGCTATTGAGTAATCGAACCGGATGAATCTGGGATGTCAATTGCAGTGGATTCGCAATTTGAAAACCTCCGACCATGGGTTTTATCCAGCTATCAGAATTTGACGTAGCGTCGCGAAAACCTGCCTGATTGTTGAGCTTGTTGACGTAAACGTAAGCTTTCCCTCTCTTTTTTGACTGTCCAGTCAAAAAATGACGCAAAATCCCGATTTCTTCCCCCTTACGACAGGCGTCGTTCTTCCTACATGGGCCGTGTCGCTGCGGGTCAAGGGAACCACTCACGAAATTCCTTGAGCCCACTCTCCCTCGGGGTTCGGATCAGATCCGCAGCGACAGCGCCTTGAAGCTTAACTGTTGGAGTCAGCTATGCCGATGAAGTCAATTCTGAGCTACTTGTTGGACAACAAGGTTGCCCGAGTATCGACGTCCGACGAGCCCCTTCGGGGCAACTCGGTATTCGAGGGCGGCAAACAGGCGCTTGAAAAGGCCGAGATCGAGATGTTGTTCCAGACCATCCTGAAGGAAAAGCAAAACGATCTGCCGGCGGGGCGTAAATAATACGGGCCCACGTCCGCAGGTAGGGCGCGCAAATCCAAAAGCGTGTCACAAAGAGCTTGGCAATGCTGGTCGAGCTTCGTGGGTTACTTCTTTTCGAAGAACAAGATGACCTCACCCAGCCGAACGCCAAAGCGTGAGACGTAAGCGCGATTGAGAAGGCGGTCATCTTCCAACAGCCACATCCAGTCGTCGAAGTTCACGCGCATGGTGCCGTCCTTGATAGGCAGGTCGATTTTGTACTTCCAGTTAAAGGTATCGCCGCGTTCGATCCCGCTGGCCATTCCCAGCACGCCGGGGGCCGTTCCGGTCCAGGTGTCCTCGCCGGTTTTGGTCAGGGTCCAGATGCGTTGCTCGGTAGCGCCGTCATCGTAAACGAAGTCTTCCACCAACGTCAGGGTCTCGCCATCCCATGTGCCGTCGATATCCACAGTAAAGCGCCGTGGTACATTCCCCAGAATATCCTGAAACTGACCATAGGCGACGGATTTGCCTTCAAAGAACTCCTCAAGGTTCAGCTGACGGTCTGACAGAAAGGTTTTGGGCACGCGTGGCTTGCCTGAGCAGGCGGCAAGTAACGCCAGGCTGGCAATAGCGATACAGGCAACAAGGGACCGATAGGACATCATTGCAGTGGCTTTCCCTCGGATGCGGAGTCATACCCATTCGTGCCGTTTACATAGATGTGTTTGGTTTTCGGGGCCGGACGCATGGTGGCCACCAGTTCCGCAACTTTGATGCCGAACTTTCGCATCTCAGATCGGTTCATGATCGCTCCGCTCTCGGTCAGATACATCCAGTCAGTGACGTCCAGAGTGTGCCCTCCGGCATCTTCGGGCAAAACGATCTTGTAGGTGAGTTTGACGGTCGAGCCAGAGATAGTGCCTTTTCCTTCGCCCACGATATCGTCTGCGGTGGCGGTGAAACTGTTCCCGGTGCCCATGGTCAGGTACCACTTGCGCGTCATCTGTTTCCCGTTGGAATAGGTGAAATATTCAGACAGCGTGCCTGAGTTTCCCGTCCATTCGCCAACCATACGCGCGACGAAGCTGTTCGACATTTTTCCGTTGGGGCCATAGATCAGGCCCTCGGACAGGATTTCCCCGTTCAGATTGTCCTTGAGCGAAAACACTGGCCCGGTACCGGTGTAATCCGACGGTGATTGAGCTCGAAAGCTGAGCAGGCGGCTTCTTGCGATGAGCGCGACAAGAAGCGTCAACAAGAAGATGGCGACGGCGTTCATTTGCGTGTGACCTCTGTGGGCAGTGTCAAAACCATAGCGAAGGCCCCTAGTTTCAGGATGCACGGCAGGACCGCATAGGCGAGGTTGAGTGTATTCAGCGCCTCTCCGGAATTGGTTTGACCGGGATTGAAACCGCTGCGTTCCAGCAACGGCAGGGTGAAAAAGGCAGCCAGGGCGAGGCCTAGTTTGCCTGCGAATGACCAGATTCCAAACGCGGTGGATGCATTCAGACCTGCGCGGGTCAGAACGACCGAAAACATAGCGGGCAGTACCACCATATCGGCCCCAAGGGCCGCGCCCGATGCCAGGCAGATCACGGCAAACCCGGTAAGGTTCCCCGCGGACAACGTGGCCGCACCAATGAAGCCTGCGATCGATAGGGGCATCGCGATCATCAGCGTTCTTTTCGGACCAATTCGATTGCTGAGCTTTGCCCAGAGCGGAACGCTGGCACCGGCGCTGAGGAAAAACAGGATGAGTAACGGACCCGCCTTGCCGGGCAGCTGCAATCGGTCTTCGACAAAGAACAGGAACAGCGTAGACGTGATCGCCACGGGCAGGCTGTTGACCAGCGCGAGCGCCAGCAACCGCAACCCACCGGCCTGACCAAGGCCTGCGAAAGACAGGCCCTGCCCAGTGATTGGGGTGCGACGCCACATCGGCAGTGTCAGGATCATGGTCAGAATTGCGAGCAACCCCAAAAACAGACCAAATGCAGGATACCCCTGCGCTTGCGCCCCAAGGGCCAAAAACAAGGCCGGGGTGCTAGCGGCGATGACAACACCGGTAAGTTGCCCACCTTCACGGAATGCGGCCAGTGTCATCAGCTCTTTCGGGTCAGGGCTTTTAGCAAGCGTTGCGCTGCGCCCATAAAGCAGGATGGTTCCAAGGCTGTAGGCTGAAAACAATAACACCAGTATGGCGATCAGAGCCGTCACACTTGCGCCTGCGGGTAGGGAAAACAGTAGGGGAAACCCAATGGCCAAACCAATTGCGGCCAGTGAGGCAAACAGAATCTGCCCACCTGGCCATCGGTCAATGGCCCAGCCGATCAACGGATCCTGCACCAGATCCACCAGCCTGATCACCAGCAGAACGGTTCCGATCACCCCCAGGCTGATCCCCAGATTGACCGCGGCAAATCGCGGCAAATGGATATAAAGCGGGATACCCGCCGCTGCGAGCATCAGCGCATATAGGCTGACACGGGGATACAGCATCACTGCCCCTTCAATTGCCGCGTAAAGCGTGCGGATCGGGTGTTGTTGCCAAGAAAGATCGACATAAATGCACGCTTGATGCCGGGATAGGACAGGGTGCAGGTCTTGGTTCCGTTGCGCCAGAAAGCAACCTTGTCAGGGCCTCGCGACACAGCAAGATAAGTGTCGCCCTTGCTGACCGACTGAAAGCACTGTTCCAACTGGTTTTGAACGGGCGCGCCGTTACCTTGCCGATCCATTTCTTCAAGCGTCGATTCAACCAGCGCCTTTTGTTTCAGGTTCTTGCGATATCTCAGCAGCAGACCAAAATCCTGGCTCCAGTTGAAGGGCGCACCCTGAGGCGTGTAAAGCTTGGCGTCATAAACCGACAGGCCCAGAAACCGAAAGGTTGCATCGCCGCGCAATTGGGCATTGTTCAACACGTCTGCGACCGTTGAGGCCACCACCCCGCCCGGGGCCAGCAACACAAACGCAAGCAACGAGGTACGCCAGCCTCGGTTATTCGGCCGCAACAGGGATGGCCGGATCTTTTTCAAGAATGCCATTGTCAGCTCCGATGGTTTGCGGGGTGCCATTCAGGCGGTCGACGACGTGCATGGCACTGGCTATCCCGTCTTCGTGAAACCCGTGCCGGTTGTAAGCCCCGGCGAACCAGGTTCGGTTTTGTCCCTGCATCCTACGGATTAGCCCTTGTGCCTTCAGGGCCGCCTTGTCGAACACCGGATGGGCGAATTCGACCTGATCATATATTTTGTCTGCGGGAATCTCCGACGTCGCGTTCAGGGACACAAACAGCGGATCGCTGTCTGGGATGTTCTGAAGGCGGTTCATCCAATATGTCACACTCACGTTTCCGCCCTGCGACCGATAGGTCCAACTGGACCAGCACCCGCGCCGTTTGGGCATCTGCGACGGGTCGCAATGCAAAACGGCCGAGTTCGGCTGATACCGGATTGCGCCAAGCGCGGCGGCCTCGTCGGCGGTTGCGTTTTCACCCAGAATGGCCAGTGATTGGTCGGAATGAGTGGCCAGAATGATCTCGTCGAACTGATCAGACTGTCCCTGGCTGGTGACCGTCACGCCAGTTTCGTCGCGTCGAACGTTTTCAACTGGGCTGGCCAACCGGATATCGCAACCCCGGGCGCGCAGGGCGGCATCGACCCGGCGGACATATTCGATACTGCCGCCTTTGACCGTCCACCATTGGTGCTGATTGGCCCGGCCGCTGGCCAGCAGTGCGTGATTGCGGAAGAACTGCACCAACGAGCGGGCAGGGAACTGGTCTACGAACTCGGTCGGAGTGGACCAGATCGCGCCGCACATGGGCATCAGGTAGTTGTGGCGGAACCAATGACCGAGGCGGAGCTGATCAACCAGTTCGCCAATCGTGGTGTCATCGTCTTTGGCGGCCTCGGGCGCTTCTTTGCCAAAGCGCAGGATGTCCGCGATCATCTTGTAGTAGGCGGGCCGCACCAGATTGCGTTTTTGCGCGGTCAGGGTGCGTAACGTATTCAGCCCGTATTCAATGCGACCGTTATCGATGGTCGCGCCAAAGCTCATCTCGCTTTTGGTGACCGGGACGTTCAGTTCTTCGAACAGCTTTGTAAGATAGGGATAGGTCGCATAGTTGAAGACGATGAATCCGGTATCCACCGGCTGGTCCCCGTTTTTACCAGCCATCACTGTGCGGGCATGTCCGCCCAGCCTGGGTTCAGCTTCGAATAGAGTGATATCGTGGTCTTCTGATAAGTAGTAAGCTGCGGAAAGACCTGAAATGCCTGCACCTACAACCGCGATTTTTTTGCGTACGCCCCGTGTCTCGTCGAACATATGATCCTCTTTGTGCGACTTTTTACAAAGAAATACGTAGAAGATCCGGTGCTGGATCAATCAGGTTAGATTATTTTTCCAAGCGCACCACATTATGACTCCTCGCAGGATTTTCCTGCGTATCGACGTGATCCAGCTGTATTCCGCGCGCGTAAAACCTCTAACATGATTAAAATAACACAAGCAAAGTGCCCGGGGCTGCTGTCCCTGGTGTCCCGGATGGCCCACGCATGAGCAGATTTGCAAGAAAGACCTATTGGATTTTTGGCGCGAGCGAGGGGTTGGGTCGTGCATTGGCCGAAAAGCTAAGTGATCAGGGCGCTCATCTGGTTTTGTCTGCGCGCAACTCCGATCGTCTGGCCGAAATTTGCGATGCCCTGCCCAACGCGCGGGCGGTGCCCCTCGATGTGACCGACCTGACAGCGGTGCGCCGTGCGGTGGCTGATGTCGGAGAGGTGGATGGATTGGTCTACAATGCTGGCGCGTATGACCCGATGCGATCAGCGGATTGGGATACCGAGACTGCGCTGGCGATGAACGACGTGAATTTTACCGGCGCTCTTCGGGTTTTGGGGGAAACGGTTCCCGGATTTGTGGGGGCGGGGCGGGGGGACATAACCCTGATTGGCTCGCTTGCCGGGTACCACGGCTTGCCAGCGGCAATCGGCTATGGTTCCAGCAAGGCGGCGCTGATCTCGCTGGCGGAAACGATGCGGCATGATCTGGCCGGTACGGGTGTGACCGTGCGCATCGTCAATCCCGGGTTCATCAAGACCCGTCTGACTGAGAAGAACAACTTCAAGATGCCGATGTTGATGACGCCCGAAGATGCGGCAGACCGGGTGGTAAAGGCGATGTCCCGCCGTCGGTTCCGCACCGATTTTCCAGCACCGTTTTCATGGGCGATCCGACTGATCGACTACCTTCCGGGCTTTCTGGTTTATCGCGGAAAATAGACACTGACAAAACCAGCCCGCCGACATAGTGGTGCCAATCCGGTCTGTGCTGTCCTGCCCTTATCCGCAGGTCAGTCGCTGAATGACCCCGGCGCCGTTCACGAACACGTTCAGACGGTCGATGCGATAGTCTTGCGTCGCTATGTCATTAGGACCCAACACGCGGGATCGTTCGGGCAGATTGGCCTGAATTGCCGAAACAGGCTGGCCCACCGAGTCCGCAAAAGCCTCACCTTTGCAGAAAGCCAGATCAACAGGGGCGTCTTCGGGCGCGGATGCGGTTTCTTCAGGGATGGTCGTTTCGGCACAGGCCGCCAGAAGGATCAGGATCGGGATAAAACGGTGCATTGGCGTTCCTCATTCTGGCAATGTCGTTTCTGCAATATCAATTAATTAGCCAGCCTGCCATGAAAGCACAGTTGAAAACACCCTGTATTTGACGCAGGGTCGGGGCAAAATTGACAGGGAGACAATCACCATGCGTACCCGTGCCGCCGTTGCCGTTCAGGCGGGCAAACCCTTGGAAGTGATGGATGTAAACCTTGAAGGCCCTAAGGCTGGTGAGGTTCTGGTCGAGATCAAAGCAACCGGCATATGCCACACCGACGAATTCACCCTGTCAGGCGCGGATCCTGAGGGTCTGTTCCCGGCCATCCTGGGGCACGAGGGCGCAGGCGTCGTGGTCGAGGTCGGCCCGGGTGTGACCAGCCTGAAGCCGGGTGATCATGTGATTCCGCTATACACACCGGAATGCCGGGAATGCGAATACTGTCTGCACCCCAAGACCAACCTGTGCCAGGCGATCCGGACAACTCAGGGCCAGGGTCTGATGCCCGACGGCACCTCTCGCTTTTCGACGCTGGATGGCGATCCGATCCTGCACTACATGGGCTGTTCGACGTTCGCCAACCACACAGTTTTGCCCGAAATTGCGCTGGCCAAGGTGCGCCCGGACGCACCCTTCGACAAGATCTGTTACATTGGCTGCGGTGTGACCACCGGGATCGGCGCTGTGATCAACACCGCCAAGGTCGAGATCGGCAGCCGCGCCATCGTCTTTGGTCTGGGCGGTATTGGCCTGAACGTAATTCAGGGGCTGCGACTGGCCGGAGCTGACCAGATCGTCGGCGTCGACCTGAACCCGTCCAAAGTCGAAATGGCCACAAAGTTTGGCATGACTGATTTCGTGAACCCGAAAGAGGTCGAAGGGGATCTGGTACCCTATCTTGTCGACATCACCAAGGGCGGCGCGGATTATACATTCGATGCCACCGGCAATGTCGGCGTGATGCGCACGGCATTGGAATCGGCGCATAAGGGCTGGGGTGAATCAATCATCATCGGCGTGGCACCTGCGGGGGCAGAAATCTCGACCCGCCCCTTCCAACTGGTCACCGGCCGGTCGTGGCGCGGCACCGCCTTTGGCGGCGCGCGTGGTCGCACGGATGTGCCCAAGATCGTAGATTGGTACATGGAAGGCAAGATCGAGATCGACCCGATGATCACCCACACGATGGGTCTGGACGATATCAACCACGGCTTTGACCTGATGCACAAAGGTGAGAGCATCCGATCGGTGGTCGTCTACTGATAAAATTGAGAAAATACACGGGGCAGGCTTTTTCCTGCCCCTTTCTGTTCTTACGTTCCTTGTTGCATACATAATTTTAGTTGAGGAATTGAAGTGACACGAGGAAGTTCAGACCGCCTCGCCGTTCTGATTGATGCGGACAATGTGGCCTCAAAACATGCCGTAGAGATATTTGAAGAGATCGCGACATTAGGTGAGGCTGGTTTAAGGCGGATATACGGGGATTTTTCCAATGGGTCGCCGCAAGGATGGAACGCCAAATCCTTGGCCGAATATGCGATCGTTCCACATCAGCAATTTGCCAACACGTCTGGGAAGAACTCCAGTGATATCGCCTTGGTCATTGATGCCATGGACATCCTGCATTCCGGACGCTTTAGTGGTTTTGTCTTGGTCTCCTCCGACAGCGATTTTACGCGCCTCGCCAGCCGTATTCGAGAACAGGGGCTGGACGTGTTCGGTATCGGAGAGCGCAAGGCGCCTAAGGCGTTCGTGGCGGCGTGCAACAGGTTTATTTATATCGAAAATATAGAACGGCCCGAACTAGATACTACTCAGGCAACGAAGGCCCGCAACATAAATCCAAAGCATGAATTGAACCATGCGTTTCAGCTAATTCGCAACGTTGTGCAGAACACGAATGAGTCTGATGGTTGGGCTAGCCTGGGGTTTGTTGGAAGTCAGCTGAGCAAGATGTATCCGGATTTCGATTCCCGGACATATGGCCACAAAAGGCTGAGCGATTTAGTGCGCGCCATAGATCGTTTCGAGAAGAGCGGGACAAATGGCGATCTTAAGATCAGGTGCAGTGACTCTTGACGGCTGGGTTTTAGTCTCCAGGCCGCGTCGCACCTGTATCCGACCGTGGCGAGCGCACCCGCAGAACAGGTTTGTTGGCCGAGGCGTTTGCGCGGGTTTCGCGCCAGACAACGAAAACACCTGACGCAATTATGACGCTGGCGCCGACCGCGACCCAGACATCCGGTCTTTCGCCAAAGAAGATCATGCCGAACAGTGTTGCCCAGATGATCTGACTGTATTGGCTGGGCGCAACCACGCCTGCGGGTGCTGCACGGTAGGCCAGAATGATCAGGTGCTGCGCGATGACCGAGAACACTCCGACCAGAGCCATCATGCCCAGATGCAGCAAGGAGGGCGGCTGGTAGACCGCTGGCTGTGCAAGGCTCATCACGAAGATGGCCAGAAGCATCGGATAGAGGATTAGTACGGCCGAGCGTTCCTCATTCCCGATCTTGCGCACCAGAACCGATGCGAAGGCGCTGCAAAAGGCGGCTGTCAGGGCGGCGAAGTGACCCAGTGTGATGTCGGTTGTACCGGGTCGCAAGACAATCAGCACGCCGATCAGGCCAACTCCTACAGCGGCCCAACGCTGGGCACGGACCACTTCGCCAAGGATCGGGATCGACAGCACTGTGACGATCAAAGGGAAGGAGAACAGCAGCGAGTAGACCTCGGCCAGTGGCAGAACGGAAAAGGAATAGAACGCGCAGGACATGCCTGTCACCATCAGCGCCGACCGCAGCAGCACCAGCCAGGGATGGTGGGGTACGAAGTTGCCCGTCGCACGATCGGTCAGGATTGTGACGGCCATCGGGACAAAGGAAAACAGGGTGGAAAAGAAGATGATCTGCAGCACCGAGTATGTGCCGCCCAAGACCTTGATCAGCGCGTCATGGCTGGCAAAGACGGCAAAGCCCAGAAAGGCAAAGCCAAGTCCCTGAAGGGTCGTGTTCTGAGCGCTCATCGATCTGGCCTCGGGTAGATGTTTGGTGTTTTAGCAATCTTTCATCGCAGCGTGCGGAGATTCGGCAGCTGTCGTTTAATGTTGATTAAACCCATTTGAAAGAGTCTGATAGCCCCCAATTTTACCGCTAACATGTTATGCCCGGCATGATCTGTCTCATCGCAGGATAGGTGGCGCATCCTTCGGTTGGCGCGCAGATTGCACACCCGCTTTCATCCCAACACCGATGCGCCGGGCCAGTGCAACCCACGGGGTGGCGGTTTCCGGCGGCAGCGTTTGGGTGGCGACCTCTTCGAACAGATCCAGCCAATGGGCAAACATTTCGGGTCGGACGTCGGGTCGCTGGATATGGACCCGTTGTGGGTTTCCGTCGTAGCAGCGCTCGAACAAGATGGCGTTGCGCCAGAAGGCGGCGATTTTTTCTTCATGCGCGGGCCAGTTGGTGACATGGTTTGCAAATACAGGGCCCAGCACCTTGTCCTGCCGGACACGGGCGTAAAAGGCAGCGACCTGAGCGGTGATCTGGTCAGGTGTGGCTGGAAAGCGCGGCGGCAGGGTTGGTCTGGACATTGAGGTCTCGGATTTCGACTCTGTTTAGGCCCAATAGCGAGTTCAACACTCGGTTGACAGGGGTGGTTTTGTCGCGCGTCTGTGGTGTCAGCAGGCGCCGCGACGAAGCGTCCACCGGCTGAGGCGCGTGAGAATGCAATCCTCGACGCCAAGCTATAGGAATTGCGCAGGAAACGGGTCGCCCGGGCGCGGGCATGTGGGCATGTTCGGGGCAGAAAAGGAGACATATCATGCACAAAATTTCTGCACTCCCAACCGCCGAAGTTCAGGCTTATCGTGATGGCGCACCGGATGGGTACGGCAACCCACCTGAACGCGCGATTTCAAACGGTCGGGGGAATCCATGCAGGCACTGCCTGACTTACATTCCGGAAGGCAAAGAGATGCTTGTATTGGCGCATCGTCCCTTTCCGGAAACGCAGCCCTTTGCCGAAACAGGACCCATTTACCTTTGTGTAGAGCCTTGTCAGCAGTACGAAGACCCTGCAGAACTGCCCGAGGCGCTGACCGCCTCACCCAACTATCTGATCAAGGGTTACGGGTCGGATGATCGGATCGTCTACGGGACCGGAGTCATCGCACAACAGAGCCAGTTGCACGACGCGGCACAGACCATCTTTGCGCGAGAGGACGTCGCATATATCCACATTCGATCCGCGCTCAACAATTGTTATCACGCGCGGATCGACCGGACCTAAAGCTTGACGCGATGTATTCCCCGGCGTGGCTGGTCCTGATCGTCGGCCGGGGGATCATCCGCGCGCGAGGACGTGAGAGCGAGGAACACATCTTCCAGATCGGCCTCTTCGGTACGCACATCGCGGATTCGGATATCCGCGGATCGGACCGCTTCCAGAACCTGCTCGGCGCTGGTGTGGTTGCTGCGGTATTGCAGGACCAGGCTGCCATCATCGCGCAGCGTGGCGTCGACTCCTTCGGCCACAGGTAGATCTGAAACAGGGCTGTCCGGCACAATGACCATGGTGCGGCTGTCCATACGGCCCAGCAGGTTGGCGGTGCTGTCCTGGGTAACCTTTTCGCCGTGGTTGATGATGGCGATTTCGTCACACATTTCCTGCGCTTCTTCCAGATAGTGTGTGGTCAGGATGATGGTCATACCCTGTTCATTCAGCTTACGCACATTGGCCCAAAGCATCTGGCGCAGCTCGATATCAACGCCGGCCGTGGGTTCGTCCAGCACCAGTATTTTCGGATGATGCACCAACGCCTTGGCCAGCAACAATCGCCGCCGCATGCCGCCAGACAGAGTACGGGCATAGGCCTCGGCCTTGTCGCTGAGGCCGACAAGTTCGAGGATCTCATCGCTGCGCCGTTCTGATTTCGGCACGCCATACAACCCCGCCTGAACCTCCAACGCACCGCGCGGTGTGAAGAAAGGGTCCAGGTTCAGCTCTTGCGGCATCACGCCAATTGCGGCGCGGGATTGGCGCGGGTTTTGATCCTGATCGAACCCCCAGATCGACACATGGCCTGCCGATTTCACGACCAATCCGGCCAGAATGTTGATCAGGGTCGATTTCCCGGCCCCGTTCGGCCCGAGCAGACCAAAAACCGACCCGCGCGGCACGTTTAGCTCAATCCCCTTGAGAGCAAGCTTTTCGGGCTGGCCCTTGCCGCCACGATAGGTTTTGCGCAACCCTTTGATACTGATCGCCGCGTCGGTCATTTGTGGCTCTTGCCCCCGGTTTCCTCATCGCTCATAAACGCACCTAATGCATGCCCGCGAGGCCGACAACCAATGAAGGATCGCCAGCCGTGACAATGGAAGCGCCCGAAACCAAGATCGTTGAACAAAGCCGTGTCGCCTGTGACGGCGGCGAAGGCGCGTTGGGTCATCCGCGCGTATGGTTGCAAATCTCCGAAGATACCGGTTGGGTCGAATGTCCCTATTGCGATTGCAAATACGTGCTGAAGGGGCCCGGGCACGCCTGAGCACATCTGATGCCCAAGTCTTGCCGCGTTTCGTTGGTATAGAGCGCGCGCAACAGAATGAGTGAGTGCAATGACCGACGTGACAGCGAGTGACAGTCACAGCCCCGTTTTTGGCTGGCTTGGCTTTGCTGTGGCATCGATATCCCTGCTAGCGGCTTTGTTTGTCTTTTGGGCGGGACCTTTTGCGCCACAGCAAACGGCGGGCGTGTCTTTGGGCGAACTCGCGGCGGAAATCGGAAAATCCACTTTGCGCTCGGCGGCTGGAATAGATCAGCCCGAGCCTGTTGCGCCAACGCGGGACTTGGATGATTACCTGCAAATCGGCGTTGCCATGCTGGGGGGGATCGCGATTATTATCGCCGCTGTTGGTCTGTTGCGTCACGAAAGAAGGCGGCCTGCAATTGCCGGTATCGTGGTCGGAACCGGTGCGATCTTGTTTCAGTTCTTCGCAATGGCCTTTTTTGCCCTTTTGGGTGTGTTAGTCATTGCGGCGTTGCTGAACAGCTTTTCGGATGTCTTCTCTGACCTCTTTGGCGGATAGTTACCCTTCTTAGCTGGCCACCCGCGCGGCCCTGTGGCAGAACCGTTTCTAACCAAAACGGAGAGGGCGCATGAGCGAGTTCGGAAAAGGGTGCCACCTGCATCTGATCGATGGATCAGCGTTTATTTTTCGGGCCTATCACGCACTTCCACCGCTGACGCGGAAGTCCGATGGCTTGCCGATTGGCGCGGTCTCGGGCTTTTGCAACATGCTACAGAAATATGTCGAAGATAACGCCGGGCCGGATGCGCCGACCCATGTTGCGGTGATCTTTGATAAGGGATCGCATACGTTTCGGAACGACATGTACGACCTCTATAAAGCCAATCGCGAGGCGATGCCCGAGGACTTGCGCCCGCAGATGCCGCTGACACGTGAGGCGACCAAAGCCTTCAACATCGCCTGCAAGGAACTTGAGGGCTATGAGGCCGACGACATCATCGCCACCCTCGCCGTTCAGGCGCGCGAGGCCGGTGGTCGCGTGACCATCGTCAGCTCTGACAAGGATCTGATGCAGCTGGTTGGCGGCGGGGTCGAAATGCTGGATGCGATGAAGAACAAGCGCATCGACCGCGATGGTGTGATCGAGAAATTCGGTGTTGGGCCAGAACGGGTTGTCGATGTGCAGGCGCTGGCCGGGGACAGTGTAGACAATGTGCCCGGTGCGCCTGGCATCGGGATCAAGACCGCCGCGCTGTTGATCAACGAATACGGCGATCTTGAATCGCTGCTGGACCGCGCTGAAGAGATCAAACAACCCAAGCGCCGTCAGACTCTTGTTGAAAATCGCGACCAGATTGAACTGTCGAAACGGTTGGTTCAACTGGATGAGCAAACGCCACTGGATTTCACTTTGGCGGATCTTGAAGTGAAGGATCCTGACCCCGAAACCTTGCTGGGTTTTCTGGCCGAGATGGAGTTCCGCACACTCACCAAGCGCATCGCTGATAAACTGGGGGCCGAGGCTCCGGTTATTGCCGATGCGCCTGCGCCAGTCGTTGAAGAGGCTGAGGTCGAAGCCGTCCCGTTTGACGCGTCGAAATACGAATGTGTACGCGACGCGGTAGCTTTGCAGAAATGGATCGATCAAGCCTATGAGCGCGGCTGGATTGCGGTGGATACCGAAACCACGGGCCTTAACGAAATGATCGTCGATCTGGTGGGAATTTCACTGTGTATCGAGCCGGGCGAGGCTTGTTACATTCCGCTCATCCACCGTGAAAGCGCCAGCGATGATCTGTTTGGATCAGATGCGCTTGCCGAGGGCCAGATGCCTGTGGATGAGGCGTTGACCATGCTGAAACCGATGTTCGAGGACCCGTCGATCCTGAAAATCGGGCAGAACATGAAATACGATGCCAAGATCTTTGCGCGTTACGGCGTGAACGTCGCGCCCATCGATGACACGATGCTGATGTCTTACGCGATGCATGGCGGTGAGCACGGGCATGGCATGGATACGCTGTCTGAACGGTATCTGAGCCATACACCGATCCCGATCAAACCGCTGTTGGGCTCGGGCAAATCGGCGATCACCTTCGACAAGGTGCCAATTGACGAGGCCACTGCTTATGCCGCAGAGGATGCGGATATCACGCTGCGTCTGTGGAAGCTGTTCAAGCCGCAACTGCATCAGGTGCAGGTGACGACAGTCTACGAGACTTTGGAACGCCCCTTGGTACCGGTTCTTGCTGAGATGGAGATGCACGGTATTAAGGTCGACCGCGATGTGCTGTCCCGGATGTCCAACGCGTTTGCGCAGAAAATGGCCGGGTTAGAGGCTGAAATCCACGAATTGGCCGGTGAGAATTTCAACGTAGGCTCCCCCGCGCAACTGGGGGAGATCCTGTTCGACAAGATGGGATTGGAAGGCGGCAAGAAAGGAAAGACCGGGAAGTACTCGACCGGGGCGGATATTCTGGAAGATCTGGCGACCGAGCATGAATTGCCACGTCGGGTGCTGGATTGGCGTCAGCTGTCCAAGCTGAAATCGACCTACACGGACGCGTTGCAGACCCATATCAACCCGGACACCGGTCGGGTGCATACGTCTTACTCGATCACCGGCGCGAACACCGGGCGGCTGGCCTCGACCGATCCGAACCTGCAGAATATCCCGGTGCGCACCGAGGAAGGTCGCCGCATTCGTGAGGCGTTTATTGCAGAACCGGGCAATGTGTTGGTCAGCCTCGACTACAGCCAGATCGAGCTGCGTATTCTGGCGCATATCGCTGATATTACCGCCCTGAAACAGGCGTTTTCGGATGGTTTGGACATTCACGCCATGACTGCGTCCGAGATGTTTGACGTTCCGCTGGACGAGATGACGCCAGACATTCGCCGTCAGGCCAAGGCGATCAACTTTGGTGTGATCTATGGCATCTCGGGTTTTGGTCTGGCGCGCAACCTGCGTATCCCGCGGGCCGAGGCGCAGGGATTTATCGACCGGTATTTCGAGCGGTTCCCCGGTATTCGTCAATACATGGATGACACGATCGCCTTTGCCAAAGAGCATGGCTATGTCCAAACGCTGTTCGGTCGCAAAATTCATACACCCGAGATCACTGCCAAGGGTCCACATGCCGGCTTCTCACGCCGTGCGGCGATCAATGCGCCGATTCAAGGGACGGCTGCCGATGTGATCCGGCGTGCTATGGTGCGAATGCCGGATGCGATCAATGGGTTGCCTGCCAAAATGTTGCTGCAGGTCCATGACGAATTGTTGTTCGAAGTGGCTGAGAACTCTGTCGACGATCTGGTCGCGGCGGCGCGTGACGTGATGGAAGGGGCGTCGGATCCAGCGGTCAAACTGGCCGTGAAGCTGGATGTCGATGCCGGGCAGGGTGCCAACTGGGCCGAGGCGCATTAAGGACGGCGCTGCTCATCAGGCCCGGCGGGCCCTCTTTGCAGCGGTTCAGTCCTGTGGACTGACCAGGCGATTGACCAGTCCTTGTACGGTAGGGCCCAGCAGCAGGATGACGCTAAAGGCGATGGGCCAGCAAAAGGCCCAGGATGCCATCCAGTCGCCGAACGTGCCGGGGCCAAACCCAATGGCTTTGACCGTGGCGATTCCGGTCACGATGCAGGACATGAGGCCTGACATGATCAGGCTGAATACGGCGCGGGCATAGCGGGCAGGGAACAATCACAGCCTCCTTTTGATCACTTTGCACAGATGTGCGGCAGTTTGATGAAAAATACCAGCGTTGCTCGTTAGTATTACTGCCGCATCCAGCCCAATGACTCGGATGTGCGCGGTGTGGATGGGGTGTATTCGGCGCTGACCCAACCTGAATAGTCGCAGCTGTCCATGGCGTCGAACAGGCGGGGAAAATCCGTTGGTCCGCGCCCGGGCTCTGATCGGTCAGGTGCAGCGCCGATTTGTGCGTGAACCACGCGATCATGAAACCTGTCCCAGATCGCCAACGCATCTCCATGAATCATCTGCGCGTGAAAGCTGTCAAATTGCAGGCCGACATTGGGGCGGTTCACTTGGTCCAGCACGTCAGCGGCCAGATCATAATCGTTCAGGAAATAGTCTGGCTGGGACACGGGGTTGAGAGGCTCGATAGTGAATTGCTGCTGGGGTGCGACATCAGCGGCCCATTGCAGGTTTTCGACAAAACTCATCAACGCCTGTCGGCCCGATGCATAACCCGACATGATGTGGATCAGCCCGGGGCGCAGGACGTCCGCATATCGTAGGACCCTGCGGATGTCGCCTTGGAACCGCTTTGCACCCCCGGGAATTGCCGCATAGCCAACCGGCCCGCCCGTATAGTTGGGTGGGGGTGCATTGATCAAAATCAGCTCCAACCCGTTGGCCAACAGGGCGCGCCGCGTTTCTTTTGCAGCCAGGTCGTAGGGAAACAAGATCTCAACAGCCTCGAACCCTGCCTGAGCGGCGGCCTGAAAGCGTTCGAGATATGGCAGCTCGGTAAAGAGCAAAGACAGATTGGCAGAAAATTTGGGCATGAGCGGTCCCGGTGTCTGGTGAGCCGAACTTAGCGTTTGGGTGATTTTCTGGAAAGGGACTGAAAACGACAGATTGTCGAAAATCTGCCAGAACGCCCTGAACATTTCAGAGAGGGTCAGCCTAACGCGGCGAATCATTTCAATAACGCCGTGCCAACAGAAGGTATCCAAGCAATGGCCATGAGCCCTGACCCCGCGCGCGGGAACGCAGTATTTGTGTCGGGTGGACGGAATTCCGCATTGTCCGGCAACGGTTTGGCAGTTGGCTCCATGCTGACCTGGGCAGCAGGGTTTCCAGCAGCGGAAGTCCTGTTGCAAAGTTGGCCACCCGTCGCCTTGCTGGCCGCAAGGCTTGCGCTTGCCGTTGCCTTCATGGTGCCGCTCTGGCTTTTGATTGATGGGCCGCGCCGCGTTCTGAACGCCCGCTGGGGTCATGCGATGTTCGTGGGCGGGGCCGGCATTGGGACCGGAATGTTCCTGATCATTCTGGCACAAAAACTGACGGATCCGGTAACAGTGGCCATCATTGCGTCCTGCGCACCGCTGTCGGCCACGTTGCTGGAACTGGCCGCGGGTGAGCGGCGTCTAAGGTGGAGTTTTGCGGCTGGGGTCTCGTTGTCCATAATCGGTGGGTTGATTGCAACCAGCACTGTCGCGCCAGCGCAATTGGGGTTGGGGGCTGCTTGCGCCGTCGCCTCGACCGCATTGTTCTGCTGGGCCAGTATGGCGACGTCGCGGGATTTCCCGGAGCTCAGCCAGACCGGGCGCACCACGATCACCTTTGTTGGTGGTCTGATCACGGCATCGCTGTTGATGTTCGGATCCCACATGTTGGGCCAGGACATTATGCCATCGACCTCATTTGACCCTCAGCAAGCCGGGATGCTTGTCATTTATGCGCTGATATCGATGGGCCTTAGTCAGGTTCTGTTCGTCGGGTCGATTGGAAAGTTGGGGGTCGCGCTGGCGTCGTTCCACATCAACATCGCGCCCTTTTATGTCATGGTGATCATGGTTGTCATGGGGGATGACTGGAATTGGACCCGCGCGCTGGGCGCCGGGATCGTCGCCCTTGCCGTAGTGCTGGCCCAAGATCGCAAAACACAACAGCCTGCTTAAGGATCTAAAGCATCGGATGACACAAGCGGGAAAAACCGCCCTGCGGACCAGACGCCAAACCATCCGTCGTGATGCGTTCCGATGTCGACGAGACGATAAAAGCTCTTGCGGTCGATACGCGCCTCAAGGTTCGCGCGCACCATTATGTAGGGCGACGGCTCCTGCGAATCCGGATCAATGACAATGCGGATCGGGTGATCTGGCCCGGCCTCGACTGAATCGCCGACCTTGGTCACAAATGTCAGCGTTTTTGCATCCCCGTCACCGGATTGTTCGAAATCGACGGCAATGAATGGCGCGTCCTCGACGGTGATTCCCACCTTCTCGACCGGGGTCACAAGATAATATTTCCCATCTTCTTTCTTAAGAATTGAGGAAAATAGCTTCACAAGCTCGAACCGGTTGATGGGTGACCCCAAGTAAGACCATGTGCCATCTTTTGCGATCTTGATGTCCAGATCGCCGCAAAACGGAGGATTCCACGGGTGAACGGGCGGTAAACCCCTGGTTTTGGTAGCTTTGACTGATGCAGCCAGGCCATCAGGTGAAGGTTTCACAGGTTTTTGTCCGCTCATTGCTTTTGCCATTTCATATTCGCGCGATACACTTCAACTATAATAGTCCACGGAAGGGAAAGTCATGACCGAACCCGCCGACCTCGTCGTCGAGATCGAAGCGCTGGAAAACAAGCTGCAAGAGGCCAAATCCTCGATCACCCGCCGCTTTATCGGGCAGGAGCGGGTTGTGGATCTGACCCTGACCGCGCTTTTGTGCGGTGGTCACGCGTTGCTGATCGGGCTTCCCGGGCTGGGCAAGACGCGATTGGTTGAAACGCTGTCGACCGTCATGGGGCTACATGGCAACCGTATTCAATTCACCCCTGACCTGATGCCCGCCGATATTCTGGGATCCGAGGTTCTGGACACGGCCGAGGATGGCAGCCGCCATTTCCGGTTTATTTCCGGCCCGATTTTTTGCGAGCTGTTGATGGCGGATGAGATCAACCGCGCCAGCCCCCGGACGCAATCGGCGCTGCTGCAGGCGATGCAGGAACAGACGGTGACGGTCGCAGGCGAGGATCGCGCGCTGGGTGTTCCCTTTCACGTCCTGGCAACGCAGAACCCGATTGAACAAGAAGGCACCTATCCATTGCCCGAAGCGCAGTTGGATCGATTCCTGGTGCAGATCGACGTAGATTACCCCGACCGCCAGACCGAACAGGATATCCTGTTGGCCACCACCGGTATCGAAGAGGATGAAGCGTCCCAGATTTTCGCCAAAGAAGACCTGCTGGCGGCGCAGACCTTGCTGCGGCGGATGCCCGTTGGGGAGTCTGTGGTCGAACTGATCCTTGATCTGGTTCGGGCGTTCCGCCCCGAAGAACACGGTGTTTCAGATCGGGTCGCTGAAACTGTTGCCTGGGGCCCTGGTCCGCGGGCGGCGCAGGCGTTGATGATGACTGTTCGGGCCAACGCGATGTTGCAGGGCCGTCTGGCGCCTAATGCCGAAGATGTGCTGGACATGGCGCGACCTGTGCTCAGCCACCGTATGGCGTTGAACTTTGCGGCGCGTGCGCGGGGTGACAGCCTTGCCGATCTGATCGACTCGACCGCGGCTGGTTTGATCCGGACCGAGGCTGCGGCGTGAATGCGGCGCTGACCCTTCGCGAAAGATCCGAGGCTGAGGCATCGCGGCTACCGCCCCTATTGGCGCGGGCCGAACATCTGGCCGGAACCGTTCTGTTGGGCGATCATGGGCGACGACGCTCGGGTATGGGCGATGATTTCTGGCAATACCGTCCGGCGCAGATTGGCGACAGCCGTCGGATGATCGATCACCGCCGCTCGGCCCGGGGTGATCAGCAATTCGTGCGCGAAAGGGAATGGCAAATTGCGCAATCCATCATGCTGTGGGTGGATCAGGGGTCATCGATGCGCTTTGCATCCGAGAAGACCCTGCCAACAAAGGCCGACCGAGCTCGGTTGCTGGGCCTTGCCACAGCGATCCTTCTGGCGCGCGGCGGCGAACGGGTCGGTTTGACTGGAACGACTTTGCCGCCACGGCGAGGCAATGCCCAGATCATTCGATTGGCGCAGGCTTGGTCCAAAGACGAACAGACCGACTATGCCCCGCCCGAACACCGCGCAATGATCCCTCATGCGCGCGCTGTGTTCATTTCGGATTTCCTTGGCCCGATGGATGAGGTTGAACTTGCGCTGACCAAAGCTGCTGACCGGGGCGTCAAAGGCGTTGTCTTGCAAATCCTGGACCCCGGCGAAGAGACCTTTCCGTATCAAGGGCGAACCATTTTCGAAAGCGTGGGCGGATCCGTTCGGCACGAGACACTGAAGGCGGGTGAACTGCGCGAGCGGTATCTGGATCGTCTTGCCCGGCGAAAGGATGCGCTGACGCAGCTGTGTCGCGCGACCGGTTGGCGATTGGGTCTGCACCATACTGGCGACAGTGCTCAGGCGGCCCTGTTGTGGCTCTATCGGGCGCTGGACGGGGGAACGCGATGACGGTTCTGGCGGGCATCGGCTTTACGGCGCCGTGGGTTTTGTTGGGTCTTTTGACCCTTCCGATCCTGTGGTTGATCCTGCGGGCCGTGCCACCGGCACCAATCCGCAGGTTGTTCCCCGCTGTTACACTGCTGCTGGGCCTCAAGGATGACGAAAGCGTTTCGGACCGGACACCCTGGTGGCTACTGTTGCTGCGCATGTTGGCCGCGGCTGCGATTATCATCGGGCTGGCCGGTCCGGTCCTGAACCCGTCGCGCGATCAGGCGGGATCTGGACCATTGCTGCTGGTGCTGGACGCCACCTGGGCTGGTGCGTCGCGCTGGTCATCGACGTTGGATCAGATCGACGCACAATTGGCCGAGGCTGGGCGGGCCGGACGCCCGGTTTCCATCCTGCGTTTGTCAGAACCGGAACCCCCCGTGTTTCAGGCGGCAGAAGCGTGGCGCGGTCGCTTGCCGGGCCTGGCCCCAAACCCCTGGCAGCCAACAGAGCCGCAGCTTGAACAGGTTCTGAGTGCATTGAACGAGGTTGAAGGTAGCTTTGATACCCATTGGTTCAGCGACCGGCTAGACTATGATGGCCACGACCAAATGGTGTCAGCGCTGCAAGCGCGTGGTGGGGTCACTGTCTATCGTGGGCCTGCGCCAGCCAAGGCAGTTTTGCCTGCGTCTTATCAGGATGGTCTCATTCAACTGACCATTCTGCGTGGGGAGCCGGGGCCGATGGAAACGGTGGCGGTGTTGGCGCAGGGCCGGGACCCTGCAGGCACGGCCCGGGTTCTGCACGCGGTCGAACTGACCTTTGAAAGCGGCGCCACTGAGGCGCAAATAGAATTGGCGTTGCCCTCAGAGCTGCGCGCCCGGATCACCCGGTTCGAGATTCAGGGACAGCGTTCTGCCGGTGCGGTGACCCTGACCGATGACAGTCTGCGGCGGCGCGAAGTTGCGTTGATTGCAGGAAGGGTGAATCGCGAAGGGTTGGAACTGCTTTCACCCCTGCACTATCTGACCCAGGTTCTGATCCCGACGGCAGACTTTGTCGACGGTGGTCTGCTCGAGGTGCTGCCAGCCAACCCGGACGTTATCGTCTTGTCTGATGTCGCGCAAATGTCCGGCACAGAACAAGCCGACCTGATTGAATGGGTTGAACAAGGCGGTCTGCTGCTGCGATTTGCGGGCCCTCGGATGGCGGCGAGTGATCTGGGGCGCGATGAAGAAGATACCCTGTTGCCCGCACGATTGCGCAGCGGTGGCCGATCGGTTGGTGGCGCGATGAGCTGGGGCGAGGCCAAGACCTTGGCACCCTTCCCGGAAAACTCGCCCTTCTTTGGTTTACAGATACCGGACGATGTCGTCGTCACAACCCAGGTCATGGCGCAACCGGACCCCAATCTGGCCGATCGGGTGATTGCGTCGCTGTCGGATGGCACGCCTTTGGTGACACGCAAGGCGCTGGGCTTGGGACAGGTAGTACTGTTCCATGTCACGGCGGATGCGGAATGGTCCAGCTTGCCACTGTCGGGTCTGTTTGTTGAAATGCTGGATCGTCTTGCCGTGGCCTCGGCAGCGAAGTCGCGGCAAGTGGCGCAGCTGCAGGGCACCACGTGGGAGCCGATCCAAACCCTAGATGGGTTTGGGACATTGTCGGATGCAGGTACCTTGGCCGGGGTGGACGGCGTTCAGCTGGTCTCCGGCCAGACCGGGCCCGACCTGCGCCCGGGGTTGTATGAAAGCGGCAAACAGAAACTGGCGCTGAATGTGCTGTCTGAGGATGCCGTGCTGACCCCTGCCAAATGGCCCGCCGATGTACCGATCAAGGGGCAGGAAGTGACCGTTGAGACACCACTTGGGGGCATCCTGTTGAGCCTGGCATTGATCCTGTTGACAGTGGATGTGATCGCTTCGCTGGCGCTTTCGGGTCGATTGGGATTGGCTCGCACCGCCGCAATCGGACTTAGCGCCTTGCTGGTAGTACCGGAAGCGCAGGCGCAGACGTCCGAGGACACTGACTTTGCCCTTGCTGCCACGCATGAACTGGTGCTGGCACATGTTCTGACAGGCGACAGGCAGGTGGATGATATCGCCCAGGCTGGGCTGCGTGGACTTGGCCAGACGCTGTACTTTCGGACATCAGTTGAACCGGCCGACCCCATCGGCGTGGATCTTGAGCGAGATGAACTGGCGTTCTTCCCGTTGCTTTATTGGCCCATTACTCCGGACCAGAGGCAGCCTTCGACCGAAGCTTATGCCAAGCTCAACGCTTATCTGCGGTCGGGTGGCATGATCCTGTTCGACACGCGCGATGCGGATATTGCCGGTTTTGGAGCCTCCAGCCCCAACGGAAGAAAGCTGCAGCAGCTGGCTGGTCCGCTGAACATCCCGTCGTTAGAGCCAATCCCGCGCGACCATGTTCTGACGCGGACGTTTTATCTGCTGCAGGACTTTCCAGGCCGGTATTCAGGGACCGAAGTTTGGGTTGAAGCGGCAGCTCAGGACGCCGAACAGATCGAAGGCATGCCCTTCCGCAATCTCAACGACAACGTGACGCCGGTGGTGATCGGTGGCAATGACTGGGCCGGAGCATGGGCCGTAGACCGCAACGGACAGGCCCTATTGCCCGTGGGGCGCGGGTATGCGGGTGAGCGGCAGCGCGAGCTTGCCAATCGCTTTGGCGTCAATCTGGTGATGCATGTGCTGACGGGCAATTACAAATCCGACCAGGTTCACGTGCCAGCCCTTCTGGACAGGTTGGGACAATGACCGGAACCGTTATATTCGACCCGCTGATCCCGTGGCCAATTCTTGCGGCTGTGGCCGGGATTGCCACTACGGGCTTCGTGCTCGCCGTATGGCGCGGCCTGTCGGGTTGGGCCCTGCGCGGATTGGCGGCTCTGGTGGTGATCGCTGCCCTGTCTGGCCCGGTTTATCAGGCCGAAGACCGCGCGCCGCTGACGGATATCGTCCTGATGATCGAGGATGAAAGCGCCAGTCAAACGCTTTCAGACCGAGCAGAGCAGACAACACAAGCGGCCGAAGATCTTGCCGCAGAAATTGAATCGCGTGACAACACCGAACTGCGCCGCATTCGCGTTGGCGACAGTGACGGAGACGAAGGCACGCAGGTGATGACGGCACTGAACGCCGCGCTGGCCGAAGAACCCCGCGCGCGCATCGCGGGTATCCTTGTTGTGTCGGATGGCATCGTTCACGACGTCGATCAGGCGCCTGACCTGCCTGCGCCCCTGCATTTGCTGCAAACCGGCCGCGAAGGCGATTGGGACCGTCGGCTGATCGTCCGCAATGCCCCTGCCTTTGCCATTATCGGTGAGCCGGTGACCCTGACACTGCGCGTTGAAGACAGCGGTGCGTTTCCCGCTGGTGCCACGACTGCACCGCTGGAGATTTCAGTGGATGGCGGGGAACCCGAGGAGTTCAGCATTCCCATCGGTCTGGATGTTGAACTGCCGGTTACGCTTCCACATGGCGGGCGCAACGTTATTCAATTCTCGGTTCCGCAGTCCGAGGGCGAGTTGACCGACCGCAACAACACCGCGCTGATTCAGATGAACGGCGTGCGTGATCGTCTGCGTGTGCTGCTGGTCTCGGGCGAGCCGCATCCCGGCGGGCGCACCTGGCGCAACTTGTTGAAATCCGACAGCTCTGTTGATCTGGTGCATTTTACCATCCTACGACCACCTGAAAAGCAGGACGGCGTACCTGTCGACGAGCTTTCGCTGATCGCATTTCCGACACGCGAGCTGTTTCTGGAAAAGATCAACGATTTCGATCTGATCATTTTCGACCGTTACAAGCGACGTGGTATCCTACCGGCAATTTATCTGGATAACGTAACCAACTATATCAATGACGGCGGTGCCGTCCTGATCGCGGCTGGTCCCGATTTTGCCACCGCCGACAGTATCTTCCGGTCTCCTCTCGCTCCGATCCTGCCTGCTCAACCAACGGCACGCGTAATCGAAGAGCGTTTTGTTCCGATGGTCAGTGATTTGGGCCACCGTCACCCTGTGACCACCAATCTGGGTGACTCCGAAAACTGGGGTGCATGGTTGCGACAGATCGACGTGAACCAACGCCGCGGCGAGGTTCTGATGACCGGCGTCGATGAACGCCCGCTTTTGGTGTTGGACCGTGTGGGCGAAGGCCGCGTCGCCATGCTTGCGTCGGACCATGCCTGGCTGTGGAGCCGTGGGTTCGAGGGTGGCGGGCCGCAGTTGGAGATGTTGCGGCGGTTGGCGCATTGGATGATGAAAGAACCCGAGCTGGAGGAAGAAGCCCTGTGGGCCGAGGCCAACGGGCAATCCATGCGGATCATTCGCCAGACCCTTGAAGATAAGGTTGGACCGGTGACTGTTACCCGTCCGGACGGTGAAACGCTTGAGATCACATTGGACGAAGCCTCCCCAGGTCGTTTTGAGGCGCAGTATTTTGGCCCTGAAATTGGCCTGTATCGCCTTGAGGAAGGCGACCATATGGCGGTGATTGGCCTTGGTCCTGCCGCACCGCGCGAATTCGAGCATACGATTGCCACCGGCGAAATTCTGGACCCGGTTCTGAGCAGCTTGCGCGGCGGCGTCGTGCGGTTGGAAGATGGCTTGCCGTCGATCCGCAATGTGCGCGCAGGCCGACCTGCGGCAGGGCGTGGTTGGATTGGTCTGACCCCGCGTGACGCGTATGAAACCCGTGATGTCACGCAAGCCGGTTTGCTGCCGCCTTGGCTGGTCCTGTTTTTGGCCGGTGGGTTTTTGCTGGGTGGCTGGCTGCGTGAAGGGCGGCGCTGAGGCTTCAGGTCAGTCGATACGCACGGTGACGCGGTCAGATTGGCCTTGTGCGTCAACAATGACCAACGCGGCGTGACCCGGACCCGGGTTTGGTATCTCGAATTCGCGGTGATATTGACCCGTTGTGACAGGCGACCCATTTGCCAGCAAAGAAAAAGGGCTGACTCCGCCACGTAACTTGATGGTCAGGGCAGCTCCATCAGTCTCTAGCAAAGCGTTTTCCGGGGGAAACAACAGCCGGGGCGCAGACGCGTTGTCCTGAAACACAGCCGCGCGCGGGCGGAAGCGCTGTAAAGGTGGTGGCAACTGAGCCGCGCCGACCATTAGGGTTGCAGGCGGGGGCGGGCGCAACGGAGTGAATTCGGGCTTCAAATGTCCAAACGCTTCGAACAGCAAAGGCGCGGCCAGATCGCCACCAAATGCACCTGGAACCGGGGTTCCATCGGCACGACCCAACCAAACGCCGATGACATGATGGCCGTCAAACCCGATGGCCCAGGCATCCCGATGCCCGTAAGATGTACCGGTCTTGTAGGCCAGGCCCTTCGATGATGCACCTTGTGGGGGTGTCAGGCCCGCAAGAATATCGCCAATCTGCCAGGCGGATGTGTTCGATAGGACGCGCTCAGTTTGTCCCGGCTGGCTCAACGCTCTGTGGTGCAGCACGGGGCCTTGCCCACCGGCCGCCAATGCGGCGTAAAGTTGGACCAGATCAAGCAGGCTCAGCCCGACACCGCCGAGCGATATAGCTAGGCCCGGTCTGCCACCCGTCAGTTCTGGATCGGTTCTGGCCTTTCGCAGGGCTGCCATCACGCGGGCAGGGCCAAGCTCGTGCGTCAGCCGGACAACGGGGATGTTCAGCGACATTTGCAATGCATCGCGAACCCGCACATCGCCCCGGAATACGCCGTCGAAATTGCGCGGCGCGTAGCGACCAAACATCACGGGGCTGTCACTGATCAGAGTTTCGGGATGCGCCAGACCCTGATCAAAAGCGAGCCCATAGACCAGCGGCTTTAGCGTCGATCCCGGCGAGCGAAGTGCGCGCGTCATGTCCACAAACCCTTGACGGGCATCCTGATATCCCGCCGAGCCGACGGAGGCCAGAACCTCGCCACTGCGATGATCCGCAATGACGAGTGCCCCTGACACGCTGGGCCCGGCGCGCGTAGCGGCTTGCGCAACCAAGGGTTCCAACCGCGCCTGCAGCTGGGCGTTTAATGTCAGATCAAGTGTTTGGGTCCCGGATTGCTGACGGCGTACACGTTCAGTCAAATGAGGGGCCAGACGAGGGAACGGCCTCATTTGCAAAGGGATCGCTTCAGTTAAGGCGCTGTGTAATTCTGGCTCTGAAAGGGTCCCGTAGCGATGCATTCGGCGCAGGACGCGATCGCGCGCGTCACGAGCTGTCTTGCCGTTTCGGTCAGGCCTACGGGCTTCGGGTGACTGGGGCAGGGCAACCAGAAGGGCAGCCTGCGCGGGTGTCAGACGGTTCGGGCCTTTGCCGAACCATGCCCGCGTGCCCGCGCGAATGCCTTCCAGATTGCCGCCATACGGCGCATGAGTCAGATACAGGTTCAGGATCTGTTGCTTGTTCAGACGTTGTTCCAGCGCCAAGGCGACCCTGATCTGGCGGACTTTACCGCTCCACTGTCCGGTTGATCCGTCCTCGATCAACCGTGCGACCTGCATGGTCAGGGTCGATCCACCCGACACCGTGCGCCCATTCCACAAGGTCTGCGCCGCGGCGCGAACCATGGCCAGCGGATCAACACCGGCATGGGACCAGAACCGTTTATCCTCATACCGGATCAGCATATCTGCAAAGGTCGGATCGATCGGACCGGGGCGCATGCGCCAGATCCCATCTCCAACCGGGAAAGCGCGCAGAAGGGATCCGTTGCGGTCACGCATCTCGACCGAGGTTTCGGCCAACACGGGCGGCAAAACTGTGGCGTTGATCCAGCTTTCGACCCGATCCCGCGTGAATGCTGACAGGTACAGCAAACCTGCAAGCACAAGTAAAAGGCGGGTGGTCTTAGGCATCGATCCATCCTTCCCACAAGCCAGGGTAATGGGTGACGAAGCCAGAAGGATGAACAGACAAGTCCGCCTGATGATTGGTCGAGCCATACCGGATCAGACCCGGTGACAGCCAAGTATAAACCTGATCGAGCCGCTCCATCGACACAAGGTCGGGCTTCAACCAGGCCGCTTTGATGCGGGCACTTTGGGCCTGGCCTATCTCTTCACGGCGCATGGGAAAAAGGTTGGTCGCAGGGGTGAAGCTCAGGTCAAGATCCAGACACTCTGCGCCGCAATCCTGCAGCGTATCATTCAAAGCCCAACCCTGATTGGTGCATCGCAACCGCAGGGCCACGTCGTGCCCGCCAACCTCGCCGCTGACATCTGCTGATAGGCAGTGCCAGTTCATGGCGCAACGCACATCATAGGTCAGCATGTTGTCGGCGCCATTCTCATGCCACGTGGCCTGACCAACCAACATCCAGCCATTGTCCAGCCGCGACAGCGTGCAGCGATCCGTGCCTTGCACGTCCAACCGTCGCCAATGGGCGGTGGCTATGGCTGTTCTGCCGCTCACCTGACCACGACCCGACCCGTATCGGTGCGTGCGCGGTTTTGTGGTCGGTACATATCTTCGACCGACGCTGCCGGGTGATGGAAGTCACCAGGAGTGACCGCACGGGCCACGTAAGCCAGAGTCACGGTCTCGCGGCCTGAAAGGTCAACCGCCGCCAGAAACCGATCTGAACGGAACTCCGTGTGCGTCGCCTCGGACAGGTTCAGCCAGTCCAGCGACCTGACATCGCCAGATCGCAACAGGTTGGGATTGTCGATTTCAATCCCTGCAGCCAGCGGATCGTCCACCATCAGCCGTGCGCCGCCGTTTTCAAACGGTGTGACGGTCAGAACGGTCACAAAACGATCCCCCACTGCGAAGGTCGAAAGGTCCAGCGCGTCACCCTCCATCGAATAATACTGGCGTTCGATGGCGTAACCGGTGCCGCCAGCCTCGGGTGGCACATCAGGAACACCAGTGATTGTCAGAGTGATGTCGGTGGGCTGGCCGTCTGTGGCTGTGATGTTCAGTTCTTCATCTTGACCAGTCTCTAGAACCTCAACGAACGGGCCTGCAACCGGTGCACCATTGACCAACAGGCCGGACCCAGTCGGGTCGGTGATCAGCGCATGCGCGGCCAGCAGCGACCACGCGGCTTCTTGTGTCGAGCGGTGAGACCGCCCGGCGCTAACCCGTTGGATCAAGGCGTCGCGATCAACGGCCTCACTGCCCGCATCCACGGCCAGTGTCAGCAAACCGGCCGCGTCTCGCAAGGTGCTGCCGTAATCCGCGCGCCAATAGGTTTGGTTTTGCGCCGGTCGCTGAGCCAACATTTGTGCAGCGCGGGCAAACATCGCATCGGCGCGCGTCTGATCCCCGTAGGACGCCAGCGCCGCGCCGAGCTGTGCCGCGGCCAGAGGCGTGTCGAAAGCTCCGCCTTTGACATCCGCGTAATACCTGAGGTCGCCCATCGAGGCCGCACCTTCGCGTGCGAGAACCATCAATGCATAGGCGATGTCCTGCCCGCCCTCGTCGAAATCCGGGGCATAGTTGATGCGATTGCGCAGGTTGTCCATCGCTTGGGCAAAGGCGCGATCCGGAACGACATAGCCTTGCGCACGGGCGCGCGACAGGAAGTCGGTGACATAGGCGTCCAGCCAGAAATCACCACTGCCAGCCCGCCACAGGCCAAAGGCCCCGTTTGCCGCTTGCCGTGTCAGGACGCTGCGGATCGAGTCGGCAATGCGCTTGTCAACCACCGGGCCGTCGCCCAACCCCGTAGCTTGCGCGACCGATGAAAGATACAGCAGCGGCAGCGCCTGGCTGGTGATCTGTTCGGTGCAGCCGTAAGGGTAGCGGTTCAACTGATCCAGCAGACCGGGCGTGTCGAATTTTGCCAGTGCCCCGGCCGACAAGATGGCTTTGGCCGAGCCGGGTTGGAACCCGTCGAACACATCCTGCGAGAACAGGAAGCTGTCATCCGAACCAAGCGCAAACCGCCGGGTTAGGGCCACAACCGGATCATTGGCGCGCACCGGCATGCGCAATGTCTGCGACAGGTCGCGCCCATCTGGGGTGGTGATGGAAACGCTGATTTCGGGGTCTCCGATTGCATTGGCGCGGATTGGAACCTCGAACACAGCTTTGCCGCCTTGGTCGAGCGCGAAGCTGGCGGGCGCGGCGCCAAGCTCAAGTTCTGACGATGCCGTCAACCCAAGCGCCATCTCGCCTGCTGTGCCGTCCGCATGGACGATCTCCAGCAGCATCCGGCTTTGATCGCCGGGGGCAAGAAAACGGGGCAGACTGGCGGTGACGATCACCGGATCCCGAACAATCATGTCAGCCTCACCCTGCCCGACCGCAGCGCGCGACCATGCGACAGCCATCAGACGGACAGTGCCGTTGAAAGCGGGGAGGGGGATGTCGATCTCGACATTTCCGTTCGCACCAACCTCAACAGGGCCACTGAACACCGCCATCAGGTCTTGCGTCGGCGGCGGAGATTGTCGCCGCATGCGGCTGTCATTGTCGCCACCGGACCGAACAGTACCCATTGCGCCGTTCATGCCATCGATCAAACGGCCATAGACATCGCGTAGCTCCACACCCAGACGGCGTTGGCCGAAATAATAACCCTGCGGGTTCGGGCTTTCGAACCCGGTCAAGTTCAGAATGCCCACATCGACCGCAGCTAGGGTCAGCCAAACCGGATCGCCTTCGACCGCATTCTCGACCCTGACTAGGGCTTTTTGCGCCTGACGAGGCGCGCTGACTTCGGGCACGTCGATGGATACGTCCAGCTTGCGGCCCACGGGATCGACAGTGGCATGGGCCACGCCCATGGCCCGTGCCGGGTTCTGCCCGGCAGCGACATCCATGGGGCGGATCAAAGTCGCGGTAACATAGGCACCAGCGCCCCAATCCTGCGTGACCTCAATGGGGATGATGGTCTCGCCCTCTGGCACCTCGACCATCTGGCGGTGGATCAAACGGTTCGACAGCACGTCGATTTGCGCCACACCTGCCATGCGGGGCACGATGCGCAGCTGCGCCGTGTCGCCAGCCAGGTAACTATCTCGGTCCAGCGACATCTCAAGCCGGTCTGGTGTGGTCGACGCATCGGCGGCCTGAAACCAGCCAACATAGAAATCAACCGCTGTCTCGGTATAGGTGCCGTCGATACGTTGTACGACCAGCTCGTACCGGCCCCAATCGACCGGTTGGGTCAGCGCCAGCGGCTCCGAAGTGAAATCGACCTCTCCTGTTGCCACACGTGTGCGTCTTGTGGTCGGCTCCCAATTCCAGTTGCCATAGAGTTGATACCATTGATAGCGCGTCTCGACCCGGCTCAGCGTCCAGCGCAGCCGCATCGGGCTGGGCGTAAGATCCGAGGACAGGCCAACAATCTGAAACGCGGCCTCGGAGCCTTCGGGGATCACGTCTTCAAACATCGGTTTGATCCCGATTACTGGCTGGGGCGGTTGAACCGCAGCCGTCAAACTTCGTTCGACCGGGCGACCTGATCCATCAGCCAGCCGTGCGATGACGGTCGCTTCGATGGGTTTTCCACCGGTCTTCAACACCGGGATTTCGATTGCAATTGTGGCTTGCCCCGATGCATCAGTTCGGGCGTCGCCGAAATAGGTGCTCTTGGTGGAAACCTCGGCATCGTAACGCCCAAAGCGGTAGCCCTCGAAGCCGGGCACCGTTTCTGCCGGGCGTGCGACGACTTGTCCGTCGATCGTTAGATCCGAACCGGGGGCCCCGAACAGGTAACGGGCGTCGATCTGCAATGGGGGGATATCACCGGGGTGCAGAGGGGCATCGGGCAGTGACAGGTCGAAATCGATCCGTTCCGGCAGAAAGTCTTCAACCAGAACGGTCTGACGCGACAGTGCGTCGCCTTTTGGGTCTGACTTGACCTCAATGTTCCAGGTGCCGCGCGGCGCGTCCACCGCGACGGGCAGGGCAAAGACGTGACCCCCTGCGACGCCTCCGTCCGAGACAACGCGGCGGTATTCAACCCCATCGGGGCGATACAGAATGGCGGTCAAAGTCAGCCCTTCTACGGCTTGTGCTTCGTCATCGCGGGACAGGGCCGTGACGTGGATCACCTCTCCGGCGCGATAGGCGCCGCGGTCGGTGGTCATGAAAACATCCACCGGACCGGCGGGTGCGCGGCCTTCGACGCCGCGATCAGACAGATCAAAAGCAGGGTCGGTCAGGGAAAGAAAGCTGAAATCAACGTCACCGTCCGAGGCCATGACGAACGCAGGGGCGCTGGCCCCGGTGCCGCGTGTCAGGCCAGGCTCAAACCGGGCGTAACCTTTGGTATCCGTCTGCGCCGTGGCAATGACCGCGTTGGCATTTGACATCAGCGAGACCTCGATCCCATCACGTGGCTGGGCATCGTGTAATCCGCGCACCGTGACGTGCAGCCCATCGGTGCCCAGGGCCGTGCTGATACCCAGATCGGACAGCACAAACCATTGCGTCGCACCGGGATCGTCATAAGGATCTGCCCCGGGAACCCGGGCCGTCAGCGCGTAGATACCAGCTGGCTGATCCGCAATCGCATCGGCCATCGGCAGGCGCGCGGTCATGCTTTGATTAAGCTGGTTTGAGACTTCGGCAGTGCCGGTCCAGATATCTTCGGCAATCTCGTCAGAAAACGCGCGTTCCTGCCATTCAGACAGCGGGCGGCCAAAGTAATCCTGCTGGACAGCCCGCAACAGGTTGCGGTCGCTAACGCGCCGCAAAATCAGGTCCAGTTCCGAGACATTGACCGTTTCGACCGGCAAAGCCGCATCGGCTGACTTTGGCAATACATAACTGCGCCCCGGAAACCGCACCGACGGCGCGCGGTCGCGCACGTAGTGGGTCAGTTCCACATTGCGGTTCAGGGATTCGCCGGAGGCCGCTGGCAGACCTTCGCGCAGGGTCAGGCGATACCGCTGGCCGTGCGCGACACCATCAACACAAAGCTGGGTGCCATCGACCTGCACAACAAGCCCGTCATCGCTGCGCTGCACAAATGGATCATAATCCACACCGGCTTTGACCAGCGGTTCAGAGAATTCGACGCAGATCCGGGGTTGGGCCGCGTCGCTTTCGACGGCGCTGTCCATAACGCGGAAGCCGTATTTTCCAATTGCATCATCCAGCGCCGCCAACACGTCTTCGCGTGGTTGAACCTGTTCGGCCAGCCTAAGGACCGGGATCATATCGCGGCCGCGCTCAACTTCCTCCAGCGCGTTTGCAAGTGTCATCAGGGCGGCGATTTGCGCGCCGGGGTCATCAGACCGCAGATATCCGTTCAACGCGGCGTTCACCGCCCTTTTGCGCAGATCACGTTTTTCGTTCCAGCCTGACGGGTTCATGGCTAATAAAAGCCGCGCGTATTCGATCCACAGATCGGGTGCATCGCCAAGGGATACGGCAATGCCTGTCCATTGCATCGCTTGTGTCACGCTGCTGGCATTGCGCGCCGCGTCCAGAACGGCACTCAGGTCGCGCCCATCGGCATTGTGCAAAAAGCCCAGATCGCGGGCCTGTTGTGCTGCGCTATCAAAATCCGCAGCGCTTAGATCATCGAGAGCAGTTGCACGCGATTTGGCCAGTGTCAGTGTCTGATCAGTGGTTGGAATCTTCTGTGCAGACAACGCGCCTTCGTAAGGGTCTTGCCGGGACACGCCACTTTTGGGAAAGCAAGCATCCGAGCGCGTATTGTAGGTAAACGCCGTACAGCGCGCATTTGCGGAACATGCCCGAATGCAGGACTTCAGGTCCGTATCAAACAGCGCATCCAGGTCCGAGCCATAGAAATCTGCGTCCCGCGTGGTGATATACCGAAATTCCGGCACCACATTTTGTGCTGAAACAGCGGCGGGCAAACTGAAAAGCGAAATTATGTAAGTAATTGAAATTAATACAAAGCGGTGCATGACGCCCTCCTCTTTGTCGTCAGCCTCGCATGTCGTGCGCCCGTTGCGCAACGGCTTAAACACTTTTTCACGGTCTGTCGGGATGCTGAGCGGATAGCGTCTCGGAACTGATCGATATGAGTCTTGCAAACAAACTGGCACAAGAACGGCGCGCGCGTCTGGCAGCCGAGCGGTTGCTTGATCTGAAACAGGCGGAACTGTCCGCCGCAAACCGCAAACTGGGTCGCCACGCCATGGCCCTGACAAAACGCATTGACGAAACCCAGGCCGAGGTTGAGACGGTTCGGGGGGAGAATGAAAAGGTCAAATCAGACCTGACCGTAGCCAATGCCAAGATCGAGGTGGCCGAACGTCGCCTCTGGCATTCGATCCAAACCATTCAGGACGGGTTTGCCTTCTTTGACGGTGACAGCAGGCTGATCAGTGCCAACGCGGCTTATCTAGGTGTGTTTGAGGGGCTGGATGAGGTTGCACAGGGAATACCTTATTCGCGGATTCTGGAGCTTTTGACGACTGAAGGGATCGTGGATATCGGGCCTGAACCCGCCGAAGCATGGTGCGCCAGAATGCAGGATCGGTGGGCGCGTGCAAACCCGCCGTCGGTGGTGATCCAGCTTTGGAACGGGCACTATATTCGCCTCATCGACCAGCGCGGCAGTGGTGGGGATGTCGTGAGCCTGGCGCTCAACATAACCGCCTCGGTCCAGCACGAGACCGACCTTAAAGCCGCGCGCGAACGTGCCGAAGCTGCGAACAGGGCGAAATCGGCATTTCTGGCCAATATGAGCCATGAAATCCGAACGCCGATGAACGGTATTGTCGGAATGACCGAGCTGCTGAGCGAAACGCCGATGGACGAAGAGCAGCGGCTGTATGTCAATACGATCCGCAACTCGGGCGAGGCATTGCTGGTCATCATCAACGATGTTCTGGACTATTCCAAGATCGAAGCTGACAAGCTGATCCTGCACCCCGAACAATTCGATCTGGAACGGTGTATCCTTGAGGTGGCGATGTTGTTGCAGCCCAGCGTTCGGGACAAGGGGCTGACGCTGTTGGTGGATTACGATCTGTTCATGCCGACGCTTTTTGTGGGCGACCCGGGCCGGGTGCGGCAGGTCTTGACGAATCTGGTCGGTAACGCTGTGAAGTTTACGGCCGAAGGGCATGTGCTGATCCGGGTGACCGGTGTGCCGGATGCCAACGACCAGACCTGTGACATCCATATTGCAATCGAAGACACTGGTATCGGCATCGATGCGGACAAGGTTGGGCATATCTTTGGCGAATTCAATCAGATCGAGGATGAACGCAACCGTCAGTTCGAAGGCACCGGACTGGGCCTGGCGATCACCAAGCGTCTGATCAATATGATGCGCGGTTCGGTCTGGGTCGAAAGTGAACCGGGTCAGGGATCGTGTTTTGGCTTTCGTACGTCTTTGCCGGTTGCAGAAGGCCCGCAGCCTGCACCGCCGGATCTGGCCGATCGTTTGAAACATGTCATGGTGGTCGAAGATATGGCCGTCAATCGCGCCATTCTGGCCAAACAGCTGGGTCGTCTTGGGATCGAAGTCACTGTATGTGCCTCGGGCCATGAGGGGCTTGCAAAGCTTGATGCCTCGATTGACCTTGTCCTTTGCGATCACGACCTGCCGGATATGGATGGGCTGGAGCTGGCAACACTCTTTAAGGAACGGGGTTGGGACGATCTGCCGGTTGTGGTGATGTCTGCCAATCCCGGCGTAATTCACACCAACCCTGCGCGGCATCTGATAGAAGGGGTGTTGCAAAAACCAATCCCCCGGTCCGAGCTGTATTCCCGACTTATGGCCCTTGGGAGTCCACCTTTGATGTCAAACGACCCAGAACCCGCCGGTGCGGCGCCTGCGGATCGACCAGGGGGGCAACGACTCATGCGGGTTCTGGCGGCCGAGGACAATCGAACCAATCAGCTCATCCTGAAAAAGATGGTGAAGGATTTAGACATCGACCTGCGCTTTGCAGCCAACGGGATCGAAGCGGTCGATGCCTATGAGGACTTCGAGCCTGATTTGGTCTTCATGGACATCTCAATGCCCAAAATGGATGGCAAGCAGGCCACCGGCGAAATTCGCCGGTTCGAGATTGAAACAGGCCGTCATGTTCCCATTGTTGCCCTGACAGCGCATGCGATGGCCGGGGACGATCAGGGGATTTTGTCTGCGGGTTTGGATCATTACCTGACCAAACCACTGCACAAAAAGCTGATCCATCAAATGATCCTGAAACACTGTCCCAAATGCGCTATTCCGGTCATTGCTGAAACAGAACAGGCTGACTAGGCTGAGCAAATGTCAAAGGATCGAGGGTTTCGCGCACGCGCTTTGGGCGAGATTGCTATTCGCTGTGCAGATATGAGTGCGATGGTCGCGTTTTATGAAACCGTGATTGGCCTGGAACGGCTGTACGGGGATCACAACAGCGCCATCGTGTTTTTCCGCATTGCCGAAGGTTTTGGCGGGCACACGCAGGTGCTTGCCTTGTTTCATCACGTGGCCGCGCCACGTCCTGGGCTGCATCCTATAGGCGCAGATCGGCCTGTTACGGGCGGCGGCTCTGCGTTGCATCACATAGCATTGTCCCTGCCGTTTGAAGAACAGGATGCCGTGTTGCGCTGGTATGATGAGATCGGTCAGCCTTACCGGATCGAAGAGTTCGGCTGGATCGGCTGGCGTGGCATTTTCACCGAGGACCCCGAGGGAAATACGGTTGAACTGGTGGCCTACGATCCATCGCTTCTAACTTAGGCCTGATAGGGGCGAACAAAGACCGGTTTGTTCTCCTCCGACAGGTCCGGGCGATATGCATAGCCCCCGGTATCGAAATCCAGCAGTCCTTTTGGATCGGTTAGACGATGCTGGATGACATAGCGCGCCATCGCCCCGCGGGCTTTCTTAGCAAAGAAGCTAACGATTTTCGGGGTGCCTGCTTTGTCTTCCATAAAGACTGGCGTAATAGTGCGCAGTTTCAACGCTTTGGGGTCAACGGCCCCAAAGTACTCCTGGCTGGCGCAGTTCACCAAAATGTTGCTGTCGATTTTATTGGCCTGCGCGTTTAACGCTTTGCTCAACTGATCGCGCCAGTATTCGTACAGGTTCTTGCCACGACGGGTTTTCAGCCTGCTGCCCATCTCCAACCGATAGGCCTGAATGGCATCCAAGGGGCGCAATATCCCATAAAGACCTGAGAGGATGCGCAAATGATCTTGGGCCCAGGCCATTTCATCTGCATCCAGCGACGCGGCCTCAAGACCTTGGTAAGTGTCACCTGCAAAAGCCAAAGCAGCGGGTCGCGTTTGGTCAGACCCGGGATCTTCGGAAAAGACACGATAGCGGTCCCGGTTCAGGCGGGCCAGATCGTCGCTGAGGTCCATCAGCTTTTTCAGATCACCAAGCGTCAGGTTGCGGGCGGTTTTGGACAGGCGGATTGCGTCGTCCTGAAAGGCGGGTTCAGTCGCTTTTTCGTCTCGTTCCGCCCAGTCCAGCCGCTTGGCCGGGGAAATCACTACCAGCATATCCGCCCTCGTTCTTGCCTGTCAGACCCGTATCTAGCCTGCTGCCTGCAACACGTCCAGAAACGCTGCACCAAATCTATCAGCGCGACGTTCGCCCAGAAGCTGCTCCAGCGCGCGGGCATCACCGTCACGCAATTGCGCCACCTTTGCCAGTTGCGCAGCCGAGCAGGTCAGCGGTTTGTCGATCCCGTCCGGACCACGGGAAAGTTGCGATTGCACTTCCAGCAGTCGGTCATAAACCGCGCCCTGATCGCGCCCGGCCAGTTTGCGGCGCGCGGGGTGCAATTCCTCGACCGCGCCGGTCAGAATCTCAAGGAAGGTGGTCCCGTAGCGTTCCAGTTTCTTCGCGCCAATGCCACTGATCCGGGCCATATCGTCCAGCGTCGCGGGGCGTGTTTCGGCCATCTCGATCAGGGTGCGGTCAGGGAAGATGACATAGGCCGGTACGCGCGCGGATTCGGCAAGTGCGCGACGCTTGGCCTTGAGCGCCGACAACAGCGGCGCGTCTTCTTCGGACACCATAGCTTTGACCGCAGGGCGCCGGGTTGCCTTGCGGATCGTATCCTTGCGCAGATCGATCTGCGCTTCGCCTTTTAGGATCGGCTTGGCGGCCTCGGTCATGCGCAGCGCGCCGTGACGGTCGGGGTCGGGTCTCACCAGATCATACCCCATCATCTGCCGGAAGATCGCCTGCCATTGCGGGCGCGACCACTCTTTGCCGATGCCGTAGGTGGACAGATTGTCATGGCGACGGGTGCGGATTTTATCGGTATCGCTGCCCAGCAGGATGTCGATCAGGTGACCAGCGCCGAACCATTCCTCGGTCCGCAGGATCGCGGACAGGGCCATACGCACCGGCGTGGTGCCATCAAAAATTTCAGGCGGTGTATCGCACAGATCGCACTTGCCGCAGGGTTCAGCCTGTTCCCCGAAATACCCCAACAAAGTCTGTCGACGGCATTTCAGCGCTTCGGCCAGACCCAGCAGGGCGTTCAGACGACCGTGATCCGCCCCGCGCCGTTCTGCTGGGGCAAGTCCTTCGTCGATCTGTGTCCGTCGCAGGCGGATATCGTCAGGGCCGAACAGGGTCAGGGTTTCAGCAGGGTCGCCATCGCGTCCGGCGCGCCCGATTTCCTGATAATAGGCTTCGATGGATTTGGGCAGGTCCGCATGGGCGACCCAGCGGATATCAGGCTTGTCGATGCCCATGCCAAAGGCCACCGTGGCCACGACGATCAGACCGTCTTCGCGGGCAAAGCGGGTTTCGACGATGCGGCGGTCCTCAGCCTCCATCCCGCCATGATAATGGCAGGCGGCGTGACCTTCGGCGCGCAGGGCCTGTGCCAGCACCTCGGTTTTGTTGCGGGTGCCGCAATAGACGATGCCGGATTGTCCTTTGCGCGCCGCAGCGAAATCGAGGATTTGCTTGCGGGGCCCGTCCTTGGCCCCAAAGGCCAAATGAATATTGGGCCGGTCGAACCCGCGCAGGAACTTGCGCGGGGGCGAGCCGTCGAACAGCTTTTCGACAATCTCGTCCTGCGTTTCCGCGTCTGCCGTGGCGGTAAACGCGGCCAGCGGAATGTTCAGTGTACGGCGCAGTTCCCCGATCCGCAGGTAATCTGGGCGGAAATCGTGACCCCATTGACTGACGCAATGGGCTTCGTCGACGGCGATCAGGCTGACGTTGATCCGCCGCAGCATCCCCATCGCGGACCCCGCGGCCAGACGTTCGGGGGCCATGTACAGCAGCTTGAGCCGTCCAGCCTCCAGTGCTTCCCACACCGCATCGGTTTCCTCGGGGGTGTTTCCGGATGTCAGCGCGCCGGCCTCGACGCCGGCCTCTTGCAGCCCGCGCACCTGATCGCGCATCAGGGCGATCAGCGGAGAGATCACCACCGTGACCCCGTCGCGTAGTAGGGCAGGTAATTGGAAACACAGGGATTTGCCGCCACCCGTAGGCATGATGGCCAGCACGTTCTCGCCCGCTGTCACGGCATCGACGATCTCTTCCTGCCCAGGGCGGAAGTCATCGAATCCAAAGACATCTCGCAGCAAAGGTGCGGCGTCGAACATGTGCGGCGTTGCCCTGTTTTAAGGTTTGTCTGCTCTTAAGACAGGACAATCACATACTAAGATTCAGTGAACAAGAGGTCAGTAGAAATAGACCATATTGTTGATCAGAATGATCCGCAAAGCATAGACACCGATCAGCACGACCAAAGGTGTCAGGTCGAGCCCACCCATTGCAGGTAGAATACGGCGGATCGGACCGTAAATTGGTTCGAGTATGCGGTTCAAACCATACCAAATCTGCGCCACCAGCTGTTGATGAAGGTTGAGCACCTGAAAGTTGATCAACCAGCTCATGATCACATAAGCAAGAATGATGAACCAGACAATGTCCAGGATAAGCAACAGGATTTGGATCAGCGACAGCATGGGCACTCCGTTTTCTTACTGGCTGAGACCTAAGCGCCCTTACGGCAAAGAGCAAGACTGCCGCAACAGAACGCTTGCGAAATGCAGCAAACACTCGTCTTACTAAAACAACGATAAAACAGAGGCAGGTATGGCAGAGATTTCCAAGCGCAAGCGCATCTGGGGCTGGTGGTTTTTTGATTGGGCCAGCCAACCGTATCACACCTTGCTGGTCACCTTTGTCTTTGGCCCCTACTTTGCAGGGGTCGCCGCCGAGTTCTTTGTAAACTCGGGTCTGGATGGCGATGCCGCAGACGCACGTGCGCAGACGGTATGGGCCAACTGTATGACCATCATTGGTTTGATCATCGCATTTGGCGCGCCGTTGATGGGAGCGATGGCGGATGTATCGGGCCGTCGCATGCCGTGGATTTTCGCCTTTTCGGTGATGTACGCCGTGGGCTCGGCCGCATTATGGTACACGTTGCCAGACGGCTCGAACATGTGGCTGATGTTGTCGGCGTTTGGTTTGGGCTTTGTCGGCGCCGAATATGCGCTGATTTTCATCAACTCGCAGCTTCCGGATCTTGGCGATGACAGCGAAGTGGGTGAGATTTCCGGGTCTGGGTTTGCTTTTGGCTATTTCGGTGGGCTGATCTCGCTTGCCATCATGCTGGCTTTGTTTGTCGAACAGGCCAATGGCAAGACGCTGATCGGGATGGATCCGATGTTTGGTCTGAATGCTGCTGAACGCGAGGGCACGCGCTTCGTCGGGCCGTTCACGGCCGGCTGGTTTGTCCTTTTCATGGTTCCCTACTTCCTGTGGGTCCGGGACGATCCCGAACCGGACAAAAAAGGCAGTATCGGCGAGGCATTGCGATTGCTGGGCCATTCCATTTCCGCCTTGCGTCACCGGGTCAGTCTTGCGTCTTACTTGGGCTCGTCCATGTTGTATCGCGATGCATTGAACGGGCTTTATACGTTTGGGGGCGTCTATGCGCGGCTGGTGCTGGAATGGGATCTGATCAAGATCGGCGTATTTGGCATTGTCAGCGTGCTGGCAGCGGCAGTTTTTGCCTGGATTGGTGGCAAGCTGGACAAGAAATACGGCCCCAAGCCGGTTATTATCGTGGCTATTTGGGTACTGATTTTCGTCTGCGCGACCGTTGTCATGATGGATCGAACCCAGATCTATGGCATCGCTTTGCCCGAAGGGTCGGGCTTGCCGGATCTGGTCTTTTTTGGCTGCGGGGTGCTGATCGGGGGCATGGGTGGGATTTTGCAATCGGCCAGCCGCTCGATGATGGTCCGCCATACCGATCCCAAAGCCCCGGTTGAAAGCTTTGGTCTTTATGGGTTGTCGGGCCGCGCAACCGCGTTTGCCGCCCCGCTACTGATCGGGATTGCAACAACTGCAACGGGGAGTGCACGATTGGGGGTGTCACCCATCGTTCTGTTGTTTATTCTGGGTCTAGTCCTGATGCGCTGGGTCAGACCGGAAGGGGATCAGAGCAGATGATTTTACTACGTTTTTTGGCGATTTTGGCCACGATAACTTTGGCAGGCACGGCTGGGGCACAGCCCTTGGCCAAACAGTTGTTCGGGGCGCAAAAGCAAAATTCACAACAAAAAGCAGCCGCCTTCGGCAGTTACTCGCGCGGATGCGCCGCCGGGTCGGTGCAATTGCCCGAGACAGGACCGACATGGCAGGCAATGCGTTTGTCGCGCAACCGCAATTGGGGACACCCCGAGGCAATTGATTACGTGCAGGACCTCAGCAAGTTTGCCGCCAAACAGCGGGGATGGAACGGTCTTTATGTCGGGGATATCAGCCAGCCGCGTGGTGGTCCGATGACATCGGGGCACCGTAGTCACCAGCTGGGTTTGGACATCGATATCTGGATGCTGCCGGGTGATAACATGCGCCTGTCGCGCAAAGCGCGCGAGAATCTCTCGTCCATTTCGTTGCGCCGGTCCAATGGGGCCTATGTGAACGGCAACTGGACCAAGCAACACCATGCCGTTCTGAAAGAGGCTGCCAAGGACAAGCGCGTCGCGCGGATTTTCGTGTTCCCGGGCGCCAAAGTGCAGATGTGCAATGATGAAAAAGGCAACCGCGCCTATCTGCGTAAGATCCGACCTTGGTGGGGGCATCACTATCATTTCCATGTGCGGCTGAAATGTCCGCGCGGGTCGCGCGGATGCGTAAATCAGGACGCGCCACCCAAAGGCGATGGATGTGCCGAGGCGCAGCAATGGGTGCAAAACATCCTGAACCCGCCGCCGCCAGATCCAAACGCGCCAGCGCCCAAGAAACGCAGGGAATACCGTTTGGCAGATCTACCTCAGCAATGCGCCGCAGTTTTACAATCCAACTAGTTGCGGCACTGCTTCTTGCCGGATCGGTTTGGGCCGTTGACGTCAAGATCGCCTCTCATCTGGGCAGCTTCGCCTGGCGACACAATGCCGAATGGTTTGGCGGATTTTCCGCCATCCATATCTCGGATGACGGTCGCAGCGCGATCGTTCTGAGTGACCGTGCCACTGTGTTGTCGGTCAGGATCAAGCGGGACGGAGCCGAGATCAAAGATGTTCAGATCCTGGGTCATTGGCCGGTTCTGTCCAGCACAGGCCGCATCATGTTGGGCTATGCGGGTGATTCCGAAGGCATAGCAGTCGCGCCGGATGGCAGCTTTTATGTGTCCTTTGAAGGTGTGCATCGCGTTGCCTATTACGCGGCACCCGGTACCAATGCGCGGGTCTTGCCGCGCCCACAGGCGTTTGATGAGCTTGATCGCAACGGCTCGTTTGAAGGCTTGGCGATTGACAAAAAGGGGCGGATTTACACTCTGACCGAGAAAAACAGGACAGTTCAGCGCAATATCCCAGTGTATCGCTGGAACGGGCAGTCCTGGTCCACGCCGTTCGTTCTGCCGCCTCGGGATGGGTTCTTACCGGTTGCCGCCGATTTTGACCCGCTTGGCCGGTTCTATGTTCTGGAGCGTAAGGTCTCTCTGACCGGCTTCCGTACGCGTTTGCGCCGGTGGCAGATCGACAACGATACGCCCGGTGCCGAAGAGACATTGTTTGAGACGGGCACAGGCACACACGACAATCTGGAAGGCCTGTCCGTGTGGCGCGACGATCAGGGAATCTTGCGTGCAACCATGGTGTCGGATGACAATTTCATTGGCCTGCAACGCACAGAGCTTGTTGAATACGCCCTGCCTGACTGACTTGCCAAACGCAGTTCGAACCGCTAGAAGCGCGGCTTGCCTTGGGATGAGCCCTTGGCCAAGTCGCCGCTACCTTGTCAAAACGGGCATCAAAATATGCAACGCGCTTACATTCCCGGCATTATTGCCATGGCCACCATTGTTGTGGCCTCAAACTTTCTGGTCCAGTTCCTGATCTTTGACGGGCTGTTGACCTGGGGTGCTTTCACCTATCCGCTGGCCTTTCTGGTCACCGACATCATGAACCGAGTCTATGGCGTGGGTCCGGCCCGCAAGGTCGTGTTCGCCGGGTTTGTCACCGGTATCATCTGCTCGCTGATCGGCAGCCAGATCATGTTGCAGGGTGACGGGTTCACCTATGCCGCAGTGCCGCTGCGGATCGCCGTCGCGTCCGGCACCGCCTTCCTGATCGCACAGCTGACCGATGTCACCGTGTTTAACTCGCTGCGCGGTGGCCGATGGTGGCGCGCGCCGCTGGTTTCGACACTGGTCGGATCGGCGCTGGATACGGTGATCTTCTTTACCATCGCTTTTTCGGCCTCGGTTGCGATCTTTGGTGCCAATGCAGACGCTGCAATCAGCTGGGCGTGGGAGCCTGTGCCCTTCATGCTGACGGGTCCGATGGCCCCGCTTTGGGTGACGTTGGCTTTTGCGGACTGGCTGGTGAAACTGTCACTGGCGCTGATCGCGCTGATCCCGTTCAAGGTGATCGTCGCCCGACTGTCCGCGCAGCCTGCATAAAAAAACGCTTTGAGAATGGCACAACTTGTGGCACGCTTCTTTTCAACCGCAATAGATAGAAAAGGAGGTGATCCAGTGTCGAGAAAGAGATTGGAGAGAGGTGTTGGAACAACCGGGGGGATCGCCTGTTAGGGCAGCCCTTGGCGGAGCGCTCGCTCCGGCTGGTCGATTGATCTAACCGACCCAACCTCCTGAACTTTCGAAGGGCCGTCCCGCTGGGGCGGCCCTTTTTGTTTCTGCCGAGGGCCTATAAGGTCCGCCTTATGTTGCGCATCAATGACGATATCACCGTACAGGACTGGGAACTGACTGAGAGCTTTGTCCGCTCTTCCGGCCCGGGTGGGCAGAACGTCAACAAGGTTTCAACGGCCGTTGAGCTGCGTTTTGAGGCTGCGCGTTCTCCTTCTTTGCCTGATCCGATCAAGGCGCGATTGAAGCGGCTCGCCGGGCGGCGTTGGACCAAAGAGGGTGCGATCATCATCCAGTGCGAAGAGACGCGGTCACAGGCGCGCAACCGCGAAATCGCGCGCGCACGCCTGGCCGAGTTGATCGCCCGAGCATTAGTTAAACCCAAGCGGCGCATCGCGACCAAACCCACTTACGGTTCGGTCAAACGTCGGTTGGCAACAAAAAAAGCGCGATCAGACGTCAAAGCCTTGCGCGGCAAGGTGCCTGAAGATTGATCTGGTAACTTTTCCGGGCGTTGCTACTCTGCCACTCAAAGGCGGCAGGGAGGCAAAGCCATGAGGTTGGAGGGAAAAACCGCGATCGTAACAGGCGGCGCATCCGGTTTTGGTGCAGGCATCGTTCAAAAATTCCTGGCCGAAGGGGCCCGCGTCATGATTGCCGACATCAATGGGGATGCGGCCAGCGATATGGCGGATCAGCTTGGCGTGAATGCAGTTGCCCAAGTGGTTGACGTGGCGAATGCGGCCTCGGTTCAGGCCATGGCTGATGAAGTTCTTGGCCGTTTCGGACACCTCGACATTCTGGTGAACAACGCGGGGATCACGCATCTTCCCACCCCGCTGGAGGATGTCAGCGAAGAGGATTTTGACCGCGTTTTCGCCGTGAATATGAAATCGGTTTACCTGACGGCGCGGGCATTGGTGCCGCATATGAAATCCCGCAGCGCCGGAGCTATTCTGAATGTGGCGTCTACGGCCGGATTGTCGCCGCGCCCGAACCTGAACTGGTACAACGCCTCCAAGGGCTGGATGATTACCGCGACCAAAACAATGGCCGTGGAACTGGCCCCGTCTGGCGTACGCGTGAACGCGATCTGCCCGGTGGCAGGCGAAACGCCTTTGCTGAAGTCCTTCATGGGGGAAGACACGCCCGAGGTACGCGCCAAATTTCTGTCCACCATTCCACTGGGCCGTTTTTCAACACCCGAGGACATGGCCAATTCCACCTGTTTTTTATGCTCGGACGAGGCCAGTATGATCACGGGTACCGCGTTGGAAGTGGATGGCGGACGGTGCATCTGATTTGAACAAACGGACGACACTCCTATGACACCCGGACCCCAAAATCTGATCACCGATGTGCCCGGCCTGAAGGTTGGGAACGCAAAGGATGATGCGCTGAAATCCGGTGTAACTGTCCTGACCGCTGATCATCCCTTCTCTGCGTCGGTTCACGTGATGGGGGGTGCCCCCGGCACGCGGGAAACCGATCTGCTGGCGCCAGATAAATCTGTTACACAAATCGATGCAATCGCCATGTCAGGTGGGTCCGCCTTTGGGCTGGATGCTTGCTCCGGGGTTTCTGATGCGCTGCGATCACGGGGCCGCGGCTATCCGGTCGGTAACACACGGGTGCCCATCGTACCGGGTGCAATTCTGTTCGACTTGCTAAACGGAGGAGATAAGGATTGGGATGAAAACCCCTATCGCACCTTGGGACGTGCCGCGTTTGAAAATGCCAGGGATACGTTTGCGTTGGGCACTGCGGGTGCGGGAACCGGGGCTTTAGCTGCGATGCACAAGGGCGGGCTCGGGTCTGCTTCACTGGTGCTGGACACTGGCGTGACAGTCGGCGCATTGGTTGCCGCCAACCCGCTAGGCAGCGTGACGACGCCCAGCGACCGTCATTTCTGGGCTGCGCCGTTTGAGGTTGGTGGTGAATTTGGCGGGTTGGGCCCCGATCCGTCAGCCGGGTTGGGACAACCATTCGTCAGTCGCAAGGCCCTGGCAATGCGACCTGCCGCACCAGACAAAACCAACACCACCATTGCCATCGTCGCAACCGACGCAGCCCTGTCTAAACCGCAATGCCACCGGCTTGCGGTGGCGGCCCATGACGGTATCGCCAGGGCCATTCTTCCTGCGCATACACCGGGTGATGGCGACTTGGTGTTTGGCGTCAGCACAGGTGCCCGACCTTTAGAAACCGAGGCAGAATTGAGCGCGATTGGACACGCAGCATCGCTGTGCCTGTCGCGGGCAATTGCACGGGCTGTCTATCTTGCTTCACCCGAAACAGGCGATCTTTTGCCCTGTTGGACGGCGTCACATGACATAAGTTAAGGACGGTACACAAACTCTAGTGACACAGTATCCTCGCGCGGCAATCTGCGCGTTGACTCTCACCTGCACCAGCGGTCCATTCGGTGCAGCCAAATGTATCGGAGCAAATAGCTATGAATCGCATCCTCGCTACCGCAATTGTCGGCCTTTTGGCCGTACCTGCCTACGCCGAAGGCGACGCAGAAGCCGGAAAGAAGACGTTCAACAAATGCAAATCCTGCCACATGATTGCTGACCCAGCCGGCGAAGCGATTGTCAAAGGCGGCAAAACCGGCCCGAACCTGTATGGAATCGCAGGTCGCACTGCAGGAACCTACGAAGGGTTCAAATATGGCGACAGCATCGTTGCCGCAGGCGAAAACGGTCTGGTCTGGGACGAAGCAACATTTGTTGAATACTCACAGGATCCCAAGGCCTTCCTGAAAGATTATCTCGGGGAAACCTCGGCCAAGTCCAAGATGACCTTCAAGCTGAAAAAGGGCGGTGAAGACGTGTACGCCTATATCGTAAGCGTTTCTGGTGAATAACGCCTGATTGCCGCCGCGTGATGAAATGAGCAGAAGGCCGCAGCCCCTGCGGCCTTTCGTGCGATTGCTAACCAGTTGGATCATCGTCACTTTGGGAACAAGCGATGTGGGCTGTAATCATGGTCACGTCGCAACGCCAAGCCGATCCGGCCGCAGCTAATATTATAATCCCGTCGGGAAGGCGGATCGGCAGCAGGAGACGACAGATGGGAATCATGATCCCGGCCTGGGTTGATGGTGAATTGACCCCCGTGGACAAGCTTGAGGCGCATGAAAAGGGGCTCAAGCACAAGGCGGTGTCCGTCTTCGTCGTGCGCGGAACCGAGATATTGCTGCAGCGCCGTGCGATGGGCAAATATCATACGCCTGGCCTATGGGCGAATACCTGTTGCACCCATCCGGACTGGGACGAGAAGTCTTCGGTCTGTGCTGTGCGTCGCCTGCACGAAGAACTTGGCATTACCGGCCTCTATCCGGAATATCGCCACCGGTTGGAATACCACGCCGACGTCGGCAACAATATGGTCGAAAACGAAGTGGTTGATGTGTTCCTGGCCCATGTGCGTGGTCCGTTGAAGATCGAGCCTAACCCGGACGAGGTCATGGATATTCGTTGGATCGACTACCACGATCTGCTGGCCGAAGTGCAGCGCCATCCGGACCGTTTCACCCCGTGGCTCAAGATCTATTTGCACAACCACGCAGACACGATTTTTGGGCCAGACTTGATCATTTCCGCCAAATCCTGACACCTAAGGCGAAACCCTGCCTTGCATGGCCGGGACAAGCCGCCTAAATCAACGCGTCATGGCCAAGCAAAAGACAGACCCGAATTACAAAGTGATTGCCGAAAACCGGCGTGCCCGCTTCGATTATGCGATCGAAGAGGATATCGAGTGCGGCATCATGCTGGAAGGGTCCGAGGTCAAGTCGCTGCGCGCAGGTGGCTCGAATATTGCTGAAAGCTATGCATCGGTTGATGACGGAGAGCTGTGGCTCGTCAACAGCTACATCGCGCCATACGATCAGGCAAAATCATTCAAACACGAAGAGCGTCGCCGCCGCAAACTGCTGGTCACTCGCAAGGAATTGTCGAATCTGTGGAACGCGACGCAACGCAAAGGCATGACGTTGGTGCCGTTGGTTTTATACTTCAATCACAAAGGTCTGGCCAAAATCAAAATCGGCATTGCCAAGGGCAAGAAGACCCATGACAAGCGTGAAACCGAGGCCAAGCGGGATTGGTCACGGCAAAAGCAGCGGCTTCTGAAAGATCACAGTTAAAGCGGCTCGGTGTTTTTGCCGAACCAACCCGATCAAAACGCCATCGTTGCCTGAACCGCGCGCTGCCAACGCGCGTAAGCAGCGTCACGCTCGGCTTCCGGCAGGGCAGGTTCGAACCGCTGATCCAGACGCCATGTCTCGGCAAAGCCATCCTGATCGGGATAAATCCCCGCTTTCATTCCGGCCAGCCAAGCTGCACCCAGTGCAGTGGTTTCCTGCATTACCGGTCGGTCCACCGGGGCGCCCAGATAGTTGGCCAAGCCTTGCATGGCCCAGTCAGATGCACTCATCCCGCCATCGACGCGCAGGATGACATCCGCATCGGTGCCCCAGTCGCCTTGCATGGCGTGCCACAGATCGCGGGTCTGGAAGGCGATGCTTTCGAGTGTCGCACGGGCGATCTCGGCACGGCCCGAGTTACGGGTCAGACCGAACATGGCGCCTCGGCAATCCGGTTTCCAGTACGGTGCCCCAAGGCCGGTGAAGGCCGGAACCAGCACCACATGCTGGTTCGGATCGGCCTTGGCGGCAAGATCACCACTTTGCGGGGCTGTTTCGATGATTTCCAACGCATCACGTAGCCATTGCACCGCTGCGCCTGCGATAAAGATAGACCCCTCCAGCGCGTAAGTCCGCTGTCCGTCCAACTGATACCCGATGGTCGTGAGCAGCCGGTTTTTGGATGCAACGGGCTGTGCGCCCGTGTTCAGCAGCGCAAAGCACCCGGTGCCATAGGTCGATTTCATCATACCCGGCTGGAAACAGGCCTGACCAATGGTGGCCGCTTGCTGGTCGCCTGCGACGCCAAGGATCGGGATGCTACCGCCGAAAAGGGATGTGCTGCCGAAATCGGTCGCACAATCGCGCACCTCGGGCAGCATGTCCAAAGGGACATCCAGAAGATCGCAGATTTCCGGGCTCCATGCGCCTTTGTGGATATCGAACAGCAAGGTTCGGGCGGCGTTGGTGGCATCCGTTACATGGCTGCGCCCTTCGGTCAGTCGCCAGATCAGAAAGCTGTCGATGGTGCCAAACATCAGTTCGCCGACCTCGGCACGCGCGCGGGCACCCGGCACAGTGTCCAGCAGCCATTTGACTTTGGTGCCCGAGAAATACGGGTCCAGCAGCAAGCCCGTTTGTGCGGTGACATCGTCCTCGCACCCGGCCTGACGGTAGCGCGCGCAGATATCGGCGGTCCGCCGGTCCTGCCAGACGATGGCGTTGTGGATGGCCTTACCGGTTGCGCGATCCCACACGACGGTGGTTTCCCGCTGGTTGGTGATGCCGATCCCTGCGATCTGCTCAGAGGATGCTCCGACGGTTTCCATAACCTCACGACAGACCGTCAGAACACTGTCCCAGATGTCTTCGACATCGTGTTCGACCCAGCCTTCCTGCGGGAAATGCTGCGGGAACTCGTGCTGCGCCGTGCCGACACGTTGCATCTGTGCGTCAAACAGAATTGCGCGTGAGGACGTTGTGCCCTGATCGATTGCCAGAATATAGGTCATGCCTGCGCTTCTCCCCCGCTTCATTTTGCGGGACTTTAGCGCAAACGGTTGTGGTCCTGCCAGAGCAGAAATCAGACTGGCGTGACCGGGATATTGTCGATTAGGCGAACCCCATCCGCCCAGGCCGTGATGAACAGCCGGGCCGGGCGCGAGGCGCGGGGCAGCTCTTCCAAACTGTCAGCGCAGCGCAGGTCAATGTATTCGACCTCGGTGAAACCGGCGTCGATCAGTTCGGCCTTGGCCTTTTGCGCCAGCGGTGCGAAGGCTTGCCCGTTTGCCAACTCGGCTGCCAGAGCTCGCATGATTCCGCTTTTTTTCGCGGCAATGTTCAGACCTTCGCGGGACAACATCAGATTGCGCGATGACATGGCCAGACCCGACGGTTCGCGGATCGTCGGACAGCCAATGACCTCGATCTGAATATCCAGATCGCGGGCCATGCGACGAACAACTAGCAGCTGTTGATAGTCTTTTTCCCCGAAATAGGCTCGATCCGCGCGGGTTTGCAGGAATAGCTTGGCCACAACGGTGGCCACCCCTTCAAAATGTCCGGGCCGGAACGGCCCCTCCATGACATCGGTCAGCCCAGAGACTGTCACCGTTGTCGAAAACCCTTCGGGATAGATCTGATCCGGGTCCGGAACATAGATCGCATCCACACCGTAAGGCGCCAGCTTTTCAGCGTCTTCAATTTCGGTGCGCGGATATTTGGCGAGATCTTCGGGATTGTTGAATTGTCTTGGGTTCACAAAGATCGTGACGATCACCCGGTCGCAGTCTGCCCTTGCAGCTTGGGCCAACGACAGATGCCCTTGATGCAGTGCGCCCATTGTTGGGACAACGCCGACAACTTCCCCGTTTTGGTGCCATTCAGACGTTAACGCGCGCAGATCTGTCAGGCGACGCAGGATTGGTGGGGTCATGCCTTTGAGCCCTCGGTCGGAGCCTGATCCGCAAAGATATGTTCCTCTGCCGGGAAACTGCGTGCCCGAACCTCGGTCGCGTAGTCTGCAATGGCCTGTTCTGCCAATGGGCCAAGGTCGGCATAGCGTTTGACGAATTTTGGTTTGAACGCGGTGAAAAAGCCCAGCATGTCGTCGACCACCAGAATTTGCCCGTCACATCCGGCAGACGCGCCGATACCAATTGTGGGGATGGCAATTGCAGCGGTGATCCGGTCGGCCAATACTTGCGGAACCTTCTCTAACACGACGGAAAATGCCCCTGCATCCGCAACAGCATGGGCATCTGCCAGCACCGTTTCGGCCTGATCATCGCGGCCCTGCACCTTGTAGCCGCCCAACGTGTTGATCGATTGCGGCGTCAAACCGATATGGGCCATCACCGGGATGCCGCGCTTGACCAGAAAGCGGATGGTTTCGGCCATCTCGACGCCGCCCTCCAGTTTCACGGCACCTGCCCCGGTTTGTGCCATCAGCCGTGCCGCGTTTCGAAAGGCTTGCGCTGGGCCTTCTTCGTAACTGGCAAAGGGCATGTCGATGACCATCATGGCCTTTTGCAGCCCGCGTGCGACGGCTTGCCCATGCAGGATCATCATCTCCATGGTCACGCCAAGGGTCGACGACAGACCGTGTAGCACCATGCCGACGCTGTCGCCCACCAGAACAAAGTCGCAATGGTCGTCCATCAGCTGCGCCATGGGCGTCGTATAGGCGGTCAGACTTACCAGAGGTTCGCCGCCTTTTCGGGCTCGAATATCCTCGGCGTTTGGGGCTTTTTTGCGGGCGGTGGCGCTCATGCTCGCTCCTGCGGGGTTGATGTTGCAGTGCGGCATAACAGATCGAATGAGGTTAGAGAAACCCCGGTTGCGCGAACATTTCCTTGAATGACCCGAAGTTTAAAGGGACATTGTGGGTACGATGGCCCGCAAAACAACGGGTCAACGCGTATTAGTGGGTGGAGAATTTTATGACAAAGCAGATGTTTCGAACCGTAAGCTCAGTGTTGGCAATGGGTGTCAGCGTTCTGGCCAGCCCGGCTTTGGCAAAATCGGATATCACGATTGCCATGCAATTGGAGCCGCCGCATTTAGACCCGACAAGCGCTGCAGCGCAGGCCATCGATTCGGTTGTTTACACCAATGTGTTTGAAGGGTTGACTCGATTCATGGGTGATGGATCGGTCGTGCCGGGCTTGGCCGAGATGTGGGAGATTTCCGATGATGGGACCGTCTACACATTCACGCTAAGGGATGGTGTGACCTTTCACGATGGCACTACGATGGATGCCGAGGACGTCAAATTCAGCCTCGACCGCGCCACGGCCGAAGACAGCGCCAATGCGCAGAAAGCGCTGTTTGCCGGAATCGAAAGTGTCGAAGTTGTCGACCCTCTGACCGTCAAGGTCACCTTGTCAGAGCCGAATGGCAGTTTTCTGTTCAACTTGGCCTGGGGGGATGCGGTCATCGTTGCGCCGGAAAGCATTGATGGCATTAAAACCAACCCGGTCGGCACCGGGGCTTTCGCGTTTGGTGAATGGGTTCAGGGTGACAACATCACGTTGAACCGGAACCCCAACTATTGGGGCGATGAGCCTGCGTTAGAGACTGCCACATTCAAGTTCATCTCGGATCCAACCGCTGCCTTTGCCGCTATGATGGCCGAGGATGTGGATGCGTTCGACAACTTCCCCGCGCCGGAAAACCTGCCTCAATTCGAGGCTGACCCGCGTTTCAAAGTTCTCGTCGGCTCGACCGAGGGTGAGACGATCCTGTCCACCAACAACAAACAGCCGCCATTTGACGACATTCGTGTGCGTCAGGCGCTGGCCCATGCCATCGACCGGCAGGCGATCATCGATGGAGCGATGTTTGGGTATGGCACACCGATTGGATCCCATTTCGCGCCGCACAACCCGGCTTACGTCGATCTGACGGGAAACTCAGCCTACGATCTGGAAAAAGCCAAGGCACTGCTGGCCGAGGCTGGATTTGCCGATGGGTTCGAAACCACGCTGCATTTGCCGCCGCCGTCTTACGCCCGTCGTGGTGGAGAGATTATCGCCGCACAGCTGGCCGAGGTCGGGATCACCGCCGAGATCATCAATGTCGAATGGGCGCAATGGTTGGAATCTGTATTCAACGGCAAAGACTTTGGCCTGACCATCGTCAGCCACACCGAGCCGATGGATATCGGAATCTACGCCCGGCCAGAATATTATTTCCAGTATGACAGCACGGACTTTCAAGCCTTGATGGCGACGCTGAATTCGACCACGGCCCCTGAAGAGCGGGCAAAGATTCTGGGAGAAGCGCAGCGAGTGATCGCGAATGACTATGTAAACGGCTATCTGTTCCAATTGGCCAAACTGGGCGTGGCCAAGGCCGGTGTCCAAGGACTTTGGGAAAATGCCCCTACCGCAGCAATAGATTTAACGGCAATAAGCTGGAATGAATAAAAGCATCTAGCACTGAAGAGGGTCAGCGCATGATCAGAATACTTGTTGCTGCCCTTTTTATTGTGGCTCAGGCTGCGATCGGATCAACCGTTTCGGCGCAAACACGGCTTGAGAAGGCCGTGGCGCTTTGGCTGGACGGCGATGACGCAAGGGCTTTGCCGATGCTGGCTGAACTGGCGGCCAAGGGCGATGCCGAGGCGCGTTTGCTTTTGGCGCGGATCGAAACGATGGATCTGGGTCCGTCACCATTTCGGCTGGGGCTTGAACCTGCTCAGTCCCGCATGTTGTTCCGTCAAAAAGACCTTTCGGCGTTTGGGCGGTCTTGGTTGATGGTCGAGGCAGCGGCGGGCAACGACCTGGCACAGGCTTTGTTGCGCGCCAAACGACCCGAGCCAGATCCTGTGCTGATCTCGCGCTTGAATGCGCTGGGCGAACATCAGGCAACGGATTATCCAACCAGAATAGTGGCCCTGTATGGCAATAAAGACATGCGCCACAGCCTCCTGGAAGACGATGGGCTGATGGATGATCTCAAACCGTATTTGTCGTACCTCAGCCTTGATCCTGAACCGCGTGGCGATGGCCTTGCCGCCTTGCGCCACATTCAGTCGGACGGTGTTGATGCGGGTTCTGCGCAAGCGCTGGGCATGGCGGGAACCTTGGCACTTGGGCTGGGATATGGGGATCTTTCACCGAACAATCCTTGGCGACCCGCGGTGGAGAACTGGCTGATGACCGCCCAGGCAACCGTGCCGATTGCGCAGCTCTGCTCGTCAAGCTGTGGAACCGAAGCGCCTGCATGCGCTTTTGCATTCATGGCGTTGTCCGGTGGGTATTTTGAGGTCATCCGTACCGACAGCCCGCTTGAGACGGTTATTCCTCAGGACAGGTTTCTGGAAAGCCCCCGCGCGCGATTGATGGTGTTGCGCAGGGTGGTTCTGGCTCGGACCGAGACCAATCTTGAATGGCTTGCCGAATCCGCGCCCGCAGCCGAGTTGTCTTCCTGCGCCATTGGCCTGATCCAGGAAGAACGTCAGGCGTACCAGTAGCCGCTGGACCCGGGCAGCAAGCGCACTTAACCTGTTGCCAATGCTACGCTATGCCCTCAAACGCCTACTCTCGCTTATCCTGAGTCTTGCCGTTGCCTCGGTCGTCATTTTTGCGGTGATCGAGATTGCGCCGGGCGATCCGGCGTCTTTCATGCTTGGGGTGAACGCGCAGGCCGACACACTGGCCGCTCTGCGCGCGGAACTTGGGTTGGATGTGTCCAAGGCGCTGCGATACTTTAACTGGGTCAGTGGCATGCTGGTTGGGGACTTTGGCACATCCTATACGTATCGTACCCCGGTGTCGCAGATGATTGCCGACCGCCTTTGGGTGTCACTGCCGCTGGCACTTTATGCGCTGACCCTGTCCACCCTGATTGCCTTTCCCGCCGGGATCTATGCGGCTGCGCGCCGGGGCAAACCCGGTGATCTGGCCGTGATGGGCGCCACGCAATTGGGTGTTGCCGTGCCCAATTTCTGGTTCGCGATGATGCTGGTGCTGATCTTTGCCATCAACCTGCGTTGGTTCAATGCCGGCGGGTTTTCGGGATGGGACAAAGGGATTTGGACCGGGCTGCATTCGCTAACGTTGCCCGCCATCGCACTGGCCTTGCCACAGGCGGCCATTCTGGCGCGTGTCATGCGGTCGGCCTTGCTGGACATTCTGGGCGAAGATTTCATGCGGACAGCGCGCGCCAAAGGGCTCAACCCCCGACAGGCGCTCTGGCGTCATGGGGTGAGGAATGCGCTGATCCCGGTTCTGACCATCATCGGGTTGCAGTTTTCCTTCCTTCTGGCCGGATCCATCATCATCGAGCAGGTCTTTTACCTGCCGGGTTTGGGCCGGCTGGTGTTCCAGGCGATTTCAGCCCGTGACCTGATCGTGGTCGAATCCGTGGTCATGCTGCTGGTTTTCGCGGTGATCACCGTGAATTTTTTGGTCGATCTGGCTTATGCCGCCGTTGATCCAAGGCTGAGGGGCCGGACATGAGCCGCAACTTGATCCTTGGCGCGTGTTTGTCTTCACTGGTTCTATTGGCGGCTTTGGTGTCCTTTGTCTGGACGCCATACAACTATGCTACGCTGAACATTCCCGACAAACTGCAACCCCCCAACGCAATGCATTGGTTCGGGACAGATCATTTCGGCCGCGACATATTCTCGATGATCATGGTTGGGGCGCGGACGTCGATTGCTGTCGCGTTGGTTGCCGTCGGCATCGGTATGGCGCTGGGCGTGCCTTTGGGCTTGGCGGCGGCGGCGCGAAAGGGATCGTGGTCGGACGAGTTGATCATGCGCGGCAATGATCTGGTTTTTGCGTTCCCGTCTTTGGTCATCGCCATCCTGATCACAGCGGTGTTTGGTGCAGGCGCGGTCAATGCCATCATCGCCATCGGCATCTTCAACATTCCCGTTTTCGCGCGCATTACCCGCGGCGCAGCGCTGTCCTTGTGGGAACGTGAGTTCATCCTTGCCGCCCGCGTCGCCGGGAAAGGCGCAGCACGCATTTCGGCCGAGCATATTTTGCCAAATGTCGCCAACTTGCTGATCGTTCAGGGGACGATCCAGTTCAGCCTTGGTATTCTTGCCGAGGCAGGCTTGTCTTACGTTGGATTGGGAGCGCAACCGCCAACGCCCAGCTGGGGGCGGATGCTGGCCGATGCACAGACAATGGTCAGTTTTGCCCCGCATTTGGCTCTGATTCCGGGGTTTGCAATCATAGTGACGGTGTTGGGCTTGAATCTGCTTGGGGACGGGTTGCGAGATTGGCTTGACCCTCGTATCCGGGTGGCGCGGGCATGACACTACTGCAGATCAATGATCTTTCTCTGGGGATCCACGGGACGACCATTCTGAGCCACGTCAACCTGTCGATTGCGCCGGGGGAAATCGTGGCGGTAACCGGCGAAAGCGGCTCGGGCAAGTCGATGACTGCTTTGACGGTCATGCAGCTGCTACCAAACGGCGCCCGGGCCGAAGGGTCTATTCTGCTGGACGGGCAAGAGGTACTGAACCGCCCTGAGGCAGAGATGTGCCAACTACGTGGGTCTTCCATCGGAATGGTGTTTCAGGAACCAATGACGGCCCTGAACCCGGTTAAAACCATTGGCGATCAGGTGATGGAAGCCATCCTGATCCACAAGGCCATGTCTCCTGCGGGTGCACGGGAACGGGCAAAGGAGGTTATGACCCGGGTTGGTTTGCCACCCGATAAATTCCCCCTGTCACGCTATCCGCACGAATTGTCTGGCGGTCAGCGGCAAAGGGTTGTGATCGCGATGGCCATCGCCCTGCCTCCCCGATTGCTAATCGCAGATGAGCCGACAACGGCGCTGGATGTCACCACACAAGCGCAGATCCTCGACCTGCTCAAAGGGTTGGTTACGGAATACGACATGGGCCTGTTGATGATCACCCACGATCTGGCCGTTGTCGCCGATCTGGCCGATCAGATTGTAGTGATGCGCCACGGCAAGGTGGTCGAAACCGGTGCAACCGCGCATTTGCTTCGGCACATGCAGCACCCCTATACCCGAATGCTGTTTGAGGCGTCCGGCCATCAGGTGACGCTTCCTGAACCAGTAGAACCGACCCCGTTGCTTGAGGTCGCGGATGTGGTTCGAGAGTATCGAATGCCACGACAGCATCTGTTTACGGTTCCGGGGCAGCACCGCGCGGTGGATCGTGTAAGCTTCGCCCTGAACAAAGGGGAGCGACTGGGGCTTGTGGGCGAGTCCGGGTGCGGGAAATCGACCCTAACACGGGCGATTTTGGGCCTTGAAGAAATGCAACAGGGGCAAATTCTGCTGGACGGCCAGCCTGTTTTCGCAGGCCACAAACCCAATTTGGCGGTGCGTCGGAAGATGCAGGTGGTGTTTCAGGATCCGTTTGGCAGTTTCAATCCGCGCCATCGCGTTGCCCGATTGATCACCGAGCCGTTTCATCTGCTGGATCACCCTCCTGCGGGAATCGAGCGACAGGATCGTATCGCAGAAATCCTGACGGCTGTTGGCCTCAGCCCCGATGACGCCAACAAGTACATTCACGAATTTTCGGGCGGTCAGCGACAACGCATTGCGATCGCCCGCGCATTGATCATCCGGCCCGAGCTGATCCTGTTTGACGAGGCGGTTTCAGCGCTCGACGTTTCTGTCCGGGCACAAATCCTGGATCTGCTGGTCGAACTTTGCGCGGCCTATGACCTGACCTACTTGTTCATCAGTCACGATCTGAGCGTTGTTCGGACAATCTCCGACAGGGTGATGGTGATGCGGGCGGGCAAAATCGTGGAACAGGGTGAGACAGAATCTGTCTTTGCTGATCCGCAGCATGGCTATACCCAAAAACTGATCGCGGCGGCGCCGCGACTACCTGAATTGGGTATCGCATGAATCCCGTTAGTTAGAGCCGAAATTGGAGTCCGACATGACACTTCCCCTCTGGTTCGATCCCAGCCTTTGCCTGATTGGTGGAACATGGGCTGCACCTGCGTCCCGAGACACGTTGCCTCTGGTCAACCCGTCGGACGGGTCCGAGATTTGCCGGATCGCGCGCGGGACGGCAGCAGATATTGCTAAAGCTGTAAAGGCTGCAAGGGCCGCGCGCGAGGGGGCTTGGGGCCGGATGACCGCGTTGGAGCGCGGTCGTATCCTAAGCCGTCTGGGACAATTGGTGCTGGACAGGGTCGAAGACCTGACCCTGCTCGAGGCGTTGGATGTTGGTAAACCATTGACGCAGGCACGCGCAGATGCGGTGGCCCTGGCGCGGTATTGCGAATTCTATGGGGGCGCAGCCGACAAGGTGATGGGTGAGACCATCCCGTACCTAGATGGCTACACCGTATACACTTTGCGTGAACCGCACGGGATCACAGGCCACATCGTGCCGTGGAACTACCCGATGCAGATCATCGGACGATCCGTTGGAGCGGCGTTGGCTATGGGCAATGCCTGTGTGCTGAAACCAGCAGAAGAGGCCTGTCTGACAGCACTGGCCTTTGCCCATCTGGCGCAAGAGGCAGGGCTGCCGGACGGGGCGCTGAATGTGGTACCGGGACTAGGTGCCGAGGCAGGTGCGGCCTTGTCGGAACATCCGGGCATTGATCACATCTCGTTCACCGGATCGGTGGCGACGGGTGCGCTGGTGCAGCAGGCGGCGGGGCGAAACGTTGTTCCAGTCACCTTGGAATTGGGCGGGAAATCCCCGCAGCTTGTCTTTGATGATGCTGATCTTGATGCAGCGCTGCCCTTTCTTGTGAATGCGGGGATCCAGAATGCGGGCCAGACCTGCTCGGCCTCATCGCGTATTCTGGTGCAGCGTGGGGTTTATGATCAGGTCAAAGAACGTATGGCAGACGCCTACACGCAGCTTAGTGTTGGCCCGGCGCAAGACGATTTGCGGGTCGGGCCGTTGATCTCGGCCCGCCAGAAAGAGATCGTGACCGGGTTTCTTACCAAGGGCGCCGACCTTAGCATCGCGGCGCAAGGAGATATCGTCAAAACAGCGCCGAAAGGCGGGGCCTATGTGCGGCCCACCTTGTTCTCGGATGTGCCACCAAATCACGTTCTGGCGCAGCAGGAAATTTTCGGCCCGGTTCAGGTTCTGATCCCATTTGACACCGAAGATGAGGCTCTAACCATAGCCAATAGCACCGATTACGGCCTTGTTGCCAGCGTCTGGACCCGCGATGGCGCGCGCCAGATGCGTTTGGCCAAGCGGCTAGATTCGGGACAAGTGTTCATCAACAACTACGGTGCCGGAGGCGGGGTCGAGTTGCCGTTTGGCGGGGTTGGAAAATCCGGTCACGGCCGCGAAAAAGGATTCGAAGCCCTGTATGGGCTTTCGCAACTTAAGACCGTGGCGGCCTTTCACGGCTAAACGATCACTTCGATGGGCTGCTGGGCACCAACACCAAACACCTGCTTGTAGCGGTCGATCTGATCCGCCGGACCCATCGCCTTTTCCGGGTTGTCCGACAGTTTCACGGTCGGTTGGCCATTGGCGGAAACCGCCTTGCAGACCAGCGAAAACGGGGCGAGCGCGTCATTGGGCACAAGCCCACGGAAATCATTGGTCAGCAATGTTCCCCAACCGAAAGACACCTTGGTGCGATGGGCAAACTGGCTGTGCAATTCCTGTATTTTGTCGACGTCCAGCCCGTCTGAGAATATGACGCGCTTTTCTTGCGGATCCTCGCCCCGCGACTGCCACCAATTTATTGCGACTTCAGCGCCTGCCGCCGGATCGCCGCTGTCAATGCGAATCCCAGTCCAGCCGGCCAGCCAGTCGGGGGCGCGATCCAGGAATCCTATGGTCCCATAGGTGTCCGGCAAGATAATACGCAGGTTTCCATCGTGTTCATCGTGCCAATCGCTCAGCACGTCATAAGGGGCCTGGGCCAGGTCGTCATCCGTGGCGGCCAAAGCGGAATACACCATAGGAAGTTCGTGGGCGTTGGTCCCGATCGCTTCAACTTCGCGGCGCATTGCGATCAGACAGTTCGAGGTTCCGGTAAACGACTCGCCCAACCCTTCCATCATCGCCTGAACACACCAATCCTGCCAAAGGAATGAATGTCTGCGACGGGTTCCGAAATCTGCGATGCTTAGTCCGTCGATCGAGCTGAGTGGTTCGATCTTTTCCCAAACACGGGTCATCGCGCGGGCATAAAGCACCTGCAATTCGAACCGGCGCATGTCGTTCAGGACGGCCCGCGAACGCAGTTCCATCAGAACGGCCAACGCAGGGATTTCCCACAACATCACCTCGTGCCATTTGCCTTCAAAGGTCAGCTCGTACTGATCGCCTTTGCGCTCCAGATGGTAAGGTGGCAAGCGCAAGTTCTCAAACCACTCCATGAAATCTGAGCGGAACATCTGGCGTTTTCCGTAGAACATGTTGCCCCGCAACCAGGTGCTTTCGCCACGGCTGAGACTGAGTGAGCGGATATGATCCAGCTGCTCGCGCAGCTCGCCTTCGTCGATCAGTTGGGCGAGTGGCACATGAAGTGATCGGTTGATCAGCGAAAACGTGACATCAGTTTGCGGTTTGTTGCGAAACACGGATTGGCACATCAAAAGTTTGTAGAAATCCGTATCGATCAGAGACCGCACAATCGGGTCGATCTGCCATTTGTGATTGTAGACACGGGTCGCGATGTCGACCATGGGGAACTCCTGCGATTTCCGTTGTTAGATCAATCGTCACGCTGATTGGCAAGAGTCGCTGATTTGATGACAATGCCCGGATGACGTCACATTACGGGCATATTGTGCGTGGTTTTCCCAGATTAGTGAGGGGGCAGAATGAATAGAGAAGGCTGAACCTGGTGAATGGCCCTCAAATACGATTTTGATATAGTCACTAAGACGTCGAGCGACATTGATCCTGACCTGAGCACCACCGGCTGCGCTGAAGGCGTCGAGGTGCGCGCGTTGTTTCGGGATATCAAGACGGCTGATGCGCTGCGTGGCGCGTCCCCCAAGATCCGCGGCATGTTTTCGGATGCCGGGTTCGGGCTTGAGGCCCATGACAGTGGGATTGCGCCCGGCGTTTACCCACCTGCTGATGAGCCTGATCGAGACCGCATTCTGCGTGATCTGTTCGCAAATATCAAAACCAGTGGGATTCAGGGCGAGTATTCCGGGGAATTCGATTTCCGGCAGTTTCTGCATCATGTCAGGCATGCACAACCGGTGAATGGCGTGATCGGTGCCGCAGCGATTGCGCATGACGAGGCGCAATATCCGCCCGCCAAAGATCAAAGACGCAGTGTGCCAGGGCGAATTGGTTTGGCCCTGGGCTTGGCTGTTATTCTAATCGCCTTGTTAAAATACTTGGCTGCCGCTGGCGTGTCGCCCTAAGCCAGCACGACGCCCGACGCGCGCATGGCATTTTCGGCGGCCTGTAGCGATCCATCCATATCTATTGCTCTGCAGACTTTCGTTTGCACCGTGACGTCAAACCCCAGTTTCGTCGCATCCACGGCTGAGTAGTGAACACAGAAATCGGTGGCCAATCCCACCAATGTCAGCCGGTCTATTCCGCGCGTGTCCAGATATCCTTTTAGCCCTGTTGGCGTTTTGTGATCATTCTCAAAAAAGGCGGAATAGCTGTCGATGGCTGGGCGGAACCCTTTGCGCAGGATCAGGTCAGCGTCCGTCCGCAAATCGGGATGGAAAGCTGCGCCATGCGATCCCTGAATGCAATGATCAGGCCACAGAACCTGTGGACCATAAGGCATCTCTGTCATCTCGAAAGGTGCTTTGCCCAGGTGCGAGTTCGCGAACGAAGAATGTCCGGCCGGATGCCAGTCTTGCGTTAGGATCACGGCGTCGAATTCATCCATCATGGCATTGATTGGCGCGACGATCTCGTCTCCTCCGGTCACGGCCAGCGCCCCGCCTGGGCAAAAATCGTTCTGGACATCGATTACGATCAAGGCATGGGTCATGGCGATCTCCTTTATCTGCAGTATGGGTAGGGGGCCGCGTGCGGGGCGTCAATCCGATCCCTTGCGACTCTGGCCCAGCGGGTTTAGACCGCGCGTATGTACACGATCGCTGCCCTATATCACTTTACCCGTTTTGCTGATCACGCCTTCCTGCGTGACCCGTTGGCAGAGCTGTGCCGCGCCCAATCGGTCAAAGGCACACTGTTATTGGCGCAAGAGGGGATCAATGGCACCATCGCCGGACCCCGCGCCGGGATTGACGCAGTGCTGGCCCATATCAAGGCTTTGCCGGGTTGCGCCGATCTGGATTGGAAAGAGGCCACTGCCGAAGATCCGCCGTTTGGCAAAATGAAGGTGCGTCTGAAGAAAGAGATCGTCACCATGGGTCAGCCGGATGTCGACCCGCGCGCCCGCGTCGGCAACTATGTCGAGCCGGAAGAGTGGAATGATCTGATCCGTGCGGACGACGTGGTGGTGATCGACACCCGCAACGATTACGAAGTTGCGATTGGCACATTTGAGGGCGCAATAGACCCTGAAACAAGCAGTTTCCGTGATTTTCCCGTTTGGTGGGAGCAGAACAAAGAACGGTTCCATAACAAGCGCGTCGCGATGTTCTGCACCGGTGGCATCCGCTGCGAGAAATCCACCAACTATCTGCTAGGTCAGGGGTTAGAGGATGTCTATCATCTGAAAGGCGGCATCCTGCGCTATCTTGAGGAAATGCCAGCGGAAGACAGCACCTGGCAGGGCGATTGCTTTGTTTTCGACAACCGGGTCTCGGTCGGGCATGGGCTGGTCGAAGGGCCACACAAACTGTGCCACGGGTGTCGTCGGCCTATCCTGCCCGAAGACGTGAAGCGCGCCGAATACGAACACGGAGTGTCTTGCCACCGATGCATCAACGAAACGTCTGAGGCGGACAAAACGCGCTTTCGCGAGCGGCAAAAGCAGATCGGGCTGGCCCGAGCGCGCGGCGTTGAACATTTGGGTACGGACTGAATTCGGGTTGCGTATGCCGGTGTGACGCCGGATGATTGACCGAATGTCATCAAAGCGGAGTGGTCATGTCCCGCGAACCCAAAACTCTGGATGAGTGGAAATCGACACTGGTTGCGGCTGCGGGGATGGTCTTTGCAAGCTTTCTGGCCTGGTACGGGCTGTCCCGTCTCAGCGAATCTGCTGCGGGCGATACCATCGGTACACTTGCCTCAGTCGGTCTTGTCATCTGGCTGATTTCGCAATCCTGGTTCTACATGACGCAGGTTAAGTCGCCCCGCAGGCTTCTGTTTTTGATGGGCGTGTCGTTTATTCAGGTGGTGCCATTTCTTTTTGCAGCCGTATATGGCGCGTTTGGGTACAGCGACCTGTGCGTCATCGGCGCAAAGGGACCTGCGGATGTGCTGTATTTCTCCTACGTGACCTTTACCACAGTAGGATACGGCGATCTGTCCCCGGCAGGGCTGTGCCGGGGTTTGGCTGCGGCCGAGGCCGTCACAGGGTATATCCTGTTGGGCCTGTTTGTTGCGGCGGCCGTCACCATATACTCCCATAACCACAACCGCAGTTAATCAGCTTATCTGTTCTGGTCGATCCAGCGTGACATCTGCTGTTTGTCGCGGAAACACTCGGATGGGATCGGGCGGCGTTTGCTGCGTGAAATCCGCTCGGCAAAGGCGACCTGCTTTCCGGTCGGGTAGCTGTCAAAAGGGGATGCAGCCCGGGGCTTATGTGTCGAGATCCAATCCGACAGCATCCGCCGGTCGTGCTGCGCCTCAACAGGAATCTCAAGCGCTGACTGTTCGGCAATTGCGCGGGCATAGCGCATCTGGCGGTCTGTCACCGGCAACAGGTGATAATCATTTGTAGGGCCGTTAGGAGCCAATGTTCGAGCAGACTGGGCCATCGGTGTATCCTCTGACTGTGTAGAACATATATAGAACATTTGGTTAATATTTCAAGCTTTCGACGGTGGATCACCTGAAACCCAGGCTGCTCGGCCGTGTTATTGACTGGTCAGTTAATAACCGGTAGGGCCGAATGGAGCTGCCCCTTGAAACCGACCCGGGGGCTACGTTTGCAAGGAAAAGGACTCGGTTATGAAGTTTCAGCCCAAGGCCAGCCATTTCATCGACGGCACCTTTGTCGAAGATACTAGCGGCGCACCCATCGACGTGATCTATCCCGCTACCGGAGAAGTGATCGCACAACTGCATTCGGCGACGCCTGCGATCGTAAACAAGGCTCTAGACAGTGCAAAAACTGCTCAGAAGGCCTGGGCCGCGATGTCCGGGACTGAGCGTGGCCGCATCCTGCGCCGTGCGTCTGACATCATGCGTGAACGCAACCGCGCGCTGTCGATTCTGGAAACCCATGACACCGGCAAACCCCTTCAGGAAACGCTGGTGGCGGACGCAACCAGCGGCGCCGACGCGTTGGAATACTTTGGCGGATTGGCTGCATCCCTGACTGGGGAACACATCCCTCTGGGCGGTGGGGACTTTGTCTATACCATCCGCGAGGCGCTGGGCGTGTGTGTTGGCATCGGCGCATGGAACTACCCGACCCAGATCGCGTGCTGGAAAGGGGCCCCGGCGTTGGCCTGTGGCAATACGATGATCTTCAAACCATCTGAAACCACGCCATTATCTGCGTTGCAGGTTGCCGAGATCCTGATCGAAGCCGGGGCGCCCAAGGGCGTCTACAATGTGGTCCAAGGCTACGGTGACGTGGGTGCTGCGCTGGTCACCGATCCGCGCGTGGCCAAAGTGTCGCTGACCGGTTCGGTTCCGACGGGTCGTAAAGTTTATGCCGCTGCGGCGGATGGCATGAAGCACGTGACGATGGAATTGGGCGGCAAGTCCCCAATGATCGTGTTTGACGATGCTGACATCGAAAACGCGGTATCCGGCGCGATTCTGGGCAATTTTTATTCCTCGGGGCAGGTCTGTTCGAATGGCACCCGTGTCTTTGTGCAAAAGGGCATCAAAGAGGCGTTTTTGACCCGTCTGTCAGAGCGTCTCGCCACAGCGAAAATCGGGGACCCGATGGATGAAGCGGTCAACTTTGGCCCGATGGTCAGCGAAAACCAAATGAACATCGCTTTGGGTTATGTTGAAAAAGGCAAATCTGAGGGCGCACGGCTGGTCTATGGCGGTGCACGGATTGAAGGCGACGGGTACTACATGCAGCCTACCGTGTTTGCCGATGTGACGGATGACATGACCATCGCGCGCGAGGAAATCTTTGGCCCGGTCATGTCAGTTCTGGATTTCGACACCGAAGCCGAGGTTCTGGCCCGCGCCAATGACACCGAATTCGGTCTGGCTGCCGGCGTGTTCACCAATGATCTGACCCGTGCCCATCGCATCGTCGCGGGGTTTGAAGCGGGCACCTGCTATATCAACACCTACAACCTCGCGCCGGTCGAAGCGCCCTTTGGTGGATCGAAAATGTCAGGCGTCGGGCGTGAGAATTCCAAGCTGGCGATCAACCATTTCAGCGATATGAAGACGGTTTATGTTTCGATGAATGACGTCGACGCACCATACTGATTCAACTCTGGTTGAGAATTATTCGAGCCATGAGATATCTGTTCCCGACATTTCGCGTCGGGAACAGAGCATAAGCCCATCCCGACCTGTGGCTGACTTTCCTGCAACGGAGCCGATCTGGCGACGCCCGAAACGCAGGAGACTATCCCATGAAAACCCACGCACAGGCCGTCGTTATCGGAGGGGGCCTTGTCGGTTGTTCGATCCTTTACCATTTGGCCAAGCTCGGTTGGACCGACGTGGTCCTGCTGGAACGGGATGAGTTGACCAGCGGTTCAACCTGGCACGCGGCGGCGAATATTCACGGGCTGCACGACAACAACAATATCACCCGCATCCAGCATTATACGATGAACCTGTACAAAGAGCTGGAGAAGGAAACCGGGCAGGGCTGTGGTGTGTTTCAATCCGGATCGCTCTATCTGGCGCAGACCGAAGACCGGGAACACCAATTGCGACTGCAAGAGGCCAAAGCCAAGTTCTACGGTCTAAATTTTCACGAAATCAGCCGCGAACAGGCGATGGAGCTGCACCCGCTGGCGCAGTTCGATGATGTTCGTTGCATCATGTTTGAACCCGATGGTGGCAATGTCGATCCCTCGGGCGTGACCCACGCCTATGCCGCTGGCGCGCGGGCAATGGGTGCCACGATTGAGCGGTTTTGCCCGGTAATAGGGACTGAACAGCAACCAGATGGGTCCTGGATCGTCCGCACTGAAAAAGGCGACATCCACACACAATGGGTGGTCAACGCCGGTGGGCTTTGGGGGCGCGAGGTCGCGGCGCTGGCAGGCATCGAACTTCCCCTGCAACCGACCGAGCATCAGTATTTTGTGACCGAGGCGATTGATGAAGTTGCCGAGTTGGGTCGCCGTCTACCATCTATCGCCGATCGGGATGGAGAGTACTACTTTCGCCAAGAGGGCAACGGCCTACTGATTGGCGCCTACGAGAAAGACATGCGGTTTTGGGCCGAGAACGGCACGCCTTTGGATTTCGCCCACGATCTGTTCCCCGATGATCTCGACCGGATCATGGAAAATGTCATCCGCGCCACCGAACGCGTTCCGGTTGCCGCCACAGCAGGGGTTAAACGGGTGATCAACGGCCCGATGATTTGGTCCCCGGATGCCAATGCGATCTGGGGGCCAGTGCCGGAGCTCCAGAATTACTTCTGTTGTACCGGTATCATCCCTGGCTTCTCTCAGTCCGGCGGTTTGGGTCTGCTGTCTGCACAATGGATGATCGAGGGGGAGCCGCAATACGATATGTTTGCCTGGGATCTGGCCCGTTTTGGCGATTGGGCGGACAAGAAATTCACTAAAGCGCGGGTTGAAGACCAGTATTCGCACCGCTTTGCCATCCACTTCCCAAACGAAGAGCGCAGCGCCGGTCGCCCTGCCCGCACCCGTCCCTCATACGAGATGCAACAAAAGATGGGCTGCGTCTTTGGTCTCAACTGTGGTTGGGAACACCCGCTCTGGTTCGCGGATCAGCCGGGAACCGTCGAAACTAACGGCTTTCCCCGCCAGAACTGGTGGGAACCGGTTGGTCGCGAAGTGCGAATGCTGCGTGAAACTGTCGGTGTTATCGATATCTCAAACTTCGCCAACTATGTGATCAAAGGTCCAGGGGCCTATGATTGGCTGGACCGCCTGGTGGCCAACCGGGTCCCGACTGAAGTGGGGCGGTCGTGCCTGACCCCGCTGATCTCGGTCCGGGGCGGCGTTGCTGGCGATTTCACCATCACAAAAGTCGCGGAAGATGAATACATGATGATCGGCTCTGGCATGGCCGAACGCTATCATCAGCGCTTCTTCAACATGGTCGATCTGCCCGAAGGCACCACGCTTGAGGTCGCAACAGATCGTATCGCGGGTTTCAACGTGGCAGGGCCAAGGTCGCGCGACGTGCTGCAGTACCTGACAAATGCGGACCTATCCAACCAGGCTTTTCGGTTTATGCGCTCGCAAACGATCGACGTGGCCGGGGTCACGTGTCTGGCTATTCGCGTCAGCTTTACCGGCGATCTGGGGTGGGAACTGCATTGCGCAGAACAGGATCAAATCAGGCTCTATTCGGTCCTACTAGATGCAGCAAAGACATTTAACGGCGGGCCTGTAGGCGGTCGTGCACTGGGGTCTCTACGCATCGAAAAAGGCTATGGCTCGTGGGGTCGGGAGTATTCTCAGGAATACTGGCCGCAAGAGGTTGGCCTGGCCGGGCTGATCAAGCTCGATAAGGATTTTTTGCACAAGGACGCCTATCTGGCTGTCAAAGACAACGCGCTGCGTGAGGTGCTTTCGATTTTCGAGGTCGATGCGGTCGATGCCGACGCTGCAGGTGGTGAACCGATCTTTACCGCCGACGGTAAACCCGTGGGCCGTGTGACGTCGGGCGCATACGGCTATTCGGTCGGCAAATCCCTGGCGATTGGTTATGCCGACCCGAAAGTGGCGCGGCCCGGCGACATGGTCGAGATATTTATCCTCGGCAGGCCTCACACTGCCAAACTGTTGGTTAAACCGCCATTTGACCCCGACGGCCTGCGCCTGCGCGATGTCAAACCATCTGTGATGGCAGCAGCCAAATGACGGACACCTTCGCCCGCGTTGCCGAATTTGCCCTGAACCGTTCGGCGCAGGATATGCCGGCCAGCGCGCGCGCGGCAGCCGCGTTGTTGATGCTGGACACGATGGGGATCCTGATCGCCTCGGGCCCAATGGAGGCCGGGGTGATCGCGCGCGATACGGCGGCGTTGCTTTATGCCAGTTCCGACCCTACCTATAGCGCGCGCATGATGTTCGACGGACGACAGGTCAGTATGGCCGGGGCCGCCTATGCCGCTGCAACCCAGACCGACAATCTGGATGGCCATGACGGCTTCAACCCGGTTAAGGGTCATATCGGCGTCGTCGTCTTGCCCGCGCTCGTGGCGCTCGCCGAACATTGCCCCAATCTGACGGGACCAGAGGCTTTGGCGGCTGTGATCACCGGTTACGAGGTGGCCGGGCGCGCCGGTTTGTCGCTGCATGCAAGTGTCAGTGATTATCACACCTCTGGTGCCTGGAATGCGCTGGGCGTGGCGGCCATGGCCGCGCGTTTGCGTGGGCAAACACCTGAACAAATGCGGCAGGCGATGGGGATCGCCGAATATCACGGCCCGCGCAGCCAGATGATGCGCGAGATCGCCAACCCGACGATGCTGCATGATGGATCAGGCTGGGGTGCGATGGTCGGAATGTCAGCTGCCATCCTGGCCGAGCGCGGCTTCACCGGTGCCCCCGCGATAACTATCGAGGCTGCCGAGGTCGCACCGCATTGGGATAACTTGGGTGCATTCTGGGTGGTCGAACATCAATACATAAAACCCTACCCGATTTGCCGATGGGCCCATGCTGCGATCGACGGAGTGCGCAAGGTTATGTCGGAGCATGATCTGACCCATGAGCAAATCGAAAGGTTGGACATCAACAGTTTCCACGAAGCGGTTTGCCTGTTTCCCGGTTTGCCTGAAACAACGTCACAGGCGCAGTATTCCCTGGCATTTGCAGTAGCTACCTACGTGTTGCATGGGCGGATTGGGGTCGAACAGATCTCGGGCACCAGCTTATCCGACCCGGTTGTCGCCGGACTAATGCCGCGTATTCACGTAGCCGAAAGCGATCATCATAACGCTCGTTTCCCGCAAGGTCGTAGCGCCGATGTCAGTATCACCACCACAGACGGGCGCGTCCTGGCGTCAGGCCACGTTGACGCCCGTGGAGGCGACGAAACACCGCTGAACAAGGCAGAGGTGATCGAAAAATTCATGCAATTCGCATCCCCTGTCGTCGGGCTTGTGCGGGCCAAGGCCATTCGTGAGGCGGTTCTGGGTTGGACCGAAGCAAGTTCTTACTACGCGGATGTGGCGGGCCATATCTACGATCCACCAACCTCTTGAAATCAAATGCCGACCTCGGTTTTGAGCCACGCCATGGTTATTGCCCTACAAACATCGTTGAAACCACGTTTCCACGGCGACCGATACGCTATTCACTCTCTACGGCTTCAAGAAGATCAACGATCTGTTGGCGCGCCTTTGCACTGTCATCCAGCAGATTGGCCGCATCTGCCAATGGTCTGTCCACCAACCGGATCGGTGGTTCGGTCAGTGCTTTTGTCGTTGCATTGATGCCCGCGAATTTCCCTGCCGTTTCTGAATTGAGGTCGAGCGGTAGCCCGGCCAGCCACAAGTAGCGGTTGGCCCTCTGTGTTTCGCCGAGTTCCTTAAGCATTTCGCCCGCCGCTGCGTAGTCTTCAACGGCACCTTTGGCCTGAACCCGCAGCGCAACGGCATCTTTGGATGCGTCGCCTTCCAACTCTAGCATCGCCTGATGTGGGCGGGCGTTCATCAGTGCTGCGCGAGCCCGCAACCGCGCCCGTTCAGATCGTCTGGTGCGGTCTTGCTGTCTGTTGGCCAAAGCAAACGCCTGCGTCGCGAACCCAAGCGATGCGAGGCGGTCCGATAGGGCAATCGCTGTATCTGTCGACAACATGCTAGTGAAATCTGGTGACATTGCCAATGTTTGGCGCAGAAAAACCACGTCGTCTGACCGCTCGGTCAGCAATTGAAGGTGCCGGTTCAAGGTATCTGAAACCTCTTCTCCGTCTGGTAAGGTTAAGATCAGTGCCAGCGCGCCGTCGAATTCATGACTCAGGCCAAGAGCAACCGCATGCGTTCGTGCCATCAAAGGCCCGATTTCGGATCGCCGGAATTCCAACGCATAAGAAGCGGCAAGCCCAAGCTCTTGCGATGATACTGCACCCCTATCTGCCCAGCGTTTTTCGACCAGCCGAGCCAGTGCCAGAGGTGCCTCTGTCAAAGCACCCGGGCTGGAGACGACTTCGCCCAGCAAGATTTCAGCGCGTTTGTCATCACCTTCGGCTTCGGCGACCTTGGCTTTAACTTGTATCACGCTGGGAGTTCCAGTCGGTTCGATACGATCGACCGAGCGCAACACGCGCCGTGCCGCCTCTAATTTCTGACCATCGACCAAGATGGCCGACAGTCTTGGCCCGAGAGCACGACGAAGATGTTCTGGTAACCGGGCAAAAGCTTGCTCGATCGCCTCTACATCGGCGTCGGATGCTAGTTTTCGTTCCGACAAAGCCGCCCATAGCGCGGCGTCACTGTCACATCGCTGTAGAGTGTGGAACGGGTTCGGCCCCGAGCCCCGTCGATCATCCATGACATATGCAATGGCGGCAACCCGTGCCAACTCGGGGGGCCGTGCCGCGATCAAGCCCAACACCCTGATCGCCTCTGCCCCAAATCCATGAAACGCGTAGACCTTGGCGAGATTTACAGCCTGTTCGTCGTCAAGGTGATCAAATTCCTGATATAGCCCAGTCCTGAGTTCGGCCAACTGATCCTGAAATGGGCGCGTATCGGACCAGTGATCAAAATCAAGTTCGGCTGTCGAGAAACAGGCCGGTCTATCCTCGATCTGCAACAATTCCGCATTGAGCAACCCATTCAGACCGTCAAGTACGGTCGACAGATGAACATTCGAGCTTAGGCCGTGCGGAATTGGTGTACTCGAAATCGAGGATGATTTACGAGGTCCAACAGGCGCCAGGTTCAGGTCAAGCAAGCTCCGATCCGCCCCCTGTAGCAGACGCGCGGATAGCTGATCCTTATACACCTGCCCATTCATGTTCAGAGGCGGTAGCTTCAGATCCACTTTCGGACCCAATCCTTCGGGGTGAGATTCCCGGTCTGGTTCGCGGGTCAAAACTGGCGGAGGGATGTAAGTGGTCAGCGGTGGCAATGGAATGCCCGGTGCAATGTCGACTACGATCATCGAATTTCTGAACAAAAACGCCGAAGCGACGCAGTCGCACCCGAACTCCATGTCCAAGGCGGCCCCGGGCTGGGATTGCGAGAGGGACGACAGACGATTGGTTGTCAGGCGTCCAAAAACCGACCCGGTTCGAAAGATGACGTCATCCATCTTCACGGTCAGCTTTGCGCCATTTTTCTGCTGCGCCAAAACCCAACCGGTGTCCGTAGGCACATTGAACACTAGGCGTGTGTATCCGTCATGCTCGCCAGATCGGACCGTTACTTCCTGTGATGCCGCGCCCGAGGCGAGCGCAATCAGGATCGAAATCACTGCACCAAGCCGTGTCATGCCGCCGCCTGCTTGAGTTCCTTCAGCGCGTCTTCAAGCTCGGTAAAGCCGGGGCGGTTATGGGTTGGCGTGTTTTGACGTCCCACTTCAATGCACATCGCCGCGTTGTGATTGTGCAGATTGGCAACCAGAACCTCTTTGATCAGCTGGTAGAAATGGTTGTCCTCTTCCACCACGGATTTCAGCTTGCCCGAAAACGGGCCGACAAGCCCATAGGCCAAAAAGACCCCCAGGAATGTACCGACCAAAGCGCCACCGATCAGTTTTCCCAAAACTTCGGGCGGCTGATCGATTGATCCCATTGTCTTGATCACACCCAGAACCGCGGCAACAATTCCGAGCGCGGGCAGGCCGTCTGCCACGGTCTGCAGCGCGTGGCTGGAGTGCATGGCATGGTGAAAATTGGCCTCCATCCGTTTTTCCAGAACCTCTTCGACCTGATGCGGATCGTCATAGTTCATCGAAGCCGATCGCATTGTGTCACAGATAAGATCCACCGCTTCCTTGTCGGCCTGGATCTTGGGGTAGGCAGAAAAGACGCTGGAGCTTTCGGGCTCTTCAATATGTTGTTCGACCTCTACTGGGTTTGCACGCGCGATGCGGATCAGTGAGAACAAAAGGCACAACAGGTCGCGATAGTCCTCGGGTTTCCATTTTGGCCCCTTGAAGACTTTTCCCATGTCCTTAATCGTATGTTTTACACCGCCCATGTCGTTGCTAATCAGAAACGCACCGATCGCGGCACCGCCGATCATCATCATTTCAAACGGCAGGGACTTCATAATGATGGTCATCTTGCCACCTGCGGCCAGGTAACCGCCGAACACCATCACGAAAATGACAACAATTCCAACAATTCCAATCATTTGCGATCTCCAGAAACTTCCAGTGCAGGGTCAGGGGACACGGGCATCTACTCCTGCGGGGCGTTGGCGTTGCGGCCCGCCATGACAACACTGATCGTGTACGCCACCTCGGGACTGAGACCGGCAAGAACCCCAGCTGCGGCATCCGGTGGCATGCGCGACAGAAAGCCAGCGGCAAAAGTCGGGTCCATGGTTTCGAACAGAGCGGCAGCATCTTTGGGTTTCATGTTCTGGTACACGTCTGTCAGCCGTGTCAGATCAGTTTCCGCAGCCTTATCTGCCACTGCCAGCGTCGCTCGCAGAGACTCTTCAGCCTCCTGCATCGCTCCTAGTCTGTTCTCAATTGCCCGATTCGCGATTTCCAACGCTTTTTCTCTTTCGATCAAGGCATCTTCACGCTGTTTCAGGCGTTCCTCGCGACGCAAAAGTTCTGTTAGGACAACCTGAACATCTCGCGTATCCGCTGATACGGATTTGTTTTCGACGGGCTGAGGTTCGACCGATTTTGCCAAGGCTGGTCCGGCTTCCAATCCCACTCGAATCGCGGCGGAGCCGATCATCAGCAAAGAAATCACCGTGAGAACCCCGCCGCGTGGGCGGCCGCACACCTGATCTGCCGGGTGGCCTTTCATTTCGTGACCTCGTTCAGCTTTCGCTCATGCCGGAAAAACATAACGCCTTCAGGGGTCCTTGCAGGGGTGTCAGAGGGTGTGAAAACCTCGTCTTCAGATGCGATGGCAGGCTCTTGCGTTGCGTCCTTGATGTTCTGCGTCTCTGAATCAGCAGATAGGTCGCCCGAGGCAGCCGCATCCGTTGCGGTAGCGGCATTCTCCTCCGGGATGACGTCATGCATTGACGCCATCATGAGTTCCAACCGCTGCGCCACGATTTCCGCTCTCTCGGTGAGATCCTTAAGCACATCGCCAGATTGGTCAGAGGCCAACCGCGCGCGCTCCAGCGATGTCTTCAACTCATCCGCCTGAGAAGACAGCACGGCAACAGCACCGCCAACACCTGTTTCAAGGTCGGTGAAGCGTTTGAGTCGTCGCGACAGCACGAAGCAATAAAGACCCGCGCCAAGCGCACCCGCAACCAGCAAAATATCTGCAATCAGCTCCAATTTCGCCTCCTAGTTCAATACAAATTCCATCACCAGAACGTCGCGTACTCGGCCCTCGCCGATGACAATTCCGATACGCCGTAGCAGGTGCCCGCGAATGCGTATCAGGGCCAGAGAATCCTCAAGATCCGAGATTTCAACGGCCCGTAGATATCCATTCAGGACGTCCATGATTCGCGGTTGCATTTTTTCCACATCAGCGATGTACGGGGTGTTAACTTCGAGCTGCGCGTGAAACTTCAGATGACGCGAGTTCCCCGCATTTACAGATACAATCACAGGCGGAAGATCGACGAATCCCACATCTGCAAGCGCCTGGGCGGGCATATCTTCTTGCGCCTCTTTGGCGGTGGCCTTTTCTGTCTTGGCGCCAAAAGGCAACATCCCAGACGATGTCAGAAAGTAACCACCGGCAGCGCCTGAGATCGCTAGAATCAGCCCTATTAAAAGCCCTAATTTATTATTTTTTTCAGGAGCTTCCGCCTGATCCACAGTCGCGTCGGTCATGACGTCCTCATTCATCCGTTCTGCGACATTCATAACCCCGTATGGACTAACCGATTGTTAAGGGCATTCGTCCAAACAGAAGGGGCGTCGGGCAGAATGTCGGCGAGTCGGAGGTGAGCGTGCAGCAGATCGGAACTGTCTGGGCAAATTTAGACAGACGAAAACAAATCATCGTCGCTGGTGCGGTTGTGTTGGTCTTTCTTGGCGTGTTGGGTATGTCACGGCTTGTGTCCGCTCCATCGATGACACTGCTATATGCAGGGCTGGAAAGCGGTGCCGCGGGGGACATTGTCCGTTCGCTGGATCAGCGTGGTGTGCCATATGAGATTCGCGGCGGCTCCATCTATGTCCCAGGCGCAAAGCGGGACGAACTGCGCATGATGCTGGCCAGCGAAGGCCTGCCTGCAAACGGCAACCGCGGGTATGAACTGCTGGATACGCTCAGCGGTTTTGGCACCACTTCCCAGATGTTCGATGCCGCCTATTGGCGCGCGAAAGAGGGCGAGTTGGCGCGTACAATTGTAGGTGGTCGCCATATCAGTCAGGCACGCGTTCATATCGCTAATGCTTCGGCAAACCCGTTTCAACGCAGTGTCGCCCCGACCGCCTCGGTCTATCTGGTCCCATCAGGGGCAGATATCACAGGCGATCAGGCCAAGGCGGTCCGATTTCTTGTTTCGTCGGCCGTTAGCGGCTTGTCTCCCGAGAATGTGACGGTCATCGATTCGAACGGAACCGTGATTGGGGGCCAGGAAACGGCGGTGGCCGCCGATACGGCCGATGACAAATCTCGCCAATTGCGCGAACGGGTGTTGCGTCTTGTCGAGGCACGTGTCGGTGCTGGCAACGCGGTGGTCGAGGTCAGCGTCGATACCGTGACCAAGACGGAATCGATCCGCGAGCGGCGTTTTGACCCCAAAGGTCGCGTGGCGATCAGTACCGATGTCGAAGAGCGATCTGACAGTGCCCGCAACCAGTCTTCTGATGTAACTGTCGCGTCGAACCTACCCGATGGGGATGGCGCAGGCGGTGACGAATCAAATTCTACAGCGACAAAGACCCGCGAGCGTGTGAACTATGAAGTGTCCGAGACCGAGCTTGAGGTCCTCAATGCGCCGGGAGCGATCAAGCGCCTGACTGTTGCCGTGCTGGTCAATGGCATACACGCCGAGGACGCCGCCGGTGTTGAAACCTTCACGCCGCTGCCGCAATCTGAGCTCGACGCGCTGGAGGAGCTGGTTGCATCTGCAGTCGGGTTCGACCCTGAGCGCGGGGATGTGATCACACTGAAATCCTTGGATTTACCGGTTGTTGAACCTCGGGGGACGCTAGCCTCGGCGTCGATGTGGCAAAACATTCATCTGGATGCGATGTCACTGATACAGATGGCTGTTATGGCCATTGTCTCTTTGGTTCTGGCGCTGTTCGTCATTCGCCCGATCCTGATGAAACCCGCCACGACCCAGGCTTTACTGCAGGTCGGCGCCGAACCTGCTGTCGGCGATGCTCCACTGCTGACTGGTGAAATCGCGCCGGATGACAGTTCGGAATTTACGCAACTTCCAACCCAAGCCAATGTTCCCGCACTCGGATCTAGCGCTGCAGAGGACCCGGTGGATCGGCTGCGCTCTATGATTGGCGACAAGCAGGAAGAGACCGTCGAGATCCTTCGCAGTTGGCTTGAAGAAGGCGAGGAGCGTGCGTGATGTCGATTACCCATCTTCTTGAAGATTTCACAGTACAATCCGGCGGCGGCGCCATTCATCTTCTGGATGACGATGCGCTGGAAGAGCAAAACCTCGCAGCCTTTGAAAAAGGGTATGGTGCCGGATGGGAAGATGCCGTGCAGGCGCAGGAGCAAAGTCAGGGACAGATCTCGGCCGAACTTGGCAACGCGCTGCAGGACATGTCATTCACCTATCACGAAGCGATCACCCGCATGACCTTGTCGCTGGAACCGATGTTCCAAGGCCTGACCCGTGTCGTTCTGCCAGACACAATCGAACGTGGCTTTGCGACCCGTCTGGTCGAGCAACTGTGTGAGATGGCCAGCGAACAGATCGAGCAACCCATGCAGATCATGGTGCCTGAAGGTCGCGCCGGAGACGTCGAGGCGATGATCCCATCTGATTTGTCCCCGGCCCCCCGGGTGATTGAGGACCCATCGCTGAACTCGGGTCAGGCACGGTTGCAGGTGGGTGTATCCCGGCGCGAGGTGGACTGCGGCGCCCTGCTGGGCTTGGTCGCGCAAGCATTCGATTCCTATGTATTTGAGGCAAGAGAGGCTTTGTCAAATGAGTGATACCCAGATCCCGAAATCAGATAAGCCGAACCCGTTTGACTCTGTCCCGATCGAAGTGACCGTGTCGGTTGGCCGTGCACGCCCCCTGATCAGGGACCTGTTGAACATGGGCGAGAATGCCGTTTTGACCCTGGACAAACGGATTGAGGATCCGGTGGACCTGTATGTCGGAGATCAGTTGGTTGCACGCGGTTTGCTAGAGGAAATGGAGGGCGATCAAGCTGGTCAATTGGCTGTGCGCCTGACGGAAATTGCCGATCTGCAAAACGGGATCGGCTAATGCGCTCTCTGATCTGGGTGGTGTGTGCCGTGGTACTTCTGACCCCGTCACTCGCCGCTGCACAAGATGTGATGCTGTCGCTGGGTGAAGGCGGTTCAATCTCTGCCCGGACCATCCAGTTGATCCTATTGATCACCGTGCTCAGCCTTGCGCCCGGATTGGCGATCATGATCACCTGCTTCCCGTTTCTGATCACCGTTTTGGCCATCCTGAGGCAGGGTATCGGACTGCAGCAATCACCACCAAATGTGCTGATTATCAGCCTGGCTCTGTTTCTGACCTACTTCATCATGGAACCTGTTTTTACCGAAGCTTGGGTCACTGGAATCCGCCCCATGGTCGAAGAAACGATGGGCATGGAACTTGCACTGGAGCGTGCACTGGAGCCGTTCCGGGTGTTTATGGCCAACCGTTTGGACGCGGATACGTTCTATGCGATGGCGGCATTGCGACCCGGTGGCGACGCGCTTGAGATGTCAGCCAACGCGCCGCTTTCGGTTCTGATGCCATCGTTCATGTTGTCCGAGATTGCCCGGGCCTTTCAGATCGGATTTCTGATCTTTCTGCCGTTCTTGATCATCGATCTAGTGGTGGCAGCCGTTCTTATGTCCATGGGTATGATGATGGTGCCACCTGCGATTGTGTCACTGCCGTTCAAATTGGCGTTCTTTGTGATTGCAGACGGATGGGCACTGATCGCCAGCGCCTTGGTGCGCAGCTATATGCCCTGACAGCTGTCAGGGCATTCTATCAAAGGAAGTTTTTCGGCCAGTTTGACCGTTCTCAAGGGATCGCGCTGTGGAACAGCATGAATTAGGCAGGTCTGAACACACAAAATCTTACCCCGTTCGGCCAAGGTCCTTGATCAGTTGGTTCAGGTTGCCTTTTCGGGCATCCAGCATTGCTCCGATCTCCGTACGCTCGGTCAACAGCAGGTTCACGCCTTCGATGAACATGTTGTAGAATTTCTCGCGACCCGATTTATCGGACACCAGAAAGGTCACATCAAAAGGTGCAGAGCCGCGCAGTTTCACCAGCGTTCTGACCTCGTATCCGGCTTTGATCTTGCGGGCGTTTCGTACATTGACCTCGCCCCCGATGAATTCACGGAAGCGGCGTCCGTATTTACGCGAGATATATCCCTGAAACGCTTTGGTGAACTTTTTCAACTGAGACGGGCTGGCGGTGCGCGCATCCACACCCAACGCATAGCGCGCCATGATCGGCACATCGGCGTATTGCACAAAGATCTTCTCGAAATCGCGCAACATGGCGTTTTCTGACTTACCCGACGCAATCACACGATTGATTTCGGTCACCACACTGTTCACCAGTGCCTTGGCGCTTGCTTCAGTTTGGGCAAGCGCGGACAGGGGCATTGCGGTCAGCGCCAGGCCCGTCAGGCTGGTTGTGATAAAACGGCGTCGGTTCAAAGTGTTATTCGGCATAGGGGTCCTCGTAAGGGTCTAGGTAGGGGTCCCTGACAGGGTCGGTTCCGATTTCGGCATAAGGATCGGTGTAGAGCCCCAGATAGGCATCCTCGTCATCCCTTGCCAGTTCAAAGCGGCGGTTTTGCAGATAGATCAGACGCGCCTGCGCATAACTGTCGGCGCTATCATACAGGATTGAATCGACCGTGTCCGAGAACCGACCTCGGTCGCCCATCCGGCGTACAACTTCGGCATAGACCCCCAGATTGTCGGCCGGGCGCGTTGGAGCGAAATTGATGGGGTTCGAGAACAGGTTGACCACAACACCCACGGCGTCACGGGTGGTCGAGGGGCCATAGAACGGCAGTTCGACATAAGCACCTTCGCCAAAGCCCCAGACATGCAATGTCTCGCCGAAATCGGTATCAACCGGGGGCAAGTTCAGTTCGTCAGCCGGGGCGGACAAGCCAAATCCACCAACAGTCATGTTGATCGCGAATCGCAAAAGCGCGTTACCCATTTGCTTGGGATTGCCCTGCAGCAAATAATCTACCGCTTGTCCGGGCAGAGAGATGTTTTCAGCGAAAGTGCTAAAGCTGGTGACCATCGGGTCGGGGACGATCTTCACGTAGCCTTTCGAGGCTGGGCGAAACAGGAACCGGTCAAGACCCAGGTTGAACCTATGCATCGAGCGGTTTGTACCCTCGTACGGGTCAAAAACCTCACCACGGGCGGCCTGATCTGCAGGTTGTGAGGCGCATGCCGTCAATACGAACACAAGCGGAAGAACAACAAGATGTTTCAGGCGAAGTCTGCTTAACACGGTCTTTGTTACTCCAAAGCGGCCCAGCATCTTCGCAACCAGGCGTTCAACCAACAATGTAGTGCTGCATCGGCACAAGTCGTTGTCACATAGATGTTTCAGGTCAAAATTGAAACACCTTGCGTTTAACCCGCCTGTCGGTTCGGGGTAAAGTGACACAGGTTCAACAGTTCGGAATAAGAGAAGTTACGCCCAGATTGCAGGCAATCCAGAAAATCGGTGTTTCCTTCTTTCCCAATCCGGGCTTCCCGGTTAGCGTCCGCCCGAGTCGAAAAAAGGGGAGGACCATAATATGAGCATCACAGCCAAACTGGAAAGCCTGGGCGTGACCTTGCCCGATGCACCTGCACCAGCGGCAAACTATGTGCCTTTTGTGCGTGTCGGAAACATTGTCTACGTCTCGGGCCAGATTTCAAAGGCAGATGATCTGATCACAGGCAAACTGGGTGATGACATGGATGTCGCTGCAGGTGCTGCGGCGGCAAGGGTTTGCGCCATCAACCTGCTGGCACAGGTCAAGACGGCTTGTGGTGGAGACATCGAAAAGCTGGTGCGCGTAATCAAGCTGACCGGCTTTGTGAATTCAACGGCGGATTTCATCGACCAACCACAGGTGATCAACGGGGCCTCAGATTTCCTTGTCGAGGCATTGGGAGACGCCGGTCGTCATTCCCGTTCCGCCGTCAGCGCCGCGTCGTTGCCACTGGGCGTGACCGTTGAAATCGAAGGAATCTTCGAGGTTCAATGACGCCGTCCCTGCCAGCAGAGTTCCTGCAAACCCCGCTCGCCCATCGGGCGCTGCATGACAAAACGCAAAACCGCCCGGAAAACAGCCGGGCGGCCATTCGTTCTGCCGTCGAGGCCGGGTATGGGATCGAGATCGATCTGCAACTGACGTCGGATGATCGCGCCATGGTGTTTCACGACTATGACATGGCTCGATTGACCGGGCAGTCTGGCCCAATCCGCCAGATCACCGCCGCGCAGGCCTTATCCACCACTTTGCTGCACGCTGAGGACGGGATTCCAACTCTGGACGAAGTGCTGAGTCTGGTTGCGGGTCAGGTGCCGTTGCTGATTGAGTTTAAGGATCAGGACGGGGGAATGGGCACGGATGTCGGGCCGCTTGAACAGGATGCTGTTCGCGCCTTGCACGGATATGATGGCCCACTGGCGCTGATGTCTTTTAATCCAAACAGCGTGGCCGAACTGGCCCGTCTGGCCCCGCACTTGCCGCGCGGGCTGGTGACCAGTTCTTATGATCCGCAGGATTGGCCTTTGTCTGATGAAACTTGCAGTCATCTGCGCGCCATTCCCGATTTCGACCGGGTCGGCGCCAGTTTCATCAGCCACGAAGTCCATGATCTGGACCGTCCTCGTGTGGCCGAGCTCAAATCGAAGGGCGTACCGATCCTGTGCTGGACGGTCCGGTCGTCCGAACAAGAGGCAGAAGCGCGCAAGGTTGCCGACAATGTGACCTTTGAGGGGTATTTGGCCGAACAACCGGGTTGATCCCGCCGCGCCCCACCACAAATACTGATCAGGTGCGGAGGGCATATGGATCAGGCACAGATCGAGGTTCGGATTCTGGGATCGCTCTTGCAGGTTGCAGCGGCAGAGTGGGACAGTTGCGCTTGTCCCGAGACGGCGGATGGCGGGCGTCCGTTAGATCCGTTTACCACACATCGGTTCCTGCTCGCGCTTGAGGAAAGCGATTCCGTAGGTCGTGGCACTGGCTGGCAACCGCAATACCTGACCGCCTATCTGGATGGCATGCTGATTGCTGCAGCGCCCATGTACGCCAAATCGCATAGTCAGGGCGAGTACATCTTCGATCACAGCTGGGCGCATGCCTACGAAAGTGCCGGCGGGCGCTATTACCCGAAATTGCAGATCACCGTGCCCTTTACCCCGGCCACGGGGCGGCGCTTTCTGGTGCGCCCTGGCTACGATGGCATTGGCATGTCAGCGCTGGTGCAAGGCGCGGTGCAACTGGCGGCGGACAATCAGGTGTCATCCCTGCATGCAACTTTCTGCACCCGGGACGAGGCGCTGGCGGGTGAGCAGATGGGGTTGATGGTGCGCAGCTCGCAGCAGTTTCATTGGCTCAACAACAACTATGCGGATTTCGCCGATTTTCTCGCCGACTTGTCCTCGCGCAAACGCAAGAACATACGCAAGGAACGCGCACAGGCCGGAGATTTCGGGGGCGAGATCCACACCTTTACAGGACCTGACCTAAGGCCGGAGCATTGGGATGCGTTCTGGGAGTTTTATCAGGACACTGGCGCGCGCAAATGGGGTTCGCCATATCTTACGCGCCAGTTTTTTGATATCGCACAGGAAACCATGACGGACGATATGGCGCTGGTTCTGGCTGAACGCAATGGCGTTCCGATCGCAGGTGCGCTTAACTTCATTGGTCGCGAAACACTTTTTGGTCGCTATTGGGGCTGTGTTGAACACCACGCCTGCCTGCATTTTGAGCTGTGCTACTATCAGGCAATCGACTTTGCCATTGCTCATGGGCTTGCCCGTGTCGAAGCCGGTGCGCAGGGTGAACACAAGCTGGCGCGCGGCTATTTGCCCACGCTCACCCACAGCCTGCATTGGATCGGGGACCCGGGATTTGCAGATGCGGTAAAAAAGTATCTAGACGCCGAAGGCCGTGCAGTGGGAGAAGAGATCGAGATTCTGACGGATTACGGCCCGTTTAGAAAATCGAACCCGGAGGAACAGCAATGACCGAACTTTTGTCTACTGAAACCCGCGGACCCCTGCTGGATCCGCTGTTCAACAACGGCTGGACCATGGTTGAAGGCCGGGACGCGATCACCAAGACCTTCATTTTCGACAATTTCGTCGCTGCATTTGGTTGGATGACGCAGGTGGCGATCTGGGCCGAAAAATGGAACCATCACCCCGAATGGTCGAATGTCTACCGCACAGTCGACGTGGTGCTGTCCACTCATGACGTGGGCGGTTTGTCGTCGCTGGATGCAAAGCTTGCCCGCAAAATGGACAGCTTGCTTTAGCCCCTATCGCTGCCTGAGCCCACGCCGCCAGCCAGAGACGCCACCACACCTATCTGTTTGAATTCGGCCGGTGTTACAATGCCATCACTGACATTGATGTTACGCGGTATCCCAGTTGTGCGATTGCCGATGGACCGGACGCTGCGTGCGGCGGGGTTGATGTCCAGACACCGCGTATCATAGCAGGTTAGACCGCTGGTATTGATTTGGATACCGGCCTGCCCATCCGGTCCGGTGACAACGGGGGCTTGCGGCACGTCGCACGCCGTCATCAGCGCAAGCGCGCTCAGGCCGATCCACTTTCTCATACCTGCTCCTGTCGGAGTTGGCCTAGTCCAACTGGCTATTTCCGTCCTGATCCGCCGCATTGAAATCTAGGTTCATCTGGGCATCGTATTCTGCTCGGGAGATAAGGCTATCTTTGTTGCGGTCAACTTGCTGGAACTGCTTGATGTCGAGAAACGGCTTGGCCTCATCCAGACCCAGCGTGCCGTTCTTGTCGTCATCCATCTCCTGAAAGGCATAGTCGGAAAAGGCGTTGAACTCGTCTTTGGACAAAAACCCATCATTGTTGGCGTCGATTGCGTTCAGCTCTTTTTCATGCAGTTCAGCCACGGTCTCGGCGCTGACGGCATTCGCCAGAAACATGGCGGCGACAAGAGCTATTGCGCGTTTCATTCCAAATCCCCTCAGCATGAGAACCTCTGACCTTCAAAGCCCCCGGCGGCCGCGCCTGCTGCTGTCAGGATTGATTTCCCCGACCCACCGCCAAACTGGTTGCCAATCGCCCCGCCGATCAACGCGCCCCCAAGGGTTCCGCCGAGACATGCGATTTCGTGTTGCCGTGCCGCTTGCTGTTGCGGTGTGGGTGCAGGACCGCAGGCCGCCAACAGACCCGCCCCGCCTAAGATAACAGAAAACAAACTAAGTTTCACAAATAAGCCCCCCAAATAAGATGTGCACATTATTGGTGCAATGGGGGTGTGTATCAAGCTAATTACACTTCACGTGGCCCCGACACTGCCGGGGCCAAACAGGATCAGATGACGTCCAGCAGTCCTTCGCCGGCCGAAATTTCACAGACACCAGGGTTTTCTTCCAGGTTCAGGGCGATGACTTTCCCGTCTTCGACCAGCATGGCATACCGCTTGGACCGCGCAATCAGGCCCACCGGCGGCGCGTCGAAATCCATCCCGAGTGCCTTGGTGAATTCCGATGAGGCATCAGACAGCATGGTCAGACCGGCCTCGCTGGCCCCAGTGGCGTCGCCCCAGGCGCTCATCACAAAGGGGTCGTTGACCGAAACGCAAATGATCTCGTCCACACCTTTTGCGTCGAATTGATCTTTGGTCCGCATGAAGCTGGGCACATGTGCGGTTGTGCAGGTGCCGGTATACGCACCGGGAACAGCAAAAATGACGACCTTGCGGCCTTTTGTCTTGTCTGAAACCTGAACACCTTCTGGGCCATCCGCGCCCATCTGGATCAGCGTGGCATTGGGCAGCGTGTCACCGGTAGAAATCATTTTGTGCTCCTGTCGATTGGATTTGCAGAGTCAGTCCCTGCCGCAATATAGGTGGTCAGACGAAAGTGACCACGTGAATTCGACAGGGTAGGAGGAACATGAGCCATATTGTCGTGATAGGTGCCGGACAGGCGGGCGCATCGCTTGTTGCCAGGCTGCGCAAAGACGGGTTCGAAGGCGATATCACCTTGATTGGGGCCGAGCCGCATCTGCCATATCAGCGCCCGCCACTGTCCAAGGCCTACCTGCTGGGCGAGATGGAGCTGGAACGGTTATTCCTGCGGCCTGAGAGCTTTTATGCCGACAACAACATTACCCTGCGTTTGGGTCAGCGCGTGACGGGCATCGACCCGAAGGCCAAGACTGTGACGTTGGGGGATGAGGTCATTTCCTATGATGAGCTGGCCCTGACCACCGGATCAGACCCGCGCCGCCTGCCTGCCTCGATTGGCGGTGATCTGGACGGCGTGCACGTGGTGCGCGATCTGGCGCATGTGGACAATATGGGGCCGTGGGTCACCGAAGGCGCGCGCGCGCTGATCGTGGGGGGCGGCTATATCGGGCTTGAGGCCGCTGCTGTCTGCGCCAAGCGCGGGGTCAAGGTGACGCTGGTCGAAATGGCGGACCGCATCCTGCAACGTGTCGCTGCCCCCGAGACAAGCGATTACTTCCGCACCCTCCACAACAACTATGGCGCTGACATCCGTGAAGGCGTGGGGCTCGATCGTCTGCTGGGTGAGAATGGCAAGGTGACGGGCGCAGCCCTGAGCGATGGGTCCACGCTTGAATTGGATTTCGTTATTGTCGGCGTTGGCATCGCCCCGGCAACCCAGCTGGCAGAGATGGCGGGGCTGACGCTGGACAACGGGATCAAGACTGACGCCCATGGCCGCACCTCCGATCCGTCGATCTGGGCGGCAGGTGATTGTGCGTCATTCCTGCACAAAGGCGACCGCATTCGGTTGGAAAGCGTGCCCAACGCCATCGATCAGGCCGAGATCGTGGCTCAGAACATGCTGGGCGCGGCTAAAGATTATGTGGCGACGCCATGGTTCTGGTCGGATCAGTACGACGTAAAATTGCAAATCGCGGGCCTGAACACCGGATATGACCGTGTCGTGACCCGCAAGGGCGAAGGGGCAACCGTGTCCTTCTGGTACTACAAGGGTGACCAACTGATCGCCGTTGACGCGATGAACGATCCGCGTGCCTATATGGTTGGCAAGCGCTTGATCGAGATGGGAAAGACGGCTGACCCGGCAGTGGTGGTTGATCCTGATGCGGATCTGAAACCGCTGCTCAAAGCGTGAGGATCATCGCCGGAGCGTCGCGGGGCCGAGCCCTGACCTCGGTCGGCAAAGGCGATACCGGAGCCCATTTGCGCCCCACCACCGACCGGGTGCGCGAAAGCCTGTTCAACGTTCTGAACCATCAGATCGATTTTGATGGCTTGCGCGTGCTGGACCTGTTCGCGGGCACTGGTGCTTTGGGGCTTGAGGCGTTGTCGCGTGGCGCGTCTTATGTGACCTTCGTAGATGACGGTCGTGCCGCACAGACTCTGATCCGCAAGAATATCGAGCTGACTGGTAGCAACGACCGAACCGACCTGATCCGCCGTGATGCAACCCGGCTGGGGGACAACCCAGACATGCCCTATGATCTGGTGTTTCTGGATCCGCCGTATGGCAAAGCACTGGGGCAAAAGGCTTTGACCGCGATCACACAGGGTGGTTGGTTGGCTGATGATGCCCTGATCGTCTGGGAAGAAAATGCCTCAATGACTGCGCCCGAGGGGTTCGATCTGCACGATGCACGGAAATACGGCGACACTTACATCTCATTGATGTGGTGGAATGGGACCCGACATGCATGATCTGGTGATTTTCGATTGCGATGGTGTTCTGGTCGATAGCGAGGTTCTGTCCAATCAGGTCATAGTCGACAATCTCGCGGGCTATGGTGTGCACCTTTCCTTGAACGAATGCATGTCGCTTTTTGTCGGGGGAACCATGACTGGTGTCCGCGACAAAGCACGGGCGCTGGGCGCGGATTTGCCCGACGCGTGGACCGATCAGATTTATGCCGAGACCTACGAGGTTTTGCGCGCAGGGACGCCTCTGATCGAGGGTATCCCCGAACTGCTGGCACAGCTTGATGCGCAGGGAATTCCATATTGCGTTGCCTCAAACGGGCGGCCTGAAAAGATGCAGATCACACTGGGTCAAAACGGCTTGTGGGACCGTTTTAGCAAAGTAATGTTCTCGGCCTATGCTTTGGGGATCGGCAAACCCGATCCCACCATGTTTCTAACTGCAGCCCGGCATTTTGACGCAAAATCCCCTGTCGTCATCGAAGACAGTGCAAATGGCGTTACCGCCGCTATCAGGGCTGAAATGCGCTGCCTTGGGTACGCGGCCCATGATGATGGTGCCCGTTTGGCTGCACTTGGGGCCGAGGTCTTTTCTGACATGGCACAGGCCCCCCAGCTTTTGGGGCTTTGACCCAACTATGGTATGGTCTGGGGATGGACCGCGCCATCACCCCTCCGCTCTGGGCCTTTGTGCAGGACACCTATGCCGTCACCGGCCCGCCTCCAAAACCTATGCGCATGCCGATCTTTATCCATGATGCGGTCGCACCATGCGGGCCTGAGACGATGCTGCTAAAGCTATTGCGCGAACAGGTCGGGGATCATGAGGAATAGGTCGGGTGGTACTTGCCGTCTGGTGACAGAGTGAAGATCTCAACCCCATCCGCCGTGACACCCACCGAATGTTCAAACTGCGCTGACAGCGATTTGTCACGGGTCACGGCAGTCCAGTCATCGGCCAGCGTTTTGGTTTCGGGACGACCCAGATTGACCATTGGCTCGATGGTGAAGAACATACCTTCTTCCAGCTTGGCCCCGGTGCCCGGACGCCCATAGTGCAGAACGTTTGGCGGCGCGTGGAACACCCGGCCCAACCCATGGCCGCAGAAATCGCGCACGACGCTCATCCGATGCGCTTCGACATAGGCCTGAATCGCGTGGCCGATATCGCCGAACGTGTTGCCCGGCTTGACCATCTCGATGCCTTTGAACAGCGCGTCATGGGTGACCTGAATAAGCCGTTCGGCCTTGCGCGGCAGCTTTCCGGCTACATACATGCGCGAGGTGTCGCCGAACCAGCCATCGACAACAACCGTCACATCGACGTTCAAGATGTCGCCATCTTTCAGCTTTTTGTCGCTGGGAATACCATGGCAAACCACGTGATTGACGCTGATGCAGCTGGCGTGTTGATAGCCCTTATAGCCGATAGTCGCCGAGGTCGCGCCCGCATCCTCAACCATCTGTGTGATGATCCGATCAATCTCGCCGGTGGTTTGGCCGACAAAGACGTGGTCAGCTACATTATCCAGAATCCGCGCAGCCAATTCCCCTGCCGCGTGCATCCCGGCAAAGTCACCCTGTTCATAGATGCGGATACCGTCCTTTGTCAGACGGCCACGATGTTCTTTCATCGACGCTAGGCTCCAAATGTTTCGCGCAGCACTCCTTTTACGCTGCTTGCGCAGAAAGTACCAGAGGGTGCGGCGTCGCATTGTAAAGCCTTTGGTCAAGTATCATATCGAAGCAAATAGACCCTCGGAAGTTATTTGAATGAACCGGGGCATGGTCTGTTCGATTTCAAAAGACAGATAAGGCTTTGAAAATGATTAATAAATTCGACCCACTGGGTGCCGAAGTATCTGTTATTAGTGATTTGTTAAAAAGTGGCCGACCGGAAAGAGCCTACAAACGCGCAACCAAGGCTGCAAAAAAGTGGCCGAAAGTGCCCGCTCTGCCCAAGCTCGCGGGATTGTGTGCAGTCCAACAGCAGAAATTCAAACTCGCACAAACAAACTTTGAACGTGCCTGGCATCTGGATCCCGGAAATCAGGAGTTAATTCAAAACTATGGGTTGAGTCTGGTGCAGGGCGGAGATTCTGAAGACGCTTTGCGCTTTATCGACAAAATCGGCACCAGGGCACCCCTGACGCCGGCTCAGCTTTATATTCGGGCGATGGCGTTGTTGCGCGAACGCGAAGTAGAAAAAGCGCTGGCGGCGGTTGAGCAAGTGCTGAAACATCAGCCGACACATTTGCAGGCGCAATGTCTGAAAGCAGATATTCTGGATGAACTGCGCCAATGGGACCAAGCGATTGATCTGCTGACGGCACTTGTCGAGCAGAACCCGCAATTCCATTACGGGCAATTGAGACTGGCCAAGGCGCATGTTGGGATGGGGCGGATTGATCAGGCCGTGATACATGCCCGTGCGGCCCTTGATCTGGCGCCGGATGATCCCGAAACGCTTGAGTTCATGGCGACGCTGCCAAACCTGTCGCGGGAAGACCGATCCAAATTGAAGGCCAGGATATCGCATGCCCTTGAAGGCAAGCGGCCCACGGGTCGCGAAAGCGCGGCGGTGGTTCATTTTGCTGCGGCGAGTCTGGCGCGTCAGGACAAGGATACCGCAGATGAGATGCAGCACCTGTTCGAGGCCCATGGATTTCTGCGCGAGGACCTTAAGGAATGGCAATCGCGTAACGACAAGCAGTGCCGCAAGATTCTGGCGGCACCTTTGCCCGTCGCTGCACTCGGACCGCGAACAGATATCCCTCGTCCGATATTTGTGATTGGGCTGCCCCGATCCGGGACGACTCTGGTCGAGCGTATTTTGTCAGCCCATAGCGGTGTTCAGGGGCTGGGGGAACTTGCGTCGGTGCATCACTGGGCCAGAAAAGCCCACGCTCAGCCGTCGGAATGGCAAGCGGCGGATAAACTGGCCGATCACTATGTCGAACACTTACCGAACCTGACTGAAGGTGCCGTGGCCTTTGTCGACAAGGCGCCAGGCAACTACGCGTATATCGGGGCGATTGCGCAGGCCTTCCCCAACGCTGTCATTCTGAACGTCGAACGCGATCCCCGGGATGTTGCCCTGTCGATGTGGCGCACGCATTTTGGTGCTGCTGGGTTGTATTTCACCCACGACCTGAAATGGATGGCAGCCGAGGCAAACCGTTATCGCCGCTATGTTCTGCATTGGCAGAACCTGCTGCCGGGTCGGATTCACAACATCGGATATGAGCATCTGGTCAGCAATCTGAAAGACACGGTCGAAGACCTTGCCCGGATCTGCGATCTTCAATTCCAAGAGGCTATGCTATCGCCGCATGACCTGCCTGATGCCGTCAAAACCGCAAGTAACTTGCAGGTTCGACAGCCAATCAGCGCGTCTTCGGTCGGGCGTTGGCAATCGGTGGCAGACCATTTCAAACCCTTTGTCAAAGCCCTTGATGCAGATTTGTGGCCGAATCTCAAGGCTTTGTGAGGTGATATATTGATCTGACTTGTGTTAGGAGCGCCCGTTCAAAGAAGTGTCGCTTCCAGCACAGGTCAATCAGAGACTACTTTGCAGGGTCGGAACCCAAGCCAGCGCGCGCTTAGCCCGGACTCCTTGATCGCGATTTTCAACCGGTCAGAGAAGAACATTCTGCTGAGAACGTTGCGATCCATCCAGAAATCCAGATCACTGGCGGCAGACGGGTTTACGGCCAGCTTGTTCTTTCCCTCGGGATTGGCTTGCCAGACGTTGGTATTTTCGCCAACTTCCCGTAGTCCAGTGGACAGTTTTGGCACAAACGTCTTCCGGTTTTCCAGAATATGCATCATGAACCAGCGCCGTCCGGGATAGGGCGTTTTCTGGTCATACTCAAACAGCGGAACTTCGTGGAAGCGTGTGCGCCCAAGCTCGAACTGCATCAAAAGATCACGCATTTCCTTTGACACATAGATGAGGGCCATCGCTCCGGTGAAGATGTCCGGCAGGTTCTCTTTCTTTTTCTTTGGAAGATCATAGGATTCAAACCAAATGTATTTTGGATAGTCAGAGGCCGGAACGTCCTGTGCATCCTGGTACTTGTGCTTGAACGCAACATAGCCTTCCGGATATGGCGCATTCAGATGCACATCAATGGGTTGGCTGTTTCGAGTGCTGTGGAGAAGCAGAGATTCCCAGACTTTTTTATGTGCCACCGTGGCCTCAGAATTTTCGGTTGGAATTGGCAGTGCTCAGTCGTCAAAAAGACTTAAGCGCAAGTTCACAGCGGTTTGCCTGAAATCAATCGGTCGTCTATCTCAATTTCCTTGGGAGAAATTCGAGCTCCATAGATCAGCCGTTCTACACCTTGCGCCTGTGTCACCTCAAATGCCGCCGCATAGGTCGGGTCAATGTCTGCTGCCAGTGCAAATCGATCGCAACCCGTGCGTTGAACCAGATACAACATGATCGCCCTATGTCCTTGTTGGGCCATCGCCGCCAGTTCCCCCAAATGCTTCGTGCCGCGGGCGGTGACGCTGTCGGGAAACTCGGCCAGACCGGGTTGGCGCGATAGGGTGACGCTTTTGACCTCAACATAGGCATCCGGCAGTCCCGGTTGGGTCAGCAAGAAATCGATGCGGCTGTTCTCGCCGTATTTCACCTCGGGTCGCACAGTTTGATAAGCGGCCAGTTCGGCAATCTCACCTGCTTCAAGCGCGGCACGCAGGGCTTTGTTGGGAACAGAGGTGTCGACACCGGTAAAATGCCCGTTCTCGTGGTCGACCAGCCGCCAGCCGTATTTCAGTTTTTTCTTGGGATCGTCATTTGGCTCCAGCCAAATCTTCATCCCCGGCTCAGCCAATCCCAGCATTGAGCCTGGATTGGCGCAGTGGGCCGTCACCTCTCGCCCGTCTTCCAGCGTGCAATCGGCCAGAAAGCGTTTGTAGCGGCGGATCAGGCGGGCGGAGACAAGCGGCGTGGGAAACTTCATACCCACCGCCTTAGCGCGCACCCGCCTGCAAGGAAAGGGTCAGGCCCGCAGCGCCAACCAGAGACAGCGCCCGCAAAATGGATTTCAGTCGTGAAATTGCCAGCGGAAACCCCGCGCCACCAACAAAGGGACCTTGCGAGGCCAGTCAGGACGGATATCTTGCTTACACGTCGCAGCAAGAAAGGACAGGCCATGTCAAACCCTACCGCAGCCATGCTGGTGATCGGGGACGAAATCCTGTCGGGTCGTACGCGCGACGCCAATATGCATTATCTGGCTGGCGAGCTGACCAAACAAGGCATCGACCTGAGCGAAGTTCGCATCGTCAGTGACGATGCCCCCGCCATCGAAGCGGCGGCCAAAGCATTGTCCGAAACATATGACCACGTGTTTACCAGTGGTGGCATCGGTCCGACCCACGACGATATAACGGCTGATTGCATCGCCCGGGCCTTTAGGGCGCATATCGATGTGCGCGACGACGCCCGCGCGTTGCTGCAAGCCCACTATGACAACTCCGGGTTGGAACTGAACGCCGCGCGACTGCGTATGGCCCGTATTCCGGATGGGGCGGTTTTGATCGACAATCCAGTCTCGACCGCGCCCGGGTTCACCATAGAAAATGTGCATGTGATGGCTGGGGTCCCGTTGGTGTTTCAGGCGATGGTTGCGAGCGTACTGCCAAAACTGACCGGCGGCAGCCCATTGTTGTCACAAACCCTGCGCGTGAACCGGGGTGAGGGCGATATCGCCGCAACACTGTCTGCGTTGGCCGGTGCGTTCGACGACCTTTCGATCGGGTGCTATCCGTTTCAGACCAACGGAGTGTTTGGGGCCAATGTGGTTGTCCGGGGCACTGATGGCGCGCGGATCGACGTGGCCATGACCCGGTTGGCGAAAGAACTGCAGCTGTGAGCCCGAATTGGGCCGACATCGTTGACGGCACTTGGCCTGCCGCCAGATATGAAACGCTGGGTCCGTTTCAATTGCGCGAAGGACAGGGCGGCGGCTCGCGTGTGTCAGCAGCCAACCCGTTGGACGCTGCGGCTGATCCAGACATCGACGCTGCCGAGGCCGCGATGCTTGGAATGGGACAGAAGCGTATTTTCTGCCTGCGTCCGGGTGACGAGGCACTGGATGCACAGCTTGCCGAGCGGGGGTATGACATCCTGGACCCGGTCAATATCTATTCCTGCCCAGTGACCCGCCTGACCGATCAACCCATCCCCCGGGTCACAGTTTTTTCAATCTGGGAACCGCTGGTGATCATGCGTGAAATCTGGGGGTCGGGGGGGATAGGACCTGAACGTGTGGCGATCATGGAGCGTGCCAAAGACCCCAAAACGGGCTTCCTTTTGCGTCACAACGATCAGCCCTGTGGCACCGCGTTTGTTGCGATGCACGGGGATGTCGCGATGTTGCATGCGCTGGAAATCCTGCCCGATCACCGCCGACAGGGATTGGGGCAGTGGGCCATGCGTGCTGCGGCCTTCTGGGCGATGGACAATGGCGCCCAGACGCTTAGCGTGATCTGCACCAAAGCCAATGACGGAGCCAATGGTCTTTACCGCGCGCTCGGGATGGAGATCGTCGGAGAATACCATTACCGTCAGCGTGTCGAAGGAGAGAGATCGTCGTGACAATACAAGACATGCCCACCGCGCTGGACCTGCCCATGGTCGACCCGCTGCCGCCCGAGACGCAGAAGTATTTTGACATCTGTGTCGAGAAATTGGGCATGGTGCCCAATGTGCTTAAGGCCAATGCGTTCGACATCGAAAAGCTGAACGCTTTTGCGGCGATGTACAACGATCTGATGCTGGCAGACAGCGGTCTGTCCAAGCTGGAACGTGAGATGATCGCCGTGGTCGTGTCGTCTATCAACAAGTGTTTCTACTGCCTTGTTGCCCATGGTGCGGCGGTACGGCAGTTGTCGGGCAATCCGCAACTGGGTGAGATGCTGGTGATGAATTATCGGGTCGCTCCGCTGGATGACCGTCAGCGCGCGATGCTGGACTTTGCAGCCAGGATGACCACAGCCAGTGCTGCAATCGAAGAGCCAGACCGGCAACGCCTGCGCGATGTGGGATTTAGTGACCGCGATATATGGGACATCGCCAATGTGACTGGCTTTTTCAACATGTCGAACCGGGTGGCCAGTGCCACAGCGATGGTTCCAAACGAAGAGTATCACGCGCAATTTCGATGATCCGATTTCTCACCCTTTGTGCCCTGATATTGGCCGGACCCGTAGCCGCGCAGGATCTGACGTTGCCCGCTAGCGCGCGACAGATCAGTGAACGGATTTCGCCGTTGGATAGCTACGATCTGCCGACAGGTCCGTTTGCTGATGGTGCTGTGCCCGCCCGCATCTTGAAAGGTCGCGTTGAACGGTTTTCCTGGCGGTTGCAGGCTGGGTCCAGCACCACGCTGCAGCTTTTGGCCCCTTTGCGGGACCAAATCGAAGCACAGGGTTTCGACATTGTTTTTGAATGCGAAGCCCGCACCTGTGGAGGGTTCGATTTTCGGTTCGGCACCGAGGTGATTCCGACACCGGATATGTACGTCGCCATTCAGGACTATCGATTTCTGTCCGCTACCAAAGGGTCCGAAGTACTGAGCCTTCTGGTCAGTCGCAACCCGCCAGACGGCTATGTTCAGATGATCCGCGTCACGCCCCTGAGTGGGCCAAGCCCGACCCCTGTTGTGATTGAGCAGACCGTTGATGGAACGGGTGGTCTTTTGGCCGGGTTTGAACGCACCGGCCACGTCATTCTGGATGATCTTCATTTTCGCACAGGCGAAGTGGCGTTGGGTGATGGACCATTTGCGTCTTTGACCCTTCTGGCTGGTTTCCTAGCTGAAAACCCGGGCACGCGGCTCGCTTTGGTGGGTCACACGGACGATACCGGTGATCTGCAGGCGAATACTTCCGTCAGCACCCGCCGCGCACAGGCCGTGCGGACCCGGCTGATCAATGCGCATGGCGTAGCAGCCGACCGGATCGAGGCGCAGGGTGTTGGCTATCTGGCCCCCATCACATCGAACGCAACCGCCGAAGGGCGGGATCTGAATCGTCGGGTCGAGGCGGTGTTGCTGTTGAACTGACCTTTCTCCAAAACGGGCAGACAAAAAAAGACCCGCACCGAAGTGCGGGCCAGTCCACCGGGAGAAATTACCAATCCATCGGGCCCTTTTCGTTGAAGGACTCGACAAGGAAATCAATGAATGCCCGTACTTTGGGCTGCGTAAAGCGACCGGGCGGGTAAACCGCATAGACACCCTGAACCTCATCAGGCAGGGATGGCATCGCATCCAGAACCTGTCCGGATTTCAGCGCATCCGCATATAAATAGCTGGGCAGATATGCGATTCCCAACCCAGAGATTGCCGCATTCAACAGCGACTGACCGTCATTTACGCTGAGCCAACCGGCCGTGCGAACCTGCCGCTTTTCGCCCGAGGGCGCGGTCAGTTTCCATACATTGCCTGATGACTGGCTGGAGTAATGCAGCAGCTTATGCTCGTTCAGATCGTCGATCTTTTGCGGGCGTCCAAATTTTTCGATGTAAGACGGGGCCGCGACCATTCGTTTGACAGTTTCGGTCAGCTTGCGTGCGCGCAGGGTGCTGTCTTCCAGCTCGCCAATGCGCACGGCCACGTCAAACCCTTCAGAAATCAGCTCGACGTAGCGGTTGTTCAGCACCATGTTCACGGTGATATCGGGATAGGCCGATAGGAAATTCGACAGGACCGGAGACAGGTGATTGACGCCAAAATCGGTCGCAACGCTGATCCGCAACAGGCCAGACGGCGCTGATTGCATCGAGGTCACCAGCGAATCCGCTTCGCCAGCGTCATTCAACACGCGACGTGCGCGGTCGTAATAGGCCAGCCCGATCTCGGTCGGCGACACGCGGCGCGTCGTCCGGTTTAGCAGACGTGCGCCAAGACGTGCCTCAAGGCTCGAGACGTGCTTGGACACGGCCGATTTGGAGATGCCCATCTTTTTGGCCGCATCGGTGAAGCCACCCTGGTCCACCACATTGGCGAAGGCTTCCATTTCGGTCAGTCGGTCCATTCTCGTACCCCAGGTCTTGCTTTCGTGACTGAACTTGCCGCTCAATCTGGGCGGAAACGGGGCAGACATGGGATAATATCAGGGTTTTGAATCGGATCGTTTGCAGATGGGAAACGCGGAAACAGTGATTTCCAAACCTGCCCAAAAGCCTAATAGGTGCGGGTTTACTGGACTTTTGTCCAAACGTGCTATGCTGAGAATGGCATTTTCGTGTCCAGGGAGGAAATCATGAAAGCCATTTTCATCACCATTGCCTTATGTCTATCTGCCACCTTTGCCATGGCCGGGGGATCAACGCCATCTAACCCGGACGCACAGGTTTATTTTGTGAATCTGTCGGATGGTGACACCGTTCAATCGCCGGTCACCGTCGTATTCGGCTTAACTGGCATGGGGATCGCACCAGCAGGAACCGAGAAGGAAAACACTGGCCACCACCATTTGCTGATCGACCGTCCACCTTTGGGTGAGGGGGAAGATGGCGCTGATGAGTTGGCCTATGGCTTGCCCGCAGATGACAATCACATCCATTTTGGCGGTGGTCAGACCGAAGTGACGCTGGATCTTGCGCCAGGTCCACATACGCTACAGCTTGTGCTGGGCGATGCTGGTCACGTGCCCCATGCAACACCGATTGTGTCCGAGGTGATTACGATCACGGTCGAATAGCCGTCACACTCCGAATTGCTTGTCGAAGGCTTGCGCGCCTGCGCGGGAAAACCGGATGATGCGGCTGTCTGGTTTTCGCGATACCCATCCGATGTCTTCCATGCGCGCCAGCATGGCACGTCCGAGCTTGCCCGCAAGATGGGTCTGGCGCTCGCTCCAGTCCAGGCAGGGTCGACACAGGGGCGCGCGGTTTTTGCCAAGTGCGTCAAGATCGATCCCAAACGTGGTACTGAATTCAGCACCGGGATTAGTCAGAACCACAGTGTCTGCGGAGGCGTCCAGAAACCCACGTGTCCGCATTGAGGTAAACAACTGTACGCCCTTACTGCCCGCCAGATGGTTATAGCACACACGCGCGTCACGCATTTCGGTGTCATTGGGTCCGGTTCGGGTGCGAAGGTGCCCGCGTCCCGCGGCCAGCCCCATCAGATTTTCCAGCGTTTGCGCGACATCCTCACCGGACAGGCCGTAATACTTGTGACGCCCCTGTCCCCGCAGATGCAACAGCCCGCCATTCAGCAGCTTTTTCAGATGCGAGCTTGCCGTTTGCGGGCTGATCCCCGCCTCGCGTGCCAACTCTCCGGCTGTCAGAGCTTTGCCTGACATCAAGGCTGTCAGCATGTTTGCGCGCGCGGGATCACCAATCAGCGCGGCCATCTGGGCAATATCCGGTCCGTCTTTCATGGTTCGATCATAGTCGAAACATATACGTCAGCCAAGAGTGTATTCTGAACTGGTCAACAATCGGAGGCTTCAATGCTGACCTGTATCATTCGCTACCAGATCGACCCAACCAAGAAAGCGCAGTTCAACACCTATGCCCAAAACTGGGGCCGAGCGATCCCGCGCTGTGGTGCCGACCTGATCGGCTATTTCGCCCCGTACGAAGGGTCATCGACACTGGCCTATGGCATCTACGATGTTCCCAGCCTTGCCGAATACGAAGCCTATCGCGCGCGTCTCAGCGCCGACCCGTTGGGCAAGGAAAACTATGCCTTTGCGCAGAAAGAACGGTTCATCCTGCGCGAGGATCGAACCTGGCTTACATGCGCCTCGGCGCCACACGGGGATCCGTCATGATCGCTGTCATATTCGAAGTTGAGCCCGCCGACGGCGAAACCCAGACCTATCTGGATATCGCCGCCGACCTGCGCCCGATGCTGGATCAGATCGAGGGCTTCATTTCTGTTGAACGCTTTCAGAGTCTCGTAAATCCCTGCAAGTACTTGTCGCTGTCCTTTTGGCGAGATGAGGATGCGGTTGCGGAATGGCGGCACCTCACGCAACATCGCTCCGCCCAATCGCAAGGGCGGTCGGGGCTGTTCGCGGGGTACCGCTTGCGGGTGGCCTCTGTGATCCGCGACTACGGCCTGACAGACCGGGCGCAGGTGCCGTGATCATGTCGCTTTCTCTTCTTGCTGTTTAACCTTTTGCTCACTTGGTTCGACAAAGGACAGGATGGCGACTACCGCAAGCAGGCTTCCGGCCGAGATTGCGGCAACAGCCCACACGATCTCATTCATGTGGGCAATCGCCGCAAGCGCAGCTGAGATGGCGACGATGGCAAGCCGCACCAGCGTTTGTGAGATCGCTTGCGCCGCGATCCGTTGGGGCTTCGGCGCGATGTCCATGAAGTAGAGCCCCCGGGCGCTACCCAGCCCGGTGACGGCAACCGTTACGACAAACAACGCTATCGCATGCAGGTGCACGCTGTGATCAAATCCCCAATGATGTATCGCCACTAAGCCCGCGCCGGTTATGGCAACCATCGAGGCCCCGGCGACCATGACTATCCGATTGGAGTAACCGCTGAGCGCCCGCCAGAGGGGCGCTGCTACCAGCAATGCGGCTGCCGACGACACAACGAGCGCTGTCAAACCCTGTGCCGAACTGTGGTGCGCCTCTGCCGCAAGCAGCGCGTAGAACGGAACCGACAGGCCGGTCAGAACAAAGGTGAGCCGGATCAGGACATACCGCCGGAACCAACGCTCATCCAGCAGCGTCTTGGCTTCGTGCCAGTAGGTCTTGATATTGTCCAGGCGTGAGGAAGAGGGCGGCGCTGGTCTCACTGATTGATCAGGTTGCCTCTCCTGCAAGGTCATCATGAAAAGTGCTGAAAGGATAAAGCATGCTGCTCCGAACCCTATCACCATGCTGTGTCGCGTCAGGGCAGGGGCGTCCTGAAAAAACTGATGCAGCAACAGCGCAATGGCAATCGTCGCCGCCCCACCAAGTGCCTTTTGTGTATAACTGATGCGCATCCTGTCTTTTGAGGGCAGATTGTCGCTGATGAAATCAATGATCATCAGGCTCTTGATCTCTCCCAGAACGCCGATGACAAAAATTCCGACGACAAATGCGACGGTGACCATTGGTCTGGTCCCATAGATGACGGCGAGAATGACAAGCAGAAAGCAGACAGCAACTGCCAGATCGGTACGGGCAATGGCAGCCTTCTTTTTCGGAAGCCGGGCGATCGACTGCGCAAGAAACATGTCTGAGAGCGTGCCGGCCGCGTGCCGAATAGTCACCAGAAGCCCTGCGAGAAAGACGGGAAGGTCCAACGACACCGCAAGAAATGTCAGAACAATTGGCGGGCTGGCCATGGACCAGGCCATGACGGCAAACGCGCCTTGGCCCGCCAAGATCGGTAGGTTCCTGCGATGCGGCTCGAACTGCTTCTGGCTCATTGTCCTGTGGTGTGTGACGCATGTTGATCGCGTCGAGTTCACGCCAAACGGGAGAATTAAGCAAGGATTGGCAGCCTTCAGGCTGCCAGTCCGATGAGGTCTTGCCCTGAAAGCTTAGAAAGTTGCCGCCAACCGCGTGCCCTGATTGATGGCACGTTTTGCGTCCAGTTCAGCCGCCACGTCAGCCCCACCAATTACATGAGGTGTTACCCCGCGCTCGATCAGCGCGTCGGCCAGACTGCGATCCGAGACCTGACCGGAACACAGAACAATCGTATCCGCCGCAACCACGGTGGGGTCGGCACGTTCTTCGCCAAAGCTGATATGCAAGCCGTCCTCGTCGATGTGTTCATAGTTCACGCCACCGACAAAGTTGACGTTCTTCATCTTCAATGTCGCGCGATGAATCCAGCCAGTCGTCTTGCCCAGCCCCTTACCGTGACGCTGTACCTTGCGCTGCAGGAGCGTGACCTGACGTGCAGGTGCCTCGGGTTGTGGCCCTTCCGGTGCCAGACCCGAGCGATGCTCCTCCGGGTCGGTCACACCCCATTCTTTCATCCATAGCGGCAGATCGGTCGTTGGGCTGTGACCGTCTTCCAGCAAGAACTCGGACACATCGAAACCGATGCCGCCCGCGCCGATCACGGCAACCGATTTGCCAACTGGGGCTTTGCTACGCAGCACATCAATATAGCTCAAGACATTGTCGCTATCCTGCCCCGGTATCTGCGGATCGCGCGGGGTGACACCAGTGGCGATTACCACTTCGTCAAAACCGGTCAGGTCGTCTGCGACAACCTCGCGGCCGAGTTCGACCCTGACGCCCAGATCCGCCATCATGGTGCGGTACCAATCAACCAGCCCCCAGAATTCTTCCTTGCCTGGCACCTGTTTGGCCATGTTCAACTGTCCGCCGATCTCATCGGCGCGGTCGAACAGCGTGACGTCGTGGCCGCGCTGGGCTGCGGTCATGGCGGTGGACAGGCCTGCCGGACCGGCGCCAACGATGGCTACTTTTTTCGCGGTGCTGGCGCTGCCAATCACCAGCTCGGTCTCATGACAGGCGCGCGGGTTGACCAGGCACGAGGTCAGTTTGCCGTTGAAGGTGTGATCCAGACAGGCCTGATTGCAGGCAATACAAGGTGCGATCTTCGCACCCTCACCAGACATCGCTTTGTTGACGAAATCCGCATCGGCCAGCATGGGGCGCGCCAGCGAAACCATGTCAGCGCAGCCGGTCGACAGCACCTCTTCTGCGACTTCGGGCGTGTTGATGCGATTGGACGTGATCACCGGAATCGAGACCTTGCCCATCAACTTTTTTGTCACCCAAGCGAAGGCCGCACGCGGGACGCTGGTTGCAATCGTCGGGATCCGCGCCTCATGCCAGCCGATGCCGGTGTTGATGATGGTGGCGCCGGCGTCTTCGATCCGTTTGGCCAGCTCAACAACTTCGTCATGAGTTGACCCATTGGGCACCAGATCGATCATCGACAGGCGGTAGATGATAATGAAATCCGTTCCCACGGCTTCGCGCGTGCGGCGCACCACATCAATGGGCAGGCGCATCCGGTTCTCGTAAGACCCGCCCCAGCGGTCCGTGCGTTTGTTGGTGTGGGTCACCAGAAACTGGTTCAGGAAATACCCCTCGGACCCCATGATCTCGACCCCGTCATAACCTGCCTTCTGGGCCAGAACGGCGGCGTTGACGATATCGCTGATCTGCTTTTCGATGCCGTCTTCGTCCAACTCATGCGGTGGGAACGGGGAAATCGGGGATTTCACCGGGCTGGGGGCCACACATTTTGGTCCGTAGGCATAGCGCCCCGCATGCAGGATCTGCATCGCGATCTTGCCGCCCGCGTCATGCACACGTTCTGTCACGATGGAATGGTTGGCGACTTCCTTATCATTTGTCATCATCGAGGCCCCTGGCAGGACCGAACCCTCAAGGTTCGGGCCAATGCCCCCGGTCACCATAAGTGCGACACCCCCGCGCGCGCGATCGGCATAGAACTCGGCCACACGGTTCCAATCGCCGGTTTCTTCCAACCCGGTATGCATCGAGCCCATCAGGACGCGGTTCTTCAGCGTGGTAAAGCCCAGATCCAGCGGGGCCAGCATGTTCGGGTACGCAGTCATTTCGCAAACTCTCCCTACGAATTCGCCCCATAAATTGACGTGCACGTAAACGTTGTCACGCGAAACCTAACGTCACACCCTTTTGCGGCGTCGCCGCGCTTGCTACAGGTTAACCAAACAACCCATGAGGCCACGGATGACCCCGGACGAGATCGCCAAACTCCCTTACCGCCCATGCGTCGGGTTGATGTTGATGAATGCCGAGGGCAAGATTTTTGTGGGCATGCGCAATGACGGGCCGAAAGATGCCTGGCAAATGCCTCAGGGTGGCGTCGACAAGGGCGAAGCCCCGGGCGATGCGGCTTTGCGCGAATTGTGGGAAGAAACTGGGGTGACTGCCGATCTGGTCGAGATCATCGCTGAAACTGAAGGCTGGTTGCCCTATGATCTGCCCCATGACATCGTCCCGAAGATTTGGAAGGGCCGTTATCGCGGGCAGGAACAGAAGTGGTATCTGCTCCGCTTTTCCGGACGCGACGACCAGATCAACATTGAAACCGATCATCCGGAATTCACCCGCTGGAAATGGCAGGACCAAGACCGTCTGGTAGAAGAAATCGTGCCCTTCAAGCGGGACGTTTATACGCGGGTGGTTGCCGAGTTCAGCGATTATCTGGGTTAGCAACACTCCCTCACTCGCGTCGTCTGACTTGTCACTGACGCTCCGGAAACTGTGGACATCTAAGGTGTCAGCATTTAGCGCAAGACATCCCATTTAAGATTTCGCCATGACCCAAACGACCTACCCAAGCCTGGTTATCTCTCATCGTCGCGCTGATATGGTTGTCCATGCGATTGGACTGGTATTGATCCTGTCGGCTGGCGGCTTGCTTATCTCGAAATCCTACATCAATCTTCAAGGCGGGTTGGTGTTTGCAGTCGTTGTGTATGTTTTGTGTGCGCTCGCGTCTAACTTGGCCTCATGCGCCTACCACTTCTCAGGCTTGCATCAAAATCGCAAACTGCTGCGGCGTGTTGATCACGCTGCGATTTATCCCAGCATTTGTGGGACATTCACGCCGTTCTTCGTTCTGGCGGGCACGACCTGGACCTTGACCTTGCTTTGGGTGTGTTGGGGCCTGACCGCGGCGGCGGTGTGGAACAAAATCACAAACGAAATGGTTAAGTCCCGATGGTCGACGGCTTCTTATCTTGGATTAGGGGCAATCGGATTAAGTGCCATACCCGATCTGACAACCGTACCCATCGCCACTTTGTGGTGCATCATGGGTGGGGCCGCCTGTTATGTCATCGGCACGGTATTTTACGCCCAAAAGGCTTTGCCTTTCCGGTATGCGATTTGGCACACATGGGTGAATTTTGGCGGAATACTGATGTTTGCAGGCATTTGGATGGCCCTGTTCACGCAAGGATAGAGCCTAGCAATTGGAGAGGGCTTTGCGCCCTCTCCCAAACGCGCACAATTGCGCCGGGCGTCAAAGCAACCCTTCGCCTCGCAGCAGCTCAAGCATATTCGCCTCGGGACGTGGTCCGATGTGGCTGATGACTTCGCGGGCACAGACATTGCCGATGCGCGCGCAAGTCTCATAATCCCGGCCTGTGGCCATGCCAAACAGGAATCCGGCGGCGAACTGATCGCCAGCACCCGTCGCATCCACCGGCACGACTTTTTCAACGGGAACGTCGATACGGCTGTCTTTGCTTAGAACCGTCACACCATCGCCAGACCGGGTGCACACGACCAGAGGGCAGATCTCGGCCGTTTTTGCCAATGCCTCTTCCAGATTGTCAGTTTCAAACAGCGATTTGATCTCGGCCTCATTGCCGATCACAAAATCCAACTCGTTTTCGATCAGCAGCAGGAAATCGACCCGGTGACGTTCGACGCAGAACGGATCGGAAATGGCAATACCAGCCTTGCCGCCACCTTTGTGACAGTTGCGGGCCGCCTCAAGGAATGCGGCTTTGCCCTTTTCCTTGTCGAACAGATACCCCTCAAGGAACATGATCTGGCTGTTGCCCGCCACGTCACAGGCCACGTCTTCTGACGAAAGCTCGGACGAAATCCCCAGATAAGTGTTCATCGAACGCTCACCGTCGGGTGACACGAAGATCATCGAGCGGGACGTGGGCAATTCACCCCCCGGTACCGGAGGGTTGACGAAATCCACGCCATCCTGGTTCATCGCATCCGCATAAAACCGGCCCAGCGCGTCGTCATGCACCCGTCCGATAAACGCGGCGTCCAGACCCAGCGCGCCGGCACCTGCAATCGTGTTGGCAACCGAACCGCCGGGTGTCTGAACCCGGCTTTCCATAGCGGCATACAGAACCTCACCGCGATCCCGTTCGATCAGCTGCATGATGCCCTTTTCAATGCCCATCAATTCCAGAAAACTGTCATCGGCCTGAGAAATAACGTCCACAACGGCATTTCCGATGCCTGTCAGTTGGTAGGTTTTCATTGGGTTTTGTCCTCAAATTCGCAGAGATCGCGGATGATACAGGTGGGGCATTGCGGCTTGCGCGCCTTGCAGTGATAGCGGCCGTGCAGGATCAGCCAGTGATGTGCGTGCAGCTGAAAATCGGCCGGGATGTTGTCTTCGATGGCTCGTTCGACGGTTTCAACGTCTTTTCCCGGGCAAATGCCGCTACGATTGCCGACACGGAAGATATGGGTGTCCACTGCCTGTGCCGGCTGTCGCCACCACATGTTCAGAACCACATTCGCGGTTTTCCGTCCGACACCAGGCAGTGATTGCAGCGCTGCACGGGAATTGGGCACCTCGCCGCCATAGTCTTCGACCAGAATACGGCTCAGCTTGATCACGTTTTTGGCCTTCTGGCGAAACAGGCCGATCGTTTTGATATGCTCGATCAGTCCTTCTTCGCCAAGATCCAGCATCTTTTGCGGCGTATCGGCGACTTTGAACAACTCGCGCGTGGCTTTATTGACACCTACGTCCGTGGCCTGGGCCGATAGGGCAACCGCAACGACCAACGTGTAGACGTTTACATGATCGAGCTCGCCCTTGGGTTCGGGATCGGCGTCCTGAAAACGCGTAAAGATCTCGCGGATCGTGTGATAGTCAAGTTGCTTGGCCATGCGGGACGGTATGCACGGATTTCGAGGCAGGGCAACCCGATGTTCGGACAAGGACACGGGCAAGAATCTGCCCAGCTACCACCCGCTGCGCGCAGAACTCAGGTTTCTGTGGTACATTATGTCTGCGCTATTCGTATTTTTAGGCGCATTTTTTACCGCATTTGCGGAACATTTCATTGTTATTGAAAGGCATAGCTATGGCTAATCCCGAACTCGCCCAGAAAATGCAATCTCGTTACCGGTCTGTTGAATTGGCCCATCAGGGTGACGAAGATCTTGGCCCAATGAAGCTTTTGCCGGGTGTCTGGAAGAATGCGGACAGCACCCGGGGGCGCGGCTGGAACATGATTGCGCTGCCCTTTGCGACCGAGCCCGACAGCCGGATCAACTATCGTCTGCTGGTCAATCAATTTGAGGAAACGCTGCAATTCACCACGGTGGACAAGGCGGTCCCGAACCGTGGTATTCAGCGCCCAAACCCGGCCACGGGCGATCTAACGATCAACACCGACCAATTTGTCGTCACGCTGGATTATCAGCAATCGATCGCACAGCTTGCGGCTGAAGATCGCCCCGACAGCGGTCTGGCCGGACCCGCGGATTTGGCGATCCATCATGAACCCGGGCTGTTCCTGCATATGACCAACTTCACGACTGACAATCTAGATGTGGCGCGTCTTGGGACGGTGCCGCACGGGGATTCCCTGTTGGGGCTGGGGGAGTCTGCCATTATGGACGGACCACCTACCATCCCCGCGGTAGACGGCCTGCCTGAAGGCGCGACCAAAGACCTGAACAGCGGATATCTGGCACCTTACCTCCATTATCATGACAACCCGTTCAAGGGCACCATCGCGGCCCCTGGATTCCCAGGGTTCGATCCGGTGCATCCGCAGCTGCTGCTGCAGGCAGGTATGCCAGGTAATGTGAAACGCACGACCGTGCTGCCGTTCAATACCGCGCTTCAGGATGCGGGTATCGTCAACATCCCGTTCATCGTCAAACAGGCCAATGCGGCGGTCATGGATTCGATCTTCTGGATTCTTGAGCTGGATGAACCCGGCATCGGCGGTGAGCCGAAACTGATGTTGATGTATCTGCAAAATGTTGGCCTCGATTTCTTCCCTCGGTTTGATGGCCAACCCGGTCTGATCCGCTGGCCCCATGTCAGTATCAACCTGATGGAAAAAGTCGCCCCGCCGGAAGATGCTGAGCCCTATACGCTGATGCCTGCCGTCTGACCGGTCAAAAGCGCAAGAATCGGGTCGCACTTCGGATCGGATCAGTTAGTTTTGATCGGGTAAAGGAGTGCGACCATGAACGTCCAGACCCCAGAGACCGGTTACCATTTTAACGTGATGCGCCGCGCCATCGATCTGATCGATGAAAGCGCCGAACCGCTCAGCCTGGATGAGCTGGCGCGTCAGATGGATATGAGCCCGGCGCATTTTCAACGCCTGTTTTCGCGTTGGACCGGGGTGTCGCCAAAGCGGTACCAGCAATACTTGACGTTGGGCCATGCCAAGGCGCTGCTGCGCGAACGCTTCAGCACGCTGGAAACCGCCCATAATGTCGGCCTGTCCGGCAGTGGACGCCTGCATGATCTGTTCGTGAAATGGGAATCCATGAGCCCCGGCGAATACGCCCGTAAGGGCGGCGGGCTGACGATCTATTGGGGTTGGTTCGAAAGCCCCTTTGGTCCGGCGCTGGTCATGGGCACAGACAAGGGTATCTGCGGCATCGCCTTCGGGGCTGAATCCGGCGAGGAAGCTGCCATGGAAGATATGCTTTCACGCTGGCCCAACGCCGCGTATGTCGAAGATCCGATGCGTATGCGCCCCTGGGTGCTCAGCGCCTTTGGATCGGCCAGCGACCGGCTTGAGACGACACCGCTCTACTTGATCGGCTCCCCCCTTCAGATCAAAGTGTGGGAGGCGCTGATGCACATCCCGTCCGGTCAGGTCACCACCTACTCCGAGATTGCACAGCGGGTCGGATCGCCACAGGCGGTGCGGGCCGTGGGCACCGCCGTAGGTCGAAACCCGGTCAGCTGGCTGATCCCCTGCCATCGTGCCTTGCGCAAATCCGGCGGTCTGGGCGGCTATCACTGGGGCCTGCCTGTGAAACGCGCGATGTTGGCCTATGAGGCGGCGCAGGCTGACGCTTAGGCGCTGCCAAAAAGGCGGCGCGCGATGGGAATTCCTGTGTTACATCATGGGCAATGACGCAGGACACTCAGCTGACACCCCGGACTTTCGCCGCCTTGGCCATTCCGGTTTCCATCGTAATTCTGGCTTTGAAACTTCTGGCCTGGTGGTTGACCGGGTCGGTTGCCCTGTTCTCGGACGCTTTGGAAACCATCGTGAATGTCGCGGCGGCGTCGCTGGCCTATTTCGCGGTCTGGATTTCCGGAAAACCCCCGGACAAGAAACACCCCTTCGGGCACAAAAAGGCCGAGTATCTCTCGGCCGTGGTCGAAGGTATTCTGATTGTGCTGGCGGCCCTTCTGATCATACGCGAAGCCACGGCTGCGCTTGCCTCGCCCCATCTAAGCGACGCGCCATTTCTGGGTATCGCGATCAACGCGATTGCAACCTGTCTGAACGGCGCTTGGGCATTCGTCCTGCTTCGGGTTGGCCGGCGCGCCCGGTCCCCCGCGCTTGAGGCCAGCGCCAAGCATATCTTCACCGATGTCATAACCTCGGTCGGAGTTGTGATCGGGTTGTTGTTTGCCATGGCAACCGGATGGCTGATCCTTGATCCGATCCTCGCGATACTGGTTGCCCTGAACATCCTCTGGGAGGGCTGGAAGGTCATCCGCTCCTCGGTGGACGGGCTGATGGATGTGTCCTTGTCCGAGGCCGAGTTACAGTCCGTGCGCAACGCCATCGATTCCAACCTTGGCCCGGCGCTGGAGTATCATGACCTGCGCGGGCGCAGATCGGCCAGCATCATTTTTGTCGAGTTTCATCTTGTTGTCGCTGGCACCATGTCGGTTGCCGCCGCGCATGAGATTTGCGACGATATCGAGGCCGCCTTGCTGAAGGAATACCCGGGATCGGTGTTTGTGATCCACCTGGAGCCGGACAGCGAATTGAAGGCAGTGGTGTCTGATTGACAGATCGCGCCCTCGGTGTCACAAACTGCGCAGGTTCGGGTCCCCCGCCGTTCGCAGCCATTTGGCTTTGGTGAAACCCGGTCGAACAAGCATCTGTTGCCTTTTCCAGGCGCGCGGATGGCAATGCGAACACCGTCCAGACTTTGCGCCCGTTCAAGGAAACGAGGCATGACACATTTACAAGACATCGCTCCGCTTGAGGAGCTGAAGGCGCAGGCCAAACGGCTGCGCGAAAAACTCGACCATGCCGGGACAGCGCTGTCGCATAGCGAAGCGCTTGAGCTGGTTGCTCATCAACATGGGGTCAAAGACTGGAACACGTTGCACGCGATGGCCGGAAACCGGATGCGCCTGCGCGTTGGTGATCGGGTGTCTGGGCACTATCTGGGACAACCCTTCACCGCGGAAATTCGTGGTCTGACCCTGCTGGGCGACGGTGCACATCGACGTGTCACCCTGCATTTCGATGCGCCCGTTGATGTGGTTCGGTTCGACAGTTTCTCGGCCCTTCGGCAACGCGTCACCGGCGAAGTCGGGTGGGACGGTCGATCCACACGACACACCTCTGATGGTGAGCCGCAATTGGTGGTGCGACCAGCCTAAAAAAGGGCGAGGCACAACGCTGCGCCTCGCCCAATTATGTCGTCAGATGGGGTGCTACTCAGCGGCCCAGCCGCCCACAGCCTTGACCTCAAGGAAATCTTCCAGTCCCCACAGACCACCTTCGCGGCCATTGCCGGATTGCTTCATGCCGCCAAAGGGTGAACCCGCACTGCGCGACTTGCCGTTCATCTCAACCATGCCCGACCGAAGAGTTCGTGCCATGCGGTTGGCGCGGTCGCCGTCTTGGGTCTGGACATAATTGGTCAGGCCGTAGGGCGTATCATTGGCGATTTCGACCGCTTCTTCTTCGGTGTCGAAAGGGATCATGGTCAGGACCGGGCCAAAGATTTCCTCGCGCGCAATGGTCATCTGGTTGTTTGCATCGGCAAAGACCGTTGGGCGCACATAAAAGCCCTTGTTCAACCCTTCGGGGCGCCCGGTACCACCGGCGACCAGACGGGCACCTTCGTCGATCCCCTTCTGGATCAGATCCTGAATTTTGCCCCACTGTAATTCGTTCACGACGGGGCCGATATGGCGGCCTTCCTCTGACGCAGGGCCGACCGAAACCTTGTTCGCCACCTCAGCAGCCGTTTCGACGGCCTGATCATAAATCGGGCGCTGCACCAGCATGCGGCTGGGCGCGTTACAGCTCTGGCCGGTGTTGTTCATCATATGCAGCACACCGCGTTTGACGGCTTTTTCATCGGCATCTGCAAACACCACGTTCGCGCCTTTGCCGCCGAGTTCAAGATGCACCTTCTTCAGCGTGTCCGCCGCGGCCTTGGAAATGGCGGTGCCTGCGCGGGTTGAGCCGGTGAAGCTGACCATATCCACATCGGGATGCGCGGACAGTTGCGAACCAACGCCCACACCATCCCCATTCACCAGATTAAAGACGCCCGCCGGGAACCCGGCCTCATCCATCATCTCGGCAAAGATCATCGCGTTCAGCGGGCTTTGTTCCGAGGGCTTCAGAACCATGGTGCACCCGGCAATCGCCGCCGCACCGACTTTGAGTGTGACCTGATTCATTGGCCAGTTCCACGGTGTGATCAGGGCCGCAACGCCCACCGCCTCATGGATAATACGATCATTGGGGGCGTGATCACCCAGCGGGCGCTCGAACGCGAAAGCCTTGGCGGCTTGGACAAAACCCTGAAGATGCCAAGACCCGGCCCCAACCTGTTGGTTGCGCGCCATGTCTATGGGTGCACCCATCTCATGCGACATGGCCTGTGCCAAATCCTCGGCGCGGGTTTGGTAGTTGCCGATCAGTTTTTCGACCAAGGCAATGCGGTCTTCGACCGGTGTCGCCATCCAGCCTGGCAGCGCGGCCTTGGCGGCAGCAACAGCGGCGTTGGTATCGGCTTCACACCCCAGAGAGATCACCGCGCAAGGCTCTTCGGTCGACGGGTCGATCACCTCGAAGTCATTCGCCGCAGACGGGGCAACCCACTGTCCGTTGACATAGAAATCGCGTTTTTCGATCATGGTAGATCCTCCTGACCATACAGCCACTGGGGCGGTTTCGCGGTCACTCTGGCACCGGTATGCACGCCCGGCAAGAGGGAGAGATCAAAATTTGATCAAATTTTTTCAGGCAAAACAATGCGAAATAAATTCGGCGGCCCCAAACCGATGGTTTAACCTGCGCACAAAGTGTTTAGGTTTACAGCAACCGACTCGGTTTTTAACAGGAAAGGAGATGCCCCATGGGTTTGCGCATCAACGATACGGTCCCGAATTTCACGGCAGAAACGGATCAAGGCACCATTCAGTTTCATGACTGGATCGGCGACAATTGGGCCATCCTGTTTTCACACCCGAAAGACTTCACGCCTGTCTGCACGACCGAATTCTCGGCGGTTGCCCAGTTGAACGATGAATGGGCCGCGCGAAACACCAAGGTCATCGGCGTATCTGTGGATGGTGTCGAAGACCACAAAAAATGGAAAAAGGACATCGAAGAATACGGCAAAGCCAACCCCGGCTTCCCGATCATCGCCGATGACGGTTTGGCCGTATCCAAAGCCTTCGACATGCTGCCCGCCGAGGCCTATTTGCCCGATGGCCGCACGCCAGCCGACAGCGCCACGGTGCGCTCGGTCTTTATCATCGGGCCCGACAAGCAACTGAAGTTGTCGATGACATACCCGATGACAGTGGGTCGGAACTTCGCCGAGATCCTGCGCGCGCTGGATGGTCTTCAGATGAGCTCAAAGGGTGTTGCGACGCCGGCAAACTGGATGCCGGGTGAAGATGTCATCATCCCACCCAGCGTTTCGAATGAAGACGCCAAGGCGAAATTCGGCGAGTTCGAGACGATCTTCCCTTATCTGCGCAAAACCAAAGCGCCATCGTAATATGGAAGGGGGCCATAGGCCCCCTAATCCCTGCTAAGCTCATTGCATCTTTCTGCGCGAGGGTTTCGCCGATTTCCGCGGCTTGCAGGGCGAAGGGATAATGGAGGTTGCAGTCTCTTGCGATGGACGTTGACATCAGCGATCTGATCCGCGTTCCGACCACAGCCTCGAACCGCTCAGCACTGGGTAGGTCCCTGCACAGCAGTTTGGGATTGGGCTGCCGGGCTGTACAGGTAGACATGCGGATGACGAAGGAACGCATGCCCAGTGCTAAAATACGACGCTATGCGGAGGTGTGAAACCGGAGGCAAATGCTGCCATTTGAATGGTTCGTAAATCATTGCGCCGGTCGAAACGGATACAGATCGTTCTCAGGCTAACTTGGGCGAACCCGAGCGTCACGCCGACAGGGGCGCCCTATGCCCTTGCAGGACAGAAAAATCTTGTTGCAATAACCGAGCCTCGTACGGTTTCATAACAGGCAAAGCCGTATCTCCGTACCCGGTGTCTCTGGACATCAGTTCTCGAAACAGATCGAACAGTTCGCGTTTGGTTTCTGCGGCCAGTGCGTCAAGCGTTACGGTGCCGGGAAAGAAGGACTCAGACCAGACGCCCTCGACATTCACCAATTCATGCTGGTCAAACAGGATATGGATGTATTCAACACCCCGGTCGGGTGACTCCTGAGTGATTGTCTCACCATCAAGCAGCCCTTTGGCCGGGGCGAGCATGACCGGATCAGCGTAGTAAAGCTCCATCCTCACTGAGGAGACCGCAATCCGATGTTGGGGCGAGACCAGAAGGTCGCGGCTGGGGCAATCCTCGCCGAAACTGCCCTTCTTGATCCGAATAGGGCACAGATGCGGGTCCTGTTGCAGCTCAGGTGCCGACAATCGCCGTCGTCCGATCCAGCGAACAGGTTTGATACTGCCGTCGCCGACATATACCCGATCACCGGGGTGCAGCGTCTCAATCCTACGCAGTCCCGTTGGTGTTTGGATATGCGAGCCTGCGGTGAAGCAAACAAATGTCGGCAGTGTGTCGTAGTCGACGGGTGGGGCCGTGTTGATCGAATTATTGGTACCGGCAATGACCTCGCCCACCTGAACCTGGCCAGAGGTGACGACAATGTATTGCGGGCTGGAAAACTGCAGCAGCGTGAAGGTGACCGGATTTCCACCGACATTTCCACTATAGGTTTCGAAGGTCTGGAAGTTTGTGGAATTGCCGATGAATCCGGGAACGCCGCTGACGTCAAGCTGCGTGCCGCCATCCGCATCAGGATCTTCCAACGCATCGTCACTATCAGTGATCGCAACCTGAAAGGATTGCAGAACCGTGACATTTGTATTGCTCAACGGGTCGCTGTTAATCTGGTAAATTGTAATAAACTTCATGGCTGTAATACGCCTCAGGAAAGCTTAAAGTTTAAGTAGTCCTGAGAGTATACGCGTATAGCGTGCATATGCCTAGCGGTGTTCACAGCAACAAGCTGGGCCGGGGTTGAACCATTACAGAAGACGAGGTGGCGCGCATTGAGCTTGGGACGCCCCTTGCCTTCACGCCTAACGTTTGAGATTTGCTACATGCAAAAAAAAGACCCCGGCCAGAACCGGGGTCTTTCAAACTCGAAGGGGAAGGGCAGGTTATTCTGCGCCTTCTTCCTTCTTTTCTTTTTTCTCAGGAGCGATCTCTTCGCCGGTTTCCTGATCAACGATTTTCATCGACAGGCGTACTTTGCCGCGATCGTCAAAGCCCAGCAGCTTGACCTTCACCTCCTGGCCTTCCTTCAGAACGTCTGACGGATGGTTCAGGCGGCGGTTTTCGATCTGGGACACGTGCACCAGACCGTCACGCTTGCCAAAGAAGTTCACGAAGGCACCGAAGTCGACGATTTTGACGACCTTGCCGGTGTAAACCTGACCTTCTTCCGGTTCAGCGACGATCGAGTGGATCATCTCATAGGCCTTCTTGATCGATTCCCCATCAGGCGAGGCGATCTTGATGACGCCGTCGTCGTTGATGTCGACCTTGGCACCCGAAACCTCAACGATCTCACGGATGACCTTGCCACCAGAACCGATCACTTCACGGATCTTGTCAGTCGGGATGTTCATGGTCTCGATGCGCGGGGCGTGGACCGAGAATTCGTTGGTCTCGGACAGGGCTTTGCCCATCTCGCCCAGGATGTGCATCCGGCCGTCCTTGGCTTGCGCCAGGGCTTTCTCCATGATCTCGGGCGTGATGCCCGCAACCTTGATGTCCATCTGCAGCGAGGTGATGCCGTTTTCGGTACCCGCCACTTTGAAGTCCATGTCGCCCAAGTGGTCTTCGTCACCCAGAATGTCTGACAGGATGGCGTATTCGCCGTCATCTTCCAGGATCAGACCCATGGCCACACCGGCAACTGCCGATTTCAGCGGAACGCCCGCATCCATCATCGACAGGGAGCCACCGCAGACCGAAGCCATCGAGCTGGAGCCGTTGGATTCAGTGATCTCGGACACGATACGGATCGTATAAGGGAAGTCGGTTGCCGCAGGCAAAACCGCCTGCAACGCGCGCCATGCCAGTTTGCCGTGACCAATCTCACGACGTCCCGGAGGGCCCACGCGACCCGCTTCACCAACCGAGTAGGGAGGGAAGTTGTAATGCAGCAGGAAGTTCGATTTGAAGTTGCCATGCAGCGCGTCGATGAACTGCTCATCGTCGCCGGTGCCCAGCGTGGTCACGGCCAGCGCTTGCGTTTCACCACGGGTGAACAAGGCCGAGCCATGGGTCCGGGGCAGCATTCCGGTTTCCGAAACGATGTCGCGGATCTCGTCGGTTGCACGACCGTCAATACGCTTGCCGGTTTTGACAACGTCACCGCGCAGAATGCCAGCCTCAAGCTTTTTCAAGGCCGATCCGAGGTTCGCGTCATCCAGCTGCTCTTCGGTCAAAGCGGCTTTGATGGTGTCACGGGCAGCAGACACTGCGGCGGTACGCTCTTGCTTGTCGCTGATCGCAAATGCGGCACGCATCTCGGTTTCGCCAGCAGCTTTGACCGCTTCATACAGTTCCGAGTAATCAGCAGGCTGAAAATCGAAAGGTTCTTTTGCGGCATCTTCGGCCAGATCAATGATCAGGTCGATCACCGGCTGAATCTGCTCATGTGCGAATTTGACCGCACCCAGCATTTCGGCCTCGGACAGCTCGTACGCTTCCGATTCAACCATCATCACGGCGTCTTTGGTGCCGGCAACAACCAGGTCCAGACGCTGTTCAGGGTTCAGGCGCAGGTCTTGCATGTCGTCTACGGTCGGGTTCAGGACGTAATCGCCATCCTCGAAGCCAACGCGGCAACCCGCGATCGGACCCCTGAACGGTGCGCCAGAAATGGTCAGTGCGGCAGAGGCGGCGATCATTGCAACCATGTCGGGATCGTTGACCAGATCGTGGCTCAGCACGGTGCACATCACCAGAACTTCGTTCTTGAAGCCGTCAACGAACAGCGGGCGGATCGGACGGTCGATCAGACGCGCTGTCAGCGTCTCTTTTTCCGTCGGGCGCGCTTCGCGCTTGAAAAAGCCACCCGGAACCTTACCGGCGGCATAGTATTTCTCTTGGTAGTGGACGGTCAGAGGGAAAAAGTCTTGACCGGGTTTTTGCTTCCGCGCAAAGGTCACGTTTGCCATGACGCTGGTTTCGCCCAGCGTGGCAATCACACTGCCGTCGGCCTGACGGGCAACCTTGCCGGTTTCCAGTGTCAGCGTCTCTTCGCCCCACTGAATTGATTTCTTTGTTACATCAAACATATGCGTATCCTAGATGAGAGCACTCCCGCCCCTGCGGGTCTCCCGTTTTGCATGGCGGCCCCATTGCCGCCGACCCCATTTTATCTTCCGTTCGAGTGCCGGGGTCAGGGCACAACGTCTCAGATGCAGCGCCCATACATGAGAATGGTCCGGATTGAAAGAGGTCTCACTTTCGTGAGTGATCATTGGTCCTGATAAGTCTGCTGGGAACAGCGCAGGTCCCGAAACTCAAAATGACCGCTCGCGAGATTTGCGCAGTCCCCGAATATCGGTTTCCGTTTCCGCCTCAGGTGATGGGACAGGGGGGCGCGGGATGTCGCTGTCGTCGAGCTTCAGCAGAGCAAGTGCTGATATCGACCAAATCCATGAATTGAGCCAGAGAAGGGCGGCACCCGAGGCTATGCCCCTCAGGATAGTGTCGAGATCGAATTTCGGTAAGGACTGTGTCAGGACAAGTGACACAATCGACAGAATGAGGGGGAAATGGCAAACAGAGCGGTAAAAACGTCGAAAAAGAACTGGAGGAATATTGAAACGAAAAAGACGCAGAACAATGGAAGGAAGCTGCGCCCGAACCCATTGAAAAAGCCTCTGCTTAGGGCCCCTTGGCCTGCCCCTCGGGCTGCGCTTGCCATTGGTACGGCCATGACGGTGTAGACAACCGCTAAAAGTATGTATGCCAAAACAATTTTGCTGCCCACCGCGAGAAACGCGAACGAAATCTGAATGGGTTTTGCAGCTTCGCTGAGTGCGCTCAGGGATATCGGCTCACCCAATGTCCACAGGGCAAACAACACAGCTACAACATTTGCGAAAACGGCCAGGCCGCCGATTACAGCGATAAAGAACACGCCATACAGGAGTGAGTTCAATGCCAGGATCGTTAGATCCGTTCGGCGCAAATCACCTTTGATTGCCAAAGCTGCACGAATACCAAACAGGCTGATGAACACCGCTGTAACCGGCCCGCTGATGTAACTTGCCATTCCGAGGGTGACGATATTCAGAATGGCCCACACAACCATAGAGGCGACGCTGATCAGAATGACCGGGAAAATCATGCGCACAAACACGCCGAATGACAGGGGTATCGAATTGAGGATGATCATCATGGCAAGGGCCTGCAAGTAATGGGTTGTGCCTGCGCAAGGCGGTACGCTCGAATGGTCTGGCAGATTTATGAAATTAGAGTGCTAATTTGAGACATTGAAATTTCTGCTTTGCAAAGATCTACCTTAAGGAGAAATTCTTGCAAGGTGCTGGCGTAGAATTGGGATGGTTTCCCTGCGTCAGTTCCCGCATGTGTGTACTCGACGCTTGGATTGACGGGTAGGTGAACCACCGAGCCTGGGCAAGTGATCGTCATGCCAAGGTTGTGACCGTTTTCCGGATGGACGCGCGCGGCATTCGACGTAGGATTGTTGACGACGTAACATGCGCTGATAGTCCGAGGATGCCATGACCTTCCGCCTGCAGTTCCTGACGGTGATCTTACTGGCCCTTTGGGGGATTCCAGCAGTGACTGCGTCGCCCTTGCCTGTCGGATGGTCCGACCTGCCGGACCCTGCGATGCAAGTCTTCGACGATCCCTATCGTGATCTCAGCCCGGAACAGTTCGACGATGTCCTCTTTGTGGTTCGCCTGCGCAACAGGTTGCGAAAGGATGTCGGCACCGAAGAAGAACGACAAACATGGCAAGAGCTGCTGTTGGAGACCGAGGACGCGCTGGCTTCGGACGACATCGATGTCGATTGGCTTCTTGAACAGGTTCCGGTTGTCACCGAACGCCGGGAACGGGCTGGTGCAGCCGGGAACCCGCAATTCGATGGCCAGACGGTCACGCTGAACGGGTTTGCTATCCCGGCGCCGCCGGAGGCTGATGGCCAGGCGGTCGCCTATTTGGTGCCTCAGTTTGGAATGTGCAGTCATATGCCGCCGCCGCCGCCAAATCAGATGATCCGCGTGCAGTTGGATGGCACCTGGACCCCGGATTATGCCCATGTTCTGGTGCGAGTAACCGGAACGCTGTCTATTGATCCGTCCGAGCGTGAGATTGTCGTCGTGGATGGCTTGGTGCCGATGCGGGCGACGTTCAGATTGGACGTGACAGAGATTGAAGATTTGGGTGGTGCCGGGGGTGCGTCGGACGCGCAACTCAGCCTGACGGACCGAATTCGGGCAGCGGGACATAAGAAAACGGGCGGTGGACAAGCGACCGAGTAGGACGGGCAGCTAAAATGTTAACCTCAGCCCAACCCACAGGGGACCGGACCGAGGCAGAGATGTCATAGGATTGCGTGGGCCAAGATCATCACAACGCCGCAGCCCAGCGCATAACCGGCATCGACCGTGATCGCGAAGCTGCTTTTCTGCGCCCAAGCGCCAACCGAGACCGCCTGCGCCGCCACCGCTAGGATCGCCAACAGAGCCACACCTAGACTGTTGGTGGTCTCGGTCACCGCGATCACCGCTGCCAGCAAGATCAGGAACACGATCTGTGCGGTCATTGCCGCCAGTGGTGGTGTATCAGGCGGGGTTGGGTCAATCCGTGTGCCCTCGGCCCAGCGTTTCTGAAAGCCGAGCGGCCCATAGACCAGATAACCTAACAGAAACGCCGCGATCACCCCCGCTGCAAGCGCCAGCCAGTTGATCACAGCGCTTCCTCCAGCGCAGCCAATACTGCGGTCCAGCCACCTTCGTGATTGTCGCGGCTTTCCTGCGAGGGGAACCGGATGTGATGCAGGCGCAGCTGAGTGCCTTTATCCGTTGGGGTGAAATCCAGCGTCACGGTCGAATCGTCCTGACTGTACGGAGAATTCCAGCTGAATTGCAGACGGTTCGGGCGGTCGATGACCTTGTATTCACCCTCATGTGGCAGGTCGCCGGCCTCGGGCGCGCGCATGACGATCTTGAACCGACCCCCGACCTTGGCGTCGGATTGCGCCTCGGACACCGTCATACCTGGCGCCGGAAGCATGAATTTTGCCAGCATTTCGGGGTTCAGCCAGGCATCGAATACCTTATCTGGCGGGTGCGGGATGGCGCGTGTTATTTCAAGTGACAGATCCGTCATCTTCTGGTTCCTCCAAAGCAGTTTCCAAGGCGTCCAGCCGAAGCGTCCAAATCGAACGCAACCCGGCGAACCAAGAATCAACGGTTGACAAGGGGGCCATCTGAACCTCGATCAGATGCTCGCGCCATTCCGTCCGGCGCTGCACCAATTCGGCGTTTTCCAGCACCTTGATGTGCTTGGAGACCGAATTGAGGCTCATATCGAACTGCCGCGCGATGTCCGTCACCCGCAAAGGTCCCTGCTGCGCAAGCATCGTCAGGATTGCACGGCGGGTCGGGTCGGACGCGGCCTTCAATATCGCGTTGAGGTCATATCGACTCTCTCGTTCAACCATATGGATGAATTACAACCTTATTCTACTTCAGTCAACCATTTGGGTGAATAACATGCTACCTGGGTCTTTGGCCAGCCACAGCTGTACACTCTTTGCCCGGCGTTCCGGCAGATGCACGGGCATCTTGGCCCCCTTTCTGAATTCCCTTCGCACGGCGTGATCTTCGGCACTGGGGTCGGTTTTCTTGCTGAACGAACTCCAACCAATGAATGCGTTTGGTGAAAGTTTGGTGACCGTGTAGGTTGTTATCACCATACCTGCGGTCGAAACGACGGAAACGCGCCAAGGGAACACCAAACTCATCTCCGTCCGCCGGTCGAATACCTTGGCGTTTGCACGTAGCGAACAGAAGGGCAGACGCATGGCACAAACCAAGAAAATGTTGGATCCGGACCCTCGGATCTATGATTTTGAGACTGAGTATGAGCTTGGGCAAGACAATGTCCGCCCGTTCGGTCTGGACATTCACAATCCGGTCTTTCTGATCTCAAGCATCCTGATTTTTGCGTTCGTTCTGATCGCATTGGCAAACCAGGAAGCTGCCGGCACATTCTTTGGATGGCTCAGGCCATGGCTCACCAGCACATTCGACTGGTTTCTGGTTTTGTCGGTTGATGCAATCACCCTGTTTTGTTTGGCTTTGATCGTCCTGCCGGTGGGTAAGGTTCGTATCGGCGGCAAAGATGCCAAGCCAGACTATTCCTATGCCGGATGGATCGCGATGATGTTCGCGGCCGGCATTGGTATCGGTCTGCTGTTCTTTGGCGTGATGGAACCGGTTTACTACAACTTCGCAGAAGACGGTGGTGCCAGCCCATTGGGTATCGATATCGCGGTACCGGGAAATGAATATGCCGGTATCGTCGGAACGATCCATCATTGGGGCCTTGAAGGCTGGGCGATCTATGCCGCCGTGGGTCTGAGCCTGGCAATCTTCAGCTACAACCTCGGTTTGCCGCTGACGCTACGGTCCGCCTTTTATCCGATCCTGGGCGAACGTGTCTGGGGCTGGTGGGGCCACATGATCGACACGCTGGCGGTGTTTGCCACGTTGTTCGGCCTGACAACCTCGTTGGGTCTGGGCGCGCAGCAGGTCGCGGCGGGCCTGAACGAGGTCTTTGGCATCGAGCCCAGCCCGACCGTCACCGTCCTGCTGATCATCGGCATTACGCTTATCGCCTTGGGTTCGGTTCTGATGGGTATGGATGCGGGCGTCAAACGGCTGAGTGAGATCAACATGATTATGGCCGTTGGCCTGTTCCTGTTTGTGATTGCCGTTACAGGCGTCGGCACTGCAATTTCACGTTATTTCAGCGTGATGACGGACTATGTTACTCATTTACCCGCTCTGTCGAACCCGTTCGGGCGTGAGGACACCAGTTACTTCCACGGATGGACAACCTTCTACTGGGCTTGGTGGATTGCATGGTCACCCTTCGTGGGCATGTTCATCGCCCGCATCTCAAGGGGCCGCACTGTGCGTGAGTTCATCATCTGCGCCTTGCTGGCGCCGACCGCCGTCTGTGCCCTGTGGATGTCTACCTTTGGCGGTGCCGCCATCGACATGCTGAACGCTGGTGGTGCAGAAGGTGTCCGCGCCACAGTGATCGACAGCTATGCCCCGGAAGGCGCATTGTTCGGCTTCCTAAAGGAGCTGCCTCTGAATAGCATCGTGGCCCCTATCGCGCTGGTGCTGATTGTGATCTTCTTCGTCACCTCATCCGATTCCGGTTCGTTGGTGATCGACACAATCACGGCGGGCGGCAAGATGGACGCGCCTGTGGTGCAGCGCGTGTTCTGGTGCACACTCGAAGGACTGGTGGCCATTGCACTTTTGCTTGGGGGTGGCCTCTCGGCGCTTCAGGGCGCTGCGGTGTCAACCGGCATACCGTTCACACTGGTGGTTCTGATAATGTGCTATTGCCTGTGGCTGGCGCTGAAATCGGAACGCGCAAAGATCTAAAGCGCAGATCTGATACACATGAAACGCCCGCCATCCCGGCGGGCGTTTTCTTATGTGGGTGGATGCCCGCTAAAAGGCTATTTGCGTCACCGAACATAGGCCTGATCTATGAAAGCAAACCTTATTCGGCTGGTGCAAATCCTGTAATCAGCTGACGCAGTCCAATGGCGGCGCCTGCGAAAATCGCGATGAAGGCAATTGGTGCGCTAAAGGCAAGCACCGAAAACGCAGAGATTCCCTGACCAACGCTGCAGCCCACCGCAAGAATAGCGCCGGGACCCATAATCGCCGCTCCTAGTAGCTGGCGCCGCAATTCGCGGGGGTCTTCGCAGGCCTCCCATCGGAAATGACCCTTGGAATATGATCCCAAAACAGCCCCAATAACGACACCCACGACCGACCCAACGCTAAAGGACAAAGCGTTGCCCGAGGCGGTCATCCCATAAATGATGGTATCCCCGATCGGGGCCGCAAAGGTGTGCGTTTCAATTAGTTCGGCGTCGAATCCGGTCGTGGCGATCCAATAGGTGCCGACCCAGCCAGATACGACGGCAAGACCCACAACCGACGCCCAGAAGATCTGTTTGTACGATGGGCGCGTTTCGGCACGCGCAATGGCAAACACAACAAGCCCGGTTCCGATCACAAGGCCAGTGACCAATGGGGCCACACCGTAAGCTTCAAACAACTGCGCGAACCCCTGAGCAGACGTGGCCCCTGTTACTTCGGGGAACAACCAGACCCGGGTATGGGCCAACGGCCCTGACATCACGAAATAGGCGGATAATGCCATTACCACAACGATGACAAAGGACCGCAGATCGCCGCCGCCAAGACGGGCCAAAGCGCCATAGCCGCAGTTTCCGCTCAGGGCCATGCCATAGCCAAACATCAGCCCGCCGATGATGGTACCAAGCGGGTTCCAGACGCGATCAAGATAGGCCGTTTCCGACCCGTCCAGCAGATCGAATCCAATTGCCAGATGCGCCCCGACAATGGCGACACCGATGGCAATGGCCCACATTTTCAGGCGACGATTGTCTGCCCCGTAAAGCGCGTCTTCGATAGCGCCAAGGGTACAAAACCGCCCAATTCTGGCGGCGAGTCCAAGCGCAACCCCACCGATCAAGCCGATCAGAGCGGCAGTGTTTGCTTCTCCGAGTATTTCCAGCACCTCGGCCCTCCCCTGACCAAACACCGGTCCTGCATCTGGTCAGTCGGTACGGCAGAACAAATCGTACACGACCTCCATGATTTGTTTCGGGCGGTCATCTGCCAAGCTGTAGTAAATGGCCTTGCCTTCCCGTCTTGGTATCACAAGCCCCTCATAGCGAAGCCGGGATAGCTGCTGCGAGACTGCGGCTTGTCGTGCTGACAAAAGCTCCTCCAACTCCGTCACCGATTTTTCGCCCGAAGCGAGATGACACATGATCATCAACCGACCTTCGTGGCTAATGGCCTTCAGGAAGTTGGACGCCCGTTGCGCGTTGTCCATCATGCGCTGCATGTCATCGGCACAGATGTTCTTGTCGAACACTGGCAGACGCGAAGCGGTTTGTGGTGTGCTTTCAGCGTTAGAGGTCACGAAAAGGTTTCCTTTACCCGGTCTGTTTCAAGTCTATTCCTGCGCGTTCGAACATCATGGTCAGCAGGCCCCAGAAAAAGTCTTCTCCGGGGTATCCCTCAATTCGCCCGACTTCGCGACCATTTTCAACCAGAATAAAAGTCGGGGTGAAATGCACCCTGCGATCGAACGCAACATCGGGTGTTTCGCTGTGCAGGTCGTAGCGCTGCAAAGGGGCAGCGCGCCCTTCGGCTGTTTTGGGGTAGATATGCGCGATTTCTGCGTTCCATTTGGCACACCAATAACACCCATCTTCTTCAGCCATCAGAAGATAAGGTTCAGCCGATGTTGAGATCGGCAACATCAAGGCGAAGGAGGTGACCAACGTCTTTATCATTTTCAGACGTCCTAAATTGACGGGAGCTTATCTTTCATCATAATTATATTTTTGAATATCTCAAGCTGTGAGGCCAGAGCGATATGTTTGATGTCACATTTCTGGGCGCAATTGTCGCCGGGCTGCTGTCATTCCTGTCGCCGTGCATTTTGCCCATCGTTCCCTTCTACCTCAGCTACCTTGCAGGTGTCGGGATGAACCAGATTTCGGCTGACGCTGAAATCTCGCGCGCGGTGCGGGTCAGGGCAGTTCTGGCTGCCTGTTGTTTCGCGCTGGGCGTTATCACGGTCTTTGTCGGGCTTGGGGCAACCGCGACCGTGTTCGGAGGTTTGCTGAGAGAGTATTTTGACGTGCTGCGCTGGTTTGCGGCCGCCGTTATCATTGCATTGGGTCTGCATTTCCTGGGCGTCATCAAAATCGGGTTTCTATATCGGCAATTCCGCGCCGATGCGGGCGACACTTCGAATGTCGGCCTGATAGGGGCCTACGTCATTGGACTGGCGTTTGCGTTTGGTTGGACACCCTGTGTCGGGCCGGTTCTGGCGGCGATCCTGTTTACGGCTGCGGGGCAAGACACTGCCGATCAAGGGGCACTACTGTTATTGGCATATGGGTTGGGCATGACCCTGCCCTTTGTTATTGCGGCCTTGTTCATCGGGCCATTCATGTCCTGGATGGCGCGGTTTCGAAAACACCTTGGCTTGATCGAAAAGCTGATGGGGGTCTTCCTTATTTTGTTTGGAGTTCTGATCGCCACCAACTCGATCAATTACATTGCTCAATGGATGCTGGAACATGTTCCGTGGTTCAGCGTGATCGGATGAATCTCAGGAGGAGATCATGAAGAGACTTTGGATATTGTTGCTGTCGATCCTGATGGTTCCGGCGGCCTTTGCAGCCGAACTTGGCGATGATGGCCTGCACAAAGCACCCTGGATGCGCGATACATTCATGGACCTGCGCGAAGACCTTGCCGAAGCAAATGCGGAAGGTAAGCGCCTGATGATCATCATTGAGCAGCGCGGGTGTATCTACTGCAAGAAGATGCACGAAGAAGTGTTTGTCATCCCGGAAATCGAACAGTTCATTGAAGACAACTATTTTGTTCTGCAGATCAACATGTTCGGGGATGTCGAAGTCACCGATTTCGACGGAACTATGCTGCCTGAGAAAGACATGGTCAAAAGGTGGGGTGCGTTGTTTACGCCCAGTATCTATTTCCTTCCTGCAGATGTTTCTGAAGATCTGACCGCGCCGCAAGCGGCTGTTGCCAATATGCCCGGCGCCTTTGGCCGGTGGACGACATTCAACATGCTGAACTGGGTTGTTGAAAAGGGATATGAAGGGCATGAGCCGTTCCAGAAGTACCATGCCCGTAAGTTTGAAGAACAAAACGGCTGACACGTTGCCGTCCTCGCAACTTTTGTGAAAATTTTTCTGCGCTTGCAAAGTAATTGAAAAATTCATCTAAATGAATTTAATGTTGCGAACTGCTGAATGTGTGCATTAGTGTGCAAAAAACGACCGACAAGAATCGTCTTTGGGAGGAGGCATGAGAAACGCGTTGAAGCTAGGCTTTGCCATGATGCTATGTGCATCGACCGCCACAGCGGGTGAACTGAAACCGATGGATGTGTCCTTTACGGATGGTGCCGTCGAGACATCACTGACCGGCGTTGCCGGTGATCCAGCAACAGGCAGGGCGGTTTTCGCAAACCGCAAAGAAGGCAACTGCCTCGCCTGCCATACCAATTCGGAAATACCCGAAGAAAGCTTCCACGGCGAAGTTGGTCCACCAATGGACGGCGTCGCGGATCGTTGGACCGAAGCTGAACTTCGCGGTATCGTTTCGAACTCGAAAAATATGTTCGAAGGAACGATCATGCCCGCTTTCTACATCGACAGCGGTTATGAACGACCGCTGGACGATTTTGCAGGCCAGAGCATTTTGACCGCGCAGCAGGTCGAAGATGTCGTGGCCTACCTGATGACGCTGAAAGAACAGTAATCCACGAAATTTGGAGCATGACATGGAACTGACACGGCGAAAAATTCTCGCGATCGGCTCCGGTACGTTTGCGCTGGCAAGCTTTACCGGTCTGCCAGCATTTGCCAGCCTGACGGACGACGCGATCGCAGCCCTGACCGGGGGCGCTGAAATTGGGGAAGGTGCAGTTGTACTGACCGCGCCGGAAATCGCAGAGAACGGGAATACTGTACCCGTCAAGGTCGAGGCACCCGGTGCCGTTTCGATCACGCTGTATGCAGATGGCAACCCGGTGCCGAACGTCGCGACGTTCAACTTTGGCCCGCTCAGCGCATCTCGCAGTGCATCAACGCGTATCCGCCTTGCCGCGACACAGAACGTTGTTGCCATCGCCAAGATGGAAGACGGTTCATTCCAGATGGCGAAAGCCAATGTCAAAGTAACAATCGGCGGTTGCGGCGGCTGAACTCACGAAACGCAAGGAGAGACACTATGGCATCTGGTGTAAAACCCCGGGTCAAAGTCCCAAAAACGGCGGCAGCAGGTGAGACGATCACCATCAAGACCTTGATCAGCCACAAGATGGAAAGCGGGCAGCGCAAAGACGATGATGGCAACATCATTCCGCGTTCGATCATCAATCGCTTCACCGCTGATTTCAATGGTCAGAACGTGATCGATGTGACGCTGGAACCGGCGATTTCAACCAATCCATATTTCCAGTTCGAGGCTGTTGTGCCGGAAACCGGTGAATTCAAGTTCACCTGGTATGACGATGACGGGTCCGTCTACGAAGAAAGCAAAAAAATATCGGTCTCGTAAGAAGACAAGGGTGCAGAGCCAGGGAGGTAGCCACATGCGCGCGACACTATGGATAACGGCAGCAGCGATTGGGTTGGCCGGCGCCGCGACTGCTCAGGACAGCAATTCGCTGAGCATTGACGGCGAGGCAATGATCACTGAGGTGGCAGCGCCGGATCATTTGGAAAACGTCGACACGATCTATTCCGGATGGCGGTTCCGTTCGCCGGAAACTCAGGCGCTGGAAATAGATGACTTTGACAACCCGGCATTTGTGTTCGTTGAGCAAGCCGTAGATCTGTGGGAGCAGGTCGATGGGTCGGCCGAGAAATCCTGCGCATCCTGCCATGAAAGCGTTGAAGAGTTCGCAGGGCTACGGGCCCAGCTTCCGCGCGTCGAAAATGGCGAGCTTATGACGCTGGAAGATCTGATCAACCGCAGCCGTGTCGAACATATGGGTGCCGAGCCTTGGAAATGGTCGGGTGGCCAGATGACGGCGATGACCGCGCTTATTGGCGTGCAATCACGTGGCATGCCTGTCGAAGTTGCCATCGACGGCGATGCCGCGCCTTTCTGGGAAAGAGGAAAGGACCTGTACTATACGCGTGTTGGTCAGCTGGACATGGCCTGCTCGAATTGTCACGAAGACAATTATGGCGTCATGATCCGGGCGGACCATCTGTCCCAGGGTCAGGTCAATGGCTTTCCCACCTATCGTCTGAAGAACGCCAAGCTGAATTCGATCCACGGGCGTTTCAAAGGATGCATGAAGAACATTCGGGCCACACCCTTCAAGGAAGGCGGTGACGAGTTCAAAGCGCTGGAGCTTTATATAGCCTCGCGTGGCCAGGGTCTGTCGGTCGAGACGCCTTCTGTACGAAACTGATGATCTGACTGGCCCCGTGTCACGCACGGGGCCATTGCACTTATTTAAAATTCAAACATGCGCATGTGTTTAAGGGAGAAAACAACTATGATTTCGCGTCGGGACTTTTTGCAGGTCGGGATGGCAGCCTCAGCCATTGTCGGCGCATCCGGTTTCGGGAATTGGGCGCGGCTTGCAGCGCAACAGTCCCTAACACAGGACCAACTGTTAGAGTTCGACACGTTCGGTAATGTTTCCCTGATCCATGTGACGGATATTCACGGGCAGCTGAAACCGATCTATTTCCGCGAGCCTTCCATCAATATCGGTGTCGGTGGTGGCAAAGGTGTTGCGCCGCATGTCACAGGCTCTGATTTCCGCAAACTCTATGGCATCGCCGATGGCAGCCCCAGCCACTATGCGCTGAGTTCCGGGGATTTTTCGTCGCTTGCTCAGACCTATGGACGGGTCGGCGGGCTTGATCGGGTCGCAACGGTGATCAAGGCCATCCGTGCAGATCGCCCCGATGCCATTCTTCTGGATGGCGGCGATACTTGGCATGGCTCTTACACCTGTCTGAAGACGCAGGGCCAGGATATGGTCAATGTGATGAACGCCCTTGCGCCGGACGCTATGACGTTTCACTGGGAATTCACCTTAGGCAGTGATCGCGTCGCCGAGCTGGTTGAACAGCTGCCCTTTGCGGCCTTGGGGCAGAATATCTTTGACGCGGAATGGGACGAACCGACCGAGCTGTTCCCCCCCTACAAAATGTTCGAACGCGGCGGCACAAAGATCGCGGTTATTGGGCAGGCGTTTCCGTACATGCCGATTGCAAATCCCGGCTGGATGTTCCCCGAATACGCCTTTGGCATCCGCGACGAACACATGGCCGCGATGGTCAAAGAGGTGCGCGCAGCCGGGGCGGAATGTGTCGTTGTGCTCAGCCATAATGGATTCGACGTTGACAAGAAGATGGCCAGCGTTGTCCCAGGGATCGACGTCATCCTGTCTGGCCACACGCACGACGCCCTGCCCGAGCCGGTACAGGTTGGAGATACCATCATCGTGCCGTCAGGCTCGAACGGAAAATTCGTGAGCCGTGTCGATCTTGATATCCGTGACGGTCGGATGATGGGGTATCGGACGAAACTGATCCCGATTTTCTCGGATGTGATAGCCCCGGACGCCGAAGTGGCCGCCCTGATCGATGAACAGCGCGCGCCTTATCTGGCCGAGATGTTGGAGGTCGTCGGGCAGACCGACAGCCTTCTGTATCGGCGTGGGAATTTCAACGGCACGTGGGATGATCTGATCTGTGATGCACTGCTCAGCGAGCGTGACGCGGAAATCGCGCTCAGCCCCGGTGTGCGCTGGGGCCCGTCGCTGGTGCCCGGTCAGGACATCACCCGTGAGGATATCTTTGGCGTGACCTCGATGTCTTATGGTCAAGCCTATCGCTCTGAGATGACAGGGGAATTCCTGAAAGTTGTGCTCGAAGATGTTGCCGACAACATTTTCAACCCGGATCCCTATTACCAACAAGGCGGCGACATGGTGCGCACCGGTGGGCTTGGCTATCGGATCGATGTGTCCAAGCCGCAGGGCGAACGTATCTCGAACATGACGCTTGTGAAAACGGGTGAGGCGATTGATCCGGCAAAATCCTATGTGGTCGCCGGATGGGCTTCGGTCAATGAAGACACCGAAGGTCCGCAGATCTGGGATGTCGTGGAAAGCCACATCCGCAAGCTGGGTACCGTGACGGTTCAAGATAACACCAATGTCGACGTTGTCGGCGTTTAAATAAAACTGGAGACTTGAGACATGGATCAGATGTTCAAGCCGTCCCGCCGAGCCTTCCTGAGAGGCGGCGCCGCGATCGCGGCCGGCTCGGTTGCTGGCTCGGTTGCCGCCCAAAACGCAGACCCGCTGATCACCGAGCTGCAGGACTGGGCCTCGTACACCGGCGCAGGTGTTGACGAAACGCCTTATAGCCTTCCGATTCACTTTGAAAGCGATGTGGTACGTCGGAATGTGGAATGGCTGACGGCCTCGCCGATTTCCTCGATCAACTTCACGCCGATCCATGCGCTTGATGGGACGATTACGCCTCAGGGTTGTGCATTCGAACGGCACCATTCCGGCGCCATCGAACTGAGCAAAGATGACTATCGCCTGATGATCAACGGGTTGGTCGATCAGCCCCTGGTCTTCACCTATGACGATCTTCAGCGGTTCCCGCGCGAAAACCATGTCTATTTCTGTGAATGCGCCGCTAACACTGGCATGGAATGGGCGGGCGCGCAGCTGAACGGCGTGCAATTCACCCATGGCATGATTCACAACATGGAATACACCGGCGTGCCACTGCGCCTGTTACTGCAAGAGGCCGGTCTGGATGCGGCCGGGGATTTTGCGGACAAATGGGTCTATGTCGAAGGCGCGGATGCCTCGTCCAACGGCCGATCGATCCCGATGGAAAAAGCCTTGGACGACGTGCTTGTTGCCTTCAAGGCCAACGGCGAAGCGCTTCGGATGGAACATGGCTATCCTGTGCGTCTGGTTGTGCCCGGCTGGGAAGGCAATATGTGGGTCAAATGGCTCCGCCGCGTTGAAGTGACGGATGCAGCCGTCGAAAGCCGCGAAGAAACGTCGAAATACACGGATGTGTATGAAAACGGGGTTGCGCGGAAATGGACGTGGGTTATGGACGCGAAATCGGTCATTACCTCGCCCAGCCCTCAGATGCCGATCAAACATGGGCAAGGTCCGTTGATCATTTCCGGCCTTGCATGGTCCGGTCACGGTCAGATCACCAGGGTCGACGTCTCCAAAGACGGCGGCATTACCTGGGAAACGGCGCGGTTGGGGCGACAGGGCGACACCAAAGCCCTGACACGGTTCTATCTGGATACTGACTGGGACGGCGCGCCAATGCTGCTGCAAAGTCGGGCGATGGACGAAACCGGGTATGTCCAACCAACCAAGGATCAGCTGCGTGAAAAGCGCGGCGAAAACTCTGTCTATCATAACAACTGTATCCAGACCTGGTACGTGAATGCAGAAGGGATCGCCGAGAATGTCGAAGTCTCTTAGTCGTATCTATCTTCCCATATTCGGCGGTATCGCGCTGGTTTCCAGTCTTGCTGTGGCTGTTGCAAATCGCGGGTATGGCGACAGCCAGATTGACACGCTGCAGACGCGTCTGTCTCAGGTCAAGGCCCATGAGGGCGCGGCGCGGGTATTGGCGGATGAAAATGCCGCCCGGGTTGCCGAACTGGAAACGCAATTGCAGGAGGCGCAGGCCAACAGCGGGGCAGGTGCCTCAGGTATCGGAATATCAGAACAGGTGCCCGCACATGACGGGAAATTGAGGCTTGGGCGCAACGCGCTGCCGGAAGAGATTGCTGCATGGGATGTAGATGTGCTTCCGGATGGGCGGGGTCTGCCGGAAGGTGCTGGCGATGTGTTCACCGGGGAGGAGGTCTTCGCTGATAAATGCGCCTCCTGCCACGGAGATTTTGCCGAAGGCGTCGACAATTGGCCGGTCCTTGCCGGCGGGTTTGACACATTGGCCGACAAGGATCCGGTGAAAACCGTCGGCTCGTACTGGCCGCATTTGTCCACGGTCTGGGACTATGTGAACCGTTCGATGCCTTTCGGCGAGGCCGGAACGCTAAGTGCCGACGAAACCTATGCAATCGTTGCTTATATTCTGTATTCCAATGATTTGGTGGATGATGAGTTCGAGTTGACCCAGGACAATTTCGCAGCGTTCGAGATGTACAATAAGGACGGCTTTGTCATCGATGACCGGCCTGATCTTGAATACGCCGAATGGGCCGTCGAACCCTGTATGGAGAACTGCAAAGACAGCGTGGAAATCACCATGCGGGCCACCTTCCTGGACGTCACACCAGAAGAGGGTGGAGAGTCGGTGATGAACGACGCAACCACCTCAGATACGCCAACATTCACTGCAGCGTCGACGTCAGCCGCTGACACCGAAACACCCGCGGTTTCAGCAGATGCGACTGCCAGTGCCGCTGGAATAGACCCTGAATTGGTCGCGGCAGGCAAAAAAGTCTACAAGAAGTGCAAAGCCTGCCATGCTGTCGGGGATGGGGCCACCAACAAAGTGGGTCCGCAGTTGAACGCTTTGATTGGACGTGAATTTGGTGCGGTTGATGGGTTCAGTTACTCGTCCGTCTTCAAAGCGGCACATGACGAAGGCCGTGTTTGGGATGAGGTTACGCTGGACGAGTTCCTGGCCAAGCCAAAAGCCTATATGAAAGGCACCAAGATGAGCTTTGCAGGATTGAAGAAAGAGCAAGACCGAGCCGCAATAACAGCGTATCTCAAATCAATCGGTGAATAGTAGATGGTGCCATTTTTGCGACCTTCCCTCTCAGCCCTCGCCATGACGGTTTCTACCGTCGCGGCGGCGAGTACCCTCGGGGATTCCGAGGCGGGAGAGAAGGTTTTCGCGAAATGCAAAGGCTGCCATCAGGTTGGCGAAGGCGCGCGGAACCGTATTGGGCCGCATCTGAACGGCTTGTTCGGCCGCCCCGCCGCCGGGTTGACCGAGTTTTCCTATTCGAAAAGCATTCAGCGAGCTGGATCCAGTGGGCTGGAATGGCATGCTGAAACCCTGGATGCGTTTCTGGAAAACCCACGGTCTTACGCGTCCGGAACGCGGATGAGCTTTCGCGGACTGAAAAACCCCGAAGACCGGCACAATGTCATCGCGTATTTGCGGTTGTTCTCGGATGACCCCGCAAACATTCCCGAAGCAGACCCAACCGCAACGGCAACTGATCATGACGTCGATCAGGCTATTTTAGCAACTCAGGGCGATCCCGAATATGGCGCCTATCTGAGCAGCGAGTGCACAACCTGCCATCAGGCGGACGGAGGGGATGCGGGCATCCCGTCAATCGTTCTATGGCCGGAAGACGAATTTGTTGTCGCCATGCATGCCTACAAGACCAAGCAACGCAATCATCCTGTCATGCAAATGATAGCAGGACGGCTCAATGACGAAGAAATCGCCGCCTTGGCGGCGTATTTCAACAGCCTCGAAAACTGAGGCAAAACAGGGAGGAGACTGCAATGAAGATGAATAGGAGGATTTTTCTGGGCAAAACCGCTGTGGCGACAGCCGCCGTGGCTGCGCCAATGGTTCTGGCGGACGGTCATGCCAAGCCACGCGTCGTCGTTGTCGGAGGGGGTGCAGGCGGTGCGACTGCGGCACGCTATATCGCCAAAGACAGCAAAGGTGAGATCAATGTAACGCTTATCGAGCCGACGCGGACCTACTACACTTGTTTCTTTTCAAACCTCTATCTTGGCGGTTTCAAAGAGATCGAAGATATCGGCCATTCATATGGTGGCCTTGCAGCCGGTGGTGTCAACGTCGTGCATGACTGGGCTGTTGGTGTCGACCGCGATGCAAAAACGGTATCGCTCGCCGGTGGTGGCAATGTGAAATACGACAAGCTTATCCTCAGCCCCGGTATCGATTTCGTCGATATGGCCGTTCCCGGTTGGGACATTTCTGCACAAAATGCGATGCCTCATGCGTATAAGGCCGGATCACAAACCGAACTGTTGAGGGCGCAACTGATGGCGATGCCCGAAGGCGGCACATTTGCAATGGTGGCCCCGCCAAACCCGTATCGCTGCCCACCCGGCCCGTATGAGAGGGTCTCGATGGCCGCGCATTACCTGAAGGCCAATAACCCGACGGCCAAGATCATCGTGGCTGACCCTAAGCCAAAATTCTCGAAAATGTCGCTGTTCCAGGAAGGTTGGGCGAACCATTACGAAGGGATGATCGACTGGATCGGCGAGGATTTCGGCGGTGGCAATGTCAGCGTGGACCCTGCTGCAATGACTGTGACGATTGATGGTGAAGAAACCAAGGTTGACGTCTGCAATGTCATCCCGGCCATGAAAGCCGGTCGCATTGCCGAGATTGCAGGTGTGACCGATGGCAACTGGGCCCCTGTCAATGCGGCGGACATGTCCACCAAGGCCGATCCCGACATCTATGTACTGGGGGATGCCTCGCAACAGGGTGACATGCCCAAATCAGGGTTCTCGGCCAACAGCCAGGCCAAGGTGTGCGCCAATGCCGTGCGCGGTGCGCTGACTGGGTCCAAAGTATTCCCGGCCAAATTCTCGAACACCTGTTGGTCCCTCATTGAAACCAACGATGGTGTCAAAGTTGGTGCCACGTACGAGGCGACAGCCGAAAAGATCGCCAAGGTGGATGGTTTCATTTCCCAAACCGGCGAAAGTGCTGATTTGCGCAAAGCCACCTACGAAGAATCTGAGGGTTGGTATTCCGGAATAACCGCCGACATGTTCGGCTGAGCCGATTGGACGTCCTTGTCGCGTATCAGGCATCAAGGGCGTCTTTTTTGAAGTTCCCGGATGACGTTTAAGGCCCCCGGTCGTGGATCTGACGATACTGAACGAAGAAGGAGCTGCAAGATGAATACGACGCTTTTGGCACTTGCCCTGACCGCCGGTACGGCGGCCGCTGACCCAATCCTAGTGCCATTTGATGGCAGCTTCGATGACGCAACCTTTGCGGTTGAAAGCGCGATTGTCGGCAAAGGTCTGGTGATCGATTCCGTAAGTCATGTTGGCGACATGCTGAACCGTACCGGTCAGGATGTGGGCAGCGACGCGACGATTTTTGACAATGCCGACATCTTCCTGTTCTGCTCGGCCGTCATCTCGCGCGAGGTGATGGAAGCGGACCCGATGAATATCGAGTTTTGTCCTTATGGTATCTTTGTCACAGATCGGGAAGGTCAGGTCATGGTAGGGTATCGATCATACCCAGATGGGCCGATGCAGAAAGTGCAGGCTCTTCTCAATGACATTGTTGCTGAGGCAGCGGGGAACTGATGAACTACCAGGGCTTCTTCCGATCCAAACTGACGCGCTTGCGTGATGAAGGCAATTATCGCGAGTTCGCTGAGCTTGAGCGTCACAGGGGGCAGTTCCCCAGCGCGACCTGTCACAATGGGCCGGGCGAGGTCACCATCTGGTGCTCAAACGACTATCTGGGCATGGGACAATCCCCAAAGGTTCTACAGGCCATGCACGACGCGTTGGACCGGACCGGAGCCGGTGCAGGAGGTACGCGCAACATCTCAGGCACCACCCATGATCACGTATTGCTCGAAGGTGAGCTGGCTGATCTTCATCGCAAGGAAGCGGCGCTTTTGTTCACGTCGGGATATGTGTCCAACTGGGCTGCGCTGGGAACTCTGGCGGCTAGCATTCCGGACTGTGTCGTCCTGTCTGACGCGCTGAATCATGCGTCGATGATCGAAGGGATCCGTCATTCTCGCGCCCAAAAAGTGATCTGGAAACATAACGATCTGGTCGATCTGGAATCGAAGCTGGCCGCACTGCCGATTGACCAGCCGAAATTGATCGCGTTTGAAAGCGTCTACTCGATGGATGGTGATATCGCTCCAATCAAAGAGATCTGCGATCTGGCCGACCGCTACAATGCGATGACCTATCTCGATGAGGTCCACGCTGTTGGTCTTTATGGCCCAAGGGGCGGCGGCATCGCCGAACGCGAGGGTCTTATGGACCGGCTGACGGTTATCGAAGGCACGTTAGGCAAGGCGTTTGGCGTCATGGGCGGCTACATCGCGGCCTCTGCTGAGGTCTGTGATTTCGTGCGTTCATTTGCCAGTGGATTCATCTTTACCACCGCGCTGCCACCCGCCATTGCGGCCGGGGCGGCGGCCTCGATCCGGCATCTGAAGAACAGCGATCAGGAACGCGCGACGCAACAACAGCGGGTGGCCGAGGTGCGGGCCAAGCTGGATGCGATAGGCTTGCCTCATATCGACAACCCCAGCCATATTATTCCCGTGATGGTGGGTGATCCAATCAAGTGTAAATTCATCTCGGACACGCTGTTGAAAGACTACGGCATCTACATTCAGCCCATCAATTACCCGACTGTGCCAAAAGGGACCGAGCGTCTAAGGATCACGCCGTCCCCTGTTCACACGCAGCAGGACATTGATCGATTGGTCACCGCACTTGAAGACCTTTGGTCCCAGTGCCAACTGGCCCGGCAGCCTTTGGCGGCGCAATAACCAGTTAAATCGGATTACGAATTGACCGGTTTGGCGCCGCGTCCCGAGGCCATCAGGACATGCGTTCCAATCGCACCGATCCACATGCAAAAGACGGCAACCCAAGCCGTAAGTGCAAGAATTGCGCCGCCCGACATACCGGCCCCAACGGCGCATCCGCCTGCCAGCATGCTGCCAAACCCCATCAGAACACCTCCGAGCAGGTATTTCTCCATCGGAGTGTCGGCCTCGAACCGCTGGATTTTCGCCTCGCCGGTCATGAGCGCGACGCTCAAGGCCCCCAAAAAGACACCGGGAACCAGCCCCAGCCCGAAACTCATCGGTAATACGCGGTCATTGACCAATGCCATCAAGGTGTCGGCAGACGGCCCTGTGAACGTTACGGATTGAATGGGAACCACGTCGAAGGAAACTGCGGCGACCCGGTAAGTCAGGAACCAGCCTGCAAAAACAGCAATGCCAACAAGCGCCGCTGAGAGCAGTTCGGATTTTCGCAGGTTCTGCGACAGCCCAAATGCAAGGGCGCCCAGCAAAGCCAGTCCGCAAGCGATCCCGACAACAGGTGTGGTTTCGAGCAGTGACCTTTCTGACTCGCCGGAAACCGTCCAGATCCCCGCCAGTTTTTCCCGCACGGGGGCCAGAACGCCGCGATACGATGCCTGTGCCGTCAAGGTCAGAACAAGGCCGGTCACAATTGCCCGAAGGTTGCCTGAGGCAGACAGAACCAGCAGTCGGCTGGCACAGCCCCGCGCAAGGATCATGCCGATTCCGAACAACAGACCCCCGATCATCGCACCGGACAGACTACCGGTGCCGGTAAGTTGCCGAGCTGCGCTGACATCCAGATGACCTGACAGAATTGCGATTTGAACCATTGCCAGCCCGGCTGCAAACGCCACAAACCAGATTGCAAGTTTCGGCCCAAATGAAAGTTGCGCAACCTCTACCGTCGCAGCCCGCAGGCAAAACCGCGAATGATAGGCCGCCGCGCCAAAGACCAGCCCGACACCAGCGCCTGACGCCATCAGGAGCTTTGGTTCACCGAACTGATCAATGAGCTGTTCCATTCAAACCGCTGGTTCGTCATCAGTTGAACCACCATGCATCGGCAGTTTGAGAGCGTCCTTGACTTCGCGCAATTGCGGCGGGTCTAACCAGAAGTCAAAACATCAATCTCATGATGTTCGGACTGGAAACAGCCGGTAGCACCTGCTTACTCAAACTCCATCTGCTCGTAGACGCGTCCGGCATTGCGGGTCGCCAGTTCTTCGAACGTATCCAGATTTGCGTAGGGGCTTTGGTCGACATAATAGGCCTCGGCGAGATCCCCGCCATTGCCCAGATGTTCGCCGACTTTCTCGCGCAGATAGACCAGATAGCCGTGCGTGTACCGGCGGACCTGATCCATGTTGGTCGGATGACCGTGCCCCGGAATCACATAGGTGGCATTCAAGGGTTCGAAAGCGGTTTCCCAGGTTTCGATCCAGTCGAGCACAATTGTGTTCTCAAAAATGGGCAGCATCCGTTCGTGAAACGCCATGTCCCCGGCAATGACAAGACCCTGATCGGGTAACCAGACTTGCGTGTCGCCCGGCCCGTGCGCGGGGCCCAGATTCAGAACTTCTATCCGGAACTTGCCCATTTCGATGGTTTTCTTGTCTTCGAACGTCTCGGTCGGGGCGGCAATGAAGGTGCCTTCGGCCTTGTCCCGGTTGTAGCCCTTCATCTGCTCAAGCAGCCGGTTTCCCTGTTCCTCGACCTCATGCGCCGCGTCGATATGGGCCAGGATTGGTACACCTTGTTCAGCCCAGTACGAATTGCCCAGCACAGCATGACCCTGACCATTTTCGTCGATGATCAGTTTCACGGGCTGGTCCGTGATGGCCGTGATTTCTTCATGCAAGGCTTGCGCCAAAATATAGGCGGCACCACCATTGATCACGATGACGCCATCCCCTGTCACGATGAAGCTGAGATTGTTGTTGTGACCGCTGTTCTCATAGGTCGGCGGGGCAGTTGCACCTATCGCGGACCACACGTGTGGAATGACCTCAACCGGTTTGGAATACAGTGGCGATCCCGGATACTGATCCGCAATATCTTCGCTGGCCAAAGCGGGGGATGCCAGCAGGATCAGTGAGATGATTTTGCGCATGATCAACCCTCGATAAACCGATAACCGTCACCGTCCGCGACGGCCCGACCAATGCCACCATTGGGCAGGTGAAAGCCAACAAGGCTCAGGTCTTTGTGCGTCAGGCGATCAAAAAGCATCTGCCGGGTTGCAGCAGCCAATTCGGCGTTCTGGTCAGACCCGCTGAGCCAGCCCGGCTTGCGAAACGCCACGTGGTGATTGCCAATCGCATCGCCTGCAATCATCGCGGCTGAATTACCCTGCCTGATCTCAAAGGACATGTGTCCCGGCGTATGTCCGGGCGTCGAGACCGAAGCGATCCCGGGCAGTATCTCTTGATCGGCATCGAACAGCTGAACGTTGTCTTCGATCGCTTCCATCCGACGCTTGGCGCCCACAGCAAAGGCAACTCGGGCTTCACCGATGTCAGTCACGGTTTCCGGGTTCCACCAGTAATCCCACTCGGCCCGTCCCATCATATAGGTCGCGTTATAAAACACAGGCTCGTCAAATTCATCCAGAAGGCCCCAGATGTGATCGGGATGGGCGTGGGTGAACACGACATGCGTGATGTCTTCCGGTGCCAACGCAACAGCGTCCAAACTGTCTAACACCGTGCCGGCGGAAGGCATGAAATCCGCGCCGGATCCCACATCAAAAAGAACCGTATTCTGCCCGTCTCGGAACAGGGTCAGATTGCACTCGGGCAGGAGCGTTTTGTTCGACACTCCGTATTCTGCCAGAATTGGCGCAAGTTCGTCCTGTGGCATCGGCCCAAACAAGAAGCTGCCGGGCAATGTCAGGTGGCCATCGCTTACGGTTGTAATTGTAGCAGAGCCAATTGAAATCTCGGCTTTTGAAAGCGTTGGGAGGGCGCTTGCCAACGACATGATGGCTGCAGTCTGCAGAAACCTGCGGCGTGAAAATGGCATCACATCCCTCCATTGAATTCTCTTATACGAATATGAATGAATATTGATTAGATCGCAAGGAAACTATGTCGCTTCGGCGTTGGAAATCCGGTTTATGGTGACCGGGCTGATCTGTGCTTAAATCATCAGGCGGATTGCAAAGGCGACGAATAATAGGGTCGCCACCCCGGCCAACCAAAGCCCGGCAAACCACAGCCACTTTGATAACGAAGACTGTTTTGCCATCAATGATACCCCTCATTCGGGTCCATCTTGCCGCGGAACACCCAATAGGCGTAGGCCGTGTAGGCCAGGATAATCGGGATCAGGATCACTGTTCCGACCAATGCAAAAGCAAGGCTTTCATCTGGTGCGGCCGCTTGCCAGATCGTCAAAGAAGGCGGAATGATCATCGGATAAAAGCTGATGCCAATCCCGACGAAACTCAGAACAAAGAAACCAAGCGCAGAGAGGAAGGGTTGCAGATCTTTCTGCTCGCTGAGCCCGGCAAAAAACGTCCAAGTCAGGGCAAGCATAAGCAGCGGAACCACCATCGAAATCAGACTGCCCGGTAGATTGAACCAACGCTGGAAATAGACCGGGTCCTGAAACGGTGTCAGGATACTGACCAAACCGATCAGTGCCAGAGTCATGGCCCCCAGCCACCACGAGTAGCCGCGCATCTGGACCTGCAGGTCGCCTTCTGTCTTCAGAACCAGCCACGTCGCGCCCAGCAGCGCATAGCCAATGACAACGGCCAGCCCGGTCAGGATTGAAAACGTCGTTAGCCAGTCGAACCAGCCACCCGCATAGGCGCGGTCGGCGATGTCGATGCCTTGCACCAAAGCACCAAGTGCAATGCCCTGACAAAAGGCGGCCAAAAGGGAACCGCCGAAAAAGGCCATGTCCCACACGCCTTTCCAGCGCGTAGTGCGCCAGCGATACTCAAAGGAAACACCGCGAAAGATCAGCCCCAACAGCATCAATGTGATCGGGATGTAAAGTGCTGGCATCAAGACTGCATAGGCCAGCGGGAAGACGGCAAAAAGCCCACCGCCGCCCATCACAAGCCAGGTCTCATTGCCGTCCCAGACCGGCGCGACCGAATTCATCATCAGATCTCTGTCGTGGTCGGATTTTCCAAATGGGAACAGAATGCCGATACCCAGATCAAAGCCGTCAAGCACCACATAGGTAAGAACGGCAAAAGCGATGAGACCGGCCCAGATAAATGCAAGATCGAATGGCATGATCAATTCTCCTTGGGTGAAGCGGCGGGAATGAAATTGGGATCGAGCTGTGCCGCAGGTGTAATGCCTGCTGCGCGGACTGGCCCGTCCCGCAAGCCAATCTTCGGGGTCGCTGGGCGTTGGTTCATCATGCGCAGGATGTAGAACGCGCCCGCTCCGAAGACGAAGAAATAGACCACCACAAAAGCCAGGAGTGATGTAGCAACAGCCGGGGCGTCCACAGGGGCTAAACTGTCTGATGTGCGCAGCAGGCCATAAACCGTATAGGGTTGTCGGCCAACCTCGGTCGTGATCCATCCTGCCAGCACCGCGACGAACCCGCTTGGCCCCATCACAAGCGCTGCGCGATGTAACCATGGCCAGTCATACAACCCGCCCCGCCAGCGCGCCCAAAGGCTCCACAGGCCCAGGCCCAGCATCGCAAAGCCGATCGCGACCATCACCCGGAAGCTGAAGAACACAATCGCGACCGGTGGCCACTCGTCCCGGTCAAATTCATTCAGACCCTTGATCTGCTCGTCAATCGTATGGGTCAGGATCAGAGAGCCGAGATACGGAATCTCTATCGCATGATCCAGCCGACCGTCCTTTTCATTCGGGATGCCAAACAGGGCAAAGGGCTGATGATCGCCTTCCCGGTCAAAATGACCTTCCATCGCAGCAACTTTAATAGGTTGATATTCCAGCGTGTTCAGGCCGTGAAGATCGCCCGCCATGATCTGGATCGGCGTGACCACAACCGCCATCCACATGGCCATCGAATAGGCGCGACGGGATTCCCGATCCGTCCGGTCGCGCAGCAAATGCAGCGCACTGACAGCGCCAACTACAAAGGCGACAGTCAAAAAGGCGGCCAGCACCATATGCACCAACCTGTAAGGGAATGAGGGGTTGAATGTGATGGCCCACCAATCCAGCGGAATGAACTGTCCATTTTCGCCGATGCCAAAGCCTGCCGGTGTCTGCATCCAGCTGTTCACGGCCAAAATCCAGGTGGCGGACATCAGTGTGCCAACCGCAACCATGGCTGTTGCGAACATGTGCAGCCTGTCGCCCACGCGGTCCCGGCCAAACAGCATGATGCCTAAAAACCCGGCCTCGAGGAAAAAGGCCGACAGCACTTCATACGCCATGAGCGGCCCAACGACCGGGCCTGCCTTGTCGGAAAACACCGACCAATTCGTTCCGAATTGGTAGGACATCACAATGCCCGAAACGACGCCCATGCCAAACGCCATGGCAAAGATCTTTTTCCAGTAGTTGAACAGGTTCAAATAGGTTTCGTCCCGCGTTCGCAGCCACAATCCGTTCAACACCGCCAAATAGCTGGCCAGTCCAATTGAAAACGCTGGGAAGATAATGTGAAACGAGACGGTGAACGCAAACTGCGCCCGCGCCAGAGTCTCTGCACTAAAGCTTTCGAGCATTAGATCGGTTCCTTTTCAACGAGGCGAACAGCCAGCATCGCAGAGAACAGGCGCTGCGGCACCGACTTGAATGGTGTTGAAATTTCAGCTGAGACGATCAGAGAAACATCACCAGGGATTCGTGGCATGAGTCTTCCTTTCCGATCTTGTCACTTGCGCCCGACATATCTGTGCCGAGACATGCATTCAGTGACAAAATCACTGAGCTTGCAGAAAAGTTATATTATTTTTAGAATTTTGTTCGAGGGGACAAAATGAAGCTGACATCGTATTCGAATTATGCGCTGCGATCATTACAACTTGCGGCACTGAAGGCCCCGAATCGCATTCGAGTGGATGATGTCGTGCGCGTCCACGGGTTGGCCCGGCCCCACATAGTGAAAATCGTACACGAGCTTGGGCGTGCCGGATACCTTAAGACCCTGCGCGGTCGTGGCGGCGGATTTTTCCTGGCCAAGCCACCGGATGAAATTGTTGTTGGCGACGTCATCAGATTGACCGAGGGCCCGCTAGATGTTGTCGAGTGTTTCAACCCCGAGAAAAACACATGCCCGTTGATCGGCATTTGCAAGCTGTCACAGGCGATGCAGAAGGCAACCCTTGCTTTCATGGCCGTGCTCGATGATCTGACCCTGGCCGATATCGCCTCGAACAAAGGCGAACTGCTTGCGCGTATTGCACCGATTGAGGACGGCATAGTGGCACCCATCAGGAAAGCGCGATGACGATCACGGACTGGACCGAACGCTTTCAAGGCACCAGCAGGCTGCCGCGGTCCGTCCGCGATCGCCTTGTATCCGCGGCGCGTCTCGTGCGGTTTTCCAAAGGTAGTCAGGTTTTTGGCCCGGATAACGTGCCGGACAGCCTGTTTTTCCTTTACGAAGGTAGAATCCGGGTATCGCAAAGCTCGGAATCAGGGCGCGAGATCGTGCTTTACCGGGTTGAGGCTGGTGAAAGCTGCGTGTTGACCACCGCCTGCATGTTGGCCGAAGAGGCGTATAATGCAGAGGGCGTGGCCGAAACCGACGTGACGGCGATTGTTCTGCCAAAACCCGCCTTTGACCGGTTGGCTGCCGAAGAGGACGCGTTCCGCAATTTCGTGTTTGCGGCCTATTCCCGTCGTCTGATCGACCTGCTGAGGGTCGTGGACGACGTAGCCTTTGGGCGCATCGACGTCAGGCTGGCCGAACGTCTTCTGGCCCTTGCCGACGACAAGGCTGAAATTCTGGCCACGCATCAGCAGCTTGCCAGCGAGCTGGGCACCGCCCGTGAAGTGGTGTCGCGGGTCTTGCATGATTTTCAAAAGCGCGACTTGATCACCCAGTCACGTGGCCAGATCTCATTGATCGACAAGCCTGCGTTAGCAGTGCTGGCGCAAAGCGACTGAAGGATTTCAGATTTTTTCTAAGTTTGCGTGACATTGTCACTGAAGGTCTGGTCTCAAAGTTATATTTTTTGATGAGCTTTAGAATTAGGAGAACGATATGACCGCCAATGTCGGAGCAATCGACCGGGTTCTGCGCGCCGCGCTGGGTCTGGCCCTGCTGTACCTTGCCTTCTTCAGTGCCCAGCCTTTGTTTGCCGAACCCCTGTACAAATATGGCGCGGCAGTCATCGGCGGCGTCGTTTTGCTGACCTCGGCCATGCAAGTCTGCCCGCTGTATTCGTTGCTGGGCATTAAGACCTGCAAGGCTTGCTGACATGGAAACCGCATTCACTCCATTTGCGTCATTGGGCGGCGGGTTGCTGATTGGGTTTGGGGCCGTGCTGTTGATGCTGGGCCTTGGGCGCATCATGGGGGCCACCGGCATTATGTCCGGGCTGGTCTTTGCTGAAAACACGGTCGAGTTTTCCTGGCGGGCTGCACTGGCGGCGGGGATGATCCTTGCGCCGGGCCTGATCTATGCAGTGACCGGCACCATGCCCGCAATCGACGTTCCGATCAGCCCGCTGATGATCGTCATCGGCGGTGTGATTGTCGGGTTGGGCGCAAGCCTTGGGTCCGGGTGCACCTCCGGTCACGGCGTATGTGGCCTGTCGCGCCTGTCTGTGCGGTCGCTTGTGGCCGTGCCGACCTTCATGGTGACCGCAGCAATCACCGTTTTTGTGATCCGCCACATGTTCGGAGGATAGGGGATGCGATTGATCTATGTGTTTCTCACCGGCCTTGTGTTTGGCCTCGGGATCGCGATCTCGGGTATGATGAACCCGGCCAAGGTGCTGAACTTCTTCGATCTGGCCGGAACCTGGGATCCCAGTCTTGCCTTTGTGATGGGTGGCGCTTTGGTGGTTACCTTTGTCGGCTACCATCTTGTTTGGCGCCGCGATGCGCCGTTGTTTGCGAGCCTGTTCCAGATCCCGACCTCGAAGGTTATCGACACAAAACTGATCGGTGGTTCGGCTTTGTTCGGCATCGGTTGGGGGATCGCAGGCTTCTGTCCCGGTGCCGCCATCCCAGCGATAGGAACAGGCCGGTGGGAGGTTCTGTTGTTCCTCGGCGCAGTTGCGGTAGGGTTGGCTCTGGCCCGCATCTTGCAAGGCCAACCATTGTTTTCGCGCTCGGCCAGAGCCTGAGCGGCATTCAGACCGAGCGACAAGTCAGCTTTCACACACAAAGCCGCAGCTGCCGAAATCGGCGCCTTTGACTGGGCGCGGAAGGCCGCTACGCGCAATGCACGAATTGATGATGGATCAGGCCCGAGGTCACCGACCCGCCCTGACCAATAACAGGAGACCCGACATGAATGACTACCCCATTGATATGAATGTCAAACCCGACGTTCAGGCGTTCTTCGATGAGGCCACGAACACAATCAGTTACATCGTGAAAGACCCGACATCCAATGCCTGCGCCATTGTCGATAGTGTGATGGACATCGATTATGCCGCCGGTCGGATCACCTATGATCACGCGGATGAACTGATCCGTCAGGTCAAGGCGCAAGGGTTGGTTCTGGAGTGGATTATCGAAACCCATGTCCATGCCGACCACCTTTCGGCAGCGCCCTATATCCAGCAGAAGCTGGGCGGCAAAATCGGAATCGGCGACAAGATAATGGTCGTTCAGAACACGTTCGGCAAAGTGTTCAACGAAGGCACCGAATTTCAACGTGACGGCAGCCAGTTCGATGCTCTGTTCAAGGATGGCGACACCTACATGGTTGGCAACATGCGCGCGTTTGCCATGTACACGCCCGGCCATACCCCCGCCTGCATGGTTCATGTCATGGGGAATGCAGCCTTCGCCGGTGACACGCTATTTATGCCCGATGGTGGATCGGCACGGGCGGATTTCCCTGGGGGCGATGCCGGTATCCTGTATGACTCGATCCAGAAAGTGCTGAGCCTGCCGGACGAAACCAGTCTGTTCATGTGCCACGATTACGGTCCAAACGGGCGCGACATCAAATGGGAAACCACCGTCGGCGAAGAGAAAACGCACAATATCCATGTGGGTGGCGGCAGGACAAAAGAAGAGTTCGTCAAGTTCCGGACCGAGCGCGACGCAACGCTGGCCATGCCGAAACTGATCATTCCGTCTTTGCAGGTGAACATGCGGGCCGGTGAAGTTCCGACCGACAAGGATGGAAACCCGATGCTCAAAGTGCCCGTGAATGCGCTGTGAAGAGGATATGAACATGGAGATGACGAAGATATCCGACGCGCTCTCGGTCTCTCCTCAGATCGTGCAGGGCGACATCGCGGCCATAAAAGCGGCTGGGTTTCGGGCCATCATCTGCAACCGACCCGATGGTGAAGGGGCCGATCAACCCACGTTTGAAGAAATCGAAGCCGCGGCTGAACGTGTCGGTATCGAGGCGCGCTATGCCCCGGTGCAAAGTGGGTTGGTCAAGGATGAAGATGCCAAGACGTTTGGTATCGCGATGACGGAATTGCCGGGGCCGGTTCTGGCCTATTGCCGAACTGGGACACGGTCGGCGACGCTGTGGTCGCTGAACGAGGCGGCACACAAGCGCCCGGTCTCTGAAATCCTAGCCGCAACAAAAGCCGCCGGCTATGACATGAGCGGCGTGGCCCGCCGTATCGCAAATGGTGGTCGCACCCCGACGGATACCGGCGATGCGTCATTCGATGTGGTCATCGTCGGCGGCGGTGCCGGAGGGATCGCGACAGCGGCCAGCCTGCATGCGCGCAAATCCGACCTTTCGATCGCCATCATCGATCCCTCGGATGTACATTACTACCAGCCCGGATGGACATTGGTCGGGGGTGGTGTTTTTGCGCCGGAACAGACTGCAAAGACCATGGGGTCTTTGATTCCGCGCGGCGTCAAATGGTTCAAGGCCGCTGTGGCCGCATTTGAACCGCAGAACAACGCGGTCATTCTGGATGGTTGCCGCGTTGTGAAATACGGTCGTCTGGTTGTTTCTCCGGGGCTCAAGCTTGACTGGGGTGCGGTTGAGGGGCTTGAGGAAACGCTGGGTCGCAACGGCGTGACGTCCAACTATCGCTACGACCTGGCGCCTTATACTTGGCAATTGGTGCAAGAGATGAAAGAAGGCCGCGCGCTGTTCACGCAACCGCCTATGCCCATCAAATGCGCCGGCGCGCCGCAAAAGGCGATGTATCTGTCCGGTGATGCCTGGTTCCGGAGTGGTGTTCTGAAGGATATCGACATCCAGTTCATGAATGCAGGCGGCGTTCTGTTCGGTGTCAAAGACTACGTTCCGGCGTTGATGGAATATGTGCAGAAATACGACGCGACGCTGAACTACTTTCACAACCTGATCGCAGTGGATGGCGCGGCAAAAAAGGCGACTTTCAGTGTTGGCATGCCCGACGCTGAACCAAAGCAGGTCACTGTCGATTTCGACATGATGCATGTTTGCCCGCCGCAGGTTGCACCCGATTTCATCCGCGTCTCGTCCTTGGCGGATGCTGCAGGGTGGGTCGATGTGGATCAGGCAACGCTGCGCCACAAAAGCTTTGAGAATATCTGGTCGCTTGGCGATGTGATGAATGCGCCAAATGCAAAAACGGCAGCTGCTGCGCGCAAACAAGCCCCAACCGTGGCGGATAATATCGTGGCCGACATCAATGGCGGCTCGCCGGTTGCAGCCTATGATGGCTACGGGTCCTGCCCCTTGACGGTCGAGCGCGGCAAGATCGTATTGGCCGAGTTCGGCTATGGCGGTGTGCTCAAGCCGAGCTTTCCAAAGTACCTTGTCGACGGGACCAAGCCGACGCGGGCAGCCTGGATCCTGAAGGAAAAACTCCTGCCGCCGATCTACTGGTCGGCCATGCTGAAGGGGAAAGAGTGGATGGCGAAACCTGAACCGCTGAACGTCGCGGCCGAGTAGCCCAGCGCCAGGCCACAACAGCGCCGAAATCCAGAACGGCTGATCTATTCGGACCCATCCTCATTTTGTCCAACCATTATCGGGTGGTCAGAGCTGTAAGGCTCTGACGGCCATCATTTCAGGACGTTGATCAGATGCAGAGTTTTCTTCGATACCTCCCCATCCTCGACTGGGGCCGTCAGTATGATCGGGCAGCGCTGTCCAACGATCTGATTGCGGCAGTGATCGTCACGATCATGCTGATCCCGCAATCGCTGGCCTATGCGTTGCTGGCCGGGCTGCCGCCCGAAGCGGGGATATACGCCTCGATCGCGCCGATCATTCTATACGCGATGTTTGGCACCAGCCGAGCTTTGGCGGTCGGACCGGTGGCCGTCGTATCCTTGCTGACAGCATCAGCAGTGGGGCAGGTGGCACAACAGGGCACGGCGGGTTACGCGGTCGCTGCACTGACGCTGGCGTTCCTGTCTGGGGGATTTCTGGTGTTGCTCGGCGTGTTTCGCCTGGGATTTCTGGCCAACTTTCTCAGCCATCCGGTCATTGCCGGATTTATCACTGCGTCCGGTATTCTGATCGCCACCAGCCAGCTTAAACACATCCTTGGGGTCACTGCACACGGGCATACTCTGCCCGAAATGCTGGGGTCGATTCTTGCGCATCTTGATCAAACCAACTGGATCACTGTGATCATAGGCGTCTTGGCCACGGGGTTCCTGTTTTGGGTTCGCAAGAACCTCAAGCCAACATTGCTCCGCGTCGGCGTTCCGCCCCTTTTGGCCGCCGTTTTGACCAAGGCAGGGCCAGTTGCTGCGGTTGTTGCAACGACGGTTGCGGTCTGGGCGATGGGACTGGCAGGCCGCGGCGTCAAGATCGTGGGTGAGGTCCCGCAAAGCCTACCACCGCTGACCATGCCGGGGTTTTCGCCCGATCTGGTCAGCGCATTGTTAGTGCCCGCAATCCTGATCTCGATCATCGGTTTCGTCGAAAGCATCTCGGTCGCGCAAACGCTGGCCGCCAAAAAGCGGCACAGGATCGATCCGGATCAGGAATTGATCGGGCTGGGTGCGGCCAATCTGGGCGCGGCCTTTACCGGCGGATACCCGGTCACTGGCGGGTTCGCGCGATCTGTTGTCAATTTCGACGCGGGCGCCGAAACCCCCGCCGCCGGAGCCTATACTGCGATTGGCCTGGCATTTGCGGCTGTGTTCCTGACGCCGCTTGTCCACTTCCTGCCCAAAGCCACATTAGCGGCGACGATCATCGTGGCCGTGCTCAGCCTGGTGGATGTGTCGATCCTGAAAAAGACCTGGGGGTATTCTCGGGCTGACTTCATCGCTGTGGCTGCAACCATCGTGCTGACGCTGCTGCTGGGGGTCGAAGTTGGTGTGGCCAGTGGCGTCGCCACCTCGATCCTGCTGCATCTCTACAAAACGTCGCGACCTCATGTGGCCGAGGTTGGACTGGTGCCCGGCACTCAGCACTTCCGCAACATCCTGCGCCATAAGGTGGAAACCGACCCCGCGTTAGTGACGTTGCGGGTGGATGAAAGCCTATATTTCGTCAACGCACGGTTCCTTGAGGATTTGACGCAGTCGCGTGTTACCGAAGGATGTGAAATCCGAAATGTCGTGCTGATGTTTTCAGCCGTGAACGAGGTTGATTATTCAGCGTTGGAAAGCCTTGAGGCCATCAATCACCGGCTGCGTGACATGGGTGTCGGCCTGCACCTGAGCGAGGTGAAAGGACCGGTCATGGATCGACTTAAGACCTCGCATTTTCTGGATCAGCTGAACGGTCAGGTGTTTCTGTCGCAATATGATGCGTGGAAAACCCTGGCGGCCTGAATCTAGTTTGCGACAACCAGGTCGATGTCACGATCCCGAAGCATGCTGGCGATCTCGGCAGGGGGATCTTGATCCGTCACCAGAACATCCAGTTGCACCGAGCTATCCAGTGCAATCGGCGCGCGCTTGTTGAACTTTTCGCCATCGGCGACAGCAATGCGGATCTGGGCGTTCTTCGCCGCGATCTTGGTCAGGTTGGCCTCTTGCAGGTCATGCAGCATAAAGCCCATTTCCGCGCTGATTGCGCCGATCGAGAGTATTGCAAACTGAACATTCAGTTTTTGCACCAGTTCGATCGCTTCGGCGCCAAATGCGCCCCCATCGTGTTGGCGCAGCTCGCCGCCCGCCAAAAAGACCCGGTTGTTGTTATGAGAGCTCAGAGTATACGCGACAAAAACCGAGTTGGTTACGATCAGTAAATTTGATCTCGCTTTGAGCGCAGTCGCCACATAGGCCGTCGTCGACCCGATATCCAGAAACACGGAATCTCCGTCGCTTATCATCTCAACGACAGATGCGGCCAATCTGGCTTTTTCCTGTGCATGCGTGTCCATACGGCTTTGAAAGGGTTGCTCTGTGACAGTTTCAACCAGATGCACACCGCCATGGACCTTGCGAACGGCCTGCGCATCTTCAAGGGTTCGAATGTTTCGGCGGATCGTTTCATTTGAGACATTCAGGCGATTTGCCAAGTAACTGACACGGCACGAACCACCAGCGCGCTGCAGTTCCCGCAGAATCTCTTCCTCACGCTGATTTGTGGTTTTTCTTGGTCTCGTCATGGTGCCTCCACCCAGTTTGATAAAAAGCGCTGTGGCAAAATGCAACAAAAAGCCTAACTTTTGATGCCGAAACCCAAATTTACGAGGCTTTTAAATGATACTTTGTGACATTATGTGGTTTTAGTTGACTGATGTGCAAATTTTCCGCAGTCTGATTCCAATAAAAAGAATAATACACACAAAAAGCCACAACCGGGAGCAAGAGATGACACGGAAAATCAGTGCCTTGGGGGCGTTCGCCTTCGCAGCAACGACATCGATAACTGCGGCTTGGGCGGCGGAATCATCTGATCCGATCAAGCTGACCCTGCACGACTGGTCCGGCCAGTTGATTAACACCAAGATCATGGGATCGATCCTGCAAGAGGCGGGATACAACGTTGAATATGTGCAAGCCGACTACATTGCGCAGTTTGCGGGCCTCAAGACGGGCGATCTGCATCTGGCGATGGAAATCTGGGAAACCACCGGGCGCGAAGCGTTGGACGATGCCACCTCCACCGGCAATGTGGTCAATGTGGGCGAAACCGGGCTGATGGCGATTGAAGAGTGGTGGTACCCCTCGTACATGAAGGACCGCTGCCCCGGCCTGCCGAATTGGGAGGCGCTGAAAGACTGCGCGGAAGAATTCGCCACAGCTGAAACCGACCCGATGGGCCGTTACGTAGGTGGCCCGGTAACCTGGGGCGGGTTTGACGAAGAACGTGTCGAAGCGCTGGAGCTGGAGTTCGAAGTTGTCCATGCAGGCACCGATGCCGCCTTGTTTGCCGAGTTGGAATCCGCTTACCAGCGCGAAGATCCAATCATGCTGTGGGTCTATGTCCCTCATTGGGCTCCGGCAAAATATGATGGCGAATTTGTCGAATTCCCGCCGTTCTCTGCGGAATGCTATTCGGATCCATCAGTCGGTGTGAACCCGAATATGGCCTATGATTGTGGCAAGCCCCGCGGTCCCATCTGGAAGGCGGCCTGGTCAGGTCTGCAGGAAAAGTGGCCCGGCGCTTACGACATCATAGAAGCCTACAACATCAACAATGACGAGATGAGCGCAATGGTCGGCAAGGCCGATCTTGACGGCGTCGAAATCGACACTGTGGTTGCGGATTGGATGCAGACCAACAAAGACCGCTGGTCCGGTTGGGTCTCGAAGTAATCCGTACGGCCGGGGCAGGCATCCTCTCTCTCGCCCCGGTCCTTTTCCAGCCTTTCGACCGGAATACAAAATGACTCCGAAGACGAAATTGTCCTGCCGTAATGTTTGGAAACTCTACGGTGCAAATGCTGCGTCTTTATTGCAGCGATCCCCTGATCCGACCGACCAAGATATCCGCTCGGCCGGTGTCATAGGGGCGGTGCGCAACGCGAATATCGAAATTGCCGAGGGTGAGATTTTTGTCATCATGGGGCTGTCCGGGTCGGGCAAATCCACCTTGGTGCGCTGTTTGTCGCGTCTGATCGAGCCCACGGGCGGCGAGGTGTTGTTCGACGGAGTTGATCTGCTGCACGCCAGCGAGGCCGAGTTGATCGAAATTCGCCGTCACAAGATGGGCATGGTGTTTCAGCATTTTGCGCTGTTGCCGCATCTGACCGTTCTGCAAAACGTCATGTTCCCGCTGACGATACAGGCTGTTCCCAAACCGGACGCCGAGGCAAAGGCGCGTGAGGTGGTCGAACTGGTCGGCCTTGAGGGACGCGAGGACAATTACCCGCGTGAACTGTCCGGCGGGCAGCAGCAACGTGTGGGCATCGCCCGTTCTTTGGTGACAGAGCCGGACCTGTGGTTTCTGGATGAGCCGTTTTCCGCGCTTGATCCGTTGATCCGACGCGAAATGCAGGATGAGTTTCTGCGACTGCAGGAACGGCTGCACAAGACAATTGTCTTCATCACCCACGACTTTGAAGAGGCCGTTCGCCTCGCCGACCGAATTGCCATCATGAAAGACGGCGAAGTGATCCAGATCGCCACTCCCGAAGATCTGGTGATGAATCCGGCCACGGACTACGTGGCGGAATTTACCCACCACATCCCGCGATCCAAGGTCCTGACCGTGGGTGGCGTGATGAGTCGCGAACTGCGCGGTGAAGGTGAGCCCATCCCGCTGAATACAAAAGTGTCTGAAGTCGCCGAGCGGATCATCGCCGCGGACGCGCCCTTGCCGGTATCTGATGATGCTGGGCAGGTGGTCGGTTCAATCGACCGCAAAGCCGTGGCGCATGTTTTGTTTGGACAAGGCGAGCCCGGATGATGCGTCTGACCCGAAATCAGGTCGTTATTCTGACTCTGGTGATCTTTACAATCCTGCTGGGCTATTTCGGGCGTGACCTGTCCAAGTCGCTGGACGCCCGATGGCTGACCAAATTCCCGTTGGCCTGGGTGATCCCCTTCAAGACGTATATCTCGTCTGCCATGGCGTGGTTGATCGAAGACGCTGCCATCGGGCCGGTTTCTTTTACTGATGTGACACGGGCCATCGCCTGGGCCATCGAACAACCCTACAATCTTGTTCTGTCCTTGCTGGCAGACGGGTTTGTTCGCGGACAGGGCAATGACGCGCAGGTTCTTCTGCCCGCGATCAGCTGGATCGTGGTGACGACTGCGGTCATAGCGCTGGGGCAATATTGCCGTGACTGGGGCCTGGCGATACTGGTCGGCGGCTGTTTCATATATCTTGCGATCTTTGGCCAATGGGACAGCGCCATGGTCACGCTCGCATCGGTCTTGATTGCGGTGCCGATTGGCGCGGGAGGCGGGTTGATGCTTGGCATTCTGGCCTATCGCCACCCGGCGTTCGAACGCATCATCTCGCCCATTCTCGACCTAATGCAAACGATCCCGATCTTTGCCTACCTCGTGCCCATTCTGTTTATGTTTGGGTTCGGCCCAATCTCGGCACTGGTTGCAACCATCATCTATGCCACGCCGCCGATGGTGCGCATCACCACCCTATCGTTGAAAGCGGTTGACCCGGAAATTCTGGATTTTGGTCGTATGGCAGGCACCACCAAACGGCAACTGATGTGGAGAATTCTTGTCCCTTCGGCCAGTCACAGCCTGATGGTCGGCGTGAATCAGGTGATCATGCTGACGTTGAACATGGTCATCATCGCCTCGATGATTGGTGCGGGCGGACTGGGATTTGACGTTCTGGCCGCGTTGCGCCGCCTCGATATCGGCGCTGGGTTCGAGGCCGGCATCGCCATCGTCGTTCTGGCCATCGCTGTCGACCGGCTAAGCCAGGCCTTTGCCGAGCGCATGGGGCAGGTACACAAACCCGCTACCGGCGCTTGGGTGTATAGACATCGCCGCACGACGCTGGTTCTGATCCTGCTGGTCCTGACCTGGGTGCTTGGACAGTTCTCGCCTCTGCTGCTGGAATATCCCGAAAGCCAGACGATCACCACCGGCGCCTTCTGGGATGACACGGTCAAATACCTGAATGTGAACTACTTTGACACGTTCGAAGCGATCAAAGTCTTTTTCCTGAACTGGTTCATGATCCCGATCAAAAAGGTTCTGCTGGGCATCCCGTGGCCTTGGGCAATCGCCATGTTGACCCTGCTGGGCTGGCATGCGGGTGGCTGGAGGCTGGCGCTACTATGTGGCGGTATGGCGTCGCTGATCCTGTTGTCGGGCCTGTGGGCCAAGGCAATGGTTACGGTCTACCTATGCGGTGCGTCGGTTATTCTGGCGACGGTGATCGGGGTTCCGATGGGTGTCCTTGCAGCGCTCAACAAACGCGCGGGCACGGTGATCAACCTTCTGATCGACACGCTGCAAACCTTGCCCAGCTTTGTCTATCTGATCCCGGTGGTGATGCTGTTTCGCGTCGGGGATTTCACCGCGCTGATTGCCATCGTGCTATACGCGCTGGCCCCGGCGGTGCGCTATGCCGCCCATGGGGTGCGATCCGTCAGCGAGGATCTGATCGAGGCCGGGCTGGTCTCGGGCTGTACCCCCAGACAGCTGCTGCGTCATATCCGACTACCGATGGCCTTGCCCGAGATTTTGTTGGGCATCAATCAGACGATCATGCTGGCCCTGTCCATGCTGGTGATCACCGCCCTGGTCGGCACGCGCGATCTGGGTCAGGAGGTCTACATTGCACTGACGAAGGCAGATACCGGCCGCGGATTGGTCGCGGGGCTGTCGATCGCCTTCATTGCCATCATCGCCGACAGGTTGATCAATGCCGGTGCCCGTCAGGCCCGCATCCGCTTTGGACTGGAGAGTTGAGATGAGCCAATCCGATCTGATGACTCGCATCCGGGCCTTGCCCATCTGGGAGGGCGATATCACAGCCGAACCGCTGACAGGTGGCATTACCAACGTCAATTACCTGGTTCAGGACGCGGCGGGCAAATTCGTTGTGCGTGTCGGCGCCGATATTCCTTTGCATCAGGTCATGTGCTTTAACGAACTGGCGGCTAACAAGGCCGCGCACGCTGCGGGACTTTCACCGGCGGTGGTTCATGCGGCGGATGATCTGACGGTTCTGGACTATGTCGAAAGCCGCACGCTGACCGAAGAGGACGTGCGTCAGCCCGATATGCTGCCGCGTGTTCTGGATCTGGTGAAATCATGTCATCACGACGTTCCCAAACATCTGCGCGGCCCGTCGCTGGTGTTCTGGGTCTTTCATGTCATCCGCGACTACGGCGCCACTTTGAAGGATCGCGGCAGTTCGCATCTGTCGCTGGTGCCCGAACTTGTGGAGACGGGCAACCACCTGGAACAAGAGGCCGGGCCGTATGACATTGTGTTCGGCCACAATGACCTGCTGTGTGGCAACTTTCTGGATGATGGAAGCCGATTGTGGCTGATCGATTTCGATTATGCCGGGTTCAACTCTCCCCTGTTCGATCTGGGTGGTTTGGCTTCGAATAACGGGCTGTCGTCACAGCAGGAAGACTGGATGCTGGAGACCTACTTTGAGGCTCCTGTGACGGATGTCCTACGCCGCCGCTATAGCGCGATGAAATGCGCGTCTTTGTTGCGGGAAACCATGTGGAGCATGGTTTCGCAACTCACATCAGACATCGACTTTGATTACGCGGCTTACACAGCCGAGAACCTCGTGCGGTTTCGCACGGCCCTGGCAGATTTCAAAAATACCTGAGGACAGACATGACAGAACTCCCCTCTTCTGCAAAAGCGGTCATCATTGGTGGCGGTATCATCGGTTGTTCAACCGCTTATCATCTGGCCAAAATGGGCTGGACCGACACCGTTCTGCTGGAACGCAAAAAGCTGACCTCGGGCACGACATTTCACGCGGCGGGGCTGGTGGGTCAGCTACGCTCGAATGCCAATATCACCCAGTTGCTGGGATATTCGGTGGACCTTTACAAGAAGCTCGAAGAAGAAACCGGGCTTGGGACTGGCTGGAAGATGAATGGAGGGCTGCGTCTAGCCTGTAACGAAGAACGCTGGACCGAGGTGAAGCGTCAGGCCACGACAGCCCATAGCTTTGGTCTGGACATGCAGCTTTTGACACCAACAGAGGCACAGGATCTTTGGCCGCTGATGGATATCTCTGACGTCATTGGTGCCGCGTTCCTGCCCACGGATGGGCAGGCAAACCCGTCCGATATCACGCAGGCGCTGGCCAAAGGTGCCCGCATGGCAGGTGCCAAGATATTCGAGGATACCAAAGTCACTGATTTGGAGGTTGAGAACGGCAAGATCCGCGCTGTCGTCACCGAACATGGGCGCATCGAATGCGAAAAGGTCATCGTCTGCGCCGGTCAGTGGACCCGTGATTTTGCATCGCGATTTGGTGTCAACGTGCCGCTTGTGCCGATGGAGCACCAATACATGGTAACCGAGCCCTTTGGCGTTCCCGGCAACTTACCAACCCTGCGTGATCCGGACCGGCTGACCTATTACAAGGAAGAGGTCGGCGGGCTGGTTATGGGAGGCTATGAACCCAACCCGATCCCCTGGGCGAAGGACGGCATCCCAACGGGCTTTCACTACACGTTGCTGGACAGCAATTTCGACCATTTCGAACAGCTCATGGAGCTGTCACTTGACCGCGTACCCGCGCTGGAAACGGCCGGGATCAAGACCCTGACCAACGGGCCCGAAAGCTTTACCCCAGATGGTAACTTCATCGTCGGCGAAGCCCCCGAGCTCAAGAACTTTTTCGTTGGCGCAGGCTTTAACGCCTTCGGCATCGCCGCGGGTGGCGGGGCCGGTATGGTGCTGGCGGAATGGGCCGCCAAGGGCGAGCCTCCGTTCGATCTGTGGTCTGCGGACATTCGCCGCTTTGGTCGCCCGCATTTCGACACGGATTGGGTGCGCACCCGCACGATCGAGGCGTATGGCAAGCACTACACCATGGCGTGGCCACATGAAGAACATGACTCGGGCCGCCCCTGCCGGAAATCACCCTTGTATGACGTGTTGAAACAGCAGGGCGCCTGTTTTGGCGAAAAGCTGGGCTGGGAACGCCCCAACTGGTTTGCGGACACGACACAGGGCGAGGTTGCAAAGGACGAATACAGCTTTGGCCGTCAGAACTGGTTCACTGCCGTGGGCCGTGAACATAAAGCTGCACGCGAGGCGGCGGTTCTGTTCGACCAGACCTCATTCGCGAAATTCTCGCTGAAAGGTCCAGACGCTTTGGCCGCCATGAACTGGATTTGCGCCAATGACGTGGACAAACCGGTGGGCGCGCTGGTCTATACCCAGATGCTGAACGACAAGGGCGGCATCGAATGCGATTTGACCGTCGGTCGCGTGGCGCATGACGAGTTCTACATTGTCACCGGTACTGGGTTCGCCACCCATGATTTTGACTGGATCAACCGCAACATTCCCGAAGGCTTGAATTGCCAGTTGTTCGACATCACTTCGTCTAACGCGGTTCTGTCCCTGATGGGACCCAAAGCGCGCGATATTCTGTCTGCGATAACCAGAGACGACGTTTCGAATGACGGGTTCAAGTTCGGCACCATCCGCACCATTGGCATCGCCGGGTGCCCGGTCAAAGCACTGCGCGTAACTTATGTGGGTGAACTGGGGTGGGAATTGCACCTGCCGGTCGAGTACGCGCAAACCGTCTATGATGCGCTGATGCAGGCGGGCAAACCGCACGGGCTGGTCAATGCAGGGTACCGCGCGATTGAAAGCCTGCGGTTGGAGAAAGGTTACCGCGCGTGGGGGGCAGATATAGGCCCGGATCACACGCCGTTTGAATCCGGCCTCGGCTGGGCGGTTAAGCTGCGCAAGAATACCGATTTCAAGGGCCGTGCTGCGTCCGAGCGGCAAAAAAGTGAGGGCGTCAAGAAGATGCTGGCCTGTTTTACCGTTGATCCCGATGTCGTTCTGCTGGGCCGCGAGACGATCTATCGCAACGGCGAGCGGGTGGGGTGGCTGACCTCTGGCGGCTACGGATATACGGTCGGCAAATCGATTGGCTACGGCTATGTGCGCGATCCGGATGGTGTTACGTCCAACGACATACTATCTGGTGACTACGAACTGGAGGTTGCAACGGAACGTGTCGCGGCCAACGTACAGCTGGAGGCCCTCTATGATCCCAAAATGCAGCGCGTCAAACTATGACAAGACTGTCTTCACAGGGCGGGCATCCATTGCCTGTCCCTGATCCGATCGAACTTCAGGATCTGGGACAGCTCGCCGATTTCGGCGCGCATGCAAAACAGATCACCCAAATTGCCTCAGCGGTTGCGATGGATCATTTTCGCAATTCGTTGGATGTGTCCTTCAAGTCCGACGAAAGCCCGGTGACCCAGGCGGATAAGGCGGTCGAAGCAGCTGTGCTTGCCTATCTGGAAGGCCATTTCCCTGACCACGGTGTCTATGGCGAAGAATACGGGCAAAAGAGGCTGAACAGTGAATATCTGTGGGTCGTCGATCCGATCGACGGCACCCGGTCCTTCTTGTCCGGCCATCCCTTGTTCGGCTTCTTGCTGGCGCTGTTGCAAAATAGCGAACCTCAGATTGGCATCGTCGCCATGCCAGCCTTGAGCGAGGTTTACTTGGGGGTGAAAGGGAAAGGTGCGTGGCTAAATGCTGACTCAATATCCGTCTCAAACACCACCCAGTTGGATCGCTCAATCCTTTACGTCAACGAAGGCGACAAGATTTTTCAGAACGAACCACGATTGTTTAATCGCCTGATGAAATCCGGGCAAACCCGCCGATTTGGGTATGATTGTTATCCGCATGCCCTGTTGGCGGCCGGTCATATCGATGTGGTGTTCGATTATGATCTGCAGCCCTACGACTTCATGTCGGTTTCGGCGCTGGTGCAAGCCGCCGGTGGTGTGGTGACCGACTGGGCGGGTAAGCCTGTGGGACTGTCCTCGGATGGTCGGATCATTTCGGCCTCAACGCCAGAGCTGCACCAGCAGGCGCTTGCCCTGATCAAAGCGTAAAGGGCTTTGGCTCGGGTGTTCGATCTTGGTCAGCCTTAGTGTGTTGGCGGGATACGGTGCTTTTGCTGGGTCTCAAAACTCCAATCGAAACGTAGCGCCGGATTCAACCGGCAATGCTTCGATCCGCGCGCCAGCCTGATCAAGTATCGCTGTGACGATGGCCAAGCCCATACCGGTCCCGCCTGCATCTCGTCTGGTTGTGAAGAAAGGCTCCGCAATGCGGGCGCGATTTTTCTGGGAAATCCCGCTGCCATTGTCAGCAATCAACAGGCTGTGTGACGCGGCATCAAAGGTCATTTCAATGTTGGTCGCGCCATGTTGCAGTGCATTTTGAAAAAGATGATGCAAAATGATCTGAGCCTGGTCTTTCGACAACGGAAGGCATGCATCCGGGTCAGCCTGCAGACCGACCTTCAAGTCGCTAAACTCGACCGAGGCTGCCGCAACCATGTCCGCAAGCGGCGTAGGCGTTCGGTCGATCTGTACACTGACTCGGGCCAATTCCCGGAGCCTGCCAAGAAGCGCGTTCATGCGTTGGCCTTCTTCCTGGATGTTGGACACCAGCTTTTCATACCGGTCGTTCGCCATATCCGGATTGCTGTCGGCCAGCAGTTCCGCCGCCCCGATGATGGCGGTGACGGGGGATTTCAGCTCGTGCGTTACGTGGGTTGTGTAGGTTTCGATTGCCGCAGACCGCTCGGACAAAGTTGACGCCATGGACACAACATTGTCGCCCAGATCTGCCAGTTCCTGAACGCCGTAATGGCGTACTGGGCTTGGGACTTGTTTCACCCCGCTTGCAACATCTCTGCTCTGCCTGCTCAGATCATGGATCGGGCGCGAAATAAGACGCCACAGAAGCGCGCCGACCAATGCCGCTGACAGCGCCATGAAAACCGCCAACAACCCCAGCGTATACCGTTCCTGAAACAGGAACTTCCGCAGGTCCATTGGCGTCCGCGACAGGTAGACGGCCCCAATGACGCGGTTGTTCAACACGACAGGGTGGGCCACAAAAACCCGGTACGAGGTGTCCCGGCTTAACGAATTCATCACATGTCGTTTGGTCTGATCGTCGCGGTACCGCAGCAGTGTCCCGGTTTCTCCCCGCAAGGCCTGCGCAACTTCGGGGACATGCGCAAAGGACCCGGTTACGGACCCACTGCTGGCAATGATCTGACCGGAATGGTCCAGGAAAAGATAACCCGATAGCGTGGTTTTCTTGGCCTTCGCGGCCAGACGCGACAGCGTGCCGGATATCCTGGCATAAGGGCGCGCGACCTCATCCGACGTGGTCACCGGATCTGGCCGGGGGGGCGATACCTGCCCGCGGAACAAATCCAACGTGGGTGGAATGGGGTGATAGTCCTGCGCAAGAAACGCGATGTGTTCAGGTGACATCTCGTGCCCAATCTGCGGTGAGGGCTGGTGTTCAGCAAAGGCTTTGGCATAGACCTCGGCGAATACAGCGGCTTGCGCCAGTAGGCTTCTTTCGGTTTCCCGCGCGAATTGATTACTGGACAGCCGGGCCCCCAGCACGCCGACAATCGGCAATGCCACAAGGCACAGGCAAACCATCGAAATCACCAAAGCCAGTGATGGGCGCCATTTTCGCGTGACCGTCAGCACTGGCAATCGCCCAGCTTGACCCCGACCCCGTGAACCGTCTGGATCAGGTCCGGATAGCCAAGTATGCGTGCTTTTTGTCGGATGTTGCGGATGTGGCTGTCTACCGTGCGGCCGGAGAGGTAGGTGTTTTGCCCATAGACCAGCTCGATCAGCTGCGATCGCGAAAAGACCCGGTCCGGCGATTTTGCCAGGATCGACAGTACCGCGAATTCGATACCGGTCAGTTGAACCTCGGCATCTGCGAGGGTGCAACGATGGGCGGTCTCGTCCAGACGCAAATCCTGATAGACCGTTGCCGTGTCTTTCTGGGTCGGCGCAGCCGCCCGCGCCAGAATGGCCTTGATCCGTAACACCAACTCGCGCGGGCTGAACGGTTTGGTGACATAATCGTCGCCCCCGGTTTGAAAGCCCAGAATGCGATCAATCTCTTCATCGCGCGCGGTTAGAAACAGCACGGGTACCGAGGATGTCCGGCGCAGTTCCCTGCACGTGTCCAACCCGTCCATATCCGGCATGCCGATATCCAGCACAATCAGATCGGCAGGGTGATCGGAGTACCGTTCCAACGCGTCCAGCCCGGTTGCGGCCTCGGTCGTCTGGAAGCCCGAGTCTTCCAGGGCAAAGCGCACGACATCGCGAATACGGGCATCGTCATCTACGATAAGGATGTGGTTCGCCATGGGTGTCTGCCGTTGAATTTGCGCTGTTGTGCCGATCACAGATCATACTGCTGTCGGCGCGGTCAAGTGAGACGTCGGGCTGGCGGTGCCGTCGCGGCGTGCGCCAGTTGATGTCACCATCCAGCCACCACGCGTCGGTTTGTAGTTTGTACGGAACCCCCCTCATGCGTGTTTCCTCCGCGGACCGGTTAGTCGCAGGGTCGCAAGGGCCAGAAGGGTCAAGATGCCAAACAACGTTTGCGGCTCGGGGGTCGAGGATCCGCTGAACCCGGTCTTGGGGTATGCTGCGGCACTGACACCCGCAACCTGAGGCAAAGGCACGGCGGTTTTCTTTATCGGTGTTCCACTTTCGTTGACGATGGCTTTCGAAACGGCGACAAAAGATGTGTATTGCGTCTGCAGGCTGAAACGCAGCCCCAGATCGGCAATTTGCTTCTTCAATGTGGCCTCGTCACCGGCTTGTACCGCGATGGCGCGATCCAGATCCGCAATGCGTGACCGGGCCCAGGTTAATGGGATAGAGGCACCATTGGGTTCATCGTTTTCAGGGTCGGATTCCGTCGGCAGCGTTAGCGACAAGGGCATCGCAGCCTTGCGCCCTTGCACCAGACCGTTGATCTGAACATTTGCCGGTCCGCCGTCATTGTAGCGGGCCAACACACGCACCGATCCGCCATCAAACAGGTCAGGGATGCGGTGCGGGACGACGTCCGTGACGTCCAGTTCGCCCCAGTCGATCGAGATATCCGTCAACACCGGCGATTTCAGATCGCGAGCCAGGGTTTCGGCCACATCATCTGCGCGATCCGTAGGATCGACATAACGCGCGTAGCCGCGCCCTTCGTCGGCCATGGCATCAAGCAGATAGCGGTTGACCGCGGTCCCCACACCAAAGGCATAGATGCGGGCGTCGCCGATCTGCCTGCGGATCGTGCGCAAAACCGTCGCTTCGTCGCCGATATAGCCGTCGCTCAGGAAAACAACGACACGCAGGGTATTGTCCGGTTGCCGGGTTGCGAATGCGGTGCGGATGGCATTGTCGATCTCGGTCCCGCCCGAGGCGCGAAGATTTCGTACAAACCGAAGCCCGGCCTTTTTGTTGCCCACGGTTGCGGGAACCGCATCGGTGGAGAACTCGGTCGCGTCCGAGGAAAACCGGACCACGCGGAAGTAGTCCTCGGGCCGAAGGCTCCTGAGAGCGGCCTGCATAAACCGCTTACTGGCATCCAGCGGCGCACCGCCCATTGACCCGGATGTATCCAGAACAAAAACAAGCTCGCGCGCGGTGATCTGATCAGGGTCGGGAGCATTCGGCGGCTCGATCATCAATGAGACAAAACCACCGCGATCATCATGATGCGACAGGACACCGGCGGTCACATCATCGCCGCCCAGTTCATAACGCAGGATCACATCGCGGTTGTCGACGACACGCCCGGCCAGAAAACTTGCCTGAACCGAACTCTCCGTCTGTTCGGTTTTCAGATCATGGGTGGGGCTGGTCAGGCTAGATACCGGAATGGCGGCTTCAAGGGTTAGGTCAAGCGACACGCGTTCCATGTCGATCTCATCCGGGATCGTCAGGCCCACAACCGGCGGATACTCCGGCACTTTGGCGACCTGCCAACCGCCGTTCGGAACATTGGTGTCAATTACCAGATCGTCCGATCCATAGAACTCTTCAGCGGATGCTGATCCCGGGGTGCTGCCTTCGTAGCGGGGTCCGACGACCAGCGGCAGAACAAGCTCATAGGCGTTGTCGATCTTGGGAACTGCTTGAACATAGCTCAAGGTTACGGTGATGGGCTGTCCGGGCATCAAATTGGCGATGTTCTGGGTGAACATATTGGGGCGATGCTGGGTCAAAAGCGCTGCTGCCTTGCCGGATTGTTCGGCATCCTTGAACGTCTCTTCCGCCTCGGCCTTGTGCTGGATCCGGGCCTCGACCACCTCGTCGCCCACCTGCATTTGCATGGCATAGATCGCCGCGTTCTTGTTCAGCGGAAATAGGTATTCAGCCGACATCGGCGTATCTGACGGGTTGGCAAAAACCTGACGAACCTGAACGGTTGCCAGATCCCCCCGAATGTCCACCATCAGTTCTGATTTCAGCAGGGGCATATCTATTTGCCCAGCGGCACTTGTCCCGATGACACGACCGGCAATGTCATCGGTGGTCTGAGCCTGGAGGTGCGAAGCCCAGACCCCGGGCAACACAAATAACGAGATTGAAACAATCTGACGTATCATAAATCGGTTCCTTTGATGTTTTGAATGTCGAGTGCGGCAAGCGCTGCCGCGTCCAGGTCGCGGCGCTGCGTGGCGTCCAAAGCCCATGGTGTGATCCTTTGAACGCTGCTCCAGGTTCCGCCGGATCCGTTCATCCAGCGCCAGATCGCCTCGCCAACGCTGGGCGTGACATGCCCGGACTGCGCCACATAGCTGACAGCGACCAACCACTGGTCCCCCTCGGGGCCGGTGGCCTGGTAATAGGCGCTGGGAACGCCCTCGTAGCGGGTGCCAAGGAAGCGAACCGTGTATCCCAGACCGCGCAGGCAAATCTCGGGGGCATGGAGATGTCGCAGAGGCGCACGGGTGCTCACCACGTTCAGACCCATGGGGCCGAACTGAACCTTCTGCGCCTGCCCGCCATAGGTTTGGAAGTAAGACGCCTCCATGTTTGTCAGCGGGACGTCTTGGGCCACAAACCCCTGAATCTGAGTGGGCAGGATCGGGGGTGTGACCGATGTCGAAACGTCCACCGGGTCAGCCTTCATCGATACGATGACCAGGCTGCCCGCCAGGTAGGTCAGGCAGAATGACGCTCTGATCCACTTTGGCGCCGCTGGTTTTTGGGGCCGTTGCGGGCCGGAGCAGACAGGGTTTGCGCTGTGGGGGCGGTAGAAAAGGGCAAATGGCAGGACCGTTAACCCAAGCGTCAGCAACCCGATGACTGAATGCACTGGCTCGGACATGACATTCAAATCATTTGCAAGACCAACCGCCAAAAGCGAAATCCGCAGACTGTTGCCGATCGTGGCACTGAAAATCGCCGCCAAAAGGCAGAGGCAGCCTATATGCCAGCGCGGACGCATCACCGCGTTCTGGGCAACGACAAATGCCAGCGACAGCAGCAGGCCCGATGCGCCGGAACATGGGAGATCGACCAGAATGTCGCGTTGTTCCAACGTGATCCGAACGCCGTCACAGATCACCTCGGAAAACAGGTGTTTGAGCATTTTGCAGGACAGGTCCGCCGACACCATTTGCAGCGGAAACCCCATCGTGCGCTGCAAAACCATCTCGGTCGGCAAGGAGAATAGGAACAGCGCTGCCATCCAGAAGGGCGACAAAGCAAAAGGCCTTTGGTTCAGGCGCAAGAGGCCAACCAGCGCAAACACATCAACCGCAAGGGCCAGCGCACTAAGAATGTTGATGGCCAGAACTTGCCCAAGCAACCGTATCAAGGCCGCCAGAAACAACAGCAGCAAGACTGGCGCTTTTACACCCGTTGTTACGGGCTTGCCGCTCAGCAAACTGGCGCTACCAAGACCAAGGATCAGAACGACGTAAACATAGCCGTAAGATCCGTAGGCCGGGCTGACCCAGCTTTGGAAAAGCCATTGCAGCGGTTGGGCAGCCAGAATGAGTGATGTTGCCGCCAATGCGGACCAGGCAAGGGTATCTACGCTCAAATATCTCATGTCGTCTGGTGTGACGACCAGATGCGCACTTCCCCGGGTCGAGTTGTGCAGATTTTGATGAGAAACGTGTTGTTGCGCGTATTTTAAGTTTGCGCACCGACTCCGTGACCTTAGTCAGGTTGCGCACAAGATGGTGCATCTGGAAGAGCAAAAGAATACGCCCGCCAAATGTGGCGGGCGTACAAGTTCTACAAAACGGGTCTCAGATCTTGCACAAATCGTACAAAACGCGCTTAGCGGCGGATACCCAGCTTTTTGATCAGGTCCTGGTAACGCGCTTCTTCTTTGCCCTTCAGGTAGTCCAGCAGTTTACGACGCTGGGCAACCATCTTCAGCAGGCCGCGACGACCGTGGTTGTCTTTCTTGTGGGTCTTGAAGTGCTCGGTCAGGGTGGTGATGCGCGAGGTCAGGATGGCAACCTGGACTTCTGGCGAACCGGTGTCGCCGTCCTTGGTGCCGAATTCTTTCATAACGCGTGCTTTTTCGTCAGCAGTAATCGACATCGGGGTCTCCTTTAAAAGGTTAGCGTGAATGGCGCAGGCCGGGATGTCGTCCAGCACAGGCCCATGGAGAAAACCGCACCGATTCCGATGCGGATGGGCGCGTATAGGCGCTTTTCCAGCGAATAGCAAAAGGATTCTGCGGGCTCAGCCGGTCTGTCCGTATTGCGTCAGTTCAGCCTCTGATATCAGCTGAATGTCAGTGCTTGTTATACCTTCAGCCCCATACAGATGTGCCACCTCCTGACCGTTGATCATGACGCGTGTCAAGTTGGCGTTCTCGCTATCCGTTTCAATCTCGATATCCGGGTCAATCGGATCTTCCCATGTGATCAAAAGCTTGTCCTGACCCGGTTGGAAACCCATAACCGTGACCTCTTCGTCATCCTCATCAGTGTCCAAAATGATGTTGTCGTTGCCTGCGCCACCGGTCGCGACGTCGCCGCTTTGGGCCAGAATCGTATCATCTCCAGCGCCGCCATTCAGGAAATCGACCTGTGGTGCGCCGTCGGCGTCATCGCCGTACAACACGTCATTTCCATCACCGCCAAAGACCACATCCGCGCCCGCGCCCCCGGCCAGGATGTCATCACCGAATCCGCCATGCAGCGCGTCATCGCCTGCGCCGCCAACCAAACTGTCACTGCCCTGGCCACCATAGAGCGCATCTGCTCCGTCGCCGCCATCCAGTTCATCTTCACCAAAATGACCGTATAGATCGTCGTCGCCGTCATCGCCTGCCAATTGGTCGTCACCGGCCTCACCGTGCAGGACATCGTTGCCATGCCCGCCTGACACCAGATCAGCGCCTTCGCCGCCGTGCAACACGTCGTCACCGCAGCCGCCGGAAATAAGATCATCGCCGCCGTAGCCATTGATCTGATCATCGCCGTCCTGTCCGGTCAGCGCATCCATCCCATCCGCACCGGCAATAACCAGATCCCCTTCGAATTCAGAGACCACAGTCCCGGTAGATGGGTCTTCTGTTTCAGGATCCTCAACATTTTCACCGACCTCAAGCAGGTTTCCTTTGGGAATTTCTGTTGGCGAGTCATCGTTGACTGAGTCGTCTGCGTCATCTTCGTCGCCGACAAACATATCGCTCACCGCGTAAGCCGCGCCACCTACAGCGGCCAATCCAAGCAATCCGGCCAGAAACATGTGAACCCTCCGAAAGCGTGCTGCCCCGAGGGTGGAATATCCCATGCTTTCAGCCCCTTGGTCAAAGGATAGCTCAGGTTGTGGTTAACCCTTTGTCACCGCCCCCAGGGCTCGGGTTGCTGCGTGTAGGCTATATACAAGGGGTGTTTTGGGTGGCCGTCTTTGGTCAGTCCCAGATGAAACAAGGGCTGCTTGGTTTCGCGCAGCAGGTGCTCTACAGACGGCCCCCTCTCAAGATGTGCGCCATGGGTGCCCCAGGCTGCAATGACCTGATCGGCCCAGCCTACGCCATCCAGAATAGCTGCATCGTTTTCCGGCCCTACCGGATCAGCAGCGGCGCGCATTTTGCGTGGATCAGTATCACGCCAGGCGAAGATATTGGTGACCTGAAACGCCCCAAACCCAAGCGCTCGCGCCCGCCGTTCGCAGCGTTCCACCGTCGGGTCGTTCTGCACTTCGGTCGCGGTCGATGGGTTCAGCATCACGAACAGTGCTTTGCGGCCTTGCTGGTCCCAAACACGGGTCAGGCTATAGCGGTATTTCTCGCAATCGGAATAGACGGCGGTCGAGGGCGCGTCGCCCTTGGTGTGCGTACGGGTGATCATGAGATTCGCCTAGCACGGCTGTCAGCTGACGAACACCCGGCTAGGATGCAATTCGCCAGATTTGTAGATGCCGACCGCGACGGCCTGACCATCCAACGAGGCCCAAGCTTCGTCGCCATATTCCACGTCCGAGGCCAGAACCATGCCCGGATTTCCATTGCGCAGGCGGGTGGCGCCTTCGGGGGTGCACTTCAATTCGGGCAGGTCGGTTAAGCCAATTTCCAGTGGGTGCAAGTAGTCGTCCAGTGCTGTGGTTTTGGCCATCTCGTCGATCTGCTCGATGTTCAGCCCATCCTTGGCCTCGAACGGGCCGGACCAGATACGGCGGAGCTCGCGGACGTGACCGTGGCATCCCAGCGCTGCGCCCAGATCGCGGGCGATGGACCGGACGTATCCGCCCTTGCCACATGTCATCTCCAGCACGACGTGATCGTCGTCAAGGCGGTCGACCAACACCAGCTCTTCGACCCACAAGGGGCGGGCGGTCAGTTCCACATCCTCTCCGTCGCGGGCCAGTTTGTAAGCGCGCTGGCCGTCGATTTTAACAGCCGAGAATTTGGGCGGAACCTGCATGATCTCACCAATGAAGGGTGATAGCGCCTGCTTGATGTCGTCGTCGGACGGCCGCGCCGTGCTCTCGGCAATAACTTCGCCCTCGGCATCGTCGGTATTGGTCGCCTGACCCAGACGGACAGTGAACGTGTAGGCTTTCAGGGCGTCGGTGATGTAGGGAACGGTCTTTGTGGCTTCGCCCAACGCCACGGCCAGAACGCCAGTCGCCTCAGGGTCCAGCGTGCCGGCGTGTCCAGCCTTCTTGGCGTCCATCGCCCAACGCACCTTGTTGACCACGGCGGTCGAGGTCATGCCCGCGGGCTTATCCACCACCAGCCAACCGGAAATGTCGCGACCCTTGCGTTTGCGTCCCATCTTGCACCTAGAATCTTACTGAGGCGCGCGACCTATCGGATCGGTCGGGCGCTGTCAATTTAGCATGACAGGCTAGATTTATGTCAGGGAATATCCTGGACCACGCCGACAATGGGACCCAGCGAGAACCCGACATCGGACCGGTTCGCGGCGCGGTCGTAAAGGCGTGAGATGTTGCCATCAAAAAACAGCGCATTTGGTGTTTCAAGCACGTCTCGAAACAGGCTGCCAAACTCGTGGAAGGTGACGTAGTCCTCAGAAATGGCAAACACCGCGCGCGTTCCATCTTCGCTGGTCCCAACGCCATTGCGGACATAGCGAGAGGTCGAATCGAGCAGGAAACGCGGGTGAAGCTCTCCGTCGATCACCAGCATCGGGCCGGATTGGCTGGCGAAGCGGCACTCGGGGCTGTCATCGATAAACTCCAGTGTCTCGATCACATCCGCACGGTCGTCGCGGATACAGAAGACGCCATTTGGCAGCAGGCCGAAATTGCCAGGGCCAGGGTTGGGGATCACCCGCATAAGCTCCTGACCGTTTTCGACATAATGCCCGACGGGCGACCGATCGTCGTGATACATGCCCGCATTCATGGCAAAGGCCAAGCGTTTGCCTGTTGGCTCCAGCGCTTCGTTCACGGATGAGAAATGCCCCAGCAGCTCGTCGTTGCTGTCCTTGAGAAACAAGCGCAAGTCTTCACTTGCGGCATCCACCTCGCAGATGGTGTACCGCTTGCCCTCGTGGGTCAGCTTTTCGCAAGTGACCGCCGAAGCTTGCGCCGCCCAGAAGACAGCGCCCAGAATCGCAAGCGTGCGGATCACTCGTCCAGATCGCGGCGCACCGCGTCCTGATTGAACATCCGGCGGGTGTCATCCAGACGGTCGAACGTGTCATCCAGGCGGAACCGCAGATCGGGCGAAAATTTCAAACCAACCTTTTTGCCGACCATGCGCCGCAATTCGTGTTTGTTACGAGCCAGCAACTCGATCACATCCTCTTTGCCTTTGCCACCCAACGGCAGCACATAGGCGGTTGCGATCTTCAGATCGGGCGAGGTACGCACCTCGCCAACAGTAATTGACATACGGTTCAGGTCGGGGTCGTGGACGTCGCCGCGCGCCAACACTTCGGACAGTGTACGGCGGATCAGTTCGCCGACACGTAGCTGTCTTTGGGATGGGCCGGGGCCATCGTGGAATTTGTTCTTAGCCATAAACCCCGATCTAAGCGCAAAGCTGGGCTTTGCCAAGCGGCCCCGAACCGGGTAGGAGGCTTTGAGCCGAATTTGACAAGAAGGACCAGCGCAATGACCCATGTTCCGGGGATCGTCATCACAGGGGCTTCGGGCCGTATGGGGCAGATGCTGATCAAGACCGTAGTTGATAGCGATCGGGCACGACTGGTCGGAGTGGTCGAGCGCAAGGGTCATGACTGGATCGGTCAGGATGTGGGCGAAGCCATGGGCGGTCAGGCACTAGGCGTCACCGTGACCGACGATCCGCTTGAGGCGTTTGCACAGGCGCAGGCGGTGATCGATTTCACGGCCCCCGAGGCAACGCTGGAGTTTGCGGCGCTGGCGGCGCAGGCGCGCTGCGTGCATGTGATCGGCACCACTGGCATGACGGATGAACAGATCGCCGCGCTTGAACCAGCCTCGCGCCACGCGGTGATCGTACGGGCCGGGAATATGAGCCTTGGGGTCAACTTGCTGGTCCAACTGACCAAAAAGGTCGCAGCCGCGCTGGACGAGGATTTTGATATCGAAGTGATCGAAGGTCACCACCACCACAAGGTTGATGCACCGTCGGGTACAGCGTTGATGTTGGGCGAGGCGGCGGCTGAGGGGCGGGGCGTCAATCTGGCCGATGTCTCGGACCGGGGTCGCGATGGGATGACCGGAGCCCGCAAGCGTGGCGACATCGGGTTTCACGCCATCCGGGGCGGCGACATAGTCGGAGAGCATGATGTTCTGTTTGCCGCACCGGGCGAGCGGATCGTGATGCGCCATCTGGCCTCGGACCGTGCCATCTTCGCACGCGGCGCGTTGAAGGCTGCGTTGTGGGGGCAGGGCAAGGCGCCGGGTCACTATGATATGGTGGACGTGCTGGGTCTTTAGGCCCGACCAAACCTTTACCTGAACGCAGCGAGTCCCGGCGGCTCCAAGCCTCCGGCACTATCGTGATCGACCTGCGCAAATAGCAATGCCAAACGCTGATCCCATGTTGGGTACAGCCCGGTCAGTGCAAAAGTCAGCCGTTCAGCCCCTAACGAAATCCCAAGTGGTGCGGCATCGCCCGCGATGACGATCTCTCCGATTTCGGTCCAGCTGGACGTCGGCGGATAGGCCGCAGGAGCGGCTTCATCTGTATCACCGACGCGATAGTAAACGCCCATGGTCACGAGGTAGTCCTCGCCAAAGGGATCAGGAAAGAAGTATCCTGAGGCATCACGTGCGGCCAGTGCTTCGACCTCGTCCCGCAACAGGACTTTTTCCGGAAAAGACAGGCCCAATTCGTCCAGAACAGGTCGCATATTGGTGGATTGCGGCACACTGACAAACGCAATGCGCGCCGGGTCCAGACCAAGGGTGTCGGTCAAAGTGCGTACCATCAGGCGTGTGGCAACCTGACCGTCCGTGTCGTGGGCTGGATGACAGCCGATTTCGTGAAACAGGGGCAGAATGTCTGGGCGATCCTTTTCCGCAACATCCCCTACGCGGGCCAGCGGTTGAACAACAAAGGCCTCGGGCGGTAGGGTAGATTGGTCAAAATCATGACGCAGGCCGCCATTGTAAGTGTCATCTGCGGTGACAATGGACAAAGGCGGGGTCTCTGCAAAACCCAGTTCTGAAAACACACTTTTGAGGCGGGCTATTGTATTCTGATGCGCCGCCTCAAAACCCCGGTTCGGATCGGGATTTGTAATGGCGCTGCTGGGAAGGGCTGCACCAAACGTGGCTGCGGTGCCCAATTGCACAGCTCTGCGTCTGTTCAACTCCATCTCGTGGCCCTTTGTTTTGGTGGCGGCTATGGCTCCACCTCAAAGTATCGCAGAAAGTTGGAGCATATGTTAAGAAATTCTGAAAACCGTGCTGCGGGTCGGCGACACGGTTCTCAGGTTTGGTTTTTATATGACGCGTTCAGGTCGCTCCCAAATGCCGATCGACCATCCGCTGTACCATTGGCGCAAAATGGGGAAAATCGGGGGTCTTCATATCGGCGCGTTTTCCAGCTTCGTCCAGATACCGCACCTGTATAATCTCTTTCAGGTTCGGATTTGCCTCGAACTTGGCCACTTCCTCGGCGCTCATCGGTCCGCCCTGCAGCTCCAATGTGTGGACCGAGGCTTCGGACAAACGGTTGAAATACTCAGGCTTGGTGGCGCACAGGTAACGTTTGGCCGCGACATGATAGCGGCAGCAATCGGTGATGACGGTTGGAAAGAACTGTTCTAGCACATCGGCACCAGCGTCTTCGTGGTGGCGATCTTGGGTATCATCCGGGTGATAGGTGCCGAACTCGGACGTGAAATGCCCGATGTCATGCAGTAGGGCACCGACTATGATCTCTTCGGGCATGTCGTTCTGTTCGGCAATAGCTGCGCCTTGCAGCATGTGTTCGGCCATTGTAACGGGCTCGCCCAGATATTCCTCTCCGCCGCGACGCTCGAAGATATCCGCGATGAACGCCACGATGTTGGCGCGGGTCAGGGTCGAAAAGTCGGGCTTCATTCCGCCGCCTCCGGCTGTGCCAATTGCATTGCGGCCAACGTCGACAGCAACCCGTCCTTATCGGCATAGCACCCCTGCAACCAACGTGTTCCCGAGCCGGAATAGCCCAGCCGCGCGTGCAAGACGCGGGTGTTGTCAACGATGAAGCTTTCGCCCGGCTCCAGCTTGAATGATACGCCCATGTTTGGGTCGTCGATAATCTCTCCCAACTGGCGGTAGGCGGCGTAGAAAGCCTGCATCTGATCAAAGGGCACATCGACGAACGGCGCGGAGGACCGGTTGTTGAACCGGATACCGACCATCTCACCGTCAGGCGAAAGCTCAATCATCGGGCGCCGCGAACGCAGGCAAACATCGTCAGAACCCTTGTATTCGAACCGGGCGGGATAGCCTGCGAGCAGGTCAAATCCTTCGGGATTCAATTCGCGCAGGCGTTGGGCAGCGCGAAAGCCATCCACAACGATGGAATCACCGCCTTCAGCTGAGTTCTCAAGGCAATACAGGATCTGTAACGTCGGCACCGGATCGCGATAGGGGTTGTCGGTGTGCGCCTGCAAACCAAGGCCGGTATAGGCGAGGTTGGTCGGGTTCACTTCGGTCCGCACCTCGAAATAGGGCCCATAGTTGGTCTCGCGCACGTACCCGAACAGATCGGCCACCTGCAGCAGCGATTCCGGATCGGTCGGACCGCCGGTCAGCTTGGCAAATCCGAACTCTGCAACGGCGGCCAGCCAGTCGCGTTTGGCAGTCGGGCTGGTGTGCACGTCGGACCAATCCGCGTCGGGCGCGTCAAAGCCGCGTTGCCACGTGGTCAGGTCGGGCGCGAGCCAGCCGTTTTTTCGCGTCCTGTCGCAGTCATAGGTATGTGCGGCTAGCCAGTCAGCGGGGAAGGTGACCGTTTTGCCTTCGGGCTGAAACGTGACGCTCAGATCGCCATTGCTGATCTCGGCGGCGCTGACGGAAATGTCGGTTGGGATATCGCCGATTGTGATCAGGCGCTGGCCATTTCCGGGTGCGCGGGTTTCAGGGTCAAGCGCGTTGTCGCGCAGCCAGATGGCGTGGAAGCGGGCCTTGGTGCCGGTGTCGAACTCAACAGTCACAACCGAGGTGTCAAAAGTGGCGGAGCGCAGCATTGGGGTTCTCCTGTTCAGCGCGGGCTTTGCTTGAGCACATACGCCCCTTATGGCATTACGACAATTAATCCTTCTTTCTGCTGAGGCATGGAAAATCTAATGGCTAGAAAACAGATCGGACTACCTCCGCTGGACTGGCTGCGTGTCTTTGAGGCGGCGGGGCGGTTGGGCGGATTCTCGGCCGCAGCGCGAGAGTTCGGTTTGACGCAGGCGGCTGTCAGCCAGAGGATTGGCAATCTTGAAGCGTGGTTGGGTCGGTCGCTGTTTGTGCGCGAAGCGCGCGGTGTGTCGCTGACCGTTGAAGGCGAAAGCTATTTGCCTCTGGTGCAAGACAGCTTGCAGGCCTTAGAGCGCAATACCGAAGAGCTGTTCGGAAAAACACCCCGTGCGCTGCGGGTGGCGGCGCTGTCATCACACATTCATGCGCTGGTGTTGCCCTGTCTCGGAAAGTTTCACGAACTGCGCCCCAACGTGCGGGTGATGACCGACTCGGTGGCGCGACGATCATCGCTGGACGAAGAACGCACATGGCTTCAAATCCGCTACGGGCGCGGTGCCTGGCCCGGACGTGATGCGGCATTGATCGCGGATGAGATGTTGGTGCCAATGGCTGCCATAGATGTTTTCTGGGGTGCGCCGCTGATTGACGTGCGTGGGGAAAGGCCGGGATGGCAGGACTGGTCCGTCAAGGCTGATCAACCCGATCTGCCACAATCAAACGTCAGTTTTGATTCGATGGAACATGCATTGACGGCGGCGCGGCAGGGGACGGGTGTCGCGCTGGGGTCCGTCCCGCTGGCGGCAGATGATTTGCAGGCTGGGCGTTTGCGCAGGCTTGGCTTGCCGGAACTAAGAACTCAGGATGGCTATTGGCTGACTTGGCCTGAGGAACGTGCAAAGTCCAAAAAGCAGCGCGCACTGATTGATGATTTTCTGCAGGCCTTGCGCAGGTGAACTGTCAGAAGTCGATCGCCAGCCCTTTTTTCTCCCAATCGCCATAGCGGGCAGGGTCCGGGCCATCACGTCCGCCCAGTTCCTTGGGCAGTTCCTTGGCCTCGGCTTTGGCTTTGCGGCGACGCTCGTCAGCCTCGGCCAGGGCGCGCTGAGCGGCGGCAGGCAAGTCTTTGGGGTCGTCACTCATGACATCGGGTTCCTTTCCGTCCACCGCCTTGATATACGCCCCCGTCCGCCAAAGGCAATGCGGGCACAGATCACATTAAGGCGGTACCATGTCTAACAGTGCAACAGCAGCGCGGCGCAGCGCAATCTACCTGCTGGATCAGATTCTGGGCGAGGGTCGGTTGCTATCTGAATGTCTGGCAGCGGGTGCGCTGGATCGCTTGCCCCCGGAAGATCGCGCACGGGCGCAGCGGTTGGCCCTGGAGACGCTGCGGGGGTTAGAACGTGCCGACCGTCTGCTGGACAATCACCTGAATCGTACACCGGCCTTGACCGTGCACAACGCCCTGCGACTTGGCGCGGTTGAGCTTTGCAACGGTGAGGCAGCGCATGGCGTGGTGAATTCGATGGTCGAGATCATCGGGCGTTCGCGCAAGCACGGGCGGTTGAAAGGGCTGATGAACGCGGTATTGCGTAAAGTGGCCGCTGAAGGACCCGAGGCTTGGCCAAAAATGCGGGTGCCGCGTTTGCCAGAATGGTTGCGCGACCCGCTGGTGACGGCTTGGGGACCTGAGGCCGTCGCAGGCATGGAGCAAGCGCAGTTCGCCGGTGCACCGCTGGATCTGACGGTGAAACCGGGATGTGATGCTCCGGCAGGTGAGGCGCTGTCTACCGGATCGGTGCGATTGGACAATGCAGGACAAGTCTCGGCCCTGCCGGGATACGCTACCGGAGATTGGTGGGTTCAGGATGCGGCGGCAGCTTTGCCGGTTCAGATTCTGGCCCCAAAGGCCGGTGAAACGGTGTTGGACATATGTGCCGCCCCGGGGGGGAAGACGCTGCAGCTGGCGGTTGCAGGCGCCAAGGTCACGGCGCTGGATATCTCAGAGGCGCGGATTGAACGCGTGCGCGAAAACCTTGCCCGAACCGGGTTGAGCGCTCAGGTTGTTGCAGGCGATGCGCTGGATCATGAAGGTCAATACGATGCGATCTTGCTGGATGCACCCTGTTCCGCCACAGGCACGATCCGGCGTCATCCTGATTTGCCCTTCGCCAAGGATGGGTCGGCCTTCGGCGATCTGATCGATCTGCAATCGCGGATGTTGGCCCATGCCTGGACCCTGCTCAAACCCGGTGGGCGGTTGGTGTATTGCACCTGTTCCCTGCTGCCTGATGAGGGCGAAGTTCAGATCGAAGAGGCGCTGCCGCAGTATTCGGACATGAGCGTGGATCGCACGGCGCTGAACATACCCGGTATCGAAAAAGATTGGATCACAGAAGAAGGCGGTCTGCGGCTGCGACCGGACTATTGGCTGGATCGCGGCGGGATGGATGGGTTCTACATCGCCTGCCTGAACAAATCCGCCTGAGCGAACGCTTTTCGATGACTTGACGATCGGCGCGGTCTATCGTTGGTTCAAGCGCCAGCAGAGCGCAAGGGGCAGAGTAACAAGCGTCATGTCAAATTCGGACACCATGACCAGTCGATGGATGCGGTTTCAGAACCGTTTCTACGCGCGCCTGAGCCAGCGGCAAAAGGCGGTCACGGGTTTTGTGGCTCAGCCGGAACCGCGCAGTGTTGGGGCCTTTGCGCGGGGGCGGCAGCTTGTTGCCGGTAACCTTCTGTTCGCCGGGTATCTTGTCGAAGCGCAGGACACAGGGTTGTGGGACGTCGCAGCCCCAAGCGCTGGATTTGATGATGAACGGCATGGTTTTGCGTGGCTCGATGATCTGGCCGCCGTCGGAGACATGCGGGCACGGCAAAAAGCGCAACGCTGGGTCTGGGGCTGGATCGAGGCACATGGTCGCGGTCATGGGCCGGGCTGGGAGCCGGACCTGACCGGGCGGCGGGTGATGCGCTGGATCAACCACGCAATTTTCCTGCTGCGTGGTGTTGACGAAAAACAAAGCAATCAATTCTTCGGCGCGCTTGCACAACAAACCTGGTTTCTGTCGAAACGCTGGCATGCCGCGACCCCGGGGCTGCCCCGGTTCGAAGCCTTGGCGGGTCTGGTTCAGGCAGGTCTGGCGCTGGAGGGGCTTGAACAGATGGCTGATCCCGCCCTGCGCGCGCTGGCCCGTGAATGCGACAGGCAGGTGGACAAGCACGGCGGCATTCCAACGCGCAACCCGGAAGAATTGCTCGAAGTGTTTACCCTGCTCAGCTGGACTTCGTCCGCGTTGAAAGAGTTGGGGCGCGGCACGCCTGCGGCGCAGGCCAATGCCATCAAGCGGGTCGCGCCGACATTGCGCAGTTTGCGCCATGCCGACGGGGCGCTTGCACGGTTCCACGGTGGCGGGCGCGGGGTCGAAGGCCGGTTGGAACAGGCTTTGGCCGAAAGCGGCGTCAAGTTTAAGGCCGCAACCGAGCTGCCACTGGGATATGCCCGCCTTGCTGCTGCGCGAACAACCATTATCGTCGACGCCAGCACGCCGCCTTCCGGCACGGCATCCCTGAACGCCCATGCTTCGACATTGGCATTCGAACTGACATCCGGGCGCCGTCCGTTGATTGTGAATTGCGGATCAGGTGCGAGTTTTGGTCTGGACTGGCGTCGAGCGGGGCGGGCAACCCCCTCGCATTCCACGCTATGCCTGGATGGCTATTCCAGTGCTCGGCTGGCCAACCCCCTTGCAGGCAGTGACCACCAGGCGCTGGTGGATGCACCGCAGGATGTTCCAGTTGAATTCGCGGACGCGGTCGAAGGCGTCGGGTTCATGGCCGGTCATGATGGCTATGTGAAGGTCTTTGGCCTGACGCATGCCCGTACATTCGAGCTGCGGTTTGATGGGCGCGAGTTGGTCGGCGAGGATATGTTAGTGACAGCCACAGACAAGGCAAAGCGGCAGTTCGACAAGGCCATGGACGCATCCGGCCTATCCGGCCTTGCATTTGACATTCGGTTTCATCTGCATCCTGACGTGGATGCGGCGGTGGACTTGGGCGGGGCGGCGGTGTCGATGGCACTGAAAAGTGGCGAGATCTGGGTATTTCGCCATGATGGCACTGGAAAGTTAAGCGTCGAACCAAGCGTTTATCTTGAAAAAGGGCGTTTAAAGCCACGCGCGACAAAACAGATCGTTCTATCCGGGCGCGCGATGGAGTATGCGACGCGCATCGGGTGGACGCTGAGCAAGGCACAGGATACAGCCTATGCCGTGCGCGATCTGCACCGGGACGAACCCGAATTCGACTGACGCCAAAAGGACCTTTGGACCCATGACCGACTTTCACCCCGTGCGCCGCGCGTTGCTTTCCGTTTCCGACAAGACCGGATTGATCGAGCTGGGAAAGGCGCTGGCCGAGCGCGGGATCGAGCTGCTGTCGACCGGCGGGACCGCTAAGGCGCTGCGCGATGCCGGGCTAGAGGTCAAAGATGTCAGCGAAATCACCGGGTTTCCTGAGATGATGGATGGCCGAGTCAAGACCCTGCACCCGATGGTGCATGGCGGTTTGTTGGCCCTGCGGGATAACGATACCCATGTCGCCGCGATGGAAGAACACGGTATTGGCGCGATCGACCTGCTGGTGGTGAACCTCTACCCGTTTGAGGCCACTGTGGCCAAAGGCGCGGAATATAACGAGTGCATCGAGAACATTGATATCGGCGGTCCTGCGATGATCCGCGCGGCGTCGAAAAACCATGCGTTCGTTAATGTGGTGGTGGATGTCGAGGATTATTCCTCGGTGCTGGATCAACTGGAAGAAAACTACGGCAAGACGTCGCTGGGTTTCCGCCAGTGGCTTGCCCAAAAGGCCTATGCTCGCACCGCAGCTTATGACAGTGCTGTATCGAACTGGATGGCCGATGCACTGCAGCTGGAGGTGCCCAAACGCCGTGCGTTTGCGGGTGAGTTGAAGCAGACCTTGCGTTATGGCGAGAACAGCCATCAGCAGGCGGCGTTCTACTCCGATGGAACCAATCGCCCCGGCGTGGCAACCGCGGTTCAGCATCAGGGCAAGGAACTGAGCTATAACAATATCAACGATACTGACGCGGCCTTTGAACTGGTCGCCGAGTTTGATCCCGCTCAGGGCGCGGCTTGCGCAATTATCAAACATGCCAACCCTTGCGGTGTAGCGAAGGGCGCGACGTTGATTGAGGCCTATAAGGCTGCGTTCGATTGCGACCGTACCTCGGCCTTTGGTGGGATCGTGGCGTTGAATCAGCCACTGGACGCCGAAACTGCACAGGAAATCACCGGTATCTTCACCGAGGTAGTGATCGCGCCAGGCGCATCGGACGAGGCCAAAGCGATCTTTGCGGCTAAGAAAAACCTGCGACTGCTGACGACCGAAGCCCTGCCGGATGTAACAGCGGGCGGCAAGACGGTGCGTCAGGTGGCTGGTGGCCTTTTGGTGCAAGACAAGGACAATGGCTTTGTTGGCATGGACGATTTGAAAGTCGTCACCAAGAAAGCCCCGTCAGACGAGCAGATGCGCGATCTGCTGTTTGCCTGGAAAGTGGCCAAACACGTCAAGTCCAACGCCATCGTCTATGTAAGGGACGGCGCGACAGTGGGTGTCGGCGCTGGACAGATGAGCCGTGTGGATTCTGCCCTGATTGCCGCCAAAAAGGCCGAACGTATGGCCGATGTGTTGGGCCTGCCGCAGCCGCTGACAATCGGATCCGCAGTGGCATCAGACGCGTTCTTCCCCTTCCCCGACGGGTTGATGGAGGCCGCCGAAGCGGGTGCGACCTGTGTGATTCAGCCGGGCGGCTCGATGCGTGATGACGAGGTGATTGCGGCCGCTGACGAGGCGGGATTGGCGATGGTCTTCACCGGTATGCGGCATTTCCGTCACTGATGGGTTATCGGCTGTTGATCTGGGCCGGATTGGCCGCGTTTGTGATCGACCAGGTCAGCAAGTATCTGGTCGTTCATGTGATGCGTGTGGCTGATCAACTGGGTGGCATCGACGTGCTGCCGCCCCTTCTGGTGTTCAAATACGGCCAGAATCGCGGGATCAATTTCGGCTTGTTTCAGGGGGACAGTGACGCGTCCCGCTGGATATTGATCGGTGTTTCCATCGCAATCTGTATCGCTGTGGTGATTTGGCTGCGGCGCTCGACACCGACGAAGTTCATGCTGATCTGCGGCGGTTTGCTGATTGGTGGTGCGCTGGGCAACGTGGTTGATCGTGTACTCTACGGCTTTGTTCTGGATTTTCTGAACATGTCCTGCTGTGGGATCAACAATCCGTTTGTGTTCAATCTGGCCGATGTGTTCATATTTGCCGGAGCAATTGGTCTGGTTCTCTTCGATGGTAAAAAGCCCTCGTGACGCGCCGGTTGATATGCGATAAAAGCTCACAAAACAGGCTGGAGACGATAATGCGGATGCCGCGCGCCATACTTGCTTTGACAGTTGCTGCCGCCGTTGCGGGATGCTCCAACCCCGGCTTGCGCGATCTTGAGCCTCCGGGCCAAGGACCGGATGAGTTTTCGGTGCTGCCGGTCAAGCCGCTGACGGAACCTCAGGACTATGCCTTCCTGCCCGCGCCGACGCCGGGTGGCGGAAACCTGACGGATCCCAACCCCAATGCTGATGCAGTTCTCGCATTGGGCGGGAATGCAGCGGCGTTGAACCCGAACACCTCGGTTCCGTCTTCCGATGCAGCGCTGGTCACGGCGTCCAGCCGCTATGGTGTGCCGACCAACACGCGACAGGTGGTTCAGGAAGAGGATGATGCCTTCCGCAAGCGCCGTGGTCGTTGGACCGGCCTGCGGTTGTTCCCGGTTGATCGCTATGCGCAGGTTTACGAACGTCAATCCATTGATCCCTTTCAGGAAACCGAGGCGGCCCGCGGCGCTGGGATAGAAACACCTTCATCGCCACCTGCGAATGAATAATTCTTAACTTTCCGTCATCTCCCTTGAACCTGCGCCGCGCCACCGTAGTTTGAAACCCAGAAACGAAACGGAGGATGCCCCATGGTTCGGGCCCTGACACTGTCGGCCGTCCTGATTGCCGCCACCCCGGTTTTTGCCGAGGACGGACAAGAGGCGGTCACAACATTTACGCTGGACAACGGTATGGACGTCGTGGTGGTCGAAGATCACCGCGCGCCCGTCGTTCAGCATATGGTCTGGTATCGGGCCGGATCGGCTGATGAACCTGTCGGGTCATCCGGCGTGGCGCATTTTCTGGAACACTTGCTGTTCAAAGGCACCGATACGCTGGCACCGGGGGAATTTTCGGCGACCGTCGCAGCGAATGGTGGCAATGACAACGCATTTACTTCGTACGACTACACCGCCTATTTCCAACGCGTCGCTGCAGATCGCCTGGAACTGATGATGCGGATGGAGGCGGACCGGATGCGAAACATCCGCATGTCCGAAAATGACATCCTCACCGAACGGGATGTGATTTTGGAAGAACGCAACCAGCGCACTGAAAACAATCCGCGCGCCTTGTTTGGCGAACAGATGAGCGCGGCGCAATATCTCAACCATCGGTATGGCGTGCCGATCATTGGTTGGAAGCACGAGATGGAAACGCTGGATATGGATGATGCCCTGTCCTTCTACCAGACCCACTACGCGCCCAATAACGCCATTCTGGTGGTGACCGGAGATGTGGATCCGAACGAGGTTCGCGATTTGGCGGACCAGTATTACGGCGTGATCCCTGCAAACGCGGACTTGCCTGAGCGCGTACGCTCTCAGGAGCCGCCGCAAACCACCGAACGTCGCCTGACCTTCAAGGATCCGCGCGTTTCGCAACCTTATGTGCAGCGCAGCTATCTTGCGCCTGAACGTGACCCGGGCGCGCAGGAAAAAGCTGCCGCTTTGTATCTGCTGGCCGAACTTCTGGGGGGTGGAACGACCTCTTACCTGAATGAAAAGCTTCAGTTCGAGGATCAGAAGGTTGTTTATGCCGGCGCGTTTTATCGGGGTGTATCGCTGGATGACACGACATTTGACCTACTGGTCGTACCTGCCGAAGGCGTGTCGCTGCAAGAGGCTGAAGACGCCATGGATCAGGCAGTCGCCGATTTCATCGCTGAAGGCGTGAATGAAGAAGATCTGGGCCGTATAAAAATGCAATTGCGCGCCGCCCAGACCTATGCGCGTGACAATGTGGATGGGATAGGCAACCGCTATGGCCGGGCATTGACCAGTGGTCTGACGGTCGAAGATGTTCAGGCCTGGCCAGACATTCTGCAAGCCGTGACTGGTGATGAGATCATCGCAGCCGCCCGCGACGTGCTGCAACCCGAAGCATCCGTTACCGGCTGGCTGACGCGCGACGATGAGGTGACGCAATGAAGGCCTTATTCACAACTCTGATTGCCCTTGTATTTGCGCTACCCGCCTGGGCCGAGATCGAGATCAAGGAGGTCACCTCGCCCGGTGGCATCACCGCGTGGCTGGTCGAAGACCACTCGATCCCATTCACTGCCGTGGAGTTTCGGTTCCGAGGCGGAACATCACTGGATGATCCGGACAAACGCGGCGCGGTTTATCTGATGAGCGGGTTGATCGAAGAAGGCGCTGGCGACATGGACGCCCGATCCTATGCTCGGGAACTTGAATCTCTGGCCGCTTCATTTGGCTACAATGCCAGCGACGACACAGTTTCGATATCCGCGCAGTTTCTGACCGAGAACCGGGACGAGGTTGTGGAGCTGTTGCAAACCACCCTTCACGCGCCTCGCTTTGATCAGGATGCAGTGGATCGGGTGCGGGCGCAGATCCTCTCGGGTCTCAGATCGGATCAGACCGATCCGAATGACATTGCCGGGCGCAGTTTCGCCAAAATGGCATACGGAGAGCATCCTTACGGGTCCGAAGGCAAAGGAAATCTGGACAGTGTTGCAGGTCTGACGCGCGAAGACGTGGTGGCAGCTTATGACAATGTCTTTGCCAAGGATCGCCTGTTTGTCGGTGCCGTGGGTGACATAACTGCAGAGGAATTGGGCGGATTGCTCGACCAACTTCTTGCGGACCTGCCGGACACGGGCAAACCGATTCCGGACAAGGCCGAGGTTTCGATTTCAGGTGGCGTAAGCGTCATCGACTTTGACACGCCGCAATCGGTCGCGCTGTTTGGCCAGAAAGGGATCGACCGTGATGATCCGGATTTCTTCGCCGCCTATATCCTGAACCACATCCTGGGCGGTGGCGGGTTCGAAAGCCGCCTGATGCAGGAGGTGCGTGAAAAACGCGGCCTGACTTACGGTGTGGGGACGTATCTGGTGCCCAAGGACCTGGCCTCGGTCTATCTGGGTTCAGTATCTTCGGCCAATGACCGGATCGCCGAAGCGGTCGAAGTTATCCGCGCCGAATGGGCCCGCGCTGCTGAGGACGGTGTGTCGCAGAAAGAACTGGATGATGCCAAGACCTATCTGACCGGCGCTTATCCGCTGCGGTTCGATGGCAACGCGCAGATCGCGGGGATCATGGTTGGCATGCAGATGGAAGGTCTGCCGATCGACTATATCGCTACCCGCAACGACAAGGTGAACGCGGTGACACTGGACGAAGTGAACCGCGTGGCCTCTGAATTGCTGGATCCTGAGGGGCTACATTTCACGGTTGTTGGCAAGCCAGTAGGCTTGGAAACCACCAATTGAATGACAGGGGGTTGAGCGTTGCTCAACCCTTTTTCATGCTACGCAGCATCTGACCCATCATCTGGCCGAACTTGCCTGATCCGCGCTGGTACAGCGCACCGTCCACGGCCAGAACTGTGCCGCTGATATAGCTGGCCATGTCCGAACTTAGGAACAGGCAGGCATTGGCAACATCCTGTGGCTGACCCCAGCGACCCAAGGGCACGTCCTTGCGCAGCGCTTCCCCCGCATCCGGGGTGGGTGCCAGACGTTTGGCCCCTTCTGTGCCTTCGATGAAACCGGGCACGACCGAGTTCACACGGATGCCCTCGACGCCCCATTCCATCGACAAAGTGCGCGTGATCTGGTCCACACCCGCCTTGGCAGCGCATACATGAGCCTGACCTTCGTAAGGTAGATAAGATTGCGGGGCCGAGATGTTGATGATGCTGGCGCCGGGGCGTTTCAGGTAAGGATAGGCCCCTTTCAACACATGGATAGTGCCCATCAGATCAATGTCAATCACGGTCTTGAAGGCGTTGACCGACATCTCGGCAGCCAGCGCCGGGAAGTTACCGGCTGCGCCGGACACCAGCACGTCGAAATCGCCCAAAGCCTCATGGAAGTGTTTAAGACCTGCAGCTACCGAGTCAGAGTCGCGAACATCAAAGGCAGCACCGATCGCCTCAGCCGCGCCGACCTTTTTCAGGGCCGCAACCGTATCGTCCACTTTTTCCTGCGACCGGCTGGCAACCGCCAGTTTGGCACCCGAGGCTGCGAAAGCCTCGGCAATGCCCCGGTTGATACCACTTGTGCCGCCGATCACGACGACGGTTTTTCCTGAAAAGTCTCCTGAAAAACTCATGTAGGCCTCCCTGATGCGGGAACCCTACTCGCCGTAGGGCACCCAGATGTTCTTCACTTCGGTCGCAGCCTGAAGGAACCGGCGGGAATGGTCCATGCTCCAGTCAAATGCCGTCGCGTTATTGACCCAGGTCCGTTTCAGGTTCCCGGCCGAGACAACTTCGATCTCCTTTGACAGGTCGGAGGACGAGAACGACCAGACCGCATCCACGTTCAGATGCGAGGCCAGCGGTTTCGCCAGTTCCGCATGGCTGCCAGTCAGGATGTTGACCACCCCTGCAGGCACGTCCGAGGTTTCGAGGATCTGGTAGAAATCGGTTGCGGCCAGCGGATAGGGTTCGGACGCGGCCAGAATCACACGGTTGCCCATGGCAATCGCCGGAGCCATAGCCGAGACGAGACCAAGCAGCGGCACCTCATCCGCGCAGAGTGCGCCGATGACACCTACAGGTTCTTTCATGGCAATCGCAACGCCCCGGATCGGAACACCATGAACCTGACCGTCATACTTGTCGGCCCAAGCGGCGGCGGTGAACAGGCGCTGAATTGAGGCTTCGACCTCTTTCGCTCCGTCCTTTTTACCTGTCATGGCATCGATACGTGCTGCGAATTCACCGGCACGAGCCGAGAGGTTTTCGCCGATGTAGTACAGGATCTGCGCCCGCAAATGACCCGTGGTCTTGGACCAACCCGTGGCTCCCGCCGCAGCCTCAACGGCGTTACGGACGTCCTTGCGGTTGGCAAGGCCCACATGACCCAAAAGACCGGACTTGCCCCAGATCGGTTTCGAATACCCGCTGTCGGGCCGCGCCTGTTTGCCGCCGATATACATCTTGGCCGTTCGGTCAATCGGATCGACCGGAGCCCCTTCGGCCATCACCGCTTCGATCTTTGCCAGCGGCTTGGCTTTGCCCTTGGGTTTGGTGTAGGCCGCCAGCCCTTCCCAACCACCTTCGCGACCAAAGCCGCTTTCGCGTACGCCGCCGAATCCGGCAGCTGCGTCGAACAGATTGGTCGCGTTTACCCAGACCACGCCCGCAACCAGCTTGGGCGCGATGTCCAGGGCAAGGTTCACATTCTCGGTCCAGACCGTTGCGGCCAGCCCGTAGCGGGTATTGTTGGCCAGCTCCACCGCCTCTTCCGGGGTTCGGAAGGTTGACGAGACCAGTACCGGGCCGAAGATTTCTTCCTGCATCAGCGGATCGGATGTTTCGAGGCCAGAGATCAGCGTCGGCGGATAGTAGCATCCGTTTGCGGGCAGCTCGCAGGCCGCCTGATGGACGTGACCAACAGTGTTGCTGTCGACCAAACCTTTGATGGTTTGCAATTGAACCGGATCGACAACCGCGCCTACGTCGATGCATTTATCCAGTGGGTCGCCAATGCGCAGGGTGTCCATCCGCGCGCGCAGCTTGTCGTGGAACCGGTCGGCGATGCCTTCCTGTACCAGTAAGCGCGAACCGGCGCAGCAGACCTGACCCTGATTGAACCAGATCGCATCGACCAGACCTTCGATGGCTGAATCAATATCGGCGTCGTCAAAGACGACATAGGCGGATTTGCCACCCAGCTCCAAAGTCAGCGCCTTGCCAGAGCCACCAGTCGCTTCGCGAATGCGGCGGCCCACAACGGTTGAGCCGGTGAAGGCGATTTTGTCCACGTCTGAGGCAACGATCATTTCACCGACCGCGCCGTCGCCGGTGATAATGTTGACCATGCCCTTGGGCAGCCCGGCTTGCGTGCAGATATCGGCAAACAGCAGCGCGGTCAGCGAGGTATACTCAGCCGGCTTCAGAACCACCGTGTTACCCATCGCCAGCGCCGGAGCGATCTTCCAGGCCAGCATCAAAAGCGGGAAATTCCACGGAACGATCTGCCCGCAGACACCCAGCGCCTCGACGTCGGGCAATTCGCTTTCCATCAGCTGCGCCATACCTGCGTGGTAGTAGAAGTGGCGCTGTACCAGCGGGATATCGATATCACGCGACTCACGGATCGGTTTGCCGTTGTCCAGACTTTCCAGCACCGCAAACAGACGGGAATGTTTCTGCAACAGGCGCGCGATGGCGTAAAGATACCGTGCGCGACCTGCGCCGCCCAGTTTCTCCCATTTCGGCTGGGCTTTTCGGGCGGCAGCGACAGCGGAGTCCACATCCGCCTGTTTTGCCTGTGTCAGCTTGGCCAGAACCTCGCCAGTCGCAGGATTGCGGCTGTCAAAGCCTTTGCCCGGTTTGGTGAAGGCCCCGTCAATATAGTGGCCGAACTTGTCACCCTGATCGACCAGCCAGGCTAGTGCCTCGGCGGCGCTTTCGGGGGCGGGGCCGTAATCCATGGTCTCGAAGATTTCTTTCACAGTCATGATTTCATCTTTTCCCAAATACTCAATGTCCTGAGGTTTCCCTCGGGCTCAGCCCATCGAATGACGGTAGCCAGCCGAGTATGCCCCGGTGACGTAATGTTCCAATTGCCGTTCAATGTCGCCCAGCAGAGATGACGCCCCGAAGCGGAACAGGTCGGGTTCCAGCCAGCGATCGCCCAGTTCGTCCTTGATCAGCGACAGGTAGACCAGCGCGTCCTTGGCTTTCGAGATACCGCCCGCAGGTTTGTAACCCACGCGATACCCGGTGCGATCATAGTAGTCGCGGATCGCGCGGATCATGACCAGCGTGACAGGCAGGGTGGCGTTGACGCTTTCCTTGCCGGTCGAGGTCTTGATGAAATCAGCACCGGCCATCATGCAGACCAGCGAGGCACGCGCCACGTTGCGCAGGCTGCCCAGTTCGCCGGTTGCCAGAATGGCTTTGACATGTGCATCGCCGCAGGCCACGCGGAAAGCCTTCATCTCTTCATACAACGCTTGCCAGTCACCCGACAGCACGTGGCGGCGCGAGATCACGATGTCGATTTCCTCGGCTCCGGCTTTCACGCTTTCCTCGATCTCGGCAATGCGCAGATGAAAAGGCGAGAGGCCTGCAGGAAAGCCCGTCGACACGGCTGCAACAGGAACTCCGGTACCTTCCAAAGCGCTGACGGCGGTTTCGATCATATCGTGATAGACGCAAACCGCCCCGGTCGTGATTGGTGGCATGTCCAGGGCTTGCAGCGTTGAAGATGCCACCGGCTGTCGCGCCTTGGCACACAGGCGTCGCACGCGACCAATGGTGTCATCGCCCGACAAGGTGGTCAGGTCGATCATCGTGATCGCCTTGAGCAACCATGCCGCCTGATACTCTTTCTTGACCGACCGTCGACCGGGCAGGGTCGCGGCGCGGCGCTCAATGGCCGAAGTATTGGCCTGCACGGCGCGCACCCACTCCAGATCGAGATCCATGCCCGGATTCCGGGGTTCGGTCACTTGCGGCAGATGCGCGGTGCGCACGGGGCTTTCTGAGCTCTGCGTTTCCATCTTCACGTCCTTTGGGAGGTTTGCGCCAAAATCGCACGGCATGCGACCAAATGGAAGGCATGCAGGCCAATTGGGAGTGTATTTTTTTGACCATTTGGACAAAATACAGGGGTTTTGTTGCGAATAATTCGCATTAGCGTTGACTTAGTTGCGAATGGTTCTCATATTTAGTCGCAAGAGAGTACCTTGAAAGGGACGCAATGATTCGTCGCAGTTTTCTTGCAGCTATGGCAATTGCCGCTGCTTTACCGATTGCAGCCTGGGCTGACGCGCCACTGAAAGTGGTCGCGACGACAGGCATGATTGCAGATGCGGTGCGTCAGGTCGGGGGCGATCAGGTCGAAGTTAAGGGTTTGATGGGGCCGGGCGTTGACCCGCATGCCTATCGCCAGACCCGCAGTGATATTGTGGCAATGACCCGGGCTGATCTGGTGCTGTGGCATGGTCTGTATCTTGAGGCGCAGATGGAAGGCTTCTTTCAGGATCTTGCGCGCAAACGGACGGTCATTGCTGTTGCGGATGGAATTGATAAATCCAAACTGCGCGCCCATGACGATTATGCCGACAAATACGATCCACATGTGTGGATGACGCCCGAGTTGTGGCGTGATGTTGTCATCGAAGTGCAGGCAGCGCTGACGGAAGTACACCCGGAAGCGGCCGAGATCTTTGCTGCTAACGCGCAGGCCCATCTGGCTGATGTCGACCGTCTGACCGCCTATGCGCAGGACACGCTTGGGACTGTGCCGGACAACAACAAGGTTTTGGTCACGGCCCATGACGCCTTTGGCTATTTCGGTGAAAGTTTCGGGTTCGAGGTTTTGGGCATCCAGGGCATCTCGACCCAGTCCGAGGCTGGGTTGAACCGGATTGGCGAGTTGGTTGATGTGTTGGTGGATCGTCAGATCACGGCTGTTTTTGTCGAAAGCTCGGTCTCGGATCGTTCGATGCGGGCGCTGATCGAAGGTGCCGCGGCGAAAGGGCACGAGGTTAAGGTTGGCGGTGAGCTGTTCTCGGACGCCATGGGGGAAGACGGGACTTATGAAGGCACTTACGTCGGTATGCTGGACCATAATATTACAGTAATTGCCGGGGCATTGGACGGTGAAGTGCCCGGTCGCGGCATGGACGGAAAACTGTCGGCGGGGTTCTGAGAAATGCTGGATCTGATAGCCGATCAGGGTGTCAAAATCGCGGACCAGGGGTTGGATAGCAGCCCCTTGGCCATCCGGGGCTTGACCGTTTCATACGGTCAAAAACCGGCCGTATTTTCGGTAGATATGACCGTGCAGCCCGGAGCAATGACAGCGATCATCGGTCCGAACGGGGCTGGGAAATCGACCTTGCTGAAGGCGGCGTTGGGTATTGTCTCGCCTTTGTCTGGTCAGGTGAGCGTGTTTGGCAGGCCGCTAGACAAACAGCGCGCGCGCATCGCGTATGTCCCACAACGGGCCAGCGTGGATTGGGACTTTCCCACCCGTGTGATCGATGTGATTCTGATGGGGCTGTCGCGGGAATTGGGTTTGTTGGGGCGTGTCCGCGCCCGCCACGTGTCTTGTGCCACGGAATGCTTGAACCGAGTTGGTATGCAGGATTTTGCAGACCGTCAGATCGGACAGTTATCCGGTGGTCAGCAGCAGCGAGTTTTTCTGGCACGTGCCCTTGCCCAGAATGCCGATCTGTATCTGTTGGATGAACCTTTTGCCGGGGTCGATGCAGCCACCGAAAAAGCGATTATCGAGGTGCTGAAGTCGCTGAAAGAGGCAGGCAAGACCGTTGTGGTCGTGCATCATGACCTTGCGACGGTCACGGATTACTTTGATCATGTCTTCCTGATCAATACGCGCAAAGTTGCTGAGGGATCTGTGGCAGAGGCCTTTACGGCAGAGACCCTGCAATCTGCCTATGGCGGTCGGTTGGCAACTGCGCAGATCGATCAGATTTCACGCGCACTGGGATAAATCATGCTTTGGGATGCTCTGAGTTTGCAGCTTGGCTACAACGCCACGCTGGTTGCCATTGGTGCGACCTTGCTGGGCGTGTCTGCCGGGGTGACGGGCACATTCCTGTTCCTGCGCAAGCGCGCGCTGGTCAGTGATGCAATCAGCCACGCGACCCTGCCGGGTGTCTGTCTGGCCTTTATGGCTTTGGTCGCGCTGGGCGGGGACGGGCGCAACCTGATTGGGTTGCTGGCGGGCTCTGCCGTATCGGCCTGGGTGGGCCTGCTTTGCATGAATTGGCTGACCCGTCACACACGATTGGCCGAAGATGCGGCGATTGGCGCTGTCCTGTCTGTGTTCTTCGGGTTGGGGATTGTCTTGCTGACGGTCATCCAGACCATGGGTGTTGGGCGTCAGGCCGGGTTGGAAGGGTTCCTTTTGGGCTCGACGGCCGGAATGCTCTGGGCTGATGCGCTGATCATAGCCATTGGTGGGGCAGCGACATTGCTTTTGGTCATGGTGATCCGGCGGCCAATGACCATGGTTGCATTCGACCCGGATTATGCTGCGGCACGGGGATTGCCTGTGCATCGGATTGACCTTGCCATGATGGGGCTGGTGATGGCTGTGACCGTTGTTGGCCTGAAAATCGTCGGCTTGATCCTTATTGTTGCTTTGCTGATCATCCCACCAGTAACGGCCCGGTTCTGGTCCGAACGCTCTGACCGGGTGGTTCTGCTGGCGGGTCTGGCTGGTGGTTTGGCGGGCTACGTCGGGGCAGCCTTATCGGCGTCAGCCCCAAACTTGCCAACTGGCCCGATCATCGTTCTGGTAAGTTTTGCGTTTTTTATTCTGTCGTTGTTTCTTGCACCGGTCCGAGGTGTTCTTGCCGCCGTGCTGCGCCACCTTCGTTTTCAGCGACGTGTGCATATTCGGCAGGGTCTGCTGGCGCTGGCGCAGGACCAGAAGATCTATGAACCTCTGACGCTGCGCCTTTTGCGCCGTGCCGGTTTGGTCCGCGCAGATGGTGTCGCGACAGATCCCGGCAAAGCCCGTGCGGCCAAAGCGTTGCGCGACGAAAAACGATGGCAGGTTGTGCGGTCAGATCAAGCGCATGAGGCGACGGCGGCGCTTTATGATGGTCTGCGCGACATAGATACTGTTCTGACCCAGGATCAGATCGCCGAGATTGATCGCCGCATTGGCGGCCCACAAGAGGTGCCGGCATGAGCGGTGAGGAATTTGTCCCTCTGTCCCTCACGCCACTTTTGATTGGTACGTTTGCAGCCATCGCCTGCGCCTTGCCCGGCAACTTTCTGGTGCTCCGTAAACAAGCCTTGATCGGGGATGCGATCAGCCATGTTGTTCTGCCCGGAATCGTCGTTGCGTTTTTGCTGACCGGCGCGATTTCAACCTGGCCGATGATGCTTGGGGCCGCAGGTGCCGCCATCTTGGCGGTGGTTCTGATCGAGGCGATCCGCCGTCTGGGGCAGATTGAACCCGGTGCTGCCATGGGCGTTGTCTTTACCACAATGTTCGCGGCAGGAGTTCTGTTGCTTGAGCAAACTGATACGTCGACCGTCCATCTGGACGTGGAACACGCGCTGTATGGCAATCTGGAAAGCCTGATCTGGTTGGATGCGACCGGCTGGTCCTCGCTTTGGGACCTTGAGGCGCTGGCGGGGCTACCGCCCGAACTGTCGCGGATCGGGCTAACTCTGATTGGGGTGATCCTGTTCACTTGGTTGTTCTGGCGCCCGTTGAAGATATCCACGTTCGACGAAGGGTTTGCGCGGACCATTGGTATTCGAACGGGTGTGTTGGGCATGGCATTGGTCATCACGGCGGCCATAGCGGCTGTGGCAGCCTTTGATGCGGTCGGTTCGATCATCGTGATTGCCATGTTCATTTGCCCGCCTGCGGCCGCCCGGATGATGACCAACCGTCTGGAAACACAGATTGTCTGGAGCGTTGTCTTCGCCATCATTTCGGCTGTGGCCGGCTATGTTCTGGCGGGATACGGGCCTTTGTGGCTGGGCGGTGCGGACGCTGTCAGCGCGGCGGGAATGATTGCGACGATGTCGGGTTTGATTCTTGCCCTGACCGCCAAGTTTGGCCCGTGTCGCGCGCGTGTTGGTGTGCAAAACTCTTCGTGAGGTGGCGTTTTATTGCCAGTGGCTTTCGCACGTCATCGGCCAAACTCTGCCCAGAAATTTGTAACATGAGTCTTAACAAGATTTTTAGAAAATCGCGTGCTAGATCGACCGATATCAATAGCTAATACATCACCACTCACTTGGGCTCGTCCGGACGGTCGTGATCAAAGCTGGCCGCATTGTGGTGGTCGGTAACGATTGTCCGGACGCCTGCTCAAACAGCAATCAACGACATTCAAACCGGTGGCAGAATCGCGCCAGGTTGTGCTAGGTCTAGCGGTATGGCGCAGGCAAACCCCAATATCCGCGAAAATCGCCCTATGATTCGGCAGCTCGACGATGCTGCGATAAACCGAATCGCAGCTGGCGAAGTTGTCGAACGCCCTGCCTCGGCCGTCAAGGAACTGGTCGAGAATGCCATTGACGCAGGCGCCACCCGGATCGCCATCGATGTCGCCGACGGGGGCAAGACGCTAATTCGGGTCACAGACGATGGATGTGGGATCGCTGCGCAGGATCTGCCGCTGGCTTTGTCGCGCCATGCGACGTCCAAGATCGATGGATCTGACCTGCTGAATATCCATACTTTCGGCTTTCGCGGGGAAGCACTGCCTTCGCTGGGCGCTGTCGGCCGGTTGACCATCACAAGTCGGGTGCCCGAGGGCGAGGCGGCCTCGATCCGGGTATCGGCTGGAAAAATGGAGGCTGTTAAACCTGCGGCCTTGCGTGCCGGAACTGTGGTCGAATTGCGGGATTTGTTTTTTGCTACACCCGCACGGCTGAAGTTCATGCGCACAGACCGGGCCGAGGCGCAGGCAATCTCGGATACCGTGAAACGCCTCGCCATGGCAGAACCTGCGGTGACCTTCACATTGCGTGACGTATCGGGTGGCGGCGAAGGCCGCGTGACCTTCCGCGCTGATCGTGAGAACGGGGATCTGTTCGACGCTTTGCATGCCAGGTTGGCCCGGGTGATCGGCCGCGAGTTTGCCGAAAATGCTTTGCAGATTGATGCCACGCGAGAGGGGATCAGGCTGTACGGCTACGCCGCATTGCCCACATATTCGCGTGGCGCGGCTGTGGCACAGTATCTGTTCGTCAATGGCCGGCCAGTGCGTGACAAGATGCTGACCGGCGCGCTACGCGCCGCCTACTTTGATTTCCTCAGTCGCGATCGCCACCCGGCAGCAGCCCTGTTTATCGACTGCGAACCAACGCTGGTGGATGTGAATGTGCACCCCGCGAAATCCGAAGTGCGGTTCCGCGATCCGGGTGTCGCGCGCGGGTTAATCGTTTCAAGTCTGCGCCACGCTCTGGCCGAGGCTGGGCATCGGGCGTCATCGACCGTTTCTAATGCAACCCTGGGCGCGATGCGGCCGGAACCGGCAGCACCCGGCCCCGCGCGCGTCTATCAGATGGACCGGCCATCCCCCGCTGCGCGGCAGGCGGCTTACCGAGCGCAATCACCTGGCTTTGCCGAGCTTGCCAATGACTACAGTGGAAGCGTCGTTGAGGCGAAGCCCGCCGAGCTTGCGGGTGCTGCAGAGGTTGAACAATTTGCGCAGGACCTCCCGTTGGGGGCAGCGCGTGGGCAGGTGCATGAAAACTACATCATCGCTCAGACTGCCGACGGTATGGTGATCGTCGATCAGCACGCCGCACATGAGCGGTTGGTTTACGAAAAGCTGAAAACCCAGATGGCTGAGAACGGGGTGGCCGCGCAGGCGTTGTTGATCCCGGAAATCGTTGAACTGTCCGACGGCGACTGCACGCGCCTGATAGAGGTCGCCGAGGATCTTGGCAGGTTTGGTCTGACCATCGAACCTTTTGGTGGCGGGGCCATCGCCGTGCGCGAAACCCCGGCCATTCTGGGCGAGGTCAACGCCCGCGCCATGATTCTGGACATATTGGATGAGCTGGCTGATCAGGGCGAAAGCCAGACGGTGCAGGCGCGGGTCGAGGCGATACTGAGCCGGGTGGCCTGTCACGGGTCCGTAAGGTCGGGCCGTCGGATGCGAGCGGAAGAGATGAACGCCCTGCTACGCGAAATGGAGGCGACGCCGCATTCCGGTCAGTGCAATCATGGGCGCCCAACATATGTTGAACTCAAGCTGAGCGATATTGAACGGCTGTTCGGACGCAGTTGATCTGACGGCTGGAACCAGCTAAGAAAATAGAAACAAAACGAGAACAAACTGACTGAGATGATAGAGATTGCAGGCACACAATATTCTTTGACCGATCCAATGGTCTTGGCCGTTCTGGCGGGGGCTGGGGTGGTACTGTTGATTCTGATCTTGCTGTTTCTGTCCCTGCGTGCGGCTAGCCGGTCGGCCCGAATGGCGGAACCTTTGGCGCGTCAAATGGCGCATCTGGGTCAGCATGTGCAGCAATTGGGCCAAGGGCAGGATCAGTTGCGGGGCGGGTTGCAGCATGTCTCGGACGCGCAGGCCAACGCGCAGGTGCAGGTGATCCAGACGGTCGAGTCGCGACTGTCTGCGGTTCAGCAGCAGATGAACGACCGGTTAGCCGACAACGCCATGAAATCCACCCGTGCACTTGCAGATATGCAGGAACGGATGAAGGAATCCCTGCACGGATCCTCAAAACAAACCGCGACCTCGCTGACACAATTACAGGAACGTCTGGCCGCTATTGATAAGGCGCAGGACAACATCACCAAGCTTTCGGGCGATGTGCTGTCCCTGCAGGATATTCTGTCAAACAAACAAACGCGCGGTGCCTTTGGTGAGATCCAGTTGAACGACATCGTGTCCAAGGCGCTGCCTGCGGACAGTTTCCAGCTGCAGGCGACCCTGTCGAATGGGCGTCGCGCCGATTGCCTGATCCACTTGCCGAATCCGCCGGGACCGATCGTGATCGATAGCAAATTCCCGTTGGAAGCCTATGAGGCACTGATCAGTGCCACCAACGATTTGGAACTGAAGGCCGCCGTGCAGATGTTCCGCAGCACGGTGCGAAAGCACATCACGGACATCTCAGAAAAATACATTCTGGATGGTGAAACCGCTGATGGTGCGCTGATGTTCCTGCCTTCCGAGGCGGTTTATGCTGAACTGCACGGTAAATTTCCCGAGCTGGTCCAGGAGAGTTTTTCGAAGCGCGTCTGGATCGTCTCGCCTACCACGTGCATGGCGACTTTGAACACGATGCGCGCCATCCTAAAGGATGCGCGGATGCGGGAACAAACGGGCGCGATCCGCAAGGAATTGGGGTTGCTCCACAAGGATGTCGACCGTCTGGGCGACCGGGTGACCAACCTGGATCGGCATTTTGGGCAGGCGGCAAAAGATATCTCGGAAATCAAGATCAGCGCCGAGAAGGCAGGTCGCCGGGCACAGCGGTTGGACAATTTTGATTTCGAAGAACTGGCCCCGGACGAAACACCGGGTGTTGTTCCGCTGACCCGACAGGAAGGGTGATCTCAAGCGAAAGCAACGATGGCCAGGCAGCGGGGGGCTTACATAGCAGTATGAACACAACCAGTCAGTCGCCGAAAATCTCTCAGTTGCTCGAACAAGCCGAACAGGACGCGGAACGTATCGTCGGGTTACTGCGTATGCTGGTCGCAGCTGGCCTGGCGCTGTTCTTTTTGTTTACGGTCCAGCCGGTGGTCAATTCAGGGCACGCCGTTCTGGAGCGGCAATGGGTTTTTGCCCTAAGCACCATGCTTGCCTATTTCGCATTGGGATTGGCAACGTGGTGGACCGCACGGCGCGGTCATTTTTCAGCCTGGGTCGCTTGGCCTGTCTCAGCAGCGGATTCCTTGTTTCTTGTCGCGAACGTCTGGGTAGGAATGCGCAATGTGGGTCTGTCCGGGGATGTGATTTTTGTGCTGCCCGCAGTGTGGCTGGTCCCGATTGTGCTCGCCTTTGGCGTCTTGCGTGGAAACCCGAAGATCATGGCAATGCAGGTTGTGTTGCTTGTGCTGGGCTTGCTGATGTTGGTTGGCGTTGATGCAGGATCGACGCGTGGGTTGGAAGACAACCCGATCTGGTTGTTCTTGTCACTGCCGCCAAACCTTATCCGGCTGTTCATGATTGCCCTTGCAGGCATTGTGTTGATCGTCGCGGCACGCCGCGTCCATGCCTTGCTGTTCCGCTCGATTACGGAAGCGCAACGCCGCGCGAACCTGACGCGTTACTTGCCGTCTCAGGTGGTAGAGGATCTTGGGGACAGTGGTTTGGCCGCCCTCAAGACTGGGCGACGTCAGATGGCGGGCTTGATTTTCATCGACCTGCGCGGGTTCACAACATTGTCGCAACAGCTTCGCCCCGAGCAGGTGTCGGAACTGGTTTCGGATTACCGCAGCCGAGTTTCCGCGGTCGTTCGGGCCGAGAACGGGATCATCGACAAGTTTATCGGCGACGCAGTGATGATTGTATTCGAAGGAGATCAGGCCGCAAAACGTTGTTTAGATTGCGGTACAGGGTTGTGGAAAGAAATGCAGGACTGGAGCACCGAACGCAGGCAGGCGGGGTTACCAGCACTGGATACTGGGATCGGGCTGCACTGGGGTGAGGTTTTTATCGGCGTGATTGGTGATCAGGAACGGTTAGAGTTTTCAGTGTTCGGGGACACCGTCAACATTGCGGCCCGGCTGGAAAACCTGACGCGATCACATGCAATGGGGCTGATCCTGTCGGCTGATCTGATCAGCGCAGCAGGTGAGTCGACCCGCAATAAAAAATTGGTACCGCTACCCCCAATCGAAGTTCGGGGTCGCAGTGGCACCTTGGAATTGCTTGGGATACCGCAAAAGCCCATCACCCCAGCCGAAGCAAAACCGACTGAAACCTAGATCAGATCCGCAGGAAGGGCTGTAACAGACGCGGCATAAGCTTGCTGAATTTCAGCGGCGCGTCGGTGACAGCCAGACAGATGCAATCTTCGCCGATATCCGCAACGGGCGTGTGTTCCAGATCTTCGTCGGCAATCTCGACATCGCCACGGGCGAAATGGTCGACCTCATCAGAAAATGCCCCCTGCAGCACCATCGTCAGTTCTACGCCGTTGTGACCGTGATCGGGTACGGCGGCACCCGCCGGAATGAACAACAGCCGCGCCGTGGCATCCTGGCTGGTTGGCAGGATCGCCTGCTTCACGCCCATGCCGATAGACCGCCAGCGGATATCGGCAACATTGCCGCCGACATAGTCCTGCAACGGTGCGGGTAAAACGGCGCAACCCGGTCGAGCGGGTTTGGGGGTCGGTGCGCCTTGAGCGATCAAGGCCATCGTGGCAGACAGGGATTCATCGCTCACGCTGACGGGTTGGTTCTGCTCTTCCAGAACATGCCCACCCACAGCGTCAAAACTTTCAGCCCGCGCGCGGCAGTCGTCGCACAGGGACAGATGCGTGGCGACCATCAGATCGAACGCCTCGGGCAAGCTTCCTGCGGCGTATGCCATCAGGAAATCGTCCGTCAGATGGTGTTTTATCGTTTTGCTCATCTCATTCATCTCAGTTCATCGCATGGCGCAGGCGATCCAGGGCCAGCCGTATCCGTGATTTGATCGTCCCAAGGGGTAACCCGGTCTGAGAGGCGATTTCTCGATGGCTCAGATCTCCGAAGTACGCCTTTTCGATCAGCTGTCTCTGCGCGTCTGGCAACGCCGACAAGGCGGTACGCAGTTGCGCAGTTTCTTGTTGCAGAACGATCACGTCGTCCTGTTCGGGTTCTGCTTCGGGGCCCCAACCCAGTTCCTCGGGTTCGGGACGGCGTTGTTTGCGCAGAACATCAATCCGTTTGTTTCGGGCGATCGTGAACACCCAGGTCGCCACAGTGGCTCGCGTCGGATCAAACAGACGGGCTTTGTGCCATAGCGTCGCCATCACTTCTTGCGCGCATTCCTCGGCCATTGCAGGGTCAGACCCTGAACGGATCAGGAAGGCTTTGATACGCGGCGCGAAGTGCTGGAACAGCTCAGCAAATGCCGTCTGATCCTGCCTGTCCCGGATGCGTTTGACATGGTCCACCCACTCGGTCCTGGTGTCGCAACTACCTTTTGTTCCGTTCACCCGCTTGCCCTTGATGTGTTTCTTTGCGCGCCATGGCCGAGATGCGACCGCTTCGGTCGCTGGCTCGTCGCTGGCCACGGTATTCATCTCGGTAAGCATAACCACATTACGCGGCGCGGCCCAAGCCGGATCACTTTACGGAGTCATTTTGATCCAAACTGCGCTAGTTTTCGTATTCAGATAAACAGGCTTTCGGGGAAAAGAATGCTTTTTGAACAGTTTACGGGCAGAACAGAAAACAACGAATGACACAAAAAGTCGATCATATTGCGGGTCATACCTATCATGGGCGCAAAGGCGTGATCGAAAACGCGTTTCGCTATTCGATTGATTACATTCTGCTGGACCCCGAAGCAGAACTGACAACGCCCGCGCTGTTCTCAATTGACCGCGCGAACATCACAAATTGGCGGACCCGAGATCATGGCGGTGAGCCGGGGCATGGCACCGGCACCGCTTGGCTGCGCGCGCAATTTGATGTGAAAGATGTGCCGCAGCCCGCGCAGGTCATGTTGTTGACGCAACCCCGTGTGTTGGGCCACGTGTTCAACCCAGTCAGCTTCTGGTTCTGCCTTGACAAGGAAGGCACGCTTTACGCGGTGGTGGCTGAGGTCACCAATACCTTCGGCACGCGCCACAGTTACTTGTGCCACAAACCTGAATTCGCGCAGATCGAGCCTGGTGATCGGATCGTGGCGGACAAGTTGATGCATGTCTCGCCCTTCCAGAAGATCGAAGGGTCATACACGTTCCGCTTTGACTATCGCCCGGATCGGGTCGGAGTTTGGATCGACTATGGGCGCGATGGGGGTGGTCTGATTGCGACGCTGACCGGACCGCGCCATCCGTTGACCAATCGTGTGATTTTGTGGTCGCTGCTACGGCGTCCATTCGGTGCGCGGCGAACGTTCACGTTGATCGTTTGGCAGGCCCTTAAGCTTTGGTTCAAGAACGCAACCTTCCGCCCGTTTCGCTCTGCCCCGGTTCCAGACAAGCCCATGTCCCGCGTGCGCCGATAACCTTTTTCGTTTGCGTGAGATCAAAGACTCCAGCTCGGTTGGATGGTTGTCATGGGCAAGAACGCGAACACGAGGAGCTGAAATATGTTGGAAATCTCGGCAAGAAAAGTCGCCCAGGTTGCGATGATGGGCCGCGAGTTGAACCGGGCCGAGGGCGAACTCCGCGCCTTTGTCGACCGCATGAGCGAAGATGAGCAGGCCGAACTGGTTGCTATCATGTGGGTCGGTCGGGAGAGCTTTTTCGCCGAGGATCTGGCCGAAGCTATTGCAACGGCCAAAGCCGAAGCGTCGACCCCCTGCGCTGACTATTTGATCGGCACACCGCATATGCCGGACCACCTAGAGAATGGGTTGGACGCGCTGGGGATATCCGCTGAGGATGTCGAGAACGATCTGATGTAAGCTAAAAGAAAAACTGATTTGGCAAATAAAATTCTTTGGCACCAGCACGACACGATGAATTGCTACACTCTGAACGCGTCAGATTTCCCTCATAAACAAACTTTAATGCGCTGCTTTGGTTTCGCTAAGGTTGCTTCCTTAACTTGTAGTCAGCGGCATAAGTTAGGGAGGAGAGCGACATGCGCCCAACGCCTACAGCAAAGACCACAAAAGGTCTCTTCGACGGAGTGTTTTTTGGATATGCGGAGGCAAAAGCCGAACTTTTGCGGCGCCGAGCTGACCCAAAAACCGTTCGGGAACTGGGTGCGCTCACCGATCAGCCGCTGAACGACATCGGTGTTGAGCGGGATGAAATCAGTCTCCGCGCCTACGAAGGCATTTATCACTGAAAACCATTTCTGCAACGATTGCGAGCTTTGCTCGACATGATCCTAGTGTCCTCTTGGACCTTAGAGAAAGGTAATAAGTATGTTTGATTTGGCCCTACCCAAAACCCAACCGACCCCTGCGGCCAGTGCTCTGTTGCTGTTCGATCGCGCTATGAGAATCCGCGCGGTCAGCACTGATGTCGTCCGCGCCGCTCAATATCTCGACAGTCTGAGCGATCATCAACTGTCCGAACTTGGGATAAATCGCTGCGATATCGAGCATACGATCCAGCGGTATATCTGATTGTCGAATTCGAAACATTCGAGACGAAGGCATAAGGTCTTGGCCAATAGAAATTGAAGCCATTCCAGTCGCTCTGGAATGGCTTCTTCATTCCAAAAACGCTGATCAGACAGTGTGATCCACAATTTGCAAATGCTGTGCCAACGTGCCGATCTGGCTCATCCAGTCATTCACCAGCTTTGGGTCACTGGGTGCAGCGTGGACGCCGACCGGGATCGCGCGGTTTGATACGGCTTCGACCGCCAGTGATACCGGGATCGATACCAGCCGTGCCATTGCGGTGCCTCGGGCGTCGCCCCAGGCATCCATGACATAGGTTTTGTGCCAAACCGCGACGCCGTCTTTCTCGGCTTTCAAGCCAACACACAGCACCACGCGGTCTGGTTCGCCTTTGTCATAGGCGTTTTCCTTCCAAAACTGATCTGACATCTCTTTTAGGCGCGCGTCGCCTTCCGGGCCAGTCAGGGTTTCGATTTCGCTAAACACGTCTGACCACGCATCTGTCCAACCATTCAGGCGCAACGTGCCGCGGACGAATTCTTTGACCGTCCAATGTTCTTCGAAATGGTATTGCTGCATGAAGGGCAGCGAGTCGCGATTTGGATAGACCTCAAAGCTTTCGGGCGTGGGCAAGGGTGCCGTATAGCTGCTGATCGCGTCCCAGGGGCGGGACACATCCAGCGGCGCGTAGTCTCGGATCGAGCGCGACGGCGACCGCAAAGCCTTGAGCACACCCAGCGGCGACCAACTGAACTTGTACCGGAACGGATTTGGGTTCTTGGGGATGCCGCCGCAATAGGAAATGAAGCTGATGTGATTTTCCGGGTCGAACGCGTCCGAGGCGCGGTAGTCGTCCAAAAGCGCATGCGCCATCAGATGGTCGATGCCCGGATCAAGTCCAACTTCGTTGACCAGCACCACACCAGCTTCGCGGGCCTTGTCGTCCAACGCGCGCATTTCAGGCGCGATGTATGAGGACGAGACAAAGTTTGCCTTCTTTGCGATTGCTAGTTCGGCCAACGGAACGTGCCAGTCGCCCGGCAGCATCGAGACGATTACGTCTCTCGGCTCCAGCACAGCTGCGAGCGGGTCAATGTCAAAGGCGCGGATGTCATCGGTCAGATCTCCGATCTCGGCCCTGGCTTTTTCGACGGTTCGGTTCCATACCGTAACCTTCTGCCCGCTTTCGATCAGTCGGCGCAAACCGGGAATGGCCGACAGGCCAGTGCCACACCAATGGATGGTCATCGCTCAGATCCCTTCGATATGAGAATGGTAAGTTGCTGCCGCCCGACCCCAAACTCCACTTTCGAGGTCTTGCAGGGTCAGCAAGGACGGCAACAATTGCGCCGCGTAGTCTTCCGAACTTTCGACAGGCAGCATCGACGGCAGGTTGTCGATGGCGATCACATCCAGCACTGGGTTGGTGGCCACACGCAGGGCAGGGTGGTCCCACGTGGTGGCCTGATTATAGACAGGCACGGGATTATAGTCACTGTCCGGATCGCAAGCGACATCGCCAATGGCTGTCAGGGTACGCTGAGCATTCAAAGCCTCTGATGGGACAAAGACAGGTGTTCCGGGGCGGGCAAAGATGCAGTTCATGAACAGATCATGGTCGAGGATTTCGGGGAATGGAGCACCGCTGGCGGTTTCGGCCATATCCCATTTGGTGACCTGCACGCCCATCGCCTCGCACAGATCAGCAGCCCCGGTGCCGACGCGTCCTAACGCACCGATGACAATGGCCCGAGGCCGGGGGCACCCGGTGGTCTCCACCTCGGCCAGAAGCTCTGCATTCAGCGTGTCTTTACTCGGATACACTCCGACCGCAGGGCATTCTTCGCCGCGTTGCTGAGCGGCCCAGGTTTTCACCGTCACCGCGGCCCCGGCATAACCGGCCCAATAGCCAAAGGCGGCGACACGGCGGCCATCTTCGTTCACCAGATATTCCAGATCATACAGCGTCCCGCCTCCGGCCTTGAAGCGCTCCAACAGCGCGCGGCCCGAGTGTTGCCCCTTGTATGCATGACCAAACAAGATGTGGCGATGGGGCAGGGGCGAACCATCTTCGGGCAACTCCTTGAGGCCAAAGATGATCGCATCTGCAGGCGCCTTGGGCCAGGAATTCTCGGCAGCGATGTCGCATCCGGCTGTTTTGTACCCCTCAATCGGGATCGCCCGGACCGAGCTTTCTTCGACTGTCACGCGGATGCCCGCAGCAATCAGATCTGCGGCCCCTTGGGGCGTCAGACCCACCCGTTCTTCGTTGGGGCGCTGTTCTGCCCTGACCCAGAGATGTGTCATTTGTTATCCTATGTTCAAAGCATTCCGGCGGCCCTGACCGCCTGAACCGACGCACGTGCTTCCATGGCTTCGCGAAACGCGACGATCTTTGGGAAGGCGGCAACGTCGACGCCGTCACCTTCAAGCCAACTGCAAACAATATAGAGATAGGCATCCGCCAGGCTGAACTGATCGCCCAAAACGAAGGGACCTCGCAGGCCATTTGATACGATGTAGTCGCAGGATGCGGTCATCGTCTCGGCCACTTTGGCGGTCATGTCGTCCCAGCTGGGTTTCTTGTCCGCCCAGCGATGCCCGCGCAACTTATGAGCGTGGTTCACATGCATTGTCGTAGCAAGATAGTACATCACTTCGCGCATACGGCCCGCCATAACGGGGTCGTGGGGTACTAATTCAGCCTCTGGAGCTTTGGCGGCGACGTAGTCCAGCAATGCTCCGGTTTCGGTCAGAATGCCACCATCCACTGCCAGCGCCGGAACCCGGCCCTTGGGATTGATTTGTTGATAGGCTGGTTTGGTTTGTTCACCCGCGGCGAAATCGAGACGGATCGCTTCGTAGCCCAACCCGGATTCTTCCAGGGCAATGGCCACTGCGACCGAAATAGTACGTGGGGCATAGTAGAGCTGCATCGCGTGTTCTCCGTTGTGGCCTGATTATAGGTGCGTTTGGGCAAACTGCCTGTCCGGTGCTTCCAGATGCGGAACAGCATTGAACAGAACCGGGCTGAGTTGCGGGCCAATCGGGTGCAGACGATGCATCGACGTGTTCATGATGGCAAGGGCAACGCGTGCCATCGATGGAACGTCTAGCCCCATGACCTGCCGCACCACCATCGAGATCAGGCCACCCGAGGTCACAACAATAGCAGGGCCCCCTTCGGTTCCGATGTCATGCAGCGCGCCAGACACGCGCGCCTCGAATTCGGCAAATGTTTCCGGCGTTCCGCTGATCTTTCCACTGGCCCATGCGGCGAAGGTTTTGGGCAGATGTTCCACAAACCCTTCGCGATCCGTTGGAACGACCTCACCATGCTGTTCTTCGAACAGCTTTGCGATGTTGAAGTATTCGATCTCATTCAGCCGAGGATCCTGAATCGGATCTGACAGCCCCATACTGGCTGCGGTCTCGATATGCCGAACAAGCGTGCCGCAATAAACGCGCGGGTGATGCGCACGTGTGTCGCGCAGATGCGTACCCAGCCATCGCGCTTGCTGATGGCCAAGCTCACTTAGCTTGTCATAGTTCTTTTCATCACGCGCAGCAGTATTGGCCTGGCCGTGACGAACCAGTGTGATGTGTGACATGGCGGTCCCTCTTGGGCGAAGTCTTAGGGCAGGATCCGCGCAGGGGCCAGAGGGGTTTGCCAGACACGCACCAAAAACACCGCGCAATTCATGGGTTCGGCTTGCACGACGGCGCGCCGGGCGTATGTTTGGCCCATTGTGGGAGCGGGGCACTACATGGCCATTGACGAAAATCGGTTTCTGGCTGATTTGCACACGCTGAGAGAGTTCGGCGCTTCGGGCGTTGGCAAGGGAGTGACACGACCCGCCTATTCACAGGCAGATATCGCGGCGCGCCGTTGGCTGGCCATGCGCATGCAAGAGGCCGGACTGCAACCGCAGTTCGATCCGGTTGGCAACCTGTTCGGCCTTGCCCAGGGGTCATCTCTTTTGATGGGATCGCATTCAGACAGCCAGCCGGAAGGCGGGTGGTTGGATGGTGCGCTGGGTGTGATTGCAGCCCTTGAGGTGGCGCGGGCCACAGACCGACCCATCTCGGTCGTGAGCTTCCAGGACGAAGAGGGGCGGTTCGGTGTGACAACCGGATCAGCAATCTGGTCCGGAGGGTTGAACTTGTCACAGGCGGACAGTCTGACCGATCATGCAGGCGTAACTCTTGGGGCCGCACGTGCGCCAATGCAGGATTTGGCGCAGGGTTTTGTCGATCCCGGTCAGTTCACCGGGTTCATCGAAATGCATATCGAGCAGGGCCCGTCGCTGGATGAAAGCGGAGATCTGATCGGCGTTGTGACGGATATTGTGGGCATCCGGGACATGGTGATCACCTTCGAAGGTCAACAGAACCATGCCGGAACCACTCCGATGCATCTGCGTCGCGATGCGTTTCAGGCGCTGTCCTCATTCAACTCCTTAATCAATGACCGGTTCCGGAACGTGGTCACTCCACAGACCGTCTGGACCATCGGGCATGTGGGTTTGCACCCCAACGCGTCTTCGATCGTGCCTGGGCGCGCGCGGTTCTCAATGCAATGGCGCGACGGCGATGCGGCGCGCCTGATCCGGATGGAGGATATCATCCGAACCACCGCGCAGGAGGTTGCGGATCAGCTGGATCTGAACTTGCGCTTTGGGTCGATGTTGGGGTTGGAGCCTGTGGCGATGGATCAGGGCTTACAGCGCGCGCTCGTGCAGGGCGCAGAGCATGTTGCGCCCGGACACTGGCGGCGCATGCCATCGGGGGCCTTGCACGATGCAACCAATGTCTCACGCCTGATGCCCGTGGCGCTGCTGTTTGCGCCCTCGATCAACGGGATCAGCCATGATTTTGCCGAGGACACCGCCGAAGAAGATCTGGTGGTCGGGCTACGGGTTCTGGAACGGGCGGTAAGCAGCCTGTTGGCACCCTGACGCGTGTTTGCCCGTGCCAGTGGTCAGCTTTTCAGTTGTTGTGCCACCGAAGGAAGTTTCCTATAGGAGACATTGTTGCGGCATGCCGCCGTATACTTCCCATCGCCAACCCCAGTTGGGGCAGCCCTGAGACCCGACGACACGATGCTGCATGTAAACGACTTTGATCCTTGGAAAACAATCCAAGGCAACCGTTTCGGCCCGGTCTCCCGGCCCAAGATGCGATCGGAAATTCAAACAGGCGTTGCAAATTATGCTGAGTTCTTCGACCATACCAGCGCTTGCTTTGACCCCACGCATTGAAAGGTACGCCCTATGACATTACTGAAGCGCACACCGTTGTATGATTTGCATGTTGAGTTGGGCGGTAAGCTGGTTGATTTTGCTGGTTGGGAGATGCCTGTTCAGTATCCGTTGGGGATTATGGGTGAGCATGTTCATTGTCGTGAGAAGGCGTCGGTTTTTGATGTGTCTCATATGGGTCAGGTGATCCTGCGGGGCGAGAATGTGGGCGAGAAGCTTGAGGCGCTTTGCCCTCAGGCTTATGCGACGCTGAAGCCGGGCAAGGCGCGATACGGTTTCTTTACGAACGCGGACGTCGGGATCCTGGATGACCTGATCGTGTCGACTGCGGGGGATCTGTACTTTGTGGTGGTGAACGCGGCGCTGCGCCATCAGGACATTTCTCATATGCAGGCTCATCTGGTCGGGGTTGAGGTGTTGGCGATCTTTGACCGAGCGCTTGTGGCTGTGACGGGTCGTGGGGCGGAG
>NZ_OMPS01000030.1 GCF_900313035.1 Ruegeria sp. EL01 | reverse complement strand
GCTTGGTATCCAGTGCTATCAGTTTATCGGTTTGAACGAGCGCATCGAAGGTTACTCAAAGATGATCGAACAACATGCTCTGATAAATGCTGATGCGCGTAGATTGATGCGCATGCCAGGAATTGGGCCAATAACGGCATCGGCCATTGTCGCGACGATCGGGGACGCAAAACAATTCCGCACCGGGCGCGATCTAGCGGCTTGGCTGGGGCTGACCCCGCTCAACAAATCCAGTGGCGGCAAAGAGCGATTGGGCAAGATCACAAAGGCTGGCGACCGCTACATTCGCAAGCTGCTGGTCGTGGGCATGACGTCKCGCGCCGTGATGGCGAAACGTTCGCCAGAAAAGGTTGATCTGTGGACAGCCAAGATCATTGCCGACAAACCATTCCGGCTGGCAACAGTCGCGATGGCAAACAAGGCAGCGCGGTCCATCTGGGCGATGCTCACAAAGAAACAGGAATATCGGCAGCCAGCGTTCTAACCGCGCTGACTGTCTACGAGATGCAAGACGTTGAAGTGATGATGCGGAATTAAGTCAACCAAGAGCAAGGACACTCCGGGAATGGCTGCGGCCCTCTTCAGAGGCCGATAACCCGATTGGAACCTCGCTCGCGGAATTCATCAGGGCCAGTGGAGGCAATGCCAAAACACAAACAGGCCGGACAGACGACGGTACTGACGAAAATGACCCGCAAACATCGACAGAAAACGCTTGCAATGCAGGAGCCACCCACAGAGGCCATTCGTCTGGTCACGCCACGCCGCAATGCAGCTCCACCGAACCGGGCTTTCGCCGCGAGTGCAATATCCGGTGTTATCGAACTCACATTCTGCGGGACGAAGCGGACCCTCAACTGGCTTCAGCAAAAGTCCGCTTTCCCCTGCGTATTCTGGAAGGTGATCGCCCATAGAGTTGCGCAAAAGCAGCATTAAAGCGTCGCACACTGCCAAAGCCTGCTTGGAAAGCGACTTCTGTTATAGGCAGTGTCGTCGTGTCCAGCAGCTTCTTAGCGCGTCCAATACGAAGGGTTTGAGCCGTTTGAAGTGGAGACGCCCCTATATGCTTGGTAAACAACCGAGATAAATGTCTTGCACTGACGCCTAGTCGATCTGCAAGATCATCGACATCGCCAACATCCAAAGCGCCTTCTTCGATCAATCGCAGGGCCCGCTCAACGGTTGTTCTGGTGCCATTCCAAGCTGCACAGAATGGTGCAGTTTCAGGACGACACCGCAGACAGGGACGATACCCTGCACGCTCTGCCGCAGCAGCAGTTGGGTAGAAGCTGACATTTTTCGTAAGGGAGTGTTTTGCGGGGCAAACTGGACGGCAGTAGATTCTTGTCGTGATGACAGCGGTGAAGAACTTCCCATCAAAGCTTGGGTCGCGCCTCAATCGCGCAGCGTTACACGTCTCAAAATCTAGCATGGGTGGATCGTAGCGACCCATCAAACTCAATGCCAGACTAGCTCTCTGGTGAGGTCCGAAAATGGCGAGTCTGTAAAAGGCGGACATAGTAGGTCTCTGTCAAACCTATGATTCACCATTTGCAGGACGAAAGAAGATGAACGAATATCAACTACACTGTTTAGCTGAATCCGGTAATGCCTATAAGGTAGCCCTGATGCTCGAATTGTGCGGTCTGGGCTGGTCATCGATCTTAGTCGATTTTCCTAATGGTGAGATGGGAACATCGAAATATCGCCAAGACTTCAATCAATTTGGCGAAGTCCCAGTGCTGGTGCATAAGGATCTGAAATTATCACAATCAGGTGTCATCCTAAATTATCTGTCAGAAATGACTGGGCAGTTCGGGCCTACCAATAAGCGGGAAGAACGCGAAATCTTGAGCTGGATATTATTCGATAATCACAAATTCACCAGCTATATGGCTACGCGTAGGTTTGCCCTGCGTTTCATGAAAACCGGTGACACCGAAATAACTAACTTTCTGGGCGATAGAGTAAAGAAAGCTCTTGAGATCGTCGAAGAACATATGGCCGACAGAGATTTTGTTGCCACATCAACACTGTCAATCGCCGACATTTCTATGTGCGGTTATCTCTACTACGGCGATGAATTGGAGCAGGATTTAGACCGCTATCCAAATATCAACGCCTGGATCGATCGCATCGCGGCAACAGATGGTTGGAAGCATCCCTATGATCTGATGCCGCGCGCTTATCCAGTTTAGAACATTTTCGAGCTCTCTGATTGAGCAGAACCTGAGAAATCGCTTTAAACAATGCCGAGCGAAGCCGATTTCGCTGGAAATGAAGCGTTTGACGCAAGGCGTAATTCCTAATTTTGGCCTTCTCTCCCAGAGCATCGTTTCTGGGTAACCTGTCGAGGTAAGACCAACGTTTAGGACGGCCCAAAGTCGACATCCACGACTCAGCCAGTATGCTGCAACGCGGCCCGTCGAACCTGCCGTTCGCCGCAGACGCAAAATCTGTTGATCACCGAACTCACAGTTTTGCGGACCAAGCCGACAAACAGCCTTTGCTTTTGAACGTCGGCTTTCGGAAAGCGACGAGTAAACGCAACTCTGTCATCGCAGCACTTCATGCATCATCTTTTGTAAACGCAGATTTCATGAAATCCTCTTTCAGCATGTGAGCTTTCATCGCGGGCAGCCCAATTGCTTTCATTCCGATGATGGCGGCGTAGATCAAGGTAGCAGATGCAAGGGCATCCAGAATCCAACCAATGGGTGCTGCAGTGATCCCTAGATAGGCTGGCATTGTCGCAAGTTCTGGTATTGTCCAAAACCCAGTGAGACCGTGCAGAACCAGAGCTATCCAGAACCCAGCACAATATGGACAGTGCCATTGTTCATAGAGCGAGCGCAGCGGGCCAGGGAGCGCTGCAATATACTCGGTGTCTGAGTCTGGCACTACGGGAAGGTGTCGCTCTCCCGCACCGTGCCATAGAACTGGCAAGCCAGGACGTTGTATCCGAGTTTTTGTCAGATTGGGCGGAACGATTTCCCGAGCAGGTCGTCGAAGGTGGTGTCGCTTAAACTGGTTAATTCGAACCTGACAGCAGGTGATGGCGAAAGCGGAGGGCCGGTGTCGCCATACCAATCGGCTTCTGGTCGCGTTAGGAATTCGAGAAGAAGTCCGTAACAGCGTCGATAATCATCTCATGCTTGGCAGCACGCGCTATGCCGCCATCTGCGCAGATGATCTCGTCTCCCGGTTCTTCTTTTGCCAGAAGCTCAAAGCCTCCGGGCTTGCAGCGACCCAGGAAATCAAAATGCGATAGCGTCTCCGGTTCAATGTAGCGCGAATTACTCTCTGGTAGGACGGCAATCAGCGCACGGGATTCAATGTCGAGCGTCAGGTCCGAATTCATAATTGGTGCCCCAAAGACCAACATCTGTCGGTCAATTTTCCGAAGGCTCGCTTCGGAAAAGCTCTGAGTTCCGCCAAGATCAAAAACAGCAAATGCCTTGATCCGGCGGTCGGACAGATCGGCCTCCATCTTAACGCGATCTTCAGGTGTTTGTGCGATTTTCCAATCCGAAAGGATGCCACAGGCCAGCTCGTCTGGCTGAGTGTCGCAAAACTGACTTAACGCGGCCGCGTCGTAGCGCGCGCCGGCCAGGGCAACAGCCGTGAACCCACCCAGTGAGTGTCCCGCCATATAGATCCTGTCTGAATCGACATATTGCGAAAAATCAGATGCGCCAGTCGCATGGTCGATAACACGGGAAATGTCCTTTGGCCGCTCCCATAGTTGACGCGTTAGATCGGGATCGCGGGACCAGGTTGATGTGCCAGGATGGCTGATGGCGGCCACAATGTAACCGCGTTGCGCTAGGGCCCCGGCAAGCCACGCCTGATTGTAAGCGTTACCAAACATACCATGAGATAAGACAACAAGTGGGAACCGGCTCGTCGCTGGCGCAGCATCTTTCACAACTTTCGTCCCCACCCACACTTCACTGTCGAAGTCGTAAGTTTCTGGCCCGGTGGCATCTGTTGGATACCAAATAAATCCGGACAGATCGCGCGCTCCCTCGACGTCGGCGATATTGAGTTCTGTCATTGCAGACTGGTACGGCTGAGCAAATGCCGTGGCTGCGCACATAGCTAAGATTCCAGTAAAAAGGTAAGAAGTTTGTCTCATCGAAAGCTCCAATCATCGTTCAAGATACGTCAAAGCTGAGCCGTAGGTTTATTTGAAACAATGAGTTGCACTGCCTATACCTGTCCTTGATCCTGATCGAGGACAGGACGCGATAGAAAGAGGACAAATGGACAGCCCCGGGTTGATCAGTTTCCCCTTGCCGCTGGCGACAGCGTTGCTTTGCGGTGTGCTTACCATGCTGGCCTGGCGACTGGATCTGGGCTTTCGTCTGGCCAACATGTTGTTGTCGGTTTTCTTTGGGTTGGGCGCCTTCTCCTCGTTGTTGGTCGGTCTACGGTTTGGCTATGGAGTCGAGGAGTTGATCCCGCTGCAACGCAGTTTGCCTTTGTTCCTCGGGCCGCTCCTGTATCTGAGCTTTGCATCCATGGCTGTCGAACGACACGACGTCGCCAAGATCACATTGATGCACTTGGGTGCGCCTTTCATCTTGATCGGGTTGTACCTACTCTTGGCCAGTGATTGGAGAAGTCTGGATTGGGTAATCAGTGCCAGCTATTCGTATTATTCCATCGCTCTGTTCTTACTTTGGCGAAAGGGGCCCGACGCACTGTGTCAAGCGCGGGTCGATGTCACCCAGACCCTTTCCAACTGGCTTTTACGCGGCATTGGATTTCTCGTCTTTGTACTTGTTTTGGATAGCGCGATCGCAATCGACTTTGCAGTCAACAAGGGTGCCAATGCCTCAATGTTGATTTCTTACGGAACTGTTCCGTTGATTTTTCTTCTTCTTGCGACGTCAATCAGGCTCCCAGTGATGTTCTCCGAAGCCAACGCGGTATCAAAGGCAACGCCACTAGCCAATACTGAAGATGCGGAAGTCGTAGAACGACTGCAGGCATTGATGGATGAACAACAACTATTTCTGGACCCCAACATTACGGTCCAACGACTTGCCAAGCGCTTGAGCCTTCCGACCCGCACTGTGTCGTCTGCTGTCAACAGAACTCAGGGAACCAACATGTCGCAGTACGTGAACGAGTTTCGTTTGGCTCATGCGGCCCGGTTGCTTACAGAGACTGATGAAAGCGTTGCCAACATTGCTACTCAATCAGGGTTCTTGGCACGTTCCAACTTCTATCGTGCATTCCAACGGGTCTACGGACGATCGCCTATTGAGTACCGGACACTTGGAAATTCAAAAGAGAAACCACCATTCGATGACCATAATCCGCAAAATTCTGAGCATTCAAACTCGGCGTAAATACTCGGTCACAAATCAAATGACATTAGTCTCGGCCCTAACCGGACACTGACCAACCGCGCAGCCGCTGCGGCGCGGCGTCTGCTTAGCTGCCGTTCGAAAGTTACGCAGATCTGCGGAACCCAGGTCCGGCATGTGCGTGACCGGCGGTTTAGATCAGCGCGGCTGAAGCAGATTCTCGGAGCAACAAATCCTAAGGGATTCCGCATAGTGCATCGACCATTATATGATAGCATCGAACCCAACTCTCTCAGTCACAGTCGTCCAAGCGAACAGAGGTAAAGAAAGACAAACATTTGCTGTCACTTCGGACCAAAAATATCGAGACTGCCTACAATGCGCTCGCTCTTTGCGCAGGGTTTTTGTTTGCACCGTCCGTTGGCGGCGCGGTTAAGGTCGGGTTTGAGATCAACGACGTCAGGGCTTCGCTGACAAGGGCCGACAAAACGACGCTCAAAAACTTTACGGACAAGATGATCTCAAGTGCGGAAAGCGCGTTGGAAGGATTTGCGGCCGATGCGCCACCTGACGCAGCAGTCCTATATGCCCAGATGCTCGAGTTTTCCGCTCCGAAAGCTACGGATATCTCTGGCAGCGCCCTTAACGCCGACACTCTAGCCTTGCACATGGTCGAGCAACTTGAGGATCCCGAACACAAATCCATGCGCGATCTCTTTGTTCTGCTGACCTCGGCAGCGTTAAAACCACTTCTCGCCGATCCGGATTTCGTCGAACAGATTAAACCCGCGATCTACGCCCAGATGTTATCAGGCACACAGGCGATTCAGCGCGACCTGGCTGAGCTTGTTCGGAAACACGGCAGCCTCGACGCTGTCGTCGACACAGTCAAAAATGCCGCCGACGCCGAATTTCGAATTCTGGCAGCGGCTTTCAAGCTGCCCGACGCGGACACCGCCCCGCGCAGTAAGCTTATCGCGGATATCATCCACAAAGCCCAGGAGCGCGATCAGGTTCAGGCGATACTAGACGACGTCGATGATACCGATACGGTCGTGCAATCCTATCTGGAACACGCCCAGACCGCATTGAGTCAGATGAATCTTTCCGCGGCGCTTTTTCTTTTGAGAGAGGCGAGGAAAGCGCTTGAAGACAACTCTCTGCGCAAAAACCTAGAAATCCGCGCCAACATTGCGGAGCCCGAAGCGATGGTGCATCTCCTGAACTCTCAACCGCAGGAGGCGTTCCGGCTTTTTGAAAGCACCGCAAATGGCATGGCGATGGTTGATGAAAATGACGCTGCCATGAGGCGCTCGAATTATGCACTTGCGCTTATGGCTTATGGCGATCGTTACGGCACCGACGGGTACCTCTACGGGACGCGCCTCATCGACCCTTTGCTCAGTGAAGCGGCAGCGGAACTGCCGGCCGACGTTACCGCCCGCCTTTTTCTGCATCGGGGCACGATACACGCTAAATTCTATGCGGCCCTGGGGCATTTGGACGGGCAAGATCACTTCGAGGCAGCAGAAGAAGACCTGATTTCCGCTCAGATCATTGCCGCGGACATGTTGTCCGATTTTCACGGCGCGGCAACGGCGCGGGCGACGGCGGGATGGCTCAATCTACAGGCCGCTCAGTTCACCCTTGATGCCGACGCCGATCCCTTTCTGCAACAGGCCGAAGAACTCCTCTCGATTGCCCGTAAGCTCTATGAACAGTTGGATGCCCAATTTGAGTTGGCGCTGGTGAAACTGGACCTTGCCGATCTGCTGGACCGAAAATCCGTTCGCGTAGGCCAAACAGAACGGGCGACGATATTCCAGAAAGCGATCGACTTGGTCGCTGAAAGTGAAGAACAACTCGTAATGGGCGATCATCCCGCCGAACTGGCCCGCGCGCGCTATCTCGCTGCAAAGCTCCTTTGGAACGAGGCGGTTTACAGGCTTGGCGCGGGGGGTGCTGAGCTGCTCAATTCAGCGATGGCCTTTGCGTGCAGCGTGCTTGAATTGCGCGCTGTAGAAGCGGATCCCCTGGGATGGGCCGAGGCAACACTACTGATCGGCGAAATCCGAGCGGATCAGGTGATCCACAATAGGGAAGAAGATCGAATTGCCGGTTTCAAAGAGGCCGTGAAAACCATGCAAACCGCGATCAAGATCTACGAGGAGATGGGAACTGAAGAACAGATCGCAAAAGCGCGGCGCACGTTCCAACGTTTGAGCAGGCAGATCGAGGAGGAAGGTAACGTTGACTCTGTATGAAGCCCAGGACCGGGGATCTGTCGCAAACTTTGGCCGGCATGTTGCACCTTGGTGCTGTTTGATCCAACTGGTGGATTGGACGTTACAAAGTTTAGGAATGCCGGATGATCGACTTCAAAGGTGCGCACTACCCTCAATCTGTGATCTTGTTCGCGGTCTATTTCTACGTTCGCTATGGCGTCTCGTACCGTGACCTGGAAGAGCTCATGGCGGAACGTGGTGTGTCGGTTGATCACGCGACGCTGAATCGCTGGGTGGTAAAATACTCGCCCCAGGTCGCACAGATGGCGCAGAAAAGGAAGATCAGAACAGCAGAATCTTGGCGTATGGATGAGACCTACATCAAAGTCCGTGGGGATTGGGTGTATCTGTATCGTGCGGTGGATCGCGACGGTCAAACCCTTGATTTCATGCTTTCAGAGAAGCGCGACGCGAAGGC
>NZ_OMPS01000029.1 GCF_900313035.1 Ruegeria sp. EL01 | reverse complement strand
GGTGTAACCACCCTCGAAGCCATGCTCATCACGCAGTCGCTCGCAGATCCGCTTGGCCGTATGCCGCTGTTTGCGCGGTCGTTGCCGATCTTCCGACAACCATTGATCAATGATCCCGGTGAACCCATCCAGCTTGGGCCGCCGGATCGGTGCTGACCGCCGGTAGCCGGGCGGGACCGAAAACGCCAAAATCTTGCGAACGCTGTCACGAGATATCCCGAAATGCCGGGCCGCTTCTCGCTGGCTCATGCCCTCGGCACAGGCCAGACGAACTTTACGATACAAATCCACGGAAAAGATCCTCCCGCCCCCCTCCGTTACGAAAAGAAGGGCAAAGATGGACGACTTTTACGCCGCCCGCAGCAGGGTCATCCCGCCGCTTCCGTGGTCGACTTTCTCACCGCCGTTCTCACCGCACATTCCAGACGTTTAAAACCAAGAATGAGCTGGCTGGTTAGCGGACAAAGCGATCGTTCGCTACTTCGCTGCTGTAAACCCACTGATGCCTGGGGCTTATCACTTCCAGCAATCTCGACACGAAGTTGCTTCGCAAACTTCTTTGACTTTTGCCAAACCCGTTACGGCAATCATTAGGGAACTGACGCCTAAAGCCAGTTCCCCATTGGTTTGCATGTGTACTTCATGAAGCTAGTTACTCTCAACCAGGTCAATGAGTCTCAGATACCGTCTATCTGCTTTAAGCTCTGGTGAGGCTTCTGTTATCAATGCCAGTATCTTTGGCAGTTCATAGGGTGGCTGGCTCAAGACGCGCGGCGTTACTGTGTCCAGTAGGTCAAGTGTTTCCTCTGGAAACTGTACTGTTATGGGGTCATCGTCACCGACCTCACGAGTAAATCGGTAGAATGGATGACGGTCAGTTTCAACTGGTACCAGGAACCGCTTTAACGCCCTGTACACCACAGGAAAACTTGCACCAGTATCGTCAAGCATACCAATCCAAGATTCGACTGATGAGGCGGTACGAAAGATACGTTCTCTTGGCCAAACATCGTTCAAGAATGGTACTACTAGCTCCTCCCAACCGTTGTCGTTACCTTGGCCGACTTTTCCCAACCACCAGATTAGCTGGTTACGAGTATCACCAGACATATCGCGCAGTACACGACGCATTTGTTTCTTGGACAGCCCGTCTTCCTTGTCACGCCTAAAAATGCACAACCAGCCCAACCATCTTATCGCAACTTTGGCCAAGTCGCGGTCCCAGGCTTGCCGTGCGATCCAAGGTGGCAACTCTAACAACAGCGGTTTGATTAGAACCACAAGTTTTGACGAAGGATTACGACCTCTGCTCAGGAAGCCATTCCACGCTGGTTCGGCGGCAGAGTGATCAAATGCAAGCATTGGAACCAGTCGTTGTTCAACCCATTCTGGATCAACGTGCATCAACCAATTCAACTTGCTGAAAGTGATTGAAACAGCGTGGTCAGAACCTTCGCCTGGTGCGGCGAACAAGCGTTCAATACGGTTCTTGATATAGGCTGGGATTAGCGAGTTTTGTTCTTGTTCTTCACCAGGCACTGCGCGGAACGCAGCTTCTGCGCACATTCCTTCAGGCCCATTGATGGCATGATGATATGTGCGACGTGATTTAGGAATGACTTCATCTCCACGACTTATTTCGCCGATACCACTCTTATTGGCAGCTTCCCCACCACTAAAAACTCCGTCCACAACATTATCAAACACAGACCATGCGAGTCTTTCATCGAACTCAACTAGCTTTGAGATGTTCTGCTCTAACCATCGACATAACGTATGCCTCAACTCTACAATAACGGGATGAGGAAGGCACATTAGACGATGCAGAAACACCTTTCTAAGCCTTGGTGTAATGTCACCAGGTAACTCGTTGATCATTGCCGACCAAAATGCCTGTGGGTAATCGCCATGTCTGGCTGCAACCGATAGTGCTGACAAAGCTTTACGCGGATTGGCCTTTACCAGACCCGTGAATGGGCGTTTGTTTGTGAAACTTCCAAAGTCACGTTGAAGGTCCTTTTTGGCGCGTGGAATGATCTGATCAACGGCGAGGTCCACCACAGCATCAGGTGTTTCATCTGTTCCAACCCACCCAACATGAGTACCATTTTCGGTGACTGTTGAGGTCGCCCATCCATCGCTCCAGTCCTGAATGCGATGAATGATAGCAGCAAGGCGTTCACTTTGATCACCTACAAGTTCACACCCCTGCATTTCCAGGTAACGCGCATATCTTGCAATGAACTCATCGCGCGTACTTGGATACTCATCATCGGACCAGTAGCTTTCTTGATCTGGGCCGCTGAGAAGTCGTTCACCTAGTTGATAACGAAGTGGTTCTGGAAATGCTGACCACCTGTCAACCAGCAGAAATATCACTTCCCGTGCTACATCAATGTTCCAGAAGGTACTTTGGCTCAGTACAAGAACGCGCTGACCGACCTCTTCAGGCTCAAACAGGTCTTTCTTGGACAGAGCGTAGAGGGACAGTTTCTTGAAGAAGAATTGGTCCTCAATTGGCCAGGTCAGGAAGTGCCCCAGTGCAATATCAGGAGACACCTGTACCAGTCGTTCGAATAGCTCAACGAAGAACTTCATCGCGTCGGCAGCTTCATTGTGCCGATCTTCGCCATCCACCTCACGATCAGGGTAACACGTCGGCGTGTCAAAATAGGTCGTACCAATATCTGACAGCAAACCTGAGGTTGCCTTCATCGCACCTTCAAACATTCCAAACACTTGCGGAAGAACGTCGTCAGGTATGGACAGATCATCATTGTGACGTTCAAGGAACTTCACTTCGAACTGCCCCAGGTGACCAAGTTCTATGTCTTGCCAATCCTCTGTTGGAGGACGCGCCCCTGCCAAACTGTAGGGTGGCTTGATATCCAGCTTAGGCGCAGCAACGCGACCAAACTCACGCAGAACACTTGGGGACCAACCCTCGTTCGCAACCCGTCTCTTCAGATCAAACCAGTCGCCATCCCATTCACGGTTCCTGGGGTCTTTGTGGTGATCAATAATCAAAGCCCAAGTATGTCGCGCTTTGTCAGGAAGCTCTTTCTTCTGATCTAAGCACCATTCAATGTGATTCAAAAGGCGCGGGTGCAACCCGTTCTGCCTAATAGCCCACCAAGCGATGACAGGGCTGGACACATTATCCCCTATCCACCTCAACAGATGCCACAGTCGCGGGGGAACACTGGTATGACTATCGGGAGTTCGACGACCTAAACGATGTGCGCCAGATGGGTTTTCATCACCGTGCCGCCAAGACAACAAGTCATCATTGAAGATACCACGACGGTAGTCTTCATCTGAAAGGCTCGGACGATCATCATCCAGCCCATAAGCTTCAATCGGCTCAAAGACTTCAGCATCATCACCATACCCGCTGACACGTTTAGCGGAGCGAATGGACCCGCTGAAAACACATACCCACTCTGGATGCGTTGTATGCTCTGCATCAGCTAGTAATTTGGCACCAGCCACGGATCGTAGAACATGTGCTACTTGACCTCGCTGATATGGTGCCAGTGATTTGGGATCATGTTCTGTCGTAGCAATTACCGACTTACGCCAATTTCTGGGATCATCAGCCCGATCCGCCCATGCCTCCATAGTCTCCCAGAGGTCTGGATGATCAGGATAGGCTATTGCCGTAACACCACGGTCGCGCCACTTAGCTTCGATGTCCTCAGGTGTTCCCTTATCAAAAGCATATATTCGGGTGCGGTCAAACTGCCCATCGTGGTTCAACCCTTGCAGCAGATACTTAATTGGAGGGTCTTCAGCCTGATATCCCACCAGTACCACAGTGTAGTGTTCCAGTAAGTTCCGTATGAAATTTGTGGCCCACGCCTCTGAAAGGTATGCACGACCAAAATCAGCACTACTAAGGACATATGGGTGTTGATCCGCAGCTTGGTTCGCAAGTCGTCCGTGCAGGTATGTGATGCCCTCAACCGAGTTTCCAAATGTAAGATCAGGGAAAGCTGGAGGTGCAAACGTGGGGAGATCAACATCCAGTTCGAACAACAGGTCAAAGTTGGTCGTGACGATCTGTGGGACGCCGTTTGGGCTGGTTGAGATACGTTTTACCAAGTTGTGGTGATGGCCGACTTGACCGCTACCAGTAGAAGCCTGAAGGCGCTCTGTTACGAGAGCATTCACCTCATCGCGACCATATTCCAGGTGAAGAAGATTAAAGATTTGATCCAGTGGCATGTTTGTACCAGTTGGATCATCAATCCAAGACTGGAACGCCCGCATAATTTCGGAGTCTTCTGGTGGATCAAAGAAGTCAATCACATGTTGGGTAAGACCGATGAAGCTCGGCATACCAGATGGCAATGACACACCAGCGCCGCAGAGGAATACGACACGGCCAGTATCACTACGTTCAAGTAGGACATCTGGGATGATTGGACCGTTTACGTGAAATCTCATTTGTTACCGACCCGCTTTCTTGTCATCCAGCTAAGGTCAGTTGAATTGCCACTTGAGAACTCTGAGAACTGCCGCAGTTCCCATTTCTCAATAATTGATGAATTGATGTGGTTAATAAGATTGTTTATCTGAACATTCCTTGGCTTGCTCTTTGAGATTGCAATCCGATGTGACAGTTCAACTTGAATATCGCGCCACCAAGAACCCTCTGCATCCAAGAGTTCAGTCCGATACTCATAGCGGTTCTTAATGCTTCCAACGACAAGCCGTTCGTCATGACGCGATAGGCTGAACCACGCATCAACAAAGGTTTTAACATCAATGGTCGCCAATATTGGCACATCCAAGTAACGCTGTTCTGGCGCGTGGTTGATTATGGTTAGGTTTCCAAAGAAACGTACCCAATCTTCGGCAAGGAATTTCAGGAGTTCTTTGCCAGCATCCTCACTCATCCAAGTGTGGTGCCAGGCATCCATTTTCCCGACTAGGTACTTCATCACATCCTTAAATTCCGCATCCTCTCGCCCGATAAATCCTAGGCCGTCATACGAGTCTAAATGACGACCGAAACTTTCCGTGACACCACGACAACGCTCATCCGTTAGCTGGGTGACGAACATTTCATCAATGTATGTCTTCAACTGTGCAATCGTCGTAGGAACGGTTTGGTCAATCAGCTTGTGATCTGCCAACATAATGGAAACGCCAACAACATGAAGAAACTCACCAACTTCGACGTAACGGCCATCCTTCAGGTTCGATTGCATGTCTTCAACATCAGACCAAAATTCTGTTTCAGAACCATCTGAAAAATCCCAGTCATAGAGGTGCCAAAGCCGCCGCCAAGATGGCCATGCTGCAACGCCAGCAACTTCATCCGATTGGGCCAGTTCAGCGTTCAATCTGTCGGCATCAACAACTCCAGAGGTCAAGATCGATATCCAATTTTGGACAGTAATGACGGTCCTGATCCCGTTATGTTGTTCGTATTTTTCGAAGACCCGCCTTTTAGGTGTGGGTTCCTTATCTTTGTCGAATGAAAACTCACAGACATGACGAACTTCATCCCTATCTTCATCATACTTTCCCAACAAATCTTGAGGTTTCAGAGATGATGTTTCATCCGCCAGGTCGAGCTTGAACTCGATGAAGAAGATGAAGAATTGAGTGATGAGGTTTTGAACTAGTTTGTCGTTCTGACGGTACTCCCGTTTCATTTTCTCCAGAATGGAGGCCAACTGCCAGATAAACTGACGCAACGCCCTTAGGTTGTGAAACCCCGACTTACCGTAAAGATAGAGAATATCACCTTGGTGCTTCAACAAGAGTTCACGAGCTTCAGTCTGTCCAATCTCAGTTATGAATGATGCCAATGCACTGTCAGGATCGCTTGCCAGTAAGAAAGATTGCCCAACAACCTTTTCCTTAAAGGCACTGAAGTGTTTGTCATCCAGGTTGTCGGTGTTCGCGCATAGGATCACGCGAGTATCCCCATGCTCCACAAAGCGGTTCACGACACCTAGTAGCTCTGACATCGGGATTTGGCAGCGTTCCAAGTCATCAAGAACCAAAAGGGCTCCATCCATGTTCTTGGCCGATTGTTCGAGTTGTGAAGTGGCGGCATCAACAACCTTGTTAAGGTTTGCAGTGCCTCCCAGTATTCCACCTGTTCCCAGCGTGAGCGCACCGCTGAATATTGATCCAGCAAGCCCTACGCTTTTGTGCAATGTCTTGGTAGCCGTGCTGGCACTGGCATAGAAGAGACTTGTCTCAAGAGATTGGATGTCAGCGATACCAAAAACAGAAAGGTATATCGGTTTGCGATCTGTAAATGTCTCATCTTCCAGAAGCCTGGTGACGAAGTGTGTCTTCCCACAGCCCCAGCGGCCTTCAATCAATACTGCAAAGTGAGGTTTGGAATTGGTGTTTGCCCAATCCTTCAAAAAATCTCGTACTTCGGTTCGATTAATGCCCATCACAAACTACTCGCCATTAAATTGAATGCCTCTGTATGGCAGGCGCAGACAATCACGTCGATCATTGTTTGGATTCAAACATTGAAAACGTTAGATTTTATCAGTTCCGTTGCTACTGGACAGGGTAACCTTACAAGTGCATATCCATCACTTATGCCAAGGGCCGACTAACGGACCAAGTGAGGTCCTGCGATACTACCTTTATGTGGCAGTCAAAATTATTTTGGAGATACCATGGAATTTTCAACATCTGACTGGATCGCCATGGCTGCGATTGCAGCGACTGTCATTGTAGGCGTAGTCAGTTGGTTTGTTTCCGCTGCATTGACGCGAAAATCAATTGAAAAACGTGTGCTGGGATACAGGATGGACTCTACCCCATTGATGACAACATCCCTTCAAACCGCTGGGCTTAAAATTGAGTTTGATGGTGAAGAGCTTCCAGAACCAATGCTGCTAACTGTTGAAATATTCAATTTAGGAAATGTAGCTTTGGAGAATCCTCCAATCTCAATAGCAACGTCGAAGGACGCCACCTACATCATACCCGTTCAAATCGAGGATATCGAACCAGGCTACGAAGACCTATGGGAGATCGAGAGAACTGATGCCGATGAGTGCGCGATCAGGCTGGCCCATATCAATCCAGGTCAAGTCGTTAAAGCGACTATCCTCATGGATGAGGTGCCAGCTGAGATGCCGCATTTTAGATGCCCGCTTCCCAATGTTGTCGTCAAGGAGGTTAACCCAGTTGACATGACTAAGGTTTCTGTCGGACTGGCGAATGTGTCAGTATCTATCATGTTGAATGCTCTGGGTGTTCGGCGATAGCTGTATGCATCACCTTTCAGACTTTGCCTTAGTCTGAACCTATCAAAAACGGTAGTTTGTGAGGAGGAAATTTCAGCCCCCCGGAAAGTAGTCTCAAATCGCCGCAGCCATTCTCAAAACTCGTACTCGAATCCAAATCTCCTGGAACTTTGATGCGGTTGGGCTCGTTGCAGACCTTCTCTGCGGTGGGCATCAACAGATCGAAAGAGCCCCGAGCTGCCGTTGACCAAGTTTCCGTCTTTCGCTCATGCAGCAGGTTGCGAACCGTGCGTTGCGGACGTTCAACATCAGTTAGAAACTGGCGGGGTCGCGGCGCATAACCTCAAATACGTAGACTGGGTACTGACACCGAGTAACCTTTCCTCTACTTTTAGGCCGTTTGCAAGCTGGAGTACATTGATGACGACCCCGACAACACTTTCACAATCTAGGCAAACAATGAGAAATGCCCTGTTCGTACTGATTGCTATCTTTTTCGGGGGATCGCTGCCAGCTTCCGCGCAGTATCACCCTGAGCGTGGTTATGATGCGATGAAGAAGGGTACTGTCTTTGTCTACAAACGCGTGTCTGGGCCTACTTCGACCATCCGTTTTGTTGGGAAACGCCGAGGGCTTTTTGTGTTCGAAGCACACACCATAGACGGTCAAAACACGAACTATGAGCGAACGATTTATCGCAACGCAAAAGGTCAAACTGTTCGGTTTGAAAGGGCTGACGGGGCGAAGCTGAGATATGAGCCCCACAATTGTTGGTTGGTCGCAGGCCAATGTAACTATGAGTTCTATGATAGAAACGGGGTGCCCGGCAGATATCGAACAAGCGGTAAATTTACGAACCGTGGATATGTTCAGACGACCGACTACCTGAACGGTTCCAATTGGGAGCCCGTCGTTAAACTTCGTGTGACTTTTGACGAAAATGGACTAGAAACCTCACGTCGAATACAGGAAGGCACAAAGCGTAGCCGATATGATCTGAAGAAGGTTATTTCGCCCAAGTAAGATGTTCACAGAAGTCAATGACCTGTCTGTTGCTGTTGTCTTCAGGATGCATCAACTGGCGAATTGAGCCCCAACCCGCCCTTGACGTTCAGCATAGGCGCTGCGGATGCATTCGGCAGCTTTCCCCCTGCTGGGCGGCGGAATTTGCTAGTTCGCTGCGGAATGACTAGACTGTCAACTGAATCGATTTCGGAACCAACAAATCGTAGGCGTGAACCGCATGGATGATGCTCCCTAGTGCTCTTCAAAGTCACCATTGGAAAAGTAAGTTCCAACTATCTTGCACACCATTCTGTTCTGGTTGTCATCAACAACTGCTTCAGAAGCAACCAAAGGAGACGAAGCGCTATTTCCTCTTTTTTCATCACAGTTTCGGACCATGAAAGACGATAGCATGCCATTTTCATCGGTTTGGCAGTTAGACAGATCGTTTTGACCACAATTATTGCTTTTTGGCCCGAACACGGACAGCGTTCCGGAGATCACGGGCATCTTTCCTGATCCTGCTTTCAATCCGAGAGAGGAGTCGTAAGCCACTTTGTAGTGCGTTGGAAATCGTGGGGCCGGGGGAAATGCAGACACGAAAATATTGTCATTGTCGCTAGCGATGTTCGCAACAATGCGGACGTCTTGGTCTGCTTCCCGGGTTATGACAAAACCAAAGGTTGAACCGGTTGTCAGGCTAGATGGAAATGTAAAATTGGTCGACCCTCCCACGACTAGTACTTCGACGTCGTCTGTCGTTGTCGGGGCGACTGCTGGTGATAACCAACGGATGGTGACCGTCATCTCAGTTGGTTTTGCATCGTAGACCGTAATTCTAGGTCCTGAACGGTGTGCGCCATCAATGCAGGCCCGATATGCTTCAACAGCGTTTTGGGATAATGTTTGAGTAGCAACGCTGATCGATCGATTGTAGTGCCAATCGAGTTGGCTATTTTGAAAGTACCGTTCGCGCAGCTTTTCCGCGGCCTCATACTCGGCGCTGAGAGGCACACCATAAATTGGGACCGTAATACCGAACATCTTCTTTGTATCTCGTGCGACGGAGCGACTGAACAGATCGAACCTAGCGATGGAGAGAGATTCGTTCATGTCCAGGTAACCGACATCTTGGATCAGTGCTTTTGCGCAATGCTCCGCTGAGTTTCCTTGAGCTGTTAGTGCTGTGGGAAGTCCAAAAATAACGAGTACCAAAGCGCGATATGTGCGAAACACATTGACCTCCTAAGTCCAAAAAAAATCGTTGGATCGAGGCTTCGGGAAACCGAAGATTGCAACACCAACATTCTTCGACCAAATCCGTTTCAAACAAGCTATCGAATCCGATAGGGTCGTTGGCTCGGGTACTTGAGATGAACATTCTGCCACGAGACAGTTTATTCCGGCCTCCCATGCGTTCTAAGAGAGCCAATATGGTTTTCTGGGTTGGTGTACTAAGGCGAGATAAGCCCACGAGCCAGTGCCAAGGCCAGAGCCTGCTCTCTGGTTGATGCGCCCATCTTCTTACGGGCGCCCCGCGTGTGCATTCGAACCGTCACTTCAGATATACCCAGTCGGAATGCAATCTGATCGTTGTTCAAACCGCACGCTAAATAGGTCAACACGTCTCGCTCCCGAACGGAAAGAAAATCGTAGTGGTTCCATGCCGAGCCATCTGGGGACTCAGGTGTAGGAGGAGTGGCGTGTGCCGCCAATATGCCAGCGAACGTGGCCAACGTCGCATCTCCTGTTGATCGCAGTTCGCGAGCATTTGAAACACCACCGAATAGCGTAATGAGTTGCTCCATTTGGCCGCTTGGCCCAGAATATCTGAATGAGATGAAGTCGGTTACACCGCACGTCATATCGAACTTCGCACACTCTCTTTCTCTCTCGCTAGTACAAACATGCCCTATCATTTGCGGAATGGTTACATGGCTGTGTGATGGTAGCTTCCCTCTGCTACGCGCAAGCAGCACTGGATCAACGTCCTGGTATCCCTTCGCCAGAAACTCTTCGACCAATTCCTCCTCAATGGAAACGCGACTCCAGGTAGGCCAATAACCCGCTGTCGAGAACTGGCCAATGCTGACATACTTGGCGCCGGCTTCTTGAGACAAAGCCACAATTTCGTGCCAGGTTTCGTCGATCTCCTTCGCTGCGGACAGCCTTTCAATTGTGTCGATTAGAAAATTCTTCGAGTTCATTGGCGTCATTTGGCACTTTAGGTCGAGATCGAGTCCAAGTGTTACGCCGACAGAGTAGCGGCAGGCTCTGTATATTCCAAATATCTATTTCTGTCAGACGACGGGAATCGGGGAATATCAACGCTGTCTGAATTCATGCGGCTGTCAACGGCGGAGTAAAATTCTGCCACGGGGCGGAGCAAAAGTCGTCCATTGCTTGGGTGGCCGACGCCTTGGCAAACGCGCTCCCAAATAGCTGGCGGTTGCCAAGGCGTCTTGGTCCGTCAGGACCAATCTTTTCCGCGTATTAGGAGTTCTGCCGAGCCCTGCTCTGTGCCAGACGATAGCTTTCTCCGTTCATCTCCAGGATGCTGACATGGTGGGTCAGCCGGTCGAGCAAGGCACCGGTGAGGCGCTCTGATCCGAACGTTTCCGTCCACTCATCGAAGGGCAGGTTTGAGGTGATCATGATGGAGCCGCGTTCGTACC
>NZ_OMPS01000004.1 GCF_900313035.1 Ruegeria sp. EL01 | reverse complement strand
CTGTTGAAACACCATCGACAGGTTGGTGCGGATGCGCAGTACCTGTTTGGGATCGGCCGGGCGGCGATGGTGGTGGCTGCCAGTCCAATGCACCGGTTCGCCCTTGAACATGATCTCGCCTTGCTGGCTGTCTTCCAGCAGATTACAGCAGCGCAGCAGGGTCGATTTGCCCGAGCCCGACGAGCCGATCAGCGACACCACGTCACCCCGATGGGCCGTAATGTCGACCCCTCTTAACACTTCGAGATTGCCAAAGCTTTTGTGAAGGTCCTTGATCTCGATAACGGGGGCGCGATCAACCATCAGCACTCAGCCCCTTCGGCAGACCTAAGAGAACCCCTATCAGCGGCATCTTACAGGCACCCGGCATTGCAAGTGTCGGCCCCCTGCACGTGAAGAAAATTACGCTAAGACAGCACAAGCACCGAAGGTTCAGACCCTTCATGTAAGAAGAATGAAGGAAGGTCATAGCCAACACCAGGGCATCACCGTGATCATTTTTGTCCGACCAAACGATCTTGATTAGATACCGGACCACTCTTCCCCCCAGCTGCATTTACGAAAACTCTCTGATTTGAAAACCAAGAGAATAGACGACATGGAAAGTTAACTTCCCTGACTACAAAGTGTAAAGAGCGGTACTGTTTGCAGGTCGATTGACGGCAAGTACGAGGTCAGGATTTGAGGTGACATCTTCCGGCCCGTTGAACAGTTAGGCTGCGAGCGGCCAGCCAGAAAATCGGCCGAGGACGACCCGTCTTCCCGCTCAAACAGCGCGACCGAACAAATCTTCTTGTGAACGTCAAGACCGGCATAGATTGGCCGGTCATCAACAGCGGCAAAAACCTTTGTAGAGGGGCGAAGCCTTCTCGCCTTTCGACACAATGCAGCCAATCAAAATAGTCGACGTCAGTCCTGTTATGCTTGAGTATCTTCCAGATAGGAAACTGCCCCGCCGATCGGCGAAGCAGATTGATCACATAATCCGTTCGACGCAGGCGGCGATTGGGCCGCGTCAAGACTTATCGAATATCCGAAGCACTGCATTGGCTGCAGCAATATCCTCTAACCCCAACCCGATTGATCTGAAAAAGACCGGGGCACCGGAGTCGGGCAACGAGCAGCCGTTGATAGCGAGTTCGGCAAGATCACCCTTTATCTGTTCCGGAGCCCATCCGTGGTCCTGCGTTGCCAGCACCATCTCTCCCGCTGATGTCGGGGTTGTGGCGCGGTAGTCGCAATAAACCTGTGCACGCGCGAGCCAGGCGGGGTCAACTTCATGCGCGCGGGCTACGTTTGTGCTGATTGATGTCACCAGCGCATTCGGCCCAAACGCTTCTACATTGACCACCGGAGTCCCGGAAGAGGTACACAGCATCACCACATCGGCCCCAGAGACGGTACTTTCGGCGCTGTCAGAGAATCGCACTTGTTCAGATAGTGACCGCCACGCCGCCTGGCGATCGGCATTGTCGCCAATACCCGGCGAGTAGACGCACACCTCATCCCAATCACGCAAGCTCTGAACATGGCGGAAATGGGCTTGGGCAACGGCACCGCTGCCGATGATGGCCAGACTGCGCGAGTCCCGTCGCGCAAGAAAATCCACCGCCAGTGCAGTTGTGCCCGCCGTTCTTTCGGTCGTCAGCTGGCCCGAGTCGCACAGCAGAAGCGGCCGGCCGGTTTCCATCGACATCAACATCGTCCAGGCGGTGATGATCGGCTTGTCGCCCGTCACCAGATAAGGTGAAAGTTTGGCGCCAAACACACCCGCCTGACCCTGCGCCGCCAAATAAGTGATATAGTCACCGCGATCATCCGGGAACGGGGTCAGTGTCTGCGCTGGCTGCACCGCCTGCTTGCGCCCAAGCTCTGCGAACATGCCGCGCAGCTCGGCGGCCAGATCAATGTGTGGAATAAGTTCGGCAATCTGTTCTGCATCAAGGATGATGGGGGTATCTGACATGCTGGGTTCCTTCAACAAAGGGTCTGGATCAGGTCCGTGATAAACGCCTGACCATGCCGCAATTGCGCGGCGGAGATGAATTCATCGGGCCCATGGGCCTGTTCGATACTGCCGGGTCCACAGACCACAGCCGAGTAACCAGCGCGCTGGAAATGCCCAGCCTCGGTCTGATACGAGACCATTTGACTGCTGTTGTCGCCCGTGATCTGTCGGACCAGCCGTTCCGCCGCCCCGTCGGGTTCCTGACAAAAGGCGGGGATGTTTTCTGGCACGTCCACTACAATACTGGCGTCGGGGTGACGCGCACGCATTCCGGCTTCTGTCTCGCGAACCTTGCAGTCGTATCGCGTGATCCAATCCGACGCGGTTTCGGGCGGAACAAAGCGGATATCGCTTTGGAAAACACATTCGGCGGGGATCGTGTTCAGAGCGATACCCCCCTGAATAGTGCCAACCTGCGCGGTTGAATAAGCGGGCGTGAAATGCCGGTCGCCGCCGCGATCTTTGGCCCGCGCCGTCTCGGTCTGGTGCCATTGGATCAGTTGCGCTGCGGCCTCGATGGCCGATACGCCGATATCCGGGCGGGAGGGGTGCGCAGCTTTGCCAGTGATCCGCGTTGTCAGCCCCAGCCCACCCTTATGTGCAGTCACCAACCCCATCATGCTGGGTTCGCCAACAATTACGACTTCGGCGCGCGGCAGATGCGCACGCAATGCATCTAGGATCGGTTGGGTTCCGATGCACCCGACTTCTTCATCAAAGGAAAGAGCGATTTGAATCGGACGCACCAATCGAGCAGTCACCATTTGCGGCATTGCCGCAAGAACCAGGGCCACAAACCCTTTCATATCGCAGGTTCCACGCCCGTAATATCGTGCATCTCGATGGGTGAGCTGCCAGGGGTCGGATGCCCACCTTTGGCCTGTAACCGGAACAACATCGGTGTGACCGGACAGGATTACCCCACCCTCAACCTCTGGCCCGATCTGTGCGATCAGCCCTAGCTTTGCACCACTGCTGTCGGGAATGGTGCGGTATCGAACCCCAAGACGGTCCAGATATTCAGCGACAAAGCGCACCAGATCGGTATTTGGTCGGTCTGAGACCGTGGGGAACCCTACCAGACGTTCCAATACGCCCAGAACATCGCTCAGCTCGTCGATCATTCTGCGATCGCTCGGAGGTCATTGTAGATCGTCGCGCGACTGACGCCCAGCAAGCGCGCGACATAGGCTGCCGCATGGCGCCCGGCCAGTGCATTTGAGTCCTGCAATGAACCGACCAAAGCGCGTCTGGTACTTCGGTCCAGCGCGTCGATGCGCAAATCCCGATGCGCGCACCAATCGCTGACGAAGACATTCAAACGCTCGTGCCAGTCATTTCGAAACAACGAGTCCGGCTGGACGCCGGCAATCTGTGTGGGTTGCAGGTTGCGGACAAGTTGATTCAGCTGCTGCAAATCGGCCTGATCATGATTGATACAGAGTACATATCTGGCCTTGCCCGCATCGTCACGCAGCACAACACTGATCGACCGCAAAATGCTGCCGTCCCAGTTCACCTTCTCATAGGGTCCGATGACCGTGTCACCAGGGCGAAAGTCGGTCTCTTGCATGTTGGATGGATCGCCCGGTTTACGCTGGGAAAACGGATTTTCGATGCAGCCGATGGTTTCGGTTTCCAGATCGTGCAACACAACTTCGACCCGATTGCCGAATAGCAGCGGAACAGCTTGCGCCAGCGCCTTTGCAGTGGCCAGTAGATCAGACACGGTTCAGCTCCGCGCCAATATGTCGGCGGTTACTTCGTTCAGCAGCGCCAGACCTTTGCGCAGGTGATCTTCGGGCAGTGCCGAGCTAAAGCGAAGATGACCCTCGACCCCGAAGCGAGAGCCGGGGATCACCAGGATGTCTTTTTCCTGTAGCAACCGCGCCGCCAGGTCTTCGGATGAAACCGGCAGGTCAAAGCGGACGAATGACATTGCCGATGCTTGTGGCGGGACTACATCGTAAACACCGGGATGACGGTCGAGCTCTTCTGTCAGCACATCAAATCCCGTCCGGATCAGTTGCCGTGCGCGGGCCTTGAGCTTTGACCGGGTTGGTTCGGCCAATGCTATATCCGCCAGCTCCATCGACAGCATAGAGGTCGCGATCGAGGCGTATTCATGCCGCCGCCAGCTTTGGGTGATGATGTCTTCGGGCCCCACCAGCCACCCCAGCCTCAGGCCCGGCAAACCATAGGCTTTGGACATTGAGTTTACGATCAGTACTTTGTCATAGCTGCCCCAGAAAGAAGGCGTCTCGGCGTCACCTTCGCGTTCGGTTCCTGCATAGACCTCGTCTGTAACGATCCATGCCCCAGCGCGCGCGGCGGCAGCAATAATGGCCGCACGGTCCTGATCCGAGATCACCTGACCGGTTGGGTTGTTGGGATTGACCACATGGATAATGCGTGTCTTGTCATCAACGGCGTTGTTCAAAGCGTCCTGGTCCAGGGCCCAGCCATTGGATTCGATCAGATTGACCCAGCGCACTTCGTTGCCGCGGTTTTGCGCGTTGCCCGAGATTTGTGCGTAGGTTGGGCGGAAACAGACCACATTGTCACCGGGCCGCAGCAACGTGTTTGTGACCAGGGTGTTGGCCTCGGTTGCACCGACCGTAATCATCACCGCATCAGCTGTAGCGCCGGGATAAAAACCGGCAATCGTATCACGTAGCGATTGTTTGCCATTGACCTGAGGATAATCCAGCATGGTTTGCATCAGCACGGCCGTGTCGATCCCAGCCAGATCCACCAGGCCCTGGAGCGACATTGGATGCACGCCGCTTTCCGAAAAGTTGAAAACAACGCCGTGTTCAAGCTCGGAGAGAAATTGCTCGACTTGAAAAGGTGTGAAATCGGCGTGTGACATGAGGGGGGCCTTTTCATAACGATAAACTAAAATTGACGTGCTTGTCTAAATTGGATAATTTAGTCCACTAACGCGGTCAAGAGGCCGAACAATAATCTCAACAGCCTGAAATCCGATCAGGGAAAGCTCGCTATCAGATGGAACCCTCAGCGAGCGCACATAGTTAGGGAAAACTGAATAACAGCCCCATGAATAACACACGATTTAGGGACGTAGACCTGCGGCAGTTCCTCGTGGCTAAGGACGATAGAATCCTCACCAACTTGAGACGTCCAATCTACAAGGTTGTCCAGTCGTTTAGCGCCAAATTTTCCGACATCGCTCACACATCTCGATCATGAGCGCACCGAAGATGGCGCGCGCATTGCTCAACGATGAACCGAATGTTGCTCTCGCCATTTCTGGATAACCCCAACGCGCTGGTCTCGACCGTCACATACCGTCCAGCACACACTACTATGTCACGGATACTTAGCATTGAATAATGCTGGACGTCCTCATCAACAATGCCGGATCTGAATACACAACACCGATCTCCGAGCCGGCAGACCATGCGGATGAGGTTTCGCAGAAAAATGGCGTTAGCCATCCGTGCTGCACAGGTCAGCAGCTGTACAAGCGCTCTCAGAAGCAGGGGATCGTCATAGCAGCTGAGAGAGTCCTGTTTGTTGTGGTGTCACGTGTATGAAATCCACGAAAACCATTCATTCACCGGCATCAGGCACGCCCAATCGTTGCAGATCATCCAACCATCGGGTGAGATACGCTTCGCTCTCGAACGGCGCACTCTTTGCCTCTTGGATGGTAAAATCGGGATTAGCGATCAGAAATTCATCGATAACCATTTGCGCCTCACTGACGAGCCCAAGACGGTGCAGAACCGGCGCATAAGTGCGTTTCAACCCGTCAGGGATTTCGTTCATCTGCTCGATGGACGCTTTGGCCGCTTCATAATCCTCAGCAAAATACTGGGCCCAACCCAGATTCCAAAGATACCAGTCCTGATGGTGCGGGTTCAGCCGGATCGCCAATTTCATACGCTCAACGGCCTCGGGCGCGTTGCCGCCATAGACCAATGGGTCGATGGAATCTGCCAGGACGGATGCTGAATTTGGGTTGAGGGAAATCGCTTTGTCATACAGTGCTGCTGCCCGCTCAAGATTACCACTTTGCGTGGTGGCATTGGCCAAAACCCAATGGCCTTTGAAATTGAAAGGGTCCAACTCAATAGCTTTTCGCGCCATCTCAAATGCGCGTACCAGCGATGCGTCGCGCGTCAGGGTATTCGTCCATCCCCAGCGATACCCGTTTATATGCGCCCAGGCGTTTTCCACATATGCACCGGCATAACTAGGGTCGAGCGCAATGGCCTTTGCGCTCAGCTCTTCAGCCCGGATATTGCCGTCCTTGGTAAAGGTAAACCATTCCTCTTGCGCGCGTTTGCGCAGCTCGTAAGCGCCGAGGCTTTCCGTTGGCCGATGCTTCAGGCGGCTATATTCCGCCAGATCAATGTTTGTCGACAAAAGCGATGCCACGGTCCGCGTGATCTCATCCTGAACGGAAAAAATGTCCTGCCGGTCCCGGTCATAGCTGTCGGCCCAGATATTCTGGCCGGTTGTCGCATCAATCAGTTGAGACGTCACTCGCAGGCGATCCCCCGCGATCTGAACACCCCCTTCAACGATGTAGCGCACGCCCAGTTCCTGCGCCACTTGCTGTATATCTGCCGGATTGTCTTTGTACGAAAAGGTCGAATTTCGCGCGACTACGAAAAAGTCGGAGAACCGGGACAGCGCCGTCAGGATGTTCTCGCTCAGCCCGTCGCTGAGGTAGTTCTGGCTTGGGTCATTATTGAGGTTATCAAACGCCATGACCGCAATGGAGGGTTTACCTGACACGGGCGCGGCCTGCTCCTCTGCGTCAGGAGATAGCGCCGAAGACCACGGTTGCCACCACGCAGCAGTACCCACGACCAGAGCAGCCGCGACGCTGGCGGCGATGACCGGCACGCTTTTCCCGGATTTTTTTGCAACGGGTGTGATCGGGGACACGATGGTTGCAGCTTTATCATCCAAGGCGAGGCTGAACACGTGAACAGGCTCAGAGATGTTTTTGACCTCATGCGTCCCAAGGTCCTGGATTGTGAGATCCAGCTTGGTCTTCACCTGTTCGAATACATTGGCCGACATGTATATACCATCGGGGTCAGCCAGACTTTCAATACGCGCTGCCACATTGACGCCATCACCGTGAATATCACCCTGATCCACGACGATATCGCCGACGTTAAGACCAATCCGATATCGCACCCGCTCGTCTTGCCGCACGTCCGCATTGCCGATCCCGACATAGTGCTGCATGTCCACCGCACAGCGCACGGCCTCGACAGCACTTGCAAACTCGATGAGCAAACCGTCCCCCATCACCTTTACGATGCGACCATTCCGTGCGGCGACGATGGGTTCAAAAAGCCGCTCGCGGTGGGTTTTGACCGTCGCAAGAGTACCCGCTTCGTTATTGCGAATGAGGCGGCTGTAGCCAACGACATCGGCGGAAAGTATCGCAGCGAGACGTCTTTCCAATCACTTACCTCCATGAATAGGCATCACGCTAAACAGAAAGTCGCATTAATCCCACGATAAACCCCCTGAAACCCGCTATTAATAGCTTTTCCGATTGCGACACCAAAGTCCCACGCGGCAGACAGTCAAAATCCTGTCCGGTCATTGGCAACAGGCCCAGGGCACAGCGGGATCGCAGCCAGCGGATTTGGACAGCTTTCAATGATCGTCCTCGCGGAATTCGTTGCGTTACCACAATGGTAGCGCAATCGCTTGGGGCTTCAGCGTGAGCATTGCAGCAGTACCGGGGTAAACCCATGTCGTTGGCTCAAGCGTGTGCCGATAGATCAACTCCGGTCATTTGCTTTCCCGCTCGAAGGAATTGCTATCAGGCTCTCCATCTCGCTTTGCTTCGCAAACGGCCGTCACCTGCGCAGAGTTCATCCATCGCAGCTATGTTTACCCCTGACCCGATGAGTCACAAACACTCAGCCAGCGTCTTTGCCATGCTCTGGATAAGTTGGGGGTAAAGGGCCGGACCCGGTTCCAGATCAGATCCAAGCGGATCAATCACACCGGTATTGGCTTCTGTGCCATCCAACACAGTTTCGATGATACCCTGGTTGAACTGCGGTTCGGCCAGAACGCAATCGATACCCTCATCGCGAATACGGCCTTGAATTTCTGCAATGCGAGCAGGGCTGGGGTCTGATGCGTCGCTAAGAGAGATCGCACCGGAAGCTGGGAAATCAAAGGCGTTCTCGAAATATTGATAAGCGTCGTGAAACACGACGAAGGTGCCGCCGCGAACAGGTTCGAGCGTCGCTGACACTTCCATCGAAAGCGCATCCATTTCCTTGCGCGCCGTTGCAGCATTGGCAAAATAGGTGCCCGCATTTTCCGGATCGGCTGACGAGAGTTGCGCTGCAATCACGTTCAGCCAAACACCAGCGTTTTCAGGCGAGAGCCATGCATGCGGGTCATGTGCGCCGTGACCGTGATCGTCGTGGCCTTCATGCTCGTCATGTTTTTCGTGATCGTGGTCATCGCCATCCGTATGGTCATCATCGCCGTCGTCATGAGCGCGTTCTTCGTCCTTGGTATGTTCGTCGCCATGGTCATGATCTTCGTCCTTGGCATGTTCATCGTGATCGTGGTCAGCGTGCCCGTCATCTTCGGTGTGCTCGTCGTGGCCATGATCGCCTTCGTGATCGTGGCTGCCATGCCCGGCATGGTCTTCGTCGCCATGGTCATCGTCATCGCCATGGTCATGCGCTTCGAACAAAGCCCCCTCACGGAAATCCAGAAGGACAGTGCCGTCAGATTCCAGCAGGGTCGTGACGGTTGCCCCGTCAGCAAGGGTGTCTACCGCGCCTTCCATCCAGGGTGTCAGGTCTTCGCCCAGCCAAAACACCAAATCTGCATTTTGCAGGGCCGCAGCTTCGGACGGGCGAAGGTTGTATTCATGCGGGGACGCACCCGGCGGCACAATCAAGTCCGGCGTGCCGACCCCTTCCATCACCCTGGCCACCAATGAATGAACCGGTGCTATGTCGACCGCAACATTCGGAACGTCTGCTACGGCTGCGCTACCCAACAGCGCGGTGGTGATCGAAACTGAAAGAAGCTTTCTGGACATCAGACCCTCTATGTGATTTTATAACGTTACGAGCCGAATACATGATATGGAATAACATGACAAGAGAGACTCAAGCCGCACCTGCCGAAGACCCGGCTCTCGTTGGGTTTCAGAAGCACAATCATGACAACTGCGTTGAAACCGGCTTGGCGACGGCCGAGGCGCGATGCAAAGAGGATGGGCTTCGCCTGACACCGGTCAGGCGCAAAGTCCTGGACCTCTTACTTCAGGAGCATCGGGCGCTGGGCGCCTATGCAATCTTGGATCGGCTGCGGGACGAAGGGTTTGGATCGCAACCGCCCGTGGCCTACCGAGCCCTTGATTTCCTAGTCGAAAACGGATTCGTACATAAGATTGAGCGCCTGAATGCGTTTGTTGCCTGCTCGCATCCCGGTGCCACACATTCGCCTGCCTTCATGATTTGCAGAAGTTGCGACGCCGTGGCAGAAGCCCATTCGGCACCGGCCAAAGGTGCGCTTGGGGCGGCTGCGCGCTCTGTGGGTTTTGAAATAGAACGAACAGTTGTCGAAGCTGAAGGCCTGTGCCCCGACTGTTCCGAAAAGGCGTAGAAATGGAACTGATCACAGTTGAAGACCTCTGTGTGCGATATGGTGCAAATACCGTTCTGCGTCATGTGAACATAACGATCGAACCGGGTGAGATCGTAACAATTGTTGGACCCAACGGGTCGGGTAAGACCAGCCTGCTGCGTGCAATCATCGGGGCGACCAAGCCAGCTGAGGGGCGCATCAGGCAAAGGGCGGGTCTGCGGATTGGGTACGTGCCGCAAAAGCTGCATATAGACCCGACGCTGCCGATTTCTGTCGAACGCTTCATGCGGCTCGCAAGTGGCGTGTCACCTCAGGCGTGCGAGGATGCACTTGAAACTGCGGGTGCGCCGGATCTTTTGAGACGCCAGATGTCACAGCTGTCAGGTGGGCAATTTCAACGCGTTCTGCTGGCAAGGGCATTGATCAGCAAACCCGAGATCCTTTTGCTCGACGAAGCAACGCAGGGACTTGATCAGCCCGGCTCGGCGGCATTTTATCGCCAGATCGAAGCCGTACGCCGTGACACAGGGTGCGCAATTCTGATGATCAGTCACGAACTGCATGTGGTCATGAGCGCATCTGACAGGGTGATCTGCCTGAACGGGCATGTCTGTTGCGAGGGTTCGCCCGCCGTCGTGGCCTCCGCCCCGGAATACCGGGCCTTGTTTGGAACGGGGACCGGCGGCGCGCTTGCTCTCTATCGTCATGACCATGATCATGATCACGACCATGGTGCAGATGCTCAGGAAGCGGCTGAATAATGCTGGATGATTTCATGACGCGAGCAACGCTCGCTGGGGTTGGCGTTGCCTTCGCAGCGGCTCCGTTAGGGTGTTTTGTCGTGTGGCGCCGCATGGCCTATTTCGGCGATGCGACGGCACATGCTGCCATCCTTGGCGTGGCTCTGTCACTGACCTTTCAAATGTCGATCTTCACAGGCGCGCTCGCCGTCGCGTTGATAATGGCGCTGACTGTCACGCTGCTGGCTGGCCGTGGCTATGCGATGGACACGCTTCTGGGCGTTATGGCGCATTCTGCCTTGGCGTTTGGCCTGGTTGCCGTCTCATTCCTGTCAGGCGTTCGTATCGACCTGATGGCGTATTTGTTTGGCGACATTCTGGCTGTATCGCGCACTGATCTGGCGGTGATCTGGGGCGGCGCACTTTTGGTGGTCGCACTGATTGCATGGCGCTGGTCGCGGCTTTTGACCGCGACCCTGAACGAGGAGCTGGCCTATGCCAGCGGATTCGATCCCAAGCGCGAGCAACTGGTATTGACCCTTTCCCTTGCCGTCACTGTCGCCGTTGCGATCAAGGTGGTGGGTGTTCTGCTAATTGCAGCCATGTTGATCATTCCCGCCGCCGCCGCCCGAAGCCTTGCGCGATCACCGGAGACGATGGCGGTCATTGCAGCCGCGATTGGGGCTTTTTCAGCGGTCGCTGGCCTGCGCACGGCCTATGTCTTTGACACGCCGGCGGGTCCGTCGATCGTCTGCGTAGCCGCAGTCCTATTTGCTTTTCTCAGTCTCATTGGCTGGCAGACCCGCAGAGGCGCCTAATTCTTTTGCGCAAGCCAGGGTGTGTTGAGAAGATTTCACCAATCTATTCTGGTTCCCAACTGCGGTTTCGGTCTGTTACATCTGGATCGAAACCATGCTTGGGCGCCCGAAGCTACGCTGCGCCAAAATCGCATTGCGGCTTCGGTTTTCACGGGCGGTAAATCAATGAGGCTGAAACTTAAGGAACGAGCAAACCCGAGAGTTTCTCTGCCCCATCCTGAAGTGAGTTCAAGCACTGAACTAAACTGCCCAAATTGTGACGCTGGGTTGGCGCGTGGACAGAAAGCGTGGCAACGAGCCGGTTATTCTCATCGAAAACTGGAACGGCGACGGCTGCCATTCCCGGCATAAATTCTTCGTCGTCGGTTGAATAACCCCTCTGGGTAATACGCTTGAGCTCCTCTCGTAACACCACTGGGTCTGTCAATGTCTGATCAGTATTAGGGTGCAACTTGCGGGCGGAAAGGTATCCTTCAAGTGTATTCTGTCGGAGGGTAGACAGGTACATTTTACCACTGGCCGTGCAATGAAACGGGACCTGCGTTCCGACAGGTAACTGAATGCGCAGTGGCCATTTCGTCTCAACCCGGTCCAGATAGATCATCCCCTCTCGGTCCGGAATGGCAAGGTTGCAAGTCTCACCGATTTCATCGGCAACCCCGCGCAGAATCGCAAGCCGCGCGGTTCGCAGGTGTTCAGACGACACTGTGTTTACGGAGAGTTGCCGTAACCGAGGACCGGGGCCATAGGATCGCCCATCCAGATCACGTTGCAGAAATCCTTCTGCCTCAGCCGTCTGCAGCAATCGGTGGATCGTTGGTTTTGCCAAACCCAATGCCTCGATCAGATCTGATGGTTTGACCGCAACCCCACGCCTGGCGACCTCTTCCAGGATCAGCAGCAAGCGCAGGTTGGTCGGTATTTGAGTGTCTTTTTCTGGTGTGTCCGCATGGGTCATCCCGCTACATTCTAGTTGTTTGGCAGCAGGATCAAGGCCAGATCGGGTACCAGAGAAACCAATATCCACACAGACAGCAACGCCACAAGATACGGCACGGTGTACCGCAACAGCCGGAAATAGGGCACGCCCGTCACACTGGATGCGACATAGAGGTTCAGGCCGTATGGCGGCGTAATGAATCCAATCGACGCACCAACAAGAAAGATCACCGAGAAATGGATCGGATCAACGCCGACCGACGCGGCAATCGGTGCGAGAATCGGCGCAAGGATGATCGTCACCGGCAGGCTTTCCAGCACCATGCCCGAGAAAAAGACGATGACCATCGATGTGAACAGAACCGCATAGTATCCACCCATTGACGTTACAAAATCACCGATGGTTTGCTGTGCGCCCAGCAGCGATAGTATTTGTTGCATAACCACTGAGATCGCGATCAGTGGTGCAAGAATGCCGGTAATCTGGGCCGAGCGGATGACGATCGACGGAATCTCGGGGATGGTAAAGCCTTCGACGACCAGCATTTCAGCAAAGCTTTTGTCGGTGGGTGAGACGTCGTCACGAGCCCCCATGATACGGTTGATCGGATAGCTGACCAATCCCGCGATGACGCAAAACCCAACGGTAACACCCGCCGCTTCGGTGGGGGAAAACTTACCTGTGTAAATGCCCCAAAGGACGAGGCCGATGGCAAAGAACCCAAGCCACGCGCCAAACGCAGTTTTAAGGATCCGGTTCAGCTGCAACGGGATCAGGTAGCCCCAGCCGTTCATGCGGCAGATGATCCAACAAGCAAATTGCATGCCAATGACCATCAAGGCACCGGGCAGGATGCCAGCTAAGAACAGTTCGGATATCGGTAGGTTCATCAGAAACCCGTAGACGATGAAGATAATCGACGGTGGGATAATAATGCCGACGGTGCCACCAGCCGCCGCTGTCGCGGCGCTAAAGCGTTCGTCATATCCACCCTTGACCATCTCGGGATGCAGCATCGAACCGATGGTGGCTGTGGTCGCAGAGTTCGACCCTGAAATCGCTGCAAACAGCCCGCAAGCGCCCAGAGACGCCATAGCCAGCCCGCCGCGTATCCAACCCAGACACGAGTAGGCAAAGTCGCTCAACCGTCGGGCAATACCTGACTTGTTGATCAGGTCTCCGGTCAGAATAAACAGAGGCATCGCCAGCAGGGCAAAGCCCTTGTTGAACACGTTCAACAATTCGGCGCCCATATTGTCGAGCGTGAGGCCCAACACGAAAGAGCAACCGATCACCCAATAACCGATGACCAGCAGCACCGGCACGCCCAGCATGAAAAGAAACGTAACCCCCAAAGAGATCAGTGTGACAATTGTTCCGTCAGTCATCAGTCTGCCCCAATCACGGCCTGCTTGATCAGCGGCTCGCCTGTTTTCCAATTGCGCAAGTCGTCGGCCAGATTCTGAAACACTCGACCAACCATCAGGAAAAAAGACAGCGGCGCAGCAAGCAGGAACCACCATTGCATGATGTTGTCGGTCCCAAGCACAATCTGGAAGTTCGATGCAGACAGCGCCACCAGTCGCGAGGTCGTCACGATCACGATGACAGCGAAAATAAACCACAAGACTGCGTCCAGAATCAGACAGGCCAGCTGGCCGGCACGCGGCATGGCACTGCGGAATTCACTGAAACTCAGATGCGTGCGCAGACGCACATTGTAGGACGCCCCGAACCAGGCCATGACCATGAACAGCAGTGGCGGAATGGTCGTGGACCAAGGTTCCTGATCATTGAAAACAAACCGGTCGATCACACCCCAGAAGATGATCAGTGCGATGGCGAGGTAGGAATACACCATGACCGATCGTTCAAAGTGGCGCTCGATAAACGGCACCTTGCGGTAAAGCATCATAACGAGAAGACCGCCAATCGCGGCGGCAACTGTGCCAACAACCCAAGCCGCGTCTGATCGCAATGCGGTTTGGATCTCGAACGAATCCTGGCTCAGCAAGGCGCTGAAGATAGCGCCGACATCTGCCCAAAATGACATGAACCCCGTCCTCCCAGTCGGTGTTTAGTGGAACCGGCCCGCGCGCGGCCGGTCCCTAAAAGCTTAGATCAGGCCTCGCCCTTCCACCAACGACGTGGTTCGACGTTCTCTGGCAGTGTATCAGCAGGGATCTCACGCGCGATGTCGTAGATCTCCTGATAAGTGTCGATACCTCCGGCCCATTTGTTCAAACGCTCGCGCCATTCAGCCCAGGGTTCCGGGTTGTAGTTCGGGGCGCACATCTCTTCGGCCAACTTGATCTGATCGTCAGCCAGGAACGCCGCGCGCACACCATTTTCAGCAAAGATCGTGTTCGGCAATTGTGGTTCCGAGAAGCCAACCGTATTCAGCAAGGCCGCTTCGTTGGCCCCCTGAATAAGCGCCTGGGTGAAGTAGGACGATTCCATAACCGCATCCTGCAGTTCACCACCCAGCCCGTCAAAGACGCTGGCCGACATCGAGGTATGCTCGGTTCCGCAGAAGAACTTGAGGTTCACAGACTGCGACACCACCGGCGCCATGTTGGCGTAGGCCACGGCAGATGCCCAAGTTTCAGCGCCATCGATAAGGCCCGTTTTCAACGCATCAAGGGTTTCTTCCCACGCCACCGGAACCGGGTTCAGGTTCAGCAACTGCATCGCGATCCGGCCCAGCTGAGTGCCCGTCACGCGGTTTTTGGTGCCAAACAGTTCTTCCAGTTTCGTAACCGTCGGCTTGTCAGCAAAGGTCGACCCCATTTGCAGGCCACGCAGTTCACAATGGGTGAACAGGAACTTTAGCCCATGCCGTTTTTCAAGCGGTTCACGCAGGATGCGCTGGCTCGCGGGACTATAGAAGAAGTGATACTGCGCCGCACGGCTGGGGAACATGTAAGCATAGTCCAACACGTTCAGATAGGGCGCGCCGCCTGCTGAGTTCTGCGTCGACGCAGCATAGATGTCGACGATGCCCTGCTGTGTTTTCTCGACACAACTTAGCTGACCACAGATCTGATTGTCGCCAATGAACTCGATGCGAATCTCACCATCCGTGCGCTCTTCCAAGTCGCGAGCGAACTCAATTGCCCCTGCCCGCTCGATCAATAGGTTTCTTGTATTGAACCCGGATGCACCGAATTTCAGAGTATGCTTCGGCTCTTTCGAGAACCGTTTTTCATAGGTGGATTCTGCAGCATGCGCCAGATTTGCGAGGCTCATGGCGCCACCGAATCCACCAGCAGCCAATAGCGTGGAGCTCATGCCATACCGGCCTGCCACACGGAAAAAATCTCGCCGCGAAATACCACTTAGTTTTCGACCGATCTCCATTGCTTACCTCCCTGATCGCAATTAATGATACATTTTGTATCAAAAAATGCTAGTATAATTCTGGCATCTTGCATAGAGTTTTTTTCAACGGAGTTTGGAGGACGTGGATATGGAAGTGGATTATGCGATTGTCGGAGCCGGATCCTCGGGCTGTGTCATTGCCAATCGACTGAGCGCTGATCCAAAGACATCCGTGGCCTTGTTGGAGGCTGGCGGGCCAGACACAAACCCTTGGATTCATATCCCCGTCGGCTATTTCAAGACGATGCACAACCCGTCGGTCGACTGGTGTTACCGCACCGAGCCTGATCCAGGCCTGAACGGGCGATCCATCGACTGGCCACGTGGCAAAGTGTTGGGAGGATCATCTTCCCTGAACGGTCTTCTTTATGTGCGTGGCCAGAAAGAAGACTATGACCGTTGGCGCCAAATGGGGAATGTCGGCTGGGGTTGGGATGACGTGTTGCCCCTGTTCAAGCGCAGCGAAGATCAGGAACGTGGCGAGGACGAGTTCCACGGAACCGGCGGACCTCTTGCGGTTTCAAACATGCGCATACAACGACCCATATGCGATGCCTGGGTCGCCGCAGCACAAGCGGCTGGCTATCCGTTCAACCCCGACTACAACGGCGCCGATCAGGAAGGTGTGGGATATTTTCAGCTGACCACCCGCAATGGTCGACGCTGCAGCGCAGCCGTCGCATACCTCAAACCCATCCGGAACCGGCAGAATCTGAACATCATCACGCATGCGCTTGTCAACCGAATCGAGTTGGACGGAAAACGCGCAACCGGGCTGGTCTATCGCGATCGATCAGGTCAGATGAAAACGCTCAAAGTACGCCGCGAGATCATTCTGTCTGGCGGTGCAATCAACTCACCCCAGATCCTGATGCTGTCCGGGATCGGTGACCCGGATCACCTCAAAGACAATGGGGTAGAACCCATTCACGCCCTGCCAGGTGTTGGCAAGGGACTACAGGACCACCTGCAAGCCCGCCTTGTTTTCAAGTGCAACGAACCTACACTGAATGATGAGGTGCGTAGCCTGTTCAATCAGGCGCGTATTGCGCTGAAGTACGCCTTATTCCGCGCCGGACCCATGACAATGGCGGCCAGCCTTGCCACCGGGTTCCTGAAAACCCGCCTGGACGCCCAGACGCCGGACATCCAGTTCCACGTCCAGCCCTGGTCCGCCGATAGCCCTGGCGAAGGCGTACATCCGTTTTCTGCCTTCACCATGTCCGTCTGTCAGCTGAGACCAGAAAGCCGGGGAGAGCTGCGCTTGGATGGCCCTGATCCGTCCACATACGTCAAAATCATCCCGAACTATCTGTCCACCGAAACGGACTGTAGAACAATCGTTGAAGGCGTGAATATCGCGCGCGGTATCGCCCGCCACAATCCTCTGGCCTCCAAGATATCCGAGGAGTTCCGTCCAACGTCGGATCTGTCATGCGACGACTACGAGGGCACGTTGGATTGGGCGAGATCGAACTCTGTCTCGATCTATCACCCAACTGGAACATGTTCGATGGGCACCTCCGAAAAGTCGGTCGTTGATCCAAGCCTGAAGGTGAACGGAATTGGGAACCTTCGTGTCGCCGATTGCTCGATAATGCCCGAGATCGTCAGCGGAAACACAAATGCGCCTGCGATTATGATTGGAGAAAAAGCCAGCGAATTGCTCCGCACGAATCCTTGAGTCAGTTATCAAGGTTCAATGAAGCTGTTTGGCGCACTTCCGTTTGCCGAGGCGATTGATTTGTTCGAGACAGGGCAAATGCGGATGGATTGCGCTTTGTCTTGCCCCGCAAATGTGATCGAAGGCCGTTTGGTGACCTTTGACGACCGGGGCCAAAGCGACCAGTACAAGGCAGTCCCCGCCTGCGTTCCCGACCCCGCCCCCGGTTCGCGAGGCCCCTAGCCGATCAGTACCGAACGGCTGCTTGATCTGATCGGGTTTCGCGTGCGGCACGTAGTAAACCTGACCGGACATAAAAAACGGTGGACCCGTCTGGAAGTTCGCAGCTGAAATCTAGCTTTGCCAGAGCGGACTTTGATTCATCGCTGACAGCGTGTGCTCAAGGCCTTTGCGGATATGTGTTTCCAGCACATCGATGGCTGCAGTGGTGTCCCGTTCAAGTGCGGCATCAAGCATATCGCGGTGTTCGGCGGCGGCGTTTTCACCACGAAACGTCAAAACCAGCATTTGGTAGCGCAGGTACTTTTCGAAAATTGTGCCATGCAGTGCCAACAGGTTCTGCGAATTGCAGGCACTGATCAGGGCTTGATGGAATTCCCAGTCATACCTTTTCCACAACTCTTTTTGCGAGTGATCACCCGACAGCATCTTCTGCTCGACCAGTTGCAACTTGTGGTGCGCCGCCACAAGACGACCCTCCCATTCGGTGTCACCTGCTCTGATCGATGTTTCGAGGGCCGAGCACTCCAGCAGGATCCTCAGGTTCGCAACTTCGACAAGATCGTCTTGCGAAACGGGTTTGACAAAGAAACCGCGCTGTTCGGCAGCGACAACAAAGCCTTCGCTTGCCAACCGGTTCAGAATTTCACGCAAGGTCGAGACGCTGGCCCCGTAGGTTTTGCGCAAGCTATCGAGCTTCAGCTTCGCGCCAGGTGCAAGGTCCCCAAAAATCACGTCACGTTTGACACGTTCATAGGTGTTGGTGCCAACAGTGCTGTTCAGGCGGGTCATATCGCTCTTTCGTCATTGATTGAGCAGATCATAGAGGAAACGAGAGAGAAACCTCAATCCCCATAAAAATCCTGTATAACAAAAAATATCATATATTATTGCGAACATCATAATTTGTGTTAACGTCACCGCGACGCAACCTGGGAACGTGATGTCAAAGTCAGTTAAACTCGCCGTAGTCGGCGCCGGCCTTGTCGGACAACGCCACATCGCTGCTATCGCACACGTCACGGGTGCGAAACTGGTGGCTGTGGTCGAACCATGCGGCGGTGACTTCGGTGATGTCCGTTTGGCATCAGATATTGAGGAGTTGTTTCTGACCACGCGCGTTGACGGGGTGATCCTATCGACGCCGACGCCGATGCATCTGGACGGTGCTCAAGCCTGCCTTGGACGCAGCGTTCCCGTGCTGATTGAAAAGCCATTGGCGGCATCTGTGGAACAAGCGCAAAAGATCGTTCAGGCAAGCGCCGCAGCGCGAACGCCCGTTCTAGTGGGCCATCATCGACGCCATAACCCTATGATCCAAAAAGCCGCGTCTTTGATCCAGTCGGGTGCTATTGGTGATGTCAGAGCAGCGCAGGCGACTTGCTGGTTCTACAAGCCAAACGACTATTTTGAGGCCGCTCTCTGGCGAACAAAAACTGGTGCAGGCCCGATATCCGTTAACCTTGTTCACGATGTTGATTTGATGCGGCACCTTTGCGGCGAGGTCGTTTCAGTGCAGGCGCAACTGGCCCCGTCGCGGCGTGGACATGAAAACGAGGATCTGGCCGCCGCTGTTTTGAGGTTTGCCAATGGGGCACTCTGTACAATTTCGGTCTCTGACAGCATCGTCGCACCATGGAGCTGGGAACTGACAGCCGCTGAATACCCGATTTACCCGGTCACGGATCAATCTTGCTATCATATTGGCGGGTCTGACGGATCGCTGTCGATCCCTGACATGCGGCTTTGGCGTCATGATGGTGACAAGTCGTGGTGGAATGCCATTACTGCCACCACGATGCCTCGCCCTGCGTCCGATCCACTTATCAATCAGATCGCGCATTTCGCAGATGTCATCCGAGGGAAGGAAACGCCCCTCGTCACAGCCGAGGAAGGGTTGCGCACGATGCAGGTTGTCGAGGCGATTCAAACCGCAGCCACCACGCAGTCGACCGTTCAAATCGATGCCTGCGCGGGGATCGCCCCCGAGGCAGCCGAGTAACCAAAACATCAAATCGCCGCCCCAAAAGGGACGGCACACAACGTCTGGGAGGACAAACATGACACTGAAACTGACACGCCGTTTGGCGCTTGCCGGCATGGTCGCGGCCGGGGCCATCTTATCCACGTCTGCATTTGCCGACGGGGATTTAGTACAACTGCGGATGTCCTCATCCGGTTCTGAAACGGACGCGCGTTCCGTTGCTTTGGCAGAAGTTTTCGGCCCGGCCGTCTCGGGATTTGCCTCCTACGAGCCCAGCTACAACGCAACGCTGTTTGATCAGGGCACCGAGCTTGACGCGATCAGCCGCGGGAACCTGGAGATGTCCATCACATCGGCGCAAGAACTGGCACAGTTCTTCCCCGAGTTCTCAATCTTCGCAACAGGCTACGTGCATCAAGACGCCGCCCATCAGGTCCGCGTCTTCAATGATCCACTGATGGAGCCCTTCAAGGCAAAAGTTGAAGACGAGCTTGGCGTGAAGCTGTTGTCAGTCATGTATCTGGGTAGACGCCACGTGAACCTGCGCCAAACGCGCGACGAACTTGACGTCCAAACACCCGCTGATCTGGCTGGCGTGAACCTGCGCATGCCGGGCACGGACGCATGGCAGTTCCTGGGGGCCGCCTTGGGCGCATCGCCAACACCGATGGCATTCTCAGAGGTCTATACAGGCCTGGCAACAGGTGCTGTTGATGGGCAAGACAACCCACTACCGACTGTTGTGGACAAGAAGTTCTATGAGGTAACCAAACAGATCGCACTGACGTCGCATCTGGTTGATCTGAACTATATCGCGATGTCCAAGGCAACCTTTGACGCGTTGACACCAGAACAGCAATTGACCGTTCAGCGTGCCGCTGACGCGGCTGCGTCTGTTGGTCGCTTGCGTCAACTAGATCTTGAGGCGAACCTGACATCGTTCATCGAAGAGAACGGCGTCGAGGTTTATGAACCCGATACAGCCGCCTTCCGTGATCACGTGCAGGCCCAGTATGTTGGCAGCGAGTTTGCAGCCAGTTGGCCGGAAGGTGTTTTGGACAAGATCAACGCGCTTGGTGAGTGAGCGCCTGATCGGTGGAGAGGGTCACAATGAGAACAATTATTCGGTGGACCTCTCGTCTGTCTGAAGCGATCGCAGCCATGATGTTGGCTGCGATCTTTTTCGTTTTTCTTTTGCAGATCGGGTCGCGCTACCTTCCCAAAATCATCGGGTCACTGGGGCTTAGCGAGACGCTGCCGACGCTGGCGGCTGTCGAACCGCTGGGTTGGACGCTTGAGCTGATTGGCATCTTATGGGTTTGGGTGATTTTCTTCACCTGCGCTTTTGTGCTGCGCGAATGGGATCATGTGAAATTCGACATCCTCTATCTGGCGGCCCCGCGCAAACTGCGTGCAGTTTTTGCCATGATCTCGGCCGTGGCGATTGTCGCCGGGATGCTCTATGCCTTTTTGCCCACATGGGACTACATCGACTGGATCAAGCTGCGTAAAACCACAACGGTTCGGAACCCGTTCACCGGCGCTAAAATCCCTCTGCGAACGATATTTTCCATCTACGGCGCCTTTATGATTGTTGTGACCGCCCGCTACGCGTGGCTCGCCGTTGATGTCTTCCGCAATGGGCCGCCAAAAACCGAGCTTGAAGTGGTTCTGGAAGCAGAAGCGGACGAACGCACATGAGTTTTGAGCTTGTTTCCCTGCTTGTCACTCTTTTCGTTCTGGCTGGAATCGGGACGCCGATCGGATATTCGATCCTGATCGCCTCCGTCGTCTATCTTGGTTTGTCCGGCCTGGACGTTGCCTTGGCCGGGGAAAAGATACTGCAAGGCTTTTACAAAAGCGCAATTCTACTGGCGGTGCCCCTGTTCATCGTGGCCGCAAATATTATGAACGCAGGCTCGATCACGGATCGCCTGCTGAATTTTTGCATCGCCGTGGTTGGCCGCTTCAAAGGTGGCATGGGGCATGTGAATGTCGTTGCATCCCTTATCTTTTCGGGAATGTCCGGGTCGGCCGTGGCGGATGCGGCGGGGATTGGAAAGATCATCATTTCAATGATGACCCGCAACGGTCGTTACAGTCGCGGATATGCGGCAGCGATCACCGCGGCCTCTGCCACTATTGGTCCGATCATTCCGCCGTCGATCCCAATGGTGCTTTATGCGTTGGTATCAAATGCCTCAATCGGGGCGTTGTTTCTAGCAGGCATCCTGCCCGGGCTGATCATGGGAATCGTCTTGATGGGCATGAACGGCTACCTCGCCCACAAACGCGGGTTCGAGGTTGAAGAGTCCGTGCCGCTGCGGGAACTGCCAAAAAAGACAGCAAATGCCTTCCCGGCGTTATTAATGCCGGTGATCCTGCTTTACGGCATCTACGGTGGCGTCACGACGCCAACAGAAGCGGCGGCTGTCGCGGCTTTCTACGCCTTGCTTCTGGCCGCTTTGTTCTATCGCGCCCTCACTTGGAAAACGCTTTATCAGGTGTTTGTCGACTCTGCCCGGTCATCGGCTGCGGTTGGCATCGTGATCGGTGGCGCATTCATTCTGAACTATGTGGTGATCACTGAGCAAATTCCGCAGGCAATTTCAGCATTCCTGGACGGTGCGAATATCAGCCCGATCATGTTCCTGATTATGGTCAATATTCTAATCCTTCTGCTGGGCTGCGTGCTGGATGCAACAACAATCATTCTGGTCATCGTTCCGCTGTTCATTCCGACCTGCAATGCATTGGGGATCGATCTTGTGCACTTTGGTGTGCTTGTCGTCGTCAATTCCATGATCGGGTTGATCACGCCGCCCTATGGCATCCTGTTGTTTGTGATCAACGCGGTCACCGATATCCCGCTGCGCGAGATTATCGCGGAAATCTGGGCGTTCCTTGCCGTGCTGATTGCAGCGTTGATTTTGATGATGCTGTTCCCTGATCTGATCCTCTGGCTGCCACGCTTTGCCGGTTATCCGGGCTGAGCCTGCATGGGAGACACGCCATGAAGAATCCAAAGAACCTGTTCAAGGCTGCTTTGCGTCAACGGCACCAACTTGGCATTTGGAACACGATTGGCGGCAACACGGTGCCAGAGTTGTTGGGCGGCGCGGGGTTCGATTGGGTCTTGATTGACTGCGAACACGCAGCGATTGAGACGGTCGAAGTCTTGCCAGCGCTGCAAGCCATCGCATCCAACCCGCAGGTCAGTGCCATTGTCCGGCCGGCAGACAACGACCCAATCCTTTTTAAACGCATCTTGGATATGGGCGCGCAAACATTGCTCGTACCTTATGTGCAGACGGTGGAAGAGGCTGAAGCAGCCGTGTCTGCCATGCGCTATGGACCGCACGGCATACGAGGCATGGCAGGCATGACCCGCGCAACCCGCTATGGCCAGGTCGAAGACTACTTCGACATTGCCTATGACGAGCTCTGCCTCGTCCTGCAGGTCGAAACGATGCAGGGTCTTCGGAACCTGGAAGGTATTGCCCAGACAGAAGGCGTCGATGCGATCTTTATCGGGCCTGCAGACCTGAGCGCGTCGATGGGGCTACCCGGTCAAATGGACCATCCAAAGGTCATCGCGGCCATCAAGGAAGCCGTTGATCAGCTTAAGCTTATCGATGTTCCTGTTGGCCTGATGGCATTGGACCCAGATACCGCTCAGGCCTACATCGCTTCCGGCGTTGATTTCACTGCGGTGGGTGTTGATTTGGTTTTGCTTGCAGACAGTGTTGCCGCGTTGCGTCAACGGTTTGATCCTTCAACCTGGTAACGCGTCAAAGGACCCCTCATGAAAACCTCTATCGCAACTGTGTCGATTGCAGGCAGCCTGCCTGAAAAGCTAGAGGCAATTGCAGCCGCGGGCTATGATGGGATCGAGATTTTCGAACAGGATTTCATGACCCACGATGGCAGCCCCCGTGAAGTAGGAGAGTTGATCCGCGCACTCGGGCTAGAGATCACTCTGTTCCAACCGTTTCGTGATTTTGAAGGGCTGCCAGATCCCTTACGCGCAAAAGCTTTTGATCGGGCGGAACGCAAGTTCGATCTGATGCAAGAACTTGGCACGGATCTGGTTCTGATCTGCTCCTCATGCCACCCGACTTGTCTTGGCGGCATCGATCGGGCAGCACAGGATCTCAACGACTTGGGTGAGCGAGCAGCCAAGCGCGGTTTGCGGGTCGGTTACGAAGCCTTAGCTTGGGGCAAACATGTCAACGATCATCGCGACGCATGGGAAATCGTACGCCGGGCCGATCACCCAAATATCGGCCTGATCCTCGACAGCTTTCACACGTTAGCCCGCAAAACCGACCCAGACACTATTCGTAGCATTCCGGGGGACAAGATTTTCTTTGTCCAACTCGCTGATGCCCCGTTGATCGATATGGACCTGCTGTATTGGTCACGTCATTTCAGAAACATGCCCGGGGAAGGCGATCTTGATATAACCGGCTTTATGCAAGCGGTGATGGCTGCAAGATACAGCGGACCGATCAGCCTTGAGATTTTCAACGATCAGTTTCGCGGCGGCAGCCCCATAACCATTGCAAAGGATGGCTATCGTTCTCTGATCGCATTGATGGACGACGTACGACAAGCCGAGCCCACCGTGCGTGTCGACCTGCCCGACATACCAAAGCGGATGCGGGTCGAAGGGGTTTCGTTTCTTGAATTTGCATCACGTGGCAGCGAGGCGGATGCGCTTGAAACGACTTTGCGCACGCTTGGGTTCCGTCATGCGGGCGAGCATATCTCAAAAAACCTGTCGCTTTGGACAAGCGGTACCATCCGCATCGTCATCAACCGGGAAACCACAGGGTATGCCAGCAGCGCTTTTAACGCCAATGGGACGACAGTTTGTGACATCGGTCTCGACGTCGCAGACGCGCAGTCCACCGTGTCACGTGCAGCCAGCCTGGGGGCGAGCACTTTTTCTCAACCAACGGGGCCCGGAGAGCTGGATATACCAGCCATCCGTGGATTGGGCGGCAGCGTGCTGCACTTCATCGACACGGCCAGTGGCTTGTCAGACGTCTGGACGGTTGAATTCAACGAAGCGCAAACGGCCACCATGGGCAGTGGTCTTCAATGGGTCGACCACGTCGCCCAAACGATGAGCTACGACGAAATGTTGAGTTGGTCACTGTTCTACTCGACGCTGTTCGATATGCAAAAATCGCCAATGGTCGATGTGATCGACCCAGATGGATTGGTCCGCAGTCAAGCTCTCGCGACCCAGGACGGTTCGTTCCGCATCACACTGAACGGGGCCGAAACGCACCGAACAATGGCGGGCCACTTTTTAGCGGATAGTTTCGGAGCCTCCGTGCAGCATATCGCATTCGCATGCGACGACATCTTTGCAACCTCGAGTAACCTCGCGGACACCGGTTTCAAACCCCTTGAGATTTCGCAAAACTACTATGCCGATGTTGCAACGCGATTTGATTTGTCTGAAGAATTCGTCACAAATCTCGCAGCACATAATGTCATGTATGACGAGGACGAAAGCGGCTCATTTCTCCAGATGTACTCGCACCCTTTTTCAGGTGGTCTTTTTTTTGAGATCGTCCAACGGCAACGCAACTATCAGGGCTATGGCGCACCCAATGCGCCTTTTCGTATCGCCGCCCAAAAACGCCATTTACGTCCCAAGGGTATGCCCAAAGTTTAGCTTCGGGCCGGGTTACGCATTCTTAGCCAGGGCCCAATCCCAAACCAAGTGGTGCTCGCTCAACCGGCATCCAAAAGAGGAACGCCCACCGGTGCGAAACCATGTCAGTGACATCCCGCGATTGCCATTGCACTTTCGCCCGCGGCCCAGGCTGCCAAAAGTTCTGTTGTGAACTTTCGAACATGGCGAACTATTTCAGCGATCCCATCAAGGTTAAGCGACCCACTCAGCGAACTCCCAAAACGGACAGAGTCCGGGCGTGATTTGACCCTTGCGGATCATATCCCCACTTCGATTCCGTTGAGTGTTGCCGCAGTTGAGGTGAAGGCTTTGAACACTAGCATCGGGCAGTTTCACCTATTACGCCTGAATATCGCGGTTCCCAGCGGTTTGGTGTGATGTGATCGACCGAGACACCGCGTTCCGCCATGATCTCCTCAAGATCACGATATGACATCCCGTATCGAACGTAGAAGAACACTGCGAACAGAATCATTTCCTTCGGATATTGCGCGCCTTAGAAGGAAATCATGAGCTGACTTTCGACTTAATGTTCCCGGCAGCCATTCACTCTCCAATTTACAAACGTCGATCGTCAAAAGTTTGCGACAGATCCCGCGCCATCGCTTCGCTCCATGGTCCTTGCCTAAAAGGCGCTGGAATGAAATTGATCCCCCAAACCCAACTTCTTGCCCTTGAAACTGCGGCACTGTTGACCAACATACGTAGCGTCGATGTAAAGGAAATTAACATATGCCCTTGAAGAGCCCCGCCGCCCTGGAGTTTCTGCAGTCGCGTCGGTCCCGACCTGCCAAAACACTGATTGCCCCGGCCCCGAACCGGAGTGAATTGATTCCGCTGCTGAAGGCCGCAGCCCGCAGCCCGGATCACGGCAAGCTGGAACCCTGGCGGTTTGTTGTTCTTGAGAAAAGCGCCATGCCGCGTTTGGCCAATCTGACCGAAGAAGCCGGGCGCGCTTTGAACAAAAGCCCGGAAGAAATCGTTAAGGCGCGCAGCCAGTTTGACTTGGGGCATTTGGCCGTTGCGGTCGTTGAAGTTCAAAAACCCTCGGCCAAGATCCCCGCGGTTGAACAAACCTACTCAGCCGGGGCTGTCTGCCTAGCGCTGCTGAACGCTGCTCTGGCCGCGGGGTGGGGCGCGAACTGGTTGTCAGGTTGGCAAACTCATGATCGAGGGTTTTGTGAAAAAGCACTGGGGTTGGCCGAGAATGAACGCGTCGCGGGGCTAATCCACATCGCCACTGAAAGCACCGCCCCTCCAGAACGCCCACGCCCGGACGTTGCAGCACTAACCAAATGGGTTTCTGAATGACCATACTGAATGCATTTTTTGCTGCATTGGGTCAGATTGGTGATCCAAAGTTCCGATCTGTTCTTTTGCGCGGCGTGGGCTTGACGATCCTGCTTTTGATTGCCGCCTGCGCCAGTGCGATCTGGTTCATAAACACGCTGTCCGGGAATGAGATTTCCCTGCCCTTCATCGGTGCAGTACCCTGGTTGAACGACGTTTTGAACTACTCGGGTATATTGTTGGTGCTTGTGCTTCCGGTGTTTTTGATGATGCCCGTTGCCTCGGCCATAACGTCGATCTTTCTGGAAGATGTTGCGCAGGCTGTCGAAGACAAACACTATTCCAGCCTGCCGCCCGCCCAGAAAATCCCCTTCAGCGAAGCCCTTCTGGACGGTCTGAGCTTTCTGGGTGTGCTGATCGCGGCAAACCTGTTGGCCCTGATCCTTTACGCAATACTCACCCCGTTTGCGCCATTCATATTCTGGGGCATGAACGGCTTTCTGCTGGGTCGCGAATACTTCACGCTTGCTGCGATGCGCCGTTTGGGTCGCGACGGCGCCCGAAAGCTCCGGGCCAAGCATTCCACAACCGTTTGGCTGGCGGGAACACTGATGGCAATTCCGCTATCCGTTCCGTTGGTAAACTTGGTGATCCCGATCATCGGTGTCGCCACGTTCACCCACATTTACCATCGGTTGTCCGGTCTCGACTCCTGAAGGATCTCACCGGGGTTCCAACTGATTCAGCCAGTCGAAATCCCGTACCGAGATCACACCTGACAGAATAATCCCGGCGATGATAATCCACAGGATCACCGTTATGCCGGTGGTGATCCACAGCTTTTTCTTCATGTGATGCACTTCCGGAGCACCCGCATGGGTGCCCGGTACAATCTCACCCACATCACCTTGCGTTTTGATGCGAACGGGCAGCACCACCAGCAACGTCATGAACCAGATCACGGCGAACAACACCAAACCGGCTGTTATGGTCATTTCAGGCCCTCCGGGCTGGGGTTCAAACCTGCTCTAGCTCAACAAGACAACCATTGAAGTCTTTGGGGTGCAGGAACAAGACGGGTTTGCCATGGGCACCTATCTTTGGATCACCCGACCCCAGAACACGGGCACCTGTTTCTTTCAGATGGTCGCGTGCCGCAATAATATCGTCCACTTCGTAGCACACATGATGAATGCCGCCCGCCGGGTTCTTTTCCAGAAAGCCGTTGATCGGGCTGTCATTGCCCAGCGGATACAGCAATTCGATCTTGGTATTGGGCAATTCAATGAACACAACGGTCACGCCATGATCCGGCTCGTCCTGGGGCGCGCCGACCTTGGCGCCCAGCGCGCTGCGATATTGCTCGGACGCCGCCTCAAGATCCGGCACGGCAATAGCGACGTGGTTCAGACGACCAATCATGTCATTCTCCTCAGTCCTGCGTTGCATGGGTTATGGGGGCAGACCTGCCAAAGGACAAGTGCGCCAAATCGCCCGTTAACCCTGTGTTAGCCAGAAGTTCCTAGCGTGAAGCATCTGCTGGATAGGAGATTTGCCATGGACGATTCGGGTCCTTTCGCCACCACCGTCGCCACGCCTACCGCGACGCGGCCCTTGTTGGGACAAACCATTCTGGTTGTCGAGGACAGCCGATATGCCTGCGATGTGATACGCCTTATGTGCATGCACAGCGGCGCCAGGATCAGGCGCGCCGATTGCCTGAAATCAGCGCGTCGGCATCTGCAGATCTACCGCCCCTCGGTTATTCTTGTTGATATGGGGTTGCCTGACGGGTCCGGCGCTGATCTGATTGCAGAGCTTTCGAATGCCAGCCCCCGCATCTGCGTCATTCTGGGCATGTCCGGCGACGATTGCACCAAAACCGACGCTCTGGGCGCCGGGGCTGATGGGTTTCTCGCCAAACCGATAGCGTCCATGTCGTTCTTTCAAAGATCCATCCTGGAATTGCTGCCCGAGGATCGACGCCCCAGCGGCCTACACTCGGTTCGCGATGAGGTGATCCAGCCGGATCCCATGGCCTATCAGGATGACATGGCCCATATCGCGGACGTGCTGGCGGGGCCGAATGACCATCGGACATTGGACTACGCGGCGCAGTTCTTGTGCGGCGTGGCGCGAGAAGCAGATGACAATGTGCTGGCGGAAGCCGCTCGTCAGTTGGCCAGGTCGCGTGCACATGGCACACCGATCACCGCGCAAGCCGCAAAGGTTGCAGGTATTGTCCAAGACCGCCTGGAACAAAGGGAGGCAATTTAGAATGGCCACTGCCTATTTCATCACAGCGACCTTATTGTGCCTGTGGGTTTATCGACAGACACGTCACACCGCACGAACAATACGGGTGAACAGAAGCGACCTGAAAAACCCGCTGGACTAATGGTTGTTTGGGGTCCGGAGACAGCCCCGCGCGTGCTGAGTTCGGTTTTTTGGAACTCCGCCGCCTCCGCGCGACCGTTCAGACAGTGGCGCGTGTAGATGACCCTGATCGCACTAGCCTGCAGTTCTGCTTGCGCGTGATGACTAGTCTTGCGGTATGATGCGCAAACCGAGTTCCATCAGTTGATCCGACGTTGGATCAGACGGTGCATCCATCATCAGATCTTCAGCGCGCTGGTTCATCGGGAACATCATCACTTCGCGGATGTTGGCCTCATCCGCCAGCAGCATCACGATCCGATCGATGCCCGCAGCACAACCACCGTGAGGTGGGGCGCCATAGTGGAAGGCGTTGAAGAGCGCGCCAAAGCGGCTTTTGACTTCGTCTTCACCATATCCAGCCAGTTCAAAGGCTTTCAGCATGATCTCAGGTTTGTGGTTTCGGATCGCACCGGAAACCAGTTCATACCCGTTACACGCGAGATCGTATTGATAGCCGCGAACATCCAGAGGGTTTCCCTGCAACGCCTCCATCCCGCCTTGGGGCATTGAAAACGGGTTGTGTTCAAAGTCGATCGCGCCGGATTCTTCGTCCTGCTCATAAATCGGAAAATCCACGATCCAGGCAAAGGCAAAGCGATCTTTTTCAGTCAGATTCAGCTCATCACCGATAACGTCACGCGCCTTGCCTGCGACCTTTTCAAAGGCTTTCGGCTTGCCCCCAAGGAAGAACGCCGCATCGCCGACGCCCAGACCCAATTGCTGGCGAATTGCCTCGGTCCGCTCGGGGCCGATGTTTTTGGCCAGCGGGCCGGCAGCCTCCATGCCTTCGCCTTGATCGCGCCAGAAGATGTAGCCCATGCCGGGCAGACCCTCTTTCTGGGCAAAGGCGTTCATGCGGTCGCAGAACTTACGGCTACCACCACTTGGCGCAGGAATGGCGCGAATCTCAGTCCCTTCCTGCTCTAACAATTTAGCAAAGATCGCAAAACCCGAGCCACGGAAATGGTCGGAAACAACCTGCATCTTGATCGGGTTACGCAAGTCCGGCTTGTCGCTACCATACCAAAGCGCCGCGTCTTTATAGGAAATCTGCGGCCAGTCCTGGTCCACTTTGCGACCACCGCTGAATTCCTCAAACACACCGGTCAATACGGGTTGGATCGTGTCGAACACGTCCTGCTGTTCGACAAACGACATCTCCAGGTCGAGCTGGTAGAAATCGGTCGGAGAGCGGTCAGCGCGGGGATCTTCATCGCGGAAACACGGTGCAATCTGGAAATACTTGTCGAAACCAGACACCATGATCAGCTGTTTGAACTGCTGCGGGGCCTGCGGCAGCGCGTAGAACTTGCCCGGATGCAGGCGCGAGGGCACCAAGAAGTCACGCGCGCCTTCTGGCGAGGATGCGGTGATGATAGGCGTCTGATATTCGCGAAAGCCCTGATCCCACATACGGCGGCGCATCGAGGATACAACGTCCGAGCGCAGGGTCATATTCTGCTGCATCGCCTCACGGCGTAGGTCGAGGTAACGATAGCGCAAACGCGTTTCCTCGGGGTATTCCTGCTCGCCGAACACCATCAACGGCAACTCGTCAGCAGCGCCCAAAACCTCCAGTTCACGTACGTAAACTTCGATCTCACCAGTGGGCAGCTTGTTGTTTACCAGATCGGCTGCACGCGCCTTAACCGTGCCGTCGATGCGAATGCACCATTCGGACCGCACCTTTTCAAGTTCTGCAAAAGCGGCACTGTCACCATCGCACAACACCTGAGTCACGCCGAAATGGTCGCGCAGGTCGATGAACAGCACACCACCGTGATCTCGAACCCGATGCACCCAGCCAGACAGGCGAACGGTTTCGCCAACATTGGCGGCGGTCAGTGCGGCGCAGGTGTGGCTGCGATAGGCGTGCATGGAGATATCCCTTCGGGCGCAAAATTCGTCGCGCCGGTACACCGCGTCAGGCCCGGAAAGTCAAGGCAGGTCGCGCCGTCAAAACAGCGTTTACACAATGCACGGTTAGAAATAGACGCCCAGACCAGCAACAGCGCCCAGATCAACGGTTCTCCAACTCTACGGGCATCAGCCCGCGTAACGAGTTTCCCATATAGACCGTTTGCGCGTTCAGGAGATCGGCCAGAAACAATTTGGCCTCTGTAAACTCATGTGTTTCTAATAGCTCTTCGCGCAGAATACCCGGCAACAATCCACACGACAGGGCCGGGGTAAGGCGCCTGCCATCCACCGTCACAACAAACAGGTTGGTGATTGTTCCCTCGCAAAGCTCATCGTGCTCGTTTAGGAAAAGCAGCTCGTCGACAGAATCCGCCATCGCATTTCGGGCATTGTCATAAACTTTGCGCCGCGTTGTTTTGTGGCGCAGCCATTGATCTGACGAATTCAACTTCGTGTCAGCCAGCGCCAACCGCCAATGGGACGGGTTACTCGCCAGAGGTGCTGTTGTCAGTTCGAACTTGCCGGAAAGGCCCATCGTCAGCCTGCACCGCAACGGTGCCTCATTCGACACTTCGGACAGAGTGTCCAATGCCTCGTCCACTATGAATGGCAGGTCCAATGCGGCAGCAGTTCGCGCCATGCGGCCCAGATGGCGGTCTTGCCTTACAAAACCCTGATCTGGCCGATAGGCCAACGTCTCGATCAGGCGGAAATCAGGCTCAACTGGTGCGCAAAGCGGGCCTTCCATAGCGCTTCCTCATATTCAGACGGGGCTGTGCTGTCCCAAACAACGCCGCCGCCCACGTTCAGCGTCGCCGCGCCATCTTCGACCATCAGGGTACGGATGGCCACGTTGAATTCTGATCTGCCGTCCGGGGCCGCCCAACCGATGGCACCGCAGTAGATGTCTCGCGCCCAAGGCTCCAGCTCGGACAGTATTTCCATCGCGCGTATTTTGGGCGCGCCAGTGATGGAACCGCACGGGAAGAGGGCGGATAGGATATCAGACAACCCGGCCCCGACCTGCAGCTGCGCGCGCACGAGAGAGACCATCTGGTGTAGCGTCGCGTAGGTTTCGACCTTGAACAGTTCAGGGACATGCACTGATCCCGGCAGGGCAACCCGGCTTATGTCATTGCGCAGCAGGTCAACGATCATCAGGTTTTCGGCCCGGTTCTTTTCATCGATCGACAAGAAGTTTCGACGGCGCGCATCTTCGGCCATGTCGTCGCTGCGGGGCTGCGTGCCTTTCATCGGGCGCGTTTCAATACAACCCGTCGCGTCGGTTCGAAAGAACAATTCCGGCGACCGGCTGAGCAGATCGGGCAAATCTTCCTGTTCGACCAAAGCACCATGCCCAACGGATTGGCGGGCCGTCAGGGCGGCATAAAGTGAAGCACTGTCGCCCTTGATAGTCATGTCAATCGGGAAGGTCAGGTTTGCCTGATAGATATCTCCTGCGCCTATAGCATCGTGGACGGTCTGAAACGCCCGGGCGTATCGGTCATCATCCCACCTGGGTTGAAAGTTGGAAATTCCCGCATCAGCTTTTGGCAAGTCGCTTTGGGTCGGACCATCGTAAACGCCAAAACACATCAACGGCAAACGGCGATCTTGGGGAAGGCGCGCCTGAAGACGCGACTCGAGCACATACCCAAGCTCATAGCTTGCATATCCGGCCACCCAGGCGCCGCCTGCGCGCGCCTCATCCAGCGCCGTCATTGCCTGGGGCACGTCTTCCGCCATTTCAGCGCGGATTATCTGGGAAGGCCGGTCGAAACGGGTTCCCGGACCGGCCGGCCCCTGATCAAAACGAATACGCAATTGCATCCTCATTTGCCGTGCAACGGGGTATAGAGAATACGCCGACGAGGGAAAGAGGGGAAAGCGGCAATTTCGCCCTTGTTTCCGATACCTCTTGAACCTTTTGGCGTGGTCCCTATAACGCAGGACAATTTGGGCGCTTGGGCGGTGCCCCTGACTCGCGAACATCGAAGGACGTAGGCCATGCCGAGAAGAACCGACATTCAGTCGATCATGATCATCGGGGCGGGCCCCATTGTCATCGGTCAGGCTTGTGAATTCGACTACTCGGGCGCTCAGGCCTGTAAGGCGCTGCGCGAAGAAGGATACCGGGTCATTCTGGTAAACTCGAACCCCGCGACAATCATGACAGACCCCGGTCTGGCAGACGCGACGTATATCGAACCAATCACGCCCGAGGTTGTCGCCAAGATCATCGAGAAAGAACGCCCCGACGCGCTGCTGCCTACCATGGGCGGGCAAACCGGTCTCAACACCTCGCTGGCATTGGAAGAGATGGGCGTGCTGGACAAGTTCGGTGTTGAAATGATCGGCGCCAAGCGTGACGCCATCGAAATGGCCGAAGACCGCAAATTGTTCCGCGAGGCGATGGACCGACTGGGATTGGAAAACCCCAAGGCCACCATCATTACCGCACCAAAGAACGAAAACGGCAGTGCTAATCTGGACGCTGGCGTGCAGATGGCGCTGGACGAGTTGGAAGAGATCGGCCTGCCCGCCATCATCCGCCCCGCCTTTACCTTGGGCGGTACCGGTGGCGGCGTGGCCTATAACCGCGAGGATTTTATCCATTTCTGCCGCTCGGGCATGGATGCTTCGCCGGTCAATCAGATCCTGGTCGATGAATCCCTGCTGGGCTGGAAAGAGTTTGAGATGGAGGTGGTGCGCGACACCGCTGACAACGCCATCATCGTCTGTTCCATCGAAAACATTGATCCGATGGGCGTGCATACCGGCGACTCGATTACCGTGGCCCCTGCCCTGACGCTGACGGACAAGGAATACCAGATCATGCGCAACGGCTCGATTGCCGTTCTACGTGAAATCGGTGTCGAAACCGGCGGATCAAATGTGCAATGGGCGATCAACCCGGATGATGGCCGCATGGTTGTGATCGAGATGAATCCACGTGTGTCGCGCTCGTCCGCTTTGGCGTCGAAGGCAACCGGTTTCCCGATTGCCAAGATCGCAGCCAAGCTGGCCGTTGGCTATACGCTGGACGAGTTGGACAATGACATCACCAAGGTGACCCCGGCCAGCTTCGAGCCAACCATCGACTATGTCGTCACTAAGATCCCGAAATTCGCGTTTGAGAAGTTCCCAGGCTCGGAACCCTACCTGACCACCGCGATGAAATCGGTGGGTGAGGCGATGTCCATCGGTCGGACAATTCACGAATCGATGCAAAAAGCGCTGGCCTCGATGGAATCCGGCCTGACCGGCTTTGATGAAGTCGAAATCCCTGGCCTGAACGTTGGCGTCTGGGAGGAAGCCAGCGACAAGGCCGCTGTGATCAAAGCCATTAGCAAGCAGACCCCAGATCGCCTGCGCACAATCGCGCAAGCCATGCGTCACGGCCTGTCTGACGATGAAATCTTCGGCGTCACCAAGTTCGACCCGTGGTTCCTTGCGCGCATCCGCGAGATCATCGAAGCCGAGCGTGACGTCATCAAAACAGGCCTGCCGATGACCGAGGACGGTATCCGCAGGCTCAAGATGTTGGGCTTTACCGATGCCCGCCTTGGAAACCTGACAGGCCGCGACGAAGACAACGTGCGCCGCGCGCGCCGTAATCTTGGTGTCAGCGCAGTGTTCAAACGCATCGATACCTGCGCCGCGGAATTCGAAGCGCAGACGCCTTATATGTATTCAACCTATGAAGCCCCGATGATGGGCGAGGTTGAATGCGAGGCACGGCCATCAGATCGGAAGAAAGTCGTCATTCTGGGCGGTGGTCCGAACCGGATCGGTCAGGGCATCGAGTTCGACTATTGCTGCTGCCACGCCTGCTTCGCGCTGACCGACGCGGGTTATGAGACCATCATGATCAACTGCAACCCCGAGACTGTCTCGACAGACTATGATACCTCGGATCGGTTGTATTTTGAGCCGCTAACCTTCGAACACGTCATGGAAATCCTGACCAAGGAACAAGACAACGGCACACTGCACGGTGTGATCGTTCAGTTCGGTGGCCAGACCCCGCTGAAACTGGCCAATGCGCTGGAGGAAGAAGGTATTCCGATCCTCGGCACCACGCCAGATGCCATCGACTTGGCGGAAGACCGTGAGCGGTTCCAGGCTCTGGTCAACGACCTGGGCCTGAAGCAGCCCCGGAACGGCATCGCCTCCACCGACGCGCAAGCATTGGAAATCGCAGAAGCAATCGGCTTTCCACTGGTGATCCGCCCCTCTTATGTTCTGGGCGGTCGCGCAATGGAAATCGTGCGCGATATGGATCAGCTTCGGCGCTACATCAATGAAGCCGTGGTGGTTTCCGGCGATAGCCCCGTACTGCTGGACAGCTATTTGTCCGGCGCGGTTGAATTGGACGTAGACGCGCTGTGCGATGGTACCGACGTGCATGTTGCGGGCATTATGCAGCACATCGAAGAGGCGGGCGTTCACTCCGGCGACTCGGCCTGTTCGCTGCCGCCGTATTCACTGTCAGATGAAGTCATTAGTCGGATCAAGGAACAGACCTTCAAGCTGGCCAAAGCCTTGAACGTTGTGGGTTTGATGAACGTGCAGTTTGCCATCAAAGATGACGAGATCTACCTGATTGAGGTCAATCCGCGTGCCTCGCGCACCGTGCCCTTTGTTGCCAAGGCCACCGACAGCGCGATTGCCTCGATCGCCGCGCGGGTGATGTCGGGCGAGAAACTAGCCAACTTCCCGATGCGCCCCGCGTATCAAGAGGGTCAGGACACCAAGATCGCAGATCAAATGACCTTGGCCGATCCCAATATGCCGTGGTTTTCGGTCAAGGAGGCCGTGCTGCCTTTCGCTCGGTTCCCCGGCGTCGATACGATCCTGGGCCCGGAAATGCGATCGACCGGTGAAGTCATGGGGTGGGACCGGGATTTCCCGCGAGCGTTCCTCAAGGCGCAGATGGGGGCTGGCATGGTTCTGCCATCGTCGGGCCGCGCGTTCATCTCGATCAAGGACGCGGACAAAACCCCCGCCATGCTCGAGGCCGCGCAAGTTTTGGTTGCGCAAGGATTCACCCTTGTTGCCACGCGCGGCACACAGTCATGGTTGGCGGATCTGGGCGTTGCCTGCGACCTCGTCAACAAGGTCTACGAGGGCCGTCCGGATGTGGCCGACATGCTGAAAGATGGTCAGGTGCAATTGGTAATGAACACTACCGAAGGCGCACAGGCCGTTGAGGACAGCAAAGTCATCCGGTCGATCGCTCTGTATGACAAAATCCCCTATTTCACGACCGCAGCCGCCAGCCACGCTGCAGCGTTGGCAATCAAGGCGCAGGCCGAAGGGGATGTTGAGGTTAAGTCACTGCAAGGCTGATCGACCACTGATTTGAAACGAAAAGTCCCCGGTGACAAACCGGGGACTTTTTTGCTTTCAGCGCGTGATCAAACGGCAGCGTGAACCGTCATCTGCTTCCTTTCGTCCCGCGCAAAGAACAGCATGTAGAACACCGGTGCAGCGACCATGGTCAGGACGGAAGCAAAGGCCAGACCGCCCATGATCGTCACCGCCATCGAGACGAAGAACGCATCCGTCAGCAATGGTGCCATCCCAAGGATCGTCGTGATCGCGGCCAGCATGACGGGACGCAGGCGCGAGACTGAGGCTTCGATGATTGCCTCGCGCAACGGTGTGCCGGTTGCGCGAACCAGGTCGATTTCCTCGACCAGCACGATGCCGTTCTTGATCAACATCCCGGACAGGCTAAGCAGGCCCAGAAGCGCAGTGAACGTAAAGGGCAGACCGGTTCCGAGCAGGCCAATAACAACGCCGTTGACCGACATGGGCACCAGCAGCCAGATGATCACAGGCTGGCGGATTGCGTTGAACAATAACACAGAGATCAGAACCATGATCAGCAAGCTCAGGGGCAACTGTTTGCCCAAACTTGCCTGCGCATCGCCAGAGTCTTCAAACTCGCCACCCCATTCCATCTTAAACCCGGGCGGCAGGTCAATAGCTTCTATCGCGTCGCGGACTTCTGCGTGGACCTGCGCGGCTGTGAGTTCGGGTGGGATGTCGGCCCCGACCGTGATGGTCAAAACCCGGTCGCGACGATGTACCAGCGTATTGAGCGAGGTGTATTCGAAGCCATCCACCATTTGCTCGATTGGAACAAACCTTTCGGATTGATCCGAGTACACGACCTGATCGACAATCGAATACTCGCCATCGACCGGACGGCGCAGGATGATCGGGATCAGGCGGTCACGCTCGCGCAAGACCCCTCCGGTGATGCCGTCGGTGGAAAACTGCAAAGTGGCCGCGATGTCTTCACGCGTCACCCCTGCGGTTTGGGCGCGTTCGGTGGCGTAGATCGGTTGGACTGCCAGTTCTTGCTCACGCCAGTCATGGTGAACTAGTAGGGCATTGGGAGAGGTCGCAGCCATAATCTGAACAGCTTCCTCTGCCAGTTGGCGCAGAACTTTCGGATCACTACCCGAGAATCGGGCCTGTATCGGATCCCCGCCACCTGGGCCAAAGACCAAACGCTTGGTGCCAAACTCTCCCTCGGGGAACTGGGCAGAGCCAAACGCCTCAAGATCCGCCTGAAGGGCTGGAATATCGTCCAGAGTTTCGGTGCGAATGATCATGTGGCCGTAGCTTGGGTTGGGCTTTTCCGCCGAGTAGGTCAACATGAACCGGGTCGCACCCTGCCCCACAAAGGTGGTCGCTGATACGACGTCGTCCCGTTCAGCAAGCCATTCTTCAAAAACCGCCATATCCTGCGACGTGCGCGCAATCGGCGTTCCCTGTGGCAACTTATAGTGTACAAAGAACAAAGGTGTGTTCGAGTTGGGGAAAAACTGCTGCTTCATCAGCCCAAAGCCCGCATAACAGACCACGGTGATCGCGACCAATCCGGCAACCACCAGCCAGCGGAACCGCAGCGCCCAGCGCAGGATTGCACCGTAGACACGGAACAGAATGCCGCTATAGGCATCCAGCTCACCCTCTTTGCCTTGTTTGAAGAAATAATGACCCAGCATTGGTGTCACCGTGATGGCCAACACCCAGCTGAGCAGAAGCGAGATGCCAATAACGGCGAAAAGCGAGAACAGGAATTCTCCGGTCGCATCCGGGCTGAGGCCGATCCCTGCAAAAGCCATGATACCAATCACCGTCGCGCCCAGAAGTGGAACCTGCGTTTTGGACGCCACGTCTTCGGCAGCATCGCGCGAAGACTTGCCTCGCAACATCGATATCTGCATCCCTTCGGCTACAACGATTGCATTGTCCACCAGCATCCCCATGGCAATAATCAGGGCGCCTAGCGAAATCCGCTCCATCTCGATGGAAAACAGGGACATGAACAACAATGTGCCGACCACGGTCAGCAAAAGGGTTGAGCCCACAACAACGGCAGCCCGCCAGCCCATGAAAAGGCCCAGAACAGAAACCACAATGGTCACGGACATGGCCAGATTCACAAGGAAATCGTTCGATGCCTGCTCGACCACAACGTGTTGCTGGTAGATGGGCAGGATTTCGACGCCAAAAGGAATTTCTGTGTCCAATTCGGCGAGTTTGGCGTCAGCGCGTTTGCCGACTTCGACAATGTTTTCTGTCGCCAGCCCAGCGATCCCGAGAGTGAAGGCCTCGGTTCCGTTAAATCGAATGATGATGTCGGGGTCGGTTTGCCGCGCGCGATAAACGTCTGACATATCGAACAGGTTGATGACCTGACCCTGAGAGCCGACGGACAGCCCGGCGATAGCCGAGACGCTGTCCGAACCTTCGGCAGTCAGAATTGTCGTGCGATCACTTTCCGAGCGCAAAGACCCCGAGGAATTGACCGAATCCGCGTTGGCAATCGCTTCATTGATCGCCTGTAAAGGAACGTTCTGGTTGACTGAGATTGCCAGATCGGGCTCTACAAAGATCGCCTCATTCGGCAGGCCCTGCACCTCAACATCTGCCACCCCGTCAACGGTCAGCAACTCACGACGCAGGAACGTAGCTAACTCGTGTTTTTCGGCGTCCGAATATCCCTCGGCCGTCACTGCGTAAAACAGGCCGAACACGTCGCCGAACCCATCGTTGACATAAGGGGCGCTGACCCCCGACGGCAAGCCGCGTGCGGCATCGCGCACTTTGGCGCGCAAACGCGTCCAGATATCGGGCAATTCCGTACCGTCGTAGATTGATTTGATTTCCACTTCGATCAGGGACTGGCCCGGCTGATTGACCGAAGTAATTACATCCACTTCGCCCATCTGCTGTATCGCGGATTCAAGTGGTTCTGATACTTCCAACGCCACCTGTTCTGCGGTGGCGCCAGGGTACTGTGTCGCGATGACCGCGTTTTTGATTGTAAACGCTGGGTCTTCAAGTCGGCCAAGCGACAAAAATCCCCAGATACCGCCGAACAGAGCAATCAGAATTATCAGCCACGTATAGAGCGGCCGGTCGATAGAGGCGCGTGCAATATTCATCTGTCAGCACCTCAATTCGCAAAACCGGCGAAGCGGCGCACAGCCTGACCATCGGTCAGCACAGTGCCCCCTGCAACGACAACCTCGTCACCATCAGACAGACCTGACAGAACACGGACATCGCCGGTTTGTGTCGGTTCAACGGTTACGGGCACAGACCGAACCATGCCATCGTCTGCACCGACCGGTGAAAAGACCATCACGCTCAGATCCCCGTTTGCGCCAGCCACGATGGCTGTTGCCGGCACGACGATCCCAATGCGATCGTCCTGCACCTGGACGTTTACTGTGACAGAAGACCCCGGCAGGATTTGCATACCCTCAGGCGGGGTCAGACCAAATTGAATGCGAAAAGTCTGCCCCACGCTCGAGGTTTCTGCGTCGAATTCCCGGACTTCCAGAGGAAAGACTTCATCGCTGACCGGGAATTTGGCGGTGATTGTCAGATCGTCATTCTGCCCAGAGCGTTGGAACAGGATTTCCGGGACGTCAACCTCGATCCGAAGCTCGGACATATCGTGGATACGCACAACGGGCGTGCCTGCCGAAACGGTGGTAAAGGCCTCGACCGCCCGGCTGGACACCAGCGCATCAAACGGGGCAGTCAGCGTAGCATGATCCAGTTCGTATTCTGCGTCCCTTAGCGCCAGCGCAGCCAATTGAGCTTCGGTTTCGGCGTCATCAACGGCCACCTGGCTGGCGGTGGTACCGCGCAGACGCGACAGACGGGCTTCGGTTCGGTCAGCTTGCTCTTTTTGTAAGCGTGCGCGATCCAGACGCAGGTCAAACGGCTCCTGATCGAGACGGGCGATCAGGCCATCCTTAGGAATCACGAACCCTTCGGTCACCGGCATTTCAACAATCTGCCCAGCAACCTGAAAGGCCAGATCGACGGTTTGGCGCGCGGCGACGCGGCCAAAGAATTGGCGCGAGAAACCTGGTGTCGTTTCGCTCACCTGCATCAGTTTTACCGGTTTGGGGACATCTTGTGCGGCAATCGGAGTTGCCAGAACGGCCAGAGCAAGGCCCAGTGAAGTCAGGAGTCTCATTTCTTCAATCCCTCGGGAATTCCCGTTTTCAGAATGTTGTCACGGATTTTGCATGCCATTCGCGCGAATTCGGCAGTTTCTTCTGTATTCAATCCAGAGGCCCGGCGAAAAAGATCTCCAGCCTCGGCCACCAGCATATTCCGCGTCTCATGCCCCTGCTCTGTCAGAACAAGAAGCCAGGCACGGCGGTCTTCGGGGTCTCGTTCGCGGATCAGGTAGCCTTGCTTTTCCAACGCATCCGCCGTCGCGGTGATCGTTGACGGAACACTTAACATATCCGCAGCCAAAACACCCATCCGCTTGGGCTCATTCAACTTTATCAGCATATGGCATTCTGGATGGCTCAGATCCGTTTCGATACAATCGAAGGTTTCTTCCAGTTTCCAGTACAGGGCATAGACCCCCATGATCGCCTGAATCTCGGGACTGAGGCGCCCAAGTCTGGTATTGATATCGTCGGGCATTCGAAGTCCTCGCGCGAGCCTGCATTGCCATATACTTCAATTTTCGAACTATTCAAGATGTGAAGCGCATTGCGTATCAAGTATTCCCTTGGGTCAAGATCACTTGATCAAATCCCATTGTGACTGCATTTTGAGTGAATCCGAAACATCCAGGACCTATCATGTATACGCCCGCCATCACCGGTACAGGTGTTTTCACACCCGAGAACACCATCACGAACGCTGAACTTGTTCAGGCATTCAACGCCTATGCCGACAAGCAGAACGCCGAAAATGCCGAGGCAATCGCCGCCGGAACGATGGAACCGCTGCAACATTCGTCCGAAGAGTTCATTCTGAAGGCATCCGGTATCCAGAACCGTTATGTGATGGACAAGACAGGCGTCCTGGATCCCGGGGTCATGCACCCTTCGCTTCGCCAACGCGGTGATGAAGAGCCGGGGATTATGACCGAGATGGCCGTGGATGCGTGCACCAAAGCGCTGGCGCAAGCCGGGCGCACAGCAGCAGACGTCGACCTGGTGATCTGCGCAGCTTCGAACCATGAACGGGCTTACCCTGCGATTGCAATCGAGATTCAGCAGGCTTTGGGCATCGACGGGTTCGGGTTTGATATGAATGTCGCCTGTTCATCAGCAACGTTTGGCATTCAGGCGGCTGCAGACATGGTTCGGTCCGGCTCTGTCAGGGCCGCGCTCGTGGTGAACCCGGAAATCTGTTCGGGCCATCTGGAATGGCGTGACAGGGATTGCCACTTCATTTTCGGTGATGTCGCAACTGCCACGCTGATCGAACGGATCGAAGATGCAAATGGCCCGCATTTCGAAATTCTGTCGACCCGCTGTGCCACAGCTTTCTCGAACAATATCCGAAACAACAACGGGTTCCTGCGTCGTTCGCGCCCTGAAGGGGTGGTCGACCGTCGCGACATGCAATTCATGCAGAACGGGCGAAAAGTGTTCAAGGAAGTGTTGCCGATGGTGAGCAAGCACATCGGCGATCACATGGACATCGAAGGCGTCGAAGCCCGCGATCTGAAACGTTTGTGGCTGCATCAGGCCAACAAAACTATGAATGACTTCATCGGCAAAAAGGTCTTGGGACGTGAACCTGAAGCCGGCGAGCAACCCAACATTCTTCAGGACTACGCGAATACATCATCGGCCGGGTCGATAATCGCGTTTTCCAAATTTTCGGACGACCTAGAGGATGGCGATGTTGGTCTGATCTGTTCCTTTGGCGCAGGCTATTCTGTTGGTTCGGTCATCGTAAAACGGCACTCTTGATGAACTGAAATGCCCTGCCGACCGCGTGAATCTGCCTAACCTTTCTTGACACGATAGATATGGAACGCAGCATCTTCGTCGCCCTCAATTTCTTCGAGAAACTCGGGCAATTCCCCGGAAATCAGCGCAGCAGGCAACCCAATACCATCAGATACGGAAGACCAATAGTCGGACCTGGGGTTGAATTTGCAAATCGCAATGTAGTCCACGCCCAACTCTGCAAGACGTGGACTAATATCCGATACATTTGATCTAAACAGATCAATCTGGGCAAGAAGTCCAGCTTCGTTCCGATGGTAATTTCCAGCCAGAGCTGAGTGATTCGTATGGCGAAGCAGGTATGACGCATAGTCGAAACCAATCACTACCATACCTGGCTCAAGACTAAGGAGCGGCTCAAAGGAGTGCTTTGCGTTACAAGAAATTAGGTGACGCGGCTCTGGCGTTGTCTCAGCCGCTTTTTCACTCTTGGGCGCCGTCAGAGCTTTGTATCGCTTCTCGATGCTGGCACCTGTGTTGGGTGCCACAAGAGCTACAAACAGGATCATCAGAACGCCGAAGATCCGCTGATTTTCAACCCTGTACTTCTGATACATGACCCGCAGCACCTGGGCTTGCACAGCAACAAGCGACATAGTCAGAAAAGTCATCATCCGGGACTGGAGCAAAAAGAGGCCGAAGCTTGCAACCATCAGAAACAAAAACAAAAGATACTCGATCTTTGCCTCAGTTCTGTATGCAAAGAACATCGCAGCCAAAATCGAGAAGACGGCGATGCAGATCAATGCGATGGTCTCTCCCGCGTGGCGCTGAATGACGAGCGTGACGTTTTGCGCTTCTGTAATCTGGCTCAGCCAGAACTCGCGTACATCCGGCGGCATATTGTGAATCGGGTTATCCAGGCAATGCGGCGCAAACGTTTGCACAGCGGCGACAACAGTTCCCCCCAAGACCAGCACACACACGGTTCGCACCCGAATTGAACGGTCGGACGCAAAAATTGCTGCAGGCAACAGGCCAGCGGCGGCAAGCCCGACAGGCAAGGCAACACTCAGGGTTAACGCGTCACATCCCGGATAGTAAAAGCTGTCGCGACTCGTTGTTACAAACACCGCCATTAATAGGGTCAAGACAATTGCGATGCTGAATTCAATCGTGCGGCGGCGGGCCGCCGGACCTGACAATAGCCAATCTACAGCCACAAATACCCCGATTATTCCAAGTTGTAGCAGGGATTCAGCGCCAATGGACACCGACAGAGCAATGCAAAACCCGATCCAGAGCCCGGCATGCAGTCTGTCTTTTCTAAGGACAAAGAACATCGCCGCCGAGACGAACAGCAAAACCTGTAACCCATGATGATCGAATGAGAACTGGTCAAACTTTCCCGAGTTCTGTAGCGCGAAAACTCCCATGACCAGGGCCGAGATTGCCCCCGCACGATTGCCCAACACGCCCCCGGTGACAGCAAATGCCCAAAGCGTTAGCCCGGCCAAAACCGACGGCCAGATCAACGCAGTCAGGGTCAATGCGGTTTCCGCAGGAAGAAACGCGTTGCTCACCCAGTAGATCGCAGTAATCGGGACATCGACAAGGCGAGACCAATGCATCAGCGTGCCCTCATCCGGCCCAAGACGATGCTGATACGGATCGAACCAGCCCTGCCCGTTTTGCAGGTCCACCACTGCGACCCAGCGCATGATATCATCCGGGCCTTGCGTATGGCCTCCGAGTATCATGAGGCCGACAAGCACCAGCAGGGCGGCACAAAACGACCAGCATACCAACCTGTCAGCCAGGACGTTGTAAGGTTCCTGCAGTTTCTGCATGTTGTTCTGCCTCTAGTGTCGTGCCTTCAGTTCTTTGCAACTTGTCTAACAACAATTGGGCAAGAGATTGACGGTGAAACACGCAATAGGCTTCGTGATGCCAGTTGGTTGGTGCAGCCAAGTATTCCGGCCTGACCATTGACAACAAGGACAGTGCCCGCACGGAACGAGTGTAAGCCAGATCAGCTCACGCTTTCTTCTTCCAGATGTAGCTTCATCTCGATCAGGACCTGTTGCAGAAGGCTGGTTTCCCGCAACAATCGCTTGGCCTCGTTCATTGTGATGATGCCGTCTTCGATTGCGGCCTGATACTCGGTCATCAACATCGCGAATCTTTGACTTAGCGCGATGACATCCGAATTCACCCCACCCGTACGCGGAGCATCCGTATTTCGGCCGTCATACGACAGGGTGATGTTTTTTAGGTCAGCTAATGCCGAAGTGACGTGAGGGTAAGATGCCGCGTTTTCAAGACGGGCCACCGCATCCACAGGCATAAACCGATCGGCATGCTCGATATTATCAGAATAATATCGTCCCAAAGTTGCTTTCGACTTGCCCGTAATCTCGCACGCGGCCTCGATTCCAACATCTTTAACAAGTGCTTCTGTATGCTTCTTCAGATAGGCCCCGATATCTGCCATTGTTTTACCCTTGTTACCTGCACACGCCGACCCAACTGTCGATTTGGGGGAAAGCGTGGGGATATTTCCCATATTCGATTCATAATTGAAATGTCATACATTGGCTATCCCTCAGATAAGCGGGGGATTTTGTGAGTGAGTGGCGGCAGTTCCTGCCGGTAAAGAGTGAACGCGAGGCGACTTATTAGCTTCGCGAAGGTTTGGCCACATGATGGCCAACGGCGTCGCTGTTGTGAGCGTGGGGGTTCCATCCCCAAGAGCATTTGCTCGGCCTCTGCAACCGCGATGGCGACGTCGCTTATCTTCGGGCATTGACACCTTGTTCGTTTGCCCGAAGCGTTTTAGACCCGCGCCATGGCTAAACTGTATTTCAACTATTCTACCATGAACGCGGGCAAATCGACGGTTTTGTTGCAAGCCTCGCACAACTACCGCGAACGGGGTATGGACACGTATCTCATGACGGCCGCTGTTGATGGGCGTGCCGGGGACGGGCGAATTGCATCGCGTATCGGGATATCGGAACGGGCTGATAAATTTTGCCCCGAAGATGACGTGTTTTCCATGATTGATAACCGCCTCAACACCGGGACTGTGGCCTGCGTGTTCATCGATGAGGCGCAGTTTCTATCCGAAGATCAGGTCTGGCAATTGGCGCGTGCCGTGGACGATCTTAATGTTCCGGTGCTGGCCTATGGGTTACGCGTGGACTTTCAGGGCAAACTATTTCCGGGATCTGCTGCATTGCTGGCGCTTGCAGATGAAATGCGCGAGGTCCGAACAATCTGTGAATGCGGTCGAAAGGCCACAATGGTGATTCGCCGGGATGAAAACGGACGGGCCATTACTGAAGGCGCGCAGGTACAGATCGGTGGAAACGAAACGTATGTTTCACTCTGCCGCAAGCATTGGCGCGAGGCGGTCGGCGCCTAAACCGGATTCGGCAAAGCACGCCCCTGCACGAACGCAGCGACGTTATCTAATGCCATATGTCCCATGCTGGTGCGCACCTCTTCGGTCGCTGTGCCCAGATGAGGCAGCAGTGTCACGTTCTCCATATCCCGTAACGAATGCGGAACGGTGGGTTCGAATTCGTAGACATCCAGACCAGCACCCGCAATTTGTCGGGTCCGCAGACCAGAGATCAGGGCGGCTTCGTCCACAACTTCTCCTCGTGCGATATTGACCAAAATCGCCGAAGTCCTCATCGCCTCCAAAACCTGCGCATTGATCAGGTGGCGTGTGTCGGCCCCACCGGGAACCGCTACAACAAGGAAATCCACTGCAGATGCCAGCGTCAGAATATCCGGTACGAAATCTGCCGCAAAATCGAGCTGTTTGGCGCTGCGTGCCAAATAGGCAACCTGCATGCCGAATCCGAAATGGCAGCGGCGGGCAATCGCCTGACCGATTCGCCCCATGCCAACGATGCCGACGTGCTTGCCGGTGACGTGGTGCCCCAGCATCTGAGTTGGGTGCCAGCCTTGCCAGTTACCCGAGCGCACCAAACGCTCTCCCTCACCCGCGCGACGCGCGGTAGACAACAGCAGGGTCATCGCGATGTCAGCAGTTGCATCCGTCACGGCACCGGGGGTGTTGGTGACCTGCACCCCTGCGGCCTGCGCCGCGCTGACGTCGATATGGTTGTACCCGACGCCGAAGTTGGCAAGCAATTTGCACTGAGGTGTGGACACATCTTGAAAGACCTGCGCGCCGAATTGATCACCCAGCGTCGGGACCACCACGTCGAATTCAGACAACGCACGTCTCATCTCGTCATGGCTCAAAGGCGTGGTCGCTTCGCGAATCTCGGCTTTGAATTCGTCAATCGCGCGGGCTTCGACCGCCGGTGTCATCGGGCGCGTGATCCAAAGTTTCATCAGTGCATCCGCCCGCCAGTTGGAACCTTCCCATCCGGACCGATCAGGACGATCTCGTTGTTTTCGTCCGGCAGACCCAGAACCAGGACTTCGGACATGAACTTGCCGATTTGGCGCGGCGGGAAGTTTACCACGGCCATCACCTGCTTTCCGATCAAGCTGGACGGATCGTAGTGCGCAGTGATCTGAGCCGAGGTTTTGCGCTCTCCAATCTCCTCACCAAAGTCGATCCACAGCTTCATCGCCGGTTTGCGGGCTTCGGGATAAGGCTCGGCGCGGATCACCTCGCCCACGCGGATATCGACTTTGAGAAAGTCGTCAAAAGAAATCTCACTCACGCGACAACTCCTTGGATCGATCAGTTGCGGCCTTGACGGCGCGGTGTAGAAGGTCGGGGAATCCTTCCTCCTGATGCATCAGAACCTCTAAGGCAGCCTGAGTGGTGCCGTTGGGTGAGGTTACATTGACGCGGAGTTGCGACGGGTCCTCATCCGAGGCCATCGCCAGCGCGCCTGCCCCGGCAACGGTGGATTTGGCCAATCGCATTGCCAAGGCATGCGGAAGGCCCTGCGCCTCACCTGCTGCGGCAAGCGTTTCGATCAGATGAAAGACGTAAGCCGGGCCCGAGCCGCTGAGTCCGGTCACGGCGTCCATCTGGGATTCTTCATCCAAACGCACCGTTTCACCAATGGCTGACAACAGGTTTTCGGCCAGTTCCAGGTCCGAATCCGTCGTTTGGGCATTCCCAATCACCGCCGTAACTCCCTGCCTAATGGCAGCAGGTGTGTTCGGCATGGCCCGCACAATAGGGGTGCCTTCACCCAAGACGTCTTCAAACGTTGCGATAGAGGTGCCCGCAGCAACAGAGATGAACAGGCTATCGCCTCCGCCAAGGGCCTGAATCGCGGGCAAAGCCGCCCCCATCATCTGCGGTTTGACAGCCACCAGCACAACTGCGGGTGCCTCGGGCAAAGGAGTGTTGATGTTGACGTTCTGCGATTGCAGCCACTCTGTCGGGTTGGGATCAATCGCCCAAACAGAAGCAGCAGGCAGGCCGTGATCCAACCAGCCCGCCAACATGGCGGATCCCATCTTACCGCAGCCCAGAAGCACAAGCCCCTGCTCGGCGATACGTGACATGTCCATGATTGCCCCTCCCCTTACTTGTCGGTTCGGGGCAAAGCTTTACGCGCGGCCGTAGGCCTCTGCAATGGCGACTTGCATTGCATTTTCCGGGGTCCGGTTGCCCCATGTGACCAGTTGGATCGCAGGATAATACCGCTCGGCGCTTAGCACTGCAGCCGTGATCATCGTATCGATCTGTTCAGGACTGGCCGTCTGACCGCCTGCAAGAACCAGACCATACCGATACACCATAAGCTTCTGGTTCGCCCAGTACGTGAATGCCCCCGCCCAGCACTGGTCGTTCATTTTGTTCAGCAGCTCGTAAAGCTCGGTTTCGCGGTTCTCGGGTGGCTCCATCTCAAAGGAACAGACCATCCGCAATGTCTCGTCATAGTTGGACCAGGCCAGCGTGATCGAGTATGTCCGCCACTGTCCTTCCACAGCCATTGCAATCTGATCGTCGCCGATGCGGTCAAAATCCCAATCGTGATGTTCGGCCAGATGTTCAACAATATCGATTGGATGAAGGTCTTCTTCGAGAAACTGCTCGGAAAGGGCCATAATGCCACCTCACTCTTCTCTAGCATTTTGGGGCTGGCAGCGCCCCAGCGCTAGTTGCCTGCTCTACAAGCCGGGCTTCCCCCGTTGGCCTGTACTAAATATGGTGCGATGTGGCCGAGACTCTGGCAACCCCCATTTTTGGGGATAACAGCAATAAGTTGTGGATAGCTGGCAACGGCGATCAAAATATTGACACCAATTGCAGCTTTGTCTTGATTAAATCGTGCAAGACGTCAAACTACACCGCACCGCACAACCCGTGATTTGGATTGCGCGACCACAGTCTTGCCCGGAAAATCTGATATTTGCAGAACGAGGCGGTGTTACTTGTCCAGTTTCGCCTCAAGCGCCGCAATGCGGGCTTCCAATGCTGCATTTTCTTCGCGCGCTTTTTGCGCCATCGCACGAACAGCATCAAATTCTTCACGCGTCACGAAATCTCGGTCAGCCAACCAGCGATCGACCATCGACTTCATTGCGTTCTCGGCCTCTTCCCGTGCGCCTTGCGCCACACCCATGGCGTTGGTCATCAGTTGAGAGACGTCGTCCAGGATCTTGTTACGGGTTTGCATGGCTTTACTCCGGTATCGCAGTTGGTCTCTATATGGGTAAAGAATGGTCCGGGCACAAGGTTGACTTGCCCCTCAAACCCCGGGCAATGAGACGCACATGCAGGCTGTTCTGAATTTCCCCGATCTGTCGCCCGAATTATTCTCGATCTCACTGTTCGGGATGGAGTTCGCCCTGAGGTGGTATGCACTGGCTTACATAGCTGGCATATTGATCGCATGGCGTATGGCCATGATGGTCCTGCGGCGCCCTGCCCTTTGGCCGGACAAAACACCGCCAATGCGCTCCGATCAGCTAGAAGACCTGATCACCTGGATCATTCTGGGTGTCATTCTGGGCGGCCGCTTGGGCTTTGTGCTGTTTTACCAACCGGCCTATTATCTTTCGAACCCGCTGGACATCCTGAAAGTCTGGCAAGGCGGCATGGCGTTTCATGGCGGGCTGCTGGGTGTCGTCATTGCTTCCTTTCTGTTCTCCCGGCGCCATAAGATTCCAACACTGTCACTAGGCGATCTTGTTGCCTTTACAGTGCCACCCGGGCTGTTGCTGGGACGGTTGGCCAATTTCGTCAATGCCGAGCTTTGGGGCAGACCAAGCGAGCTGCCCTGGGCCGTGATCTTTCCGGGTACGGCCGCACAGGAATGCCCAGGTGTTGTTGTGGGCATGTGCGCCCGCCACCCCTCACAGCTGTACGAAGCAGCGCTGGAAGGCGTGTTGCTGGGCGTCCTGCTTCTGGTGCTGGTCTATCGCGGTGGGGCCTTTCGCAAGCCCGGCCTGATCATGGGTGTGTTTCTTGCCGGCTATGGCGCATCGCGGTTCATTGTCGAGTTCTTTCGCCAACCAGATGCGCAGTTCGTTTCACCCGGAAACCCCCTAGGGCTGGCTTGGCATGTCAGCGGTTACGGCCTGACCATGGGGCAGTTACTTTCACTGCCCATGATCGCGCTTGGTATTTGGTTTGCACTGCGCGCACGCCAAAAGACATGAGTCTGCTGGACCATCTTATTGCGCGCATTCGCCAGGATGGCCCGATAAGCGTAGCTGACTATATGACCGAATGCCTGCTGCATCCGACATTGGGCTATTACACGACTCGCGATCCTCTGGGTACGCAGGGCGATTTCACCACTGCACCTGAAATCAGCCAGATGTTCGGTGAGGTGATCGGATTATGTCTGGCGCAAAGCTGGATGGATCAGGGGAAGCCCTCTCGGTTTGTACTTGGTGAGCTTGGTCCAGGGCGCGGGACACTGATGGCAGATATCCTGCGCGCAACACGCCGCGTTCCCGGGTTCCATCAGGCGGCACAGATAGTGTTGCTGGAAGCATCGCCTGAACTAAAGAACAAGCAGGTAGAGACCCTTCGCGACTATGCGCCGAAATGGGTAGACACCATCACCGACTTTCCAGATTTGCCATTGTATTTGGTCGCTAACGAATTCTTTGACGCCCTGCCGATCAGGCAGTTTCTGAGGGATGGCGACGGCTGGCGCGAAAGGTTAGTCGGCGCATCAGAAGGCGCGCTGACATTCGGCTTGGGCCCTCGCGTAGGACAACCCGCGCTCAAGGACCGGTTGGCTGACACGACGGATGACGATCTGGTCGATCTGTGTTCGGCCGCAACTCCTATTGTAACAACGGTCGCCCAAAAGATCGCGACATTTGGCGGGGCTACTCTGATTGTGGACTACGGTGACTGGCGTTCTTTGGGCGATACATTACAGGCGATGCGAAACCACAAACATTCGAACCCGTTGGAGACCCCGGGGCAGGCGGATCTAACTTCACATGTCGACTTTGAAGCTTTCGCCCTCGCCGCCCGGACAACAGGGTGCGCGTATACACGCCTGACACCGCAAGGCGTGTTTCTGGAACGGTTAGGGATCACGACAAGGGCGCAGACGCTGGCCAATTCGTTAGATGGATCAGCGCTGGAAGACCTGATTGCCGCACATCGCCGGTTGACGCACCCCGAGGAAATGGGAAACCTGTTCAAAGTGCTGGGCTTGTATCCGGCACACTCAGCGCCACCACCGGGACTGGAATCATGACACTGGAAATTCTGACATCAGACATTCTGTCCCCCGTACGCCATGGTTTCTTTAGTCGCCGCGGCGGTGCGTCCTCAGGGATATTCTCTGGTTTGAACTGTGGCCACGGATCGTCCGACCAGACCGAGGCCGTGGCCCTGAATCGGCGCAGGGTGGCCGACGCAATGGAAGTGGCGCCCGATGCGTTGATCGGTGTGCATCAGGTACATTCACCAACTGCCCTGACGGTCGAAGGGCCCCAGAACGGCGAAAAACCCAAGGCGGATGCAGTAGTGACGGCGACCCCCGGACTGGCCCTGACGATCCTGACTGCAGATTGCCAGCCTGTCCTTTTTGCCGATACCGAAGCGCAGGTGATCGGAGCAGCCCACGCGGGCTGGCGCGGGGCCCTGGACGGTGTGCTTGAGGGCACTTTGAACGCTATGGAAACGTTGGGCGCCAAGCGGGAAAACATACGTGCAGTGATCGGCCCCACCATCTCGCAACGCGCCTACGAAGTCGGCCCGGATTTCATGGACGAGTTCATTGCCGAGTCGCCAGACAACAGTCGTTTCTTTGCAAATGGCCAGGACGACAGGCTGCAATTCGATCTTCCAGCTTTTGGTCTTCACAGGCTTCGCCAAGCGGGAATCGGTCAGGCTGAATGGACCAGACATTGCACCTATTCAGACCCTGAACGGTTCTATTCTTATCGCCGTTCAACCCATGCGAAAGAAGCGGATTACGGTCGTCTGATTTCCGTCATAAAACTGTAGAAGTTGCCGAGAATAAGGCGAGTTCGCCACCTTTCCGCCATATTTATTGTGTCTATCTTATTAAGAATCGTATTGAATTTTTGCCAGTGCTCAGACGTTATCTGACGATCAGACCTTTGAAATCTGGCATCCAAAATAAGAAGGACGCCATACTTCATTTTCTGCCCGCATATCATCCCGCTAAAGCCTTATCGCTGCCTCAAATGAGCAAGACACTGGGTTTAAACGGAATACGGGGCATCAGACCCCAAGCAGAGCAGGATCAGAAAATGAAAATGAAATCTCGCTTTCTAAGCGCAGTGGTTGCGGCAACACGGGACCAAAATTTGGAAATGCCGTGGAAGCGAGTTTCAAGCCATTCTGTCAGAGTCGCGCGCCGTTTGGCGGCACGACGCTGAAACAGGAACCCTGAGGGACCAAGCTGCCGGTCCTGACGGTACAAACGCGCGTCGGAAATTGCTCCGCTCCGATGCGTGACAAGTCGCGAACAACTTTGCGGCATGTTTTTGGAGTGTGTGTGTAGGCAATTGTGGCCTGCAAAGTACGAGTTTGTCTGGGGGGTCACTATGCTGACCAAAGGAACGCGAAATTGCTTCGCTGTGCTGCGCCATCTTGGCCAGGGCACGGGTCTTACCCGCTTGTTTCAAGACAAAGAATCTATCTGCCAGGCGGGCCCGCACGGGGGTACGCCCCGCCCGACGGAATTTTGAAGGGAACGGAATACTTATGACTATTCCAAATTCACTGGCCCGCGCGGCCAGCCACGCTGTAAAAACATCTGCCTTACTGAGAGAGGCACCGCGACCAGCCACAACGCAAAAGGCACAGCTGCGGCGTTACGAGGTTAGCTGCTTGATGAAAAATGGCGACGTTTCGCAAATGCGCCACATCGCGCCAGCCCTGCCGATGTTCGAGGATGCATTCTGTGCGTTTTCACGGGGATCTCTGGTGGAAACAGAGCTTGGGCCGGTAGCAATTGAAGATCTGATGCCCGGTGATAGCGTCCTGACTCAGGACGGCACTTCGCAAAAGGTGCTCTGGAAAGGTTCGGTCACCCTGATCCCTGGGCGCGAGGATTCGCGCGGGCGTAGGCGACCACTGACGCGGATCATGGCAGATACGTTCGGAATGCAAAAACCGTTGTCTGGCGTTATTGCCGGTCCTGCTGCGCGGCTACTGGGAACGCCCGCGCATCTTCGGCACATCCATGGAAATGAGTCTATCCTGACCCCTGTGTCAGAGTTTCAGGATGGGATGAGTGTTATCGAGACAATGCCGCCAACACCAGTGGAATTGTTTCATATTTGCCTGGAAAAGCACAGCGTTATCCGTGTGGATGGTTTACAATTTGAAACCTATCACCCAGGTACAAATGCAGTTCGGATGATCAGCCATTCACTTCGGTCGATCTATCTGAACCTGTTTGCGCATATCGAGTCGCTGAACGATTTTGGCCCGCTTTTGATACCGCGCGCCGGAGACGGAGAGGTGGACGCGATCACTGCCTAAGTTGTTAACGATTACTGCAAATGTGGGGGCATCATGCAGATACTATTGACCTGGATTATTTCCTTGGCGGTCGTCGCCATTCTTCCGCCTTGTCTCGCCCAACAAAGGCAAATGCGGTTTACGCCGTCCGGTTCATTCGTTCTTCCAGAACGTCGAACGGCACGCCGGGTTCGTCTTTTGCGCCGCGGATAACAAGCGAAGTCTTAACGCTGGCCACGTTTGGCGTGGTCAGCAACTCGCCTGTCAGAAATTGTTGGAAACTGCTGAGATCAGGCGCGACGCACTTCAAAATGAAGTCAACCTCGCCGTTCAGCATGTGGCATTCCCGGACCAAGGGCCAGTCGCGGCAGCGGTCTTCGAAGGCCCGCAGTTCTGTCTCGGCCTGACTGTCCAGCCCGACCATTGCAAAGACCTGAACTTCAAACCCCAGTTCTCGCGAATTCACCTCGGCGTGATAGCCGGTGATATAGCCGGATTCTTCAAGCGTGCGCACCCGTCGCAGGCACGGTGGGGCTGAGATTCCGACGCGTTTGGCCAGTTCAACGTTGGTCATGCGACCGTCCGCCTGCAATTCCGCCAGGATCTTGCGGTCGATTTCATCCAGCCGAGTCGTGACCATTAAATGCTCCTGATTTTTCGGTTCTTATATCAGCACCCTGTCCATGCGCAATAATGTTTCGCATCTGCGCAATTTTCTTTGTTTTCAAAACGCTCGATTTTGTGATCCCATTCCACAGGTGCATATCCGATGTCGTGAAGGAAGGGGCTTTAAGCCCTGCGCGACCGCCGCTATATCGGTGCGACGGGCGACAGGCCCAGTTCAGGCAGTTCGAGCGGGGGTAGCATGGCCGACACACGACACACCAAGGTTCTGATTATCGGATCGGGTCCAGCAGGATACACTGCCGGGGTTTACGCCAGTCGGGCGATGCTGGAGCCGATTCTGGTGCAGGGGATCGAACCCGGTGGCCAATTGACAACCACAACCGAAGTCGAGAACTGGCCCGGTGATACCGAGGTTCAGGGCCCGGATCTGATGGTTCGGATGCAAGATCACGCCAAGGCCATGGGCTGCGAGGTGATCGGTGACATCATCAGCGATTTGAATCTAGACCAGCGCCCGTTCGTCGCAAAAGGCGACAGCGGAACCACCTACACTGCCGACGCCGTCATTCTGGCAACAGGTGCCCGCGCAAAATGGCTGGGCCTGCCATCAGAGGAAAAGTTCAAGGGTTTTGGTGTCTCGGCCTGTGCTACTTGTGACGGGTTCTTTTACCGCGGGCAGGAAATTGTTGTCATCGGAGGCGGCAATACCGCGGTTGAAGAGGCGTTGTTCCTGACAAATTTCGCCAGCAAGGTCACTCTGATCCACCGCCGGGACGAATTGCGCGCCGAAAAGATCCTGCAAGATCGCCTGTTCAAGAACGACAAGATCGAACCGCTCTGGTTCCACCAACTGGAGGAGGTGGTCGGCACAGACGCACCGCTGGGTGTCGAGGGCGTACGTGTGAAGAACGTCAAGACCGGCGAGGTCACCGAGATTCCGTGCAAAGGTGTTTTTGTCGCCATCGGGCATGCCCCTGCCAACGAGCTGGTCAAAGATAAACTGGACAGCCACATGGGCGGTTACGTCGTCACCAAGCCCGGTTCGACCGAAACGTCAATCCCGGGGGTATTTGCGGCGGGCGATCTGACGGATCACATCTATCGCCAGGCCGTCACAAGTGCCGGAATGGGCTGTATGGCGGCCCTAGATGCCGAACGCTTCCTGGCCGAGCAAGACTAAGGCAACAGCAGAATTCTTGGCCACGTGCTTCAGGATTCTGCTTTGTTTCAAGATGATGCTGAGCGTATCGGGTGGGCAGAGTTGTTTCACCCAAAAAGCACTGATTTTACGTCGTTTCATTCGTGAGGGATAGCGGCTTGGCTTGACCCCCGCGCTGAGGCCCCTCAAACTTGATCTGAACAAGATGATTGCGGGTGGCAGTATTGGACAACGCTCTTTGGCGCGGCGGGTGGGCAACCCGGCTTAGGATCGGCAGCGGCCTCGTTCTATTCATCTTTGCATTTTTTCACTTCATAAACATCGGCTTAGGCCTGTTTCACACCGACTATCTTCACGGCATGCAGGACGGGCGGAAAGCAATCACCCGTCACAATCTAGTAAGCCTGCTTTTCTATGTGGCATTGTTCGTACATGCGGGCCTGGCCCTTGCTTCAATAGCCCAGCGCAGAACATTGCGCATGCCTGTCAGTTCCGCCTTGCAGATCGTGCTTGGGGTGCTGATTCCACTGCAGCTGATCTCGCATGTCATCCAGACGCGCGTCGCCCATGAGGTCTACGATGTCAATGACGAGATGGGTTATATCATTGTCCTGATGTGGCCCAACTCGGTGATATGGATGCAAAGCCTTTTGCTGCTTATCGTTTGGGTACATGGGTGCATCGGCCTGCACATGTGGTTGCGGCTGACCCGCTGGTGGCACAACACAGTGCCCTATCTGATCGGGTTGGCGGTGTTCATACCATCCTTTGCCTTGGCCGGGTTGCTGACCGAAGGGCGACGCATCTGGTCCGACTTTTCAGACGAGTTCCTGCGCGAGCAATATATCGAACACTATAATTGGCCGTCACCCGAGGCGTTCCAGACCATGTTCAGCATCAAAGACAATGCTGTGATGGCGTTTTGGTTCGCGCTCGGTGCAACGGCCCTGTTCTATTTTGGCCGCAAATTGTGGCGGCGCAGACATTCAGTGCGTGTCACTTATGCGCACGGACCCGAAGTCGTTGCAGAAAAGGGCATGACCTTGCTGGAAATTTCCCAAGCCAACGGCATTGCACACACAGCGCTTTGCGGTGGTAAAGGGCGGTGCACCACCTGTCGCGTCATCGTCGAGGACGGGGCCGACAGCTTGCCCCCGGCCGGCGATGTCGAGGCGCGCAGCCTGGCCGCCGTCGGAGCATCCGGGCAAACAAGGCTGGCCTGCCAAATTCGACCGACTGAGCCGCTCACCATTTTTCGGGTTTTCAGACCCGATGGAGGGCGCAATCGCGGGCACGCAAGTCAGGGACAGGAACGGCAACTGGCAGTTCTGTTTCTCGATATGCGAGGCTTTACAGCGCGCACTACGGGACAGCTGCCATATGACATCGTTTTTCTGCTCAACCGCTTTTTCGACGCGATTGTCCCGGCGATAACCGACGAGGGCGGAGTTGTGGACAAATACATGGGTGACGGGCTGCTTGCAGTTTTCGAAAAACGTGATGCCTCCAGCTCAGCCCGTGCAGGGTTAAAGGCTGCAATCGACATCAGCCGGGCGCTGGACAGGTTCAACCAACAGTTGGAAGCCGAGGGAAGCCCCCGGGTTCGCATCGGTATGGGGCTGCATCTGGGTGATCTGGTCTTGGGTGAGCTCGGAGCGGCCGGGTCCGCCTCTCGTACCATCATTGGTGACGCAGTGAATGTCGCGAGTCGCCTGGAAAGCGAAACCAAGGCCTTGGGTGTCGAGTTGCTTGTCTCAGACGAATTGTTGCAGGCCGCAGATGTTGCAACCAATCCTGATGAGGTGCGCTTGTTTCAGCTGCGTGGCGTCACACAACCCGTCCCTGCCCTTCCGGTGGCCCGCGCATCCCACCTGGACCAATCAGTCCATGGTATGGAACACATATACTCGGGCTGATCGGATTGTTGCCACTTGGCGGAACCAAAGTCGCATTTTCGGCACCGAACCGGAAATTCCTTCCCTTCCGGTGAAAATCAGCGCATATCGTCCTTTGTTTCATTGACGTCGGTGGACTTCGCTCAACAGTCGAGGCAAATGCCCTACAAACGACCTGGAATCACCGGCAATACAAAACTGCTATAAGAGTATTCTGATGACGATGTTAAGCAATTTAGCCCCTATCTCTGAACTTTACGTGTCGTATGACTCGGCCCTGAAATTGAAAGTCGAAGCCGCAGACCTGACCAGCTGGGATCTGAGCCCGCGCCAGATCTGCGATCTGGAACTACTGATGAACGGTGGGTTCAACCCGCTCAAAGGGTTCCTTGGCGAAGCAGATTACGACAACGTGGTCGAGAATATGCGTCTGGCAGATGGCACTTTGTGGCCGATGCCGATTACATTGGATGTCAACGAGGACTTCGCCGAGAAGATCGAGCTAGGGCAAGACATTGCCCTGCGCGATCAGGAAGGTGTCATTCTGGGCACTATGACAGTGACCGACCGCTGGACCCCAAACAAAGCGCGCGAAGCGGAAATGGTCTTTAGCGCCGATGACGATGCGCATCCGGCGGTGAACTACCTGCATAACACGGCTGGCAAGGTCTATCTGGGCGGCCCTGTGGTCGGCATCCAACAACCCGTGCATTATGATTTCCGCGCCCGCCGCGACACACCGAACGAGTTGCGCGCCTATTTCCGCAAGCTGGGTTGGCGTCGTATCGTGGCGTTCCAAACCCGCAACCCTTTGCACCGCGCACATCAGGAACTGACATTCCGTGCCGCAAAAGAAGCCCAGGCCAACCTGCTGATCCATCCGGTTGTCGGCATGACCAAACCCGGAGACGTCGATCACTTTACCCGCGTGCGCTGCTATGAGGCGGTTCTGGACAAATACCCGGCCTCGACCACCTCGATGTCGCTGCTGAACCTGGCGATGCGCATGGCGGGCCCGCGTGAGGCGGTCTGGCACGGCCTGATCCGCGCGAACCATGGCTGTACCCACTTTATCGTTGGTCGCGACCATGCCGGCCCCGGCAAGAACTCGGCCGGCGAGGATTTCTACGGTCCCTATGATGCGCAAGATCTGTTCCGCCAGTTCCAGGATGAGATCGGCGTTGAAATGGTCGATTTCAAACACATGGTCTTTGTGCAGGAACGCGCCCAGTACGAACCCAATGACGAGATCGAAGATAAGGACAACGTCACGATCCTGAATATCTCGGGCACCGAACTGCGTCGCCGCTTGTCTGAGGGTCTGGAAATCCCCGAATGGTTCAGCTTCCCCGAGGTTGTGACCGAGCTGCGCAAGACCAAACCGCCGCGCAGTCAGCAGGGCTTTACAGTGTTTTTCACCGGTTTTTCAGGTTCGGGCAAGTCGACCATCGCCAACGCCCTCATGGTCAAGCTGATGGAGATGGGCGGCCGCCCGGTCACCTTGCTGGACGGAGACATCGTGCGGAAGAACCTGTCGTCGGAACTGGGCTTTTCGAAAGAGCACCGCGACCTGAACATCCGCCGCATCGGTTATGTGGCCAGTGAGATCACCAAGAATGGCGGCATCGCCATCTGCGCGCCGATCGCACCCTATGCCACGACCCGCCGCGCGGTACGTGAAGACATCGAACAGTTTGGCGCGTTTTGTGAAGTGCATGTGGCAACCAGCATCGAAGAATGCGAGCGCCGCGACCGCAAAGGTTTGTACAAGCTGGCGCGGGAGGGCAAGATCAAGGAATTCACCGGCATCTCAGACCCTTATGATGCTCCGGCAGATCCTGAACTTCGGGTTGAAACCGAAAATGTCGAGGTCGACAACTGCGCGCATCAGGTGTTGCTAAAGCTGGAAAGCATGGGCCTGATCGCCGGTTAGCAAATCCCATGCCATGAGAAAGACCAATGGGCAGTGCTTGAACAAAGCACTGCCCTCTATATTTTTAGTTTCGACCGTTTGCGATTGTGTTCGCAACATCGTTGGCGTCAATTGGCGCGCCAGAAGCCCGCAACAGATCGCCAACCTCCCAGTCCCCGCCGTTCACGGGTGCCGGATTGTCCAACAGTGACATCAAATCGGCATCGTCATCCGGTTTCCAGTTCGGCATGTTGCGCACAAAGGACATCGGATCGCCATCCAGCAGCCCTCCGAACACCTCGGCAACGATGGTGCCGCCGACTGCCCCGAGCATGCGACCCGAGTTGTTTGCCGGAAGAATTTGGCTTTCTTTTAGGATGTAGTGCCACAGGATATCCTCATGCGGATCGTTGATCGCATGCGGTGTCAAACCCATCCGTTGCGCAACATCTGAGCCCTTTGGCAATTCCAGGCGCATTGAGCGTAACAGGTTCAGGAAGGCCAGCATGTTGGGCTTGGGTGCCGGGCCCTCATCCAACGCAAAGACCGCAGACGACAACTTTGTATCAATCCGTCTGGCAGGCTGCGGGAAGGGCCCGCCCGAGTCGATGTCGAAGAACCAATCCCACTGCACCGTATGGCGATGCGGGAACGAGCGGAAACCGCGCAGATCGTGGCGGATGTTGCCTGCGTTGTCTTCAGGACCATTGGGGTGGAAGATCGGCAGCTCTATTCCAAAACCAAGCCCGGTTTCCGCATCATTGTTGACGTTGATTTGGTACCCCGGTCGGATCAATGAATGGCCAAAACGATAGGCCGCCACAGAAAACTCAACCGGCATAAACGGCTGATAGTTCCAATCATACACCGTGCCGTTGAATTTGTGGTTGTCTGACTTATCGAGAACCCTGGTCCAGATAGCATCGCTGACAAGGCGTTTGATGAAATCATTCCACACAACGTATTGATAGAACCAACGCACTTTGCGCTGCGCTTCCTGGAACCTGTCGCCATCAAAACCGAACTCGGTCGTGTCATCATCAGGATCACCGGTTGCAAGCTTCTGCATGACGCGGTTGTGCAGCCGCAACATAGCCAGCTGAAACTGGGAAACGATCACATTCTCATCGTTTCGCATATCGCCAATAATGGCGCGCCCCTGCCGGTTGCGCAGCAAGTCCGGTTCTTTCGAACCCGCGATGTCCTTCTCACCTGTCCAATCTTGTTCAGTTGTCCCAAGCAAGAACGCCCCGCCACGATTCTTGTCGTACATGAACGGTTCGTCTGCGGGCCCTTCACCGTACAGACAATCCAGATCAAGGCGCGGCGTACGGAAGTTTTCAAGCTTCTCTGGGTCGCTTTGACGCATCAGGGACGAGGTCGGGTCAAACGTAATGTCGTGGTCCACGAACTGACCAAAATAGGTGTAACCCGCAGGCAGATTTGCATTGTCCAGGTTGTCTTGCCCAACCGTTTCGCTCATCGCGTTGGTTGCAAAGTCGCGCAATGCAGCGATGGCCGTGGCGTCGTCGCCATGCGGGGAACGCCACGGCGGAAGTTTACGAAATAGCCTTCCGAATGGCCCTTTATAGTTCTTGGATCTGGGAAGGCTGGTAATGCCATGCCTGGATGACGAAACGCTCATCAAAGTGCTCCTAAAATAATACTCGTTAATATTCAAACGGCCCTAGACGGGCGCAAAATTGACAAAATCTAGTTCTCAAAAATGACGCCCAACCCGCAAAATACCGGAAAGACCGTGAAACGATGTTATCACGAAACGCGCAGAAACGATATATTCAGAAATCACCCATGCAAAATCCGGCCAACACGCACAGTTCGTTTAGTCATTGCAATTGCTTGCACCGAGGCTCGGTTGGCCGCCGCACGCTAGGCTGAAATCTCAGATCGCTGAGTTCCACCGCGCGTCTTCCAAATTCATGATAGTTCGCCGCCTGCGTCTGAGCACTTTCTAAGGCGGTCATTCGCGCGCTGTGATCTCAACATCCGCGCCGGTTTCGCCCTCGCTAGTGGATGACCGATTGGCGCAACTCATGCTCTACAAGGTCCCGCTTGGCAGAGGTGATCAGCGAATGGGATTTGATCTTCTCGAACAAAAACTCACGCCATAAGACAAAATAGCAATAGCTGGCTGTGTCATCACAAGTGATCAGGCAAACTGACTTGCCCGCGCATCAGGATATGGCCGCGACCGGCGACTTTTATTCCTGTCATCGTCTCGGGCGGGCCAACCCGGGTTACCGTGGCTTGACCGGGGCGGCCCATATCGTGGCCTTGTTCAGCGATGAATGTATCCTTGCCCATCAGACCATATTTCCACAGATAGGCGGCCATGGCGCCCGTCGCAGATCCGGTAAAAGGGTCCTCTGGCGGACTGGGTGGTGCCAGCAATAGACGCGAGAACGTGTCACCTGCAGCCGTCGCGCCGTGAAGTGTCACCAGAAAGGGTTCGGCCATATCCGAGCCTGAATACCCCGCAGCGGCAGCAACTTCACGCAGAGGCCCCTCAGACAAACACGCTGCTCGCAGCGCCTCATGATCTCGCAGGACAGTGACGCAGAACGGCAGCCCGGTGGACACCATCTGTGGTGGGGAAATGATCGCATCCTCGCTCAGCCCGATTGCAGAGGCAACAAGGTCAGCAGAGACATGCACGCCAAACTCTGGCGCAACCTGTGTCATCTCGATCTCATCGCCGCTTAGCTGTATTGAAACAAGCCCAGCCCCGGTTTCCAGCGTCAGACTACCGCCAGAAAACAGCCCCCGAGACCGCATGGCCGCCACGGTGGCAATAGTGGGATGGCCTGCAAACGGGATTTCGCGGCTGGCAAGGAAGTACCGAACCCGAAAGTCGGCGATGTCCGACGGGCCTGTGAAGGTACATTCCACCAACGAGGTTTCGCGGACATAGGCGGTACAAACATCCTCGGGCAGCGCCGCACCGCCATGGACAACAGCGCATCCATTGCCCCCGAAAGCATGATCGCTGAACGCATCTACCCAATCAAATTCCAACCAGTTCATGCGCCTTCTTTCGGAACTTATATATTCATTTCATCGGCATTAGGGCCGCGTCAGTGAACGGCCACGGGCGAAAGATCATGCTGCCGCGCCAAGACAAAGGCCAGCTTACGGTCCGCCACAAGGGCCAGTTGCTGTCCGTCCGAGTCGTGCACAGCGTATAGATGATCCAGATCGCCCGCCTGTTCACGCAGGTCACGCGGCAATTCGGCCACATCCACAGCTTTCACATAAACAATCCGGTCGCCTTCGGTGTTGATCTCAATCGGTGTATTCATGGCTCTTACCCCTTCGTTATGTTGATTGTTTGCACCACGGTTTCGGGCACGGCACGGGTCAGGTCGACATGCAGCAGACCGTTTTCCATGATTGCCTCGCCCACCTCGACCCCATCGGCCAGCACGAACATGCGCTGGAACTGGCGTGCGGCGATCCCGCGATGCAGGAATATACGCCCCTCGCTATCGTCGCGTTGGCGGCCGCGGATCACCAATTGGCGGTCCTCGATGGTGATCGACAGGTCCTGTTCTGCAAAACCGGCCACGGCCAGGGTAATGCGGTACGAAAAGTCCGAGGTCTGTTCAATGTTGTAGGGCGGATAGCCTTCGTTCCCGGCTTTGGCCGAGCGTTCCAAAAGGCGTTCCAACTGCTCGAACCCCAAAAGATGCGGGTATGAGCCAAGAGTAAGTTTTGACACGTTTTCTCGTCCTTTATTGTCAAAGCGACGTTTTGAACGGCCCCAATTTCGGCAACCGCGCATAATAGAATATGGGAAGAAACCAGGATGTCCACAAGGTCTGGTCGGATTCAACTTAGCACACTATCTTGTGTGGAACGCACCACTTACCAAATCGAGTCGCCCATGAACGCGCCTACCGACCTTTCGATGAAAACAGATGAAGTACTGCGCGTTGAGTTGGAGGTCTTCCGCCGCCAGCACCGCGATCTGGACGAAGCGATCGAAGCGTTGCAGGCCACCGGCACCTCGGACCAGTTGACCATCAAACGGCTGAAAAAGCAGAAATTGAAGCTGAAAGACCTGATCCGCCTGATCGAAGATCGCCTGACACCTGATATCATTGCCTGAAGCGTAGCAGGCTGACGGTAACGCATTGCCACCAAGACCGATTTGGCTATAGTTCGCGCTCTTTGAAAAGCCGGAGACATGAGCGGATGGGTGAGATCAAAGTGGGGATCATCATGGGTAGCCAGTCGGACTGGCCCACCATGAAAGAAGCTGCAGATATTCTGGATGAACTGGGCGTCGCTTATGAAAAACGCATCGTTTCGGCCCACCGCACCCCTGATCGCCTGTGGGACTATGGTAAAACCGCGGCCGAACGCGGGATAAACGTGATCATCGCAGGCGCAGGCGGCGCGGCGCATTTGCCCGGAATGATGGCCTCAAAAACTCGGATACCCGTGATCGGCGTGCCAGTACAGACACGTGCGCTATCAGGTGTCGATTCACTCTATTCCATCGTGCAGATGCCCAAGGGTTTTCCGGTTGCTACAATGGCGATCGGCGCGGCAGGTGGTGCCAATGCCGGGCTGATGGCGGTTGGTATTCTGGCTTTGCAAGATGATGCTCTAGCCCGGCGTTTAGACGCCTGGCGCGCTGCCCTGTCGGCCTCGATTGCGGAAGAGCCGGAAGGATGAGCCGGATCGGCTTTATTGGCACCGGGCATATTGCCACCCCGATTGCACGGTTTTTGGCGGCCAAAGGGCACCAGATTTCAGTCACGGAACGCAATTCACAGGTTTCTGCTCAGCTGAAGGCAGAAATAGGGGCCACCGTCGCGGCGCCTCAGTCCGTCGTCGACGCCTGTGACATGGTCTTCCTATGTCTGCGACCGCACATGGCAACCGAGATTCTGACCCCGCTGACATTTCGTACGGATCAACAAATCATATCGGTCATGGCGGCAATTTCAGCCAATGAGTTGGCAACACTTTGTGCACCTGCCTCAGACTTCGTTCAAACGATTCCTCTGGGTTTTTTGCAGTCTGGTGGATGCCCTCTGGCCGCGTTCGGAAACGATCGGCTGCTGGCCGGATTGTTTGAGCCGGAAAACCCGGTGATCAAAGTTGCAGATGAGGCCGCGCTGAACGCGCATTTTGCCATCTGCGCCATGGTGCCTGGCTTCTTGGATCTGATGACAACAGGTGCAAATTGGCTGGCCGAAGAAACCGGAGACGTCCATGGGGCTGAGTTTTTTACGACTCAGTTGTTCTCGGGCTTTCTTACCGCAATGGAAAAAGGCAAAGCGGGGCAACTGGCAGAAGAACGCGACGCGTTGGCAACGGACGGAACGCTAAGCCTGCAAATGACTGAGGCACTGCGTTTGGGCAAGGCCCACGAGGCATTGCTCGGTGCCCTGACAGCAATTGGCAAACGGTTGGAGACGTGATGATGACAGATATGCTCGCCCCTGGCTCGACGATCGGAATTCTGGGTGGCGGTCAGCTGGGTCGCATGCTGTCGGTCGCGGCTGCACGGCTGGGATTTGTCAGCCACATCTATGAGCCGGGCGCAAATCCACCCGCTGGTCAGGTGGCTGATCGAGTTACTACGGCGTCCTATGACGATGCAAAAGCACTGAAGACCTTTGCCGAGTCGGTAGATGTCATCACCTACGAGTTCGAGAATATTCCGACCGCCGCGCTGGATTTGCTGGAAGCGCACCGCCCGATCCGTCCGGGGCGCGAAGCGCTGCGGGTCAGTCAGGACAGGTTGACCGAAAAGGCCTTCTTGCATGGGTTGGGTTTGAACACCGCGCCTTTTGCCGACGTCACCGATCTGAACAGCCTGCGCGCCGCGATTGACGGGATCGGAGCGCCCGCAATCCTGAAAACCCGCCGCTTTGGTTACGACGGCAAAGGGCAAGCACGGCTTCGTAAAGCAGAAGACGCTGAGACGGCATTGTCCGAGATGGCAGGCGCACCAGCCATTCTGGAGGGGTTTGTCGAGTTCACGCGCGAGGTTTCGATCATCGCGGCACGGGGTCTGGACGGTCAGGTCGCCTGTTTTGATCCGGGCGAGAATGTGCATCGGGATGGTATCCTGCACACGACTGCCGTCCCTGCCCGGCTTCCACCGGCGCAGCGCACCGACGCGGTCCTGTTGGCGGCCAATATCCTGAATGCCCTGGATTATGTGGGCGTCATGGGCGTCGAACTGTTTGTGACACCCCAGGGATTGATCGTGAATGAGATTGCGCCACGTGTGCATAATTCGGGTCACTGGACACAGAACGGCTGTACCGTCGATCAGTTTGAACAACACATCCGCGCCGTGGCAGGATGGCCGCTGGGTGATGGGCAGCGACATTCTGACGTGGTGATGGAGAACCTGATCGGGCATGATATGGACCGCGTGCCGGATCTGGCGCGGGAACGCGATGTTGCGTTGCATCTCTACGGCAAGGTCGAGGTTAAGGCGGGCCGTAAGATGGGCCACTTCAACCGGATCATACGTCAGGGTTGATCGCGCAGCCGCGCGAAGCCTCCGGCAGGAGTATTTGAGAAAAGATGAAGAGCTGGCCCGGCGCTAGGTGATGAACCGGGCGGCGATGTCTCCGGACATATAGCTGACGCGCCCACCGGCGACAGTGGCGGCGACCCGGTGGTTTTCGGTGTTCAAGATAACGAGGTCCGCACGTTTTCCGGGTGTCAATGTTCCGCGATCCCTCAGCCCCAGAACCTCGGCCGGGCCGGACGACACCAGCGCCCAGGCACCCGCCAAGTCCAGCAAACCACTTTTTGCCAACATCAGCGCAGCACGACGCGGACTGGGATAGTGGTAATCCGACGCCAACGCATCACACAGGCCCATCGCGATCAGGTCCAAGGCACTGGCATTGCCTTTGTGCGAGCCGCCCCGCACCACGTTTGGAGACCCCAGAATGATGTGATCCCCGGCCGCGCGCGCGGCTTCGGCGGCGTCAAGCGTTTCGGGGAACTCTGCAATGGACACACCGTGCGTGCGCCACCAGGCCCGTTTTTCTGCCGTTGCATCGTCGTGACTGCCCAACCGCACGCCGAGTTCAGTGAGGTCGGAACAAAGCGCCTCTAGCGCAGCCGGAACTTCATCCCTGCGCGCGTGCATGGTCTGCAACATCTCAAGATGGGTTTCCGGGCTACGCCCGGCCTTCAGGGCCTGTCCGGTCAGACGTGGCGGCGTTCGGCCTTGCGCCAGTCGGTCGTGCGGCAAGTGATTGTTGAACACCACATAGGGCACCTGCCATTTCGCGATCCGCTCTGGCAACCCGGCATAATCGTCCAGCATGTGGGTCTCAAAGCGTAGCTGTGGGATCAGGTCTGTCACCACGCTGCCTTGCACCGCGGCAATCGCCGCAAAGACCTGGGAGGCAAATTCAGGGCCGCGCACGCCGCCTTCCCAGCTGTAAAATTGCGCCAGAACAGCGGTGGTGATGCCATTTGCAGCCAACTCAGCCTCAACTGAAAGGACGCCTTCATCCATCTGCTTCATTGCACCCCGGCGCGGCGCGATGTGGCGCTCGAACCCGTCGCCGTGCAGATCTACGATACCTGGCAAGACCGTGTATCCAGACAGATCCACTTGCCGGCCCGCACGGTCCTGTTGCACCTGCCCATCAACGATTGTCAGATTGGCGCGCGACAACCCAGCATCTGGCAGCAAGACATCCGCGCCTGACAATGTCAGCTCCAGTGCCGTCATTGCGTGGGCTCCGAGGCTGGTTCCGAGCAATCCTCCCCGATGCAGAGTTCGTCAATTACATCCATCACCCCGTCAAGCCAGGTGATTTGCGGGTCAAACTGCCCGAACTCGATGAAATGCAGCGCTTGTGCCATGACACGTGGATTATTCATCATGAAGGTATGGGTCACAGGCAGAATGATGTGGTCGGCCATCCCTTCGACCTTGGTGGTTTCGATCGAAACTTTGCCGTCATCCGGACCATCAATCAGCGACGAAAACACCGGGTTCAACGAGTTCCGCCCCGCAATCACGCCCAGTTCAAAATCAACTGGCGGCAGTTGCCGGGGTATGCCTTCGGGTCCTGTTCCCAGTTGCAGGCCTGCAGGCCCGTTCAGATAGCCAAACACTTCCCAGGCGCTGAGTTCGTCAACCAATTGACTGCCCTGATTTGGCGGGCCCAACATAACGGTACGACCCAAGTTCTCTGGTTGATTGTCCTGCAACCAGTAACGCAGCAAGATTCCGCCCATAGAGTGAGACACGACATTTGCGGTATCTTCACTACATGCTGCAAACGCCTCGGGTAAAGTTTGGTTTGCCAAATCGGGGATGCCCATATCAGTCGACGGGTAACCTGGGCGAACCACGGTGTAACCATGGGCCTTGAACAGTTGCTCCATGACAGAAAAAGAGGCTTCGGTCCGTGCAAGACCATGTAGCAGGATCACGCAATTCGCGCTGACCACGGCAGGAAAAAGGCAAAAGAGGAAGGCGAACAGGAATCTCATATCCGCCAGATAGAGCTTATCCTTCGGCAAGGAAAGACCTAGCCACGTCGGGGTCGCACGACTGCCAACGCTATACCGCCAAGGACAAGCATTGCCCCCACGACCAAACGTGGTCCGGCTGTTTCACCAAGAAGAACGACACCCGCGACAATGGCAATAACCGGAACGCTGAGTTGCACAACAGCCGCCGTCGACGGCACAAGCTGTGGCAGCACGCGGTACCAAAGCGCATAGCCCAGCCCTGAGGTCACACCACCTGATAGCGCGGCCAACAGGTATCCGACAGCGCTCATGTGCCAAGTCCCGCCAAGGGCCAGCAAAGCCAAGGCCGTTACGGGCAGCGCCACAACAAAGTTTGCCGCCGTCCCTTCCAACGCATCCGGCTCGGATCTTCCGGCAAGCGAGTAGATGGCCCAGCCGATGCCCGCTACGGTCATCAAGACCGCCCCGACCAGATCCACCTGGATCGCGCCGGATGGCCACAAAACCCAGGCCAACCCGCCCAGCGCCACTCCGGCTCCGGCAAATTGCTTGAACGTTGGTGTAGTTCCGATCAGAGCTGTGGCAGCAAACATGGTGATCTGCACCACTCCGAACAGGATCAAAGCACCCAGCCCTGCGTCGAGCGTCAGATAGGCCACCGAAAACCCGATCATATAGAGCGACAGAGACCCAGCACCGACGATCCGTCTGCGGTTGCTCAGCGGTAAGCGACCACCACGCAATTTCACCAAACCAGCGAGAACCAGAGCCCCTGCAAGAACCCGAAAAACGGCAAAACCAGCAGGGTCACTGGCACCGCTATCTATGGCGAGGCGGTTCAGGATCGAATTCGACGCGAAGGCGCACATTGTCAGGGCTATCAGCAGAAACAATCTCATATCAACCACATAGCTGCTTGCGGGCGACATTGATACTCACTTTCCCACGCGCGTTTTGATCTGCGTCCAGAACTTCCGTTTTCAGACGCAGTCCTTCGCTTCCGGAATCGGGATGATCAAAAAAGAAACGGGGCCGCCCTGTGGCGACCCCGTTCAATAGCATGTGACGCTTACCCGGTCAGCAGCTTGGCCAAAAGGCCAAGCGCGATAGGAGCTAACTCAATTCGCCTAGGCGAATTCGACGTCTTACATCATGCCGCCCATGCCGCCCATGTCGGGCATACCGCCACCGGCAGGTGCGCCTTCTTTGGCAGGCTTATCTGCAACCATCGCCTCAGTTGTGACCAGCAGGCCAGCAACCGATGCCGCATCTTCTAGAGCTGTACGAACAACTTTGGCCGGATCGATGACACCGAACGAGAACATGTCGCCATATTCTTCGGTTTGAGCGTTGAAGCCAAAGGCCGCTTCGGAAGATTCGCGAACCTTGCCAGCAACAACCGCACCGTCGACGCCCGCATTTTCAGCAATCTGACGCAGAGGCGCTTCGATGGCTTTGCGAACGATGTTAATACCAGCGTCCTGATCAGCGTTTGCGCCTTTCAGAGTATCCAGTGCTTTACCGGCCTGAACCAGCGAAACACCACCGCCAACGACAACGCCTTCCTGAACAGCAGCACGCGTTGCGTTCAGAGCATCGTCAACACGGTCTTTACGCTCTTTCACTTCAACTTCAGTCATGCCGCCGACGCGGATAACAGCAACACCGCCTGCCAGTTTGGCAACGCGCTCTTGCAGCTTCTCGCGGTCGTAGTCGCTGGTGGTTTCTTCGATCTGAGTGCGGATCTGAGCAACACGTGCTTCGATCTCGGCCTTCTCGCCAGCACCATCAACGATAGTGGTTTCGTCTTTGGTGATCTCGATTTTCTTGGCAGTACCCAGCATGTCCATGGTCACGGACTCAAGCTTCATGCCCAGATCTTCGCTGATGACCTGACCACCGGTCAGGATTGCGATGTCCTGCAGCATGGCCTTGCGGCGATCGCCGAAGCCAGGTGCTTTGACAGCTGCAATTTTCAGGCCGCCGCGCAGTTTGTTGACAACCAGAGTTGCCAGCGCTTCGCCTTCAACATCCTCGGCAATGATCAGCAGCGGCTTTTGCGACTGGATCACTTGTTCCAGCAGCGGAACCATCGGCTGCAGCGAAGACAGTTTCTTTTCGTGCAGCAGGATCATGCAGTCGTCGAGATCTGCAATCATCTTGTCCGCGTTGGTGACGAAGTAAGGCGACAGGTAGCCACGGTCGAACTGCATACCTTCGACAACATCGGTCTGAGTTTCCAGGCCTTTGTTTTCTTCGACGGTGATGACCCCTTCGTTGCCAACCTTTTGCATCGCGTCTGCGATCTGCTGACCGATTTCGGCTTCGCCGTTGGACGAGATGGTGCCCACCTGAGCAACTTCTGCCGAGTCTTTGACTTCGCGCGAAGCAGCTTTGATGCCTTCAACAACCTTGGAGGTTGCCAGGTCGATGCCGCGCTTCAGGTCCATTGGGTTCAGGCCTGCTGCAACCTGCTTCAGGCCTTCTTTGACGATAGACTGGGCCAGAACGGTTGCTGTGGTGGTGCCGTCGCCGGCTTCGTCATTGGTGCGGCTGGCGACTTCTTTCACCATCTGCGCGCCCATGTTTTCGAACTTGTCTTCCAGCTCGATTTCCTTGGCAACCGAAACACCGTCTTTGGTGATGCGCGGTGCGCCAAAGGATTTGTCCAGAACCACGTTGCGGCCTTTGGGCCCCAGGGTCACTTTGACAGCATCAGCCAGGATGTTCACACCTGACAGCATGCGGTTGCGGGCATCGGTGTCGAACTTGACGTCCTTAGCAGCCATATCGTTTCTCCTTGAGAAATAGTTTTGTAATGATGATCAGAGAAAGCCGTTAGGCTTACTCGATGATCCCCATGATGTCGCTTTCTTTCATCATCAGCAGCTCTTCGCCGTTGACCTGGACCTCGGTGCCCGACCATTTGCCGAACAGGATCTTGTCGCCAGCTTTTACGGCCATGGCGATCAGCTCGCCGCTGTCCTTGCGCGCGCCTTCGCCTGTTGCGACGACTTCGCCTTCGCTGGGCTTTTCTTTTGCGCTATCGGGAATGATCAGACCACCAGCGGTTTTTTCGTCGCTTTCGGTGCGGCGCACCAGCACACGGTCATGAAGCGGTTTCAATGCCATCTTTGCAGCTCCTTGGGCTCAAAGTTTGTTTATCCTCCCCTCGTCGACTGACGAGGCGTTAGCACTCGAATTGCTTGAGTGATAACGACGCATAGCTAGGGAGTAAAAACCAGTGAGTCAACAAGATGTGCAGGATTTTTTGGAAGAATCGGATTTGACCGCGCTGAGAAGGTGATCAATCCACCTGCTCCCAGCTATAGGCCCAGTGCGTCAGACCCTCGGATCCAGCTGCGGAAAGATCATAAACGCCCTTGTCGACTTTATAGAACCAACCATAGTGATTGTCGCGCATCAGGCGCGTGGCCTCGGCCACTCCGGTGGCGCTTGCCACCTCCGAGCCCTTGCTGGCGCCACATTCAGCAAGATGGCTGGCACATTTCAACGCATCCTGACGGTAGGCTGTGACGATACCGTGCCGCGTCGCACCCCCTGCGTTCGGATCACCCTCAAGGCGGTCGAATTCCCGCAATAAACGCGCAGTCTTTTTCTTGTCCTTACGTGGCGCGTAAGGACCCGGGTCGCACTGCACCTCGATTTCTCCGTCCGCTCGAACCGTGATCAGGCCAAGCCCCAACCGGCGACACATCGCGAGATTGTCCTTCAGCATCCGCCGGGCACTGCGGCCCTTTGGCTTGCACACTGCGATATAAACCTGATCACTCAGTTTCAGCCGCGTGATCGCCTGATGAAACAGCGCCAAAGAGAACTTTAGCTTGAGCTCGACTATGATCGGCTCGGCACCTTCGCGCACAGCCACAATGTCCGCCGCACCAACCTCGCCTTTGACGTCATAACCCTGACGCTGCAACAGCGCCTTGATGGGGGGATAAAGATCCTGCTCGCGGTTCATGGCGCCATGCTAGGCAATTTCTTCCCGAATGCCAGCCATCGCAGGGCAGATGGGTTGAACATGATCCAATCGCACAGATATGTCATGAGCGAGGACGCCAACATCATGGGACCAATCAATGCGCTTGCTGACCCTTCTGACCTTCCTCTTGCTGCCCATTACCGTTCACGCAGCGTGTGAGGGGCGCGACCTGAGGCCGGGTATGACGCCTGAGACTCGGTCGGAACTGCAAAAGGCCTTGGCCGACGTCCCATTCCCTGAAGGCAACCACTGGATCGCGACCAAGGGCGATACGGTACTACACCTGATTGGGACGATGCATACCTTTGATGCGCGCATGGAACCTGTCGTAGAGCGTTTGACACCGGTACTAAGTCAGGCCGACGCATTTTATTTTGAGGTCACGCAAGACGAGATGAGCGCGTTTGAACAAGGTCTGGCAAAGGACTTGAGCCCGGTGATGATCACGTCGGGGCCAACCCTTATCGATCTGATGGCCGAGGAAGATTGGGCTGTGCTATCCGGAGCATTGGCGGAACGCGGCATCCCAAGCTGGATGGCCGCTAAGATGCGGCCTTGGTTTTTAAGCATGATGTTGGGCATTCCGCCCTGCCTGATGCAGGATCCGGATGCCAAATACGGCATGGATGCGCGCCTGACGGATTTCGCAGTGGCGCATGATATCCCGCAACATTCGCTGGAACAGGTCGAGGATCTAATGGCCATCTTCAACAGCCATCCATTGGAAGAACAAATCCAATCGCTGGTGCGTTTTTCTGGGGCCATGCAAGGCAGTGCCGACGAAGTGACCACCATGGCCAACGCATACATTGAAGAAAGCCATGCAGAGATAATTCAATTGGCCCGATTGCAGGGGTTGGAACTTTCCGGCCTCAGCCCTGAAGAGTTCAACGCAGAATGGGATCGTTTTGAACAGCAGCTTCTGATCCAGCGAAATGCCAACTGGATGAGACACATACTGGAGATCGAAGATCAGACCGTCGTCATCGCCGTTGGCGCTGGTCACCTGAGTGACACCTATGGCTTGCTAAACCAGTTACAACAGGCAGGCTATTCTCTGACCCGCGCGCCATTCTAAGCGACCTTCAGGGTTTTCAGACGATCCGTCGCAGCGCAACAGCTGCCGGGTGACAACATGGCCTTAGCATCCTATAAGGCGCGCAAAATTCCCATCCTCAGGACGTTGACATGACAATCCAAGTTTTTGGCCACAAATCCCCCGATACGGACTCGACCGGGTCGCCCATTCTGTGGGCCTGGTATCTGAACGAAGTCAAAGGCGAAAACGCCGAAGCCGTGTTGTTGGGAGAGCCCAACACCGAAGCCGCGTTTATGCTGGACCGTTGGAACCTGCCTAAACCGCGGATTATCGGAGATGTGGCCGAAGGCGCGCCGGTTGTCATCGTCGACACCAACAACCCCGCTGAGCTGCCCGCCAGTATCAACAGCGCGGATATCCAAGCGATCATCGACCACCACAAACTGGTCGGCGGGTTGGAAACCAAAGGCCCAATCGACATCACCGTACGCCCGCTGGCCTGTACCGCGACGATCATGATCGACTTGATCGGCGATGACGTCGCCAAGATACCCGATGCTATCAAAGGCGCGGCACTGACCTGCATTCTGTCGGACACCCTGGAATTCCGCTCGCCCACGACCACCGCGCATGATCGCGCCGTGGCCGAGAAACTGGCGGCAGATCTGGATCTGGATGTTTCCGCCTATGCCGCAGAGATGTTCGCGGCGAAGTCGGATGTCTCATCCTTCTCGGATGCCGAATTGATCCGCATGGACAGCAAGGAGTACGAGGTCGACGGCACAAAGTTCCGTGTCTCGGTTCTGGAAACCACTGCGCCGGGCGTTGTCCTGGACCGCAAAGCCAGCCTCGCTGCATCGATGGTGGATGTCTCGAGAGAAGACGGCGTTGATCAGGTTCTGCTGTTCGTCGTCGACATTCTGAACGAAGAGGCCACCCTGCTGGTACCTAATGATCTGGTCAAAGGCGTCGCGGAAAAAAGCTTTGGCGCATCTGTTGAAGGCGACAGCGTAGTTCTGCCCGGTGTGATGAGCCGCAAAAAGCAGATCATCCCAAACTTGAAGGTCTAAACTTCCTTTGAATTGGAAAAAGGCGCTCAGTTGGGCGCCTTTCTTACATCGGCGGCAGGCCGTCAAAACTTGGTATGCCTTCGGGGATACAGTGAAAGCTCTGCTTTTCCGCCACGAACAGTGCAGCCTTAGCCCCCCGAAAGATCGAAGGGTCATCCAGGGTTCCGACCTTAAGGATTATCGGATCTAATCCCGGTCGATGGGTCGTGATATGTGTTCCGCAGTCCGCGCAGAATTCGCGCGTCACGGGCGCGGCGCGATCCGAGCGCCGGAACTGCTTGGGTGTTCCGGCTGTGTACCGGAACCCATCGCAAGGTATCAGCATGAACAGGTTCGGCGCACCACCTGAAATATGCTGACACGAACGGCAATGGCATTGCCCTTTAAAAACCGGCTCACCCTCGGCCTTGTACCGCACGGCACCACAGAAACATCCACCTTCTAACGTCATCAGCACTCTCCTTTTCTGGGAAGTCTGGACAAAGTTGGCTCAGATGGTCAGTGTCAATTTTGACATTATTAGAACCAATATGGACAAATGCAAACCGTTCGAACCGTAATCCTGCACCCCACACCGTGCCAATTGTCCAGCCTGTTCATCACAAGCGAGATGCTGGTCACAGCCAATCGCGTGGCCGGGTTACATGGAAGCAACATACGATTCCATGCCACGTCCCTGACACCGGAAGAATGTCTTTTGCGCATGGAAAGCCCTGATCTCGTTATCCTACCGGGGCTCGGCCTTGCAACAGAGCACGAGTTGCGTGACGCCATGCAACAGCACAGCTTTGCAGAGTTGGTCGAGGCGCTTCAAAGCCTGTCCAAACCAGACACACTCATTGCAGGGGCTTGCTCGGGCTGCTTTGCTTTGGGTGCAGCCGGTTTGCTGGACCGGCGCAATGTCACGACAACCTGGTGGCTGGCGCCCTTGTTGCATTCCCTGTTTCCAAAGGCGCATTTACAGTCGGGCGACCTGGTCGTGCGCGACGGTAATCTGGTGACAGCGGGCGCGGCCTTCTCTCATATCGATCTGATGCTATCCCTTATCGAGTGGTTTGCCGGCCTTGCTATTGCCGAAGATTGCCGCCGTTTCCTGATGGCGGACAACCGTCCCAGCCAACTGCCCTATATGTCCGTCGCAACGCTGGTGGCGGGGCATCCCGCCCTGCAAAAGGCCGAACTCTACGTGCGACACAACCTGGGGCGCCAGATCAGCCTTGCCGAACTTGCAGACGCCGCAGGCCTGGCCCCCCGGACTTTTTCGCGTTGGCTATCGCAAGCAACCGCCCTAACCCCATCCGCTTTCATGCAAACAATTCGCGTGACCGAGGCGATCCGGTGGGCACGATCCGGGACCCTCAACCACGAAGAAATTGCAGCACGGGTGGGATATTCAGACGCAACCGCATTACGCCGGACTGTCCGCAAGCGAACGGGTGGAACATTGGAAAGCTTTCGCAATTGACCTCATGCCTTTTCAATGGCCAATCCATAGCGGTTGCGGCATACATCGTGGGATTCATTTTACCCCGGACCCGCTACTATGACCCAGATCATTACTTCGCTGTCTGAAATCTCTGATCGCTACAAGGCACTGTTCGTGGACCTATGGGGTTGCGTGCACAACGGGATCACCGCCTACCCCGAGGCCGTTGCCGCCTTGCAGCAATACCGGAAAGCAGGCGGGTTTGTAGTGTTGGTCACCAACTCGCCTAAACCCCGCGCCGGGGTTGCCGATCAACTCTCGCATTTCAACGTTCCGTCTGACGCCTATGACACGATCGCAACCAGCGGAGACTCGGCCCGATCCGCCATGTTTCGCGGCGCTGTCGGCGAAAAAGTGTTTTTCATGGGGGAATGGGAACGCGATGCAGGTTTTTTTGAACCTCTGAAATTGCTGCATCACCCTATCCACATCGAACGTGTTCCGCTGGATCAGGCGGAAGGCATCGCGTGTTGCGGGCCGTTTGATCCGATGGCGGATCCTGACGTGAACCGCCCCGATTTCCTGTATGCCAAGCAGATGGGCCTGAAGCTGCTATGCGCCAACCCAGACATCGTGGTTGACCGGGGCGAGGTTCGCGAATGGTGTGCCGGAGCACTGGCACGGCTTTACACCGAAATGGGCGGCGAAAGTCTTTATTTCGGAAAGCCGCACCCGCCGATCTACGATCTGGCCCGCCGCAGGTTGCAAGAACTCGGCACGGACGTCTCTGACGGGGACATTCTGGCCATCGGAGACGGCCCCCACACAGACATCATGGGCGGCATGGGAGAGGGAATCGATACCCTCTTTATTTCGGGTGGTCTGGCTGCGGCGGAAACAAAAACGTCGCACCACCCGCATGCAGAATCCCTAACCACCTATATTCAAAAAGAAAAGATCAATCCCACCTTTACAATCGGCCGTCTGAGGTAGTTATTTTTCACTTGATTTTCTGCAGTTGCGAAGTAATAAAGTTGCCAACCTTGACCTAATGATGGTTTTTTCTTTCACGGTCGACATCGAGTGAGGGCAACATGTTGGATAATCTTCCACGCGGAACGATTTGTATCGAAGACATCGAGATGGGCATGACCCGGCATCTGCGCAAAGTGGTGACGGATGAAGATATCGAGATGTTCGCGCAGATCTCCACTGACCGGAACCCGGTGCATCTGGATGATGATTACGCCCGCGATACAATCTTTGAGGGGCGCATCGCCCATGGCATGCTTACGGCGGGTCTGATCTCGGCCGTGATCGGAGAACAACTGCCCGGCCATGGCACGGTCTACATGGGCCAATCGCTGAAGTTCCTTGCCCCCGTGCGCCCTGGTGACATGGTCTATGCTGAGGTCAAGGTAATCGACATGGATGTCGCCAAACGGCGCGTCAAGCTGGATTGCCATTGTTCCGTTGACGGGAAGAAAGTGCTGGTAGGCGAAGCCATGGTACTGGCCCCAAGCCGCAAGTTTGACTGACTTGTCGGCAACTTGAATTCCGCGTGGCCTGATCTGCGGCTTGAACCTGCCGGGTAGTCCCGTTAGGCAATCTTCATGCAGATCATCCGGGACTTCCAGTTTGTTAAGCCTGAGGACCGTGGCGCCAGTGTCGCGATCGGGAATTTTGACGGTGTTCATATCGGGCATCAATCCGTCATCGACCTTGCACGCAGCGCAGCGCCGGATGCGCCGCTGGGCGTGATGACGTTCGAACCACACCCGCGCGAGCATTTTGCACCCGGTAGCCCTCCGTTTCGTTTGATGCGTGGCAACGCGCGTGCGCATCGGCTGCAGAAACTGGGGGTACGCAAACTGTATGAGCTGCCATTCAACGCGGCTCTGGCCGGGCTGACACCCGAGGAATTTGCCGGAATGGTGATCCGTGACGGGCTGGGCCTGTCGCATGTGGTGGTTGGTGCTGATTTCTGCTTTGGCAAGGGCCGCAGCGGGACCGCGCAGGATATGGCGCACTTCGGTCGGGAAATGGGGTTCGGCGTCACCATTGCGCCGCTGATGGAACGATCCGACAATGTGGTGTCCTCAACCGCGATCCGGACCGCGCTGACCGAGGGTCGCCCGCGCGACGCTGCTGCAATGCTGGGCCACTGGCACCGGATCGAGGGCGAGGTCGTAGGCGGAGAACAACGGGGACGCGAACTGGGCTTTCCCACCGCCAATATGTCGATCCAGGGATTGCATCCGCCGAAGTTCGGGGTCTACGCGGTTCTGGTCGATGTGCTGGACGGCCCGCATCAGGGCAGCTATCGCGGTGCGGCCTCGGTTGGAACACGGCCGATGTTTCAGGGCGAAGTGCCGAATATCGAAACCTTCCTGTTTGACTTCTCGGGCGATCTGTATGGTGCGACGCTATCGGTCGGGCTGGTCGACTACCTGCGTCCGGAGATGACATTTGACAGCCTCGAGAATCTGATCGCACAGATGGATGCAGATTGCACCCGGGCCCGCGGGATTCTGGTCAACCCATGACCACGGACCCGATCAATCGCGCGGGCCTTTCACCCCGGTTTTGGGAACGCAAGTCTCTGCGCAAGATGAACCCCCAGGAATGGGAGGCGTTGTGCGATGGGTGCGGCAAGTGTTGTCTGAACAAACTGGAAGACGAAGATTCGGGCGAAGTTGCTCTGACCTGTGTCGCCTGCCGCCTGCTGGACGATGAAACCTGCCGCTGCACACAATACGATATCCGACACCAATTCGTGCCCGAGTGTATTGTCTTGAAGCCCGACAATATCGACAGCCACGCCTATTGGTTGCCGCAGACCTGCGCCTACCGCTTGTTGTGGGAGGGCAAACCGCTTCTCGACTGGCACCCGTTGCTGTCTGATACGCCCGACAGCGTCCACGCAGCAGGGGTATCCGTGCAGGGGCGTACCGTATCAGAATTCGAAACGCCCATGGAAGAATGGGAAGACTACATTATCGAGGAGCCAAACTGATGCAATTTGCCTCTGACAATTCCGGACCCGTTCATCCCGAAGTGCTGACTGCACTAACCGAGGCCAATCGCGGCTATCAGATGGCTTATGGTGCCGACACCCAGATGAACGAGGTACGCGATCAGATTCGCGGTATCTTTGAGGCCCCCAGGGCGGCGGTCTATCTGGTTGCGACGGGAACGGCAGCAAATGCCTTGGCGCTATCGACCCTGTGCCAGCCGTGGGAAACCGTATTCTGTGCGCCCGTGGCGCATATCCACGAGGATGAATGCAACGCACCAGAGTTCTTCACAGGTGCCAAGCTGACGCTGGTTCCGGGTGGCGACAAGATGACACCCGACGCGCTGCGACAATCCATTCTGGGCGAGGGAAACCGCGGAGTTCACGGCCCACAGCGCGGACCTGTCTCGATCACCCAGGTGACCGAGCGCGGATCGGTCTACACTCGGTCTGAGTTGCAGGACTTATGCGATGTTGCCAAGGAATACAGCCTGCCCATTCATATGGATGGCGCCCGTTTTACCAATGCGCTGGTCGCGCTGAATTGCTCGCCAGCCGAGATGACATGGAAAGCCGGTATCGATGTCGTCAGCTTTGGCGGCACCAAAAACGGATTGATGGGCGTCGAGGCTGTGGTCTTCTTTGACGAAAGCAAGGCGTGGGAGTTCGAACTGCGCCGCAAGCGTGGGGCGCACCTGTTCTCCAAACATCGCTATTTGTCGGCGCAAATGGCTGCCTATCTGCGCGATGATTTGTGGCTGAAATCAGCGCGCCAGGCCAATGCCAACTGCACCCATCTGGCAGAAGGGCTACGTGCGACTGGGGCAGAGTTCTTACATGAGCCGCAAGCGAACATGATTTTCGCCCGCTTTCCGCGCCGTCAGCACAGGCGTCTACACGACGCAGGCGCAGTCTATCACCTGTGGGGCGATACCCTGGACGGCGCCGATGACGATGAGATGCTGGCTTGCCGCCTGGTCTGTGATTGGTCCATTGGAACCGACCAGATCGATCGGTTCCTGAGCCTTCTGTGACGACCGCCGGGCGAGGCCCTGCCCGACCTATGTGAGAGCGGCGAGATGCCGATCCAGATCCTCTAGCCGATCCTGCCCCCAGAACCTCTGGCCGTCTTCCGTGATGTAGAACGGTGCACCAAAGACACCGCGATCTACCGCTTCTTCAAGATTGGCCGCATAGGTTTCGGCGCCAACTAGAAGGCCACTATCAGCAAGGTCCGGGTTGAACCCCGCGTTCGACAGGCATTCCCGGATCACCTCATCTTGCGCGATGTCTTTTTCTTCAGCCCAGCAGGCACGCAGAACCGAATGGCACAGTTTGCCAACGTCTCCAGAGCCATCCTTGATCGCCGCGATCAAGGCATAGGACGACGGCGCCGCATTTGTTGGCCAGTGAGCAGGTTGAAGATTGAAATCCATCCCGATTTTCTGAGATTGACGCATCATCTCTTGCGTGCGGTATTCGATACGCGAGATGTGCCTGTCTTTGGGAAGTACCCCGCCGGTCCTGCCAAACAGGGCAATGATGTCCAGCGGCTTGTAGTTGATCGACGCGCCATGCTTGGTCGCGATCTCTTCCAGACGAAGACCTGCCAGATAGGAATAGGGCGACAGTGTCGCAAAAAAGTAGTCAATCTGGGTCATGTTCACTTTCTCCGCTGGGTTACCTTTGCGGAACGGTAAGGCCATGCTAAGCGGTGTCAACATCACGAATCTGTCACATTGCCAACGCTGCCCGGGGACCTCAGCCGATGCCGACACTCAACGAACCCAAGCTTATCGCTGGGAACGCAAATCTTCCGCTTGCCGAAACCATTGCCCGCCGCATGAGCCTGTATCGTGGTGTTGACCAAGGTCTGGTCGATGCGAGGGTCGAACGGTTCAACGACGGAGAGATTTTCGTCGAAGTGTTCGAGAACGTCCGCGGTGAGGATATGTTCATTATCCAGCCCACCTCAAACCCGGCAAATGACAACCTGATGGAGCTGCTGATCATCTCTGATGCGCTGCGTCGATCGTCGGCATCACGTATTACCGCGGTGATCCCTTACTTCGGTTACGCCCGTCAGGATCGCCGAACCAAGGCCCGTACGCCGATCAGCGCCAAGCTGGTTGCCAACATGTTGACTGGTGCTGGAATTGAGCGGGTTCTGACCATGGACCTCCATGCAGCTCAGATCCAGGGTTTCTTTGATATCCCCGTGGACAACCTTTACGCCTCGCCCATTTTTGCGCTGGATGTAAAAACCCAGTTCAAGGATCAACTGGACGAGATCATGGTCGTCTCGCCTGACGTTGGCGGAGTTGCGCGCGCACGCGAATTGGCAAAACGCATCAACGCCCCGCTGTCGATCGTAGACAAACGCCGCGAAAAAGCTGGTGAAATAGCCGAAATGACTGTGATCGGTGATGTCAAAGACAAGATCTGCCTGATCGTAGACGACATGTGCGACACAGCCGGAACGTTGTGCAAGGCAGCGCAGGTTCTTTTGGATAACGGTGCCAAGGAAGTTCATTCCTACATCACTCACGGCGTCATGAGCGGCCCTGCGGTCGAACGGGTGACAAACTCCGTCATGAAATCTCTGGTGCTGACAGACACGATCCAGCCAACCAAAGAAGTCGCCAAGGCGAAGAACATCCGCATCGTGCCAACCGCCCCGATCTTTACCCAAGCGATCCTGAACATCTGGAACGGCACAAGCGTTTCATCCTTGTTCGAGGACAAAACCCTAACCCCGATTTACGAGTCGATGTATCACATGGACTAACCGCGTCGGGCGGTAAGGTATCTCGAGCCTCGCCGCCAATGCCATGAAATTCTAATTTCATCAGGCAATGATTGTCTGCAAAGCGGACCCTTGGGTTTCTATCGTCAGTGTCCGCTTCGTAGCCTATAGAGGCGCTTCGATTCCTTCGGGAACACGTCCTGATCAAGCTGCATGATCAACCCCAACGGGGTCTCACGAGAAGTGACCTGTCGCCAGCCAACTGTTTCTGCGGCGATCCAAAGGCCGGAAGACAAGCTAAGCACGCCGTTACATCAGCGATCGAAAATGGGCTGACGCCACTGGTGCACAGGCTCTATGACGAAGCAGAGCAAAGTGTCACTCATCTATCCACGCTTGAAACCCGCCTGATCGACCAGCCAAATCGAAAGGTCCGTGTCCATTGCGCTCGGGACATTCTAATCTAGGGGATCACACCTGGGTTAAGCAGCCTGCGGCGACAGTCCTCGCAGCTTAACGTTCAGCTTTACCGAGAATGCGCGAGACAGCGACCTTGCCTACCTGTCGGATGTATGCGTTCCGGTTAGTCGCGCATTTACAAAACCGGTGGAAGAGCCATTTCGCGTCGTCGTCGCACACTTCCATCCGTTCGCTGCATGGCCATGCGTGCGCTGGGTCAATCTTCAGAATGTCCCGTTGATCCACCGGCCCCAATTGCCCGAACACCAATCGCATACAGCTTGTGCTGTCTCAGGTATCCGACGCGGCACATGTCACGCACGATATGCTGGTTAAGAAATGTTCCAGTCATCTTCATGTGCCACTTCGCCGATTGCGGTCCAGGCGACTCGGATGCGGGCAATGCGTGTGTCTGACCACGTCCGGAATACGGCATAGAATCCTTCCTCTGTGATCTCTTCGGCCTGCACCTCGGCGCGCAAAGCTGAGGACGTGTCCACGTCCCACAGTGATACGCCAATTTGTACGACCGGAACCGAACGGAACGGTTGGCTGAACGCAATTGCGGTTCTGCGTTCGCGTGGGCCATCGCCTGTCCACATCTGTCCGCCATCGGCGAATTCCGAAAACAGCACTTCTTCGCCCTGATCAATGCCAATGGGATGGGATTTAAACGTTTTCATGCTTGCATCATTTTCATTCAATTCTCGCAACCTACCCTGACCTCATGGCGAACGCACGACAAAAAAACGGCCCCGCAAACGCGGGGCCGTCTAGAGAAAACATAGTGCACAGAGACCCTTACAGGCTCATATGTGTTCCCAGAGCTTCCATATCGGCCAGCAGCTTGGCTGCATCGTCAACAACGGACTGATCTTGGCCCTCTTTAGCCGCATCATGCGAGGTGCGCGCCTCGGCGATCAGATCGTCCAGATGCGACCGGGTCACTTCGGCCACCGGGATCGCCTTTTCGGCCAAAACCGACAGGCTGTCGCCGTTGATCTGAGCAAACCCGCCTGTGACCAGATACTCGCTGGACCCTTCGGGGGCCTCGACCTTCAACAGACCGGGGCGCAGCGTGGTGATTGTGGGGGCATGATCGGGCATCGCCGTCATGTCTCCGTCCGCGCCGGGAAGCTGGACCGCGGTGACCGCGAGCGAAGCAAGGCTCCGCTCGGGGCTGACGAGATCGAATTGCATCGTGTTTGCCATCAGGTGTGCTCCTTAGGCGGCTTCTGCGGCCATCTTCTCCGCTTTGGCGATCACTTCGTCGATGCCGCCAACCATCAGGAAGGCCCCCTCGGGCAGGTGATCGTATTCGCCAGCAACAACCGCTTTGAACGACGCGATGGTCACATCCAAAGCAACCTGTACGCCGGGCGAACCGGTGAAAACTTCGGCCACGTCGAACGGCTGCGACAGGAAGCGTTCGATCTTACGGGCGCGCGCCACGGTCAGTTTGTCTTCTTCCGACAGTTCGTCCATGCCGAGGATCGCGATGATGTCCTGCAGCGACTTGTAGCGCTGGAGGATCTGCTGAACCTCGGTCGCAACGGTATAGTGCTCTTCACCGACAATCGCCGGATCAAGCAGACGCGAAGTCGAGTCGAGCGGGTCAACAGCCGGGTAAATACCCTTTTCCGAGATCGCACGGTTCAGAACCGTGGTCGCGTCCAAGTGCGCAAACGACGTGGCCGGCGCAGGGTCGGTCAAGTCATCCGCAGGCACGTACACGGCCTGAACCGATGTGATCGAGCCGGATTTGGTCGAGGTAATACGTTCCTGCATCGCGCCCATGTCGGTCGCCAGCGTCGGCTGATAGCCCACAGCCGAAGGAATACGGCCCAACAGGGCGGACACTTCGGAACCGGCCTGCGTAAAGCGGAAGATGTTGTCGACAAAGAACAGAACGTCGGCACCGGTGGAATCACGGAATTGTTCCGCCAGGGTCAGGCCCGACAGAGCGATCCGCATACGCGCACCCGGAGGCTCGTTCATCTGACCGTAGACCAGTGCGATCTTCGAATCTTCCAGTTTATCGGGGACGATAACGCCGGATTCGATCATCTCGTGATACAGGTCGTTGCCTTCACGGGTCCGTTCACCAACACCGGCGAACACGGACACGCCCGAGTGCACTTTGGCGATGTTGTTGATCAGTTCCATGATCAGAACGGTTTTGCCAACACCGGCACCGCCGAACAGGCCGATCTTGCCGCCTTTGGCGTAAGGGGCCAGCAGGTCAACAACCTTGATGCCTGTGACGAGAACTTCGGATTCAGTAGCCTGATCCGCGAAATCCGGCGCATCCTGGTGGATGGAACGGGTTTCAGTAGTTTCTACGGGGCCTTTTTCGTCAATGGGCTCGCCCACAACGTTCAGAATACGGCCCAGGGTTGCGTTTCCGACTGGAACCGCGATTGGTGCGCCGGTGTCGGTTACAGCTTCGCCGCGAACCAGACCTTCGGTCGCGTCCATCGCAATCGTGCGGACGGTGTTTTCGCCCAAGTGCTGTGCAACTTCCAAAACCAGCTTCTTGCCGTTGTTGGTGGTGTCCAGCGCGTTCAGAATTTCAGGCAGCTCATCATCAAAGTGCACGTCAACGACGGCCCCGATGATCTGTGTGACTTTGCCTTTTGCATTCGCCATGTTTCGTCTCCGGTTAGTCTCTACAGCGCCTCAGCGCCGGAAATGATTTCAATCAGCTCGTTGGTGATGACGGCCTGACGCGAACGGTTGAACTGGATCGTCAGCTTGTCGATCATCTCACCCGCGTTGCGTGTTGCGTTGTCCATCGCGGACATCCGTGCACCCTGTTCCGAAGCCCCGTTTTCAAGCAGAGCCGAGAAGATCGCCGTGGCGACCCCTTTGGGCAGCAGATCGGCCAGGATGGCCTCTTCGCTAGGCTCGTAATCGAAGATGGCACCGCTGTCGTCACCCTCGGTTTCTTCGAACGAAGCCGGGATGATTTGCTGCGCCGTCGGGATCTGGGTCACAACGTTGACGAACTTCGAATAGAAGATCGTCGCAACATCAAACTCACCCCCGTCGAAGCGGGACAGGATGTCCTTGGCGATGTCCTGCGCGTTGGTGTATCCCAAACGCTTGACCTCGCTCAGGTCGATATGCCCAACGAACAGATCGCCATACTCGCGTTTGATCGCGTCGCGACCTTTCTTGCCGACGGTCAGAATTTTGACCGTCTTGCCCTTGGCTTGCAGCTCATAGGCTTTGGCGCGCGCCAGCTTGGCGATGTTCGAGTTGAAGCCGCCGCAGAGACCGCGTTCGGCTGTCATGACAACCAGCAGATGGACATCATCGCTGCCCGTACCCCGGAGCAGTTTAGGGGCGCTGTCGCTGCCCCCGACCGACGCCGCCAGCCCCGCCATCACGGCATTGAACCGTGCGGCATAGGGGCGCGAGGCTTCGGCAGATTCCTGGGCGCGGCGCAGTTTTGCAGCCGCGACCATCTGCATGGCCTTGGTGATCTTGCGGGTCGATTTGACCGACTCGATCCTGTTTTTAAGATCCTTAAGATTTGGCATGTGCCCACCTCTCCCTTAAGCGAAGGTTGCGGCGTAATCGTCCAGCGCACCCTTGATCTTGTCGGAAGCGTCACCCTTGATCTTGGGATCTTCATCGGTGATCCACTGAAGCAGGTCCGCATGCTTGCCACGCAGGTGCGCCAGCAGGCCAGCCTCATACCGGCCAACCTCGGACACGTCGATCTTGTCGAGGTAGCCATTGGTACCAGCGAAGATGACGCAGACGATTTCAGCGTTGGTCAGAGGCGAGTACTGCGGCTGTTTCATCAGCTCGGTCAGACGCGCACCACGGTTCAGCAACTGCTGGGTTGCGGCGTCAAGGTCGGAACCAAACTGCGCGAACGCAGCCATTTCGCGGTACTGAGCCAGTTCCAGCTTAACCGGACCGGCGACCGACTTCATCGAGTTGGTCTGAGCGGACGAACCCACACGCGAAACCGATAGACCGGTGTTCACAGCGGGGCGGATGCCCTGATAGAACAGTTCGGTTTCCAGGAAGATCTGGCCGTCGGTGATCGAAATCACGTTAGTCGGAATGAACGCCGAAACGTCACCACCCTGGGTTTCGATAACCGGCAGAGCGGTCAGCGAGCCAGCACCGAAATCTTCGTTCAACTTCGCCGAACGCTCCAGCAGGCGGGAGTGGAGATAGAAAACGTCGCCAGGATAAGCTTCACGTCCGGGCGGGCGACGCAGCAGCAGCGACATCTGACGATAAGACACAGCCTGTTTCGACAGGTCATCATAGATGATCAGTGCGTGGCGGCCATTGTCACGGAAGAATTCGGCCATCGCGGTCGCAGCATAGGGTGCAAGGAACTGCATCGGCGCCGGGTCGGACGCGGTAGCAGCAACAACGATCGAATAGTCAATCGCACCGGATTCTTCCAGTTTCTTCACCAGCTGCGCAACGGTCGAACGCTTTTGACCGATGGCAACGTAAACGCAGTACAGCTTTTTCGACTCGTCGTCGCCAGCGGCTTCGTTATAGACCTTCTGGTTCAGGATCGCGTCCAGAGCAACGGCGGTTTTACCGGTCTGGCGGTCACCAATGATCAGCTCGCGCTGGCCACGGCCAATCGGGATCATCGCGTCAACCGACTTCAGGCCCGTTGCCATCGGCTCGTGCACCGATTTACGCGGGATGATGCCCGGCGCTTTGACGTCTGCAACGCCGCGCTCGGTGGATTCGATTGGGCCCTTGCCGTCCAGCGGGTTGCCCAGACCATCAACAACACGACCCAGCAGACCGTTACCGATTGGCACGTCCACGATCGAGTTGGTGCGCTTAACAGTGTCACCTTCTTTGATGTCCCGGTCGGACCCAAAGATAACAACACCGACGTTGTCGCTTTCCAGGTTCAGCGCCATCCCCATGATGCCACCCGGAAACTCGACCATTTCGCCGGCCTGTACGTTGTCGAGGCCATATACACGGGCAATCCCGTCACCGACGCTCAGCACGCGACCAATTTCGGCCACTTCGGCTTCCTGACCAAAATTCTTGATCTGGTCCTTCAGGATTGCAGAAATCTCTGCAGCTTGGATTCCCATTTATCCGACCTCTTTCATTGCATTCTGTAGGGAGTTGAGCTTGGAACGGATCGAACTGTCGATCATCTTCGAGCCCACTTTAACGACAAGACCGCCGATGAGGCTTTCATCAACGGTCGCATTTATTGTCACGGTTTTGCCCACACGCTCGGACAGCGTCTTGGACAGTTTTTCCATTTGCGTTTTGGTCAGCGCTTTTGCCGAGGCGACATCGGCGGTCACTTCGCCACGCTCATCGGCCAGCATCTCACGCAGGACGTTCACCAGTTGCGGTACAACGAACAGGCGACGTTTCTGTGCCATCAGGCCCAGCGTGTTGCGCAGGATGGCATGCAGGCCCATCTTGTCGCCAATCGCGGTAATTGCTGCTTCCTGCTCGGCGCGGGACACCAGCGGCGATGCGATCAGATCGCGCAAATCGGCGCTTTCGCCCAAGGCGGCTGCCAGATCATTAATGCCGGTTTCCAGACCTGCGAGGTCTTTATTCTCTTTAGCGATCTCGAAGATCGCGGTGGCATAGCGCATGGCGATGCCTGTGGAAATCGAAGCTGGTTCGGACACGTCCACCCTTCCGATATTTTGGGCCCCGAATTCGCGTTGCGGCAGCTACCCCGGGGGCGTGAAGAAACCCCGGCCAGACGGTCGGGGATCAAAATCACCGGGGATGTAGCAGAGGTGAACCAAGCTAGCAATATATTATAACCGTGACAGCCTTATCCACAAAATGTTTAAATTCATACACTTACGACAAGTGCGACCCTTTGGTTCAGGTACGTCAGTTGAAAAATGTTACGAAATTGCAGGTTTTTGCGATTCCTGTGACTTTTTTCCCTCATGATTTTGTCTTCGACAGGCCTTATGGCGACCCAGCCCGTCAAGCAGGCTTCAGCAAACCATCCAGCGCTTTGATTGGTCGTTTTTCGGCGTCTTTGGTCACGTTGCCGCCCGGTGGCCGTATGTGTTTGGTCGCTTCCACCATAAGGACACCGCCTGCCATGACCGTCGGCAACCGTTGCCCGGTTTTTTCGATCAGGCTGCCGGATTTTAACCAGTAGCGCTTAAAGGACGGTGGCATATACAACGCCGAACAATGGGACCCCGGCAGGAAATGATGGGCCTTTAACTGGCTTTCCAGTTGCGAGGCCGAATAAGGCCGCCCGTAACCGAATGGGGTTCGGTCCGACCGCGACCATAGCCCGGCCCGGTTCGGAACAACAAACAGCGCGCGCCCGCCTGGGCCCAGAACGCGCCAGCACTCTTCAAGCAACTGGCTGGGCCGTTCCGAGGTTTCCAACCCGTGCATCACCACCAGCTTATCCACATGACCGGTTTCGATGGGCCAGAGCGTTTCTTCCGTCAGAACTGAAACATTCGGCATCCCGGCTGGCCACGGCATTACGCCCTGCGGGCCGGGCATCAGGCCGATCACACGCCGTGCGTCCTTCAGGTATGGGCGCAGCAGCGGCACCGCGAACCCAAAGCCCGCAACTGTCTGGCCCTTTGCTTCGGGCCACAGATCTGTCAGGCGGCCACGTATCGCAGCCTGCGCCGCACGTCCTAACGTGCTGCGGTAGTAGAAATTCCTCAGATCCTGCACATCAAGATGCATTGCGGACACCCGGTCAATCGGCTTAGCTGGGCGCAGTCTAGCAACGAAAGGGCAAAAGGCCATGCCTCTTGAGATCGTCACCATCCCGTGCCTCAGCGACAATTACGCTTTTCTGGCCCACGACCCTGTCAGCGGCGACACGGCGCTGGTCGACGCCCCACAGGCAGAACCGATTCTAGCCATGCTGAATGAGCGGAACTGGCGGTTGAGCCAAGTTCTATTGACCCATCACCACTGGGATCATGTCGATGGCCTTGCAGCTGTTCTTGAAGCCCATCCGGTACAAGTGGTCGGCGCTGCGGCAGATGCCCACCGCCTGCCGCCCATGGACCTGCAAGTTGCTGAGGGCGACAGATTTGAAATCGGTGGCGAACCGGTCGAGGTTCTAGACGTCTCAGGCCATACAGTAGGTCATGTGGCCTTTTATTTACCCAAAAGCAAAGCGGTGTTTACGGCGGACAGCCTGATGGCCCTTGGTTGCGGTCGTCTTTTCGAAGGCACAGCCCCTCAGATGTGGACCTCGCTTGGCAAACTGGCTGCCCTCCCCGATGACACGCTGGTGTGTTCGGGACATGAATACACCCAATCCAACGCCAGATTCGCCCTGACGGTCGATCCGGACAATTTGGCCTTGCAGGATCGTGTCGCCGAAATCGACCGCGCACGTGCAGCCGGAATACCTACCGTTCCTTCAGTTTTGGCTTTGGAAAAGGCTACAAATCCCTTCTTGCGGGCGACAGATCCGGCGATTCAGGCCCATTTGGGCATGAATAACTCGGACCCGGCTAAAGTTTTTGCCGAGATTCGGACTAGAAAAGACAAGTTTTAGTGCCTATTTCGCCCTCTTCACGGCCACGGTCACAGGAAATGTGACTGTCAAGTGAAAGAAAACCCTTGAAGCCGGGCGTCGATCAACCAAACTCTAATAGTATGAGGACATGGTTGGGATGGGGATCCGGCCGAAGCCCGCCCCTTCCGACCCAAGACAGAGGAGCACCCGCGTGCCTTCATTCTCGAGCACATTAGAACAAGCCATTCACGCGGCCTTGGCAGCTGCGAATGAGCGGCGCCACGAATTTGCAACGCTAGAGCATCTGCTGCTGGCGCTTTTGGAAGAACCTGACGCCATCCGCGTCATGAAAGCCTGCAGCGTTGATCTAGACGAGCTGCGCAGCACTCTGGTCGAATTCATTGATGAGGATCTGTCCAATCTGGTGACAGATATAGACGGATCCGAAGCTGTCCCGACAGCGGCTTTCCAACGTGTCATTCAGCGCGCCGCCATCCATGTTCAAAGTTCGGGCCGAACCGAAGTCACCGGGGCAAATGTTCTGGTTGCGATTTTCGCCGAACGCGAAAGCAACGCGGCCTATTTCCTACAGGAACAGGACATGACCCGTTACGACGCGGTCAACTTCATCGCCCACGGCGTTGCCAAGGACCCTGCATATGGCGAAAGCCGGTCGGTGTCTGGCGCGGATCAGGCCGAAGAAGAGGTTCAGGCGGGTTCAGGCGAGACGGAACAGAAAGAAAGCGCACTTGGAAAATATTGCGTCGATCTGAATGCAAAATCCCGCGCCGGCGATGTAGACCCATTGATCGGTCGTGCCGACGAAGTGGAACGCTGCATTCAAGTGCTCTGCCGCCGCCGCAAAAACAACCCATTGCTGGTTGGCGATCCCGGGGTTGGCAAAACAGCCATAGCTGAAGGTCTGGCCTATAAGATCGTGCAGGGCGAAGCGCCGGATGTATTGGCCGAAACAACGATCTATTCGCTCGACATGGGCGCGCTACTGGCCGGTACCCGCTATCGCGGTGATTTCGAAGAGCGCCTCAAGGCGGTGGTAACCGAGCTGGAAGACCACCCCGACGCGGTGCTTTTCATCGATGAGATTCACACCGTCATTGGCGCCGGTGCCACTTCGGGTGGCGCAATGGATGCCTCAAACCTGCTGAAACCCGCACTTCAGGGCGGCAAACTGCGCACGATGGGGTCGACCACATATAAAGAATTCCGTCAGCATTTTGAAAAAGATCGTGCACTGTCGCGGCGGTTCCAGAAGATCGACGTGAGCGAACCAACCGTTGAGGACAGCGTCAAGATTTTGCGCGGCCTCAAGCCCTATTTCGAGAAGCATCACGAGATCAAATACACCGCGGATGCAATCAAGACGGCGGTTGAACTGTCTGCGCGATACATCAATGATCGCAAATTGCCGGACAAGGCCATTGATGTGATCGACGAAGCAGGCGCAGCCCAGCATCTGGTCGCAGAAAGCAAGCGTCGCAAAACCATCGGCGTCAAAGAGATCGAAGCTGTCGTGGCCAAGATCGCGCGCATCCCGCCGAAAAACGTCACCAAAGACGATGCCGAGGTTCTGAAAGACCTTGAGGCTTCGCTGAAACGCGTGGTGTTTGGTCAGGATCTGGCTATCGAGGCGCTTTCAAGCGCAATCAAACTGGCGCGCGCCGGTCTGCGAGAGCCCGAGAAGCCAATTGGCAACTATCTGTTCGCAGGGCCAACAGGTGTCGGCAAGACAGAGGTCGCGAAACAGCTGGCTGATACCCTGGGTGTCGAACTGCTGCGCTTTGATATGTCCGAGTATATGGAAAAACACGCCGTCAGCCGTCTGATCGGTGCACCTCCGGGATATGTGGGTTTCGATCAGGGCGGTCTGCTGACAGACGGCGTCGATCAACACCCGCATTGTGTGCTGCTGCTGGATGAGATCGAAAAGGCGCACCCGGATGTGTTCAACATTCTGCTTCAGGTGATGGACCACGGGGAGCTGACCGATCACAACGGCCGCACAGTGAATTTCCGCAATGTTGTTTTGATCATGACATCGAACGCTGGTGCGCAGGAACAGGCCAAGGCGGCCATCGGCTTTGCCCGTGATCGTCGCGAGGGCGAGGACACCGCTGCGATCGAACGCATGTTCACGCCGGAATTCCGTAACCGTCTGGATGCCGTAATCTCCTTCGCGCCTCTGCCGAAAGAAGTCATCCTGCAGGTGGTCGAAAAATTCGTCTTGCAACTTGAGGCGCAATTGCTGGATCGCGGCGTGACCATCGACCTGACAGCCAAGGCCGCAGCCTGGCTTGCTGACAAAGGATACGATGACAAAATGGGCGCGCGGCCTCTTGGGCGTGTCATTCAAGAGCATATCAAGAAACCACTCGCCGAAGAGCTTTTGTTCGGGAAGCTGGCCAAAGGCGGGGTTGTGCGGGTGTCTGTCAAGAAAGGTGACCTGGACCTGGAAATCCTGGGCCCCGATCAGCGGCGCATTCCTGGTGACAAGCCGCCACTTCTGACTGCGGATTGATCTGACCAACCAAAACTTCATCAAGAAACGCCCGGCCGCTGACCAGCGCCGGGCGTTTCTGCATTTTGGTTGTGATTAAATCTGCTTATCTTTTCTTACTTGCGCGACGGAAACCAAAACTCCGAACGTTTAACTTACATATCCGGTCACCAGAGGAGCTTGGAAATGCGCAGGAAAACAGTCGTGATTTGGGGTGCTGCCCTTGTTATCTCCGCCAGCGCGGCGGTCGCAGTGGCGCAGCAAAGATTTCGCTATCATGACGAAACCGAAATTAGGCCGATCAACCTTGTGCCTGCAACTGTTGACCCGGGCACTAGTCGATCAAAAATCAAGCAAACGGCGTCCAAGCTGCGCATGACTGGCAACGGCATTCCTGACCATCTTGTAGGACAGTTTCCCAACCGCGGAAATCCGCACAGCATTTCCACGCAGAATGTAAAACTGAACATTCCGGCAAATCCAAAAACGACCGGATCAATAACACCGTTGCAAATGGGTTGGAACTTTGGCGTCTCGCTGGGCGGCGTGGCATTTGACCCTCTGGCTGCAGAATTCTGGCACGGAGATCCGAGATCCGGGTGGTCTTACAATGCTCTGGGTGGTGCGATTGCTCTGGGTCTTGACGCGAACCATGCGCATGTTCAACCAAATGGGAAATACCACTATCACGGCGTCCCGACCGGATTGGTAGAACTGCATGATTGGTCACCAAAAGAACATTCACCCCTGATTGGGTACGCCGCCGATGGCTATCCAATTTATGCCATGACTGGAGTGGTCAACGGGAAGGTGACAAAAATGACCTCGTCTTACCGTTTGAAGTCCGGCAATCGACCAGGGGGAAACCAACCGGACGGTCGATATGATGGCACGTTCAACGAGGACTACGCCTATGTGCAGGGTCACGGTACATTGGATATGTGTAACGGTGCGTTTACTATTTCAACGGAATACCCATCCGGTACCTATGCCTACTTTCTGACGGAAGACTATCCGGTGATCCCAAGATGTTTTGCCGGAACACCGGACAAAAGCTTCCGCTTTGGACGCCGGTAGTCCGAACTCTTAGAAAACCAACGATTTCATCGTTCGGTGAGCTTCAGCTCGATCCGACGGTTCTGCGCTCGTGCTTCGGGCGTGTTGGCCGGATTGACGGGTTGGAACTCACCAAACCCGTTGGCGGCCAATCGGTTCGGCGGGATGCCCAGCGCATCGACCATGTAGCGCACCACGGACAAGGCGCGACCCTGGCTGAGCTCCCAATTGTCACGGTACCGACCCCCACCGCTCAAAGGTACGTTGTCCGTATGGCCATCGACCCGAATGACCCAGTTCAGGCCGGATGGAATGTCAGCTGCGACACTGCGCAGGATATTGGCCACTTTGGCCACTTCCTGACGCCCTTCCGTTGACAGAACCGCCGAGCCGGTATCGAACAGAACCTCCGAGGAAAAGACAAACCTGTCCCCTTCGATCCGGACGCCTTCCTGATTGCCCAAAACATCGCGCAGCCTGCCGAAAAACTCGGACCGGTAGCGTTCAAGATCTGCGGCCTGCGCCGTCAGCTCCTGATTTTCACCGGCAAGAGATTTCGCTTCCGCCTCAAGTCGAAGACGCTCGGCCTCTTCTAACAATCGACGACGGCGCTCTTCGGACGCGGCCCGCGCCAATGCCGCGTTGAGATCTTGACCCAATGTCTGAATTTGAACTTCCGAGGCTGCGTTACGGTCTTTAAAATCGTCCAGCAGGGCCTGCAATGACCCCAATTGCCCGCGCAAGGCGGCGATTTGCTGGTTCAACAAGGCAGCCTCGCGTTGCGCTTTGGCAGAAATCGTCTTCTCTGCCGAAATTGCTTCACGCGCGACGGCCAACAAAGCCTCTCGTTGATCTGCCAGTGATCTTTGCGCGTCCGCGTCGACCTGTGCCTGCGTCCGAGCCGCAAGTGCGGCTTCCAGTTGCGCCTGCAGCTCCTGATTGTTCAACTCTCCAAACTGGCGTTCGAGGTCAGCTCTGGCAGCCTGCGCTGCAGCCAACAAGGTCAGGGTGTCCTCGGCCTCTTTGCGCTGCGCCTCAAGCGCAAGGGTCATGGCCGTCAACTCTGCATCTGCGTTCTGCAATCGATTGCGCAGGTTTTCCGCAGCAGCAGCTTCCGCCAACCGGGCCGCTTCTTCGTCGCTGAGGTCCTGTTCCAGTTCGGTAATCTGGGCAACACGCTCTGCTTCGGATTGCTCCAGATCAGCGATCAGTGCTTCCAATGCCTCGCGTCGCGCTGCAGCCAGACGCGCGGCTTCAGCCTGTGCGTCAATCTCGTTCCGGCTTTGTGCAAGCGCAAGGTTCAGTGCGTCCTGTTCGCTCAGCAATTGTTCGCGCTGGCTTTCCAGCGCGGCAATATCGCCCAGCGCCCGTTCCTGATCAGACAACAGGGCAGCAACCTGCGCTTCGAAATCAGTAATACGGGTCTGCGCCTGATCCAATGCTGCCGCTTGCCGGTCCCGCTCGGTCGTCAATGATGCGATCAAAGACTGCGCCTGCACCAGATCACCTTCGGCCTGCGACAAGGTCGCGGTGAGCGCCCCAAGCCGGGCTTCCAATCGGCTGTTTTCCCGTTCTTCCAGACCAAGGGCACCGGCCAGCGCGGCCACTTCATCTGCCAGGGCAGTCAATTCATCTTCTTGCCCCGAGATGGTTTCGCGCAGAACAAACTGAACCACCATGAAGATGGTCAGCACAAAGATCAGCACCATCAGCAAACCCGTCATCGCATCCACAAAGCCGGGCCAGATAGAGCCTTGGAATCGTTGGCCGGTGCGGCGGGACAGCGCCATGGGCTATTCCCCGTCCGGTACGGTGCGCACCGCGCCGCGCGGCAGGGTCATCGCCTTGACCAACAGTTCGAGATCCTTGCGCAACTCGTTCATGCTTTCCTGCCGTCCGGCGGAAATCTCTTCCAGAATGCGCAGCAACTGAACATCCATGGACCGCAAGCGCATGCGGCTTTCGGCATCGATCCCTTCGCCAGACCCGTGATCGCGCAGATGATCCAACAACGCGTCCTGGCCCAGCGCAATCCGTTCCAGCGCTGCAGTCACGCCTTCGCTGTCTGCTTGACGCAGGTTCATATCACCAATCACATCGACCAACTGGCTCAGCTTTGCCGAAACGTCCGCCCGCTCAGTTTCCTGGGAAACAAACATGGACTGCAAAGCATCCATCTGTTCAGACATCGCATCAAGAACAGGCGTCAGCACAGCAATCTCGGCACCGCCATCCTCGCCGGAAGCAAAGCCGACGCGGGTGATGCCAGACAGCCATTCTTCCAGCTCTCGATAGAAACGGTTTTGGCCGTGCCCTGCAAACACCTCCAGAAGGCCGACGATCAGGGATCCGGCCAGACCCAGCAAAGACGAGCCAAAGGCGACGCCCATGCCCTGCAACTGCGCCTCAAGTCCGGTCATCAGGCGGTTGAATACAGCCAGCCCTTCTTCGCCCTCTTGCGGGTTGAGGCTGCGGATGGTGTCGACAATGGCCGGCACCGTCGTGGCCAGACCAAAGAACGTACCCAAAAGACCCAGATAGATCAGGACATTGGTGATATAGCGCGTGATCTCGCGTTCTTCTTCGACCCGCTCGGCCACGGAATCAAGGATCGACCGTGTCGATGTTGAACTGATCTGGGACCGCGCGCCCCGTTCCCGCAAAAGCGACGCCAGCGGTGCCAATAACTGCGGCGTGCGGGCGTCTTCACGAACAACCCCGCCAACGAACGCTTCGATCCAGCGGACCGAGCCAATAAGCTGCGTGACCTGATAGAAACAGGCGAACACGCCGATGACAAAGACCAGTAGAATAAACCCGTTCAAATACGGGTTTGCGAAAAACACCGGCAGCACGTAAGGCAGCGCCGTGAATATCCCCAGCCCCGCAAGGCCGATTGCGATCAACATCATCACAATCTGTCGAATGGGATGCGAGAAATGGGGTCTCGCGCCCTGATGTGCCTGCGCCATGCGCGTTGTTCCCGGTATTTGCCTGCTCTGGGCCGAATCTAGCGAAATTACGCCGATGACGCCAAGAGTTTATGCGGTAAGGTTGCGCACCCGTTGCGACAACCACTCAAGATCCGGATCGCGTAAGCCGATCTCGGTTAGATGTTCTGCTGTATTGTACAGATATTCGGTGTTCGGGCCGCGCCCGCCAACGGCATGGGCAATGATCTGGGCCTGATCCTCTAAGGGCATACCGCCGCAATACTGCACATGGTCGCCGTCGATCACATATGTCACGGCGTTGACAGCCTCACCATTGTCCATGTGGACATCCAGCATGCGTTCAACATAGGCCGACGAGATCAATTCCCGTTCACGCAGTTCGTGCAACGTACGGTCTTCATGTCCGGCTTCCACCGCCAAAGCCAGCCCTTTGCAATGGGCACTGGCTTGTTCATCCAGCGCCAAGACAAGGCCCGGATTTTCTTCGGTCCCGCGGTGGTGGATCGAGCTCATGCAGAACGACCGCGCATAGCCGTGCAATGTCGCGTGTTCGCTGCGGGCCACCGGAAAGCCCGGATTCCACAGCAGCGATCCATAACCGAAAACCCACATCGTCATTACACTGGTCCTTGCCCGTTTGGGCCTATAAACATCAAATCCAAGGCAGGAAAAAGGGCCAATGCTCATGCGCCGTCTGATACGAGTGATCATTTTTGTAGCCATCGCATGGAGCGCCTACTGGTTCGTCGCCGGCTATGGCCTGCGCAATGCGATCACACGCTGGTTCGACCAGCAGCAGGAACTGGGTTGGCAAGCCGATTTCTCGGATGCCGCCACCGCCGGATACCCCGCGCATCATTTGACCCGGTTGAGCAATCCTGCGCTGGCGGACCCGGTGAACGGCACCGCCTGGAGCGCGGATTGGATCGAATTTCAAAGCCCAGCAATCTGGCCGGGTCGTCAGGTACTGCGCTTTGCCGAAACCCCCCAACGCCTGTCCTACTACGATCAAACCTCGACCATTCAGGCCGATGCACTTCAGGCAGAACTGCAATTGCAGCCCGGCGTTGCCTTGATGCTTGAGAAAATGGCCCTGACAGCGGGACCCTGGATGATCACCGACGACACAGAAACGCTGGCAGCCGGAAGCACACTCGGGCTGATCATGGAACAAACGTCCGTTCCCGAAGCCTATATGATTTCGGGGCGTGTGGATGGCTTCACACCCGGAGACGATTTGCGCAACCTGATGAAATCAGCCACATCGCTGCCGCAAGCGTTCGATACGCTCGAGCTGGATATGGTTGCGACGTTTGACAAACCGTGGGACCGATCCGCGTTGGAGCAGAGTCGCCCTCAGCCGACGCAAATCAACTTGAACCTGGCTGAAATCAAGTGGGGCGAGTTGAGGTTGTTTGCGGCGGGAGAGCTTGATGTCGACACCCAAGGCATCCCAACCGGCGAGATTGCGGTCAAAGCAGAAAACTGGCGAGATATGATCGCAATGGCAAATGCCGCAGGCGCCCTGCCCGATCAGGCCGTCGACCCGGTGACGCGTGCCCTGAATTTTCTGGCCGGTTTGGGGGGCAACCCCAATGCGCTGGATTTGCAGCTGAACTTTCGCGATGGATTCGTGGCGTTGGGGCCGCTGCCTCTTGGGCCTGCCCCCCGCCTGATCCTGCGTTAGCGGCAGTAAGGGCCGCTGCGATACCGTGCCGTGTCCAGATGGAAGTGGTCACGGTGGAAGTGATCTGAGTTCGGCCCCAGCACAGTGCCGAAGGGTCCGCACGCGCCGCGCCAGATCTTCTTGAGTTGCTTTTGGGATGGATTCTTACGCCACCCCTCAAAGACGGTCACCACTTCACCGTCCGCCATCACAAAGCCCGAGATATCTATGGCCCGCCCTTTGCCATGCTCGGAAATGCGGGCCCCTTTGCGATTGTTGCGGGTGCGGCACGCATAATGTGCAGCCACCTGCAACTGTACAACCGGTCCGCGCCGCTTGAAGGTTGGTTTGACGGACTTATCTACCCACTTGTTCAGGGCAATTGCCGTTCCACAATCCATTGTCGAGGGGCGGCTAAGCTTCACGCCCGAGATCGAGGTGATCTGAACCGCGTCCTTAACCCCGCATGCCTTGATTTTCCCCGGAACTCTTCCAACAGCTTTGCCTTGAATTGCGATGTCTCCACAGACCGAGCTCTTACGCAATTTTCGTTTCTTGAACAGCACATCCTGTTCCAGCGACTTGGGGCGCATGTACGGCATCAACGATATGTCGGGCGCCAGCAAGGGCAGGTCCGAAGGTCGTGCTGCAAAGGCTGATACTTGGGGTGACGCTGGCCGCAATTCAGGCCGCAAATTGGGTATGGCAGCCAATTGCACCGACGCGCTCTGAACGGCAGCGGGCACAATCGACGCACCGCCTGTATAGACCGCCGGGCGCGCGACGGGTACCAAGGATTGCTCCGGAGGCAGTGCCTGAGACGCTGAGGCCCAGATGGCCGCGAATCCGATTAGTAGTCTTCCCCCCCAAACTCTCATCAGCTTGCCTTTCCGCGCCCGAAATCTGGCGCATCGGTATCCTGACCCGCATCGATGATACCGCGCCGAATGGCGCGGGTACGGGTGAAATAGTCAAACAATTGCTCACCGTCGCCGGTTCGAATGGCCCGTTGCAAGGCAAACAATTCCTCGGTGAAACGTCCCAATATCTCGAGCGTCGCATCCTTGTTGGTCAGAAACACATCGCGCCACATAGTCGGATCAGAGGCCGCGATGCGGGTGAAATCTCGGAAACCCGCTGCCGAGTATTTGATCACTTCGCTATCGGTCACCCGACGCAGATCATCGGCCACACCCACCATCGTGTAGGCAATCAAGTGGGGCGCATGAGAGGTCACGGCCAAAACCAGATCATGATGGTCTGCGTCCATCTCATCGACGTTAGATCCCAAGCCTTCCCAAAACGCGCGCAACCGGGCGATGGCGTCCGGGTCGGATCCTTCGACCGGAACCAGCAGACTCCAGCGGTTGTCGAACAATTCGGCAAAGCCGGATTCCGGACCCGAATGCTCCGTCCCCGCCAGCGGGTGTGCCGGGATAAAATGCACGCCTTCGGGAATGTGCGGGGCTACAGATTGAATGACATGACGCTTGACAGAGCCTACGTCTGACACTGTTGCTCCGGGTTTCAGAACCGGCGCGATATCTTCTGCGACCGTGGCCATCGCCCCCACGGGAACGCATAGAACAACCAGGTCAGCACCTTCGACAGCTTCTTGCGCGGTGTCGCATATTCGGTCGCACAGCCCAATGCGGCGGGCGGTGTCCCGCGTCGCCTCGGACCGGGCAAAGCCTGTGACCTCGTTCGCAAGGCCTGCGCGTTTGATCGCCCAGTACATGGACGAGGCGATCAAACCCAAGCCAATCAGCGCCACGCGGTCATAAATCTGGCTCATGCAGCGCCCCCTTTGAACGCAGTGATAGCCGCAACAACGCGGCGACAGGCCTCTTCATCGCCTACGGTGATCCGCAAAGCGTTTGGCAGGTTGTAACCTGCAACACGCCGCACGATCAAACCCTGCGTTTTGAGGTAGTCGTCACAAGCCTCGGCTTCGGCCTGATCGGCAAAGCGCACGAGGATGAAATTGGTGCTGGATGGATCAGACGGCACACCGATCTTCGCCAGCTCATCAGCCATCCAAACCCGCAGGCGTGCGTTTTCAGACTGGCAGAACTCCAGAAACTCAGTGTCGTTAATCGCTGCTTCGGCCGCGGAAAGCGCTGTCAGCGACAGGTTGAAAGGCTGGCGCACCCGGTTCAGCACGTCAATGATCGGCTTTCGCGCATATCCCCAGCCGACCCGCATACCTCCCAACCCATACACTTTGGAAAAAGTCCGCGTCATGATCACGTTTTGAAAGCGGTCCACCAAAGACGCACCGCCATCAAACACGTCGACGAATTCTGCATAAGCGCCGTCCAGCACCATCAGACACTGCGCTGGCAAACCTTCGGCCAGACGCTGCAACTCTGCCTCGGAAATCATGGTCGAGGTCGGATTGCCGGGGTTTGTCACAAAGACGATTTTCGTCTGCGGCGTCACTGCATCCAGAATGGCATCAACATCGACCTTTCGGTCGCGCTCGGCCACCATAACGGGCGTGGCACTGGCCATACGTGCGATGATTGGGTACATCGAAAACCCGTGTTCGGTATAGATGACCTCATCCCCCGGCCCGGCGTAGGCCTGGGCCACGAATTGCAGCACTTCGTCACTGCCGACACCACAGATAATCTGTGCCGGATCCAGCCCGTGCACGTCCCCTATGGCCGCACGCAGGCTGGCGTGGTCTGTGTTGGGATAGCGATGCAGCTCGGCCGCACTGTCGCGAACTGCTTCAATCGCCTTGGGGCTGGGACCAAACGGGTTTTCGTTAGAACTCAGCTTGATCACATTCTCGACGCCCGCAACATGCGACTGGCCGCCTTGATACAGCGCGATGTCCATAATGCCGGGTTGAGGGATGATTTGGGTCATGAGAGGCTCCGGTTGATTGAGCCCCTCATACCTGTCTCAAGGCGTTGAGAAAAGCGGCAATTCCGTCAGGCGGCCTTGAAGCGTGCGGTCGCCGGATCAGCATTGTAGTGCGGCACGAAGTCTTCGGTCCGGTGGGACAGTTCATTGACACTATCGATGATGAATTGGACCGTTTTCTCGCTCATCAGATACGAGAAGTTCAGCCGCACCCAACCGGGTTTTTTCATCTCTTCCCCCGCCGACAATTCTGCGTGCAATCTTTCCGAGGTCGCCTGATCAATGTCCAAAAGCCGGTGCGCGTATGGTCCCGCGCAGGCGCAACCGCCACGTGCCTGAATCCCATAGATATCACTGAGCATCCGGGTGAACAGCTGTTGGTGCACCGGCTGCCCGGCATTGTTACGGACAAGGAAAGAATAAATCGGCAGACGATGCGGGTTATCTGTTCCCAGCAATGTCAGGTTGGAATTGTCCTTCCATCCATCCAGCGCCATGCGGTTGTACAAAGCCTCGCGTCTTGCGATCTCGTCCGTGCCAACCACATCCTTGACGATAAAGGCGAGTGCTGCACGGATATCGCCAATGACATTGGGGGTTCCGGCTTCTTCCCGCGTAGACAGATCCTCGCTGTAGTCGTGCCGCCAGGGCGAGACAAAGCTAACGGTTCCACCGCCTGGCCAACTGGGGCATTTGCGCTGAACGGCTGACTGGTTGAGGATCAACACACCGGATGCCCCCGGCCCGCCCGGAAACTTGTGCGGAGAAACCACGATAGCATCCTTACGGGCGTCCTCTGACCCCATATCCATTGGCAAATACGGACCGCCACCGGCATAGTCCCAGACGGCCAACGCGCCATGCGCTTTCAGCAATCGTGTTACCGGATCAGGATCGGTGATGATGCCGGTCACGTTCGATGCGGCCGAAAACGACCCTATGACCAGATCCGCGTCTGAGTTAGCAATCAGGGCATCCTCTAGCGCTTGCAGGTCTATACCTCCGTCGCGCCCCTCAGGGATTTCGATCACCTGCGCCTTGCTTTCGCGCCATGGCAGGATGTTCGAGTGATGTTCGTAAGGGCCGATCAAAACAACCGGCTGGTCAGCCTCTTCCACTCCCAGAAGACTGACCAACCGGTTGAGCCCAGCAGTGGCACCAGATCCGGCAAAAATCACCGCATCTTCTTCCTTCGCGCCAACAATACGGGCTATCTCTGCGCGCGCCTCGCGCCGAAGCCGCGTCATGTAGGAGCCACAGTAGGAGGCCTCGGTGTGACTATTGGCATAAAACGGCAACACATGCGTGGTTACGAAATCTTCAACCTGCCGCAATGCGCGCCCCGAGGCGACGTAGTCCGCATATACAAGCGGCACGTCCCCATGCAGACCCGGGATCAGGACATTCTCTCCGATCAGCCCATCGCGCAGATTGGAATTGTGAGTGGTGGATTGGATTTCCGCACGAAAATTGGTCAGGGTCATAACATAAGCTCCTTACTGCAGAACCAATATGATTGACTGACATCGTATTAACTTCGCCTATTTTTGCGTAGAAGTTATGAGATTTGTGTCGTATGATCACCTATGGCTTCAAAATTAGATCATATTGACACACGTATCCTTCGAGAGCTGCAAAAGGATGCGACACTGTCGCAACGAGAATTGGCGGATCGGGTCGGTCTGTCACAAAATGCGTGCTGGCGTCGTCTGAAGGCGTTGAACGATGACGGCGTGTTGTTGGGATCAAATGCGCGCATTGCGCGTGAGAAACTTGGGCTGACTCTTGTGGTTTTTGTAATGCTGCGGACGCGACACCATTCAGCCGATTGGCTTCATGCATTCCGCAGTCACGTACTCACGATCCCTGAAGTCGTGGATTTTCATCGGATCGGTGGAGACTACGACTATCAGCTGAAAGTGGTGACCCAGGACATGGCCACCTACGATAAGGTCTATCAACGTCTGATCGAAAAGGTCGAACTGGACAGTGTGACGTCGTATTTCGCAATGGAAGCGATCGCAGAAAACCGGCCCCTTCCGATTTGATCATTTGAGGAACAGCGGTCGCAGTTTGTGAACGTGAGAAACGGTGGCCTCCCCGAAAGCCCACAACGTATAGCAAACTCCGCGCCTTCGATATGTGCCGCACGTTCCACCGTCAGCCCGACTTCTGTTGGATGATGGAAGGTCAGATTTGCCAGACGTCGCGGTACTATTGCCTTTTCCAGATCGGGATGCAGCACTTGGGTGGACCAACGATCCCGAACTGACCGACATTCATGCCTTGCGCCACAGAATTGGCGCATAAGATAATACGCTACCGGATTGACGCGGGGAACCGCTCAACAAGAAAAGCCGCGCTCGAAGGCGCGGCTCTGAACTCAGCTTTGGTTCGGCGAAGATTAGTTCTTCGCGTAGAATTCAACGACCAGGTTCGGCTCCATGACAACCGGATATGGCACATCACCCAGACCCGGGGCGCGGACAAAAGTCGCGGTCATTTTGGAATGGTCGGCATCGATGTAATCAGGCACGTCACGCTCGGCCAGAGCAGCGGCTTCCAGAACAACGGCCAGTTGCTTGGACTTGTCGCGCACTTCGATTACGTCGCCTTCTTTGACGCGGTAGCTGGGGATGTTGACCCGCTTGCCATTTACTTTGACGTGGCCGTGGTTCACGAACTGACGAGCAGCAAATACGGTCGCAACAAACTTGGCGCGATAGACAACAGCGTCCAGACGGCGCTCCAGCAGGCCGATCAGGTTTTCACCAGTATCACCCTTCACACGCTCGGCTTCGCCATAGATGCGGCGGAACTGTTTTTCAGTCAGGTCGCCATAGTAGCCTTTCAGCTTCTGCTTGGCGCGCAGCTGGATACCGAAATCGGACAGCTTACCCTTGCGGCGCTGACCGTGCTGGCCGGGGCCATATTCGCGACGGTTGACTGGGGATTTCGGACGACCCCAGATGTTTTCACCCATCCGGCGGTCGATTTTGTGCTTGGCAGACGTGCGTTTGGTCACGGCTGATCTCCTTCGTTTTGATCGAGGCCTATGAAAGCCACTATGAAGGGCGTTGTCCTCTTGAGGTTTCCCCCATGACAGGCATCCCCTTGCGAGGGCCACCAACACCAATGAAGCGGCGCTTATATCCGCCGCGCCAGCAGAGTCAACACGCCAAACGGCGCGGTCGTGAAAATACCTGGAATACGAACTGGGGGGAAGTGTCTCAACAGAACTTCAGCCCTTCAAACGCAGTGAAATGGCCGCAACACGAGGCCATTTCCAGACATTGCTCAGTTCAATTATGTTTGGGAGGGAAAAGAGATGACCGTGGATTCGCTTGCCGTGCCTGCGTTTTGCGGCGGAACCGCATCAGTTACGTCACTGATCCAGAAATCCTGATCACGTGGCGGGCATCCAGCTTCAAATACCAAAGTCGGATTATTGTCATCGTCATCAACAATGAGGTCTGCAACAAAGCTCTGAGCACCGTTGGTCAGTACTATGGTTCCGCTGACGTGACCCGATAACTCTCTGACCATCGGAAAACGGTTGTCCATTCGCGACGCAGCACCGCCAGCATATCCGGTCTGTGCAAGCCTTTGCTCAACAGCCTCGCTGAGCACAACAGCCTGACCACGCCAGGACCATGCCGCCCCAACAGCCAAACAGGCCAGAGGCGCAGCCTCGAGCCCATCAATATCTATTTGCGTCCATGAAATAGCGACGCGACCGTTAAACCCGGTTCTCATCTGCCCACTCACACCTTTCAACATCCCACTAGTTACGCACACCCCCTTATCAGTCGAGAATCCGGCGGAAAAGAGACGCAATTGCAGCAATCGCAAGAATGTTACTTTTCTCAAACACAGGCGCGAGACTGGCAAGGCTTGGTCCACCTCAGGTATCTCGCGCCCTACCCCCCTTTTAAGGACCTACATATGGCGGAAGCGAATACAGCGTTGGACAGGATGGTTTAGATTGGTCGCGCCTCTCCATCTTCTTGCTGAGGACCATTGGTCAAAGGCAGTGACCTCATCGCCAAAACAACAACGACAAAATTGACTGAGCCGCGATGTCGGGGGCCGAAGGTGTATCAGCACGATGTCAAGGTCTCGCGCTTTGGGGGCCTGCACACCCTTGTCTTTCCTCTTTAACTTGCCGTGGCCAGTTCATCTCTGGGCACCTGTTTGATAATAGCTTTCCGACCACCAGCCATCGGGAGTAGTGGTCCCATGTTTCTCTGCATGTGGCGTCTGAAGGCCCTAAGGTGGTCTGCATCCACAATGCCAACAGTCTTCTACACTATCGAGAGTGATCTCAGTACATGCGTTGGGAACACTCCCAGCTCTGACAGAATTTCCGCGGTTGCGTCATCTGAAAGATCCGCATGCACGCCCTGGCGAACAAGCGCAGTGGCAAGGCCTGCATCATGACCACCTATGATGTCGTGATGGATGCTGTCACCAATGCACAATACTCTGTTTTTAGGGATGTTTTCCACGAAGCCCAGCGCGCAACCATAGATATCAGAATGGGGCTTGCCGTACCAGACAACGCGCCCCCCAAGTTGCTCAAAGAGCTTGGCAATGGCGCCGGCACTGAAGGCGATGCCACTTGGGGTCAGCATGTTGAGATCCGGATTGAGACAGAGGCATTTGCCGCCGGTAGACCTGAATTCGGTAAGCAACTTTATGTAGTCCCCGCGAGACATCTCAAGGTCCCGGCTCACGATCAGAAGCACATCAGCCAATTTTGGATCGTCGGCTTCGTCCAGCCCAAGATCCGCAATAGGGGATGCGTCTCCTTGGCGAGCCAAGACCATGACCCGTGCATCAGATCTGATAGAGCGGCCAAGCGCGTTTTTGATGGCGTGATATGCAATCTCACCGGATGTGACGACCGTTTTGAAATGGTTGCGGTCAAAGCCAAAGGACACCACGCGATCGCAATTGGGTTCTGCGCGTTTGCCCGAGTTAGACAGAATGACAACGGGTTTGCCGCATTGCGCTATATGGTCGAGGGCGTCAACCGCACCGGGATAGGCCCCCTCGCCGTCTATCAGCACACCAAATTGATCGATGAGGAACGCATCGTAACGATCAACCAACGGGCCAAACGGTTCGATCGCAAGGCTCATTCCTGGCCGCCATGTTTCGCCAAAAGCGCCGCACCATAGGCGGCCTCAACATGTGTTGGCATACTGCCCTGAAGGTCAAGAAAGTTCTCGCGGATTTTGGTGAGGGCATCATTCTGGGCCGCCCCGCCTACTGTGCGGATGGTTTGCAATGGCGGCGCGCCGAGCGCGTTGAGTTTTGCATAGGCGAGCTTTTCAACCCCGGCGATCCCCTCGAATATGGCCTTCAGAAACTCGGCATCGCTTTCCGGTCGGGGAAAGAGCTTAGGTTGCAAATCCGGATTAGACACAGGGAAGCGCTCACCCGGTTTGCTAAGCGGGTAATAGTCGAGGCCCAGTTGTGTCGTGGGATCGATTTGCTGCGAGAGTGATGCGATCTCGTCGGGGGTGAAGTGACCCAAAAGCACGCCACCGCCCGTGTTCGACGCCCCTCCGGCCAGCCAATTGCCAAGCAGCCTGTGGCTGTAGATGCCGCTTGCAGCGTCGAAAATGGGCGTGTCGGAAACGATTTTGAGGATCAGTGTCGTGCCAATGGAGGTCACGCCATCCCCGGGCTTTGACGCACCAGTCGCGAGAAAGGCGGCGCATCCATCCGTGGTTCCGGCAACAATCAGCGTTGATATTGGCAGGCCGAATTGCGTGGCAATATGTGGCAGGATTGGCGCGACGACCGCGCCGGGTTCACTGACGTTTGGCAGGAGGTTTCGGTCGATCCCGACCTGCTCCATCCAATCAGGCCATGTTCGGGTAACCGAATCGTAGCCAGTCTTTAACGCATTGTTGTCATCCGAGGCGAAGATGCCGCAGAACTGGCCCGCGACCCAATCCGCTTGATGGACGATCTTGTCGGCGTTCGGGACGGCGGCTTGAAACAGCAGGGCCTTAGCGGCACCACTTGTGGCGCCGTGGGCTGCGCTTTCGGGCGGGGCAGCTCTTGCAATCTTGTCGAGGATTTCAGCGTCATCGCAGGGATCATTGTACATACGAGCCTGAGCAAGCGGCCTACCATTCGCATCGATTGGCAGCATTGAGCCCGAGGTGCCGTCGATGGCGATGGCTTTGACGTTTTGCCGTTTGATGGCCTTGGTCACGAGCGACAAAGCAGTGATCGTCGCGGCGTACCAAATCCTGGGATCTCGGTAATCCGTGCCGTGATCCACGAGGTTTGATTTGCCTTCGGCGATGACACCGCAGCCTTCGTTGATTGCGATGGCCCGCGCACCAGAGGTACCAAGGTCGATGCCTATGAAAATGTCACTCGGCATTGAGGGCCTGTCGGTATTTCTCAGCGTCCCAATCGAGGAGTTCATAGTTTTGTTCTTGCGTCAGATAGGTCAGTTCCGCCGTCCCGGGGAGGCGCGTGATGACGTCCGCCAGACAGCGCAACATGGTTTTTGCGCCGATGCTTGCGTCTTTGTGCACCAACAATCCCGCGCCCGGAACGAGAAGGCAAACAGGGTGCGGTCGGCTATCATCACCTGTCGCGTCTTGTGTTGTCTGGTTCGGGGTCAGGGCCGTTGCCGCGATCCCACAGAATATCACATGATCTGGATAGAGACTGCCTGCTACGACTTGCGCGACCCGTTGATCCGAAAGAGCAATTTGATGGAGCAACGGATCGTCGGGAAGGCCGTACGCACGGTCATCGACGCGGGCCAGCAGGGCGGCGTGATCTTCTCCGTCCAGTTTCGTTGCAGGCAGGGCAAGCGCCTTATGCACTGCATTTTGCAGATCGCGTACTTCGTCAATGGAATCGCCCGCGACGATCAACCCGTGATTGCCAAGGACGATGACGTTGATGTCGGGTTTGAGCACCTCCATGACAGAGCGCGCGAGATTGGCGCCAGGTTTGGTGTAGGGCACAAAGGCCCAATTGAAGTTACCTAGACGTGTGGCCAAAAGATCGCCGACGTTCGTTTGAACAGCGTGGGCAATCGTGTGGATGCAATGAGTATGGAGCACGATGCGTTGGGCGAAAACGGCGTGCAGGCTGGTTTCGATCGAAGGACGCAGATCAGACCCGCCTGAGATCAGGAAGGCGGCAGGCGTGTCGGCGTCAGGTAGATGAGAGGCGATGGAAGCCTTTATGCGGGCCAGATCAACCGGGACGAACACGTCGCGGGTCATCGCCTCGGCAAGCAGAGTGCCAGACGCCTTGATCCACATTATGTCGCCCTGTTTGATAGATGCATTGCCGCCAGCGCCCTGGATGTGAAGAGGCTTATTTCCGAATTCTGCGGACAAAGCCTTTAGATCTTCGAAATCCTGGGGTGGCGAGTTAAGCTGTTTGTGCGATGCCATTTTTGAACCAATCGTCGATCTGGGAAACTTGGGCTGGGCTGACGGTCAGCCCGTGTTTGGTGCGGCGGTTCAGGACATCTTCCGTACAACTGGCCCATTCATTTTTGACCAGATAGGCCAGTTCGGCCTCATAGAGGAGTGGTCCGAATTGTTTGCCGAGATGTCTCATATCCGAAGCTGCGCCGATGATCTGAGCGGCTCTTGTCCCATAAAGCCGGGCGTAGTGTTTCGCCAAACTCCTTGGCAACCAAGGGTGCAGGCCTTGCTGCATTCCCAGAAATGTCTCGAAATCTGCATTGTCCATATCGCCGCCGGGCAGAGGTTTGGTGGCAGTCCAGTTGGCCCCCATTTGCGGAAATATGGCATTCAGGTCTTGCACGGCTTGTTCAGCAAGCTTGCGGTAGGTCGTGATCTTACCGCCGAAGATATTCAGCAGAGGTGCCCCACGCGATTGATCCAGGTCCAGCACATAGTCACGCGTCACTGCGCTTGGGTTGCCATTCCCGTCGTCAAAGAGCGGACGCACGCCTGAGAAGGTTTCAATCACATCGTGCGCGCGCAACGGCACCTTAAAGTAACGGTTCACAGCATCAATCAGGTAGGTGATTTCACTTTGATCCACGGTGACATCGTCCGGGTCACCCTCATATGCAATATCCGTCGTGCCGATCAACGCTTTGTCGCCCTCGTATGGGTTAATGAAAATGACGCGTTTATCGTGGTTCTGAACAAGGTAGGCGTGCTCTCCGTTCCAGAATTTCGGCACAATGATGTGGCTGCCTTTGACGAGCTTTACGGATCGGCTTGAATTGGACCCGGCAACGCGCCCGATCACATCATTCACCCAAGGACCGGCAGCATTGACGACAGCCTTTGCGCGTATATCTCGGGATTGTCCGGACTTTGTGTCCTCCACCGTTGCGATCCAGTTGCCTTCATGTTGGCGGAGGGACGCACAACTTGTGCGGGTCAGAATCTCGGCCCCATTCTCACTGGCATCAACGGCGTTCAAGACGACCAGGCGGGCATCATCAACCCAGCAATCGGAATACTCGAATCCAATCGAGTAGTCATCTTTTACTGGCGCTCCTTCGGGATCGCGTTTTAGGTTCAGGCTCCGTGTTCCTGGAAGGAGTTTCCGCCCCCCCAGATTGTCGTAGAGGAACAGACCCAGACGAACCAACCACGCAGGCCGATCAGTGGGGCTGTGGGGCAGTACAAATCGCATCGGCCAGATGATGTGCGGCGCGGCATTCAGCAAGACCTCTCGCTCGATCAGGGCTTCACGTACGAGGCGAAATTCATAGTATTCCAAGTAACGCAGACCGCCATGGACCAGCTTGCCAGAGCGCGACGACGTTCCTTCGGCCAGATCATCCTTTTCACACAGCACCACCGAAAGGCCCCGGCCCGCTGCGTCGCGGGCAATACCGGCACCGTTTACTCCGCCGCCTATGATGAATAGATCAACGTCGTCGGACATTGCTACTCCTCTGCGGCCTGTGGCCCATAGCTGGAGAATGACTCAGCGGTTTTCTCAATGTCGGCTGCGCTAAGGATATGCGGCTTGCCCAAAAGTAGGCTGTGATAATATTGGCTGGCCAACAGTTCCAATTCGCCTGCCAACCACATCGCGCGCGTCATGTTCGGGCCGGTGACGACCATGCCGTGGTTCGCCATCAGGCAACCAGCGCTGCCATCCATTGCATCCAGCACCATCTTCGACAGATCGTCTGTACCAAATGTTGTGTAGCCAGAGCATTTGATTTCGGTCGTGCCGAAGGCCGCCATCATGTAGTGGATCGCCGGAATAGGCTTGCGCAGGACCGATAAGATGGTGGCGAAGGGTGCGTGGGTGTGCACGACCGCGCCTGCATCCTGGCGCGAGGCGAGGATGCCACGGTGAAAGCGCCATTCAGTCGAGGGCTTGCACGGCCCGTCCCAGGCGCCTGTCTCGTCGTCGATGGCAATTTTTGCAACTTGATCGGGCGACATTTGCGCACTGGGAATGCCAGACGGCGTGATCAACATGTGATCGCCACAACGGGCCGAGACATTGCCTGATGCGCCTTTGTTCATCCCTTCCCGGCTCAGCTCCTGATAGGCGGCAACGACTTCGGCCCGGATTTCGGTTTCATTCATTTGTTAGGCTCCACAAAGGTTGTTCAGAGGATTTCCCGTGATGTAGTTTTTTACATCCTCGGCAAGAACTTGGGCGGCGTATTGGGCGGTCCGCACAGAAGCGCCCGCGATATGGGGGGTCAGTGTCACGTTCTCGAGTTGTAGCAATGGCCAATCGGGGGGCGTGGGTTCGACAGAGAACGTCTCGAGCATGGCCGAGCCGATGGTTCCGTCCACCAAAGCTTTATGAAGATCATCGTAATTGCACAATGGCCCCCGCGCCGTGTTGATCAACAAGGCGTCATTTTTCATCTTCGACAACGTGTCTTTGTTGATCATTTGGGTGGTCTCCTCCGTCACGCGCGGGTGCAATGAGACCACGTCGCTTTCGCCCAAAAGCGTGTCGAGCGAGACCTGTTCGACTCCGGCGGCGGTATCTGCGGGATCAAGCTGGACATAAGGATCACTGACCAGAATGCGGCAGCCAAAGGCTTGCAAAATCTTGACCAGACGGGTGCCGATCTTGCCGTATCCGATCACTCCCACAGTCATCTCGTTCAACTCGCGTCCGGTCGTGTCAGCACGGTACAGATCCCCCCGCCAAATACCTTTGCGCAGCGTTTCGTGACCCACGCGGATCTTGCGGGTTTCAGCGAGCATTGCACCGATGGTGAACTCTGCCACCGCTGAGGCATTGCGGCCAGGCGCACGGACGACTTGAACACCGCGCTTGTTGGCGGCCGCAATATCAATATTGACCGGACCGCCGCGCGAGCAGGCGATGAATTTCAAGTTCGGCAAGGCATCCAGCATTCCGTCAGTCACGGGGGACATGTGCATCACCAGGATTTCCGCATCTCCGACAAACTCCGCGACCTCATCGAAATCGCCGACAAATTCCTTGACTGGGACTTCCTCATCGCCGGCATAGCCGTGGACAGCCGGACTGTTGGGCCAATCCTCCTGTTTCAGACGGACGGTCAAATCGTGACCGGTACAAGCTTTGCGGACCTCCTGCTCAAAAACTTCGGGCAGGATGAAATAGTCGCCAATGATCGCAATTTTGCGTGCCATTTTCAGGTGTCCTTTTGATCTGCAAGCCGGTGCCATATCGGCTGAAGCGCTTCGCGCGCCGCGACGTAGTGAGGGAAGTGGTGGGAATAGGTCTCGACAAGTTTCGGGTCGGGGTCATCGCGCTCCCCCAGAAGGGGGGAGACCCATTCATTGAGACAGTCTTGCATCGTATCATAGATGCCCACAGAGACGGCTGCGATCATGGCTGCACCCGCAGCACCAGCTTCTTCGCGCATGGACTGGCGCACAGGCGCACCCAATGTCGCCGAAAGGATATTGCGCAATCCGGTGGATCGTGCGGCGCCACCTGTCAGCCGGATTTCGTCGGGCATATCCCCAATGGCAGCGTAGCAATCCCGCGCAGCAAAGCCCAATCCTTCGATCGTGCCGCGCACCAGATCACCAAAGCCGTGGTTTGCGTTCAGGCCAATAAAGCTGGACCGAGCCGTGTGGTCGATGAACGGGCCCCGCTCGCCCGCATCAGAGATATAAGGGTGATATAGCAGAGAGGCGGGATGCGTTGTCTCTAGCCAACCATCAATCAGACCGAGCAGGCGATCCTTGTCGACAGCATCCCCCAGGCTTTCAGCCACCTGTTTAGCTAGACCTAAGACCCAATCGAGGTTCAACGTACTGGCCATATTGGTTTGCATCTGGGCCGCGATGCCCTCGATAGGCATCAACATGACATAGCCGGATTTCAACGCGGTGTTCAGGCTAATGTCAGCGGCTTGTTTTGTTCGGATGTGCATCCCCGTAGTGCCGACAATGGTGCAACCAAGCGCACGGTCCTGCGCGTAAGCCCCTGCCCCCAAGGCGCTGCAGATCACATCGACATAGCCCAACACGATAGGCGTGCCTGCCAGCAGGCCTGTCTGCTCGGCCGCGGATCTGGATAAACGGTGATGGGTGGTTGCCCCGTCGCAAATCGGGGGGATCAAAGCGTTACTCGCCCCTAACCCGTAAAAACCGATTACATCATCACAATAGGCGCGCGTTCGATAATCGCCAAAGGTGAAGCACGCCTCGGATGGGTCGGTTGCCCGTACGCCGGTGAGGTTGAAGTAGAGCCAGTCTTTACAGTGAAATGCGGTCGCTGCGCGTTCCAGCCTGTCAGGCTGATGCTCCATCATATGCAGCAATTGCGCGCCCTGTTGGCAGGCATTCAGCCCAGTTCCAGTGCGCAGGAATCGTGCTGCATCCTCGGGGCGTTGACGCAGCCGCTCCGCGATCTGGCCGGCTCGTGCGTCCAGCCAAAGCCAGGCATCCCCAACCGGAGCACCAGCGTCATCGACCAGCCATGTGCCATCCCCCTGACCCGTCACGGCAACGGCGACAACACGTGTGGCAATGTCTGGGACATGTTGGCTCAACTGGCGCAGCGTTGTGGCGCAATCGTCCCAGGTTTGATCCAGTGGCTGTGTGGCAGCGCCACCTTCAGCGGTAAAATAGCGGTTCTTGACGGAGGCCGACGCGATCTGACGTCCCGTCAGATCAAAAACAATGGATTTAACAACGGATGTGCCCGCGTCAACGCCTATGATCAGATCCTTGCTCATCCAACCAACCGCGCCCCATGGCTGATTGCCATGCCAGTTTTCGGATTGAAGATATGAAGGTCGGACGGTTCCAGATGAACGGCGATTTGCTGATCTTCGACCAACTGTGTGCGGTCATGTTCGACCAGCACCAGCGATCCAGCGGCAAAATTCGCTGCAATATGGCTTTGGTCACCCAGCCATTGATTAGCCACAACCGTTGCGGGTGAGCCGGTCTCGCGCCGCTGCACTGCGTAGGGACGCACGCCAAGAACGACCTCGCCCATCTCAGTCAAACGCGTGCGCAGTTCAGCCGAGAATGCGTCAACCGGGTAGCTGAGTTCGACATCCCCATCCAGACGCAAGGACACAGTCGTTTCCGAAATGCTTGTACGTGCAGGAAAAACATTCATCGGGGGCTCCCCCACGAATGTGCCCGTAAACAAATTGGCGGGTGATTTCTTGATATCCTCGGGGCTGGCAAATTGCTGAAGCTCGCCGTCCTCCATGACGGCAATCCGATCGGCAAGCGCGTTTGCCTCGGTTTGATCATGTGTCACCAGTATCGCCGTGAGACCGCGTTCTTTGATATAGGCTTTGATCCGGCCACGCAGCAGGGTCCGCAGCTGTGGTTCCAACTGGCCCATGGGTTCATCCAGAAGGTACAGATCGGCGTCTCGGATCAGCGCGCGGGCAAGAGAGGCGCGTTGTTGCTGACCGCCAGAGATCGAAGAGGGATACTTGTCCAAAATCGCAGAAATTTCCAGCATTTCAGCGACTTCATCCACTTTGGCAGCAACATCCACGGCCGAGAAGTTGCCGCGTTTCAAAGCAAACGCGATATTGTCGCGGACCGTGACGGTCGGGTAGAGGGAGTATCCTTCAAACGCCATGGCCACATTGCGTTGCACAGGCGGCAGAGTGTGAATTTCGCGCCCGCCAATACTGATCCTGCCACGGCTGACGGCTTCGAACCCCGCGACCATGCGCAGGGTCGAGGTTTTGCCGCATCCAGACGACCCAAGAAGCGCGATGATTTCGCCCCGCGTGACCGTCATTGAGAGGTTGCGCACGGCATGCACGCCTTTGTCTATGGGGCCATAAAACTTGTCGACCGCATCAAGGTTCAACATCACATCACTCATGCGACTTTTCCTTTAACTGCAATGTCCGTCGGTTCGATCAGCGCGCCAGTCAGCTTGTCGAATAACAGTGCATTGGCAGCCTCAATCGTCACAAACGCCGCGCCTATGGCGGGGCCGTCCGTACCCGAGGGCCGGGACGCCATGATTTCGCGGCCGCGCGCGGTCAGGCACAGGTTGACGGTTTTCTCGTTCAGGGGCGTTTCCGCCTCGACCGTCACGGGCACCGCGCCTGGATGATCTTCGGGGACGAACAGAACGGATTCTGGCCGAATTCCAAGACTACAATCTTGTCCAACGACATGGCTGTAGCCCGCGTCCAGGTCGACACGTTTGTCAGAGATCAGCGCAAAGACGCCAGTTGCGTCTTTCTGCGGCGTTACATCAAGGAAATTGATCACCGGATCGCCAAACAGCCGCGCAATTTCAACATTGGCGGGGGTCAGATAAATCTGCTCGGGCGTGCCTATCTGCTGAACAACACCGCCATTGATCACGGCAATCTCGTCGCCGAATGCCATCGCTTCTTTGTAGTCCTGAGTCACATAGACAACGGTCGCATTTTGGTCCGACAGCAAGCGGGGCAGTTCAAGCCGCATTTCAAACCGTAGTTTGGCATCGACATTGCGCAAAGGATCATCGAGCAGCAGGATTTTTGGTTTGCCCGCCAAGGCCCGCGCCAAAGCAGTGCGTTGTTTTTGACCGTTGGAGAGCTCCTTCGGTTTGTGGCCCAGCACGTGGTCGATCTTCAGCAACTTTGCCAGCGCTTGCACGCCGGCTTGGATCGCGGACTTGTCCTGCTTCTGCGCGGTCAGCGGGCTGGCAATATTGGCGTGGGCGTCCATATGCGGGAAAAGCGCAAAGTTCTGGAAGGCCATCCCAATGTTGCGGTCCTCAGGCGCTACACCATCAACGTCCATGCCAGAGATTTTGATCTGGCCTGTGTCTGGTTCAATGACCCCGGCAATCAGGCGCAAAAGCACGGTTTTGCCAGCGCCTGACGGGCCGAACAGGACCAGCGTTTTGCCTTCGGGCACATGCAGGGACACACCATCGAGAACGGTATCGTCCTTGAAGCTTTTGCTGAGGTCTGTGAGTTCGAGTGACATGATTTACCCCTTCACCGCCCCAAGCGACAGACCTTCGACAAGGTAGCGTTGGGCATAAAGCGCGAGTGCGAATGTCGGCGCGATGGATAGCATGATCCCGGCTGCGATTTGCCCGTAATTGATGCCGGATGCGGTGATGAACGCCAGCGCCCCCACGGTGACGGGCTGCTTGTCGGCCGAGGCGAGGACGAGCGCAAAGATGAAGTTGTTCCAAGCGAAGATGAACGCAAGCAAGCCTGCAGCTGCGATACCGGGACCCGCCAGAGGCAGTGCTATTTTCCGGAACGTAGCCCAGAAGCCGTGACCCGCAATGCGGTAAGCGTATTCGATATCAGCCGGGATATCTTCGAAATAGCCACGTACGATCCAGAGGATCAGGGGCAGAACTATCAATTGGTAAACCCAGATGAGGCCACCATAGGTGTCGGCCAGTCCGATCTGCTGGAAATAGATGGTCAGCGGCAATAGCACCAAAAGGGGCGGTGCGAACCGGAAGGACAGAAGTGTAAACGCGATATCTTCCGAGCCTCGGAACTTCAGTCGCGCGAAAGCGTAAGCGGCGGGGACGCCGAGAAGCAGGCCGACCGTTACAGACGTGACCGACAGAAACAGCGAGTTGTAGAGGTTGGACATGAACGCGATCTCAAGCGTCGCAGTGCTGCCTTCCAATCGCCCCGAGATCAGCGAGCGGTAGTTGGTCAGTGTCGGCTCAAAAAACGGCGACGGGGGAACGCGCAAGATCGTCTCGTTCGTCTGGAATGACATCAGGAAGATCCAGAAGATCGGAAACATGAAGAACAGGATGATCACGGTGATCGCCATGCCGCGCAGGACGCTCTCAAAGGTGCTCGTGGTTTGCATCTGCAGGGCCCTCTATGCGTCGCCGCGCGCTTTTTCGCGCAGGCGCAGCCAGTTCTTGATGAAGATGTTCGACAGGAAGTAGGTGATGGCCCAAAGGATCATCAAAAGGGCGGCGGATCGTCCGACATTGGTCGATTGGAAGAAGTTCAGATAAGCCTCGACCTGAAAGACCGTCAGCGTGTCGCCAGGGCCACCTTGGGTCATGGCGTAGATGATGTCGAATTGCTGGATTGACTCGATAACACGGAACAATGTTGCGGTCAGAAGAAAAGGTGTCAGCATCGGCAAGGTGATCTTCCAGAACACAAACAGGCGGGGCACACCGTCAAGTTCGGCGGCCTCAAAAGGTTGTCGAGGAAGCGATCGGAGGCCTGCCAACAACAATATCATAATGAACGGCGTGTAGACCCAGACATCGACAATCACGACAGTCAGCATGGCCGTGGATGGGTCAGACGCCCACCGCATGTCTTCAATCCCAATGAGTTCAGCGAAATAGCTGAGCACGCCAAAGCCGGGATTGGTCATGAGTTTCCACATCAGCGACGCCAAGGCAGGCGCGGTCATCAGCGGCATCAGCAACATGATGGAGACAAAGTTGTTAAACCGGGTGCGCTTTTGCAGCAAAAGTGCGATGCCGAGACCCAGCAACAACTCCACCCCGACGGTCACAAACGCATAGGTCATAGAGACCTTGAGCGTGTTCCAGAAGGATGGGTCCGTCATGAAGTTGAGGTAATTCTCGCCCCAATTGTATTCCCGCGCCCAAGGTTGGGACAGACGGTAACGTTGCAAGGAATAGGCAACGGCGGTGAAGAACGGGATCAGAATGCCGATGCAGGTCAGCAGAGCAGGCAGGCTCAAAAGGTAAGGAAGGTACCTTTTGTTAATCTTGAACTTGCGCTTTGGTGGGTCGCCAGCGGTTGCGGTTGCCATGGCACATCTTTCTCATGCCCGCTCTGAGAGCCGGTACATCTTCTGGGGTTTCAGGGTCGTCTGGGCGTCCCGCCGCCCATTTGGAAAACAGGCGGCGGGCGCAGTTGGGTTTGGGAGTTAACCCAATCCTGCTTCCTTAAGCTGTCGATCAACGCTTTGCGCGAGTTGATCCAGCCCCTCATCCACAGGCACCTCATTGGCGACCATCTTCTGCAGCGTCGCGGCCCATTCGGTCGTCAGATCGAAGAATAGCGGCTGTGCTGTGAAGTGGATTTTCGCGCCAGGCGCAGACAGGTCATGCATGTCGACATAGCCCGAATAGCTTTCGTCCAGACGCGACCGGAAACCTGCATCTGCCCAAACGGATTTGCGAACAGGGTTAACGAAGTCCATTTCAGTGGCACCAAAAAGACCATGCTCAGGACCCGAGGCCCATTGCATGAAGTACCAAGCCGCATCTTTCTGCTTGGACGCATTTGCCATGGCCAGCGACCAGATCCAGATATTCGGCGTTGGCGCGTCAGCGTCCGGGTTTGCTGCGAAGGGTGCAAAGGACAGGTTGCCGGCTTCGGCGTTGTCGCCACCATTCATGAAATAACCCAGGATGTCGGCGTCAAAGATCATCGCGGATTTACCCGCACCAAGATCAGTGCCAGCTTGATACCACGTATGGGTTGACCAATCCGGTGCGCCACTTTCCTGGATCATCTTGACCCATTTCTCGTGCATGGCACGCGACACATCGGTGTTCATGGCCGCTGACAATTTGCCGTCATCACCAACATTCAGGTCCTTCTGGCCAAAGTTGGCATAAGCTGACAGGAAACCGGGATGGATCGTGGCCCAGGACCGTGAGCCCCGCACACCGATACCGTAAACGCCATCCAGCTTAGCGTTCGCTTCCGACGCCGTGCTGACCAACTCGTCAAGATTGGTTGGAAGCGTCAGGCCGGCTTCGCTGAACATCCGACTGTTATAGGTCAGGTTGTTCTGCTCATAGCCCCATGGGATGCACCACTGTTTGGCGTCATCCGACCCAAGGGCACCGCCCGGTTGACCATTCCACGCGCACGAATCGCGCACACCTTCGAGCATATCTTCCCAATTGTAGTCAGGATTGGTTTTGGTTTCGTCGCCGATGTATTCGTTCAGATCGTCGATCCACCCGGCAGGACCATAGGTCCATGTCATGTATGCACCGGTCATGAACGCATCATACTCACTTGACCCTGAGGAAAGTGCCGCTGTGACCTTATCGAAATAGACATCCTCTGGGAAAATGTCATATTCGACATCCATGCCTGTGAGCTCTTTGAAGTTCTCAATGTTTGCTATCATTGCATCGGCATAGGGGTGCTGGTTCAACAGAAGCTTCACGGTCGTACCCGAGTGCTTCTTCCAGTCAAATCCATTCTGGGCCAAGGCCTGAGTGGCAGCGGCGTTAACCAGTACCCCGGCCGTCGCAGCTGTTACGCCCATGGCTGCCATTCCGCGCAGCATGGAGCGTCTGCTAACTTTTCCGTCGATATACGACTTGGCTAGTCTCTTTTCCTTTTCGTACATTCTTATCCTCCCATGGATAAACTAAGTAATAAGCGCTTTTGCGGTGCGCTCGTCCGTGATGAGGCCGTTCAACAGCCCGCTTCGCAGTATCGATCCGATCGCTCGGATCTTCTCGTCGCCCCCTCCAATGGCAACAATTCTGCTGTTTTCCAGAGCGTCGATGCCGACCGACAACGTGCGGTCTGCCAGTTGGGTCTGCACACGCTTGCCGTCGTCATCGAAAAAGTGCCCTATCAGTTCGCCCACGCCTCCGCGCTTGCGAACATCTTGCATGGCACTTTCCACGACAATTCCGGCGGTGACGGTTTGCGCCGTCATCTCTGCCGTGCCAATCCCCACAAACTTCAAGGGTGACGCCGCCGCCATTTGCCGAACTTCGGGCACGCCGCGCTGCTTCAACATCACATCACGGTCTTCTGCTGAATTTGCAAAGAAGGGGACCGGCATAAAATAGGCTTCTGCTCCAGTTTTCTCAGCCAGCTTGTGCATCACATCATGGGGATTTGCTGCGAAGTTCCGCGTCAAACCACCCATCAACGAAACAAATTTGATACCTTTTGAATTGAGGCTGGTCATGTGACGCACACAAGATGCAAGAGTGCGGCCATTGCCAACGCCGATCACATCATTGGTCCCGCTGGTAATTTCGCGACCAAGAAAGCGGCCGCCTGCCAAACCAAGTGCGCGAACCGGAAGCCCTACCTCTTCAAGATCAGGAACAACTTCACAGTAAGAGAGATCATAGACCTCGCTGAGCTTCATTTCGAGCGCGGCGCATTCAGCGATTTCACCATCAAAACTGATTTTGACGATGCCTTCCTGATTGGCACGTCCAATCAGGCGGTGCGCCTTAATTTTGGTAACGCCCAATCGTTTTGCCACATCCGTCTGTGACAGCCCCCCACCATAGTGGAGCCAAGCAGCGCGCGTTGAAAGGCTTAGTTCTTCATCATGGTTGATTGAATAGGACATACGAATCGGCTCTGAGTTCCGTTGTGAAAAATATTACTCTAGTTGAAATAAATTTCAACAACTTGTTCTAAGCTCGAAATTGACACACGCACAGAGTATCTGAGCCTCGCACTGACCAACCCGACCCCGTAGACATGAAATCCAGGGCGTCAGCCCTAACGGCGCCACATTGTCAGCCCTGTTCGTACCTCAACATGAGCAGCGGATGTCAGGTTCCCTGCCATTGACCCATTCGCAATTGCTGCAATGCCCTGAAACGGGCACCCGAAAAGGGCACGCAACGTAGACTCGTTCGCATGATCCCCGCCCTAACAGCAGAACCACGCCTCTTATTTGTCGAAGCTAATACTCAGTTCATCTGAGGCTGCGACACTCTGACAGGAGAGTATATCTCCTCGGGCGACGTCACTGTCCTCCAGCGCCATTCCGGCTTGCATGTGAACCTGACCTTTGATCAGGCGCGCTTTACATGCGCCGCATACTCCAGATTGGCAGCTGAAAGGGGGGGTGAGACCCGCCGACAATACCGCATTGAGAAGGGTTTGATTTTCAGCGACCGGAACATCGTGTATCGCCCTGTCCAGTTCAACCTTTGCATTGGCGGCGATACCAATAACACTGGAGGCCGCAACCTCGACCCCTCCAAAGCTCTCCATGTGAATTCGGCCCGCCGGTACATCCAGCGCCACCAAGGCATCCTTCACATCTGCATTCATAGCGCCGGGACCGCAAACCCAGTATTGGACGTCTTGCGCCACGGGTGGGGTTTCGCTGATCGCATCCTTGATCATACTTACATCCACGCGCCCCTTTCGCCACGGGCTGTTCCAACTCCACATCGAGGGAGCGGACAGGACATGGCGCAAGGTAAACCGGTCGGCGTGATCCGCTGTTAACTTGTCCAGTTCTTTGCCAAAGAGGATGCTGTCGCCATCGGCGTTGCCATAGATCAAATGGGCCACTGAATGAGTTTCTTCTTCAAGGACAGCGTTGATCATTGCAAAAAGCGGCGTGATGCCACTGCCTGCCCCAAAGAAGTAGTGGGTGCGCCGGTACAGTGGATCAGGCGTCAGTGAAAAACGACCGAATGGCGGCATGACATCGACCGTATCACCCGGCTTTAGATGGTCACCGATATGGTTTGAGACCAGCCCATTGGCCACCCGTTTTACAGTGATGCGCAAGGGCGCGCCGGGTGGATTGGATATGGTGTAGCTGCGGCGCTGCTCGCTGTCATTGAGGCGAAAGCGCAAAGTGACATGCTGCCCTGCCTGCCAACGAAAGGTCTCTGTCAGGTTGGCAGGTAAATCGAAAATCACGCTTGACGCTTTGCCTTTGATTTCAGGCCGGATGTCAGCAACTTTCAGGGAGAAGAAGTTAGGGTTCATGGCGTCCTCAACGATAGTCGAACGTGGTGTCGAGAGCGCGGATAACCAACCGACCCGCTTGCGAGACGACAAAGAACTTGTCCGTCTGGATCATGGTTCCTGGTGTATCACCCCAGATGTAACCGACACGGGTGACGGCGGTAACATGTGTGCCGTCCTCGTCAGTCTCTGAGGTAAGTCTGGACGCACTGCGCGTGGCTTCTGTGTATCCCTGCATCGCGTCCTTCAATGTGGTATCTTGGCGCCAATCAGGAAGAGTTTCCCAATCTGACGCTGGATAGGAAAACTGCTCATCCGGCAATCCCAACCCGTATTTGATTGTGACAGTATGCACCGCCTCCGGGTGCCAGTTCTTCCATGTTGCGGCGATGGCTGTCTCATCTGTTGCTTCGAGATAACGAACCGCCAGCTCCATTGGCTCGTCCGAGGGGTTGGCCAAAACCAGCCCGGCTGCCAGAGTCATGCCGATCAGTGTTGCAAAAATACGTGTCATTGTTCTTCCAGAGTCAGAGCGGGAACTGAGGCTGTTTGTGCACCCAATTGTGGGAATATCTGGCGTCTATCCAAAGCATGCGGCTAAGACCCAGTTTCTTGTGCCTCAAGAAATTCAAGGACGGCTTGTTGGTGCTTCACCACAGGACTTTCTCCATTGGCGGCGGGGCCGACCTCGAAAAACGGGCTGGTCAAGGATTTCTGTTGTTGCTCGCAGGCATAGATATCCTCGGCGGTGAAATCACCTGACGCCATGGGATCATCTTCGCCGGTTGCATCGCCGTCTGGATATTTCAGGCCGCCGAAATCTTTCCAAAAGCTCCAACTGCGCCATTGCTGTTTCTGAAACTCCCAACCTGAGGCATTGGCCAATTTGGTGCGGTTCTCCACCCGTGTCAGGCCTGGTGCGAGGGGTGTGATTATGAAAATGTTCCAACTATCCTCACCAGCGCCGAGGCCGATACCGGGGAACAGCATCGGCACCCAGGCCCCAGCATGCGGCTCAGGGATCGTCCGTGGCGACGGCAGGTTCTTGTTCAGATCTTTTGCATAATCCGCCGCAGGTGGTTCCCAAAAGTGGTAGTGTGGACCCTTCCACCCATATTCCGCCCGCGCATGATCATACATATGCAACGTGTTCGAATGCAGATGGCTCAGGTGATAGACGTCGATGTAATTCTCGACCACGATCTTCCAGTTGGCCTTGACTTTATAGCTCTGCCGGGCTTCGGGATACTCCACCAGTTCTTCTGGTTTGTGTGGTCCCAGCAGCGGATCAACAGCGCCGAACCATTTGGCAAGGCTGGGTGGGTTTGGATCAGGATGAACAAACAGCATGCCGCGCCAGATGTCGACGCTCGCAGGTTTCAGGCCCAGGCAGGATTTGTCGATACCATTGGGATACTCCTTTGCCTCATCTGGAACAGATATCAGGTTGCCTTCCAGATCGTATGTCCAGTCATGATAGGGACACGTCAGCGCCTTTTGCGTTTTCCCGACCGCCCGGATCAATTGCGTACCGCGATGGCGGCAGATGTTGTGAAACGCCCGCAGACGGTGATCGCGTCCCATCACGATAAAGATGTTGTTCAGCCCGGCCTGAACCGAGATAAAATGGCCGGGCTTCGGTACATCCTCGGCCAGTCCCGCATAGCGCCAGCTGCGTGAGAAGATCAGCTTTTGTTCGCGGTCGAACCAGTCTTGAGACATATAGGCGTCAACGGGAAGGTGGTGATACATGCGGGTCATGGCAGCCTCTTAAACAAGCCAGATGGCGTGGGCGGGAAACAGGCTGGCCGCTATCATCATCAGTCCGAACGCCGCCCACAGAATGGCCACAGACCAGAAAAGGACCGGGTCCTGATCACGGATGATGTCAGAGACCAGCGCGGTCTGACCAGTCATGATCGATGGCATCAACCACCACAGAAACAGCAGCCCCCAGACCCAATAGAGCCCCAGGACCGCAGAAACCAAAAGAACTGGTAAGGCAACATAATTGACAAGACGCGAGGTACTCATGCCCTTGCTTCCAAGCTGGAGGCTAGGATCAGCGCGGCCTGTTTCAGCTCCTCACGCCACGCCTCTGGCGGGTTTAGAGGGGTCAGGGAATCCAAGTTAACATATGTCGCAGAGATTCCCTGTGCGACGGCCCGAATTCTTATTGCAGAAACATCAGGATAGGCGCGTCGTAGCACCAGTTCGATCACATCAAGGAACTGTGCCAAGCTATCGACGAGAGGCTGACGCATGGTGGGATGTTCAGCCACGGATGTCACCAGAGACTGATATGCCAACATCACACGCGGATCGTTGGGGGTGGCCTTGTCAAACAGCAGACCAATCAGATCGGTGGGCATGCCAGCAGGTTCCAAGGCATCCCGCAACGATATTGTCGCCGCGGCAAACCTGTCCACGACATAGGCGATCAATGCCTCAACCATTTGATCCTTGTTCCCCAAGTAGTGACGCAGGATGGGTCGCTTGACTCCTGCCTCGGCGGCGATGCGTTCCTGGGTCGCCCCTTCCAATCCGAAACGGGCCACACAAGTGAGATATGCGTCGAGGATCTGTTCTGATCGTTGGTCCTTCAGATTGGGTCGTGGCATGGGCGCTCTCGTTTATTGTCACATATGACAAATAATCACCTGAAATACATTGTCAACTATGACAGTAAACTATTTCCAACTTGGACCAATCAGATTTTAGGTCCAAGAAGTCGCTTCGCGCATCGCGGGTCTAGAACTCACTATCGGCTCGCTAAACCTGAAGACGGCTCAGATGAAGCATCGCTCCGCGAGGTTTGCTATATGTCGCAAAGGTGCGTTCCTGCCTTGGGCCTCACGACGCAGCGAAACGTTTCCGAGTACGATCAACCAACGCGGAAAATGGTGGCCAATACCTCGACGGCGGCACCTCAGTACGTTGTGCGGCCCTTCTTGGTCAGAAACTCATACAGGCCCATGGCATTTTGAGACAAAGCAACATTTTGCTTGCGACAGAGGTGATAGGAATTCCCCGGCTTTAGGCTCTGCTGTCCGATTTTAGTCAAAGCGCCGGTGCTCAGATCCTCCTCCATCATGGCTGCGTTCACAAGTGCAATGCCTGCACCTTCAAGCGCTTTGCCAACTGATTGCACATAGCTGTTGCACTGTACCCTGGGCCAATTCTTGATGTCCGGCAGATCAAGCCGTCGGAGCCAAGTTTCCCAGTTGATCCAGTCAGGGGCCAGGCTTGCAAATTCCAGGATGGGAGGTGCCATTTCGGTTTGCGCGTTCAACGTGAACATCTTTGCCTGTTCCGCCCGCTTAGCAACCTCGGGTGATGCGACCGGCACCATCTCGACATCCAGTATGCTGACACAGTCCCATCCGGGGACGTTGCCATCGCAATAGACGATCGCCAGATTCTGCGAGTCCCCCAAAAGCTCGGATGTCGATTCCGTCGTCAGGATATTGACGTCACAGGCCGCGTCACTGAACGAAAATGCCTTCAGACGTTGATGTAGCCAGAACATCGACAACGCAGTATTTGCGGCAATCTGCACGGCGGGTTGTTCTGGAACTTTGATCTTGTGAATGGCCCGGTCCAGAAACTCCAATGCGATTTCCACATCCGAGGCCAGTTCGCGTCCTGCCTCGGTGAGTTCGAGTTTGCGCCCTTCGCGCGAAAACAGTGATGCGCCAAGCCAATCTTCAAGCCTGTGAATCCGTTTGCTGACTGCCGCCTGAGTAACAAACAGCTCTTCGGCGGCCAGCGTCAGGCTTTGATTGTCAGCAGCAGCTTGGAAGAACAACAGGTTATCCAAAGGCGGAAGAGATTTGCGATAGTTTTTATTACCTCTAGTTATGATTTATCCCGACATTTTTCAATATTTTATGCGCAGCGGCAGTCCAGTAGATCTTGAGACCTCGGAAGCGCCGTCGGAGCGGCCACCCGTCATCATGCTTGAAAGAGCGATGCGTTGGAACGGGGATACAGGCGATCAATTAGGGATATCCGCATGGACCTGACTAGCTATATCAATGATGCTCGCCAGGGCCTCATCCGTCTGCCGCAAGTCGATGAAGCCAAGATGCGTCAGGAACGACTGGACCGGCTTCAGCAGCAGCTAGCTGCGAACGGTTTGGGCGGCATCCTGCTCTATGATCCTATTAACATCCGTTATGCGACCGACTGTCGGAACATGCAGATCTGGACGATGCACAATGCCGCCAGATATTGCCTTGTTCCCACCCAGGGCAAGGCGGTGATGTTCGATTTTGTAAATTGCGGGCATCTGTCGAAAGGTCTGGACACCATAGCGGAATCGCGGCCGGGAACGCTTTGGTATCACCACACCGCAGGAGACAAACGGCCCGAATTGATTGAGGCTTGGGCAGATGAACTGGCTGACGTTATCACCGAGCGCTGCGGCAATTCACGAATCGCCATCGACAAGCTTGAACCGGGCGGTCGCACGGCGCTGACCGAACGACAGATTACGACTGTTTTCGGTCAGGACATTATTGAACGGGCGCGTAGCATCAAAACACCCGAAGAACTTAAGGCTCAAAAGCACTCCGCGCTTGTGTGCATGACCGCACTGCGCGCCATGCGTGACATGACCATCCCCGGCGCGACCGAGAATGATCTTTGGGCTGTCCTGGCGTCAATGAACTCAAACCTCGGTGGCGACTATATCGAAACCAAACTGGTCGTCGCGGGCAGCAACACAAACCCGTGGTATACCGAGGCAAGCAACAAGGCGCTGGAACCCGGTGAGTTCTTGGCAATCGACACCGATATGATCGGCCCATTTGGGTATAACACCGACATCTCGCGCACGTGGCTTTGCCAATCAGCAAAGCCGACGCCCGAACAGAAGACGCTGTATCAGACGTCCTATGATCAGGTGCACACCAATATGGGGCTGATCAAAGCGGGCGTTTCTCTGCGTGAGTTTGCCGGGAAAGCGTGGAAGATGCCTGAAAAGTATCAGGACCTTGACTGCCGCGTTTTGGTCCATGGCACCGGCATGTGCAACGAGTACCCGCAGGTGCCCCCCCTCGCCTTCTGGTAGCGTACCGGCTACGACGGCGTGTTCGAAGAAAACATGACCCTGTCCATCGAAAGCTACATCGGTGAGGTCGGACGTTCCCACGGTGTGAAGCTTGAGCAAATGGTGCGGGTCACCAAGGCAGGGTGTGAGATCATCGCCGATTTTCCGTTTGAAAATGAACTGTTGAATTAGCGCGGTGACATTTCGCGGTCTGGCGTTCGGCGACACGCGTTCTCTGCAGGAAAAAATGTGACTGGACCATTTCTATCAACGTCGTCAAATGGGGTGCATCATGGCTGAGCAAAATACTCTGACCTCCCTCAAGATCGACACCAACATGCTGCCCGAAAAGCAGCAATATGCGTTCTTTCGCGAGCAATTGTTCGACTCGGCCGGGATCGAGGTTGATCGGGATGGTCCATCGGACAACCCGTTCAGCTTCATCGCCGAATACAACCGGACTGCGGCGCTGACGTTATATCGGTATCAGAGCATAACGCCGTGTTTCCTGAGACGGTCAGAACAAGGCATGGCGCGCGCGGAAATGAATGCCTTTGGGGTTCACTACCGGTACAGCGGAAATGACCTGGCGACGCATTACTCTGATGGCAAAGGGTTAACCAGATCGGGCGATCTCCGTTCGTTGGATACTGAACGCCCCTTTTTCTATCAGCACGAGGGTGTTGTTGTTTATACGCTTAACCTGCACCGTCCAAAACTGCAGAGCGAGGTTCCCGGACTCTCAAACCTGCATAACATGATCTTACGCAGTAGTCCGGTGACCAGGATTTTGAAAACCGCGATAAGAGATGTGTTTTCCGAACTTAGAAACGCAGATGACAGCGAGGTCGGAACACTTTCCGATATGCTGCACAAACTTGCTGTGGATGCGATCAGACACCAATGGATACAAGAGCTGGAAAGCCTTGAGATCCGCAGCGAGACTGTGCTTTGTACCATCGTCGATTACATTCACCAGAATTTTCACAACCGCGATCTATCGCCGGAAATGATCTCGAAAGAGCTTGGTATTTCCCGGTCAAAACTTTACCAGGTCTGTCAGCAAGTTGATACCCCGCAACGCCTTATCCGTTTGATACGACTTGAAAAAGCGTCCGGTTTTTTCCGGACTGCGGCTGATTGCAACGTGGGCGATGTCGCATACCGGACCGGGTTTTCCAGCCGCCCAGCGCTGTCGCGTGCGTTTATCGATCATTATGGCGTTTCTCCGAGCGAATACCGCGAGGGGTTGCGCGTCCGAACGCCCAGACAGGACCCTCGCGAAAGTTCGCCAGAAAGCGTCTGGGAGACGTTGCGGGCGTCTTTGAAAGCAGCTGCACTGGGTTGAATTCCGCCTGAAAGGGTCTTGACTTTCGGGCAGTGGTTCGGAAACCTGCGACACACCGTGGTATCGATTGGACCCGGACGGAACCGTCTGACCTCCGTCGCGTCGACGACCGTGTTGCGATTGGCGCGATGGCTATCAGCCCAATTGCCGAAAACACCCGAAGCCGGGTTTTCCAAAGCGTCAGTTCACGCGCAAAATCCCGATGCGTGGCGGACGTAAGATCAGAAACCAAACTCTGTTTCACGCCGATAGCGTCGCCGGACTCCTGTCGCGCAAGTTGATGTGCGAACGGCAGTAATCATCTGGTGATTCCTTTCGGTTTGGAGCTGCCTACATTGGGCCTGCTTCTGGCGCCGGGGACGAAGTACACACAGTACATAAGCGGTATCATAGCGTTCAAATACAGGCGTTTCCGGGTCCGATCAGTTGCAATGATTTTGCCAATCGCTGAACTGAAATCGAAAGAGTACGAGGTTTCAGATGGTTCGCGTTAACGCCTTCAAAAGTTACGACGGAATTGGATTTGTCGATCCGAATGCAACGCGGCGGCCCGTGTGCCATCAACAGCGGCAATCTGGGTCTGACGTTCTTCTGCTGGTGGCGCAATGAGCGACACAACCGTTTTGAACGAACCGCCGGATGCAGCTGTTCAAGAGAGCGCCGCAGAAGTTCCGAAGGATGGGGCTAAAACCGACTATTCGGTCTCTGCCGGTTTTGCCGGGCGCCTCTCCGGTCTTGGGCTGTCGGTTGCTTTTTCGTCGTATCAATCGGGATTACTCTACATGGTGGGGGTAAAGCCGGGCGGTGGGGTTAACATTCACCAGATGGCGTTCCCGCGCCCCATGGGCCTGCATCGGCACGGGGCGCACGGGCTGTCACTGGCTGCGGATGATCAAATCCTGCACCTGCAGAACGTGCTGGACCCAGAAGAGTGTTTGAACGATCTGTTCGATGCCGCCTTTATGCCACGGCAGAGTGACTTTACCGGTCAGTTGGATTTGCACGACCTCGGTATTGACGCCAGCGGCAAAGCGATCTTCGTCAACACCCGTCACAATTGCCTTGCAACGCCCGACGCCCGCCACAGCTTCCGCGAGGTTTGGCGGCCCCCGTTCATTTCTTCGCTGGTGGATGAAGATCGCTGCCACCTGAACGGACTTGCTATGCAGGATAGGCGGCCACGTTATGTCACGGCCGTCAGCCGGTCTGATACGATCGACGGCTGGCGCGACCGACGCGCCGATGGCGGGATCGTCATCAATGTTGAGACTGATGATATCGTGTGTGACGGGCTGTCGATGCCACATTCTCCACGTCTGCACGATGGGCGCTTGTGGTTGCTGAATTCCGGGCGCGGCGAACTGGGCACGGTTGAGTTCGATGACAACGGCAAAGGTCGTTTTGAACCGCATGTGTTCTGCCCCGGGTTTGCCCGAGGTCTGTCCTTGCATGGGCGCTTTGCCTTCGTTGGCCTGTCAAAGCCGCGCTACAAGCGGTTCGAGGGCCTGGATCTGGATGCGCGACTGGCTGAGACCGATAGCGCACCGTGGTGCGGCGTTCAGATCATCGATCTTGAAACAAAGACCTGCGTCGACTGGCTGCGGATTGATGGGGCCATTTCTGAACTTTACGATCTTGAACTTCTTCAGGGCCATCTCTGCCCGATGGCCGCCGCTCCGGGCACCCCCGAGGCGGCAAAGCTGATCACCATGCCGAAACCGGCGTGACGACAAAGCACAAAAACAACAAAAAACAATTTTGGTACGGAAATCATGACAAAAGCAGAGCACGGCACAAGCAGGCCGCACTATCAGGAAATTCTTCTGCGCGGCGGACGGATGACAAAACACAAAGGTCAGGTGGCAAGCTTTGCACCTACGCTTGGCTGCGTGCTCTCGGGGATCCCTGCCATCGCGCTTGGCACGGCCATTGCCTTTAGCGGCGGAACTGCGATCGCAGGCAACTGTGTTGGGCCGCTCTCTGGCACCATCGTGTGCTCCGGCCCGGCTGATCCGACGACAGATATCAGTGTGGGCATCATCAGTGGCGGGCCTGTCAACATAGTAACAATGCCCGGTTTTGGAATCGAACCATACAACTCTCACAACGCGATCGACGTCTTCAGCAGTACACAATTGACCTTCACCGACACAAATCAATCTTCAATCACTGGCAAGAGCGATGGTCTTCGCGCTGTGGTTTATAATGGCGGTGACCTTTCAGTGACCACAACCGGTGCGGTCACTGGCAATAATTTTGGCATCTACGCACGTAATTATGGGGCCTATTCAACCATTGGCGAGATGACCATTTCGGCTGCAGATGTCTCCTCGGGGAGCCAAGACGGAATCTTTGCCCGTAACAACGGAACCTATCTGACAATCACCACGTCCGGAGTGATCTCTGGCGCCAGACAGGGTATCCAAGCGCAAAACACCGGCACTGGCGCGCTTTCTGTTTCGGCAGTGAATGTCAGCGGGTCCGCAGGGGCGGGCATTTCGGCCACCAACAGCGGGACCGATTTGTCGATCACGTCAACTGGTTCGATCAGCGGGAGCACCAACGGTATTCGTGCTGACAACAATGGCAGCGGTGCGCTGAACATCTCGGTAGCAAACGTTACCGGAACAAGCAGCGCGGCGATCGATTCTCGTAACCACGGCACGGATACGTCGATCACGGCCACGGGCACCGTTAGCGGCACCGCCGGTATCTCTGCTCGCCATTATGGCAACGGCGCACTTACGATCGAAACGGATGAAGTTCTGGGCACAACCAGCAACGGGATTAGCGCGTTCAATCGCGACGGAACCAGTCTGTCCATCACTACGGTCGGCAGGGTCACCGGCACGCGGGGCATCAATGCTCTGCACAGAGGCAGCGAAGCGCTAACAATTTCAACCACCGAAGTTACCGGGACGACCTACGAAGGTATCTTTGCGCGCAACATCCATTCTGAAGTTTCGATTGCCGCCACCGGCGCCATTCGGGGTGGCACCCGGGGGATCGACGCCCGCAACTATGGCACCGGCGCATTGTCCATTGCCGCAACAGATGTCACAGGCGGTTCGGGGCATGGAATCTTTGCGCGGCATACGGCTGGTACGGATCTTTCAATCACGACAACGGGACGCGTTTCAGGTGGTGACTCGGGCATTCTTGCCCAAAGCACCGGCAGCGGTGCGCTGACAATCTCGGCGGCAGATGTCCGGGGCGGAAGTATCTCTGACGGCGTTTCCGCACTGAGCACGGGCACGGATCTTTCGATTACCACGTCGGGTTCAGTTATCAGCGGAGCGCGCGGGATTGCTGCCCTGAGTACGGGCAGCGGTGCGGTGACAATTTCGGCAGCGGATGTCACCGGCCTCACCGCCGAGGGCATTCTTGCCAGCAATGGCGGCCGCGGCACGGATCTGTCTGTCACAGCCACGGGCGCGGTTTCGGGGGGTACCAGAGGTATCTATGCGAACAACGCGGGCACCGGTGCGCTGACAGTCTCGGCGGCAGATGTCACAGGAAACAATGGCCATGGGATCTACGCCCGAAATCAAAGCACAGGGATTGATCTGTCAATCACGACCACCGGGGCTGTCTCCGGTGGGGGCTCTGGTAATGCTGCGGGTATTCTTGCGAGAAACGAGGGGAGCGGTGCATTGACGCTTTCGGTTTCGAATGTCACCGGCACCAGCCACCGAGGTATCAATGCAACCAACTTTGGCACAGACCTTTCGGTGACGGCATCAGGTACCGTGCGAGGTGTTGATCATGCAATTTATGCCGACAATCGCGGAACTGGGGGGCTGACCATCGATGTTGAGGATGCAATTAGCACCGGTGATGGGTACGGCATCAATGCAGTTAATCGTGGCGCTGGTGCATTGGTGATTTCAGCAGCCAACGTTACCGGCAGCGGTAATGACTCCGGCCTCCACGCGACAAACTATGGCACCGATCTTTCAATCACGACAACTGGGCTGGTCACCGGCAACTGGCGCGGGGTTTCCGCAACAAACAATGGCACAGGCGACATGACCCTTTCAGTCGCGGATGTGACATCAACACGCTTAAATGGACTTGATCTAACCAACCGTGGCGCGAACCTTTCGGTCACATCCACAGGCACGATCAGTGCTGTTACCAAAGGGATCGAAGCCCGAAACGAGGGCAGCGGCGCGCTGACAGTTTCTGCAGTCAACGTTGCAGGAACGACGGAGGAAGGGATTTACCTCCGCAATGGTGCAACCGGCACTGACCTGTCGGTCGCAACCACCGGGTCGGTCAGTGGGGCGACACGAGGAATTGACGCGCAGAACGCGGGCTCTGGCGCGCTGACAATCGCAGCAGCGGATGTCACGGGAACCACCGGATTTGGCATTAACGCCCGCAACAGCGCCAACGGCACCAATCTGTCGATCACGACGACCGGCACCGCCAGCGGTACCACGGGGATTTTCACCATCAACGATGGCAGCGGCGCCATGTCAATCGCGGCAACAGATGTCACTGGAACCGTCGGCACAGGTCTTGTGGCCTTTAACCGAGGTACTGACCAATCCATCACAACCACCGGCCTGATCAGCGGGGTCACTGATGGCTTGCGCGCAGACAACACCGGCACCGGGTCCCAGACGATCTCGGTTGTGGATGTGACCGGAACCAATACCAACGGGATCAGGGCCGAGAACGCCGGCACAGATCAGTCAATCACAGCTTCGGGGACGGTCACGGGCTCTAACGGTATCCTCGCTGCCAACAATGGTACCGGTGCGATGATGGTCCAGACAAATAATGTTACCGGAACCGGAGGCCGGGGGATCGATGCCCGGAACTATGGTACTGACCTGTCGATCACTACTTCTGGGTTAGTTTCTGGTGCGTCATATGGGATCATTGCGCGTAACTCCGGCAGCGGTACGCTGACAATCCAGGCCAGGGACGTCACTGGTTCAGGGACCAATGCCATTGAAGCGGTGAACCGAGGTAGCGGTGACAGGGCTCTGTCCGTCACAACGTCCGGGACCGTCGTTGGTGCTATCAATGGAATCTACGCCCGAAACACAGGCAGCGGCGTAACATCGGTCACTGTGTCGGGTGCTGTATCAGGCGGCACCGGAGCTGGCATCAACACCCGAACCAATACCGGTGGGCTGAGTGTGATCACCCTCAACAGCGGCGCATCGGTTTCATCCGCATCCGGAGTGGCGATCACCAACGACGAGGGCAACAGTCAGGTCACCCTGGCGGCAGGATCAGCGGTTACCGGATCGGTACAGCTGAATGACGGCAACGATGCTCTCACGGTGAATGGTGGCGCAGATATCAGCGGTGGAACTCTGTTTGACGGTGGCGCAGGCACGCAGGACCGTCTGGCCTTCTCAGCCTTCAGTGGTGCCTTGGACGGAGCGCGCTTCACCAATTGGGAAAGCACCGTAGCGGATAATGGCAGCGCCCTCACCCTCACCGGTGCAACGGCAGATTTTGGTGTACTAACTGCTCTGAACGGATCCAGCATTACTGCAGGCGATGCAAATCTGGCTTTGGGCGGAGCGTTGCAAATTGACGCGACCAGCCGTTTCCATGCCGGGTTTGGCGGGGACGGGGCCGTTAGCATCGGTGGCGACACGCTCAGCAATGGCCTTATTCGACTGGCCGATGGTCAGAGCGGAGATCGTTTGACCTTCGGGGGCAATCTCGCTGGGGCGGGTACTGTCGCGCTTGATGTCAACTTTGCAACCGGCGCCAATGACCAGATCGTCGTAACCGGCGACAGCGCGGGGGCACAACAGGGGTTGCAGGTCGAGAAAGCCGGAAACGGGGGCGGTGCACTTCAGAACTTTACCCTCGCCACTGTCAACGGCACGAGTACCGCGGGCGATTTCCGGTTGGTGAATGGAGACTTCGTGACAAGGAATGGTCAGGATGCGGTCAATGACGGATCTGTCGCCTATGTTCTGAATTACGACGCGGCCACCGGCCAATTCGTTCTGTCGCCGTTCAATTCGGATGGAGAGGTGAACACCAACCCAGACAGAGCCTTTCTCGCCGCAGCGGTTCAGCAATTCAGCGATCAGATTGCCCTGAGCGGGGCGCTACGCCGCCTGTCGGGTCGTACTGGCTCGTCTGATGCGAACACCGTCAGCCGAGCCCTGATCGACCTGAGCACAACGGATCAACCGCTGTTCTGGTTGGAGGCCGAAGGGGGGCGTGATCAATACACCAATGGGGACCGCACCAACAAGACAACAGGCGGTGGTCTGCGCGTGGGGGCCAGCCAACCCCTTGCGGAGTTCGGTAACGGCTCACTTATTGGGGGTCTTGAGTTTGGGGCAACGACGCTTTCCACAAACAGCGCAACCTCATTGGCCACTGGGCAGATAGACACCGACGCCTATGACCTGACAGCTAGCGCGCTTTGGCTGGCTGATAGTCAACTCTATCTTGATGGCCAGATCCGTTACGCTTTCTTTGACAGTACAACCCGTCTGGCAGGTGGGCAGGAAGTGGACACCGATGGAGATGGCTATGCAGTCTCGATCGAGGTTGGCAAGTTCTACCAACTGAACAACGGTTTGAACATTGTGCCGCAGGCACAGCTTATCTACAGCAGCGTTGACGCGGATGATCTCAATGATGTGACGGGCAGCGCAGTCGGAACGGTTTCCGACGGTGAAACCTTGCGTGCCCGCCTTGGCCTGCGTGTAGAACGGGATTTTGGTGAGATCGGCGCTTTGTTTGGCCAGTTTGACTACACCCGCGCCTTCGACAACGAAACCGGTGTTTCATTTGGCAATGACACAATCACCACAAAACGCGGCAAAAATAACCTCGAGCTGACGCTTGGTGGTCATCTGGAAATCGCGACACAAACCATGCTGTTTGGCCAAGTATCTGCCCAAAGTGGTTTTGACGGCAGTTCCGACGACCACGGGTTTGCGGGCCAGATAGGACTCGAGTTCCGGTTCTAGGTTGTCTGCAGCAACAGAATAGAGCGAGCGCCAAACGAGCGCTGTCTCTCGTGGGCCACCATACTGCCACTCACAGACCCCCTCAAGTCGGTGGCCCACAATAACTTTCAAGAAAACAGAAGGATCCATTCGATGAACAAACACACTTTTGCGATGCTGACTATCGCCGCCTTGTCATCCCAAACACCAGCATATGCGGAAGACCTGCAATTCCTGCTCATTAACGAAAGCAGCTCCGCGTTGGTCGGGTTCAATGTCTCGCCCACGTCATCCGAGTTCTGGGAAGAAAACCTGCTGGCCGGTGATCACATCGCACCGGGACAACAAGCGGGAATTACCATTGCGGACGGGTTGACCACATGCACCTACGATATCCGCGGCAGCTTTGCCGATGACTCCGAGGCCGAGGATTTTGGCCTAAACCTGTGTGACTTGGGCGAATACTCGTTCATCGACTGACAAATGAAGAAGTCAGGTGATGCGTGAACCGCTGACATGGCGGCGCTTTCAGCGGTTCACCATTGTTGGCGCCAACCTCGGCAAGACAGTTGGTCTGGGAAACCGCGAAAATTCAGCAGGCTGACCGCATGCAGCCCATTGGGACACATCGTATAGCCATTTCCCCGCATGCCGGTCGCACGTCAGTCAAGATTGGCCTTCACCTTTCCGCCAAAGCGCAAGAACCCCAGCTGCAAACCAGGCATCTGCATCGTTATCAAGGTCACTCCATGCACATGTGCAATGCGCTTCAAAGCGATGCCCACAGCAGAAGCGCCGCCGCATCCAAAATCAAAGGTTTTCTTTCCTTCGAGCCGGCCTTCATCTGTCACCAACCATTCAATAACTGCGGGAACAAATGGAAGCTGTTGAGCAGCTTTCAGAAGCTATGTTTTGAAGTCCAAAGTTGAATTCACCAACAGAATGACCCTCAGTGTTTTCTCATACTTTGATGCAAAGTCTGACCTGATCATTTACCCGGTTTAACAGCGGTGCTTGAATTGATGAAAAATACTCATCAGTGGCTTTTCGCGAACCGGACCAATGCCCATAATCATCAATTATCAACACACCACCTTTTGACAACCTAGGATAAAGTACTTCCAGCTCAAAACGCGTCGACTCGTACCAATCAGTGTCGAGCCGCAATACTGAGATCTGCTCCGGTAGGTTGTCCTTCAACGTTTCCATGACATCACCTTTTACAAAGTGTGAGGTCTTTGTTGACAAGCCCGCTGCAGCGAAATTTTGGGACACTTGATCGAGCGACGCATAGCACCAGCCCGTCTCATCGCTGAATGACTCCATCAATGCCGAAGCACTATCACCATTGACATCCACATCTGCCTCGGTCGGCGCCGTCATTCCTTCGAATGTATCATAGAGCCAAAGATCGCGCGGAGCGTCCAGCGCTTCAAATGTCAGCCCGGCAAGGATTGCACTTCCACCCATCCAAGTGCCGCATTCAACGAAATCGCCAGAAATGCCCGCAGAGTGTACGTATTTGCAGGCATTATGAAGCGCAAACATCGCATCTTTGCCTGTCATCGTGAAGTCTCGCGACTTATGGAACAAGTCCGTAAACTGCGCATCTTCGTCGATATCTCGAATCGGATAATCAACCAGATCTGCATTGTGCGTTTCGGAATATACAATCTTTCGTGGTGGAAGTGTCATTGGGATACCATCGCGTTGGAGAGAAGCATTTCGAAGCAACTCAGGTGTCGGGTCGTTTTTCTTTCAAGGGCTTAGCACAAATATCACTTGCGTATCAGATCGGTATTTTTCTTCAGCCAACGCAGATAGCCATCTTTGAAGGGATCAGGGAAACTCCGCCTGAGGTCTTCACGATCCCGATACAGTTCTCGGGCTCCTTTCGGAATCTTTGTACCATCTTGAAAGATGCCGTAATACCACCACCCTGCAGGAATAGTAGGATCAGTGAAGCGGGTAACTTCGCGCTCATACCATGCCCAGAGTTCGTAGATTTCTGAATTTCCCTGGGCATACCTTTCGGTCATTGTGTTACCGACAGGCCCAAGCTTTGTAAAATGATAAAAGCGTAACGGAACACCGTTGATCAGAAGACCTCCTTCGGAGGAAACTGACATCGTTCTTTTGCTCAGGTTCCAGCTGGCGACGTTGTATCCAGGATCCCGCAGTACTTTGACGTTGTCAAAGTAGCAGGGAATCAAATTGCACCATTTCTGGTCTACAAAAACCCCAATATCCAAGCGATCATAACACCATGTATTAAGGCGCTCGGTCCACCAATCGGCGAAGGCACGCGCTTCTTGGTCATTACGAACCGCCAGAAATCCAAGATTATAAGTTCCGTAGTGCAACGACGTGATCTCGTTGTCGCGTACAGCGATTTCCTCAGTATCGGGGGTGGTTTGGTGCGGAGTGAGGACAATTGACCATTCGTCCAGCAACTCGACAACGGGCTGCATCGTTGAGAAAACAGCAATGTCAGGATCAAAATAGATAACCTTCTCAACCCCGGGCTGATCCATAATGTGCTTGAGAGCTTGTCCTTTGACAGCCGTACACGCCTCTACGATGTCATGTCGAAACAGCCATGGATCGGTTGTTTCGCCATACAAATCATCAGCCGTTACCAGCCGATCAAAGTCCTCACCTTCCGTAGAGTATTCAAACCCCTGAGGAGGATGATCCGTCAAAACCGCCCAAATAACCCAATCGGGATGCTGCCGCCTGAGTGAGCTGGCCAAGACCCGCGCACGGTTAAGATAACTAAATGAAAAGCTTGTAAAAGCATGCACTGTCATTTTGCGCTCATGTTTTGAAGGTGGGGTATCGCCATGTCGCTGTATTCGGATGTCAACACTTCGGTGCGACGTCGTTGACGTGCTTGTTGAACCAACTCTTTGCAAGCATCACTTTTCACCCAGTCCGCGAGGTTTTTGCTGCTGTCCAACACAACTCCACGGCCCGTTGATTTGACCAAATGAGAAACGTTGCCAGATTGCCCATGTGTCACAACGTAGGCCGAACTTGCCAGCGCCTCAGATGTCGTCAACGAGAATGTTTCCGGCCATGGAGCAAAATGAACCACAAGATCAATGCCTGCAGCCGACAGAGCTCTTGTCATTGCATCAGGAACCTGGCTGGCCGCGGTGTCCACGCGATGCTTGATGACATTCAGGCTCACATCGCTCTTACCAAAATAGTGGAATTCTAATTCGGGATTAATAGCCTCGGCCTCAACCAGCGTCGAGAAATCATCCCATCCTTTGTGGGGTAATGGTGCACCCACGAAGGCTATTTTAATGGTACCCCCAGCCCCATTGCCAACTGCAGGCAAGGACGCTTGCCGCGGCTCGCTCTTGAGTATTGTGTGAGGGTGAACAATCAGGTCATGCAACTTATAGTTACATGCTTTTACCCAAATATCAGCCGCTACCCGAGATGGCGCCAAAGCGGTGATTTCAACTCGCTCGAAGAAGTCTCGGAAACGCTGCGTGTGGCGCGTTCTCCCGTCCCCGTAAATGCAGATGTTACAGCCCTGCGAACCAACATCCGGAGCATTGCAATAGCTTAGGTTGTTTCGCAGTAGCGTATAGCTTTGGCACGCCGCAAAGAAATCATGTAGCCAAAAGCACGCTGTTCGATTGCAGCTCGCTTCAATCAATTGCTCAACCGTCTCAGGCGAGTGGCCTAGCAAATGGTGGATGACGCACTTGAAAACTTGGCCAGCTGCAAACCGATCCGCGGTAGCAACGATTAACTCGGCGTATCGCGCGATCCCAATGCACTCACCATTCAGAACCAGGCGAAACATAGCCGTCTCAGTTTCTTCATCTGGCAACAAAGCGTTGCAGGTCCTGACTGGATGGATATTCAGATAGTCGATCCCTGACTTGAGAGCTCTTTCCGCCTCAATCTGAATGCAGATCTGCGTGCCACCAGTCACCTCGCGATAGTCATCGTGGCATATGCTAAGTACTATCTGATCGCGTCCCGCAGCTAGCTTTCTGGCAATAGCAGGCGCATCTAGAACTGCTTCAGTCAAATCTGGTAACGGTGCCAGCGTAGCTTTTGAACTAGCCGAAGCAATCGCATTGATGACTTTTGCTCGATGCCCCTCAGATAAGACCGAGGAGCTTGACGCATGGGATGGCGCTCCGCTTAGTAACTTCTTCAACTTCTCCAGTTTATCTAGTGCATTCTGCGGTCCGACATTGGATTTCAGCAGTTGCCTGGTGCCGCGACGATGCTTGGAGTTGGTCCTGAAATATAGCGCAAAGGGCAGTTTTCGGACTCGTTTGGCCAGCCGGATCGCGTAATTGTTTTCCTCTTTCCATTGCTCCAACGAAAGCATCAAATCCGCGATGTCAGGTTGCGATTGCGATACCAGCTTTGCCAGTCGAGCTGCTGCCTCTTTTTTGACGATTGATGTTTCCTGCACGAGTCGTGACGTTTCCTGCTCGAGTCGTGACGTTTCCTGCTCGAGTCGTGACGTTTCCTGCTCGAGTCGAGTGACGTCGTGTAGAGCTTTCGGAACTTCCAAGATGGACGCAGAACCCAAGTTGGCGAGTGTTGACCAACAATATTGGGGCTGTTGCAGCAGCAGCAAAGCCAGATCATCTAGTGTCTCAATCTTAGGAAGGATGTGCCTCTCGACAAGCTCTGAAAAAATCTCGCTTCGATCTTCCGAGAGAAAAAGCAGACCGCATTCTGTGCCGCCGAAGAAGATGTCTTCGTCTGATCTGTTGAAGTTATCTGGCCGAAACGCAGGCGTATTCAAACCGTAGCAAACATATCCTTGTTCAGACATGTAGTTGAGTATCTGCGCCCCGGTCGACACGTCCAATACTTCGCAAAACACAATCGGCTGGTCCTGTGAGAGGATCCTGGTCGCTCCTTTCAATGCGTCCAGCTCGGTACCTTCAAGATCGAGTTTGATAAACGCAACTCTCTCCTGCACCTCATCATCAAGGCGCGTCATTGTAAGCGTACCACCTGTTTCGCAAGCCGTTATTCTAGTGCCACCTGCGTTATCCGCAAAACGTTCGGCAACTCGCCCGCTCCCCGGGTTTGCGCCCAGTGCACTCGCCCTCACGTCAATGTTGCGCAGTTGAGACGCAGCTGCGTTCAGCTTGAAGATCCGGCGATTTTCAGCAAAAGGTTCAAAGCCGATGACTTGTCCGTTCGGGCCAACGCTGTGTGAAAATGCGCGTGCATGCGTACCATAACATGATCCACCATCAATAACCGTATCTCCGTCGCTCAAAAAGTCACATAGAATATCGAGTTCGGACTGAGCCCACTCACCATACAGGCGAAGAGAATCTGAAATCGTATCAGACCCATCTGGAACATGAAAAGTACCGTATCGCGTTTGGATCGACGAACTCGTTTGTTCCGATTCCTCCCGAGCGTAATCCTGCATCGATGTCTCCTTAGCGTCGGCTCTAAATCATATCCCCACTAACCCTTAACGGAACGCGCTTCAACACAAGTCGATCTGCAATTTTCAGATTCGGCCGCCATAAGATTACTAAATTAGGATTGTGGCTCACTGATTAGCCCCATTCCGAGGCAACAAAGGTCTTCCTCTCCGCCATCGCTCTTGCCGCAACCTCTATCTATTGGTTATGTGCCCCGAACCTAAGAGGATATTCCCTTGGTACCCAAGGAAATCACCACGCGACTTTGCAGCCCACCAAGCTCATCTGATCTGCTTAGCTCAAGTTTAGCGCCATAGGCATTCAGAAGATCAACCGCGATCGCTAGCCCCAATCCACTGCCTACAACAGAAGAATCTAGTCGACCTCCGGACCGCAATGCCTCGCGCCGGGCATCTTCAGGTATGCCTAGCCCGTCATCTTCGACCCGAATTTCGATGTAGCCCGCTTGGCGTTTGGCAGTTACACGCACGCGATTGCGACACCATTTGACGGCGTTATCCATCAAGTTGCCAAGAACTTCTTCGATATCCTGGGTGTCCATACGAACCCACATTTCAGGATCACGTGATACCTCCAGTGACTTGTTTTCTCGTTCTGTCATTTTCGAGAACAGCCGCGAAAGCCTGTCGATAGAGTTGACCAGATCAGTACGCGAATGAGTCAGATCTGCCGTGTTTATCGCGCGCAATCTGGCAAGAGACCGCCCCAATTGCGCGTCAATTCGATCCAAAGCCTCATACGCGGTTTCTGTTGGAGCGCCTGCTTCGGAAAGACCACTTAACTCATTTCGCAAAATGGCAGTCGGAGTTTTGAGAGCATGCGCCAGATCTGCAGCCTGCCTGCGGGAACCGGACACAATGTCCCGGTTACGGCGCAAAAGCTGGTTCAAATCGTCCACCAAAGGCGAGACCTCTTCCGGGTAGTCCTCGGGTTTCAGATCCTCATCTGTGTCCCATCGGTGGGCTACATCAGTCCGCAATTTTCGAAGCGGACCCAAGGTGACTGTCATCAATAACAAAGACCCTGCTACGCCAATCAAACCTACAAGCGCAAATACAGGCAACAGGCTTTTTTGTGCGACACGCCGTTCCGCAAACAGTTGCGCCTGACTCTCGGCGACGCTGACGCCCCAAACTGTCCCATCTTCGTATGATATCTTCTGATAGACGGTTCGAACTGCTTCGTTTTCAGGGCCAAAAGTGTTCAAAATCGTTGGAGTGCCAGGAGAACCCTGAGGTTCGGCAATGGTTGCATCAAAAAGTGAGGCGGATGAGTAAATGTTGCCATCGGCGCTGGTGACCTGCCAATAGCGCCCTGAATACGGCGTTCTGTATGCTGGGTCGAACATCAGATCGCGCAGGGTTTCTGGGGCCTGAGTTACGACACTCAACCCGACCACAAGCTGAGTGTGTTGATCTCGAAGCGCGGTGTCAAACCTGTCTGCAACTCTGGAATCAATGTAAGAGAATACAGCCAGAGTGCCTACGCCGACCGACAACGCGCCGGATGCGATACCTCCCATCAATGCCCTTTGACGGAGTGAAAGCATCAGATCGTGTCGATCATGTATCCGCGGCCCCTAATCGTAGTAATGAGGTCAGAACCCAGTTTTTTGCGAAGGCGCGTTACAAAGACAGCGATCGTGTTCGAATCCCGATCCCCATCATATTCGTAGATGTGCTCTGAAAGTTCTGTTCGTGAAATCATGCGCCCACTGTTGTGAGCCAGGTAACTGAGCACTGCGATTTCCTGTGCGGTTAGATCAACCGGGATCCCATGTAACGTGACCCGCCCGTTACGTGTGTCCAAAATGACCTCACCCATCTCAATTACCGGGTTCACTTGCCCACTTTGGCGCCGCAAAATCGCACGGACGCGTGCGGCCAGTTCCGGCATGTGGAAGGGTTTTGTCATGTAGTCATCGGCACCTGCGTCCAATCCATCTACTCGCTCGCTCCAACCATCTCGAGCGGTGAGGATCAGCACCGGGGTTTTGATGCCTGAGCTGCGCCATGTACGTAAGACAGAAATTCCATCGCGCTCTGGCAACCCAATGTCCAGAATGATCATATCGTAGGGTTCGGTCTCGCCAAGATGCAGAGCGTCCATTCCATTATGGGCGACGTCCACGACCCGACCCTCAGCGTTCAGCAGCTTTTTTACTTGCTCGCAAAGATGGGGTTCGTCTTCTGCCAGTAAAACTCTCATGTCTAGTGACTATAGGCGTCTAGATGGCAGAATTTCCATTACTTTTTACCGCCGCCGTTGCCGTTCCCGTTTCCGCCGCCGTTGCCATTGCCGTTTCCACCGCCGTTGCCGTTCCCGTTTCCACCGCCGTTGCCGTTCCCGTTTCCACCGCCGTTGCCGTTCCCGTTTCCGCCACCGTTGCCGTTCCCGTTCCCGTTTCCACCGCCACTGCCGTTCCCGTTTCCACCGCCGTTGCCGTTCCCGTTTCCGCCACCGTTGCCGTTCCCGTTCCCGTTTCCACCGCCACTGCCGTTCCCGTTGCCGCCATCATTGCCCCTGGTGCCGGCATTCCCTAGCGAATTGGCGTTCGTTGAGTTGCCGACGGTCGATTTAGCCGCCTCTGAAATTTGACGACCTATACTGGATCGGTTTGGGACAACGACGCCGGTCTCAGCATCAACGATGACGCTGATGATCTTGCCGTTCGGTTTTTTCACCAGAATACGGTAGTAAACTTTGTCCGCCTCGAAAGCCCGCGCATCAACTGGCGTACCTCCGAACACCTTTTCGACGCCCTTGATAACCCTTTTCAATCGTATGGCACCGCCTGTCATGGTCGCCCTACGCAGCTCGGATTGTTTCAACTCGCGCGCAGCAGCATTCCCTTCTTCGGTCAGAAAAAGGGTCAGTAAGACCATAATTGGTAAGAGTCGTCTCATCCTCTGCACTCTGTATGCTCAAAGTTTTCTCGAAACTAGCGAGTTCAACGTGAACTGGCGATGAACAACCAGTTTCGCGGGAGTTCAACGAGAATTTCATCAAATAGAAGTGTTGGCCACTGATTCCCGCTGCGCACGATTATTGGCGCAACCAACCAACACGCAATTAGAATTCGATTCTGGAGGATCGTTATGAAAATGACGAAAGACAACTTGATGAAGGCCTCCGCCATCGTAATCGCCCTTCTGGGATCAACTGCGATCGTGGCAACGTTCACGTTTCCCGATTTTGCGTATGCCAAAGACGGTAAAGGCAATGGCGGCGGCAACGGCAACCGTGGCGGCAACGGCAACGGCGGTGGAAACGGTAATGGTAATGGCGGCGGCAATGACGGCGCTGGAAGTGGCAAGGGCGGATCGGGCGCATCAAAAGGGGGTGGTTCAAAAGCATCTGGAAAATCAGAAGGCGCGAGATCGAAATCCGCCAAGACAAATGGCTTTTCCCTGAAAAACCTATTTGGCGGTAAGAAAGCCCAAACCAAGACTGCTAAAACCAGCCGGAAAGCCAAGAGCTTAACTCGCAAATCCAAAAGCTCTTTTCAGGTTACAAAATCCGTTCGACCTTCGGCCCGGACAACAGGGAACAAACTTGCCAAACTGCTGGGGGCACATCCCTCGGAGCTCGGAGCACTCAATGCCGCCAATGCAAGCGAAACCGCTTTGCAGAACGCCGCACCGAATTCACGTGTCGGTCGTATCGCAACCTACCGTGATACGGTCCTTGCCGGAGACGAACTGCGCGACGACCTACAGGAGGTACAGGATCTGCTCGACAGCCTGACTCCGCCGGATCGGCCCATAGGTGAAATTGAGGACGACCTTGAATCAGCGCTTACAGACGTTCAGCAGCACCAAGATCGCGTCACCGAGCTTGAAGAAGCACTTGCAGCGGCTGGCGGTACCGATCCTGACATCGAAGCAGAACTTAGTGCGGCCAATGCCGATCTGGAACAGTCCATCGACACCGCAAAAGACCTGGACGATGAACGTCAAGCCGCCGCCATTTACGGCGAAACGGAAGCGGTGGTCGGGGACTTGACCGGGTTGGTCGAGAACCAGACGGCGGCCGAACGCGCGGCCCTCGAGAACGCAGCGAACAAACCCGTGACGGATGCAGTCGAAGCCACAGTTAAGGCGCTTCTGGATCTTGACTGAGACCCTCTGCGCGACGGGCCAAAGACGCAATTGAGCTCAAGACTGCTGCACACTTGCGTTTTACCAATCTGCGCTAAACCAATCCGGAAACGAAAAAGCCCGCTCCTATGGAAGCGGGCCTTTTACTGATTCACGAAAGATTTGAAACTGTGAAGCTGAGGGGGATCGCTTCGTTACTTCAAACGTCTTTCGACGCCTCATATAGCTGAATAGAGTGAGCAATTTTGGTGAGTGCGTTTTCGATAGAAGGGAACCTGCCGCTGCTTGCCTTCGCGCTGCTCAATTCGTCACTGCGCGCGCGGGTGTTGGAAGAATGTGTTCCTTTAGGAGGGTGTTGTGTTTCAACCCCAATGGCAGTCTTTTTCATATCTGTCCCCTTCGATGAGGCCGGGCGCTTCAATGTCGGCTCGGTCTCGTATTGATGACCATGCCTGAACGAGTTTTAACACGTAGAAAATACTTTGTTCATGTACCGTTCATGTTGAGTAATAAACCTGAATAATTATTCAACCTACTGAAAACATGAATAAATACAGCATCATGATGCACACCTGAAAGCACAGAATTGCGTTTTTCAGTCTCGATTTCGCTCGTGTTGCATCGAAGTAAAGAATGCCTTCCCCGACGTCATGCGCCGAGATTGCATCGCCTTTTTTGATTCCAAATTTTTTCATACAAAATTCTGGAAAACATGGGTTAGGATGTTTTTCAACCCGCATAGTCGCCCAAAGGTTGTCTGAAATGCGTTCACTTAATTCTATTGTGCTAACAATTTTATTCTCGGTCTCGGTTGCCCTGTTTGCTCCAACCCTCTCTTCGGCGCAAATTTGGAATATAACGTCAAAGCCCACCGTTCGTGGTGTCACTGTTTATGATGTGGATGAGCTTTTGACATATGCCGGACAGCTGGCACACAACCGCTCTGGCCGCATCTCAGCTAACGAGGTTGCAGCGACGATCAGCCAAATCTATCGGGAAGACGGATATTTTCTGGCCGAAGCCTGGGTCGGCTCCAATGGGCAAAGCATCGTCGTGGATGAAGGACGCATCCAGACTATCGATATTGAAGGCGTCGACATCCGAACCTTCAAAACACTTGAGGGAATATTCTCACCTCTGACCAGAGTTTCACCAATCACACTCGGGCGTTTTGAGCGCGCCGTTATGTTGGCCGATGACATTCCGGATCTGGAATTGTCAACAGAAATAGACTTTCCAGACGGTGCCGGAGCGAGGTTGAGAGTTCTTGGTGAACCGCTACGCAAACAAGCCGGTAGTGCCACGTTGGACAACCCTCCTCGCGAACTTGGCGAAGCCTTGAGTTTCTACGTCGTTCAGGAGTTCTACTCGACGTTGACCGTAGGGGATTTGTTTCGTTTCGAAGGGTCAGGCGCTTACAATTGGGACAACGATGATGAGCACTCGTTATGGGGTGCATTGACCTACCGTGTACCACTCAACAGCAACGGTCTGTATGGTGAGATTTTCTATGGCAACATCAACGCCCGCAGGGACATCTCCGGTGATTTTGCTAGAACAGATATCGACGGCGAAAACCTAACACTCGCTTTAGGATATCCTGTTCTTCGGGACGTCGAACGGTACGGATATCTATTGCTTGATTATAGGCTGTCCAAAGCAGACTCCGTCAGCGGCGGGCAACCACTTTCAAGTGATGCCAGCGTCCTGGGACTAACCTACTTGTACGGCCAGAGCTTTTCTGATGGCTGTGTGTTGGAGGCAGGGCTGACTTTGTCGTTTGGTGACAATGACAACGACACAAACGTCGCGAACTTCGATGACGGAGAGTCCTCGTTCTGGCATCTTCGCGGCGGCATAGGTTACGAAAGCCCTCTAACCGCGTTATCTCCCAATAGCGCCTGGCGAACTGAGATTTGGGGTCAGTTTACTACCGATCGCCTGCCTTCTGTCGAAGAATACTTCCTTGGTGATCGATACGCTCTGCGCGGCTACCGATTTGATGAAGTGGATGGCGACTCTGGAATTTCTGCAACCTTCGAAGTGTCTCATTCATATTTCCCAAGTTCCAGCAGCGTTCATCGCCTAACACCCTTTGCCTTCATTGACGTCGGCTATGTTTCGAACAATGACCCAGCCAGTTTCGAGGTCGATAACGCGACATTGGCATCTGCCGGCGTCGGCCTAGACGTGGATTTCAAGCGAAACGTTTTCCTGTCGGGCTATGTTGGGGTTCCGCTCAGGGACGGGCCTTTGACCAGTGCAGGCGATCCCGGTGCTTACCTGGCATTAACAACAAGTTGGTGAGGAAGTCATGAAACTGAACACCGTCGTTTTTGTGTCCGTGGCATGTCTGGTCGCCGAGTTGGCAGCCACGCCCGTGATCGCCCGAGGAAATCACTATGGATGGTGCCGGGGTGTTGGAAACCCTCACCAATCCGGTCAAGGCTGCGGACAAGCCGGAGGGCAAGGACCAAATAACCAGGTCAACGGTCCAACACAACCAACTGCAAACCAACTGCCACCAAAAGGTACGCAGCAAACGCCCTCGTCTGTAACGGTTCCAGTCCTCGCGCCAGGCGCGGTCCCCAACGCGATCCCGGGTCAAGTTCCCATAGCAATCCCGATTGCGATCCCGGGTCAGGTCCCCTCGCCGGTGACAAGTCCCACCGCAACGCCAACGTTGTCGCCGACTGCGACGCCAAACCAAACTCCGGTTGCTGTTCCAGGGCAAGTCCCACCGCAACTTACCGGTCCGACGATAACGCCGCCTCTTGTGCCGACTGCAAAACCCAATCAAGTTCCAGTTGCGGTTCCCGGTCAGATCCCACCGCAAGCCACTGGGCCAACGATAACACCACCACTTGTGCCAACCGCAGTACCCAATCAGGTCCCCGTTGCAGTTCCCGGGCAAATCCCTTCTTTGACCAACCAACCCACTGCAACTCACGTCGCGGTTCCCGGACATCCAAATCCTCAGGGCGTCGTAACTATTCTGAGGCCAAAGCCGAGGCCGCCTCATGGGACGGTATTACAACCCGCCGCTGCCCAAGTGACTCATCATCAAACTCACCAGTCGAGCTCCAGAAAGCTTGACCATGTTGCGGCAACTCCAGGCCGGCATGAAGCTCATGATCTGCCCAGGTTCGGCAATCCCGATGACAATGAAAAATGGGAATGCGTTGCCAGCGGTTTTGGGCAACGTCGAATGGACGCCGGTCGCGGCGTACTAGTGAACAGTGGTGCTCTGCGGCATCTGGGAAATGTCGACGCAATGGCCCGGGATGTTCCAGCACGGCATCCAAAGCACTCCGGATGTGTTATTTCGATCAAAAGAAAGCGACAATAGTCCGAGTGAATCCGGTTTTCAGATTTCCTGCCATATCTACATGTCTGCGCTTCGTGATCTTCACGTCGTTTGCCCGAAAACTACTTGGCACGAAGACAGAACAGTAATGTAGCGGTTACCTGCAGGTGACCGTTTGAAGAGGTGCGACGCGTCAAACTCGTACCCCCTCGTCGAAATCGTGAACCCCATTTCAAGACGCGCCGCTCCTTTCCATTACACAAAGCACTGGTTGGAATTGTGTCGGTTTTGTTGAAACGTGCGTCGTTTCTGGTTGACGTCGCGGTAACTTTAACAAGCGGCTTTGACGATAATTCAGGAAACGTGGGGCGGCACGCCACACTCATAACCCCCTCGAAAACCAGTTCAAAAACTGTACGTACTAAAATCAGGACGTGCCACCCACGCGGAATGTATTACATTGCGGCGAAATTGTGTCCACTATTCTTTGTGAAATTATCTGTTGCCATTTTGGAAACGAACCGTTTCGCTGAAATTCAACCTACTAAGGGGTACCCCCAATTACGCGGATCACCACCGGGTGTTAGAAGTCAGTCAACGGAACATGAACACCACTTCATGTACACCTTGTTGAGGGGCTGGCAATGACCCCCTCGTCCAGCCCCTCTCGTTCACTTAGAAAGTGCTGCACATGGATGGCGCTCGCGGTGGCCATGACCCCGGCAAGGCAAATCCAGCGTAGAAACATGGCTTCTTCTTTCTCTATGGGACGCCGCTAGTCGGCATCGATAGGTTGAAAGAACGCCGTGAATTAAGTCAATACATGCCAGATTCCCCCAAGTAACGCAGATCGTTCACGATTTCGAATGAACGGAATTACCGGTTTTTCTGAATTCTACCGGTGGCTGCCCAGCCTCTTTCATGAATGCGCGAGTGAAAGCAGAACCATGAGCATTGCCCGCTCTTTCGCCGACATCGGCATCAGATTCTGAAACTGAACCGTAAATGAGTTTGGTTTCACTTTGTGGTTCGTTCCCGGCGCATACGAGGACGCCTCAGTGCTTGGTGAACGAAGTACGGAAGTACAACCTCCCGCAACTCGACAGGTTTGTGAGCATATCGCTCAGAAGATCAAGCATGCCACTATAATAGCCCCACAGCGCATCTGTACACACATCTGAACGACCTGCACGAAACTTGGAACGATCACGCATATATCGGATGTCTTGGTTGGCGTTACTTCTGGTGCATCGAAACACACTTTGGAGTTCCTAAGATGAAGAAACTGATTTCCGCTCTTGCCTTGACGTTGGCCATGACCAGCACACAGGCAACGGCTCAGGATGTCGCTGATATGAGCGATCTTGAATATGCTCACATCGCCTATACTGCCGATAACATCGACATTCGGTATGCCTATCTGGCATTGGCGCTGTCCACAAACCCCGGCATCCACGAATTTGCCAACACGATGATCCGCGATCATACTGCGGTGAACGAAGCTGCATTAGGATTGCTGGACAAGTTAGGTGCGACCGCGCAAGACAATGCGTTTAGCCAAACCCTCAACGCAAATGCGGAAAAGATTATCGACGGCTTCGTTAAACTGCGTGGCGCCCAATTCGATGTCGCCTACGCTGCCAATGAATTGGCCTATCACCAGGCCGTGAATGATCTTGTTGAAAATACGATGATCCCCAACATCGACAATGCGGAAGTGAAGGCACTGTTCCAGCAAGGTCTTGAAATTTTCAAGGCGCACGAAGGACACGCCGAAATGATGGTCGAGGCGCTGCAGTGATGGAAAAATCTCTATCACGCCGTAAGGTTATCTGTGCGGTGGCTGCATCAGCTGTCGCCTTGACCACCACGCCGCTTCGGGCCCGTGAGCCAATCGTGCATGACGTTGCAATCAAGGCCTTCACGTTTGAGCCGGGATTGGTGCAGGTTCAAGTTGGTGATACGGTCCGCTGGACAAACAATGACCTCGCCCCGCACACGGCCACCGCTGACGCGTTTGGGTGGGACACCGAGGAAATCACCAAAGGTGAAGTCGGAGAAATTGCTGTCACCGAAGATATGGAAACATCATATTTCTGCGCCTTCCATCCGCACATGAAAGGCTTAATCGAGATCTTGTAACTCTGAAAACACCGGAGACCCACAATGAAAACGAGCTCTCTCGCCATTCTCATGTGTGCATTCTTGACGCCTTCGTTTGCACTGAGTTGCCCAGCTGCTCAAACCGGTCAAGATGAGCAGCACCATCTCTCTTCCGAGTTGCATGCAGCACCAAACGACGTGTAAGGCCGGGCCATCGCCGGATAACTATGGGGAGTTTGGATTTCGGCCCCGATGAAACGTTGCAACGGTTGATGGACGTAGGGCGCGAACGGAACGGGATCGCCGACTATGAAATGGCTGAGACGCTGTTTGACAAACTTATCGGGTACTGGCCGCACGATGGGGAGGGTTGGAACCCGCGGGGTTCATCCATTATCTGCGACAGGACGACGGGAACGCGCTCGAAGACTTCTCAGCCACATCGAAACTTGAACCGCGCCACTTCGGTGCCCTCGAGGTCGGGCCAGAATTCTCATCAGCAAGGGACGCTTTAAGATCGACCACATCGCATTGCGGAAGGTTTTGGCCATAGTCCTTGGTCGAGGCCCCCTTGTCGCTCCAACGGTTGTACAGGGTCTTGTGTGGGCCGTAATCCTTGGGCGCATCCCGCCATCGCAAGCCATTGTGTTCGATGAACATAATTCTGTTCAGAACACACCCGTCATCGGCGTTGGACCTACCTTGAGACTTCGGAAATAGGGCTCAAGCCGCGCCATTTGCGCGTCGCTCAGCCAGAAAAGATCAGACATGCCATCACTCGTTTTTCGAACGATGAATCAGGCCACACAGCAGAAATCAATGAGTCCTGGCCCTAGCGGCCACGAGGAATCGGCCAGCCCCTATCTTCGCTCGATAGAAGACAAGGTTGAATGCAATGCCTCGGCACTCAAACATTAGTGTTCATTTGAGTGGCCAACAGAAGGTTCGTCTCACTATCTCTGACCCCTTGGATACGGCGAATTTGACCCAGTACAATGTCCAGCTCTTCCAGAGTTTCGGTTCCTGTCTCGACAATTAAGTCCCATTTCCCGTTCGTGGCGTGGATAGCACTGACAGCGGGAAAGCCGCGTAACGTCCGCTTGATCCGCTCGGTTCCTGCCCCTTCGATCCCCAACATCGTCATGCCCCTGATCGGGATTTTCTGAGTATCATCTTTCAGAGAAATGGTGAAGCCAAGGATCACACCGGATTTGACAAGCCGTTCCATGCGAGAACGAACCGTCACGCGGGACAGTCCCGTGATTGATGCCAAAGCGGAAAGCGAGATGCGAGAATTCCGCCGCAACTCAGAAATGATCAAACTATCCGTTTTATCCATAATTAAAGAATAGACCTTCCATATGTATAAATTGCTCTCTTTTTGTGCAAAAAATACTCTAAAAACAGATCAAAACAAACAATATTTGAAAGCAGGATGCTTCATCGCAAAGTTGTGACGCGATTTTTGGGGCAGTAGCTCGACCATAGGGAGTACCATTTATGAAAACGGACATACCAGAAGGCGCGCGCATGCCGCACTTTTGGGAGGCGATGGTATCGCTTTTCTCACTTGTCGTCGGAATTAGTATTTCGATCGTCATTTACGGTCTCGATCCGCACATTCCAATGCTGCTTGGCGTTCTCGTCGCCTCATTGGTTGCACTTCGATGCGGCTTTAGCTGGCAAAACATTCAAAATGGCATGGTGCGCGGAATTACCAATGCGCTTCCTGCCACAATCATTCTGATCATAGTTGGCATTCTGATCGGAATCTGGATACTTGGGGGCGTTGTGCCAACCCTGATTTACTATGGTTTGACGATCCTTTCGCCATCGATCTTCTTGCCGGTAACAGTCGTGATCTGTGCTATGACATCGCTCGCGACGGGAACCAGCTGGGGAACAACAGGAACCATTGGCGTGGCATTGATGGGCGTCGGTGCGGGCTTGGGCTTTCCTCTGCCACTCGTCGCGGGTGCGGTTCTATCAGGAGCGTATTTCGGCGATAAAATGTCACCGCTCTCCGATACTACCAACATGGCACCAGCATTAGCGGGAACGGATCTGTTCACGCATATAAAGCACATGTCTTACACTACAGGCGTTTCGATCACATTGACCCTGATCATCGAGATTGTTCTGGGTCTGTCCTACAGCGGTGGTGAAGGTAATGTCGAAAGGATTTCGACAATACTCTCCGTGCTGAATGAAAACTACACGATCAATATTGCGATGATCTTGCCGCCCCTGATCGTCTTGTTTGTGTCGTATCGCAAGATGCCTGCAATCCCCGGGATCACACTGGGTGTTATTGCAGGCGCAATACTGGCTGTCGGATTGCAGGGGGCTGATTATGGTGCACTAGCCAATGCAGCTTTCGGTGGTTTTAAGGCCTCTACCGGCAATGAAGATGTCGATAGTCTTCTGACGCGCGGTGGTATGGATTCAATGATGTACACCATCAGCCTGGTCATCGTGGCAATGATGTTTGGCGGCGTTATGGAGCGCACCAACCAACTTAAAGCCATCGCAGACAAAATCCTGTCAAAAGTCAATTCTGATGGTGGCTTGATCGCCTCAACCGTTTTCACGGGTATCGGCGCGAACATGGTTTTGTGCGATCAGTACATGGCAATCGTTATGGGGGCACGCACCTATGCGCAAGCCTATAGCGACCGAGGATTGGCACCCGAGAACCTGTCTCGCGCGGTGGAAGATTCCGCTACGGTGACGGCGAACCTAGTCCCCTGGAATTCCGGCGGTGCCTATCAAGCGGCGACGCTAGGTGTGGCAACTCTGGCCTACCTGCCATTTGCGTTCTTTTGCTGGCTATCGCCGCTTGTCACTCTCCTATTCGGGTTCATGGGGTGGACAATCTGGAAAAAAGAGCCCGAGCAAGTCAAACCGGACGCAAAAGACCCCGTACCTGCAGAGTAGCAGGTACTTATACAACAATAACAGCAACGTTTTGCGTAGGTGGGGGGCCGCATAATCTGCGTCCCCCACGATCATTCAAGCGAAGCCGTACCTCCGCAGGCCATCATCTAGATTAGAGGATTTCAATACGGGCATTCGTTCGCGTTGCAGCATTCGACAGTTAGGTGCTTGCCGCCGCCATGCGGTGTCGCGGCGACAGATGATCGTTAGGCATTTCGTCACCTGCCGTTGGCAACAATTGCTAAACCGACTCCAAGCTGTTCGGAAGCCTGTCATTTGCGGGAACCAACCCTGGACCGCGTGCCACGCGTTCTCAAACAGGGGTGGTTCCGGGTTTTCTGTCGAGTGCTCGCTCAAAGCCATTCAGAGATGGAATCATAACGCTGAAATTGCGGAAACCGTCGCAACGATGCTTGAAACCACTTTCAGGCAGCGCCCAAAGCCCAATACGCCTGAATGTAGGATGTCACCGGATCGCCCTGACGCGCCTTGTAAACTGCCCGTACACGGGCAACGTCGGCTTTTTCACCGGCAAACCAGAAGAAATGGTCTGATTGTTTGGCCTGTTCGTCCAATGCGATTTGCACCAAGTCATCTTGGCCCCGAAACAGACGAATGAGCGTTACACCGGGTGGTGTTTCAAAGCGATAGGCATCGTCGCCAACTTTGTCTGACAGGACCAGAACCTGTCCCTGCGCATTTTCCGGCAAGTTACCCAAAATCCGAGCAATCGCCGGAAAGGCTGTTTCATCACCGCACAACAGAATTTTCCGGCTTTCTAATACGCCACCGCCCAGCGGCCCGAGGAGTGCAAATCGCGTGCCTGCCTTCAAGTTCTGCGCCCACTCCGTCACGCGCCCGCCTTCATGGATGAACACATCAAAATCAAAATTCCCGGCAGATTGATCAAGGTGCTTTATGGTGTACACAGGCTTGTGCAGGGCCTTGTCACCCTGTGGCCATCGAGTAGAGCCGTTTTCGGCCAACACCGGCCACGCTGGCGTTGCAATTCCTTGTGGCGGCAAGAGCAGGCGGAAATGGATCGAGTCGTTGGAAAACCCGGTCAGGTCCGACATGTTCGCCCGAACCCGCAGAAAGTTGGCTGCCGGTACGGCGACGTTTTGAACTGTGGCAAAATGAAAGTTGGGCGGCGGCCCGTCGGCCGTCACCTGCTCGGATTGCCCGGCCCCTGACCATCTGAGCGCACCGATCTGTTCCGGCACAAGTTCTGTCAGGCGGGCCAACAGGCGTTCCCGGATCACGTGCAGCTTCTCGGGGCGCGAGGCGTGCAGTGCCGCCAGCGTACCAGATGGCTGAGGTCTGAAGCTGCACAAGCCATAGGCCAATTGAACGACCAGCACCTGCGCATCATCCTGCTGCACCGGTAAATCCCATCTTGCGGCATCGCCCAGCATAAGATCACGGACAGCCGCAAACTCGAGCCCAGGCACAAATGTTTGTGTGTTCAGCGGATAGTCAGGTCGGCGCAGCATGTGAATCCTCAAAGCTTGGGCCGGACCATCCTTATCTTGTCAATGGCTCGCCCGGAGCGAGGCGATTCCCAGTCGAATGTCCATCCGGCTTGATTTTTGGTGATAGCTGCCCGGACCTCGTGGTGTCAGATCCGATCCTGGCTGGGGGCGTTTGAAGCACCCGTATACCGCATCGGTAGAACTGAGCGCACGCCAAGTCAACCGCTTGATTGAACACAGAGATCACTCTTGCGCACTAAGCCAATCAGAGATCGCCGTTAGCGTGTGTTCTGCGCTGGCAACTGTTGGGCTGGTGACCTGTGCCGGATCAAGATACAGGATGCGCCCTTCCCGCGCAGGTTTCATGAACCGATCCCAGCCCGGTGCAATTCGATCAAGCCGGGCGCGTACTGCGGCTTCGCCCTGAGCGGTATCCATATAGCTGTTCATTAGCACCAGTAGTGCGGGATCGAGTTGCATAAATAGTTCCGCACTGATCGGAGCAGCAAAGTTCGACCCCGGAGCATTTGAAACGCTGCCCTCGATATCTTCCCGCTTCAGCCCCAAATCCTCAAGCGCCTGAACCATCCCCGATGTGTTTCCCACCAGATTGATCTGGTCGTGAACGATCACGGCCAAAAATCTGTTACCGGGCAGCGCATTGGTCACTTCATCCGTCAATGTGTCGACCCGGGCCTCATATGGTGCTTTGCGGGCCTCAAGGGCCTTTTCACGCTTCAACAGACCGGCAAGGTCGGATTCAACCTCGAACCCCCGCACACGCCCAGAACCGGTGTTCTGCAAGTACACCGGAGCGATGGTTGACAGCAAATCAGCCTGTGCCGCATCATATTCAGTGCCGATGATCAGATCGGGTTCAAGCGCCCGCAACCGCTCGATGTTGATGTTACCAAAGGGGCCGATTCCCCGTGGCAGAGCCGACTGGGCACCATCACCTAGAGTGGCGCGAGTAAAATCGACGGCACTAAGCAACTCGCCTGCATCGCCACGACCATAGGCACCAATAATTTCGACACCCAGGTCCATCAATGGAATACCCAACAGTGGTTCATGCAACACGACAATCCGGCGCGGGGTGTCAGGGATGTTCACGGATCGCCCGGTGTCGTCAGTGACGGGTCTGGCACTGGCAGGAACGGCGATTGCAATGGACAAGCAAAAAGTCAGAAGGCGAGCAAGGGGCATCATGGTATTCTCAAGATTGCAAAAGGATTCGTAGCATTCGAAGACGCAGCGTGATGACAAAAAGAGGTACGCCCAGCAATGTCAGCGCAAGCCCCAGCGGAATGGTCGTCTCCGTTGCCCCTGTGCGCACGATCAGGTCCGCCAGCAGCACCAGCCAACCTCCCATAAGGCCTGACAGGATTAACCGTGCGCGACCCGTCGCGGCCGAGAGGAACTGCGCCAGATGGGGCGCCATCACACCCAGAAACACAATGGGTCCTACCGCTGACACCGCCGTGGATGTCAGCAATACAGCTGCAAGCAACAACACCGGTTTGACCCGTGTAAGGTTCAGCCCGATCGCCGTGGCACGATCGTCTCCCAGATCCAGCGGGCGCAGAATTGGTGCGCCAAACACGAGGATCGGAAAGCTCAACGCGGCCCATGGGGACAGACCCAAAACCTGCGGCCAGTTAGAAAGGTACAGCGATCCGGCTAGCCAGGTCGACACCGCCATGGATATCTCGGTAGGCGTATAAAGAACCAGCAGAGCGGTTATCGCACTCAGCACCGTATCCAAAGCAATTCCCATAAGCAGGATGGCCAGCCCGTCCGCAACATTTCCGCCCAGCAGCAGCCTGAGGATCACCAACAGCAGCAGCCCGCCGACCAAACCCGCAACAGGTATCAGGGCTGCGGGTGCGGTGGGCAGAAAAAGCAACAGAACCATGATTGTGATCATCGATCCCTGACTAAGTCCCAGCAGACCGGGGTCCGCCAGCGGGTTCTGGGTCAACGACTGCAGCATAGCCCCTGCAATGGCCAAACACCAACCCGCCATCAGGCCAAGCAGCAGACGCGGAAGGCGCCCGTACATCAATGCAAATCTTTGCTCCTCGCTCAACTCACCAGAGATAAGATCGCTCAGCCCGACTGGGGTATTGCCAGAGGTTATCGACCAGAGCGCGGTTGCCAAAATCGCCAATGCCAGACCAAAGCCGGCCGCCAGATTACCCAGACGCAGGTCCAGCCCGCCCTCAAAACGCAACACCGGACGGGTATCGAGAGCACGGGTCAGCCTCATGTCAGCCGCCCTGCCCGGCCACTCAGGTAGTGCTGTCTTATGATGGCCACGAAGAACAAGCCGCCTAGCAAGTCCATGACCACGCCAGTGTGCAACGTATAAGGCTGGAATGCCATTCGCGCCGTCAGATCCGCCATCAGGCATAGCCCAGCCCCAATCAACGTCGACCCCAGCAACAGCGGCCCCACCGCCGCGCCCAGCAGAGGGCGCGCAATATGAGGCACAACAAGCCCGATGAACCCCACCGGTCCACACACAGCAACCGCTGATGCCGCAGCGAAGACCGAGACCAACATCGCAACCCGCGAGACCAGCGGCACATTAACCCCGGTCGAGCTCGCTTTGTCAGCCCCTAGAAGTATGAGGTTCAGCGACCGCGAAAGAAGCAAAAGAACACCACAGCAGATTACGCCGATCCACCAGAAGGCCGCCAACCGGTCCGCGTAAACATGGTTGATATTGCCTGAGGCCCAGCCCAGCAGATCGCTGCGGCGCTGCGGGTCAGATAGCAGGATGGCCTGCGTCACACCGCTGAGAAGCATCGCCACCAGCGCGCCAGCCAAAATCAGGGAAAACCCGCGCGGATCCTGTGCCATCCCGGCAAGTCGCGCCACCGTCAGCGCCAGAACCGCCCCGAATACGCCACCCGCCAGGGCAGTTATCCCCTGTGCAACAAGGTTTTCAGGACTCAAAAGCTGCGGCCATAGCGCCGCACCCAGCACAACAAGCAGCGTAGCGCCCGCGTTGACACCCAGCGTCGCCGGTGACGTCAGTGGATTGCGCATCAGCGATTGCAACACGACGCCCGCACAGGCCATCATCGCTCCGGTATAAATAGCGATCAGCGCTCGTGGTATCCGTTGGAACCATAGAAGAAAGTGATCCAACTGATCCGGGTCGAATTCATACAGGGCGCCAACCAACGTGTCCGGGGCAATCCAGCGCGCGCCCAGAGACAGGTTCAGACCCAGTGCCAGCAAAAGACCCCCGGCCCCCAGCATCAAACCCAGGCGCTGCCGCCGCAGAACGCCTTCACCGTAGTTCATGCGGTCAGTTCCGTCGGGTATGGCAGGCAAACGAGACGCCCATTGCGATCGAAAATCTCGGCCTCCATGCCGAATGTCTTTGTCACGTTGCCTACCGTGATGGTTTCGCGTACAGGTCCTGCCGCCTCGATACCCCCGTCGCGCATCAAAACCACCTCATCTGCGAAGCTGGCTGTCAGGTTGAGATCGTGCAAAACGCAAATCACGGTCTTGCCCTTCTGCCGCGTAAGCCGCGCAACGAGATTGAGGACCGAGTACTGATAGGCAATATCCAGATGATTGACCGGCTCATCCATCAGAATCAAATCGGCATCCTGAGCGAGAACCATTGCGATCCAGGCACGCTGACGCTGACCACCCGACAGCGTGTTCAACGGTCGGTGCGCCATGTCCAGAAGACCGACAGTCTCAAGCGCGTCACGAAATATCTGCCGGTCCGACGCGCTGGGGCCGCGCATCAGTCGGCTGCGGGAAAAGGACGACAGTTCGATCAACTCGCCCAGTGTCATGTAGTCAGGGCAGTGATTGTCCTGCGGCAAATAAGCGACCCGGCGCGCCAGACTGCGGCGGCCTATAGTAGAGACAGGTCGCTGATCCAGCCGGGCCTCGCCCTGTTGCATCGGCAACAGACCCATTAGCGCACGCAGCAAGGTAGACTTTCCGCATCCGTTTGGACCCACAAGCGCTGTGAACCGCCCATCAGAAAACCGGTGCGAAACGTCGCGCACACACAGATTTTTGCCGTAGGATACAGAAACGTTACACAGCTCCAACACCATGCGGCCCTCGCTCTTTGGTTGCGCTCCTCATATTCCATAGTAAAAGAGTCGGCAATTAGAAAACCGGCTTTGATTTCAGGGGTTATACGGCATGGGCAAGTTGCATATTGGAATGTCACTGGCACCGACCTGGCTGAGCAGTGAGGCCTGGCGTCGCCCTGACAGCGGGATTGAGAACTATCACGAGCCGGGTTTTGCAGCCGATATCGCAAGGCGGGCCGAGGCCGCGAAACTGGATTTCGTTTTCCTGCCCGACACGCTGTATCTGGATCCTCAGGTTCTGGAGACAGGCCCGGGATTTTCCAGCATGGATCCAACGATGACGCTGGCAGCGATTGCGCATGAAACGCAGCGGATCGGTTTGTTGACGACTGTCTCGACAACGTTTCTTCCGCCTTACGTGGTGGCCCGTCAGCTACAGACGTTGAACCGTATCAGCCGGGGGCGCGTCGGTTGGAACGTGGTGACCGCACTTGGTGGGCACGAAAACTTCGGGCTAGACGCGATGCCCCCCGCTGAAGAGCGTTATGCGCAGGCCGCCGAGTTTGTCGCAGTAGTGCGCGCGCTATGGGACAGTTACCCTGATGCAGCGATCCTGAATGATCGTGATACGGGACGATATGCAAATGCATCGCTTGTTCAGCCAATTGATCATAACGGGAAAAAATTCCGGGTTCAGGGGCCGTTGAACCTCCCGGCCTGGGCGGGAGACCGAATTCCGCTGGTACAGGCTGGTGCATCCGAGGCAGGACAGAACTTTGCCGCCGCCATCGCAGATGCCGTGTTTGCGTCAACCCCGGACCGCGATGCAGCTGCGGCTCTTCGAACCTCCCTGTGTACGCGCGCCGAACGTCAGGGGCGCCCAGCGCATAACATCCGCCTGTTGCCCGGGCTGAGCCTGTATCTTGCTGACAACAAGTCCGAAGCCCGTGACCTGTTTCAGGCCACGCATGTTCGCGCTGATCGATCCCGTGCGATTGCCCGCATCCAAGCGATGATTGGCCTGGATCTGACTAATTGGCCGCAGGATTGCCCAATTGCGGCGACCTACCTGCCGCCTCTGCCTGCGCGGTGCCCCAGCCGCACCCATGCCGAATTGTTACAGCGGCTCATCCGGCGTGAAACACCTTCGCTCCAGGACCTATTGACACGCCCCGAGGTCATGGGGTCCGGGCACTGGCAAATTGTAGGCACAGCCCAGGATGCCGCCGAGGAAGTGGCGCAATGGTCTCAGGCCAGTGCCATTGACGGGTTTATTTGTGTCCCCGGGGGATCAGTCAGGTCCATGCACTTGACGCTTGATCAGCTGATTCCCGCATTGGTTGAGCGAAAACTCTTTCGATCAGATTATTCAGCAACAAGCTTTCTTGGGCATCTATCAGACTAGACATAATTTCTTTTATTATTATTTGCTTACGGTAAAATTATTGCAAGGACTTAAATCTCTGAATGTGCATTCATGCACGCATAAGGGTCTTTACAATCCAAGCTTATTGCTTCAGTAAACAACTTACTAAAAGAGTCGACTTTTACGCTCAGTGGGCGGGACGCCCGTAGTGAACTTTGTAAAATCTATGTTTCAATGGAGTAATCCACGCCTATGACCACCGTATCACCGGGCAGCATTGACCCGCGCAGGGCTGACGCCCCACTGCCTTAATCCACTATTCTCCGCAGGCACAAGTCGTCACGACTTTCCCACCGGATCCGACACTCCCTGGGAATCCTGACATGACTGTTTCTGCACTTGACTGGCAATCTCTTTGTCCCTTCTGGCCTGCTGACATTGCGCGACGGTATCGGACTGAAGGCATCTGGCGAGATGAGACCTTTTTTGGGTTTCTGGAGGACGCGCAAAACCGCTTTGGCGACAAACCGGCCCTGATCGAAGGCCAATGCTCATACAGCTACCGCGACCTCTACGCAGGCGCGTTGATACTGGCCCGCTCGCTTCATGATCTGGGCTTGCGGCGTGGTGACCGGGTTGTGTTGCAACTGCCGAACTCGATTGCCTTTGTGGAGTTGTTGTTCGCGCTTTTCCGTCTGGGCGTCGTACCGGTTCTGGCCCTGCCCGCACATCGCGACCGCGAGATCGGGCAATTTGCCGATTTCGTTCAGGCGCGGGCCTGTATTGTGCCCGAACTTTCGGGCGGGGACGATATGGTCGCTATGGCTGATCGGGTAAAAGCCATCGCGCCCTCGATCGAACACATCATTGTCCTTGGTGACGCCCGCGGGAATGTCAGCCTTGATGAATTACGAAACAAGGACACTTCACCGATCACAGGGTTAGGACCCTGGCCAGGCCCCGAGGCCGAGGATGTGGCCTGTTTTCAGATATCAGGTGGCACGACAGGTGTTCCGAAACTGATCCCCCGACGGCATATGGAATACCTCTACAACATCCGCTGCGCAGCCATGGCCAGTAACATGAACCAGAACACATGTTATCTGTGCGCGCTGCCGATTGCACACAACTTTCCTCTGGCATGTCCCGGTGTAATGGGTGCGCTGTCCGTCGGCGGCACAACCATCATGGCACCGGACCCCGGAGCCGAAACATGTTTCGCGTTGATCGACAAGCACCGCGTCAACATCACGTCGCTTGTCCCGCCTCTGGCAATCATGTGGATCGAAGCCGCGTTTTCGCGCGGACCGCTCTATTCGCTTAGGGTTTTGCAGGTGGGCGGAGCCAAGCTCAACCCGTCGAACGCGCGGCAGGTGGCCCCGAGGCTGGGTTGCAAGCTGCAACAGGTGTTAGGCATGGCCGAGGGGCTGATCTGTTACACCTCGCTGGATGACGATGTCGAACTCATCCACACAACTCAGGGCATGCCGATGTCCGAATGGGATGAGGTGCGCGTTGTCCGGGAAAACGGAACCGAAGCCATCCCCGGAGAAACCGGCGAGCTTCAGACACGCGGGCCCTATACCATCCGCGGGTATTACAACATGCCTGAACACAATGCCCGGGCATTTTCCGCTGATGGGTTCTATTGCACCGGGGATATCGTCGCGCGCGATCCACATGGATACATTTCGGTTGAAGGGCGAAAGAAGGATCAGGTCAATCGTGGCGGTGAGATGATTGGCGTTGACGAGATCGAGGATCTTTTGGTCACACATCCCGCCGTATTGGACGCCGCAGTGGTCGGACGGCCCGATGTACGCGTCGGAGAACGCCTGTGTGCGTTTGTCATTCCAGCGCCGGGGCGCGTGCTCAAAAGCCACGAGTTGCGACGCGAGCTGGGCAAAGCTGGGATTGCCGGTTTCAAAATCCCTGACGAGTTCATCTTTGTCGATGCCTTTCCACAAACCGGTGTCGGCAAGGTCAACAAGCGCGGCCTGCGTGACATGCTCAAGGCACAGCATTTCGGCGAACCCGACACCTCCGAACTGGTGGAGATGGCGGGATGACCTTAGCCACTTCGGAACAGCTGCACCCTGCCGCGCGAGATGCTGCAAAAGTGCGGCTAAAGCCAGACATACCAGAACCCGACGAAGTCAGCGGGTTGGACGATGTGCGTCAGGCAATCGATGCCATTGACGCGCAGATCATCGGATTACTCAGCAGGCGAATGGACTATGTGAAAGCCGCGGCCGACTTCAAATCGGACCTGCAGGCCGTTCCCGCCCCTGAACGGGTACGCGAGATGCTGAATGAACGAAGCGACTGGGCCAGTGCTTTGGGGTTGAATCCTGACTTTGTCGCGCCACTCTTCGCTCAAATCAGTGAATGGTTCATCCGCCAGCAAATCGCTCATTGGCCGAACCGCAAAAAGCGTCCGCGTTAAGGCGCATTCGATCAGGCGCCGCATAGGGCGTACCTGCAGCAGTTGCCAGCTCAAGCCAGCATTGCCAAACCTCATGTGCGCGGTCGATGGTCCGGCGCTTAACGAAAAGGGGCAACAAAAATGTTGTCTGTATCAGATCGGTCCCGTAGCTCAGTTTCCGGCAATTCGCCCGCGTGTTTCACGTTTCGTGGTGCGGGTCGGGTCGTCACTGCTCAAAGCGCATGTTCACCGGTGGCACAAGGAACAGTCGAAACGCTTGAATCCCGGCTGAACAAGGCCTTTTCGGATGTGTCCGATGATGTTGTCATTGGCGGCGCCCTGCCTTTTGACAAACGCCGCACAGATTGCCTGTGGGCCGCGCCTCAGACAACCTGTGCGGCTGGGTCGAGTTCCGAAGACGGCACTCAGGACGAGCCACTGCTGGCGCCGCGCGCCGAACCGCCGGTTCCCGTATTTGCCGATGCCGTGGCCGAAGCCGTACGTATCATGAAAGACGAAGAAGGGTCCCCCGACGCATTGCGCAAGATCGTTCTGGCGCGCACTTTGACGCTGGAAGCCAAACATCCCTTCCGGTCCGAAGCGATCTTGTCGCGGCTGATGAATGATCCTGCGGTCACGACATATCAGATCAGATTGCCCCAGGGCGAGGGTGATCCACATGGCCGCTATCTGATCGGCGCAACACCCGAGTTGCTGATCGGCAAGCAGGGGCTTCGCGTTTCGTCATATCCTCTGGCCGGATCGGCGCGACGGCACCAGAATCCTGTGATGGATTCCGATGCTGCAGGCGCGCTTGCGCGATCCGAAAAAGACAAGCGTGAACATGCGATGGTGGTCGAGTATATCCTCGACGTCCTGACGCCCTATTGCCGTCAACTGACCCGGCCCACCGGACCGGGCCTGACCTCGACCCGCAGCATGTGGCACCTTGGCACGCCGATCGAAGGTGAGCTGAGACACGATGATATCTCATCGGCCGTTCTTGCGGCCAAACTGCACCCCACCCCGGCGGTGTGCGGAGTTCCGTTGAACCGGGCCGCGCAACTCATCAAACAGCTCGAGCCGGTTGACCGCAACTTCTATGCCGGTGCTGCCGGTTGGTGCGATCCGCGCGGCGACGGGGCATGGTATGTTGCCATTCGCTGCGCCGAAATCTGCGGTCGACATGCCCGGCTGTTTGCTGGTGCCGGCGTTGTTCCCGGATCTGACCCCATAAGCGAAAGCGCCGAGACCGGCGCAAAATTCGGCGCCATGCTGGCCGCCTTGGGCTTGCCGCCTTTGGCTGGGCTGACCGGCACTGGCCAAGCCGGACAAAAGGAGTAACCGGATGGCACTGCCGAAAATTGCTGCCTATGATTTGCCGACTGTTCACGATCTTCCGGCGGCGCGCGGCCCCTGGATACCAGAGGTGCATCGCCTTGCCCTGCTGGTACACGACATGCAGCGCTATTTCTGCGCCCCATACCCGACAGATCGGGCGCCATTGCCAGAGGTGACGCACAACATCGAACGGTTGATACAGGCCGCGCGCCGCGCAGGCATTCCGGTGCTCTACACCGCGCAGGAAGGAGATCAGTTTCGCCCCGACCGTGGGCTGCAGGCTGATCTGTGGGGTCCCGGTATGCGGGACACCCCTGAGCATTGTGGCATCATCGACGCGCTTGCTCCGCAGAGTGAAGATGTCGTGTTGGTCAAACATCGTTACAGCGCGTTTCAACGCTCAAATCTGGAACATCTTCTGCGCGCGCGCGGGCGTGATCAGATTCTGATAACCGGGATTTATGCCCACATTGGATGTCTCGCCACCGCAGCTGACGCATTTCAACGCGATTTCGAGAACTTTGCCGTCGTCGATGCACAGGCCGATTTTGATCGCACGCATCACGAAATGGCGATGCACTGGGTCGCCTCAACCTGCGGCGGGATCGGCACTACCGATCAGGTATTGCAAGTCTTGGAGGAAAACTGAGATGCAACTGACCGGGTTTGAGAACCGACACGCCTTCGTGACAGGCGCAGCTGGAGGAGTTGGGCAGTCCGTTGTCGATGCTTTGCGCGCCGCGGGCGCTCAGGTCACAGCAACCGATACAGCCCCCGCACTGGCCACCATCGCCCCAAAGGATGGTGCCGGTACAAGATGGCTGGAACTGGATGTCACCAACGCACAGGGTGTTTCCGATTGCGTCACAGATGCAGAGAGCTATTTCGGGCCTGCTAAACTCGGCGTCCACGCAGCGGGAATTCTGAACACCGAACCGCTTTTGGAAATGTCGCCGGAAAGCTGGCGTTCCCTGTTTGCGGTCAACGCCGAAGGCGCTTTTCTGGTGGGGCGTACACTGGGGCAAATCATGGCAAATGGTGGCGGCGGCGCGATTGTCATGATCGGATCCAACGCGGCGGGTGTTCCACGAATGAATATGGGAGCATACGCGGCGTCAAAAGCCGCAATGGCAATGATGGCACGTTGCCTCGGTCTGGAGCTGGCAAGTCAGAATGTGCGTTGCAACATCGTTGCGCCGGGTTCGACCCTGACACCGATGCTGACGGGCATGTGGGCGGACGATACCGGGTCCGATAGGGTGATCGGGGGCAATCCGTATCAGTTTCGAACCGGTATCCCGTTGGGAAAATTGGCTCAGCCTCAGGATATCGCTGAGGCTGCTATGTACCTGCTGTCCGATCAGGCTGGGCACGTCACCATGGCCGACCTCTATGTGGATGGCGGCGCGACGCTCAGAGCCTGAGGCCCGGGAATATCAACCCGGGTCAGGATCGCCCCGCGAAATCGCACGTGCCTGAACGGCAGGCAGCGCCCTCGGGGCCAATCTGAACCCAAATCCCGGCACAGCCGCAGAGTGCCCTGCCCATCTTCATCACATGCGACAAGTACCGCATCCTGAAAACCGAACCAGACACGGGTCAGCGGGTAGAGTGCTTTAAAAAGGCTCTCTTTCGCCGAAAATGCCCGTGAGACATGCTCAGGGGAGACATCGCTGCGCAGCTCAGAATCTGTGAGTATCTGAGGCGCGAGCTTCATGGCCCTGCGGGTGTCCAATGGAGGCTCAATATCTACCCCCAGACCCAGATAGTCGATTTGCTTGCCCACAAGAGCGACAGCATGTCCTCCACCGTGGCTGATCGACCCGACAAGACCGCTGGGCCAGATCGGCGCGCGATCATGGTCCGTATCAGGGATCAGCGACTTGCCCGTTAGCGCCCGGATAGACTGACGCGCGGCGCAACGTCCCGCCAGGTATTCGTTCCGACGCTTGGCAGCGGCGCGCCCTAGCCTGTCCGGCAGGCGCAGCGACTTGTCGTGATAGCCCACTTGCCGCCATGAAAAAACGGCTGACCCCGAGGCATCTTTCCAGGGCCAGCCTTGTATTTCCGCAACGGGTAAGAATGCGTCAGGCTGCACTTTGACGAGTCGAGATCAAACCCCACCAGGCATCTATCGTGGGATTACTCGCCAGTTCCTCAAAGGAAACAACGACGCCCTGCGCCTTGAGTTCGGTTGCAAGCTCCATCACCCGGATCGAGTCGAGCCCAAAGTAGATCAGGCTTTCGTCGGGTGCGATATCTTCTTCGTCCTCGATGAGGCCGCGCACGCGTGTTTCAAGCCAGTTTCTGTCCAGCATGTTCATGTCCTTTTCTTACGACAATTGAATTTAGAGCGTTTCGGGGATCGGAATCTTGCCGGCGTCTGACCTTGCGAAACCGTCAGACAGCGATTTGCGCAATGCGCGCTTGTCGGTTTTTCCAACTGCGGTCAGGGGCATTCTATCGATAAACCGCACGCGATCGGGCAACTTGTAATCAGCGACACCCAGTTTGATCAGGTGACGGCGCAGCTCAGCGGGCCGCAACGCACCTTCAGCTACGATGAAAGCGCAACTCTTTTCTCCCAACAAGAGATCGTCAATCGCGACCAGTGCCGCTTGATTGACCTGCGGATGACGCAGCAGCAGCGTCTCGATTTCCTCGGCTGCGATCTTCTCACCACCGCGGTTGATTTGGTCTTTCACCCGCCCCACAACCCGTAAATGCCCGGAGGGCAGGCGTTGCACCAGATCCCCGCTGAAATAAAACCCCTGATCGTCGAAGGCGTTGGCATTTGCATCTGGGCTCTGGAAATAACCACGGAAGGTATAAGGGCCGCGAGTGGCCAGCATACCCGTCTGACCATCGAGAACGTCGTCACCATTTTCGTCTACGACCCGCACCTCGTCATCATCACTGATCGGCCTGCCTTGCGTCGTGAAAATAATCTCGGGGTCATCGTCCAGCCTTGTATAGTTCACCAGACCTTCGGCCATGCCAAACACCTGTTGCAGGGTGCAGCCCAACACCTTAGGGACACGACGCGCCTCACTTTCGGCGAAGGATGCACCGCCAACCTGAACCAGTTTAAGGGAGCTGAGGTCTTGTTCCTGCGCAGTTGGGTCGGCCTTTGCCTGTTCCACGGCGCGCAGCCACATCGATACTGCCGAGGGAACCAATGCAGCCATCGTGACCTTATGGCGCGCGATGATCGGAAAGCAGATTTGCGGGTCTGGATTGGGGGCCAGAACAACCGTGCCACCTGCGTGAAACACGCCAAGCGCGCCGGGTGAGCTTAACAGGAAATTATGCGGGGCGGGCAAGGCGCACAGAAACCGAGTGCTCGGTGAAAGACCGCAAATCTTGGCGCTGGCCCGAATGCTGTAGTCGTAATCGTTGTGGGTGCGCGGGACCAGCTTGGGTGTGCCGGTGCTGCCTCCGGACAGCTGAAAGAAAGCGACTTGGTCAGGATCTGTCGGACCGGGCTGAGGCAGATCATCACCAGCACCTGACAGGGATTCTACGTTCGGGCCCATCCAGTCATCAAGGCTTTGGTCTGCCGTCTCAGCACTGCGGAACAATACTGTGTCCAGACGACCGGATCGAGCCTTGAGCGATTCGACATATTGGTTGTCCCGGAACAGAGGATGACTCCGGTCGACGATCAGCAAGCTTGGCTCAATCTGATCTGCATAGGCGTTCAGTTCGTTCTGCTTATGGGCGAACAATGCATTCACCGACGCGATGCCAGCTTCGAGTAATGCCAGAAGGGTAATGTAGAATTCGGCGCTATTCGGAAGCTGCACCAAAGCGGTATCGCCACGGCCAAGCCCCGAAGCCGTAAGTCGCCGCGCAAGGGCCATAAACCGCTGCTCAACCTCGCCGTAACTTAGGCTGCGAGAGCCGCAGATAATGGCCGTGAGATTGGGTTGAACGCGGGCCTGATGGCGCAGCCCCCGTGTCAAAGGCTGATCGATCCAATATCCTTTCGCACGGTAGGAGCGGGTCAGGTTTTCTGGCCAGTGTGTTAGTTTAATTGGTTGTTTTAACATGATATTAATTCAAACTTTGTCCGCGGGAAACCGGTGGGTCTTTGAAAGATTCGAACGACTGCTGCTGGCCTTCGGTAGTTATCAAGTCCCCGCACTACCACGATCCGATTATCAGTGTGTGTGTATTGACGAGCTCAAATACTTGAGTATTTTTGTCGTGAAATGTCAACCACCTTAGAGGACTTCATTTTGGACCTGACTTCGATGCAAGCCGCCTACTGGACGGGCGGCCATTCGGCTGCAGCCTCAGATGGTGTTGTCGCACACCTATACAGCGAGTTTGATGGGCCACTTGTGGATGTCGAAACGCTGAAAGCGAGTGTGCAGGCTCTGTACCAACGTCACCCAATGCTCCGGCTGGCAGTAGCCGCGGACGGGGCCGCGCGAATTGCCCCAGTCGACGAGAGGCACGGGCTGAACCTGTCCGATCTGCGTCACCTCAAAGGGTCTGGCTTGACGTTGGAACTGGACCGGATTCGCACCAAAAAAACGCATCAGCGCCTGTCGCTGGAAACCGGTCACGGGGTCGAGTTTCATCTCAGCATGTTGCCGGGCGAAAAACAGAGACTGCATGTGGATATGGACATGATCCCGGCAGATCCGTCCTGCTTTGGCATCGTAATGGATGACCTTGCCCGGATCTATGCCAATGGCGGTCGCGATCAGTTGCCGCCGCTGCCGAACTATGTCGCATTCGGCAGAAAAACGGCGACGCGGCCGGAGCATTTCAGAACAGATCGGGCCTGGTGGGCAACCCGGTTTGACGCGCTGCCCCCCGCCCCTGAATTGCCGCGCCCGACCGGCGCAACAAAGACGCCACGCAGTTCCCGCTTGTCAAAATGGATATCTGCTAAGGATCGCACCGCGCTGCAATCCGTCGCAAACTTTGGCGGCGTGACACTCTCCAGTCTGATGTCGGCCCTGTTCGCAGCCAGTTTGGCGCGTTCATTGAACACAGACCAACTGTGCCTCAATCTGCCCCGATTCCATCGCCCGGCGGACGCGGCAGGATTGGTCGGCGACTTCTCGGATCTGGGGCTTTTGGGCGCCCGGATCCACGCAGATGACAGCCTGAAATCTCTGGCTTTGCGCTGCTGGGTCGAAATCCAAAAGCAGCTTTCGCATACGGGGTACCCGGGCCCTGCCCTGTTTCGGGACCTGTCCCGCCACCGCGGCACCGTACAACGCATGCCGGTGGTCTTCACGGCCGGGTTGGCGACGGGCGACACGCCAATCCTGTCAGACGCGGTCGCTGCAACATTCGGCGATCTGGTTTGGGTGATATCTCAGGGCCCGCAGGTCGCGCTGGATGTTCAAGTCGCGCGGATACAGGACCGCATTCTTGTTAACTGGGACATACGCGAAGACATGGTTGACCAGAGTTGGATGACACAGGTCTTTGACACTTTCTGCGATGCGCTCATTCGTCTGGCAAACAATCCCGGAATTGTGGAACAACCGCTAAATACCTGGATATCGGAACCGGCCGGAGCGGCGGCACCAATTGTCGGCATGCCTCTAAAGCCTTTGCAAAAAGCCTACCTGCTGGGGCGTGGAACGCAGCTGCCCTTGGGCGGCATTGCAATGCAGGATTTTGAGCTGTTTCGCGGAACGATGCCCTTGGACCTATTGCGCACACGACTGACAGCGGCGGTGCGTTCCAATCCAGCATTGCGCACATATATCGACATACCATCGCTGACCCAGACGGTTCGGCCGGAACCTGTTTTGAACCTTGAGGTTCTGGATTTTTCAGCGTTGAGCCAAGCCGAAGCTGAAACGCGGCTCTCAGATCTGCAGAACCACTGGTCACATGCGATCTTTCCCGATGAGCAGTCCCCCTGGGGCCTGATTGCGATCGCGATGCCCGACGACGAACTGGTCGTAATGACTCGCTTTGATGCGCTCATATTGGATGCGCATTCGATCTCGGCAATTCTGAGATATCTGTTTGCACCCGAAGTAAACACCGATGCACCACCAGCACCGGTTGCGACCGATGAGGACCTTCCGGAACCTGATCGGCGCGCTGCCGACGCCGAATACTGGCAGCACAAACTCAAAGCAATCTCTGGTCCACCGCGCCTGCCGTACCGAACCCCGCCTGAACAAATTGACCAATCCCGCTATAGTCGGCAGACCCTAACGGTTCCGCGTGGTCAAGTCCGGGATCTGATGCGGCGGGGCGCACAGGAGGGGCTGTTTCAAAACGCAATGTTGACGGCCCTGATTCTTGAGGTTCTGGCGCGCTGGACCAGCGACCTGAATCTGTGCGTGGCTGTGCCGGTTTCACCCCAAGGAGGCGGATCGTCATCCGGCAACACCTCATCCTTTGTTGCCCTGACCTATGATGCGTGTGAGGGCAGCTTTGCCGATCGAGCCACACAGGTTCAGAGGGATATACTGGAAGGCTTGCAGCATACCGCGTTTTCCGGAGTGGATCTGAACCGAATGCTGCTGAACAGAAATGGTGGCGCAATAGCGCTGCCGGTGGTGATCACAAGCGGGCTGAGCTGGCCCACCCAGCACCCGGACAGCCCGATGCGGTATCAGGATGGCCTGACGCCCACGCCGCAGACGGCACTGGACATACGTCTGACTCTGGACGGCAAAAGAAACCTGGTGCTTTCCCTTGATTACGCGCAAGACGCCTTTTCAGCAGAGATGATGTCTGACCTGCTCGGTGCCATCGATCGTGCAATTCTGTCTGTATCGAAGGCCAAGACTCTGACTCTGGGCGCCTCTGACTTTACAGATCTGGCCCACTACCGCCTGAACGATCAGACCAAGCCGTTCGAGTGCTCAGGCTTTCTGGAACGTATCGGAACACGCCTTTTCGATGGCCGATCAAACGCGACCGCCCTGATCTGCAACGGCGAACACATCAGCTATGATCAACTGGGAGAGTCCGTACTGGCGACAATCGCAGGTTTGCGGGAAATGGGGCTGAAACCAGGTGATCTTGTCGCCATCTGCCTGCCCCGCAGCCGCGACCACGTCACCCTACAGCTCGCCTGCGCATTGGAGGGCATTCGATGGGTGCCGATTGACGCCGGATCTCCGGCGGCACGTCTGCAATACCTGCTGGACGCCTGTATGCCCGATCTTGTGGTGGCCCGACAGCCGACAGACAATCAAAACTGCATCACACCACAAGCCCTGCTTGCACATTCGACGAAAGACGTGAGCCCACCCGACGAAGACGCATTGCGCACGCGCAGCAGCTCGGCGGAACCCGCCTACTACCTGTTCACCTCCGGCTCGACGGGCAAGCCAAAATGCGTTGCGGTTAGCAACCGAGGTACATCGAACACTCTTGGTTGCACATTGGATCATTGGCAGGTCGATGATCGGGACGTTTTGATTTCAGTCACACCTCTGCACCATGACATGTCCGTGTTCGATGTGTTCGGAGCGCTGACGGCCGGGGCAACGCTGGTTCTGCCTGCGGAAGGTGAGGAAAAGGATGCCATTCGTTGGGCCCAACTGGTGCGGGATCACGCGGTTACGATCTGGACTTCGGTTCCTGCAATCCTGGAGATGTTGCTGGCCTGCAGCCGCGAGGATGATCTGCGATCCTTGAGACTTGTTGCCCAGGGCGGTGACTATATCAAACCAACGACAATTTCGTCCCTGCGCAGAACTGTTCCCGATGCAAGGCTGATCTCGCTGGGTGGCCCAACCGAGACAACCATCTGGAGCATCTGGCACGATATCGGGCCCGAAGACCGCCAGATCATTCCGTACGGCCGCCCGCTAAGGGGCTGTCGGTACTTTGTCTGCAACGAACTGGATGAGCATTGCCCGACCGGTGTCACGGGCCGGATACACACGACCGGCGTCAACCTGTCTCCGGGGTACGTGGTGGACGGTGCGCTGACACAGACCGATTTCGTGACCCTGACCGATGATCTCGGCCAAGATCAGCGTGCCTTCAAAACCGGCGATCAGGGGTATTATAGCGCCGACGGAACCTTGATTTTTGCCACCCGGGTCAACGGCTATGTCAAAATCCGAGGCGTACGTGTTTCGCTTGCCGATGTGGAAAACGAACTGAGCGCTCATGACAAACTAAGTCACGTCGCTGTCGTCGATCTGCCCGAGGCAGAAGGCCGCGAGGCAACCTTACTTGCGTTATGCGTGGCGAAGGAACCGGTCCCGCCAGAGACATCGGAATTGCGCACCTTCGCGCGCAGGCACCTGCCGGAAACCCACGTCCCCAGCCGCTTCATGATGGTTGATGCTCTGCCATTAAACGCTAATGGCAAACTTGACGGCAACCGCGCCCGTGAGCTGGCAAGGCAGCCAGAAAACACCGCAGCAAATGACAAAGCCGTCGGGGGTGCTCCATCAGCCACACATCGCATTCTGGACATCTATTTGTCAGTTCTTGATCGCACCGCACCACCGGACTTGTTGGAAGACAGCCCTCTGATCTCGCTGGGTCTGAGACCATCTCATCTGACCGAGATTGCCCGCAGACTGAATTCGAGTTTTGACGCCTCGGTCACACCCGGAGCTTTGATCAGCTGCAGAACGGCAAGGCAGGTCTCGGACCTGGTAGCGCGTGCCGCCTGACGCTCGAATCAAACGCGGAAACGACCAAATTTTAAGGAAGCAAAATGCCCGATATTACTGATCTCAAGCGTCTGATGCCGCTGACATTGGCCCAGAAGGACTTCTGGGAGGAATTCACTTTCCACCCCGACCTACCCGTTTCAACCGTAGCGCATTTTGTCGAAATGAAAGGGCAGGTTGACGATGATGCGCTGAGTTGGGCCATTCAACAAACCTGCGACGAAGCCGAAACCCTTAGCGTGCGGTTCCACACTGTGCCTGATGCGCCCTTCCCAATGCAAAACTGCGACCCGGAGTATCGGCCTGTTTTGCGGCGGCTGGATCTGCGCCGTGAAAAAGACCCACGGCACCAGGCGCTGCACCTGATGCATCAGGACATGGACAAGGTGATCGATTTACGCTCACAGCCCTTGTCCCAGCAATGGCTGCTGCACCTGGGTGACGACCACTGGATTTGGTATAATCGGGGTCATCACATCGTTCTGGACGGCTATAGCATGCTGCTTCTGGAACAGCGGGTGGCGCAGCTTTATCTGCACCGGTTGGGTAAATCTGAACAAGGTACAGCCTTCCGTTCGTATTCCAACTTCATCGACGAAGACCTGACCTATTCCGACGGCGCCCGCTACGAGTCGGACCAGGCATATTGGAAAGATCGCCTGTCCGAACCAGGTCATTTGGAAGTCCTGGAAAAAGGTGGCGAGGATTACGGGGTCGAAGGCCTTTGGGGTGAATGCCCGATTTCTGCTGAGACTGAACAGGGGCTGTTGTCGCTTGCCAAAGAGACCGGTCTAAGCTGGCCGGACATGCTGGTGCTCATTTCCGGCGCTTACTTGTTGCATCGCATTCCCGAGGCTGTTTCAAGTAAGGGATCGGATCGGGTCTTGCCGGTCTGGTTGCCTTTCATGAGCCGCATGGGAAGCGTGAATGCTCTGATCCCCTCGCTGGGGGTAAACATCCTGCCCTTCTATCTGAAAACCGGGGCCAGTGGGGAAGATCTGAACAGCTTTCTCAAGCGTTCCGGTCGTGAATTGCGCCAGATGCGCCGTCACGGTCGGTATCGGGTCGAGCAAATTGCGGCCGACCACGGGATAGGATCGGGAAAACGGTTTTTCTTTTCACCTCTGATCAATGTGATGCCATTTGAAGAGCCAGACATTCACGGATGCGACAGCAAACGGGTCGTTCTCTCGAACGGACCTGCAGATGGCTTCAACCTCACATTCCGGGCAAACAGCCAGGGGCACGAGATGAAATTACAACTGGATGCAGATCCGGCTCTGACCAGCCAAGCCGAGTTTGACATGCACCTGCGCGCGCTACCCGAATATTTGAGCCGAGCTATCCGTCCGGAAAGCCCGTTACAACCGATCGAAGACCTTGTGCTGGGTGCCCGCGAAGCCACGCTGGCCTGAAGAAAAAGAGGCGCTCAAGGGCGCCTCGTGTTCCGTGTCAGTTGGCCCGCACCGGCAATGCGCGGGCAGCCATGCTGGGTTCCGCAAAACGGGTGAACACAGTGTTCAACGTATCGCGGATTTGCTCGACCCGTTCGGGTCCGTACCGGTCCGCGCGATAGCTCATCATCACCCGAATACCGCGTTTCTCGCCTACTGTCTCCTCCAGCACTTCGAATTGCAGACCCAGCAGAGTTTCAGACTTATCCGGGTCGATTTGCCGGAACGCGATATCCCGGCCCTTCGCGTCCGTAAGTGAGCCGTTCAGCTTGTTCTGGGCGTGTATCTGAATAAACGCTTCGAACATGGTTTCCATGGCCGGTGACTCACCTCCGGTCAGGCGGCGCCCGACCAGATCCAGTGGAATCTCGCTATGCGGCAACGACTCGGCGACCTCATCGCGCACCGAGTGTATCAGCGATGCCGCAGTTGTATCCGCTGTGATCTGCACTCGGTGCGCGACCACGGTCGTAAAATAGCCAATCGTATCAAAATACTCGGCCCTGTTGCGGCCCGACGCTGATGTCCCGATGACAAGGTCTTGTTGACCGCTCAGCTGGCTGAGACTGGTCGCTATGGCCGCATAAACGACATTGAACAGCGACGCCTCCTGCTCTTTGGCCAGCATATATAGCCCGTCGGCAACCTCCGGGTTCAAAGTCAGTTCAACCCAACCGCCTTTCGGAGAGCTCGGAACACTCTCGTCGAGATCCTCTGGGAACAAGGGCGCCGCGCGCGGAGCGCCGGTAAGCTTGTCCGCCCAATAGGACACGTGTGCCTCATTCAGCCCCGCGTCATTCTGCGATTGCGTGAAACAGTGGAACGGCATGGGGCTGGTTGTCCATTCCGGTGTGCGCCCACCGGCACGGCAGCGATAAGCAATCGCCAGTTCGTCCATCAGCAAATTGACCGACCACTCATCCAACACGACGTGGTGAAACAACATCGACAATATCTGTTCATCACTTTCGGGGTCCATCATAAACCGCAGGCGCAGTGGTAATTCGCAACCGAGGTCAAAGACATGATGCGCCTCGGCATTGCGGTCCGTATCGCGGCTGTCCTCACTGGACCAGAACCAGCGATGATCATCCAGTTGATCAAACGGAACGATCTGATGCACGGGCTCTCCGCCCTCATCAGAATGCAAAGAGCGCAGAATGGGATGCCGTTCCATCAGGTCACGAAAGGCCAGCTCAAAAACCTGCTCATCCACGTGGTCAATGAACCGTAGGGCGAACGGTATGTTGAAGATCGCGCCCTTTCCAAACGCCGCGTAAGCCCGCCACAACGACTGCTGTGCAAGAGACAGTGGAAACGGCCCCTGATCCCCGTCGTCTTTGATGATGACAGGCTCGACTGATGGCGCTGCTTCCACCCGATGCGCCCTTGATGCCAAGCGTTTTGCAGACGCATGGCTGAACAGATCTGCAAACCGGATCTCCAGCCCATGCTGGCTCAGCAACCGCCCGATAACCCGGGTCGCAACCAGCGAATGGCCACCATGGTCAAAAAAGTCATCATCCTCGGACATGTCGGGACTGGACAGAGCGTCCCGAAACTCGGCCAGGATGATTTGTGCGATGTCATCGGTCGAGCGTGACCCGGACTGCTCGGGTTGGGCGGGAATTGGACCAGCTTCGGGGATCGGTTGTCGCCCCTGAAGAATGCCAACCAGCCGCTCAAGAAGAAGCGGACCGGCGCTGACCGAGAGTGCACGATCGGTCACAAGCTCGATCCTCAGCTGCTGTGTGCCGTCCAAACGCAATCCTAGGGTTAGATCCGGAACAGGCGCGGCCGTCGGTATCGTCAACGGCGTGCATCGGTTTCCGTCTAGTTCCATGGTTGCTTGCTGTTTGGCCAGCAGGGAGATCGCTATCGGGGCCGATTTGGGTACTTCCGCGACCTCGGTCTTCAATACACTCAGGGCCGCGCAGAGGGTTTCATCGCCACCCGCCGTGTTGTGCCAATGCAGTTGCAAACGAGGAGAGGATGCCGCGGCATGGCCAAGATCGAAAGCGGCTGCGCCCTGTGTCAGATAGTCAACCGTTGCCCCTGCTTTACCGCTCATCTGGCACAGCATTCGCAGCAAAATACTCGTGATCCGGGCAAGCAGGACAGCGTCATCATCATGATGCCCGATCAACAGCGGAGCTGAAGTGAGCGGCAGCGAGATCTGGTGATGATGCGCCAGCGCGCCCCGCCAAACCCCGCTCATCCGGTGTTCGATTGCGGTGGACGAGACCCCCGCAAGCCGCATGTCGGATTGCAGGCGCATCCAGGCGAGCGGTGAGTCCTCACCGCTTTCCTCAATCGCACCGAAGGAAACAGACGCATTCAGCGGCGCTGGTGAAACCGCAAAGTCTCTGCCGTCATAAGCCGCTGATATGGCATCGAAAAGCACAGAAAACGGTAGCACATCTTCTGACACCCGGTGCCGGAAAATGGCGAGTGCGCGATGATCAGGTCCCAACAGCAAGCGCGCGCCAATAGGGGGCTGTTTGCTCAGATCCCATTCTTTCGCCTGCGCACTCATCAGAATGTCGATAAGCGCACGCTCATCACTGACATGATCACACGCAACGGGCACCTGCCCGAGCGGGGATCTGACAAGTTGCCCGTTGTCGTCAAAGAGATAACCGTAGCCCGCTTCTGGCAGCAAATTCGTCAAATTGCTGAGTGCGTTGAGCAAACGTTGGGTATCAACGGTTTCAGGCAGGTCAACTGCCGCGACCTGAACCAGAGTTTCTTCGGGGCATTGCGCCTGGCGGAGCCATATATGTTCCTGATGGGCTGTCGGTTCTGGTGTTTTCACCGAGGCATCGAGTTGATTGCATTCAGACGGGCTGAGCAGATCCTGAAAGTCGTGGGGCATGGAAGGTCTCGTTTATTGAGTGAAAATGAGGTCAGATCCGCCAATCGCTGATGTGAATGCGAGATTCGGGTCTGGAAGATGCGCGGGCGATTGGATTGGGCGCTGAAACAGAAATCTGAACGCGCATCTCCACACAAGACTCCCGCTATGCGTGTGACTCTCGGCCACAAAGCCTCGGCTGGATAATCCACGAGAAAAGCGCATGGTTTGCTGATCCACAAAAACGCCGCGCAAAGCGGCATGACAACACGACCCGTAGGTCATGCCTGCCAGCAAGTCGGCCTTGCCGTGAGTCAGCTGGGTCTGGCAGATTGGCCGGACCCTAAAAACTCCAACGATTGATTGTCAAGCAGTCTCAGCGTGTCGGCGAAAATCCTACCCATCGTGTCGTACCGGTCATTTGGGCAACCGCCTGCCCCGCCTCCGCCAATGCGCCATCCGCGCTCGGGCCGACTGTACTGCCCAGATCGGCCACGATGGTCATCGCACACACAATTTCGTTCTGCGCATCAAATACCGGAACCGCCTGCCCGGTGACCTCAGACATCAGGTGGCTGTTCAATTCCGCCAGACCGGATGTCCGTATCTCATCCAATACGTCGCGCTGCGGCGGCTTGCCTCGCGTTGTGGGTGGCTGGTTACGCCGTGCGACTTTGATCATGGCAGAGGGCAGGAATGCCTGGAACGCCAGACCGCAGGCCGAATTGTCGACAGGCAGTACATCGCCGAGGCTGAGCGAACTGATCGAAAAATATGCACTGCGATACCAACGCACCACCGTCGGCCCGCGCTCTGTCCAGACAACAACGCCAGCACTGGCCGCAACGCGGCTTGCCAACTGCTTCATTTGCTGCGCTGCGATCTCAATCGGATCCAGTCGCTGCAGCGCTGCAAGCCCGATCCCAAGCGCCGCTGGACCCAGATCATAATGGCCGGACGCAAGCTCTTGTGTGGCAAGACCTTCCTGCTGCAGCGAACTCAGGTAGCGGTGCGCGGTCGAGTTGCCCGTTTCCGCGCGTCTGGCGATTTCACTCAGGGCAAGTGGCCCCTCGGAATTCGCCAAAATGGACAGAAAGCGCGCCGCGATCGATACCGACTGTATCGTGCCCTTTCTCGGGGGATCGGAAGCCACCGATCTTTTCTGTGACAAACTGCTCTTTTGAGTTGCCATTGCTGATCCGGTCCTTTGTTCGGGAACGCCAATATGTTGGGACGACAAGACAGACCCGTCAACCATTCTCATTCGATGCATACGCTGGGTGGATTGCGTCCATCTGGTGCAATTTCGAGGTAAGTAGTATCAAGAATTCTTATTGCAATGCGGAATGCATTCTGCCATGTGGAAGCCGCCGGTAGTAAATCCACTCGCCAGCCAGAGTCAGATTGTGACTCGGCCAGCCATGCAGAGGCCGGTCAAACAATCCATTGACTGCAGCAAGTTTCGACAGCCGGACAGTCCAAAAATACAGAGGGACCAAGGAATGAAACGGCGCACATTCGGGCGGCTGTTGAGTCGTGCGAGCATTGTTGCTCTGGCAACTTGCTCAAGCGTATCCGCGCAGGCTCAGGAAAGTTCTGAGCCACCAGAAGACACCGAAGTCTTCGAGCTTCAGGAAATTATTGTCACCGGGGAAAAGGTAGACAGGACCATTCGCGAAACCGCAAGTTCGGTTTCCGTGATCACTTCGGAAAACCTGGAAGCCAAACCATCCGTTGCCGATGTGCGTGATGCAGTTGAAGGCACACCAAACGTTCTATACCCTGCAACGGTCGGCGCGCCTGTCATTCGTGGCCAAGAGGCGCAGGGACCAAACACCGGCGCCGGTGCATTCTTTGGCGGCACAGTTCCCCGTGCAACTGTCAATCTGGACGGACACTACCTCAGCTATAATGAGTTGGTCTTTGGCGCCGACTCGGTCTGGGATGTAGGCACGATCGAGGTGTTCCGCGGCCCACAAACGACTGCACAGGGCGCAAACAGCATCGCAGGTGCAATCATCGTCAACACCAAGGACCCGACTTTCTATCAGGAAGGTGCCGCGCAATTGCAGTTTGGCGGCAATAACCGCAAGCGGGCTTCGCTTGCATATTCGGCCCCGCTGTCTGAGCAGTTTGCCGCCAGAATCGCGCTTGATTACTTTTCTCGGGATACGTTCATCGACTACACCAACCCGCGTTTCGCGCGCGGCGCGACGGACCAGAATTTCGAAAGCAAGAATGCTCGCCTGAAATTTCTTTGGACGCCAACCGACATTCCCGGTCTGACGGCAAAACTGACTTATTCGTACACGGACACAAACCGTCCAACCACCGAGGCAGCCGACGCACCGTTCGAAGAACCTATCAGCACAACAGCTAGCAACCCCAGCTGGAAGCAACGCACCAACACCACCATTGCTGATATCGGTTATGAGTTCGGGAACGGCATGGCGCTGATCAATCAGCTGCAATATTCGGATATCGATGTGAAACGCGTTGCCGAACCCGTGACCTTCGGCTCGGCCCAGATCGATCAGACAAACCTGTCCAATGAATTGCGGCTGACGTTCGGTTCCGAAGACTCCGCGGTCAATGGTGTCGTTGGCATTTACGCGGCAAGAACGGATTCCGACGAAGCCTTACAGATACGCGGAAATTCCCGCTTTGATGACCGCAAGGACAACCTCGGCATCTTTACTGACATCACCTACAGGTTTGCAGAACGGTGGTCACTGAATGGGGGCCTGCGGTTCCAACAGGACAAGATCCGACGCTCAGGTACGTCGAACTTTGCCAGAGGGGAATTGGATTATGAAGAGACATTCTCTGATTGGCTGCCCAGGATTTCGGTTGCGTATGATATCTCCGACACCGCCACTGTCGGTGCATTGATCAGCAAGGGTTACAACCCGGGCGGCGTGTCTCTTAACTTCCGGACCGGCGAATACGTCCCGTTCGACAAAGAGACAGTCTGGAACTATGAACTGTTCGGCCGTGCACAACTGCTGAATGACAGCCTGTTCCTGACCGGCAACCTGTTCTACAGCGACTTTACGGACGCACAGCGTTTTGTCGTCGTGGCAATTCCGGGCCTCGTGGGTCAGGCGATGACTGTCAACGCCGAGAAAGCCAAGTCATATGGCCTTGAACTTGGTATAGATTATCGCCCGATTGATACGCTGCGTCTGACCGGTGGTCTGGGTTTGTTGCGTACTAAGGTGACCAAGTTCAGCTCAGCTTCGGTTGATTTTCTGGGCAATGAGTTCAGCAATTCACCAAGCTACATGCTGTCTCTGGGTGCAGATTGGGACTTTGCGCGCAACTGGACTTTGGGTGGTACGGTTCGTTTCACCGACGGATACTACTCGACAGATAACAATGATCCTCAATTGGCCGTCAGCGGCTACACGGTCGCCGACCTACGGCTCAGCTATCGTCCCCGCGACGACATTGAGATCTTTGGCTACGTCAACAACCTGTTCGATGAACGTGGATCAACCTTCAAAAGGACCAACCGCACAATCGGCGGAGTCGAGGGCGAATTGCTTGAACCCCGCTATGTCGGTTTCGGCGTACTTAAAACGTTCTGATAACTAGACTAAAGGGGCAGGCCCGAACAACGAGATATGTTTTGGGAACAATAGATTCTCATCTTTTCTCAGCGGTTTGGCCTGTCCCGCATCACAGACACCATTACCTGTTGCCATTGTCGAATGTCTGACATCAGCGCCTATGGGTCGATTTAACGGTATTTGATAAGGGAATGTTCTTGGCTCATCAGCAACCACTGAGGAGTGGACGATGAGAAAGCCAACGACTGCAAAACCCTGATGAGCGCTTATCGCGACTCGATCAACGGCTACACCTATTACGAATAACCCCCCTGAGAGGAGATCACCCCCATGGGCACTTTGAGTGGCAAAACACTGGTTGTCGGCGCGGGCGGCGTATCCCACGCCGCTGTGCACAAGATGGCAATGAATTCGGACATCTTCACAGAAATCACTCTGGCCAGCCGCACGAAATCGAAATGTGACGCCATCGCCAAAGCGGTCAAAACCCGTGCCGGGGTTGATATCGCCACAGCGGAATTGGACGCCTACAAAGTGGCGGACACGGTCAAGCTGATCAAGCAAACCGGGGCCGAACTGCTGGTGAACCTTGCCCTGCCCTATCAGGATCTGGTGCTGATGGACGCCTGCCTTGAGGCCGGTATCCACTATCTCGACACCGCAAACTATGAGCCCGAGGATGAGGCCAAGTTCGAATATCACTGGCAATGGGCCTATCAGGACAAGTTCAAAGAGGCGGGTCTGGCCGCCATCCTCGGTTCGGGCTTCGATCCCGGCGTCACATCAGTGTTCGCCACCTGGCTGAAGAAACACAAGCTGGACACGATCCGCCAGATCGACGTGCTGGACGCCAATGGCGGCACCAACGATCAGGAGTTTGCCACCAACTTCAACCCGGAAATCAACCTGCGCGAAGTGTTGGCCGAAGTACGGCACTGGGAAAACGGAAAATGGCACCACAGCCCCGCCATGACCCATAAGGTCGAATACGACTTTCCCGCCATTGGGCCAAAGAACATGTACCTGATGTATCACGAAGAACTGGAATCGCTCTCGACCCACTTCCCCGAGATCGAGCGCGCCCGCTTCTGGATGACCTTCGGCGACGCCTATATCACCCATGCCAAAGTGCTGGAAAACGTCGGTATGACCCGCATCGATCCAGTGATGCATGACGGCAAGRAAATCATCCCGATCCAGTTCCTGAAAACCCTGCTGCCCGATCCCGGCGATCTGGGCGAAGAAACCAAGGGCAAGGCCTGCATCGGCGACATCGCCACGGGTCAGGCCAAGGATGGCTCGGGCGAAAAGACCTACTACATCTACAACATCTGCGACCACGAAGACTGCTTTGCCGAAGTCGGCAGCCAGGCGGTCAGCTACACCACCGGCGTCCCCGCCATGATCGGCGCGGCGCAGGTGCTGAAAGGCAACTGGGTGCAGCCCGGTGTCTGGAACATGGAACAGCTCGATCCAGATGACTTCATGGACATGCTGAACGAACACGGCCTGCCGTGGCAGGTCCACGAACTCGACGGTCCGGTCGAGTTCTGAAGCCACCTTCATCTTTTCCCAAATACTCCGGGGGTCCGGGGGCAAAGCCCCCGACCTCTCCATCCAATAGAGACCCCTGATATGTCCGATATGATGACCACCCAGGCAGGCGACGCCGGAGCCTTCCGCAATTTCGACCTGGCCCGCGTGCCAACCCCTTGCTTTGTGGTTGACGAAAAAGCCGTGGTACGCAATCTGGCGATCCTTTCAAACATCGGCACCCGATCCGGCGCTCATGTCCTGAGCGCGCTCAAGGCGTTCTCGATGTTCTCGCTGGCCCCGCTGATACGCCAGCACCTCGGCGGCACCTGCGCCAGTGGCATCTTTGAGGCGCGCCTGGGCCGCGAGGAATATGGCGGCGAGGTCGCAACCTTCTGCGCTGGCTACAAAGACTCCGATATCGACGAAATCCTGTCGCTGTCCGACCACATCATCTTCAACTCTCCGGCGCAAAAACACCGCTTTCTCGCCAAGTCCCAAGCCGCTGGGGTGCAAGTCGGCCTGCGCATCAACCCCGAACAGTCCGAAGGCGAGATCCCCAAATACGACCCCTGCGCCCCCTGCTCGCGTTTGGGTACTCCGGTCAGCCAACTGACCGCCGAGGCGCTATACGGCGTCGATGGCCTGCACATGCATACCCTTTGCGAACAAGGGTTCGAGCCTTTGCAGCGCACATGGGACGCTGTCCAATTGAAACTCGTCCCGTTCATGGATCAGCTCAAATGGCTAAACTTCGGCGGCGGCCACCATATCACCCGTGACGACTATGATCGCGACGGGCTGATCGCTTTCATCAAAGACATTCGCGCGACACACGACATCGACGTTTACCTCGAACCCGGCGAAGCCGTGGCGCTGGACGCCGGCATATTGGTCGGTGAAATCCTCGACCTGCCGATCAACGGCATGAGCTTGGCGATCACCGATATTTCGGCCACCTGCCATATGCCTGACGTGATCGAGGCCCCGTATCGTCCGGCCCTGATGGATGAGGCCGAGGCGGGTCATACCTACCGTCTGGGCGGCCCGTCCTGTCTAGCAGGCGATGTAATCGGCGACTACACATGGGGCCAGCCACTTGAGATCGGCCAGCGCTTTGCCTTTCTGGATCAGGCGCATTATTCGATGGTCAAAACCAACACATTCAACGGCGTGCCCCTGCCCACAATAGCTCTGTGGAACAGCGAAACGGACGAGTTGAAGATCATCAGGCAGTTCGGCTATGACGACTTCAAAGAGAGGCTCTCATGAGCATATTCCTCGACAGTGAACTGACCGCCTCGGAACGCTCCGACAACGCGCGCTTTCGCGTGATCCCGGTGCCGTTGGAGCGCACCGTGTCTTACGGCTCCGGTACTGCCAAAGGTCCCGAGGCGATCATCGAAGCCAGCAACGAACTGGAACGCATCACCGGCCACGCCGAGCCTTGTGTTGAGGGCATCTTCACGGAAGAGCCGTTGGACTGCGATGGCCCTCTGCCCGAGGTCATGGAACGCCTTGCACAGCGCACCGAGGCCGCCATACGGGCAGGCAAGGTGCCAGTTGCATTGGGCGGAGAGCACTCACTGTCCTACGGCGCGGTGACGGGTGTGGTCCGCGCGTTGGGGCACCCGATTGGCATCGTTCAAATCGACGCCCATGCCGACCTGCGTAACGCCTATCAGGGAGAAAAGCACTCTCACGCCTCGGTCATGCATCTGTTGGCCGAGGAAGGCATTCGGCTGGCCCAGTTCGGTGTCCGGGCCTTTTCAACCGAAGAGGTCCAAAGTCGTTTGAAAAACCATGTCTTCCACATCGATGCCGAGGAGTTGGTCACCGGCAACATCCACGCCGTAGACCTGCCCAATGACTTTCCGGAACTGATCTACATCAGCTTTGACGTAGACGGATTGGACCCGTCGCAAATGCCCGCCACCGGCACGCCGGTGCCCGGTGGGTTGGGATACTATCAGGCGCTTCGACTGGTCGAACACGCACTGAAAGGCCGCAGATGCGTCGGGTTCGATGTGGTCGAATTGGCCCCTGACGGCAATGCGGCCTGGGACTTCACCGCTGCGCAAATCGTCTATCGCCTGATGGCTGCCTGTTAACCCTCGACGGTCTCGTTCAACTCCATATGCCCCTCGCCCTTGTTCAGGACGCGGCGCAGCATAGGTTCAAAGAACTCCAGCGGCTTCGTCGAGTAGTCCGGGTCGAACGCCTTCTGATCGTATTCATGGCAGAAGTACCGGCAATCCTCCCAATACGGGCTGTTGCGATACTTGTCGCGCGCGTTCCGGTCGCCGCCAAGGTGATGGTTGTAGTAATAGCCCTGAAACACGCAGTGATGCTTGAGAATCCAATGGGTTTTCTCGCTGACATAGGGCTTCATCATCGCTGCCGACAGCTCACCATGGTTGTAGGGAGACAGGATATCGCCAGTGTCGTGGATCAGTGCCGCGACCACCAGCTCTTCATCCGCACCGTCTTCATAGGCACGGGTCGCGGCCTGAAGACTGTGCTGATACCGGTTGACTGGATAGGGCGTCCAATCCTCATCCAGTGACCGAATGGCATCGAGAATTCGGTCTGGTAGAGCGGCATTGTAAGCCTCTTCATATTCCATGACCGCGTCCCAATCAGCCTTGGTTGCCTCTTCGAAACTGGTCCATGTCGGCTTGTGGCTTTTGTCCAGCATGACTTGTCCTTTCGGTTGTCTCTTGGCGCACAGAAAACGAAGTTCCACGCAACCTGTCAAACCTTTGCGATTGATATCAAGCAGGCGAAGGCTCAGCCTTGCCACCAGGATCACGCTTTCGCAGCAACGGTCGCCCCGCGAAAATCAAAAACAAACACGATATGAGTACGCCCATAACTGCTGGCAGATACAACAGACCCCACAGCCTTGGGTCATCGACCACCAAGGGTGATACAAATCCTCGGACCCCTTCCAACAAGACCAGAATCGTAAAAGCGCCCAGGATTTGTGGCCAGAGCCCAAATCGGGAAAAGCTACCCAGCATCAGGGTCGAGTACCCGGCCAGCGATACAGCGATGCAAATGGCAACCCAAGAAAATCGCTGATGCAGTTCTTCAACCATTTGCCCCCGAGAGAAATCCTCATTTGCAGCCACGGTATCGCGATCCTGCATCAATTCGATTGTTGGAATGGCCTCGAGGCTACGCCGGGCCATTGATCCGGTGCTCGTCAGTTCAGAGATGTCATACGACGCATCCTGGAAGAGGGTGGAGGAAAGCGTGCGTCCCTGCTTATCAAGGCGCAGGGCAATTCCGTCTACCATCACCAGATGAATACCCAAGTCGCTGTTGACCAGATAGGCAGTCGCGCTGGAATAGCTGACCGCGTCTACGGCGTCGCGCCGATCCGACACAAACACCTCGTGCAGGGTTCCATCCAGATCGATCCGACCAATATAGACCGTCACACCTTCGGCAGGGTGCAGGAACTCGCCCTCATTCAACAACTGCGCAGTGACGTCCCCGGCCACTTCGGCCTGTCGCACTTCCAGCTGTTCGACCGAGGCGGGGCGCAAAAAGACGCTTATAATCGCCATCATCAAGCCGGTTACGAAGCCAAACAGAACCACCGCTCGTGCTAGACGCCACGGGCTGGACCCGGTGGCCAACATTACTGTCAACTCACTTTCCCGGCTCAGACGGTTGGTTGCATAGACAGCGGCTGCAAACACCGCCATGGGCATCACGGTGCGGATCAGTGTCGGAAGGGTCAGGGCCGTAAATTCAAGAAACACCATTGCCGACTGGCCGCCGCTGATCACCCTGTCAAACAGGCTGACTGATCGGGTGATCCAGAATACGCCAACCAAAACCAAAGTGAAAAAGCCGAACAGGACCAACAATTGTCGCAGGAAGTAGCCATCGAAACGCGACATGTATCCTCACTCGGGTCTATCTAACTCGCGGCGACCATAAGCCATTCGCCCAGCAGTGGAAACCGGGATTGACCCACCGGCTTACATCTTTCAACAATCCAGGCTAACGCTCGCGCGGAAATGTTGTTGAGAATGGCAGGGGCAGAAGGGTTCGAACCCTCGACCTACGGTTTTGGAGACCGTCGCTCTACCAACTGAGCTATACCCCTATCGTGCGCCTCAGATATGCCAGCCGCGCGGCGGACTCAAGAGGCTTTTTCAGATTCCGATACACTTCGCAATCGGACAAACAAGTTGCGCATGACGTGCAGTTGGTTAAGACAAGATCCGGTCAGGAAAAGGAACCCCGCGTGAACATCCGCAAAAAGATCGCAGACAGCGAAGCCGTTCTGAACTGGGTCGCGCGGCGGATTGCCAGCTATATCCGGATGGTGCATCGCAACACGCACTGGCAGCGCATCGGATACGAAGAACTGGATCAGCTGGCCGAACACGGGAAACCCGTCATCGTGGTGCTATGGCATCAGCGACTGGCGCAATCGCCTTATTTTTTTCCGCTAGACAAAGGGCGCATCTGTTCGATCACGTCCTCGGCCCGGGCGGGCAGCATGGTGGGGCGGGTACAGCGATTGTTCGGGATGGACACGATCGCCATGTCCAGCCACAAGCGCCACGTCGCCCTGTCGCGTGAAGTTCTGGGCAAGATGAAACAGGGGATTTCCATTGGGATTGCCGCCGACGGCCCGCGCGGACCAGAGCGTGTTCTATCGACTGTGCCGCTGATCTGGGCCCGCGCATCCGGGAAACGGGTGTTCGGCATCACCTATTCTGCTCGCCATGGTCGCGAGGCTGGAACTTGGGACCGACTTTTGATGCCGCGAGTGTGGCGCAATGATGGTGTGTTTCTGTGTCGGGAATGGACGGAAACCGTCCCGCGTAAGGCCAGTGAGGAACAGATTGAAGCCCTGAGACTTGATCTGGAACAGCACATGAATGATATCACCGCCGAAGCTGACCGGATGGTTGGACGAGAGCCTTGGTCACCCCAGCCCTAACCACCCCTGAGGCGCTGCATCAGGTAAACTTCGCTGCCTTCGGGAATGGGTTCGGTCAAACCGCTAGCGATGACACGGCCGTCGATTGCGACGGACACTCCGGCATCAATCGGGCCCTGCAATTGCGGATGGACACGAACCAGTTCCCGTAGCAATTCGCCCGTGGTTGCCGCCTTGACCTCAACCACTTCCAGACCCCCGGTCAGAGACCGGAGGCCGGACCAAAGGTGAACCTCAACCATTGTCCTTAAGGGCCGCCAGAATACGGGGCGGTGACATTGGCAGTTGGCGCATTCTGACGCCAGCCGCGTTGGACACCGCATTGGCGATAGCGGCCAGAGGCGGCACGATGCCTGTCTCTCCCACGCCGCGCACACCAAAGGGGTGGCCCGGGTTGGGCACTTCGACAATCACTGTGTCGATCATTGGCAAGTCGCTGGCCACGGGGATGCGGTAATCAAGGAAGATCGAATTCTGCAGACGGCCATCGTCGCCGTATATATATTCCTCGTTCAGCGCCCAACCGATACCCTGTGCAGCGCCGCCTTGATACTGACCTTCCACGTAAGTTGGATGGATGGCCTTGCCTGCGTCCTGGATGACTGTGTAGCGCGTGACGGAGGTTTTGCCGGTTTCCGGATCCACCTCGGCATCAACTATATGGGTGCCAAAGGACACGCCAGCACCTTCGGGAGTGGCCTCGAAATGGCCCGAGATCGGGCCACCGGTTGAGCCCATATCCGCGGTGATGTCCGCCAAAGGCATCGGGTCAAAATCGCCCGCGTTGGGCCCCGAAGGCACCGCACTGCCGTTTTCCCATTTCACTGCATCAACCGGGATGCCCCATTTGGCCGCCGCCCGTTCAGACAGTTTGTCGACCGCGTGATGCGCCGCCTTGATCGTCGCCAGACCGCTGGCATAGGTGACGCGAGACCCATGGGATACGTCGTTGTAACCAAGTGTCGCGGTGTCTGCGATGGTCACCCGGATGTTTTCATACGGAATGCCCAGAACCTCGGCCGCCATCAGCGCCATTGACGCGCGCGAGCCGCCGATATCTGGCGTACCCACCATCAGCTGCGCTGAGCCGTCTTCCGACAAGGCCAAGGACACCGACGTCTCTCCGCCGTGGTTGAACCAGAAACCGCAGGAAATCCCGCGCCCTTGACCCGGTTTCAACGGAGCCGCGTAATGCGGGTGTGCCTTGGCGGCCTCTAATGTTTCAACCAGACCGATGCGTTCGTAGCGCGGGCCATAGCTGGCCTTGGTGCCTTCATAAGCTGCGTTTTTCAGGCGTACATCAAGGGGGTCGAGATCCAACTGATTGCACAGCTCATCAATGACCGACTCGACGGCGAAAGCCCCCATCGGCGCGCCCGGCGCGCGATATGCTGCCTGTTTTGGACGGTTAGCCATGACGTCATACCCGACCTGATGCACATTGGTCAGGTTGTAGGGCGCGAAACCGCACATCGCGGTCATGTCCCCCGGTGCGCCGGGGAACGCCCCGCCCTGCAGACGGAAGATGCCCTGCGCCCCGGTAATTGTGCCGTCTTTCTTCATCCCTATCTTGATGTCCATCGACGCCGAAGAGGTCGGGCCAGTCGCCCGGAACACCTCGGACCGGGTCATCACAACTTTGACCGGACGGTTCGCCTTGCGGCTCAGCGCGAGCGCGACCGGTTCGATGAATACGGTGGTCTTGCCACCAAAACCGCCGCCAATTTCGGACGCGGTCACGCGCAATTGCGAGGTCTCGATCCCCAGCAGTGCAGCACAGGTCTTTTGCGCGATCCAATGCCCCTGCGTGGTGCACCACAGTTCACCCTTGCCGTCATTGCCCAACATACCCAGGCAGGCATGCGGTTCGATATAGCCCTGATGGGTCGCCTCGGTAGCAAAGCTGTCTTCGATGACCAGATCTGCCTCGGCAAAACCGGCTTCGACATCGCCGTGACCACTTTCGTGATAGCGCACGACGTTCGGGTGCATCCCTTCCGACACCGAATAATCCGCCGCCCCTTCGCGGATGACCGGTGCGTCCGATGCCATCGCTTTGTCGACATCGGTGACATGCGGCAGCACCTCGTATTCGACCTCGATCAACCTCAGCGCATCGCGCGCCGCCAGCGCCGAAGTTGCGGCAACAGCCGCCACCGCGTGGCCATCATACAGCGCCTTCTCGCCTGCCATGACATTTTCAAGGACGTTCCAGAATTCGCCTTCCAGACCTGGCTTGAACGGAACATCAGCAAAATCCGCACGTGTTACAACGGCTTTGACGTCCTTATGCGCCTCGGCTTTGGACGTGTCGATTTTGATGATCCGCGCATGGGCATGGGGCGAGCGCAGGATCGCGCCATGCAACATGCCCGGCGCAGAAATATCGGCACCAAATTTGGCGCGGCCCGTAACTTTATCCAACCCGTCCGGACGATCCGGTCGTGTACCCACAAAGTTGAATTCAGATTTGCGATCGTCGAGTGCCATTACGAAGCCTCCCGCAGGTCAGCAGCCGTATCCATTACGGCGCGAATGATCTTGTCATATCCGGTACAACGGCAGAGGTTTCCTGCCAGCCAATACCGCGTCTCTTCCTCGGTCGGATTGGGGTTCTTTTCCAACAGCGACTTGGCCGCAACCAGAATGCCCGGAGTGCAGATGCCACACTGCAGGGCAGCATATTCGATGAACTTCTTCTGTAGCGGGTGCAGAATGTCACCTTCGGCGATGCCTTCAACGGTTTCAATCTGCTTGCCGTCTGCTTCAACACCCAGCATCAGGCAAGAACATACCAGACGACCGTCAACCGTGACCGAACACGCGCCGCAATCGCCGGTGCCACAGCCTTCTTTGGCGCCGGTCAGGTTCAACTTGTCGCGCAGACAATCCAGCAAGGTTTCGCGTGGATCGCAGAGGTATTCTACCGTGTCTCCGTTCACGGTGGTGGATACGTGAAACTTGCTCATGCGTGGTCTCCCTTTGCGCGGGCATAGGCGATTTTTGCAGCGCGCTTGGCCAGAACGCCGGCGACTTCGGTCCGGAATGCGATTGTGCCGCGCTTGTCATCGATCGGGTTACAGGCGGCAGACGCGGCGGTGGCCAGCGCATCCAAGGCATCTTCATCCAGTGTCGTGCCAACGATCGCCTCAGCGCAGTCGTTGACCAGCAAAACAGTTGGTGCGACGGCGCCCAGTGACACACGCGCCTCTGTGATGATTTCGCCGTCCAGACGCAGGTTTACACCCACACCAACAACGGCAATGTCCATTTCAGTGCGTGGGATGAACCGCAGATAAGCGTCGCCGCCGTTGTCACCACGAGGCGGGATGTGCACAGCAGACACGACCTCTCCCTTGGTCAGGGAGGTCTTGCCGGGTCCGGCCGGAATGTCTGTGACCGGAACAACGCGATCTCCATCGGGTCCGGTCACCGTAACGGTGACGCTTGCCGCTACCATCGCAGGTACGGAATCAGCAGCCGGAGACCCGTTGCACAGATTGCCCGTCAGCGTCGCCCGCCCCTGCACCTGAGTCGAGCCGATCAGATCCATCGCCTCGACCACGCCTGGCCAGTCTTTGCAAAGCTCGGCATGCTCGCTCATCTCGGCACCGGTGGCCGCGACGCCCAGCGTCCAGCTGCTGTCTGCATTGCGGGTGATATCGCGTACACCGTTGATTTTCTTAATGTCGATTAACGTATCAGGCGTCACCAATTCCGAGCGCAGTTGCACCAGAACATCGGTGCCACCAGCCAGAAACCGTGTGATGCCCGTCGCATTTGCGGCCAGAGCCGAGGCTTCGGCAAAGCTGGCAGGGCTGTGATAGTCCATGAAAATACCTCGCACCTGTTGATCAGGATTCACTGGGGTTCGCAGGGGACGTTAGTGCAGCAATCTGGCCGCGTCCATGGCTGGAGCGACCTATTTTTTTCATCGATGAATGTCGTTTCCGAACCACGTCTAAAGATCGACTTCCACAATTCCATCCGGTTCTGCAGCGCGACTTTGGCACAAGATCATCGCGCCCTCGCGTTGCTTTTTGGACAGAACGAAATCGCGGTGATCAACCGGGCCCGAAATCACACCACATTTACAGACGCCACAGATCCCGTCCGAGCATTTCACATCGACGTGAATGCCAGCTTCGTTCAGCACTTGGGCTGCATCTTTGTCCGCAGGCACCGGCAGTTCCCGGCCCGAGCGGGCCAGTTTCAGAGTAAACGGGTGATTTTCGTATTCCGGCTGTTCGGGGACCGAGAAATACTCCAGATGCCGCGCCTCTTCAGCAAAGCCCTGCGCTTCGGCTGCCTGCATCACGCCATCCATGTAACGATCTGGACCGCAGGTATAGACGTGCCACCCGTCCTGATAGCACGCCAAAATTGTCTCCAGATTGGCGCGGGTTCCTTCATCGGAGAAATGATAGTGCACATGATCTGCCCATGGGGTCGCGGCCAGATCTTGCAGATACCCTGCAGCCGAACGGGTGCTGGCAGAATAGTGCAGCTCAAATTCCTTGCCCAGCGCGTGCAGGCGGTGGGCAAAGGCAATCATCGGCGTGATGCCGATCCCTCCGCCCATCAGGAAGGTCTTGGTGGCCGCTTCCTCAAGCTCAAAGTGATTTATGGGTTTTGAGATGAAGACCTTGCGACCTTCGCCAAAAATCCGGTGCAGCAGGGCCGATCCACCACGCCCTTCATCCTCGCGCAGTACACCGATCTGGTAGGACATCCGGTCCGAAGGATCACCGGACATGGAATATTGGCGCAGAAATTCCGGCGCGACGAGCACATCCAGATGCGCACCGGCACTCCATTCAGGCAGCGGTGCACCATCCATGGCTGAGAACTCGTACTTCGAAACATCTGCCGTCATCTTGTCGACTTTCGACAGCATAACCCGCATCACTGGGGCATCCCCGGAAATCTGATAGCGATGTACAACAGACATATCACCCGCAGCCTTGCGGGCCTTGTAGTCATCGGCAGAAACCATCGCCTCATAGGCGGCAATCCCGGCCTCTCGATCCATGGCAAATGGATAGGGCCACGGGTGCGGGGCCAGATAGGCCGGGTACACGGCAAGTGTCTGGTCCTCGTACTTCAGGTCCAGGTCTTTTTGCAGATCGCGCCGATTCAAAGGGTGAACCGAGGGACGGTAGGCACCATCCGACTGCAACTCGATATCCCACCACCACTTCTTGGTGTCGTTCAAGCCACCATTTCCCACGACATCGTCCAGTTTGGCCAAGGCTGGCGCGGCTTGGGGGATGTTCATCGCCGTCCACCGGAACGGGCGTTCCTTGAAGATACCCTCTAAGTTCCAAGGGCAGGTTTTCATGCACCGCCCGCACATTGATCCTCCGGGCGTTGTGATCCGATAGGTGGCGCATTTCTGGCTGTCGGATTTCCAGATTTCATAGCCGTTGAACATCAGCTTTGGACCGGCCGTGATCGCCCCTGAAGGGCATTCTCGCGCGCATTTGTTACAGCTTTCGCAGAAGGTCTGCAGGCCGAAATCGATGGGTTTGTCATGCCCAATCGGCATGTCGGTCGTCACCACACCCGATTTCAGGCGCGGCCCCAGATAGGGGTTGAGAATAACCTCACCGATCCGACTGACCTCACCCAGTCCAGACAGCAGCAACAACGGAGGCTGCAGGACCTCGCCATCCATCACCGTATGCGCCTTGGCTTTGTAGCCGAGGTTACGGATCTGCTGCGCGATCACGCCGCCCAACAGAGAAAACCTGAGGTACGCGCGCATGGATTGGGCGACGCTGATCCAGTCATCCCCGCTGGCACCTTCCATAGTCTCATACCCCTGATCGATGATCATGTTGATTGCCTGATCATGGGGCGGAGCGATTTCGTCCCCGGTGGCGTCATGGGAATACCAGGTCCATTCCGGGCAGCGGCTGAGGCCCACGGCATCGACACCCAGAAAATAGCTTGCGGCTTTGATATTCGCAGCATTGCGTTCAGCATCCGTGGGTTTTGCCCCCTCGGCGCTGTCCCCATCTTGCAACAGAACAAATGCCCCCAAAGCGCGGCGTTGCGCAAAACTTGGCGCGGATTTCCGGACGTAGTGCCCACCCTTAGCCGCATCCTGCAGAGGTTTACCCATATCGCCGAATTGCGCGCGGGCGAACATGTCCGCCCGCTTGGGGACGCGGGCCACATTCTGTTCGTCGATATAGGTGGTGGGATCGTCCACACGCTTGAGCTTTTCGAAGGGATGCGCCCCTTCGGCATAGCGCCGCTTGGCATAGGCGTCTCGGTTTAATGCGTTCTTGGCAAACCCCGCGCCCAGCCACCAAGCTGGTCCTTGCGTGCGAAACCACGGCTGCTGCGATATCGGTTGCAGGGGCCGGTCATGCGCGACCTCCATCTCGGTGGTGACTGCGGCCAGACCAAACCGTTTCCCCAGCCAAGGTACAACGACCTCGCCATCTTCGACCGAGGCCAACCCAGCGGCCACGGCAAGCTTTCCCAGATCGACCTCGGAAGACATCGCCGTATGTGCCCGCGCATCAAAACCCAGCAAGCGGATGTAATTGGCGATCACAACCGCATTTTCAGTGGCCAACAAACAGCTGCGATGATCCTGCGCGTCCATGATCCAATCCGCGCCGGGCTCGTCCGGCTCAGGGTCGCGGTTGTGCTCGACCAAAAACACGATGGCATGGCGGTGACGGTCAATCGGCCCCGGCGTCGCCTCCATACTGTCCTTCAGATCAGCCATGATCACGTCGATGCCCGACGCCAGTGTCTTGGTCTGCCGCGTGCGCAAGGCATGGGCCAACCGGGCGATATCGGGGTTGCGGCGAGGTTGATCCAGCAAAGCCTCGGGTGGCAGCGGGCCGCATCCCATCATCGAGGCATCATTGAAATACCCAAATGCTTTCAGATGATTGGAACGCGCCTGCGGGTCAATCGGGATGTCCGCCATAGACGGATTGACCAACCCATTCCGGATCGCATCCATCATGGCCTGAAACTCACCCATCGCGTTGACGATACTGTCTGGTTGATTGGGTCGATGAAAACTGAGCACCGGCATGGGTCGCACATCGGACAGGCCGGGCAAATGATCTTGCCGCGCCAACCGCTCCATCGGATAAGGCCCCATATGCACGGGTCGGTTTTTGTCCGAGAAAAAGCGGATCCCCATCGTGCGCCTCCTGTTCTTTAAGATCACCTACCCCGCCATGGACAGCAAATCCATTCATGAATAATCATAGACGATATGAACAAAACTGATTTCACCGACCTGGACGGAAAAGTCCTGCGCACATTCCTGACTATCCTCGAAGAAAGCTCTGTCTCCAAGGCGGCTGACCGGTTGGGGGTGACGCAATCAGCAATTAGCCACACACTGGGAAAACTCCGACAGCTTCTGGGCGATCCGCTGTTTGTGCGGTCAGGTCAGGGACTGACCCCGACCGAACGCGCCCTGTCCCTAAAGGACCCTGCTCAAAGCGTTCTGGACGGAATGCGGGCCCTGACTCAAGAACGCCCCTTTGACCCGCTGGCAGAAGAGATTGCCATCAGGATCGCGACCAATGATATGCCGCGCGAGTTGATCTTTCCCGAATTGCTGCGGGTAAACCGGGCGAAAGGGATTCAGTTGCGGCTGGAATTCATGCCCTCGGGTGTCCCGGACCCCGATCTGCTGCGTAGTGATCGGTGCCAGTTGATGCTGACGCCGTTGCCGCCGGATGGGCCCGACATCCTGCAAAAGCGATTGCTTACCAGCCCGCTGATGGTGTTCTACGATGGCGCCAAGCGGGCGCCACCGGACAGCTGGCAGGCTTACTGTCAATGCGACCATGTCGAAGTTCAGTTTCCGGACGGGCGTAACGCACGTGCTGTGATGCGCGGTGTGGATCAAAGCCAGATCCGAGCGCCAATTGTCACCCTGCCCCATTTCAATGCGATACCGTCTTTTGTGAAAAACAGCACGCTGATTTCGACGGACACGGCACTGATGAAAAAAGGCCCGTTGGCGTCACTGGATGCCGCGCCGCTTCCGTTCAAATGTGATCCGGTTTCGATCTACATGATATGGCACCAACGCTCGGCGAATGATCCAGCCCACCGATGGCTGCGTGCTCAGATCGAGGAGATTGTCGTCGCCCTTTAGACCTGCGAGATCAACCAATCCCGCATCTTGACCACCAGGTCAGGTTGGCGCGGCTTTCGAGGCATTACAACGTAAAAGCTGAGGTCATCGACCAATATCTGATCCAGCGGGCAGACCAGACGCCCTGATGCAATCTCGGACCTCACGAGGGCTTCGTTTGCAAGCGCCAGACCCTGCCCAGATACCGCTGCATCAATTGCCAGACTGGTTTGATTGAAGTTCATCATTCGGGTTTTACCCTGCACGCCCGCACGTTCGAGAAACAGCGGCCAAAGACCATGAGAGTCGCTGAGCAACACATGCCGGCTCAGATCGGAGGCAGCTGTCACGCGTTGCGCTAATTCTGGGTTACAGACGACCATGAACTCGCAAGAAAACAACGGCACCGCGTGCAGATCTTTCTCCTGCGGTTTGCGGCTTTGACGGACTGCAATATCGACGCCATCCCGGTTGAAATCGGCAAGTTTCTCACGCGCATCAACCTGAACCTGGATATCAGGGTGACGAGCTGTGAAATCATTCAACCGTGGCACCAGCCATTTCGAGGCAAAGCTTGGAGTGACCGATATTGTTAGCTTTGCATAGGGTGTAAACTCATCAACGGCGCCTTCGATCAATCGAAAGGCACGGCGCAAGGGTGAGTGAAAACGCCGCCCAGCCTCGGTCAGGTTCAGCCCGCGCGGAAGGCGGTCAAACAGCTGCTCGCCCAATCGTGCCTCCAGTCCGCGCACCTGTTGTGCAACTGCCCCTTGAGTGACGCCAAGCTCTTCTGCAGCAAGGCGAAAGTTCAGATGTCGGGCCGAGGCCTCGAAAGCGCGCAGCGCATTGAGCGGGGGAAGGGCTGGCATGGCACCACACTGTAGATTTTCTACAGCATTAAGGCAGAAGAACTGATTGGTCAAATCTGGAGCCAAGGCGCATCCTGATTGCGGATAAGTGATGGAGCAAAATGATGACTGAAAAAGTAGCCCTGATTACAGCAGGCGGCAGCGGCATGGGCGCCGACGCTGCACGGCGGTTGACAACTGACGGTTTCAAAGTAGGCATTCTGTCTTCCTCAGGCAAAGGTGAGGCGCTTGCACAAGAATTGGGCGGCGTTGGCGTGACGGGATCGAACCAGTCCAATGATGACCTTCAGGGGTTGGTGGATGCCGCCATGGCGCATTGGGGGAGAGTTGATGTGCTGGTCAACTCGGCAGGCCATGGGCCGCGCGCAGGTGTATTGGAATTGACGGATAAGGATTGGCATCAAGGCATGGAGGTCTACTTTTTGAATGCAGTCCGTCCGACCCGTCTGGTGACGCCGATCATGCAGGCACAGGGTGGCGGAGCGATCATCAACGTCTCAACCTTCGCCGCATTCGAACCGGACCCTGTGTTTCCGACGTCTGGTGTGTTTCGCGCCGGGCTGGCCGCATTTACCAAACTGTTTTCGGACAAATACGCTGCCGAGAACATCCGGATGAACAACGTGCTGCCCGGCTTCATCGACAGCCTGCCCGAGAAAGAAGAGTTTCGGTCGCGCATCCCGATGGGACGCTACGGGCGCAGCTATGATGAGATCGCCTCGATCATTTCTATGCTGGCGTCAGAGGGCGGCGGTTACATCACCGGACAGAATATCCGGGTGGATGGTGGCATCACCCGCTCTGTTTGACCGCTTAGATCCGGGCTTTGATAAGATGTGTCAACGCCGCGCCGGTTTCGAAATAGGCGCGGCGTAAGCCTGCCCAGCTTTCGCGATGCTCTGGGACCGCGGGCACCGGCAAGCAGGATGGATCATCGTTTAACAGGCTCTCCGCCATCAATCGCCCGAACACTGTTCCCGGCCCGATACCTCGACCGGAAAACCCGTGTGCAGACATTGCATTTGGTCCGATCTCGGTAATCTTTGGAATGTGATCCGAAGTCATGGCAATGCGCCCATGCCAGCCTTGTACCAAAGACTCATCCGATAGCTGAGGATAAAGCTGTGCCAGTTTGCGTTTGACCCAGGCAGAATGGGGCCCACGCCCCGCATGTGCCAAATCACCCATACCCCCGATGATCATGCGCCCGTCCTGATCCAACCGGAACGAGGTCATGATCAAACCGGTGTCCCAACATCCCTCGCCTTTTGGAAGGATGCTGGCGCGCAGGTTATGCGACAGGGGTGCGGTGGCATATTGAAAGTAGTAAACCGGCACATAGGCGGGTGCCGTGTCCTCCAACCTCTGATGATAAGCGTTTGTGGCCTGAATGACCGACTTAGCCCGAACCGTACCACCCGGCGTTGTCAGAACCCAATGCCCGTTCTGATGCCGTATGGCCTGCACCGGACTTTGCGTGAATACCTGCGCCCCTGCGTCCGACGCAGCCCGGGCCAGACCGACCACGTAGGCCAGAGGTTGAATCGTCCCCGCATGCGGATCGAACAGCGCACCGTGAAACGTTTTGCTGCCGGTTCGGGCATGCGCAGCTTCAGCGGGCAAAAGTTCCACCGGCGCCCCCGCTGCGCTAAGTTGCGCGTGCCGGGTTTGAAGATCCCGAAAGCCAGATGCGGAATGCGCGCAATGCAGGGTTCCGTTCTGAACCGGTTCGCATGTGATCCCATGTACATCGATCAACGCAAAAACGTCCGAAGGGGCTTTGGCCAGAAGATCGATCAAACGATCTCCAACGTCTTGCCCCAGATGCGATCGAATTGTGTCCGGCGGCAGCCATAGCCCCGCATTTACCAGCCCAACATTGCGACCCGATCCACCATGCCCGATGTCTTGCGCCTCAAGCAGGCAGACAGACGCCCCTGCCTTTGCCGCCGTAAGCGCCGCCGAGCAGCCCGTATAGCCGCCACCAATGACGGCCAGATCAACCGTCAGGTCGACTGACAAGGACGCCGTCTTCAATGTTTCGCTGCAAGTGTCGCGCCACAAGGCGTGTTCGGGGGTGTTCACTGTGAACCTCGGTGCATTTTCGCCGGGATCATTAGCCCGGTTCTATCCCGTTGCAATAAACCTTTGATCGTCGCGACCCATGGCAATCAAAATAGGTGACACCTCTTGTTGTGCAAAAAAGGCAGATTTATTCGCCATGCCGCGCCATTCGGCCTGGACCAGCGATTGTGCAACTGCGCCGCCCAGCGTCGCCCCCGGACCAGTCACGATAAACAGATCCGGCGCAAATTCGCGCGCGGCGGTTTGCACGGCGCGGGTAAAATCATAGGTCTCGGTCACCTGATGGCCCAAGGTGTATTCCCACAACGCATGGGTATCGCTTGCGTCTGGCCACCAGACCTTACCGCGCCCGTCAATTAGGGGATGTTGGGGTTGTTCGAAAAGGTCTGCGGCCAGTCGCGCCCGACCTTCAGTCGCGACAGGTGCCTGTAGCCGGGTGTGAAACGCAGCGTGGTTTGGCAAACGCATTGGAAAGCGATCCTGAACCGATGGTTGGGAGGCTTCAAATGCCGCCAAACCCGCCTCGTTCCCTGCCAGCACCAACATCCCGCCCAATTCGATCGACAGCGCAAGATCATGGCCGTCCATCGCGTCAATACGCGCCACATCTTCGATCAAAGCAGCTTTTCGATCCGGATCGTTGGTCCAACTGTCGCCATTAAAGGGATAGACCAGTTGGCCGCCGATCAGATGATCCTGCATCAAGGTCCCCATGGTATTGACGACACGAAACCCATTCTCATCGCTCAATGCACCAGCCGCCGCGAGCGCGATGTACCAGCCCATGGAATTGCCGGTAACGGCCACAACCTCGATATCATCGGCCAGTGCCTGCGCATCAGCCAGCGAGGCCGCATAGATCAATGGCGAGGCCACGTCACCGCGGGAATACTTGCCAACCGTAAACCGTTTGGCCCTGTCCAGCTTGGTGAGCGTTTCCTGACCGGCCTCTGCCCGAATGGCGTCAAACCGCTGAAACATCGAGAGGCGTTCGGCATGATGCCGGTGCAGATATCCCAGCTCAGGTTTGTTATAGGTGCCCCGACCGGGGCAGATCACAACGGCAGTACGGGTCATGTCTTGGCTCCGGTCAGTGCGATGGCCGCCGAAACGATATCGTCTTTCGATGGCAGAGGCGCGGCGTAGGCGGGACCGGTGGCGATGAAACTGTCTTCGGCTACGACACGCGCGACAGGTTTGCGGGCATCTTCTTCACAGAAAAACGTCATCAACGCCTCGGATTGGCTGCCAGTCTGGCGGCATTCATCGACGATCAGAACGTGTCTACAGCCTTCTGTCGCCCGTCTCAGGGCGTCGACCGGCAGCGGGGCCAACCAACGCATATCGATAACTCGGGTTTTCAGCCCGACGGCCTGCAGCTCTGGTAGCGCTTGCTGCGACAGGTAGTGCCCGTTGCCATAGGTCACGATGGCCAGATCAGTACCGTCGCCATGCACGCCGACTTCGCCCAATGCGATCCTTTGATCGGGTGACGGGTAAGCTGTCATCCAGTCACCATCCTGTGCCCCGTGCAGATCCCGCATGGGGTAGAGCGCGATGGGTTCAAGGAACACCACCACCCGCTGCTCTTCCCGCGCGAGCCGCACAGATTCGCGCAGCATCTGCGCCGCGTCCGATCCGGTCGAGGGGCAGGCAATGATCACCCCCGGAATATCGCGCAGGACGGCAAGTGAATTGTCGTTGTGGAAATGGCCACCAAAGCCCTTTTGGTATCCCAACCCGGCAATCCGCAGAACCATCGGGTTGGTAAACTGCCCATTCGAGAAGAACGGTAGGGTCGCAGCTTCGCCCCGGATCTGATCCTCGGCATTGTGCAAATAGGCTAGAAACTGGATTTCGGGCACCGGAATGAAACCGTTGTGCGCCATGCCAATCGCCAAACCCAAGATGGACTGCTCGTCCAGCAGCGTGTCGATCACCCTGTCCGACCCGAACCGCTGCTGCAACTTTTGCGTCACGCCGTAGACCCCGCCTTTGCGGCCCACATCCTCGCCCATGCAGACGATCTCGCCATGCTCCAGCATCAGATCGGTGAGCGCCCAGTTGATCAGACGGCTCATGGGTTGGGGATCATTCATCGCACGCAAATCCCCACCAAACGCCTTGGCCCGGGCCTCGGTCCTTGGGCCGTTCGTGGGCGTGCAATCGCGCTTGGGCGGGATCAGACTGGCCATGACCTCTTGCGCCTTGGTCAGGTGCGGGCGGGTTGCAGCCTCGGCTGCTATGCGGTCAGTGCGAGCGCAGGTTTGGTCGTAGATCTTCAGCGCCCGATCCGGGGTCAGAGCACCTCCCTGATCCAACAGGCGGACGGAATGCAAAAGCGGATCATTGGCCTCATCCGCCTCGACCTCGGATTTCTGTAGATAGGTTGTCGGCACATCTGCCCCCGCGTGCCCATAGAGCCGCACGGTTTTCAGATGCAGGAACGCCGGTTTGCGGCGTGTGCGCACATAGTCGGCAGCCTGTCGCGCAATCGCGTAGGTTTCGTAGATATCGAGACCGTTGGCCTGAAAATACTTGATCCCCGGTCGATGCTCCATCGAGGCCTGAATCCAACCCTTCGGTGTTTTGACCGAAATGCCAATGCCATTGTCTTCGCACACAAAAAGCAGTGGCAAGGGTGTGGATTGCACACTGGTCCAACCTGCGGTGTTGATCGCGCCCTGCGCCGTTGAGTGATTGGCCGACGCGTCGCCAAAGGAACACATCGCAATCCCATCCTCGGGCAATTCGCGATGCTCAGGATCATGACGCCGCGCCGCACCCAACGAATAAGCCGCACCAACGGCCTTTGGCAAGTGGCTGGCGATGGTCGAGGTCTGCGGTGGGATGTATAGCGCCTTGGATCCCAATACCTTGTGACGACCGCCGGATATGGGATCTTCCTTGGAACAAGCAAAACTGAGCAACATATCCCAGGCGATCTGCTGTCCGGGCATCTGTTCGGCCCGGGCGATTTGAAAGGCCGCATCGCGATAGTGCAGAAACGCGATATCCGTCGGGCGCAGAGCGTGGGCAACCGCCGCCATGCCTTCATGCCCCGACGATCCAATCGTATAAAACCCCTGCCCAGCCTTTTGCATCGCCCGGCTGGTACGGTCCAACGCTCGGCTGAGCACTTGGGAGCGGAACAGCGAAACCGCGTCTGTCGCGCTCAAACCGGTCTGAGGCGGCATGCCGCTGGGCAGGTCGCCCTTGGCAACACGAGACAGGAAATTCTCATGAACGATCTGGGCGCGGTCCATGGTTTGGCCTTTTCAGTCTGAGTGGGGCGGGCCCCGTATTTATCGCTTTGGCTGGGATACCGACACAAATGATGCTCGGATATCGCGTGCAGGTCACGCAATTCCTGTATCTCGCTGGCCTCGGCAAAATTCCAGTGATATTCAGACGCAAAGGTATGAGGATTTGTCATATGATTGCGCCCCGCCGCTTTCTTCCATCGATTTCGTCCTTGCTGGCATTAGAGGCTGTGGACCGCCTTGGCAGCGCCTCGGCTGCGGCAGAGGAGTTGTCTCTGACCCAAAGTGCCATCAGCCGACAGCTTAAGGCGATGGAGGAACAGCTGGGGGTCGAGCTGATCCAGCGGACCCAGATGCGGCTGAACCTGACCCCTGCCGCCAAAGACTATGTGCAGACAGCACGAGCAGCTTTACACCAACTGGCGCAAGCATCCCTGAAGCTAAAGGCAAACCCGACAGGCGGATCGCTACACCTGTCGATCCTTCCCGCCTTTGGCATGCACTGGCTGGCCCCAAAGCTTCAGGATTTCGCCCGCCGCCACCCGGAAGTGACAGTAAACCTGAATACGCGCCTGCGACGGTTCGATTTCGACACCGAACCCTTTGACGCAGCCTTCCACTTTGGCCAACAAAACTGGAGCGGGGTGAACTACATGCAGATCATGCATGAAGAGGTCTTACCGGTCTGCGCCCCGTCTGTGCTGCCGGACCGCGCCGAAAGCATCGAATGGCTGACCAATGCCCCCCTGTTGCACATTGAAACACGGCCTGACGGGTGGGAGCGGTGGTTCGCCGCGCAGGGCCATCCGATCAAAGGGTTGCAAGGCATGCTGTTCGATCAGTTTTCAACCATGATACAGGCCACCATTCATGGATTAGGCGTCGGACTGTTTCCCAGCTACCTGGTGGCCGAAGACCTAAAGAACGATCGCCTGGCGCTGGCCTGGGACGGGCCCGAGGTCAGCCTGGGTGATTACTATCTGGTTTGGCCAAAGGGAAAAGCCGAGTCAGAACCACTCAAATCCTTCCGCAGCTGGCTGCAAACCCAACTTGGCCAAGCGCCCGCCCCATAGCTGACTGACGGAAGACCGCTCTGTCGCCCTTAAACGTCCAGAGATCGTGCGATGAGCTCTTTCATGACCTCGTTGGTGCCGCCATAGATCATCTGCACCCGCGCATCTGCATACAAGCGGGCAATTGGGTATTCCATCATGAACCCATAGCCGCCGAACAGCTGCAGACATTCGTGCATGATTTCATTCTGCACTTCTGAGCCCCAGTATTTGACCATGGACGCGGTGGCAGCATCCAACTCGCCCGCCTCAAGCTTGCCGATGCAATCATTGACAAAGCTGCGCAACACTTCGGCTTTCGTCTTGCATTCCGCCAGCTTGAACCGCGTGTTCTGAAAATCCATGACGCGCTGGCCAAACGCTTTCCGCTCCTGCACGTATTTTACCGTCTCGGCGATGGCAAAATCGATCGCGCCCAGCGCCATCAGGCCAATAGTCAGACGCTCCCACGGCAGTTGTTTCATCAATTGATAGAACCCTTGGCCTTCTTCGGAACCCAGAAGGTTGGTCATCGGAACCTTGACGTCTTCGAAGAACAACTCGGCGGTGTCGTTGCCCTTCATCCCAAGTTTTTTGAGGTTGCGCCCACGGCGGAACCCGTCGGCCTCTTCGGTTTCCACGGCAATCAGCGACACGCCTTTGGCCCCGAGGGATTTGTCTGTTTTGGCCGCAATGATGATCAGATCTGCGGTCTGTCCATTGGTAATGAAGATCTTGGATCCGTTGATCCGATAGGAATTCCCATCCTTCTCGGCCGTCGTCCGAACAGCCTGCACATCTGACCCTGTGCCAGGCTCGGTCATTGCAAGCGCACCAACCATCTCGCCCGAGGCCAGCTTGGGCAGCCATTTCTGCTTTTGATCATCGCTGCCATAGGCGGTGATGTAATGGGTCACAATGGATTGGATCCCGTACCCCCACCCTGCGTCCCCGCGGGCGGCCTGTTCGTAAATGGTGACTGAATCGAACCCCATCCCGCCACCGACACCGCCGTATTCCTCGGCGATCGCCCCCGCCATCAGGCCGGTGTCCCCTGCTTTTTTCCAAAACGCGCGATCGACAACACCATTGGCGACCCAGGTTTCGACATTTGGGCTCAGTTCATCATCCATGAACCGACCTGCCATTTCGGCAAACATCCGGTGTTCGTCAGTGACCCATGCGGCGGTGGAGGAAAACAGCGACATCTCAAACTCTCCGATCAGTGGTTACAGAAAGGCTATATTTTGCGAAGCCCTCTGCCAATCCGTGTGACGCCGCGTCGTAAGCCGGTGCAACGCAACGTTCGCAGCTGCCTATGTCGGGATTTTTACTGTGCGTTAAACCGGAAAATACTGGCGATCAGCCCTGCGCAATTTTGAGCAGTTGCTGCGCGGCCTCTTTTGCGTCCTCGGCCGGGCTGGTGTTCTTCAAAAGTACAGCAGACACGATCGCGCCCTCTTGCAACAAGATGACCTGACTGGCCAGTTTCGCGGGATCGCCTACCCCGGCCTCGCGAGCCAGTCGGGTGAAATGTTCCAACAGCAGACGCTTGTGTTCCGCTGCTTGCGCATGGATCGGGTGATCGGCATCCTGATACTCGGCCCCCGCTTTGATGAACATGCATCCGCGAAAGCCGTCCTCCTCGAACCACTCCTTTAGGGCATCAAAGCTGGCGATCAGTTGCTCGGCAGGTGTATCCGCCACCTCTTCGATCCGACGCAGCAGCCAGTTGCGAAAGCTCTCGTCCCGTAGTCGCAGAGCCGCCAGGATCAGGTCTTCCTTGGTGCGAAAATGCTTGTACATGGAGGTTTTCGACACACCGGTTTCAACAACAAGCTTATCCATGCCGGTGGCGTGAAACCCGTCCCTGTAAAAAACCTGTAGGGCCTTTCTGACGAGTTCATCCCTCTTGTTCGGGCGCATGATTCGGTTCCTATGCGAACTGATCAGTACATATACAATCGAACCGCCGACTGCAATATCGAAGAATATTATTCAATTTATCAAAGGGGTACGTCAGTCATAGCTCTTTAGTCCCCGGTGACACCACGTTTTCGCTTGTATGAGGTTACCGATCGGTACATGATATTTATAATTTACCGATCTGTATACTTTGGGATCTGATCAATGAAACGCCGTACCAGCCTATTTTCCCCGCAATACGTCCCTCTCCTGTTGACGCTTGCCCTTATTACCGCCGCCCTGACCTGAAAGATCAAACCATGAGCCGCCCCCCTCTACCGCCATTCACTCAGGAAACCGCCGTCGAAAAGGTTCGGATGGCAGAAAACGCATGGAACAGCCGAGAGGCGGACATCGTAACGCCTGCATACACAGACGACACAAAGTGGCGGAACCGGGCTGAGTTCTTGTCAGGCCATGCAGACATCCATGCCTTTCTGACCCGCAAATGGAAAAAGGAACTGGACTACCGGCTGATCAAAGAGCTCTGGGCATTTTCAGGCAACCGTATCGCAGTCCGCTATGCCTATGAATGGCATGATGACAGCGGACGATGGTTCCGTTCCTACGGAAATGAAAACTGGGAGTTCGCCGCAGACGGGCGAATGTCACATCGCCACGCCTCACTAAATGACCTCCCGATATTCGAAGATCAGCGACTGTTTCACTGGCCGTTGGGCAAACGCCCCGATGATCACCCCGGGCTCTCTGATCTGGGACTTTGAAAGGATTTCTGATGCCACGCGCCTTTTCCGAACTGACCTTCACCCCCACCGTTCGCGCCCATCAGGAACGGATGGGGTCAGCGAAAACCTATGCAAAATTCATCGAAAGCGGCCCGCAACAGGGACATCTGGTCGGAGACGCAGAAAAGGCGTTCATAGAAGCACGGGACGGGTTCTATCAATCCACGGTGTCCGAAACCGGGTGGCCTTATGTACAGTATCGCGGTGGGCCCACCGGATTCCTGAAAGTGTTGGGGCCGCAATCCATTGGTTACGCCGATTTCTCGGGCAACAAACAATACATCTCGCGCGGAAACCTGGACGGCAACGACCGCATTGCGCTGATCTTGATGGATTACGCCAACCAGCGCCGCCTTAAAATCCTCGGCCGGGTCGAATTCACTGAAGGCGAAGCTGCGGCGACCAGCCTGTATCCAGATGGGGCCGAGGCCCCCGCCGAGCGTGCCGTGGTCATTCGTGTTGACGCGCTGGACTGGAATTGCCCCCGCCACATCACGCCCCGGTTTACCGAGGCCGAGCTGCGTCCGCATTTGAACACGCTGGGGCAGCAGCTAGCCGAGTTACAGGCAGAAAACGAGCGATTGAAACAGGAACTGACGAATTCGGACTGAGGTTGTCAGTCGCCACACGGACCTTTTCTCAATGTGAGTTCAAGGAGCAAACACCATGTTGCGGTCAGCTTTCCAAATTGCGGTGATTGCTGTTATCGCTTCCGCGATAAGTCTGCTCGTTATATTGTTCGGCTTTTTTGCATCGCCCAACGCCGTGCGAATGTCGCCGCCCGCTGCGTCCAACTCGCTTTTGTTTGATCGGTTTCCGCGCGCCACCGAAGTTACAAAACCGACGCCTGATCAAATCCGCGCAGCTTTTACCATCGCTTCGATGCCCGCGGCGCAGAACTCGATCAGGTGATCGACATCGGCCATATCCCCGCCTTGCGCCAAGGCTTCGACGCGCCACGCGCTATTGAGATGTGCCAACATCGCTGAAACCGAATAGACCTGTCCGCTGGCCAATAGCGCTGGTTCAGTATTGGGATACAGCGCCGTAATCTCTGCAATAAAGCGTTGCGCGGTCGGGTCAAAGCACTCGGCTGCGATGTCGCGCCAGCGCGGATCGACCGAGACATGGGCGACCAGACGCCCATAGGCCAACCACCCCGGCCCGCCCGTTTGTGCAAGCATCACATAGGGGCGGATGAAACAGTCCAAGATGGTCCGCAGTGATAACGCACCCTTGTCTTTCGCCTGCTCCAACGCCTCGATCCTGCGGCGAGCCAACGCGTTCGCGCGGCGGGCGACGGTGCGATAAAACAGCTCTTCCTTGCCACCGCCGTGGTGATGCACCAACCCAATCTGAACACTTGCCTTAGCAGCGATATCCCGGATCGAAGCCCCTTCGAATCCTCGTTCGGCAAAAATGGATTCCGCTGCATCCAAAATGCGTGTCTTGGTCTGCAAGGACCGTTTGGAAGGCGCTCTTTGCCTTGGTTTTTCAGCACATTTGATCGTCATGAAATTGATCTTGTCTTATTTTGGTCAATCGTTCAAGTTAAGCGTCACGAACTTGGGGAGGGTTCATGACGGAGACGCGCGACACATTCGCCCTGATCGGGGCGGGCCCAATGGGGTTGGCTGCGGCCAAAGTGCTGAAAGAACAAGGGATCGCCTTTCAGGGGTTCGATCTCCATTCGGATGTCGGCGGTCTGTGGGACATCGACGCCCCCAGATCGACAATGTACGAATCTGCCCACCTGATTTCATCCAAGCGGATGACCGAGTTCACCGACTTCCCAATGGAGGAAGCGGTGGCCGAATACCCTTCGCACCGTGCAATGCGCGATTACTTCCGAGACTTCGCCGATCATTACGGATTGCGCGATCAGTATCGGTTCAATACCGAAGTTACCCAGATTTCACCGCTCGGCGACTCAGGCGACGGCTGGCGCGTCTGCTGGCGAGATCAGGACGGTGAACACGAGACCGAATTCGCCGGGGTCCTGATTGCAAACGGCACGCTATCAGAACCCAACATGCCCGCCTTCCCCGGCACGTTCGCCGGCGAGTTGATCCACGCGTCGCAATACCGCTATCCCAGCCAGTTCGAAGGCAAGCGCGTCCTTGTGGTCGGCGCGGGCAACTCCGGTTGTGACATCGCGGTGGATGCAATCCACCACGCACAGCGCTGCGACCTGTCGATGCGACGGGGATATTACTTCGTGCCGAAATACGTGTTTGGCAAACCCGCAGATACGATGGGCGGCAAGATCCGCCTGCCTATGTGGCTTAAGCGCAAAGTAGACAGTCTGATCCTTAGCTGGTTTGTTGGCGACCCACAGAAATACGGTTTTCCAAAACCTGACTACAAGCTTTACGAGAGCCATCCAATCGTGAACTCACTGGTCTTGTATCACGCAGGTCACGGTGATCTGTGCATCCAACCGGACATTGAACGGCTTGAAGGAAAGTCCGTTCACTTCAAGGATGGCAGCAGCGAAGATTACGACATGATCCTTGCAGCAACAGGGTACAAACTGCACTACCCGTTCATCGACAAAGACCATCTGAACTGGCAAGGCGATGCGCCGCATCTCTATCTCAATGCCATGCATCCTGAACGGAACGATCTGTTTGTTCTGGGGATGATCGAGGCCACCGGCCTGGGCTGGCAGGGACGACATGAACAGGCCGAGATGGTGGCCCGGTACATCAAAGGCCTTCAACATGATTGCCCTGTGGCCGCCGAACTGACCGCGCAAAAACAACAGGCTTACGGGCGCGCCACCGGAGGTATGAATTACCTCAAACTTGCCCGCATGGCCTATTACGTCGACAAGGTCACCTATCGCAAAGCTGTCACCGGCTGGATCAAACGTTTCAGGAAAGCCACCGGATGAGTGGTATTGACGAGATTACGCTGAATTTCAGCCCGGGTTCACTGACATTGCTGAACGCGATCCTGGCCATCGTCATGTTCTCGATAGCCATTGATCTGGCACCCAGCGACTTCGACCGCCTGCGCCGCGCACCCAAGCCGGTGATCGTTGGGCTAATCTCACAATTCATCGTGCTACCGGCGCTGACCTTTGCAATGGTCTGGCTGGTGGCTCCGCGCCCTTCGATTGCTTTGGGGCTGATCCTTGTGGCGGCTTGTCCCGGCGGCAACATATCGAATTTTATTACGCATCGGGCCGGTGGAAATGCAGCCCTGTCTGTGTCCATGACGGCCTTTGCCACGATCGGGGCGATATTCCTAACGCCGCTGAACATCGCCTTGTGGGGCGGATTGTACCCCCCGACTCGCGCGATCCTGCAGCAAACCGAGATCGACCCGGTCCAGATCGCCATCATTGTCGCGCTGATGCTGATCCTGCCGCTGGTGCTGGGCGTCACCCTGAACCAGCGCCACCCAAGGTTAACTGCGCGCCTGCGCGCGCCGCTGCAATACCTGTCGATGGGGATTTTCCTTGCCTTCATCATACTCGCCCTGGCCGCCAACTGGGGGTTCTTCCTAAGTTACGCCGGAGCAGTCGCAGGGCTTGTGATCCTTCACAACGCCTTGGCATTGGGGGGCGGGTGGTGTATTGCCTCTGTCACCCGATTGTCCCCGTTTGACCGACGCGCCATCACGATTGAAACAGGCATTCAGAATTCTGGCCTTGGGCTTGTTCTGATCTTTGCGTTCTTTCATGGGTTGGGCGGGATGGCCGTGGTCGCAGCGTTTTGGGGGATCTGGCACGCCATCTCGGGCCTAGTACTCGCCTCCGTCCTGTCCAGAACCAAGGCCGCACGATGACCCGTATCCTGATCACTGGCGCTTCTGGCATGGTGGGGCGTGAGCTTATGGCTGAACTGCGCGATTATGACGTCGTCGCCACCGACCTACGTCACCCGGACAACATGCCCAACAAGATCAGTTTTCTGCGTATGGATGTCACCACTGGGGATCCCGCACGGGTCATTGCCAAGATCAAGCCTGATGTCATTGTGCACCTAGCCTCTATCGTTACGCCGCCGCCCAAAATGGGACGCGAGGCTGCTTATGCCGTCGATGTCGAGGGCACGCGAAAGGTTGTAGATGCAGCTATCGCCAATGGGGTGCGTCGGTTGGTTGTCACGTCTTCTGGCGCCGCATACGGCTATCATGCAGACAACAGCGTGCCTTTGCGAGAAGGCGACCCGTTGCGTGGAAATCCTGAATTCCCCTATTCCGATCACAAACGGCAGGTCGAAGAAGTGCTGGCCGAAACACGAAAGCAAGCCCCCGCACTGGAGCAGGTTGTTCTACGTGTGGGCACGGTTTTGGGGGATGGCACGGAGAACCAGATTACCGCTCTGTTTCGCAAGCCGCGGTTGATGGCCGTGTCAGGTAGCGAAAGCCCCTTTGTCTTCATCTGGACCCGTGACCTGGCCCGTATCTTAAAGCGCGCTGCAACGGACGGCCCGCCCGGTATCTTCAACGTCGCCGGAGACGGTGCTTTAGGTGTGACCGACCTTGCCAAAGCAATGGAAAAATCGGTCCTGCGGCTGCCCGCGTGGTTGCTAAAGGCGGCATTGTCGGCCGCACGGCCTTTGGGTTTGTCGCGATATGGACCCGAGCAGGTGCGGTTCTTGCAATACAGGCCAGTACTGGACAATTCCGCGCTCAAGTCAAAGTTCGGCTATACACCCGAGAAAACCAGCGCCGAAGTTTTCGACCTGTGGAAGAAACAGGCCGGTCTATGAAAACCGCAGTCATATCAGGCGGCGCAGGCGGGTTGGGTCAAGCGCTGTCCAAGGCGTTGCTAACACGCGGCTGGCGGGTTGTGGCGTTGGACCTGAACGTCTCAGACCTTGCACCTAACCCGAACCTTTTGCCCATCGCCTGCGACCTGACACTGCCCGAGCAATTGAACAACGCTGTCTCAGAGGCCATTGCCACAAGCGACAGCATTGATCTGGTGATCTACAATGCCGGAATCACTCAAATTCGCGGGTTTGGTCAGTCAGATGAGGCCAGCCACCGCAGGGTGTTCGAGGTCAACTATTTTGCAGCGGTGGAAATGGCACGCGCGTTACTTCCCGAAATCCGAAAATCCCGTGGCGCACATCTGGCGATGTCATCCGTGGCCGGGTTTTCGCCGCTTTACCACCGCACCGCGTATGCCGCCTCAAAACATGCGCTGGAAGGTTTCTTCAAATCACTCCGCTCGGAAGAAAAGCCATATGGCGTGACAGTGCACGTCGCGACCCCGTCGTTTGTGGCGACCAACACCGGGAACGCGGAAACTCAGTTGGATGGCACTGCCAGACCGGGCTCGGCGAATGACGGGATGGATGAAATGAGCCCGTCTGAGGCCGCTGAGATAATCCTGCGCGGGCTCGACCGATCACAGCCAACAATTCCGGTGGGTCGCGTTGCGCGTCTTGCATGGTGGCTCAACCGGGTTTCTCCGCGCCTGTACCAGCATTTGATGGAACGAAAGATAAGCGGATCGTGACTTAATCCGGGAAATCGCATACCAACCCCTTGACCTTCCCGTCACTGGAATCCCCATTTGAAGGGCAGACAAACCGCCGGGATGAGTTGGATGACGAACGCTCGAACAGTTCAGCTGATAATTACGAAAATGGGATGCGCGTCATGTGTGGGCCGCGTCGAAACAGCTTTGCGCACAGTACCCTGCGTCGAAGATGCTTCGGTCAATTTTGCAACCGAAATAGCGCAAGTCACCTTCACTGGACCAACGTCGGACATCACACAAGCCTTGGAGAGTGCAGGATACCCGGCGGCAACCCGTCAAATTGAACTTGAAATCGACGGCATGAGTTGCGCGTCCTGCGTATCCAAGATCGAGCGCGCCCTAGAATCTGCGCCCGGGGTTGTTGCGGCGCAAGTGAACCTCGCGACCGAAGGTGCGACGGTCTCCTATCTCGATGGATCAACCGACGCCGAGGCGCTGTCTCAGGTCTCAGCCCGTTTGGGATATCGTGCGCGACTGAAAGCGACGCAAAGTGACGAAGAGCAGACCGATGCGAAAGCCGAAGACATTCTAAAGCTGACCCGCGCAACGATTTTTGCCGCTGTTCTGGCGTTGCCGGTTTTCATTCTTGAAATGGGCGGGCATATGATCCCCGCATTTCACCATTGGGTCCATGCAACGCTTGGTGAACAGACTAGCCAGTTGATTCAGTTTGCGCTTACCTCTGCCCTGCTGGTCGGGCCGGGGCGGGTGTTCTATTTGAAAGGCATCCCGTCACTGATGCGCGCGGCACCAGATATGAATGCGCTGGTCGCTTTGGGTACCGGTGCTGCCTATCTGTATTCCGTCACAGCCACTTTTGTACCGCAGGCGCTGCCCCAAGGCACTGTAAATGTGTATTTCGAAGCCGCAGCCGTCATCGTCGTTCTGATCCTGTTGGGTCGTCTCTTGGAAGCACGTGCAAAGGGTAAGACCGGTGCGGCTATCCGCAAGCTTGTGGGATTGCAGCCCAAGACAGCCCGGGTCGAGCAAAACGGTACCACCGTGGATCGCCCAATCGCAGAAATCACTGTCGGAGACATCCTGCAAATACGACCAGGTGAGCGCGTGCCTGTGGACGCCGATGTTCTGGACGGCAATTCTTATGTCGATGAAAGCATGATCACGGGTGAACCGGTGCCTGTGGGAAAATCCGCAAAGGATCAAGTTATCGGAGGTACGGTGAATGGCACTGGTGCGCTGCGTGTGCAGGCCAGTCGTGTCGGTACCGACACCGTGTTGGCACAGGTCATACGGATGGTCGAACAGGCGCAAGGGGCCAAGCTCCCCATTCAGGGGCTTGTGGACCGGATCACCTATCGCTTTGTCCCTGCTGTCATCGCAATTGCCGGCCTGACGGTTGTTGCATGGCTGATCTTTGGGCCATCTCCGACGCTGCCTTTGGCCTTGGTCGCCGGGGTTTCGGTTCTGATCATCGCCTGCCCCTGCGCGATGGGGTTGGCGACACCAACCTCGATCATGGTGGGAACAGGACGCGCGGCAGAATTGGGCGTTCTTTTCCGCAAGGGTGACGCGTTACAACAGCTGCAACAAGCAAAGGTCGTTGCTTTGGACAAGACCGGGACATTGACGCTTGGTCGTCCTGAACTGGACAGCATTGCCCCAACGAACGGCTTTGGTCAGACCGAGGTTTTGCGCTTGGCAGCGGCGCTCGAGGCACGATCCGAGCATCCGATTGCAACGGCCATCGCGCGCGCTAGCCCGTCAGACTTGCCCGATGTGTCGAATGTTCAATCCCTAACCGGTCTGGGCCTTCAAGGTCAGGTCGAGGGCCGCAACATCCTGATTGGATCGCACAAACTGATGGAGAAAAACAACATCGACCTTTCGGATTTACAAGCCGAGGCCGACGCGCGCGCTGCAGAAGGTGCCACCCCGTTGTTTTTGGCGATTGATGGCCAGCTGGCGGCAAGCCTAACCGTCTCGGACCCGATCAAACCGGGTACTCCAGAAGCGCTGGCGCGGCTGCACGAGATGGGAATTACTCTGGCCATGGTGACCGGCGACAACGCACGAACGGCGCAAGCCCTGGCAGATCGACTGGGGATCGATCATATCACCGCCGAGGTTCTGCCCGATGGCAAGCTGGATGCGATTAACAGGCTGCGCGACCTGTATGGAACGCTGGCATTCGTTGGGGATGGCATCAACGACGCCCCAGCATTGGCGGCTGCGGACATTGGCATCGCTATCGGCACCGGTACAGATGTAGCCATCGAAACGGCAGACGTTGTCTTAATGTCGGGCGACCTGCGCGGCGTTGCAAATGCCATGGAAATGAGCCGCCAAACCATGTGCAACATCCGTCAGAACCTGGGTTGGGCGTTTGGCTACAACATCCTTTTGATCCCGGTGGCGGCAGGTGTTTTGTATCCGTTCGGAGGCCCCCTTTTGTCGCCCGCATTGGCGGCAGGCGCTATGGCATTGTCGAGTGTATTTGTCGTCTCGAACGCGCTACGTCTGCGCCGCGTTCGCGCCAGTATGGTGGAAAACACGCCACCCACCCCTAAGGAGGCCCACGCATGAATATCGGAGACGTCTCAAACCGCACCGGTCTTCCGGCCAAGACCATCCGCTATTACGAAGATATCAACCTGATCAAACCGATGCGCGATGACAACGGATACCGCCGCTTTCGCGAGCAGGACGTGCACAAGCTAAGCTTTTTGGGACGTGCCCGTGCGTTGGGGTTTACCATAGAAGACTGTCGTACTTTGCTGGCCCTCTATGAGGATGAAACCCGCGCCAGCGCCGACGTCAAACAGGTTGCACGGGATCATTTGGCGCAGATCGAAGCCAAGATCGCGGACCTGAATTCCATGCGTGACACGCTTGGCCACCTGATCGAAGCCTGTGCAGGCGATGACCGGCCGGATTGTCCAATCCTGCAGGATCTTGGCGGCAAATCGTAACGCGGGGTTGCCCTTTTGGCGCAGCTTTGCTTTGTCTCTGCTGAACAATCCGGTCCGCTGCTCGGTGGGCGAAGGGACCGGTCAGCGGAGAGGATCACCAAATGGCAAAAGTTGCTTTCCTTGGCCTTGGCGTCATGGGTTATCCCATGGCTGGCCACCTACAGGCCGCGGGCCACGACGTCACTGTTTATAACCGTACCACGTCAAAGGCCGAGGCCTGGGTGGCTGACCATGGCGGCGCATTGGGCAGGACACCCAAGGAAGCCGTTCAAGGGGCCGAGTTTGTCATGGCTTGCGTCGGCAATGACGACGATTTGCGCAATGTCTGCACTGGCGATGATGGCGCATTCCATGGGCTGAGGGCAGGTGCCATTTTCGTAGATCACACAACAGTGTCCGCCAAGGTCACGCGCGAGCTGTATGACGCCGCCAAAGCGCAGGGCAATACGTTTGTTGACGCTCCGATTTCCGGTGGTCAGGCCGGGGCAGAAAATGGTGCGCTGTCCATCATGTGCGGCGGTGATCAATCTGCCTATGACGCCGCAGAACCGGTGATGCAGGTCTATTCAAAGATCTGCCGTCGTATTGGCGACAGCGGTGCAGGACAGATGACGAAGATGTGCAACCAGATTGCCATTGCGGGCGTGGTTCAGGGCCTCAGCGAAGCCCTGCATTTCGCCGAAAAAGCAGGTCTGGATGGTCGCGCAGTTGTCGAGGTTATCAGCCAGGGCGCTGCGGGCAGCTGGCAGATGGCGAACCGATATGAAACGATGTTGGACGATCATTTTGACCATGGGTTTGCCGTCGACTGGATGCGCAAGGATCTGGGTATTTGTCTGGACACCGCGAATGAGACCGGGGCGCCCCTGCCCGTGACCGCTTTGGTCGATCAATTCTATAAGGATGTTCAACAGCTGGGCGGTGGTCGATGGGATACGTCCTCGCTGATCAAACGGCTTCGGGCGCTGGACCAGGGAACCTAAGAACAGATGACCGATATGACTGCATTCTGGGCAAATACGTTGCGTTCGCACTGGGGGCTGGAGGCCAAACTCTCGCGCCTGGATGGTGAGTATGATCTGAACTTCTTGGTCCAGGCCACAAACGGTCAGGACTATGTGTTCAAGATCATGCGGGCAGGCTGCGCGCGTGAATTGGTCGATCTGCAGATCGAGGCACTGGAACACATCGCAACTGAAGCTCCGGGACTGCCATTGCCCAAAGTGTTGCCGGATCTGAAGGGTGCGTTGCTGATCGACATTCAGGACGAGACTGGCGAGCAAAGGCTGGCCTGGTTGCTGGAACGCCTGCCCGGACAGTGCTACGCCAAGGCCACGCCCAAAAGCGAAGATCTGATCCTGAAACTGGGCCGCGTTCTGGGTGCAACGGATCGCGCTTTGGAGCAGTTCAGGCACAACAGCCTGCACCGTGATGGTTTCAAGTGGGATCTGACGCAGGCGGGTTGGGTCGCGGACAAGCTGAACACGGTTTCTGATCCGGACCGAAGGGCATTGCTGGCCACGATCGCCACAGAATTTGATGGCATTGCGGACCAGCTGAGCGCCCTACCCAAGCAGGCCGTTCACAACGACGCCAATGACTACAACATTCTGGTCGAGGGCGAATTGGGTCAACGTAAGACGATATCGGGCTTGATCGACCTGGGCGACATGTGCGCCGCGCCCCGTATCTGTGATCTGGCCATCGCCGGGGCATACATCGTGTTGGATCATCCAAAGCCCGAGCGTGCCCTGACCGCGTTGGTGCGCGGCTATCACGCTGCTAATCGTCTAAGCCCGGAAGAAGTCGACCTGATCTGGCCATTACTGCGGATGCGATTGGCGGTGTCTGTGGTAAATTCCACCCTGATGGCGATCGAAAACCCGAACGATCCGTATGTCACGATCTCGCAGGCCCCGGCATGGAGATTTCTTGAGAATACATCGATCAATGGAGGCCTGATGCCCGCGCGACTGCGCGCGGCGTGCGGGTTGCCCGTCACTGACGCGGCAGAACGCGTCCACACATATCTATCCGATCATAGGGGTCATTTTGCGCAAATGTTCGATCAGGACCTGAGCGATGCGCCGATGGGATCCCTTTCCGTAGAAAATTCAGCTTGGCCACAAAATCCGTTTCACATGCCATTGGAAGAGGCCGCGAAGGTTGGCGAAGAATTCGGCGAAGGCCTATGGCTGGGTTACTACAACGAACCCCGCCTGATCTACACCGAGCCCGGATTCCGAAAGGGACCGTGGAAAGCCTCCGACCGCCGCACCGTACATTTGGCCGTGGATGTCTTTGCACCCGCCGGCGCGGTCCTGCATGCGCCAATGAGCGCGCGGGTCGAAGCGGTGGAAAACCGGGACAACCACCTCGACTATGGCGGCGTGGTGATCCTGCATCACGAAACGCCCGAAGGTGATCCGTTCTACACGCTCTACGGTCATTTGGACCCCGAGGTTTGTGGGCGCCTAAAACCCGGCGACCCGGTGGCGCAGGGTGCCGCCTTTGCACGTCTTGGCGACGCCAGTCAGAACGGCGGCTGGGCCCCGCATGTGCATTTCCAACTGGCGCTGACAACTGACGGGATGGAGGCCGACTGGCCCGGTGTCGGCGACCCGGACGAGATGGAGCTGTGGCATGCGATCTGTCCCAATCCAGCGGCCTTACTGAACCTGCCGGATGACAAAGTGTTCTACCGCCCCACGGACAAGCAGGCAATCCTGCAAGGGCGGCATGATCATTTCGGCGGCAACCTTAGCCTGACCTATGATGACCCGGTTATGCTGGTGCGCGGCTGGAAACATCACCTGTTCGACGAATGGGGCCGCCCCTATCTCGACGCCTATAACAACGTCCCTCATGTGGGTCATGCCCATCCACGCATTCAGGCCGTTGCGGCGGATCAGTTGAAGCGGATGAACTCAAACACGCGGTATCTACACCCCGCTCAGACCGCCTTTGCCGAGAAGATATTGTCCAAGCTGCCGGACCAACTAAAGGTCTGCTTCTTCGTCAATTCCGGCACCGAAGCCAATGAACTGGCCCTGCGACTGGCGCGCGCGCATACCAAGGCCAAAGGCATTGTGACGCCCGATCATGGCTATCACGGCAATACCAACGCGGCAGTGGCCATCTCGGCCTACAAATTCAACAAACCCGGTGGTAATGGCCAAGCGGATTGGGTGGAACTGGTCGAAGTTGCCGATGATTTTCGCGGGTCTTTCAAGCGGGATGACCCAGACCGCGCCGCAAAATTCGCGGATTTGGTGGACCGGGCAATCACCACTCTGCAGGAAAAAGGCCACGGGGTTGCGGGCTTTATCGCAGAAACGTTCCCCTCGGTCGGTGGGCAGATTATTCCGCCCAAAGGCTACCTGCCTGCCGTTTATGAAAAAATCCGCGCCGCAGGGGGCGTTTGCATCGCGGACGAGGTTCAAACCGGCCTTGGGCGACTGGGCGAGCATTACTTTGGCTTTGAACACCAAGGCGCCGTGCCGGATATCGTGGTCCTGGGCAAACCTATTGGTAATGGCCACCCCTTGGGCGTTCTGGTGACGACCAGAGAGATCGCAGAAAGCTTTGACAACGGGATTGAGTTTTTCTCGACCTTCGGCGGATCGACCCTATCTTGCCGGATCGGCAAAGAGGTTTTGGACATTGTCGATGACGAAGATCTGCAGGACAACGCCCGACGCATGGGATCGCGCCTGCTGGACGGGCTGCGCCAGATCGAGGCACAGTTTGGATGCGTCGGCGATGTCAGGGGGATGGGTCTGTTTCTGGGCGTCGAATTGGTCAACCCGGATGGAACCGATGGCACTGAAATCTGCAAATACGTCAAGAACAGAATGCGCGATCATCGCATCCTGATTGGCAGCGAAGGCCCCAAGGATAACATCCTGAAAATTCGCCCCCCCCTGACCATCGGGGCCGAGGATGTGGATATGATACTTTGGGCTTTGCGCGAGGTCCTGTCGGAAGTTGGCGAGTTTACCCCTGCCCCGGTCTGCGATCACGATCATCACCACGCAGGCTGCGGGTGCTGCTGAATCAAAAAACCCCGGCTTCCGCCGGGGTTTCGCCGTCACGCACATCAATTTAGTGCAATACGGCCGAGGGGACCTCGTGACCTGTTGTTGGCATCAGCACGGCAGCTGTCATGCGGCGAAGGGCCAGCCCCAATTCTTCCGACAACGAAGCCAATGCAGGTGCGAAATCCGGGCGTACAATCAGAGAGGCCATCATCATAGCGTCTTCGCGTGCGCCCTCTGACGCCGCAGCGATCATCTGCGCAAAACAGTTCTCATCTGCACCCAGACATGCACATCCCAACCCATGGCGCACCAATGGACGGCGGCCTTGATGGGCGCACAGCGAACACAAGCGATCCAATGACAGCATTGCAGCCCGTCCGTGATCTTGCCCCAATGCGATGTCAAAATCGCTGGCGGCATCAGCGCGACCGCTTTTGCCTTCGCTCCAAAGGCGCAGGTACATCACTGCACCGGCTTCGACGGGGCTGAGGTCGGACAGGCGACCGACCGCTGCCCCACCCCGAGAGGCAGGTGTGCTCATTTCGTCAGGATCAATTTGCCGGCGCGGGTGATGCGCAGGGTATAAAGCTGATCACCCAGTTCGATATGGGCCAGGTTACCGCCTTTGGTCAGCTCTTCAGCTTTATGTGCCGGAAGCATCGAGACGGCATAGGATTGGCTGGGGTTCGGGGTCTGCGCGTTCATCGGACAACTCCAGAGGTTTTAAGGCAAACGGCCTAATCTGTTCGCGTTTCTGACGATCTGGCTGACCCGAAATCAGGCTGGCTGATGGTTTCTGCCTTTAATCTGATTAATTTAGTAAGGTATGTCAAGTGCCGGTTCGAAAGAACCTGAAACCGGCACGATTGCGGTGCAACGCATTGCGCGATAGGTCTGGAAAAACACGTGATATGGGCAGGCTTTCAATGAAAACCGCAATCGTATTTGACCTCGATGGAACACTGGTGGACAGCATTGGTGATCTGGCCGGGGCCGCGAACAGAATGCTGGCGGGCGTGGGCCGAGATCCGTTGTCGCTGGAGGTTATCAAACGATTCGTCGGCAACGGCCTGCCCAAACTGGTCGAACGGGTTATTCAACATTGCGCCCTGCCAATGGACCGCCACAACGAACTGACCCAAGCCACCCTGTCGCATTACAATACTGCGGCCAGCGACACGACCGTGCCATATCCCGGCATCCCCGAGACCTTGTCTCGCCTGCAAGACAAGGGTTGCGTCCTGGGTGTTTGCACCAACAAACCAGAGGCACCCGCCCGCCATGTGTTGGATGCGCTGGATCTGTCCCGGTATTTTGATGCCGTGCTGGGAGGCGACACGTTGAACGCACGCAAACCCGACCCGACCCACTTGATGGCAAGTTTCGAAGCGCTTCCGCCCCATGACAAACGCCTTTTTGTCGGCGACAGCGAAGTCGACGCCGAAACTTCAGTTCGCGCGAAGATACCATTTTTGCTGTTTACCGAGGGATATCGAAAGTCACCTGTCGCGGAGATCCCGAACCATGTCAGCTATGGTTCCGCAACAGAACTGCCAGCGTTGGTGGAGCGCCTATCGCAAGAGCGACAATACTGAATGGAAGGCCCTAAAATTATTGAGGGGCCGGCCGAGGGGGTAGTGACCAGCCCCTCATCGGGGAAAAGTGGTGTGGTCTGGGAAGACCTAGTGGTTGAGTCCTGTTTACCGATTCTTGTGGGTGCGCGAAATTGGGGGATTCCCGTAGGTGGCAACTGTTTCCCGGTTTTGGCACCCAATGCCCGATCCAAAAAACAAAAAAACGCTGGCGATTTGCCTTAGGATGTAGAACTGCGCCTCAACGTTTCGGCAAATAGGAACGAGCACCGCTGAAAGAATATCAATAGCGGTGAGGAGTTATCCGATTGCATCCGCACCCTTATAGGCTAAGAAAATCCAGCCGGTTTCGTGGTTTGACGTTCGATTAATCGCACCGGTGTTCGTTTGACTATTGATGGCTCAGCCGAGTTCTCCAGCCAATCCAGAACGGTTTCTGCTACCTGTCGGCCAAAGTCGTCGACACCACAACAAATTGTGGACAAGGCTGGCCAACATTCGGCGGCCTCTTTGATGTCGTCGCACCCGATGATCTGAAATTCACTACCAATGGCTTTGCGGGCCTGGTGGCATGCATTGATCATTCCAAATGCAACAAGATCATTAAAACACACAGCCGCGTCGTATTCCGGATGCTCTTTGAACAAAGAGGCCGCTGTTATCTGTCCGAATGAACGGCTGCTGCGGCCCGTCAGAATCAGGGGCGGAAGGTCCCGCTCGGCCATCACTTCGAGATATCCTGAAACCCTTTCATGGGTGACCTGACGACCTTCGAGCCCACCAACAAATGCAATGCGTCGGGCCCCAGCCTGCAAAAGAAACCGCGTCGCCATACGACCACCGGTCCGATAGTCGGGCGCAAGGAAAGGAAACTTGGAACAATCGCTGCTGATCTGACGCATCACCTGCATCATTGGCACGCCCGAACGTTCAATCGCGGCAACGGAATTTGCCACATCGCCGTAAGCGGGAGACAGGATCAACGCCGACACACCATGTTCCAGCATTGCACCGATAACCTGATCCTGGATTTCGGTGTCTTCGTTCGTGTTCGCCACCACGACGGCATACCCGCGAGATCCCAACGCCATCTGCAAGGATGTGGCAAATTCTGTGAAGAACGGGTTGTTGAGGTCGTTGATGACCAACCCAATCAATGCAGTCCCGGAAGACCTGAGGTTTGCTGCAGACCTGTTATAGACATAGCCGATCTCTTTCATCGCCGCGTGCACCAACTGGCGCGTGGCGGGTTTCACCTGTTCACTGCCCTGCAGAACAAGGCTCACAGTGGATTTGGAAACACCTGCCTTGGTCGCAACATCTATGATCGTCGGTCTGCGCATTCGGCTTATTGTTCAACTCCGTGAAGGTTCAAAAGTGTGATCATCCGCTCTTTGGCCATATCCGGATCCAGAAGCAATCCGGCCCGATCTGCCAGACGAAACACTTCGCCGTAGTGGCAGATGTCGCGGCTGGATTGGAAGCCACCCGGCATTGTGAAATGAGACTGCGCACCGTTCACCCACGCAAGGTAAGCTATCCCTGCCTTGTAGTATCGGGTTGGCCCCTTGAAAATCTCGCGGCTTAGCGGGACGGTTGGTGCGAACAAGGAATTGTAGCGATCCATGTCATTCTGAGCGAGCGCTTCCAGCGCTTGACTTGCGGCTGGGGCGATGGCCGCAAAAATACCCAGCAAGGCGTGAGAATAAATCGATCCATCCCCAGCAATCAAATCGGTGTAGTTGAAATCGTCCCCCGTGTACAAGCGAACCCCATCCGGCAGGCGCGCGCGAAACGCCTCTTCATGGGCCTGATCCAGCAAAGATATCTTGATACCGTCTACCTTGCGAGGGTTTTCGGCGATCAGAGACAGAACAAAATCACTGGCCTTTTCGACATCAACGCTTCCCCAATAGCCGGTCAGCGCAGGGTCAAACATATCACCCAACCAATGCAGGATGACAGGATCCTTCGCCCCATCAATCAATGCGCGATAGACCTTATGATAGACATCCGGCCCAGCCCCAATTGCAGCAAAGGCGCGTGACGCCATCAGGATAAGCTGTCCGCCTGCCGTCTCAATCTGTTCCGCCTGCATTTGATAAGCGGACAGAATGTCATTTGCGGTTCTAAGGTCTTCAAGACGCATGTGATCTGTCCCTGCCCCACATGCGACCCGAGGAGACAATGGATGCGCCCGAGCGGCCGCCATAGTACGCTGTATCAACTCCAGCGCGGTGTCCCAATCCACACCCATGCCGCGCTGAGCAGTGTCCATTGCTTCAGCCAGACCAAGCCCTTGATCCCACAATCCTTGCCGAAACCGCAGCGTAGCGTCCCAATCCACAGCCGGGCGCCCGTCCCAGGGATTCCGCTCGGCCAGAGGGTCCGAGACCACGTGCGCAGCGGCAAATGCCGTGCGCGTCAAAGGTACCTTCGGCGCCCGCGGTACCAACGGTGTTCCAGTCAATGTGTACTGACGCAATTGACCATCGAGACCTGGCAAAGTCAGGGTCATGCTCTCAGACCTCCAGATCCAGAACCAGAATCCCATCGACCCCGCCCGTGGCGTTTTCGACAAGTTGCCCACCCAGTGCTTTGTGGGTTTCGTTGGTCGCATATGCCTCGAGCGCCTCCCAGTCATCGAAATCAATGACAAACCCGTGCATATAGCCACGTTCAATTTGTTCGGGGCTTTCGCTGCGACCACCGATAAATCCGCCTGCGCCGGGTAATGACTCGGAAAGTTCGGAAAGTCCTGCGTAGATTTCTGATATGGTCTGCGCGGTCACGTCTGGGCGAAATTTGGTCAGAACGATGTGGCGGATCATAGTGTTAACCCCTGATCTTGTTTGATCATGTCAGCGGCTTTTTCACCGATCATGATTGTAGGTGCATTTGTGTTTGATGAATTGACCGTTGGCATGATCGAAGCATCGGCAACGCGCAGCCCCTCGATCCCGTTGAATCGCAGGCGCGTGTCCAAGACTGCTTCGGCATCGCTGCCCATGCGACAGGTGCCAGCACAGTGATGCGACGTCTTGGAGTGCATGCAGATGAAGTCAAAATACTCTTGATCGGTGCGAACACCCGGCCCCGGTAGACGTTCAGCAAGGATGAAGGGTTTCAAGGCATCTTGCGCCAGGATGTTCTGGACCAGTTTCAGCCCCCGGATCGACATCTCTCGATCATACGGATCGGCCAAGTAGTTCGGGTCGATCAACGGCATCGCTGCGGGATCAGCGCTTTGCAATCGGACGGTGCCACGCGATCGAGGTCGTAAGAAACAAGCGTTGAGGGTTACGCCGCCATTCGGCATCGCCTCGACCCCCGCTTCGATACCGGTTCCAAGCCCCAGATGCATCTGGATATCCGGCGAACGTGCGCCCGGATCGGCATACCAAAACCCACCGGTTTCAAACAGGCTGGAGGCCACCGGACCTTTTCGAGTGAACAGATATTGCAGGCCGGCCACGGCTGACAAATGCAGCTTGGCAAAGCCGTCGTATGTGTGCGGTCCCGAGACCTCACAAATCGAATATAGATCGAGGTGGTCCTGCAGATTTTCCCCAATTTGCGGCTGGTCATAGACCGTCTTGATGCCAAGGTTCTCCAGATGAGCCGCCGGGCCGATTCCAGACAATTGTAACAACCGTGGAGAGCCAATTGCCCCAGAACAAAGGACGACCTCTTTCGCGGCGGTGATCTCTTTACCACCAATCAACTCCACGCCCGTCGCCCGCCCCCGGTCCACAAGGATACGGCGGACCTGAGCGCCGGTCCGCACGGAAAGATTCGCACGACCCCGGTTTGGGGCGAGAAACGCCATGGCAGCCGACGATCGACGCGCATTTCGCTGGGTCAGCTGGTAGTACCCGGCTCCATCCTGTTTTTTGCCGTTTACGTCACGTGTTTCAGGAATTCCGACCTGTCCAGCCGCCTGAATATAGGCGTCGCAAATCGGCAGGGGTGCAGCGGGCATTGAAACCCCCATTGGCCCGCCTTTGCTGTGAAACGCGTTGTCATAGGTGTCGTTGTCTTCTGATTTCTTGAAATAGGGCAGCACGTCTGCATAGCTCCAACCGTCGCACCCCAACTGTCGCCAGCCGTCGTAATCCTGCGCGGCACCGCGCGTGTAAATCTGCGCGTTGATCGCAGATCCGCCGCCAATCACCTTGGCCTGGGTATAGGTGAATATCTTATCCTGCATGTGCTTCTGCGGCACGGTCGACCACCCCCAACTACCAATGCCCTTGGTCATTTTGGCAAATCCGGCAGGCAGATGGAAAAACGGATGCCGGTCGGTTGATCCGGCCTCGAGCAACAGCACACTGGCCGCGGGGTCTTCGGACAATCGTGCCGCAACGACCGAGCCCGCCGACCCGCCACCAATCACAATGAAATCATACCCTTCAGACATTCTGTTTTGTCCTCAGATCCTAGGTGTTTAAAGACGCGAGATTGACAGGCCGCCATCAACAGGGATCACAGCGCCAGTGGCGAATTGCATCTGACCTTCAACAATCGGAAGGATAACGGATCCGATATCCTGCGGCTCGCCCCAGCGTGCCGCCGGGACAAGGCCGTCCTCGATCCGATCCGTGTATTTGTCGCGCACACCCGCTGTCATGTCGGTGGCAATAATGCCCGGGCGCAACTCAAAGACGCCTATACCATGCGGGGCCATGCGCACGGCAAAAAGCTGCGCCATCATCGCGGCGGCCGCTTTTGAAACGCAATATTCGGCGCGTTCAACCGTCACCATCGTTGCGCTGACAGAGGTGACAAAAGTTATTGACCGATAGCTATCCTGAGGTTGCGCCTGCATGCGTCGTGCCACGTCCTGCGCCAGAAAGAACGCCCCACGCAAGTTGATGTTCTGTACAAAGTCCCAGTTGTCGGGTGTCAGATCCAGCATATCTCCGCGCACAGGAGCGCCCACGCCCGCGTTGTTGATTAATGCGGAGATCGGACCCAAATCAGCCTCGACTTGGTCCAGCAGCATTGGGACATGAGCGATATCTGACACATCATGTTGCACATAGATTGCGGCAGCGCCCAATTCGGCCAATGCCTCCCGAACCACCGGTGTGTCAGGGGCCGAGCGCGATGCCATTGCGACCCTGTAGCCAGCCGCAACCAAGGCGCGAGAAATGCCCAGACCAATGCCTTGTTGCCCGCCTGTGACCAATGCAGTTCCGGTCATGCCGCAAACTCCGTCTCAATGATGTGGCGGCCCGCACGCAACGCGAGGGCGGCAATGGTCAGCGCCGGATTCACGGCGGCCGAGGTCGGCAAGACCGAGGCGTCAACAATGAACAGGTTCTGATGGTCGTGACTGCGGCAATGGGTATCGACCACACTGAGTGATGGATCGGTGCCCATGCGCGCCGTGCCACACTGATGCGACGGGGTGCACCGATCAAACGGACGCGAAAGAACGATCGGAAACCCGGCTTGACGCAGGTGCTTTTTCAAACGCACGACAAGGGCGTCGTGGGCTTGCCAATTCGAACGCTTCCAATTCAGGCGGATTTGCTGGCCTTCGACGGTCACGCGGCTGTCGGGGTTCGCTAAATCCTCGGACATTGCGTAAAAGTCAAAACTTCGATTGGCGATGAGCGCGGCAACCGGGCTTGGCAGGTTGGTTTGTGACGCAAGGATTGGTCCGGTGATCTTACCCAGCATCTGGATGTTGCCCAAAGGCAGCCCCCCATTGCCGTCACCGTTGTAATAGTCGTTAAACATCAGCGTCTTTTGATACACCGACTGGTTTCGGCGCAGCGGGTGAAGCGCCAGCACCGCCGAGCAATTGTGATTCATGAAATTGCGGCCTACCTGATCTGACCGATTGGCAACACCAGTTGGACAATTGTCGTTCGCGGACTTGAGCAACAACGCAGCGGATTGAACCGCCCCAGCCGCTAGAACAATCAACGGGGCTTCGAAAGTACCTTGCCCTTCGACTTTGACACCTGAAACGCGACCGCCATCACTGGTTATCAGCGCTTGCGCATTTGCGCCGATCAGCAATTCCACATTTGAATGCAATAAAGCTTGGGCCAGCGCATTGGTTTCCGCATCCATCTTGCCACCGCAGGTGTTAGGATAGGCATCCCAAGTCGTTTGACCACCTGCCAGCCATGTGTCGATATCGACCCCCAGCGGGACAGAAGACGGGGTCAGACCGGTTCGCTGCAAACGATGTCTCAGATCCGCAATATCGGACTCGTCGGGTACCGGAGGATGTGGATAGCCGCAGCTGTGCGGTGGCTCGGTTGGGTCCTCGCCAGTGATACCGCGTACATTGTAAAGGGTCTCGGCAGCCTGGTAATCAGGCTCAAGCTCATCATATCGGATCGGCCAACCGGGTGATTGCCCGCCCATGTGCTGGCGCGGCTCAAAATCCTCGGCCCGGTAGCGTATAAGCGCCGCACCGTAGAATTTGGAATTCCCGCCTACACAATAATAGCTGCCCGGGCTGAAGAATTTACCTTCGCCATCCAGCCACGTTTCGTCGGTCCGAAAACGCCCGTCAGCGAATATCGCCTTTGGGTCCCTATCCCAAGGTGACGGGGTCAGACGTTCCCCCCGTTCAAGGATCAGGATACGGCGCCCGGACGGTGCCAGTGCCGCCGCCAGCGTCGCCCCGCCCATGCCGGACCCAATGATTATGACATCGGCGCGTGTCACGGAGCGATCCGCATCTCGCTTTCAGGATCAAAGGCCACCGCCTTTTCCATGTTGACGGCAAAGTTGAAATCCTGACCCGCCGCAACCTCGGCATCCGAACGCATTCGAGCAATGACGTCGCGCCCGCCCAGCTGCATCGACACAAAGGTGTCTGAACCAGCGGGTTCGGTCACGACGATACGGTTGGTCATATTCGCAATGTTCGAAGATTTTCTGTCAGCGCCATCCACATCGGTAATCGTTTCCGGACGGATCCCCAGCAGGATGTCGCGCCCCTCCCAATTGGCCAGATTGTCTTGACTAAAGGGCAAATGCGTCCTCGAACCATCGTGCAACGCAATTTCGGCATGAGGACGGCCGTTCAGCACCGCCACCTGCGCAGGCAACACATTCATCGCAGGCGACCCCATGAAGGTGGCCACAAAGATGTTGGCCGGGGTGTCATAGATATCCTGCGGCGTACCAAGCTGCTGAACGTACCCTCCATTCATCACAGCGATCCGGCTGGACAGCGTCATGGCTTCAATCTGATCATGCGTCACATAGACAATGGTTGTGCCCAGATTTTGGTGCAGCTTCTTGATCTCGGTCCGCATATCGACACGCAGTTTCGCATCGAGGTTTGACAGCGGTTCGTCAAACAGGAACACATCAGGCTCGCGCACCAGCGCGCGCCCCATTGCGACCCGTTGGCGTTGGCCACCCGAAAGCTGCCCGGGCTTGCGGTCCAGCAATTGTTCGATCTGCAACAGGCTGGCGACTTCGATCATGGCCTTGTCGCGATCCGCTTTGGGAACGCCATGCATTTCCAGACCAAACGTGATGTTCTGACCAACCGTCATATTCGGATAGAGCGCGTAGCTTTGGAACACCATGGCGATGTTGCGGTTCGATGGGTGGACCCCGTTCATCACCTTGTCCTTGATACGAACCTCACCACTGGTGATCTCTTCCAGCCCGGCAATCATGTTCAACAAGGTTGACTTGCCGCACCCTGAGGGGCCGACGAGAACCAGGAATTCGCCCTCTCGAACAGAGATATCAACTTTGTGCAGAACCTCGACCGAGCCGTAGGATTTGGTCGCATTGTCTATGTCCAGAAAACCCATAAGGCCTTATCCTTTCACGGAACCCGCCATCAGGCCGCGGACGAAGTATCGACCAGCCACGATGTAGACGAGCAGAGTTGGCAAGGCGGCAAGAATGGCGCCTGCAAAATGAACGTTGTATTCTTTCACACCGGTTGACGATTGCACCAGGTTGTTAAGCGCGACCGTCATCGGTTGACTGTTGGCATCCGCAAAGGACGCGCCAAACAGGAAGTCATTCCAGATGTTTGTGAACTGCCATATGATTGAAACCACTGCGATTGGCCCGGAGCTGGGCAGAAGAATGCGCCAGAAGATCTGAAAGAACCCAGCCCCATCGATTTGCGCGGCCCGTATCAGTTCAGTCGGGAAGACAGCATAGTAGTTCCGAAAATAAAGCGTCGTGAACCCGACACCGTAAACCACATGCACCAGCACCAGCCCCCAGGTTGTACCCGCCAATCCCATCAGGCCAAGCATCCGTGCCATCGGGATCAGCACAATCTGGAACGGGATGAAACAAGCGAACAACATCAAGCCAAACAGGATGGTGTCATATTTGAACCGCCACTTTGTCAGCACATACCCGTTCAGCGCCCCCAGAACGGTCGAGACTATGACCGCTGGAACCACCATCTTGATGGAGTTCCAGAAGTACGGACGCAAGCCTGTCGGCTCGACCCCAATTTGAGCAGATGACCAGGCCTTGATCCACGGCTCGACGGTCAATACCTTTGGCAGGTTCATCATGCCGCCACCGGTGATCTCTTCCAGCGGTTTCAGTGAATTCGCCAGCATAACGTAAAGCGGCAGCAGATAGAACAGTGAGAACAGTAACAGCACCAGATAGATCAGCGTGCGCGTGATGCGCCCGGTGCGGATGGCGGTATCCTGAGTTGCCTGAGCCATCAGCGTTTCTCCCGCAATTCAGCGTAAAGATAGGGGATCATGATCGCCGCGATGGTCATCAGCATGATCGTGGCCGAGGCAGCGCCGATCCCCATCTGATTTCGCGTGAAGGTGTAAGAATACATGAAGGTTGCGGGCAGCTCGGTCGCGCGCCCCGGACCTCCTCCGGTCAAGGCGATCACAAGGTCAAACGTCTTGATGGCCAGATGGCTGAGGATCACAAACGCAGACAGGAATGCAGGCCGCAGTTGCGGAATAATGATGCGACGGTAGAGGTTCCAGTTCGACGCACCATCCATCTGGGCAGCGCGCAGGATTTCGTTGTCGATCCCCCGCAGCCCCGCAAGGAACATCGCCATAACGAAGCCGCTGGTCTGCCATACGGCGGCCAGCACAACAGTGTAAATTGCGTAGTCGCGGTTCTTGATCCAGTCGAACTCGAAGCTTTCCCAGCCCCAACTGTGCATCACGTTTTCCAACCCGATGCCGGGATCCAGGAACCACTTCCAAGCGGTGCCTGTCACGATAAAGCTGAGCGCCATGGGATAGAGATAAATCGGGCGCAGCAACCCTTCGCCGCGGATTTTCTGATCAAGGAAAATTGCCAGGCCAAGTCCGATACAGGTGCAGATCACGATATAGAGACCCGCAAAGATGCCCATGTTGATCAGAGACGTTTCCCAATGACTGAGGCGCCAAAGCTTGTCGTAGTTTTCCCAACCAACCCATCCAAAAGACGGCAGGATACGGCTGTCGGTAAAGGACAGGTAGACCGAAAACAGGATAAACCCGTAAACAAAGACCAGCATCATCGCCAGCGATGGCGACAGGACCAGTTTCGGGATCCAGTTTTGAAGGCGTGTCTTGAAATCCGCGTCGGCTGAAACAGCCATGGCGCGCCCTCCTAAAGTGGTGGTGTTTTAAGGCTTGGATTGCCCTCTTGGGACAGGGCGGCCACTGACCGCCCCATCGGGAGGATCACTTTCCGATCACTTGGCGATCGATACGGCGTCAACCAGCTCGACCACAGCCGTTTCGCTGTCGTACTCGCCGTTGAAATGCGCCGTCACGACGTCATAGACCGCATTCTTGACCGACGCAGGCGCTGCGTGGCCATGAGCCATAGAGCCAAAAAGATTACCCGATGCAGCCGCTGCTGCCAGATCCTTCATGCCTTGCTTGCCGCAGGCGTCAAAGTCTGCGTCGCTGACATCTGTACGTGCCGGGACCGAGCCCTTCACGACATTAAACGCCGACTGGAATGCAGGCGACAGGATGGCGCTGGCAAGCGCGGCCTGTTCGGGTGAAACCGATCCGCCCTGATCGAACATCATGAACTGGTCGGCGTTGAACGTGACCTGATCAGCCGTTCCCGGGAATCGGAAGCACAGGAAGTCTTCACCCGGAACTTTGTCCGCATTCAGAAACTCACCCTTTGCCCAGTCGCCCATCATCTGGAAACCGGCTTCACCGTTGATGACCATCGCTGTGGCCAGGTTCCAGTCACGACCCGAGAAGTTCTCGTCAACGTTGTCGCGGATAAAGGCCATGCGGTCGAACGCCTCTTTCATTGCGTCGCCACCAAGCGTGCCTTCGTCCAGATCAACAAACGCTGCTTTGTAGCCATCCGGACCCAGTGTCGACATCGCAACCGCGTCAAATATGGTCGCGTCCTGCCACGCCTGACCACCATGCGCGATCGGCGTAATGCCTGCGGCTTTCAGTGCTTCGACGGCTGCCACAAATTCGTCCCAGCTGGCTGGCTGAGCAATGCCGTTCGCATCCAGCACGGCCTTGTTCGCCCAAACCCAGTTGGTCGAATGGACGTTAACAGGCGCAGACACCCACTTGCCGTCATGCTTGGCAAAGGCCTTCAGCGCATCAGGAACAACGTCGTCCCAACCTTCTTTGGCAGCAACATCATTCAAGTCAGCCAATGCACCCTGTGCCGCCCAGTCCTGAATATCAAAACCCAGACCTTGCACAGCGGTTGGTGCGTTACCAGCAGTGACACGCGCCCGCAAAACGGTCATCGCCTGTTCGCCACCACCGCCGGCAACGGGCATATCGGTCCAGCCAACGCCCTGACCAGACAGATCGTCTTTCAGAACATTCAGCGCCGCGGCTTCACCGCCTGACGTCCACCAATGAAGAACTTCAACCTCTTCGGCCTGGGCAAGGCTGGACGTGCACAGCAGTCCGGCCACAATGACCGACTTTGTCTTGAGTAGTTTACGCATTATGTTTCCTCCCTAAATGCGATCTTCGTTCGTTGAGCACCTTTTTTAGGTGCTTGGTGTTAGCTTTCCTGCACCCATGGCGTCCGGCTGTTGCCGATCCGCATAACCACAGATTTCACTTCAAAAAATTCCTCGAACCCATATCGTCCAATCTCTCTTCCCTGCCCGGATTGCTTGAACCCACCGAAGGCAACCTCGGGGAATCCGTCCATCCAAGTGTTGGTCCAGACCGTTCCCGTTTCTGCACGGCGGGCGAATTCAAGACAGGTGTGAACATTTTCGCTCCACACCCCAGCGGACAAACCGTAAGCGCTATCATTGGTCAGTGTGATGGCCTCGTCCAGTGTTTTGAACGTCAGGATAGAAAGAACCGGACCAAACACTTCATCCCTTGCGATTGGCATGTCCGATGTGACCTGATCTATCACTGTTGGCTGGTAGAACTGATCGCCAAGACCTTCGACGTTCAGTTGGTCGCCACCAAGCACAACGGTCGCGCCAGAGGCCTTGGCTTCTTTGACATAAGCATCAATTTTCGAGTTGTGCTGAGGGGTTACGATTGCGCCCACTTGCGTAGTCGGATCCAGCGGATCGCCGAATTTCACCTTGCGGGATAGTTCAACAACACGGTCGCGAAAATCTTCAGCGATATCTTCATGCACGATAATCCTGCTGCTCGAATTGCAGCACTGTCCAACGTTGAAATAGACGCCAAAAACAACCGCATCCGCAGCAGCGTCCAAATCGGCATCCGGGAAGATCACCTGAGGATTCTTGCCGCCCAATTCCAGCGCCACTTTCTTAAGTGTGTCAGACGCCGTTGCACCAATGGTTTTGCCCACCCCGGTCGATCCGGTGAAGCTCACCATATCTACTGCCGGGTGGCTGGACATCAGGCTGCCGACCGGCACGCCGTACCCAAGCACAATATTGCAGACACCAGCCGGCAGACCCGCCTCGACCAGTAACTCACCCAGCATCTGAGTTGTCGAAGGCGTCATCTCTGACGGTTTCACCACGACGGTGCAGCCCGCCGCCAGTGCAAAGGGCAGTTTCTGGCTGAGAATCCAGAACGGGAAGTTCCACGGCGTGATGATCGACACTACGCCAACAGGCTCTTTCAGAACCACACCTACTATGTCTTCACCCAGCGTGTTGTGACTGTCCCCATGCGTGCTGCGTGCCAGCGAGGCCGCATAGCGCCACAAGTCGGCCGCTCCGCCGACTTCTGCCTGGGACTGGCTGATCGGCTTTCCGCTTTCCAGTGTTTCCATCAACGCGATGCGGTCAACGTTGCACTCGATCAGGTCCGCAACTTTGAGCAAAACCGACGCACGTTCTTTACCAGATGCCCGGCTCCAGACCCCGCTGTCAAAGGCAGCGCGGGCCGCTTCAATCGCTGCCTCGGCCTCGGCTTCGCTACCCAATGCGGATCGGCTGACAATGTGCCCATGAGATGGCGACTGGCGTTCAAAGGTTTCACCGGACGCACTGTCGCATAAGACACCATTGATCAGGTGCCGGCCTTCGAAAAGCTCGGGCAGATCGAAAGAAATTGCGGGGTTGATCGAAAGATCCTTCATATTGTCATAGGCCCGAGAAATGAGGGTTTCGTTTTTCCATAAAGGCCGCGACACCTTCTTCGCGATCCGCTGAAGCTGCAGCCGCCGCGCTACCGAGGGCTTCGACGACGGCCTGCGTGTCTTCGCCGACCGCTGCATGGATCATGTTTTTTGAGATTTCCACTGCACGCGGGGACAAGCCTTGGATGTCAGCCGCCATCTCAAGCGCGCGGGCCAGCGGGACGTCTGCCACCTCGGTCGCGAAACCTAGTGCAACAGCGCGTTCCGCCCCGATGCGACGACCAAACAGCGCCATCTCTTTTACCGCGCCTTCCGGGATCAGCCGGGTCAGCCGTTGCGTTCCAGACCAGCCGGGTACAATCCCCACGCGTGCTTCGGGTAGGGCCAGCGTCGCACGGGGAGCAACCAGTCGCAGATCACAGCAACTTGCCAGTTCCAGCCCGCCGCCAAATGCGTGGCCGTTGATCGCAGCAATGGTCGGCTTGCCCAACCTCGCAAGCCGGTCAAAGATCCGATGCCCGTCCCGCACCCAATGGCGCGAAAACTCCGCCGGGCTTAAGTCACCCCATGCGCCAATATCGGCCCCACAGCAAAACGCTTTGTCTCCGGTCCCGGTCACGATCAGACACCGCAGCGAGCTATCGCGCTCGACCTCCTGAACTCTGGCGTCCAGGGCATCCAGCATCTGGATCGTCAAAGCATTCAGTTTGGCAACATTGTCCAGCGTCAAAACTGCGGTTGACCCGTCGATATGAAAACCAATCCCACTCATAAGGTCATCCCCATCGGGCCTTCGGCAAAAAGTGTTCCCGGCATAAGCTTGGCGTTTTCTGCAACGGGCACACGGCCGCCGGACGCATCGACGATATCACGCTGTGGATTGATCCCGGGCATGATCTCAGTCGCTACCAAACCGCTCTCGGTCAAACGGATCACGCAGCGTTCGGTGACATACAGAACGTCCTGACCTGTCGCGCGCGCACGGCGACCCGAGAAGGTGACATGTTCGACGCGATCCACCATCTTGGTGAATTTTCCGGGTGCCGCGACTTTGATACCGTCTGATCCCAGATCGATCTTGGCGCCTGCCTCGAACCACCCGGAAAACACGATTTTCTTCGCCCGTGCGGTGATATCCACAAAGCCACCGCATCCCGCTGTCAGGTAAGGTTTTTTGCCCAGCTTGGAGACGTTCACATTGCCTTCTACGTCCACCTCTAGGAACGACAGGAACGACATATCGAAACCGCCGCCCTGAAAGTAGATGAATTGTTGCGGCGACGGCACATAGGCATGGGCATTCGAGGCGCATCCAAACGCAAATCCGGTCAGGGGCACACCACCCACAGCACCTTGTTCTATGGCCCAGGTCACAGCCTGCGGGTGACCTTCTTCCAGCAGAATACGCGGGACCATTGCGCTGATCCCAAAGCCCAGGTTCGCGCTCATCCCCTTGCGCAATTCCAATGCGGCGCGGCGCGCGATGACCTTCTCGACGCCATGCTCAGCCAAGGAAAAACCATCCCACGGACGCATAACCTGACCCGATATCGCCGGATCATAGCTTGTTTCAGTGGTTTGTTTCTGAAACGAGTCCTCGACGATCAGGTCAACCAGATGACCCGGGACACGCACATCATGGGGTCGCAGACTGCCCGCGGCAGTGACCCGCTGAACTTGCGCGATCACCAACCCACCGTGGTTGCGCACGCAGATTGCCTGTTCCAACCCGCCCAGATAAGCGCCTTCATGTTCGTAGGTCAGATTTCCGAATTCGTCCGCCGTGGTGGCACGCAATATGCAAACATTCGGAACAATGTTGGGAAAATGCAGCCAGGTCTGACCATCAAATTCTGCTCGGGCAACGATGGGCTCATCCGCACCGCGCGCGTTCATTGCGCACCCTTCGCGAACCGGATCAACGAAAGTATCTAAGCCGACTTGGGTTAACACGCCGGGCCGCCGTGCTGCAGCCTCGCGGTGCATATCGTACAGAATACCCGAGGGAACGTTGTAGGCCGCCACTCGATCCTCGACGATCATCTTCCAGATTTTCGGCATCTCAAGGCTTGAAGGGCCCGAGGGGTACGATCCGGCCAACACGCGGCTCAACAGCCCATCTTGGGCCAGATGATCCATCCCTTTTACCCCGTACATGTCTCCGGCAGCGATTGGGTGAAGCGTCGTGATGTTGCGCGGATACCCTTCGGCCTGAAACCGCTGACCGATGGCGTTGAGCACCAGATCAGGACATCCCAAAGCGGAAGATGACGACACGGTCACCACCGCATCGTCTGGGATGCGAGAAACGGCCTGCGATGCAGATGCAAGCTTGGTCATCAGAACCCACCGTAATCGACATCGATACGCTGACCGGTTGCGGCGGCCTTCCGCACGCAAAGCGCGACAGAAAGGGATTTCACCCCATCCGGACCATCGGCGGCGGGCCGACCCTGCCCCGTGGTAGCAGCGACAAATTCGCAAACGCCCTGCACATAAAGGTCATGGCCTGAGTAGGAGATATTTTCCTGACCGGCCTCGGTCACCAAAGTGATATCTCCGACCGGGCTTTGCGTCATGACGCCCTTTGCAAAGATCGATCCGTTCGTTCCGTGCACCTCCAAGCCCGATCCGGCATATGGATGCGTAAAGCTTTCATGCGTCATAACCATCACACCGGACGGCATGGTCCAGACAGACATGCATGAATCCTCAACCCCCTGCCCCATGCCCGAACTGGCCATCTGAGCCACGACCGAGGTCGGATCCTCTCGCAACAGGAAACGGATAACATCCGCATCATGCACTACAATGTCAGGAATAACTCCGCCGCCAGCACCTGCGTCGTTTATCCGCCAACCCTGCAAATTGCCCGGAAGGTGAACGGCATGATGAATGCGCAACGACAGAACCTGTCCCACACGGCCCGCAGCAATCAGATCACGAACAGCACGATGGCTGCCCGAGCAGCGCAGGTGGTGATTGGTCCCAAAGACGACCCCTGCAGTCTGGGCGGCCTGCACCATTTCAACCGCCTCGTTCTGGGTCATCCCCAGCGGCTTTTCGCACAGAACATGTTTGCCTGCCGAAACGGCAGCCATGGCCTGCGCATGATGTTTTTCGTTGGTGGATGAAATGTAGACCGCTTTTACCTTGGGATCAGCAAGCGCTTCGGACAGATTTGTGGTGGCGTGTGCAATCCCATGATCATCAGCCCAAACCTGAACCCTTTCAGGAGAGTTGCTAACGATCCAAGTCACATTGTGCCCCGGTTGTTGGCGTACCGCGTTCAGCATGTGTTGGGCAGCGATTGTACTTGCACCAACAAAAACCCAGTCCATTCCACACCCCCAATTAGAACGTTCCAATTCAATACTGGAACGTTCCAAATTTGGCAACAAAGAATTTTCGGATCACTTTTGGTAGGAGTTTCACGGCCTATCAAACCAACAGGTTGTGACGAACGGATACCAGAGCGGAAAGTCTTTTCAGCAATGACTGTACCGTGCTGAAACATGCCCCGGTTGGGGTCGCTATCAGGGAGTGTTCAGCTGGGGCCGTCCAACGCACCCAACATTCCAGTTTCTTTAACCGCCTCCATCGCGACAAATGTGGATGTACTGGCGACATGCGGCAGGGAAGAAACCTTCTCGGCCAGCACAGCGCGGTACTCCGACATCGAACCAGTGCGAATCTTCAATAGGTAGTCAAAATTCGAGGCGATCATATGCGCCTGTTCTATTTCGGCTATTTTTCGAACCGCCGCGTTGAATTCAGCCAGCGCCTTTTCGCGGGTGTCAGTCAAACGCACCTCGACAAAAGCAACGTGATCCAGCCCAAGGCGGATCGGGTCCAGCATGGCGCGATAACCGGTGATGACACCGTCCGCTTCTAGCCGCTTAAGACGCGCCTGCGTCGGGGATTTAGACAATCCAATCTTTCGGGCCAAATCAGCGACCGAAATCCGCCCGTCTTCGGCGAGCACCTTAAGGATGGATCGGTCGAACCGATCCAAGTCCGGAAAGTCTTTTTGCATCTCATTCTCTTAGATCTTTAGGCGATTAGGCTTCAATACGACAAAACTCAGTCCGTTGTCCTGCCATTTAGTGGATATACTAACAAAAACGCCCGGAGAAACCATGTCACACAGCCTTCGCACCCGTATCGATACCTTGACCTATGCGGATCAGACAGCGATTCTTGATACCCTGATCACTCATGCGGCCCTGACGGATGAGGATCGCAGCGCCATTTGCGGCTCTGCTGCGCAGCTTGTTCGGGACATCCGATCCAGCACGTCGCCCGGGATGATGGAGGTCTTTCTGGCTGAATATGGCCTGTCCACAGATGAAGGTGTGGCATTGATGTGCCTGGCCGAAGCTCTGTTGCGCGTCCCCGATGCGGATACGATTGATGCGCTGATCGAAGATAAAATCGCGCCGTCAGACTGGGGCAAGCATCTGGGGCAGTCCTCGTCCTCGCTGGTCAATGCCTCGACCTGGGCGTTGATGCTGACGGGCAAAGTCCTGGATGAAGGCAAGGCATCGCCGGTCGGTGCATTGCGGGGTGCGATCAAGCGTCTGGGCGAGCCGGTGATCCGAACCGCCGTCGGACGCGCCATGAAAGAGATGGGACGCCAGTTTGTGCTGGGCGAAACGATCCAGTCCGCCATGGACCGCGCAAAGGGGATGGAGGCGAAAGGCTATACCTATTCCTATGATATGCTTGGCGAGGCAGCGCGCACCGACGCGGATGCAGCGCGGTACCATCTGTCTTATTCCCGAGCCATTGCCGCGATTGCCGAAGCCTGCACACATGACGACATCCGTGCCAATCCTGGCATCTCGGTCAAGCTGTCGGCCCTACACCCAAGATACGAATTGGCACAGGAAGAACGGGTGATGAAGGACTTGGTCCCGCGCCTGCGCTCGCTTGCGCTGTTGGCGAAATCGGCCGGAATGGGCCTGAACATTGACGCCGAAGAAGCAGATCGCCTGTCACTGTCATTGCAGGTGATCGAAACGGTCATGGCCGAACCGGCGCTGGCCGGTTGGGATGGATTTGGCATTGTTGTTCAGGCTTACGGCCCGCGCGCCGGGTTGGTTCTGGATACGCTTTACGAGATGGCCCAAAGGCACGACCGCAAACTGATGGTCCGTCTGGTCAAAGGCGCCTATTGGGACACCGAGATCAAACGTGCGCAGGTCGAAGGCGTCGACGGCTTTCCCGTGTTTACCCATAAGGCTGCAACCGACGTGTCCTACATCGCCAATGCCCGCAAGCTGTTGGACATGACCGACCGCATCTATCCTCAATTTGCCACGCACAATGCGCATACGGTCAGCGCGATCGTGCATATGGCCGAGGATCAGCAGTATGAATTCCAACGCCTGCACGGCATGGGCGAGACGCTGCATCAGATCGTGAAGGATCAGCGGAACACACGCTGTCGCATTTACGCTCCGGTCGGCGCACATCGCGATCTGTTGGCCTATCTGGTGCGACGCCTGTTGGAAAACGGGGCGAATTCTTCTTTCGTCAATCAAATCGTAGACGAGAACGTGCCGCCAGAGGAAGTCGCTTCAGATCCCTTTGCCGCCATTCGGACGCCCCCACCCCCGCTGCCCACCGGCCCTGAATTGTTTCAGCCTGAGCGACCAAACTCAAAAGGCTTTGACCTGCATCACACCCCGACGCTTGACATGATCGAGACCGCGCGGGGTCAATTCCGTACCTCTGACTGGCATGCTCGACCTCTGTTATCGGACAAAGCCAATCCGGGGTCAGATGAGCCCATCGTCAACCCTGCCAATCCGCAGGATACGCTCGGTGCGGTTGCGCCGGCGAGCGCAGAGGATATTGAACTGGCGCTTGCCTCGTCCAGCCCATGGCAAGCCCCGCCTGCCGAACGCGCCCACATCCTGAACGCTGCTGCTGATCTGTACGAGGCGCATTACGGCGAGCTTTTTGCCCTTTTGGCACGAGAAGCAGGAAAATCCCTACCCGATGCGGTTGCAGAACTGCGTGAAGCGGTCGATTTCCTTCGCTATTATGCAGCCAACATTCCTGATGCCAAACCTGCCGGGACGTTTACCTGCATCAGCCCGTGGAACTTCCCATTGGCCATCTTTTCCGGTCAAATCGCAGCGGCATTGGCAACAGGCAACGCGGTTTTAGCAAAACCTGCACCGCAAACACCGCTGATCGCGCATCGCGCTGTTCAACTTCTGCACGAGGCCGGAGTGCCACGCGATGTGTTGCAACTGCTGCCGGGGGGACCAGCCGTAGGGGCAGTGCTGACCTCGGATGCGCGGGTGTCCGGTGTGGCCTTTACCGGTTCAACCGCCACGGCATTGAAGATCAGAACGGCGATGGCCGAGAACATGCGCCCAGGAACACCGCTGATCGCGGAGACCGGCGGTCTCAACGCCATGATCGTCGATAGCACCGCCTTACCCGAACAGGCCGTTCAGTCCATCATCGAAAGCGCGTTTCAATCCGCAGGCCAGCGATGTTCGGCGCTGCGCTGTCTGTACCTGCAGGAAGACATCGCCGACGACGTTCTGACAATGCTTCAGGGCGCGATGGACGCTTTATCAGTCGGTGATCCGTGGATGATCGCAACCGATTGTGGTCCAGTCATTGACGTGCAGGCGCTTCAAGGCATCTCGGACCATGCCGCGCAGGCACGCAGCGAGGGACGGGTTCTCAAGGAACTTAGTACACCGCCCGAGGGCACATTTATCGCCCCCACTTTGATCGAAATACCTGGTATCTCTGCCCTGGAACGCGAAATCTTTGGGCCAGTTTTGCATGTCGCTCGCTTCAAAGCTCAGGACATCGACAAGGTCATCGCAGATATCAATGCAACCGGCTATGGGCTGACCTTTGGCCTTCATACCCGGATCGACGACCGGGTGCAGCACGTCACCGAAGCGATCCACGCGGGCAACATCTATGTGAACCGCAACCAGATTGGGGCCATCGTAGGGTCGCAGCCATTTGGCGGCGAGGGTCTTTCCGGCACTGGGCCCAAAGCAGGTGGGCCTAACTACATGGCCCGGTTCTGCGCACCGGATCGCCAATCTGCAGAGGGGACATGGGACTCCGCGGCGGACCTACCGGCGCCACAAGGACAACCTGCTGCGGTCAAAACTCAATCATTGCCGGGCCCGACAGGAGAGTCCAACCGTCTGAGCGAATATCCACGCCCGCCGTTGCTGTGCATGGGTCCTGGCGAAGCTGCGGCGCGCACGCAAGCCGAGGCTGTGATGATCCTTGGTGGGACCGCGATTCAAGCGACGGGAATGCTGGACCTGCATCGGCTGAAAAACCTGCCGAATATCTCGGGTGTCTTGTGGTGGGGCGATGACGATACTGCTCGTCAGATCGAGCAGTCTCTGGCCCAGAGGGATGGCCCCATCCTGCCCCTGATCCCAGGAAAACCAGACCGAGCGCGGGTACTGGGCGAACGTCATGTCTGCGTCGATACCACAGCAGCGGGCGGCAACGCCGCTTTGTTGGGTGGTGCGGCATAAGCTTGCCTTGACGCTGGGCGCTGAAAAGCCCAGCGTCGCGCCATGTTACCTATTCGCGACCATAACCCTTCGGGGCGGACCCCCTATGTTGTCTATGCCCTGATCGCGGCGAACATCCTGATCTTCCTCAGCTATGTCGGGATCATGAATGACGCGCCGCTGATCAACAGGCTTTACTTCGACTATGCGATCATTCCTGCGCGGATCAGCGATGGCCTGGCGTTCGAGACCTTCGTGACGTCAATGTTCCTGCACGGAGGCTGGATGCATCTGGCGGGAAATATGCTGTTTCTGTGGATCTTTGGCGACAACCTCGAGGATGAAATGGGCCATGTCCTGTTTCTTGTCTTCTACCTCGTCGCGGGTATCGGAGCGGGGTTGATCCACGTGATCACTGCACCCGAGTCGCTTGTGCCAACCATCGGAGCGTCTGGCGCGATTGCCGGTGTCATGGGCGGCTATCTGCTGCTGTTCCCAAAGGCACGCGTGGATATTTTGCTAATCCTGATCGTCTATTTTCGCGTGTTCACGATACCGGCCTTTGTAATGCTCGGCGTCTGGCTGGGCATGCAGTTTCTTGGCAGCCTGTCCAGCAACCTCGATGAAGGCGGCGTCGCCTATTGGGCCCATACCGGCGGGTTCATCGTCGGATTAATCCTCTGCGTTCCGCTGTGGCTAAAGCGGGGTGGCATGGAGCTCTGGAATCAAACTCATGGGCACCCACCGCACCCAGAGGCAAAATACCCTCTGTCACGTTCCCGTATCCCAAAAATTCCGCGTAAGTAGCAGCAGGTCTAAACCTGCTTGGTGATTAGTCCCGGATCACTTTGGCAAAAGTGTCAAAGATCGGTTCGTTGGCACAAATAACTTCGCCGTCAGTCAGAATGTCGCCATCAGGATTCAGCGGTTGAACAAATCCGCCAGCTTCTTTCACGATGATAACCCCGGCCGCCATATCCCATGCGTTCAAACGGCGTTCCCAGAAGCCTTCGTAGCGACCAGCGGCAACATAGGCCATGTCCAGCGCCGCAGCACCCCAACGACGGACACCGGCACAAACCGGCATCAGACGCGCCAGATCCTGCAACGTCGCCGGCAGATCTGACCGACCACCAAATGGCAACCCTGTCGAGAACACGGATTCGATCATGCGGTGACGACCCGACACGCGAATTCGCATGTCATTCATCCAGGCACCTTCGCCTTTTTCGGCAAAGAACATCTCGTCCTTTGCTGCATCGTAAATCACACCGGCGACGATATTGCCTTTGTGTTCCAGAGCAATCGAAACAGCCCAATGTGGCAAACCATGCAGGAAATTGGTCGTGCCATCCAACGGATCGACAAGCCAGCGGCGGGTTGGATCTTCACCGTCGATCGACCCGCCCTCTTCAGCCAGCCAGCCATAGGTCGGGCGCGCACCCAGAAGTTCTTCCTTTAGAATTGCCTCAGAAGCGATATCAGCCTTTGAGACGAAGTCACCAGCGCCTTTCATCGACACCTGCAGGTTCTCGACTTCACGAAAATCCTTGACCAAAGAACGCCCCGCCTTACGCGCGGCCTTGATCATGATGTTGAGATTTGCACTGCCAACCATTGTCCAAAGGCTCCTGTTCGGTCAAACCGCGCGTATACTGACGCAACGCCCCCTTGCCAAGAGGAATGATGTGCATAGCTGCCCCGCATGAAACGCCGCTACTGCGCCTGCAGCTTGTGCGCCTCGTCTCGGGCCAGTTTCACCAGCTCTTGCACAAAGGGTTTTTCCAAATCCTCGGATCGAACAGCCGCATACAGGCGGCGCGTGATCCCGTCTTTCGTCAGTGGTCGCGTGACATAGTCCGAGTTGTATTTGACCTCTCGCACGACCCAGTCCGGCAAGACCGAAATCCCACGGTTGGACGCGACCAACAACAGTATGACCGCTGTCAATTCCACCTGTCGGATCGTCGCGGGTTCGACGCGCGCTGGGATCAGCAACTGGCTGAACACGTCCAACCGCGTTCGTTCCACCGGATAGGTTATCAGGGTCTGGCCTCGGAAATCTTCGGCTTCGATGAATTCCTTTTGCGCCAACGGATGCGAGGAGGCCGCCACAAAAACCGCATTATAGTCGAACAGTTCGACAAATTCGACACCCGGCAAATGCTCGGGGTCCGAAGATACAACCAGATCTACTTCTTCTTTTTGTAATGCAGGCAGTGCGTCGAATGCCAAACCCGGACGAATGTCGACATCGACATCGCCCCAGGACTTTCGAAACGCCTCGAGCACCGGGAACAACCACTCAAAACACGCATGGCATTCAATTGCGATATGCATTCGGCCAGTGCGGCCATCTCTGAGCGACGAAAACTCCTGCTGGGTGGCCTCGACCTGTGGCAGAATTTGCTCGGCAAGGCGCAACAGGCGCAAGCCCGCAGCAGACAGTTTCATCGGTTTTGAGCGGCGCAAAAACAACTCGACCCCGGCCTGATCTTCAAGGCCCTTGATCTGATGGCTTAACGCTGACTGGGTGATATTCAGCTGATCTGCCGCCCGCGCAAGCCCACCGCATTCATGGATCGCCTTAACTGTCCGCAAATGCCGAAATTCAATATGCATAATTCACTGCGCTCATGTTGTTCTTGAAGAATATGAGTTTGTCTCACAATGCGTCACGTGGCACAAGTGGCCCAATTGATCCAATGAGGCCGTGATGACCAAACCTGAAATTTCATTTGAGTTCTTTCCTCCTAAAACTCTGGAAGCCTCATTCCGCCTTTGGGATACCGTGCAAACGTTGGCCCCCTTGGACCCTCGGTACGTCTCGGTCACATACGGTGCTGGTGGCACGACCCGAGAGTTGACGCGGGATGCTGTTTCAACTCTGCACAAATCCTCGGGGCTGCCCGTGGCCGCACATCTGACCTGTGTCGACGCTTCTCGGCAGGAGACGTTAGAGATCGCAGACACCTTCGCGCGCGCAGGTGTTCAGGACATTGTTGCGCTCAGGGGCGATCCACCCAAAGGCCAGGACCGGTTCGAACCGCATCCGGACGGATTTGCAAACTCGGTCGAGTTGATTTCCGCACTGGCTGAGACCGAAATGTTCAGCATTCGCGTGGGCGCCTACCCGGACACGCACCCAGAAGCCCAAGACGCCAGTGCAGGAATTGACTGGCTCAAAGCCAAGCTGGACGCCGGGGCGGACGAAGCATTGACCCAGTTCTTTTTTGAGGCCGAGACCTTTTTCCGCTTTCGGGACGCCTGTGCCAAGGCTGGTATCGATAAGCCAATCGTCCCGGGAATCTTACCGATCGAGAATTGGAAGGGCGCGCGCAAGTTTGCCCAGCGCTGCGGTGCGCACATTCCGACGTGGCTTGACCAGGCATTCGACAAGGCCGTCCGCGATGACCGTGAGGACCTGCTGGCGACTGCGCTGTGTACGGAACTGTGTTCAGACCTCATCGACGGCGGTGTAGATAAGCTGCATTTCTATACGCTCAACCGCCCGGAACTGACGCGCGACGTCTGCTTTGCGTTGGGCATTACGCCCAAAGCGGAATTGCAAAACGTCGCTTGATTCTCTCACTTGCCTGCAAAAAAGCCCGGGTCGCAAAACGGCCCGGGCGTTTTTGCGTCCATGTTTGTGTGATCCACTTCACAGTCCAGCGCACCCCCAAATTCCAAAGACGGAACAATCCGGTCTTCGCGTCTAAATTGTAGCGTCAATCATCCTCAAAACTCTGGGAAAATTGACAAAAATGTGACCGTGACCACACTGAGGCTGTGTAGTTGTTTTTAGTTTAATGAGTGATTTGAGTATGGAACCTGTAGACAAGATCAAGGCGCGCACTGACGCGTTGGCTGACCTGGGACTAGACGCAAATGCCAGCCCCGATGACATTCGAAACGCATGGCGACAGATCGCCTTTCATGCCCATCCTGACCACAAAGGCGGTGACTGTTCTGACTTTTCGCGCGCCAAAGTCGCCTATGACTATCTGCGCAAACAAGGGTTGACCGTCAAAGGTGCCGCGAATTCAGCAGCGCGACGGCCCCGGCGACCCCGTTTGAAAAAGCGCATCATCGAACTGGCCCAGGAAGACATCGCGGCGTGCGGGGCCATGCTGAACCCGGAACAGGCGCTGTCACATAACCCCGGGTTGAGTGACAGCTCACCAGACAAAAAATACTTCTCTGCATCGGATCACGTGCCGGAAGCCGTCGGATGCTTTGGCCGCAACCTGACCTATTTCGTGGCCACTTCGGTATGTGAAGGTGCAAACCGCGTGGCTTTGCCAACAAGTGTTCTAACCAACACCCGACACACGGAAACCGAGGTACTGAGCTTTCAATCGAAAGACATGGGCGCTGGTGAAGTTGTCGTTCCTGACACCATCTGCGAAAGCAAATTTCCAGGCGCAAAAAGCGTTCGGATCAGATTTGAGGCTGATCAGGACATGCGCGACGAATTCTGGCTGGCAAGCTAAGGTGCAAAGAAAAAGCCCGGCTTGCATGAGCCGGGCTGCTTGTTTCACGAAACAAACTTTTAGTTTGTGACGGGACCTTCCGAAGTGAACTTGGGAATAACGCTGGACGACGCATCCGCAGGCTCGATGCCGGGCCAGTTGCCTTCGGCCAGATTGATATTGCCGGGGACGTCTTCTTCCCAGAAGCCAACTACGACATCAGTGATGTTGAGGTACAGCTTGTCATCAACGATACGCCACAGGTTCGGGTTCGCCGGAACCTTGCCCCCGCGGGACACGCCATAGGCGCAGTGGCCGTCATATTGCGGCGCGTAGTAGGCAGGATTTTCCAGAAACTTATCGCGGTTCTCTTCCGTGGCAAAGGCCCAGGTGGCACCGTTGTAGTCTGCCGTGATTTCGGCTTGTCCACGCACGGGTTCGGGTTGCGACTGGCCAACACCAACCTGATCCAGGCTGCGATAGGCAACCACGTCATAGCCTGACACGGCAAATCCGGTACCATCAACATATTGCGGACCGGCAAAAGCCGGAACAGCAAGGGCAATGGCCGCCGCGATTGAAAGGGCAAAGCGTTTCATAGGGACAATCCTTTTTATGTCATCTGCATCAGGGGTGCCATGTTGGCGCGATCATCGTGACAATAAGCGATTCTTCCAAACTTCGTAGGGTCGCTCGCGCCGCTGTGACCACGGACGAAAAAACGTGAGAAGTTGCCCGCTGATTATTACAGATTGTGCCCCATGTTCGGGGTTGGAACATGAAAGTTGCAACATTAGCTGTAGATGCGTCGGGGTCGCGGCCCCGAAAACGTCAAGAAAGGCAGAAGATGAGCGATCAATCCACTTACACTCCTCCAAGCGTCTGGACCTGGGACAGCGAAAGCGGCGGACAATTCGCCAACATAAACCGGCCAATCGCCGGAGCCACTCATGACAAAGACTTGTCCGTCGGACGCCATCCTCTGCAATTGTATTCTCTGGCGACGCCCAATGGTGTCAAAGTGACTGTCATGCTCGAAGAGTTGCTGGCCCTCGGCCACGAAGGCGCCGAGTACAACGCCTGGCTGATCAATATCGGCGAGGGGGACCAGTTCGGCTCGGGATTTGTCGACGCCAACCCGAACTCCAAAATTCCGGCGCTTTGGGATCGGTCAGGCGAAGAACCCCTGCGCGTGTTTGAAAGCGCCTCGATCCTGTTTCATTTGGCTGAAAAATTTGACGAATTCCTTCCCAAATCCGGCCCCGAACGTACCGAGGTCATGAATTGGGTGTTCTGGCAGATGGGCAGTGCGCCGTATCTGGGTGGCGGGTTCGGGCATTTCTATGCTTATGCGCCGGAGAAATGGGAATATCCGATCGACCGGTTTGCAATGGAAGCCAAGCGCCAATTGGATGTTTTAGACCGGGAACTGGCCGACAAGACATATATCGCAGGTGAGGACTATACGATTGCCGATATGGCGATCTGGCCTTGGTACGGTCAATTGGTGCTGGGTCGCCTTTACAGCGCGGCTGAGTTTCTCGATGTGGACTCCTACAAAAACGTCATGCGATGGGCCAAACTGATTGATGATCGTCCTGCCGTCAAACGCGGCCGTATGGTCAATCGCCCCTTTGGTGAGCCGCATACGCAGCTTCATGAACGTCATGAAGCCAGTGATTTCGAAACGCGCACCCAGGACAAACTGGAAGCAAGCGTCGAGTAACATCACCCTCCATACCTGATCACGCAGCGCGCAAGTGCTGCGCGATGTCCTGTGGGTGTGCTTCGGCTACTTAAGGATCGGTGGTTTGTCGGGATTGCGACCCGGAGCCTGTCGCACCGGATCAACCGATTTCGTCTGCGGCAAGTCAAATCTTAGGCCGGTTTTTGCCAGCAAGGCAGCAGCCGCGTCTTCAGGCGCAAAAAACCCAACATCCATCGCACCCGCTTCTATTCCTGAAAATGTCAGCGCTTCGGAAGCCGCTTTAGCCAGTGCGGTTTCGGCACCCGCGATTGCGCCAACAAATCCCAGCAGATGCCCGATGACCCCTTCGTCAGACTTGGTGGCCACCAAATAAGCAGACTGAGCGAACCCTCCGGCCGTCGCCAGCTTGGCGTCCAGAGCAGTCAACAGGTTGTCCGGCAGGCCGGACGGCGGCAAAAACTCTGCCAGTTTTTCCTGCACTTCCTCAGGGGCGTGCTGCAACGTCGTCGCCAACCAGCCCAGCGCCTCTGCCGGGATCAACATCGAGGAGGAGGCGGTTTCAAGGTTCAAGCCCATACCGATCCCCTGCCCTGACAGCATTGACGACAATACCCGACCGGACAACGCCGCATAGGGCACAGGACGACCCGCGAATTGCGCCAATCGTTCCTCGCGGTCAAAAGCCAGCACGAAACGTCCATCTGCAACGTCGAACACTTCCGGTGAGATGTTTTCGCCCTGCGCTTCTTCGGTCAGCATCAGGAACAGCTCGCTGTCTGACAACCGTTCAAAGAACTTCAGCCTACAGGCATCGTCTTGCGGGTCGGCTTGCATCGCGGCATGGGCGGCGTCCAACGCCGTGGTCTCAGTCATTCAACACCTCTTGAACCCGGGCACGCAGGACCGGCAGCAGATCAGCCTCGAACCATGGGTTTTTCTTCAGCCATGCCGTATTGCGCCATGAAGGATGAGGCAAGGCAAAGACCTGCGGCGCATGGTCCTGCCAATTTCGAACCGTCTCGGTAACAGAGCTGCGCACGCCGAGGTGATATCTATGCGCGTGCCCTCCGACCAGCACTGTCAAAGGAACTTGTCCCAACGCCTGCATCACCCGATCGTGCCAGGTGGTGCCACAAATGGCAGGCGGCGGCAAATCCGCCTTCCGCGCGTCGTAGCCCGGGAAACAGAACGCCATCGGTACGATGGAAACACGCGCACGATCGTAGAAAACCGTTTGATCTATTCCCAACCAGTCACGCAAACGGTCCCCGGACGGGTCGGTGAAGGGTTGCCCCGATTTATGAACGCGTACGCCCGGTGCCTGACCGGCAATCAGAATAGGAGTTCCCGGCTGAAACCACACCACCGGGCGCGGCTCATGCGCTGTTTCGGTTTGCGCAAACGTGTCCGCGCAAATGCGGCATCCGCTGATTTCCTCTGCCAAGCTTTTCATCTGACTGCAAAGCGTCCCTAGCTGGATCTTGTGCACATCCGCACAGAAAGAATTTTATCGCCTGACCATGATCCAGTGCGCCACCCTAAGCGGCAACCAAACATCGTGTGATCCCCGTCATTATCGGTGAGCATTGATCATTTGTTTCATAATTCGACATAATGTAGCCAACATGAGACACTAGGAAACACGTTTCATCGCCACCCTACAAGAGCGACAAACAAACGGAATGAGCAGCAGGCCGCGAATGCTAGAATTCGAGAATGTCAGCAAATCCTTCTGGACCGGGACACGCCGCAAGGTGATTCTGGACCAAGTCTCATTCCGGATTGAACTGGGCAAGTCTATTGGTATCCTAGCCCCGAACGGGACAGGAAAAACCACACTAATCAATATGATGGCCGGTTTGGAAAAACCCGATGAAGGTGTGATCCGGCGCGAGTGCAGGATATCGTTCCCAATGGGGTTCACGGGTGGTGTTTCCGGCAAGATGTCAGCGTTGGAAAACGCACGTTACATCGCCAAAATCTACGGGATGGACCCCGACTACGTCGAAGCATATTGTAGCTGGCTGTGCGGCCTGGGTGAGTACTTCAACCAACCGCTTGCGACATATTCCTCGGGAATGCGCGCAAGGTTCACGTTTTCCCTGATGCTGGCACTGGATTTCGACATGTACCTTATTGATGAGGGGATGCCATCAACAACGGATGTTGAATTCAACAAAAAGGCGGGTGCGATTCTGCAGGAAAGACTGCGCACGACGACCATCGTGATTGTGTCGCACAGCCCCTCGATTCTGGAGAAGTTTGCGCAACAAGCCGCGGTTTTGCTGGACGGGCAGCTTTACATCTTTGAAACCTTGGAAGAGGCAAAGCAGTTATATGACTACGAAACCCAAGGTTAAGAAATACAACTGGCGCCGCAAACGTCAGGGAGAGGGTACGGCCGATGCGCGGTCGGACGCGATTTCGCGCATCCGCAATGCAACGCAATCCCCCGCCGCCGTGAACGAACCGCAACCCGGAACAGTGCTGGACGAAATCAAGCGCGAAGGTCTGACAGGTCGGCAACTGCGCATCGCGCGACGACTGGCCCAGAAAAACGGGCTGGCCGCAACGTCTGACTATGACGCTGTGCGTCTGTTGCGCAAGAAGGGCATTGATCCGTTCGAGCGTACAAATCTGCTGGATCTGGCATCCGTGTCAAAACCCAAAGATGACAAGAAGACCAAGCCGAAAGACAAGATCCAGATTCAATTACCGCAAACGGTACGGGAAGGGCCTCAAAATCTGCCGGGTCCGGAACTGAGCCCGTCTGAACGCCGCAACTTCGAAATCGGTGAGATTCAGAAAGACATCGCTCGGCGACGTCGACGCAAACTGTTTGCACTTTTTGCCCGAATGGCGGCTTTCGTGATCTTACCAACGTTTATCATTGGCTATTATTTCTACCGTGTGGCGACCCCCATGTACGCCAGCGACTCGTCTTTTTCGATATTGCAGGCTGATGGTGCGGCGGGCTCGATCGGTGGTTTGCTTTCGGGCACACAATTCGCAACCGCTCAGGATTCCATATCGGTTCAGGACTTTCTGGAATCCAAGGAAGCCATGTTGCTGTTGGATCGTGACGCCGGATTTGCTGATGTCTTCAAGCAGGATTGGATCGACCCAATCCAAAGACTGGAGGCCAATGCGACGCTGGAAGACGCATACAAACTTTACACTCGGATGATTACGATCGGCTACGATCCGACGGATGGCATTATCCGGATGGAGGTCGCGGCCCCCGACGCGCAAACATCCACCGAGTTTTCTGAGCGTCTGATCTCTTACGCTGAGGACCGGGTAAATACTCTCTCCGGAAAAAAACGCGAAGATCAGATGCGCGAAGCCCGGCAAAGTTTTGAAGCGGCTCAAGAATCTCGCAGGCTGGCGCAGGAAGACCTGATCGAGCTGCAGCTTCAGGGTGCCGTTCTGGACCCGGAAAACGTAATCGCCGGTTTGCGCGGCCGCATAAATGAGATTGAAATACTCCTTCAGGACAAAGAACTTGAACTGGCCGCCCTGCTCGACAATTTGCGCCCCAACAAGGCCAAGGTCGATGGGGTCAGCGCTGACATCGCCCGGCTGGAGAAGGTGTTAAAAGAGCTGAATGCAAAGATGCTGGATGCCTCTGCCGGCGAAAACTCGCTGGCGCGACTGAGTGTGCGGATCCAGATGGCTCAGGCCGACTTGGTGGCGCGGGATATGATGCTGCAAACGGCAATGCAGTACATGGAAACCACGCGGACAGAAGCCAATCGCAAAGTGCGCTATCTGACAGTCTCGGTAAACCCTGTGCCGAGCCAGGAACCCAGCTATCCGCGCAAGTTCGAAAATACGATTTTGGCTTTCCTGTTGTTTGCTGGTATCTACCTGATGATCTCGCTTACCGCGTCGGTCCTTCGTGAACAGGTATCCTCGTAAGACACATGAAACATGTAAAAATCTCCGATCTGATGGTCGGCAACGACCTTCCGCTGACCATCATCGCCGGCCCTTGCCAGCTTGAGACAGCAGACCACGCCCAAATGATTGCGGGCAAAATGAAAGAAGCTTGTGATGCCGCCGGCGCGCAGTATGTGTTCAAAGCCTCTTATGACAAGGCCAACCGTACGTCGCTTTCTGGCAAACGTGGCATGGGGATCGACGGCGGGCTTAAGGTTCTGGACGATATCCGCAAAACGATGGGCATCCCTGTCCTGACCGATGTCCACACCGAGGCGCAATGTGCCATCGCGGCTGAGGCGGTCGACGTGCTGCAGATTCCTGCCTTTCTGTGCCGTCAGACCGACATGCTGTTGGCGGCGGGTAATTCCGGAGCCGTGATCAATGTAAAGAAAGGGCAGTTTCTGGCACCTTGGGAGATGCCAAACATCGTTGCGAAAATTGAGAGCACGGGAAATCAAAACATCTTGCTGACCGAACGTGGCTCATCGTTTGGATACAACACTCTGGTCGCCGACATGCGGTCCCTGCCCCAAATGGCACAGACAGGGTATCCGGTCGTTATGGATGCCACCCATTCGGTACAGCAACCAGGTGGTCAAGGCGGGTCTTCTGGTGGCCAGCGCGAATTCGCTCCCGTGATGGCGCGGGCGGCGGTTGCGGTTGGCACGGCTGCGGTCTTTATGGAAACGCACCAAGATCCGGATAACGCACCCTGCGACGGGCCCAATATGATCTACCTGGACCAAATGCCCCAACTTATTGACACATTGATGCGCTTTGATGCGCTGGCCAAAGCTAATCCTATTCAGATTTAACGATTGAGACTTGTCATGACCAAACCGATCCCCGAGGTGACCCCAAACACCTGGAGCTTTCTGCGCGACGCGATGATCAAACCAACCGGATTCCGGGAATACGACGCACGTTGGAAGTATCCAGAAGAGATCAACCTGCCGGGCATGACCGCCCTTGGCATGGGTCTTGGAACCCAGATGCGCAGACGAGGCATTGAACCCGTTATTGCTGTCGGCAACGACTACCGAGACTACTCACTGGCCATCAAGAACGCGCTGATCCTTGGGTTGATGCAGGCTGGAATCAAGGTGATGGATATCGGCCCTGCGGTGAGCCCAATGGCGTATTTCGCACAGTTTCATCTTGATGTGCCTGCAGTGGCCATGGTCACGGCCAGCCACAACCCAAACGGTTGGACCGGGGTCAAGATGGGCTTTGAACGCCCACTGACACATGGACCGGACGAGATGTCCGAGTTGCGCGATATCGTGCTGAATGGCGAGGGCGTCGCCCACGAAGGCGGATCGTATGAATTCGTTGATGGTGTGAAAGAGGCTTATATTGACGATCTGGTCGGGAATTTCAAAATGTCTCGCCCGCTCAAGGTGGTCTGCGCGACGGGCAATGGGACGGCCTCGGCCTTTGCCCCCGAGATATTCGAGCGGATCGGTGTTGAGATTGTTCCCAGTCACAACGGCTTGGATTACACCTTCCCTCACTACAATCCAAACCCCGAAGCCATGGAGATGTTGCACGACATGGCCGATTCGGTGAAGTCCAGCGGTGCCGATTTTGCGCTGGGGTTTGACGGGGACGGCGACCGCTGTGGCGTTGTGGATGATGAGGGCGAAGAGATCTTTGCCGACAAAGTCGGCGTCATCATGGCCCGCGATCTGGCCAAGCTACACCCGGGTTCGACCTTCGTCGCGGATGTGAAATCCACCGGCCTGTTTGCCAGTGACCCTGAGCTGCAGGCCTTGGGCGTAAAGGCGGATTATTGGAAAACCGGCCACAGCCACATGAAACGGCGGGTCAAGGAAATCGGTGCTCTGGCTGGGTTTGAAAAATCCGGGCACTACTTTCTGGCAGAGCCGATTGGTCGTGGTTACGACTGCGGGATGCGCGTTGCGGTTGAGATCTGTAAACTGATGGATCGCAATCCGGATCAAAGCATGTCGGACCTGCGCAAGGCCCTGCCCAAGACCTGGTCCACGCCCACGATGTCGCCCTATGCGGCCGACACCGAGAAATATGACATTCTGCAGCGACTGGTCGATAAGCTGGTCGCCAAAGCCGACGCCGGCGACAGTTTCGCAGGCCGCGCGATCAAGGAGGTTGTCACGGTCAATGGGGCTCGGGTCATTCTGGACAATGGCAGCTGGGGTCTGGTTCGAGCATCGTCAAACACGCCAAATCTGGTGGTGGTCTGCGAAAGCAGCGAAAGCGAAGCAGAAATGCGCGCGATTTTCGCAGACATCGACGCAGTTATCAGAACCGAACCTGATGTCGGTGATTACGACCAGATGATCTGAGTTGCGGGGCGCCTTGTGCGCCCCGACCTTGGTGCCGATGCATTTCAATCGGCACCAAACAGTTTCAGCAAGCCCTTCTTCGCCTCTTCCTCAAGTTTGTCTTTGACGGCGTCTTCGATCTGGTCGCTATCCGTGATTGTTGTGTTCAATTCATCGCCGACCTTGTCAAAGACCTTTTGTTTGGCGTCGCCTTCCAGTTCTTTCACTTTCACATCCGCCGCGGCTTCGATGACCTTGGTCAGGTCCGGTTTGATCGAAGGATCGCTCCATGGCCCAACGATGCGAACCGGAACTGAAATTCCGGCACCCGAATTCGCGCGCAATGCAACCGGTGTGAACAGATAGTCGATGCTACGCGCACCCAGGTCGACAATACCCTTACCATCCGCGCGAAAGTTCTTCAGGGCCATCAGCAAGTCGTTGTTGGTCAGAACACCGTCGTCGATGACGTAGCTGGCGGTCAAGCTGTTGAACACTGTTGTGCCGCCCGATCCCGTACCGCGCCCCATTAAGCGATCCAGATCAAATCCCGAAATCACACCATTGCCTATTTCTACATTTCCCTTGCCACTGAGCGAGCGCATGATCTGATCCTCAGTCTGGCCAACACCCAGAAATTCAAATGTGCCCGCGCCTGTTCCCGAAAGGCGTTCAATCCCACCCAAAGTCGTCAGCGCTTGCTGAACATCGATCCCACTGACCTGCAGGTTTCCACCGACAGACAGCCCTTTGCGGTTATTGGCAACAACCTGCCCGTTCAATTGTCCAGAGAACAATGTGGCCGGATGCATCTGTAGAACGGCCCTTGAACGATCAAGGATCAGCGTGAGGTCACTGGGACCGAGGGTCATGCCGGGTACAGCGATCGACTTGGCTTTAAGCCGGATCTTACCATTGGCCAAAGACAGCGCCGACGCATCTATCCGTTCTTTTGACCACCCCTCATCGACAGAAGGAGCCGCACTTGAGCTTTGGCCCGAACTGCCTTCGCTTTCGGCGAAGTTGGACAAATCAAGATCTCCTACGTCCAGGCGTGCAGTGATCTGAGGCGGATCAGCGATCGTCATGTCCGCTTCTCCGTTAAACGTATTGGTGTCCAGTTTCGCCACCATGTCGCGCAACGAAACACGTCCGTCTTGGGTATAGGTCATCTGGCCGGAAACATCCGCAGCGCGCCCCAGACCCAATGGAACGGCGACGCCGGATTGTCCAAACGCGGCCAGCATCTTTTCGGTGTCCTTGGTGACAACCTTCACTTTGCCGTCCATTTCACCGACAAGATTCACGCGCCCATCGAAACCAATATCGCCACCTGGGGCTTTCAACGCCAGATCCAGCGGCGTCACGGTGCCAGATGCAAAGGCTGGCAGATCCGGGATCTTCAGATCGACCTGCACCGTACCTCCGGGTACAGCCATGTTGGCCTCCATCACCATGGGTGCTGTGACGTCCGGCCAACTAGCGGACAGATTGACCTGAGCAAAGTCCAGCGCAACCGTACCGTTTTCGACGTAGACAAGTCTTGCGTTGGTCAGCTCGAGGCCGTCCAGAGTAACCGCACCGGGCGCACCAGCCGAGGCCGAGCTTGCCGGTGCGTCACTTGTAGACGTGGCCTGCGCCGGGGCTGTAAGTTCCCAATTGCCGCGCCCATCAGACAGTTCGAGCCGCAGCACTGGGTTGTCGGCAAAAACACGCTTGATCCGTAAGTCACCCTTGATCAGGGCCGCCGCGTCGACGCCAACAGAAAGACTCTCGGCGCTCAACATAGGTTCGGGCCCAGCCCAGGTGGCATTGCCGAACGTCACCGGCCCAGTCTCCATTCCCAGAACAGGCCAGAAGGACAGATTGACATCACCGGAAAGTGTCAATTCCCGCCCTGTCTGGGCCCGAACCTGTTCAGACAGGATCGCGGCAAGTTTGTCGCCAGGCATCAAAAGCAATGCGCCGACGACCAGCCCAAACACCACCACTAGAATAAACAGAATGCGTATCAGCCATTTCATTTTCTGCTCTCCGCCTTTTGGCTTTCCTTTGTTACGATCATTCAAATGACACGGCGCATTTGCAAGGGGAAGCTTTCCCCACTATATGCCGCGCCATGACCACAAACCCGCCAAACCTCCGCCCCGACCTCGCGCCAGCCGCCCGGATCACCGAGACGCCCCGCATCGACCAACCGACGATCGGAATGGTTTCGCTGGGATGCCCAAAGGCTTTGGTCGATAGCGAACGTATCCTGACCCGGCTGCGTGCCGAAGGATATGGTATCTCGCCCGACTATGCCGGGGCCGATGCCGTGATCGTGAACACCTGCGGGTTCCTCGACAGCGCCAAGGCCGAGTCTCTGGATGCCATTGGCGAAGCTTTGGTTGAAAACGGCAAGGTCATTGTCACCGGATGTTTGGGGGCTGAACCAGATTATATCCGCACGCATCATCCGCGCATCATGGCCGTAACTGGCCCACATCAATATGAACAGGTTCTTGATGCGGTGCATTCTGCCGTGCCAGCTGACCCAAATCCCTTCGTAGACTTGCTGCCCGCCAGCAGCGTTCGGTTGACCCCCCGCCACTACAGCTATCTTAAGATTTCCGAGGGCTGTAACCACAAGTGCAGGTTCTGCATCATTCCTGACATGCGCGGAAAACTGGCCAGCCGCCCGGCCCATGCCGTGCTGCGTGAGGCGGAAAAGCTGGTCGACAATGGCGTGCGCGAGTTGTTGGTTATTTCCCAAGACACATCGGCCTACGGCCTGGACCGCAAATACGATGTGAACCCATGGAAAGACCGCGAGGTGCGCAGCCATATCACCGACCTCGCCCGCGAGTTGGGACAGCTCGACGCCTGGGTTCGGCTGCACTACGTCTACCCCTACCCGCATGTCCGCGACCTGATCCCGCTGATGGCGGACGCGGGGTGCAACGTGTTGCCGTATCTGGACATCCCCTTCCAGCATGCCCATCCGGATGTCCTGAGGCGTATGGCCCGCCCGGCCGCTGCTGCAAAAACACTGGAAGAAGTTCAAGCGTGGCGGGACATTTGCCCTGACATCACCCTGCGTTCGACATTCATCGTCGGATACCCGGGGGAAACCGACGATGAATTCCAGACACTGCTAGACTGGATGGATGAAGCGCAGTTGGATCGTGTTGGTTGTTTTCAATACGAAAACGTCGAAGGCGCCAGATCAAACGACCTGCCGGGTCACGTGCCTGCGGAGGTAAAGCAAGACCGCTGGGAACGGTTTATGGAAAAAGCCCAGGCTATTTCCGAAGCCAAACTGCAGGCGAAAGTTGGTCAGACCATAGATGTGATTGTGGACGAAATCGACGACGAAGCTGCAACCTGCCGGACCAAGGCCGATGCGCCAGAAATTGATGGGAACCTGTTCATTGATGACGGGTTCGAAAACCTCAAACCCGGGGATATTGTAACGGTCGAGGTCGATGAAGCCGGAGAGTATGACCTTTGGGGGCGTCTAAAGCCCTGAGCCGCATTTGAGCCCAATCTCGGATCGGCGTAAATCCGCCCGTTAAACATCTAAGCACAAAAAAACCGCCCCGAAGGCGGCACGACAATCGAAAAATGCAGGCGGTCCACAGTTGGGACCGCCTGCGAAAAGCTTATTGACCAACCGGGTTACAGACGGTCTGGCCTGCTTCGGTTGTTGCCAGATCGTAACCGGCTGAACAGCTGGGCGAACCAGCCTTGTCATAGCTGGGCTGAACGTAAACCGGGGTCGGCTCTTCTTGCTGCGCGCACGCGGTCAGGATCAGAGCGAATGCGCCAACTGCAGCGAATTTGAGTTTCATGTCCATCAGTCCTCTATTACTTTTCTGATATTGCCCAGTTTTTCGGGGCCGCAACCAGAATACGGGCTGAACGACAATCTGGCAACAGAATCGATCACTTGGCCGTGATCGCTGGCGGAACCACGCTTGGGCAGCGTCGAATATTGCGGGAAAATTGGGCGTCGCTGTCCTTTTTGCCATGTTGCTCTAAACTGATTTGACGACATCAGCCAAAAAATCGGAGGAGCCACATGTCTGAACCCCGAATCGTTGCTCAGAATTCACCATTTCCCGTCGAGGTAACCGAAGGGAAAAGCTATTTTTGGTGCGCATGTGGCAGGTCAAAACGTCAACCGTTTTGTGACGGGTCCCACAAGGGGACGGGTTTGGAACCTGTGAAATACACGGCCGATGCCAGCAAAAAATTGTTCTTCTGCGGGTGCAAGCAGACGTCAAAGCCTCCGCTTTGCGATGGCTCTCATTCTCGCCTTTGACCCCCAGTTCAATGCATTCAAGGCGTCTGCGTTGGCACAGAAGTCGGGCACAAGGCCCGCCCATTCCTGTTGCGTTGCAAGCCAGATTTCGCAGCGCCCACCGTTGAGGCACCTCCGGCAACGCGTGATAAGTTCAGCATAACCTTCGGGTGAAAGTTGCCCGTCAGCCATAGCCTCGGTCAATGAAATACCAACACAACGGGCAACGGATCGCGTGAGCCAGAAGTGTTTCTCAATATCCCCGAGTGGATCTTGCGGCATCAGGCCCTCGCAACAGTTGGGCTTGCAACGCTGCAAACCGGTCCCGATTTGGACAACAACTAGGAGCCTTGGCACCAGAGCAATGACGATCCAGCCAATCCGGACAATCCCGCGCCCATGCGCATCCGCGGCAGAACTGACCCATTTCTGTCCAATCGTCGTGGCGCAGATGCCCATGCTGATGGGCTGACACAAGATCTGTTCAGGTTACCTGAGCCATCCGCAGAGCAAGCCCGAAGTGGGTCATGAGATCCCCTAAACGCGACATACAACCCCCTCCTCTGCTAAGGCATCAGCTTATGAAGAAGGTCCTTGTTGCGACAATACTCGGGCGTGTGGCTCAGAGAAACTGCGCCATTTATTATATCCTGGCAATGCGCAGGGTTTGGGCATTCTGTGCACCGCACAACAGCGTCAGAGATTTGATCGATAGAAACAGAACCATCAATGGCAGCCTCTTCCAGATCAACGTCAAGCATCTTTGCCATCTCATCCACCAGTCCGGCGTGCAGTCGCAAGGTCTCTCGGCTGGGCATGCTAGGTCCTTTCCCTAAAGCGAATTGCCCAAAGGATACCGCCTGCCGTCACTGAAACCTTTGACACAGGTCAAGGTGCGACGTCCATCTGGTCAAGATAGGTGCGTGTTGCATCCTGCACCCGGCGAAACCGGTCGCCGCCCAGCTTTTTGCCGCCATACCAGCGGGTAACAATGATCACATGGCTCTCAAGACCGGCGCGCTGCATCATTCGAAGGATCACCATGCCAGCACCACCTTCGCCGTCATCCGCCTTCAATGCCCCGGTCGGCAGTGTTGCGGCCCAAGTATTATGCGTGGCCTTGGCATAAGTCTTGTCTGATTTCAGCTCATTCAAAACGGCATCGATTTCAGCTCTGGACGCGACACTTGCACCCGAGACGGCGTATTTCGATCCCCTATCCGTCAAGATCACGCCAAGCCTGACCACGGTAGTCATTGCGTCAAGCCAAGTTTTCTAGACGTCTCAAGCACCCTTTGAACCCGCTGCGCATTGGGTGGATGGGATCCAAGAAACTTATCGCCTGGGTCCGGGATTCGATCAAAGAACTTGGCCCCAATCAGGGGGTTGTAGCCCGCATTATGCGTGATGATTGTTCCCAACTCGTCAGCTTCCAGCTCAAAATCCTTCACATAGGCTTGAACGCCGACCTTGGCGCCTAGCTTTTGCGCCTCTTCGATTTCTGCATCACTTCCGCCTCGCTGTCGTTCCTGATCACCGAACTTCGTTGCCGCGTCGCTGGCGTTTTTGGACTGCCGGGCAATGTGCCCCAAAACATGATGTGCCGCTTCATGCCCCATGACAAAAGCCAGCTCGTCTTTGTTTTGCGCCGAACGGATCATGGAACGGGTAAAAATGATCACAGGTTGGTTGTTCTCATCCAAGGTTTGAAAGGCGTTGGCTGGTGCCCGCGGGTTCACGTCGACCATGACCCTGAAATCACAATTCTGCTTTCGTGTCTCACGCAAACACTGCGTTCGCGCCTCGCTCCCGATCGCGCGACTTACGTCGCGAAAGGTCGCGGCTGAGACCGGTGTGCCAGACGTGGGTTGATCCCATTCGTCAGCTGGAACCACACGAAGGATATCTGTTTCACAAGCCGCCAACAGCAGGAAAAACAGCAAGAAAATTACACGATGCATTTTATTTCCTTTGAGCGCGTCCGGCCGTCGGGCCAACATAACGTTACCTATGCGGTGCCGCCACTGACAGATCAATGCACAACGGGTTGCATTGCGCGTCAACGAGCTGCACTCTGCCTATATGTTTTCGATTGAGCATGAATTCGACTCGACGGTCATTACTCTGGTGGACGAAGGCCCAAAACCTTTGCAAGAGGATGTCGTGATCAACAGTTTCGCTGAATGCGTAACTTTAGAGCAATTTGACGCGCGCACAGAGCAGGTCCAGAAAATAACCCTGTCACCTGAACAGATCCGCGATCTGGCTGCAGCGTTGGATCTGCCTGAAGGGGTTTATCAAATTCGGGAAACTCAAGATCAGGAATCATAGGAAATTAACCTTTTCGCGGCGCGTCTGGCTTTGTTTCAGCATTGGGTTTGAAAGGGCAATCCCAATACTTTGAGCGAAGCTATCTCACTCCGGTTAACTTGCCTTATCGCTTCTGCAAAAAGAGAGACCAAAAACGTGAATTCAGGCCGGTTTTTTTCGGGAACTGACCCAATTCCGAAAACCTCATTTCAAGTAGCTGTTAATTGCCTCCCGACACCCGTTTTGCCAGATCAAGGACAACCAATTGGAAAACTCCTGTGAAAAGCGGTGCTCGAGCCCGGTTTCGCCGTACAGGTTTGTCTGACCTATCCATGCTTGTGGATCATCCTTGGCGGCCAGAGCTGTAGCCTTCAACCCGGCCCATAACGGATCGTTCGCTTCGATCTCTGTGCCGTCGTCGCGAACACCGGCGCACATCCGCGCCCAAAAAGCGGCTGCCAAAGCGAGCCCTTTAACAGACCCGCCAGACCTAAGCGCGTCTCGAAGCGAAGGAAGCAAAAATCCGGGATGGCGCGACGATCCGTCAAAGGCAACGCGGCGGGTCGTGTCGTGGATCGCAGAATTCGCGAAACGACGCTCAACTAGTTTGAGGTATTCGTCAGGTCTCGTTCCCGAAACGGCCGCCACATGCGGCACAATTTCTTCGACTTGCACTTTTCGGAAAAATTCCAGAACACCAACATCTTGCATACAATCCGATATCGTCGGGATGTTTAGAATTTCTCCGACATTGGCAAGCAGCTGGTGACCACCGTTCAGAATCCTCAACTTCATGGCCTCGTAGACATGAACGTTGTTTGTCATCGTCACGCCAACATCTTCCAAAGAAGGTCGTCCCGCGCAGAACTGGTCTTCAACCACCCACTGGCGAAAATTTTCATGTGTAACCGGGGCGAGATCGTCAACGCCCAGCTCTCTGCACTGGGAAACAACCTGATCCGTCGTGGCCGGGACAATGCAATCCACCATGGAATTCGGGAAGGCCCCGTTCTGATCGATCCAGTTTGCCAGATCGACGTCAGACAGGCGCGCCAAACCCACAACGCAATTGCGCAGGATATCTCCATTGCCTTGCAGATTATCGCAACTCAGCGCCGTAAAGGGAACCACCCCGGCCGTCCTGCGCTGGCTAAGGGCGGCGACGATGGCACCAAACACGGTTCTTGGTTCGGTCGGGTTTTGCGCGTCGTGGCGGATGTCGTCATCCTGCACATCAAACGCGCCGGTGTTGGGATCCAGAAAGTAGCCGCCTTCTGTCACCGTCAAGGACACGATCCGGATTGCAGGGTCGGACATTTGTCGGATCAAGGGCGCATTTCCTGCCTCAATCGGCAGGTAGTCTGTCATCGGGCCGATCACCTCGGCAGAAACGCCTGACGGATCAAGCTCAATGAGTGTCGTAAGATAGTCCTGCCGACGGAGCTTTTCGCGCATAGCAGCGTCATAGCTACGCACGCCTGCACCGACAATTGCCCAGTCATGGGCGGCGCCCTGCTGCATTAAGCGATGCAAATACCAGGCCTGATGCGCGCGATGAAAATTTCCGACACCAATATGGACAATGCCAGGTTTCAGGTTGGATCGGTTATACGACGGGCGTTCGATGGATGCCGGCAGATCAGCAAGCCGATCAAGCCCTAGCTGGACAGATGCATGTGCCAGAGATCCCATCAGCTCATCCAGTTTCCGCCATCGACATTGTATGTCTGAGCCACAATGTAGTTTGCCTCATCTGACGCGAGAAACACCGCGATGCCCGTCAAATCTTCCGCGCGGCCCATGCGCCCGTAGGGAACCGCCGCCGCGACTTCGCGCTTTTTCTCACCCGGCGCTTTGCCTTCATGTTTTGCAAAGAAAGCGTCGACTCCATCCCAATGCTCACCATCCACAACGCCGGGCGCAATGGCATTCACGTTGATGCCGTGAGAAATGAGGTTCAGACCTGCCGACTGTGTTAGTGAGATGACGGCTGCTTTGCTTGCGCAATAGACGGCGACCAAAGGCTCTCCGCGGCGTCCAGCCTGCGAAGCCATATTGATGATCCGACCTTTTACCTCGTGTTCAATCATATGCCGTGCGACGGCTTGCATCGTGAACAAAGTGCCCGCGACATTGATGTCAAAAACGCGGTCGTAGTCGCCACGTTCAATTTCGGTAAGGGGCGCGGCTGTAAAGATGGCAGCGTTGTTGACCAGGATATCGATTGCGCCAAACTGTCTAGCGGTGTTCGCGATTGCAGCGTCAATGCTCTGCTGATCGGTAACATTCATTTCGACAGCTATTGCGGCTTCGCCAATCTCAGCAGCAGCTTGGCGCGCGCGCGCGATATCAATATCCGCAAGAGCCACGCGCGCGCCTTCAGAGACGTAGGCCCTGGCAAACGCCAGCCCGATCCCTCGTGCGGCGCCGGTGATCAGCGCGGTCTTGCCTGCCAGCCGGGTCATTCGATCCGTAGTCCTTTCGCATCAAAACGATGTATTACGTCAGTGCGTGGCGTCAGATGGATGCGATCCCCGTGCTTAAAGGCCACTTCGCCGTCGGCCCTCACGGTGATCGTTTCGGCCAAACCGGTCTCATGCACATGGAAAAACGTGTCAGATCCCAGATGTTCGGACACGCTGACCTTTCCGGACCACGGACCTTCGCTATCGGACACCGCGATATGCTCGGGGCGCACACCGATTGTATGGGCGCCATGTTTCGCGGCCTCTTGCCCTTCGATGAAGTTCATCTTGGGTGAGCCGATGAACCCCGCGACGAATAGGTTGCGCGGCGCGCGGTAGAGGTCCAATGGGCTGCCAACCTGTTCGATCACGCCGGCATGTAGAACTACGATCTTATCGGCCATCGTCATCGCTTCGACCTGATCATGAGTTACGTAGACCATCGTGGTTGCCAGACGCTCGTGCAGTTCGCTGATTTCGAGTCGCATGCCGACGCGCAAGGCGGCATCGAGGTTCGACAGGGGTTCGTCGAACAGAAATGCGGCTGGTTCGCGAACAATTGCACGCCCGATGGCAACGCGTTGGCGCTGACCTCCGGACAATTGCCCGGGGCGACGATCCAGATAGTCCGTCAGATTCAGAACACTTGCGGCGCCTTCCACACGACGGTCAATCTCGGCCTGACTCAGTTTCGCCATGCGCAGCGGAAAGGCGATGTTCTTGCGCACGGTCATATGCGGATAGAGCGCGTAGGATTGGAATACCATGGCCAGGCCGCGTTTCGCGGGCGGTACATCCGTCGCATCTGCCCCGTCGATGTCCATCGAACCTGAGGTCATATCTTCAAGACCCGCGATCAGGCGAAGCAGCGTGGATTTACCGCAGCCCGAGGGACCGACGAAGACGGTGAATTCGCCATCTTCGATGGTCAGATCCAGCGGAGGAATGACCTGTACGTCGCCGAAGCTTTTGGTCACGGACTTGAGTTGAATGCGTCCCATGAGGAGTGCTCCTTATTTCACAGCGCCGAAGGTCAGGCCGCGGACAAGTTGTTTCTGGCTGAACCAGCCAAGGATCAGGATTGGTGCAATCGCCATTGTCGAGGCTGCGCTAAGCTTGGCAAAGAACAGACCTTCCGGGCTGGAATAGCTGGCGATGAAAGCTGTAAGGGGTGCCGCATTGACTGCCGTCAGATTGAGGGTCCAGAACGCCTCATTCCAAGCGAGGATGAAGTTTAACAAAACCGTAGAGGCAATGCCGGGAATGGCCATGGGTGTCAGGACATAGAGGATTTCCTCTTTCAACGTCGCCCCGTCCATCCGCGCCGCTTCCAGAATTTCACCGGGGATTTCGCGGAAGTAAGTGTACAGCATCCAGACGATGATCGGCAGGTTGATGAGCATCAGCACAACCACCAGCCCCAGACGGCTGTCCAAAAGCCCCATCCGGATGAACAGCAGGTAGATCGGGTAAAGTACGCCCACCGCTGGCAACATCTTGGTAGACAGCATCCACAGCAGGATGTCTTTTGTGCGCTTCGATGGAACAAAGGCCATGGCCCAGGCGGCAGGCACCGCGATGATCACACCCAGGATCGTCGAACCGCCCGCGATGATGACCGAGTTCCACAGGAACCGCATATAATCAGAGCGTTCCTGTACGATGGCGTAGTTTTCCAGCGTCCAATCGAAGCTAAGGAAGATCGGTGGGCTGGCAATCGCCTGCGCCTCGGTCTTGAAGCTGGTCAGGATTGTCCACAGGATCGGGAAAAATATCAGTAGTCCGACTGCCCAGGCGAGGGCCGTGTTGAAGGTTTTGCGTTGTGTCGTGACGGCGCGGGCCATGTTTTGTCTCCTCACGCGTCCAGGTTTTTGCCAACGATGCGCATCAGGAAGATGGCAACGATGTTGGCTAGGATGATGGCGTAGACACCTCCCGCTGATCCAAGGCCAACGTTCTGGCTTTCCAACACGCGCTGGAAGATCATGTAGGTCAGTGTTCGGGTGCCGAATGCGCCGCCGGTGGTCACGAAAATCTCGGCGAAGATCGACAGCAGGAAGATCGTCTGGATCAGGATCACAATCGTGATGGCGCGACCGAGATGCGGCAGAATGATGTGATAGAAGCGTTTCAGCGGCGGCGCACCGTCCATCTCAGCCGCTTCCAGCTGTTCGCTATCAAGCGACTGGATTGCAGTCAGTAGGATCAGCGTCGCGAAAGGCAACCACTGCCAAGAAACAATCATCACGATTGAGGGCATAGAGGCCTCGGACAGCCACGAGATGGGTTCCGCCCCGAAAAAACGCCAGAGATGAGCGAACAACCCGTTCACAGGGTCCATGAACATGTTCTTCCAGACCAGAGCCGAGACGGTCGGCATGACAAAGAACGGCGCGATGACGAGGATGCGGACAACGCCTTGCCCCCACATCGGCTGATCCAGCAGCATCGCCAGAAGAATGCCCAAAATGACTGTAATCACCAACACGCCGCCAACGATCACCAGTGTCGCCTGAACCGCTGGCCAAAAGGAACTGGAGGAAACGAACCGAACGTAATTATCGAACCCGACCCAACCCAGATCACCACCGCGCAGTGGCAGATACTTCTTGAAGGAAAAATACAGAGTCATTGTCAGCGGCACCAGCATCCAGCCAAGTAACAGGACCACTGCGGGTGCCATCATCAGGCGAGCAACGGATCGGGAATGTTGAGTAGCCATGACGCAAGACCTCTCTGTTCAGGCGCATACCAGCCTGCGAGAAAAACGCGGGTTGTGGAAGTGGGGAGCGGGGGACAGGAACCTGTCCCCCACCGGGAAGGAGCCTCAGTACCCTGCGGCTTCCATCTCTTCTGTGGTGAAGGCCTGCGCTTTTTCAAGCGCCTCTTCCACCGATTGCTGCCCGGCATAAACCGCCGAGAATTCCTGGCTCACCTGCGTGGCAATGCCTGCAAATTCCGGGATCGCCGCGAACTGGATGCCGACGTAAGGCACTGGTTTCACAGTCGGATTGTTCGGATCAGCCGACAGGATCGACTCCAGCGTCTTCTTGGCGAAAGGAACCTCTTGGTAGTTGGGGTTCTCATAGAGCGAGGTACGTGCGCCTGGTGGAACGTTTGCCCAGCCTTCGTTTTCGGCAACCAACTCGATGTAGTCTTTCGAAGTTGCCCACTCGATAAACTGCTTGGCCGCGTCCGCTTGCTCGGTTCCTGCTGGGATGGCCAGAGCCCACGCCCAAAGCCAGTTGGAGCGCTTGTCGACGCCTTCCGAGTTCGGGGCAAGCGCAAAGCCCACCTTGTCAGCCACGGTCGAATCGTCAGGATTTGTCACAAATGATGCGGCAACGGTGGCATCAATCCACATACCGCACTTCCCCTGCTGAAACAGTGACAGGTTTTCGTTGAAACCGTTGGTCGCATACCCCGCAGGCCCGGATTCATTCATCATGCCCACGAAGAAGGTCAGCGCCTCATTCCATTCAGGCTGATCGAACTGGGGCTTCCAGTCTTCATCGAACCAGCGCGCACCAAACGAGTTTGCCGTTACTGTGATGAACGCGCCGCCTTCACCCCAACCGGCCTTGCCGCGTAGGCAGATGCCGTTGATATCGTTGTCACGGTCCGTCATGGCGGTCGCAGCTTCGCGGATGAATTGCCAGGTTGGTGCCTCGGGCATTTCCAAACCGGCCTTTTCCATCAGGTCGGTCCGATACATCACCATCGAGCTTTCACCGTAGAACGGAGCTGCATAGAGCGTGCCGTCATTGCTCAGACCGCCGCGCATTGCTGGCAGGATGTCATCAACATCGTATTCTGCCGACAAGCCATCCAGCGGCACCAGCCAGCCGTTTGCCCCCCAGATCGGCGTCTCGTACATGCCGATGGTCATGATGTCGAACTGACCACCCTTGGTGGTAATGTCGGTGGTCACGCGCTGACGCAGCACGTTTTCTTCCAGCGTCACCCATTCAACGTCGATACCGGTCGCTTCGCTGAAGTTGTCTGTGTAGCCCTGCATCCGGATCATGTCGCCGTTGTTCACGGTCGCGATTGTTAAGGTATCCGCATGAGCTGCTGCCGTCGCGACGAGTGTCATTGCAGTCGCCGCACGAAGTGCGTTTCTCAAATACATCCCTGTCCTCCCTGAGCTTGGATGTCGTACAGGAAACGTAGTTGAGAAGTTGCCGCGCCGTCAATAATAACTTTACGCGCGTTAATTTTTATCTACGCAGATTCCCGCAAAACCAACCGCGCTGGAAACAGGGTTTCCGTCCTATTTCCAAATTCCCCTCCACTTTCAATAAGTTCAAAGAGGGTCTCCACGCTGCGACCGGCCACATTGTCATAGTCATGTGCAGCGGTTGTCAGTGACGGACAAGTGAACCGTGAGAAGGGATGGTCATCGTTTGAAGCCACCCGCAACGTGCAATCTTCACGACGGCCGACCCGAATCCCCATCTCATAACAAGCCGAGAGAAAGCCGATCGCCAGACGGTCGTTACTGCACAAAACCGAGTCTGTTTTCAGTTCCTGACGGCCCAAAACCTTGGCTGCTCCCTTGCGCCCAATCTCCTCAAAGGCCCAACCTTCGCCATCGATCTTGATGACATGCGGCTCAAATCCAAGCCTCTCCATCACCTCGACGTATGCCTTGCGCCGTTTATTGGCGTTAGGGTTTGCAGGGGTGCGCATTTCAAAAAAAGATGGTGGTTCACCTGTTCGGGTCATGTATTCGACTGTCTGAGATACAAAACTGAAGTTATCCGACCCTATGAAGGCCGCGCCAAGCCCTTCAAGATTGCTGTCGAACAGGACGGTGGGCACATTTTCGCAGAATTTCTCAATCGCTGCCCGGTCCGATGCCCGGCCCAATGGCGCAAGCAATACGCCTGCGGGTTTCAGCGATCGCAGGCTATCCAGAATTTCATTTTCCAGTTTGTGTTCGCCATGCGAGCTGAAAAGTGAAGGGCGATAGCCAGCCGCTATGCAGCTTTGCTCTAGGTACCGCGCGATCTCGGCAAAAAACGGGTCCGCCAGATAGGGCACGACGATACCAATATTCTTTGTCAGCTTCCTGTTTTGATTCACCGCATAGATGTTCGGGCGATATTCGAACCGTTCCAGAGCCTCTTCTATACGGGCCCGTGTTGTGGCCCGGACGCTTTCAGGATCGTGAAAATACTTTGATACCGTAGGTCGAGAAAGACCACTGACCGCAGCAAATTCTTCCATGTTTTTGATTTTTGTCATGCTCTCTAACCTGCGGATTGACACCGTCGCGATCTTACCACTTTTTACATATTCTTTGCGCGCGACAAAAAAATCAACAGCAGGACCCTTGTCGCAGAAACTTCGCAAGACTACAGATTTCATATGTACGCAGGTATTGATATCGGCACATCGGCCGTAAAAGTTGTCTGTGCTGACGGGATGAGGATCCTGGCCGCGGCATCCGTTGATCTGGACACATCGTCGCCCAAGCCAGGCTGGTCCGAACAGCATCCCGATATCTGGTGGCAGGCGACGTGCGACGCGTTGCGGCAGTTGGGTGGAAAGATCAATCTATCGGATGTGAAAGCCATCGGGCTATCTGGCCAAATGCATGGGGCGGTTCTGCTCGACAAGGATCAACGCCCTATCCGGCCTGCGATACTGTGGAACGACAGCCGCGCGACGAGCGCGTGTGATCAACTCCACGAAGCCATGCCCGATATAGGCCAAATAGCAGGTGTCCTCCCGCTGCCTGGGTTCACAGCGCCCAAAATCATGTGGCTGAAACAAAACGAGCCTGAAAACTACAACCGCATTTCATCGATCCTACTGCCCAAAGACTATGTTGGCTTGCGTCTTCATGGTGAGTTGGCAACAGACACATCGGATGCCGCTGGAACGTTGTGGCTGGATCAAGCCGAACGCGCATGGAGTGACACGGTTGCTGCAGCCACCGGCGTCAACACAAGCTGGCTTCCACATGTGGTTGACGGTCACGACATCGTCGGCACAATAACTCCTCAGAGTGCTGCGGATACCGGGTTTCGGGTTGGCGTGCCCATTGTCGCGGGTGGCGGTGATGCGGCGACCGGCGCCGTTTCTCTGGGTGCGGCAGAACCGGGGCGCGGTTTTATCTCGCTTGGAACATCCGGTCAGCTTTTTGTCGCTGGGCGGGCATACAAGCCAAACCCCGAAAGATACGTGCACGCCTTTGCGCACACATTACCAGACCGTTGGTATCAGATGGCCGCCATGCTAAACGGCGCAAGACCCATATCGTGGATCGGAGGGCAGCTAGACCTGCCGGCAGCCGAGGTCGTGGCTTTGGCAGAAACCGTCAACACGGATCGGGTGCCCATTTTCCTGCCATATCTGACGGGCGAACGCAGCCCTCATGGGGACCCACATATCCGAGCTTGTTTTTTCGGACTGGAAGATGCGACGACGCGTGCAGAAATCTGTCGTTCGGTTGTGGAAGCTGTGGCTTTCTGTTTCGCAGACGCGGCCGAGAGTTTTGGCGATACTCTGTCAAACCTATCCGAACTGGCCGCAATCGGAGGTGGCAGCAGATCTGACCTGCTTCTGAGTTTGATCGCCACCGTCACTGAGAAATCCATCATTCGGTCTAACGGGGCAGATTCGGGTCCGGCAATGGGGTCAGCGAAACTGGCGGCGTGCGGCGATGGCGCATTAGGCATCGCCGATCTGGGGGTGCAGCCCCCAAAGAAAGCGGCTTTTGAACCCGAAGCGATGCCAGCCCTGTTTGAGCGACTGCACAAGTTCCGTTCGCTTTATCAAACGATCAGAACCGAGGTTTAGATGCGGAACCCACGTTCCGCAGGGGACATTGGTCTTCTCTGGTCATCTCTGACGAGGTAAATCAGACCACCGCAACCCATTGCGGTTCATGAAGTTATCCCGCTTAACACGCGTCCATCATCAACCCTCGGATTGCCTTGATTTTGGGAAAGTAGAACTGAAGACGCGCCATGTGCTGGTTAGTCAGCCAGAATAGGTTACTGATAATACACCCCCGAAACTCGGGGGGTTTGTGACGCGCAACAGAAATGACGACTCTCAAATTACTGGGTCCAAAACCTAGCTGAGGACACCCGATTCAAAGCATTTCTATGCCGAGGGCCGCTGGATCCTTTTGCCACCAGTGATGGCTTGGGTTTGACTATTACGATCAACCTGCTGAACCCCTGCAGATGCCTGACCCCAAATTGACAGGTCAGAGGACTTGGTGGGTTGTAAGACCCCGTGGCAGCCCCCTTGGGTGCCAAAGGCATATCTGCTTAGACTACTCTCATTGTTCAACCGCAAGTTTGCAGCTTGTCGACCTTGGTTCGTATTCGCAGATCGAACCAGATGTCAGGAACCGCGCCAAACAGTTATGGCTTGAGAATGTATGTCGGTCCGACGTAGGTACCTGCGATCAACGTTTGACAGCTATGGACGCCCACATGCCTTCAAAGAAGCTCCTGACTTTTTCATTTTTCGCCTCACTGTTCTGTGCTTGCGTCATGTTGTTCGAGGACATTGGCGAAGCAATGGGTGTCGCCTGGATTGATGAATGGGATGATATCCACGTCTGGGAAGTCCTGATCATGTTATCCCTATTCGGGGCCAACATGGTACTGGGTTTCGAAATTCTGAAAATGCGTGAGTATCAGGAAACCCTTGAGGATAAGGTCGCCAAGGCCTCCAGCGCCTTCGAAGCTTTGCTGGACGCATATTTTGAGAAATGGTCTTTCACAGAGGCAGAGCGTGAAGTGACGCGATTGTTGATCAAGGGGTGTTCAACCGCCGAAATGGCGGAGATCCGCAATGCCAAGGAAGGCACCATCAAGGCACAAACCAATTCGATCTACAAAAAGTCTGGGTATGCTGGCAAAGCCCAATTGCTTAGCGCATTCCTGGAAGATCTGACGGACGGCGGGTCCGTAGCCTGATGTGTTAATCGCCGGGTGCGCGCTCTGCATGGCGCGCCCTGGCTGAACGTCGCATCCGGAAGTCTCACCCCAACATAAACCGCGGTGTTAGATCCATAAACCAAAGGTCTAAATCGCCGGATTGGCCTCAATTGCGCCCCTAACGGCCCTTTAACCCCGCTTTGTGCCATAGCAAACAACGGCACATCAAACGGGTGATGTGGGAGGGACAATTCCACGGGCTCGGGGAACCGGAAATTTAGCCACGTGAGGCAGAAATACATGCAGACCGAACAGAGAGTTCACGCCCTTGGGCGCGGCGGGCGTTTGACCAAGTGGAAAGGTAAAGTCGCGAGTGTTGCACCCTCACTTCTGTTTCTTTCGACTTCAGTTCTGGCGATTTCGGCAGGATCGGTGGTGCTCGGTGAAGTCGTCAATGTGGCCCAGAGCACGCCCCTGATCAGTGCTGTAAACGAGGATCATACAATTACTGCCAGCGGAGCGATCAACGTGAACCCGTTGCTGGGCCCCGGAGTGGTCGAGATCAATGTGGCGGACTATTCGGGCACGCTAACCAATGCCGGGCAACTGTCCTCGCCGGAAGGGAACTTGAGAACCCGTTCGGCTGTTGATTTGAATGGCGATCTTTCCGGCGTCGTCTTGAATTCCGGCGCGATCTCTATGAGTGCCGCAATTGGTGACAGTGCCGATCTTAGGGGTGTCGACGTCTCAGGTAACGTTACCGGGTTGGTGCAAAACACCGGCACGATTCGCGTCGCAAACTCTGCGCTCACATTTGGAACCGCCATTGGTATTTCTGCCTCGGACATCGATGGCGAGGTTTCAAATAGCGGTACAATTGAGTTGATGGTCGACACAAGCAGCTCAGCCAAAGCCCGAGGAATTCGGGCAACTACGGTCGGTGGCGCTGTTCGCAATACGGGCACCATCACGATCCAAATGTCAGCCAACGGATCTGCGACTGTCGGCGATGCTTTCCAACTGGGCGCAGTAACTGGAACCGTAGAAAACACTGGTTCGATCCAGGTTGTTGGCACAAATGGCCAAACTGTAAACACCAACGGTATCGAGGTCAGTGATCTGACTGGCACACTGATAAACTCGGGCGGTATTTCCATCGGCGCCAACGCCGTTAATACAGCAGTCGGAAATGGCATCGAAGTATCCACCATTTTCGGGCGCTTCGAAAATAGTGGTGATATCACCATCACAACCGCCGGCAATTCCGGTGATGCGTATTTCGACATCATCGAAACCAACAATGTCAGCGGCAGTGTTCTGAATACCGGTCAACTGACAGGGTTCGCGATTGCATCAAGCGCCTCTGTCGACGGAATAGACGCAGGGGACGTCTTGGCATCCGGAACCTATGAAAATGCCGGGCTGATCAGAATTCAGGCTGTGGGAACGTCCTCAGCCGCTCGCGCGGATGCATTGGATTTTAGCCAGATTGATGGGCGGTAACCAACAGCGGTTCCCTTGAGCTGCTCGTCAACGGCGCGACATCTGCGCAAGCCAGGGGCATCTCCACGCGCGACATCGCCGGAAGCCTGTCAAATAGCGGTTCCGTTGCGGTCATTTCCCGCGCCGCCAGTGGTCAGGCAGTCGCGGCCGGGATTCAGACCCGAGGCGTCGATGGCCTGCTACAGAACTCGGCGACACTGGCGATCTCTGCGACGGGAACAACCCAGGCATCTGCAATAGGCATTTCTGCAAACAGCGTGTCGGGGACGCTCGACAACAGTGGCTCTATGGCGATTGCGGCCAATGGCTCAACTGCAGTCGCAGAAGGCATCAGCGTTTCTATTGTTGATGGGGCCCTCAACAACAGCGGAACACTGTCGATAGAAGCGATTGGCGACACCTCGGCGGACGCCCGAGGAATTGAAGTCAGGCTGCTCGATGGTCACCTTGCAAACTCAGGCACGATCACGGCAACTGCACAAGGATCATATGCCAATGCCGAGGGCATTGATGCGCTATTTGTGGGTGGTTCCCATGAGAATAGCGGCTCTATTGCGGTTTCAGCCAAAGGTACAGCATCCGCCGCAGCGACTGGGTTAGCGGCGTTCAACATCGGCGGTCAGCTAATCAATTCCGGCACGATATCAGTTTCTGCCGAAGGATCCGTCGCCGATGCGCATGGAATTAAAACTGGCTCTGTTGATGGCCTGATTGCGAACAGCGGCGACATCAGGGTTAGCGCGACAGGTCAGTCATCTGCTTCTACCGCTGGGATCGTTCTGAGGGATCTCGATGGACAGTTTTCCAACGTTGGCGACATCTCTGTTCAGGCCATTGCGAACAAAGCCTATGTGGACGGCATTGATGTGCGCAAGGTCACCGGCACTCTGGTAAACACTGCACACATCGCTGTGGTGGCATCCGGTCAAACGTCCGCGCATGCAAACGGGATTGATCTTAGGCAACTTGACGGTCAGGTCACAACCTCCGGTTCCATAACCGCTTCGGCAAACGGGCAAATGGCCCGGGCGGACGGGATCGAAATGGACGACGTGGTTGGGTCCTTTACCAACTCGGGGAATCTGTCGGTGCGGGCGTCAGGAACGTCTACCGCTGATGCGACGGGCATCGAAGTAGACATCGTAAGCGGGACATTCTCGAACTCTGGGAGTATTTCAGCCAATGTCTCGGGCGTGGGAGGGACGTCTTACTCCTCCTACGGCATGAAGATCGACGAGATCGACGCAGCCGGTGTTCTGACGCACAGCGGCTCAATCATTTCATCAGCGCAAGGTCCGACTGCGGAAGCTTATGGCCTGCATGTCACCGCAGCCCGAGGCACCATTAATCTTAAAGGCGACATCGCTGCAAGTTCATCAGGCCTTAGCTATGGCGTCTATCTTGGCGATGGTGGTGGAACGTTGAATGTCGACACAACTGCCAACATCGATGGAACAATTCGGATCAGTGATCACAATGTGAACCTGGAGAATGTAGGTGGCAAAGTTGTTTATCGTTTCCAGGACGACGACACGAGTAACGGCGTGTTCACAACGTCGGGGACGTCGGCATCACAGGGATGGTTCGTCGATGGTGAAGGTGGCGCAGCACCTGTCTATGCCTCAATCGATGCAAGTGAGCTCCAGCCCAATACAAACCAATCGTTCGAAATTGCGGGTTTGTCTTACGACTTGGCACGCCAATTGGGCGGCATCGGTGGCGACAGTGTCAGCCGAGACAGGATGGTGCTCAGCACGCGTGGAAGCGGTGCCATTGAAGGGTTTCGACCGTATTTCCTAGTTAGCGGCAGTCGAAGCGATGGAACGTCAAGCGGCAATTCTGCGGCGCTTTCCTCAAATATGTGGAGCACCAGCGCCGGTTTGACCCGCGATCTTGGAGCCGGATTTCGATTTGGTTTCGGTGCCAGCTATCTGAAGAATAATGGCACCTTAGGTTCAGTCTCTTTCGACACGTCTGGTGTGTTTCTCAGCGCGAGCGCCGCACAGAACTTTGGCTTTGCCGATCTCAGCTTTGGTCTGGGGTATGGCAACCTGGACCACAGCGAGACACAGAGCAGCGGCAACAGCCCTTCGGAGGCCCACTACTCCAGCGACATGATCACGGCGCTGGTAGCGGCTCAGCGGGACTATTTCATGGTAAACGGCGCGATCCTGACACCCCGGGCCAGCTTTTTGTACGGGGAACAAAATCTGGATGGGTATACCGAGACTGGCAGCAGCCCCAACGCGACAGTGGGTGAAAGGGCCGTTTCGTTCAGCGAGGCACGGATCGGTGGCGCATATGCGGTACCAATAGCGGGTGGAAGCCTTTCCGCGTCGCTGACGGCCGTGCACAGGGATGCGAATGCCCCTTCGGTGACGGACGTAGCCATCTTCGGAAACTCGCTCTCTCTGGCGTCGGGTGGAAGCGGCTCTGACACTTTTGGTGAGGTTGGTTTGAGCTATGAAAAGTCCTTTGACCATGGCGGTATCTTGCGTCTTGATGCCAAGTCGACCGTTGGCGCTGACGTGTCCACACAGGCAATGTGGGCATCATATGAGTGGCATTTCTAAAGACAAAGTTACACGCTTAAGGCGTACTGTCGGATGAGTTCTTAATGAAAGCCGATCCTTGGGTCGGCTTTCTTGTCCGAAGCGCAAGGATGGCAAACCTTGTTGATGCTGACATATGAAGTTGTTGACTACGTGAACACAGCCGGGTCGTTCAGGGTTGTAGTATTCTTATCCGGTTGAATTTGAAAAATTTTCGACGCAAGAGCCAATTGAAAAACTGTCGAACACCGATACCTGTGCGGAATTCAAATTCTTCATAGCGAAAACGGCGCGCGGATACTCCGTAGCGGCGCAAGCCTTGCTTAAGCGACAGCCTAAGGGAAACCGGGCCGCAAAAAGAGAAGGTAACACGTGATAGATCAGGACCGATCACGTCGCTTATGTGCTCAGCACTGATACGCCGGTTTTCCTGAGAGACCATGAGATGCAAAGACAGGTTCGATTTGGTCTGGGCGAGTTTTTCGACCTCTTCCAGATGCGGAGCATCCTTTCGAGATCTCATGCAGTAGAACAGGTCGACTGGTTCGCCATCAACGCTCAGCGCATCCGCCCAGGCAAGAAACGGAGTGATCCCGATCCCACCTGCGACCCAGACCTGTCGGCCTCTGCCCGATTGACGGAAACGTCCGAAAGGGCCCTGGACACGAACCAACTGACCATCTTCAAGTTCGCTGGTCAGTTTAGAAGTGTAGTCTCCAAGTGCTTTTACGGTGACACGCAAAACCCGGTCCGGATCTATTTTTGAAAAGCTAAACGGATGTGGTTCGCGTAAACCTGCACCGGAAAAACGCAGAACACCAAACTGTCCAGGCGATGGGTTTAGTCCCTTGCTGACTGGCTCAAGTTTGATGGCCAGCGCGCCACCCGTCGCTTCGATATTCGATACTTTGTACCTATGCGTTGGACGCAAGTTCTGTGGCAGCAGCATCCAAAGATAAGATGCAATGCCTGCCACACAAAACAATCCCGTATACAACCCGGCAAAATCCGTCATCGGAAAGGGCTTTGCAATCAGGAAGAAATGAAGGCTGCCGATGGCAAACAAAGCGCCCATAGCTTTGTGCGTCCATTTCCAGAGGTGATAGGGGATAAACGTCGCAACAGATATCAGAACCAGAAAGATCAGCCCGTAGAAGCTGATTTCACCTAGCGATTCAGCAATATCGTTTAGGGTGGTTTCGGCCCCCAATCCGCGCATCTCGGCCCCAATCAGATCGTGCAGCAGGATAGCTGCCATTGCCGCAATACCTGCCCATTTGTGCAGTACATAGACGCGATCAAGCCCGCCGAACAGCTGTTCGACCCCCCTCATGCGTGTCGCCAATAGCTGGCCCCACGACATTAGGACAAGTGCAGCAAGACCCATGTACTGCGAAAACAATGCGACCTGATCGGTGATCCCGGGCAAAGCCAAAAGCTGGTATCCCGGATACGCGACTGTCGCACAAATCAAAACTAGCCCGATTGGCCTCATGTGTCTTCCTTGAGATTTGCAGGGTTTGTGGAGCTAACCAAACTGTCAGCAAGAAGATCGTCGACAAACACGCTCATAAGCTGCAGACGCCCTGAAACGCCGGCCTTTCGATAGACCGAAGCGCATTGAGCTTTGATCGTTCCCTGTTTTGTTTTTCTCAGATCAGCAATTTCACCAATCGAAAAACCCTTGATTGCAAGAATGGCCACTTCACGTTCTGCCCGAGTTAGGGACCACGTCCGAAAATGGGCCTCTAAGACTTCGCTGAAGGCACCCGCAGCCGTTCTTATCTGAGCTTCAAGCCTGGTGTGACGGATCTGCACTTGCCGCAACTCGTTTGCCGTAAAGGCCAAGCCACTGAATAGTGCAACTGTAATCAGCGCCTCTGCGAAGTCGCTCTCAGCCAGGCCGATGCTGATTGATGGCCAAAGAACATCCACAAGAATGTCCATCAGAAAGTAAGCGCAGCAAACGGATTGCAGCGCGAACAATGACCATAAGGCGACCGGATGCTTTTTGTTGCCGGATTTGAATGGGCCAGGGGTGCGCCCGTGAGCAGGGCGCACCGATGAAGCTTTAACCCTCATCTGTATCGTTTTCTTCTTCGATCTCGACGATCTGGCCTGTCTCGATTGACACTTCGATCTCATAGTCTTTGCCATCTAAGGACGCTTGGACTTCGATTTCACCGCCCTCGGTTTCAACATCCGAGATGGCATAACCTTGAGCTTCAAGCGCTGAACGGATGCTTTCCTCTGTCGATCCCAACGCATCACCTACATTTATCTGAGCCGTGGCCAGACCTGGGATGGAAATAGCGGCCAGCGTCGCCCATTTACCAAAACTGTTCATCTGCATTCCTTTCTAAGAAATTAACCAACGCGAAAGTGCGGTCGCATCAATCTGGGAAGCGTTCAGGAATGACAAAATTAGACTTTGGGCAGAATTCAAGCGGCTTAGGCCGAAAGTTTACGTGAATTGGTTCGGTACCGGCCGCTGGAGAGGTCGTGATGGGGTCAGAATCCAAAACCATTGTATGAAGCCGCAGCAAAAGGGATGCAGATTGGTCTTCATAACGGGACTGAGCATACTATCTTCGATGCTCGAATCCCTTATCGGCGGATTTCGATTACACCACGACTTTAGTCGATAACTACGTACGGCGGCGCCTTGGTCATACTACACGAGGCGTCCTCTTTCTCGATGAGAACGAGCTAATTGAAAAGACATCGCGCGCATCCCTTGGCATCGCCGCTTAGACGTGGCGAAAACTCATGAAATAGATCGGCTTGTAGGGTTCAGCTACCCGATTGTTTCATACACAAGCATGCGTTCGCAATTGGTCAACCACATTTCGAGTGTCCACAACTGCGGCAGGTCATGCAGCCCTCAATCATAACCATGTCAAACTGGCCACAGGATGGACATGCTTTACCGCGTGGTGCATTCATGTTGACCACTTGCGCCTGCGGGTCGGACTTGAGACCCATCCCTTCGCCTTCAAGGAAGCCGATGTTAACCATGTGTTGTTCGATCACCCCGCCAATCGCGGCCAGAATCGATGGGATGTACTTACCTTTGACCCAGGCCCCACCACGGGGATCGAAAACAGCCTTCAGCTCTTCAACCACAAAGGAAACGTCCCCACCACGACGGAACACGGCAGAAATCATCCGGGTCAGCGCAAGCGTCCAAGCGTAGTGTTCCATGTTCTTCGAGTTGATAAAAACTTCAAACGGACGCCGACGCCCACCGATGACAATGTCATTAATGGTCAGATAAATCGCATGTTCGCTATCCGGCCATTTCAACTTGTAGGTCGACCCCTCCAGCGATTGAGGGCGATCCAGCGGTTCGGACATATAGACGACTTCCCCACCATCGACCTGGTGCGGCGCGTCTGCGCTTTCGCCCGGGACCTTGTCCTCGCTCTCTGACACGGTCAGAACCGATCCGGTCACATCGTTCGGGCGATAGGTTGTGCACCCTTTGCAGCCTTGATCCCATGCCTGCATGTAGACGTCCTTGAACGCGTCAAAGCTGATGTCTTCGGGACAATTGATCGTCTTGGAGATCGAGCTGTCGATCCATTTTTGCGCTGCCGCCTGCATTTTAACATGATCGCTCGGAGGCAATGTCTGAGCATTCACAAAATACTCGGGTAGTTTCTCGTCACCAAACTTATCGCGCCACATCTGCACAGCGTAGTCGACCACTTCTTCTTCGGTCCGCGAGCCGTCCTTTTGCAACACTTTGCGCGTGTAGGCATAGGCAAAGACCGGCTCGATCCCGGAAGACACATTCCCGGCATAAAGCGAAATGGTTCCGGTTGGCGCGATCGAGGTCAGCAACGCATTGCGAATACCGTGTTCACGGATTGCATCGCGCACATCGCCATCCATCTGCTGCATGGTGCCGCTGGATAGGTATTTGTCGGCATCAAACAGGGGGAAAGCCCCCTTTTCGCGCGCCAAATCGACCGACGCCAGATACGCGGCGCGAGCAATCGCGTGCAACCAGCGCTCGGTCTGGCGCGCCGCCTCGTCAGAGCCATAGCGCAGCCCCAACATGAGCAGCGCATCCGCCAGACCAGTCACACCGAGCCCGATGCGACGTTTGGCCTGTGCTTCAGCGGCTTGTTCCGGCAGTGGGAACTTCGACGTGTCCACCACGTTGTCCATCATCCGAACGGCCGTTGCGACGAGGTCCTGCATTGCTGCCTCGTCCAGATGCGCACCGTTTTCGAACGGCTCTGCAACCAAACGCGCCATGTTGATCGACCCCAGCAGACAAGCGCCATAAGGTGGCAGCGGCTGCTCGCCACAGGGGTTCGTGGCTGCAATGGTTTCGACATAGCTGAGGTTGTTGGCTGTATTGATGCGGTCGATGAAAATCACGCCCGGCTCGGCATAATCATAGGTCGCCTGCATGATCTTGTTCCAAAGATCGCGGGCTTGAACGGTGTGATAGACCTTGTCACCAAACACCAATTCCCACGGGCCGTCGGCTTTGACCGCTTCCATAAACGCATCGGTGACCAGCACCGACATGTTAAACATGCGCAGGCGGGCCGGGTCGGATTTGGCGGTGATGAAATGCTCGATGTCCGGGTGATCGCACCGCATCGTCGCCATCATTGCACCGCGGCGCGACCCGGCGGACATGATGGTGCGGCACATCGCGTCCCACACGTCCATAAAGCTGAGCGGGCCCGACGCATCGGCTGCTACCCCATGCACATCCGCGCCGCGCGGTCGGATGGTCGAGAAATCATATCCGATCCCCCCACCCTGCTGCATGGTCAAAGCCGCCTCTTTCAACATGTCGAAGATACCGCCCATACTGTCTGGGACCGTGCCCATGACGAAGCAGTTGAACAACGTCACGCGCCGCGCAGTCCCGGCGCCAGCTGTAATGCGTCCGGCAGGCAGGTATTTGAAGTCCTCCAGCGCCTCATAGAATTTTTCTTCCCAATGCGCCGAGTCTTCTTCCACCCGGGCCAGATCCCGCGCGATACGTCGCCAGCTATCTTCAACCGTCTGGTCGATGGGCGTGCCATCCGCCTGTTTAAAGCGGTATTTCATGTCCCAGATCTGCTCGGCGATGGGGGCGGCAAAGCGGCTCATTGGTGATTCCTATTTTTCTGCGAGGCATACAAGATAGACCAACTCTATCACAAAGCGCCACCATAACTTGATGACTTCCGTCGATGAGCTTACCATACGAGACAATTCCTTCAGGACGACTCTGTGAGCAAATTGTGGATAAGTACATAAACCTCATAAAACTGTCGGTTGGGTCGGAAAGCGTCGACACGCTGATCGAATGGCAAGACAGCCGTAAGCCGCTTTATGCGGACGAATTGCCACGTCATGTCACCCGCATGTGGCCCAAGCGCGAAGCCGAGATTGTGAACGGCGGATCAATCTATTGGGTGATCAAAGGTGTGGTTCAATGCCGCCAGCGCATCCTGCGACTGGATGAGGTCATCGGCGAAGATGGCATCCGCCGCTGTGCTATTGTGCTGGAGCCCGAAGTGCATCGCACCCAGAACGCTCAGAAACGACCGTTTCAAGGCTGGCGCTATCTGAAACCCGAAGACACCCCCCCGGATCTGCCAAAGGGCCGATCTCAGGACGACGCCCTGCCCGACGACCTCAACCGCGCGTTGGCTGAAATCGGCGTGCTGTAGCCTCAGCCAAGCCGATCCAGCAGATCTGTCAGAACTTGTTTTTCTGCGGCGCTGTATTTGGCTATCCGACTACGCCACAACGTTGCTTGCGACTTTAGGATCAGTCCGTCAGACAGGATTTTCAGGTGGTTGGCCCGCAGCGTTTCCCCTGTCGAAGTGATATCCGCAATCCCCTCGGCTGTTTCATTCATTACCGTGCCTTCGGTCGCGCCCTGACTGTCGACCAGGGTGAAATCAGACACCCCGGCGTCAGACAGGAATTCCCGCACCAAGCGATGATACTTTGTCGCAATCCGCAAACGGTGGCCGTGGGTCTTGCGAAACGCTGCTGCGACCGCATCCAGATCATCCAATGTATCCACATCAACCCAACAGGCCGGCGTTGCGATAATCAGATCCGCCTGCCCAAAACCCAAAAGGGAAACCTCTTCGACCTGCTGTTCCCAACGCGGTAGCTTTTCCTGCACAAGATCAGTGCCAGTGACCCCTAGGTGAATGCGCCCAGATGCCAGGTCACGCGGAATTTCACCTGCAGACATCAGAACCAGCGATACGCCGTCGATGCCATCGACTTTGCCCGCATATTCCCGCTCGGATTCACTGCGCGACAAGGTAATGCCTCGCTTTTCAAACCACGAAAAGGTCTTCTCCATCAATCGACCCTTGGATGGCACGCCAAGTTTCAGGCTCATTGGGCGACCTCCTCGATCTCGAGCATCAGATCCGGACGCAGCACACCGCCGATGGCTGGAATTTCCGCCCCGTTACCCAATTGGCGTGTCAAGGCGTCGTACCTGCCACCTGTCGCAATCGGCGGCAGGTCGGGGCGACCCTCTGCGTAGAACCCGAAGACAAACCCGTCGTAGTACTCCATGGATGTCCGGCCATAGGCAGCTTCGAAATCCAGCTTTTCAACATCGACACCGCGGGCCTGAAGCGCCGCGATCCGACGCTCTAACTGGTCCAAGGCTGGCGTTATCTGCGGCAGGTCCACCGCAACATCGCGCAGTTGTTCCAACGCAAAAGGCATGGTTTCACGAACGCCCAGCAAGGACTCGAGGCCAGCAAGTTCGGTATCAGAAATGGGTGGGGTTTCCCGGTCCTCGCGCAGCGCTTCGATGCGCACCGCAATTTCCGAGGCGCGCCGTTTGCCGATCATTGGCATACCAAAGGCCATCGGATCCTTCGCGTCCAAAAGACCAGCTCTTTGTTCCGGCTCAGGTTTCCGCCCGGCAAATCGATCCAGTAGAATTCGAAAGCGACGGGGGCGCCAAAGATGTCTCATCAACGCGCCCTTGCGCCGGTCTGCTGTGCGCAATCCCTGCACAGCAGCGGTCAGAATGCCGATGTCCCCTGTGGCGGCGCGCAAAGGCAACCCCCGCAGTTGAAGGGCAAAAAGCGAAAAGACCTCGGCGTCAGCCCCGGCGGGATCGGCACGATCAAAAACTTCGTAGCCAACCTGAATATACTCATTGGACCGGTCGGGATCGTGTTCCTGCCGCCGAAAGACCTCACCCGAGTAGGTATATCGAGCGGGTTCTGCACCCTCGTTCATGTGCATTTGAACGACAGGCAGGGTGAAATCGGGGCGTAGCATCTGTTCGCCCCGCAGAGCGTCGGAGGTGACGTAGGCGCGCGCGCGAATATCCTCGCCATAGAGGTCGAGCAGCGTCTCAGCCGGTTGCAGCAAGGGCGGGTCCACGACCCGTGCCCCGGCAGCCTCGAACCGCAGGCGCATCGTCGCGGCACGACCCTGTATCTGGGAACGGTTGGGCATCGTTCAGTCCTGACTGTCCAGAATTTCACGCACCTTGGCGACCAGATCACCACGCGGCACTTCGAACTGGCTGGGGCGTTCTTTCCATTCCTCCAGCGTTGCGCTTTCGGCGATCTTGGCACCCAGGATCAAATCCTTGATCTGCACGATGCCACCCGCCTTTTCGTCACCACCTTCGATCACAGCGATCGAAGAATTGCGCTTGTCCGCATATTTCAGCTGATTGCCAAAGTTCTTGGGATTTCCCAGGTAGACTTCGGCCCGAACGCCAGCATTGCGCAGCTCAGCCACCATTGCCTGATAGTCTGCCATACGGTCACGATCCATGACGGTCACGACAACAGGTCCAGTGGCTTGGGCACTGATCCGACCCTTTTCGCGTAGGGCGGCCAATAGCCGATCAACTCCGATAGAAATACCAGTTGCCGGGACTTCTTGCCCGGTAAAGCGTTTCACAAGATCATCGTAGCGACCACCACCGGCAACGGACCCGAATTGACGCTTACGGTCTTTTTCGTCGAAAATCTCAAAAGTCAGTTCGGCTTCGTAGACGGGGCCGGTGTAGTAGCCGAGGCCGCGCACAACCGATGGATCGATCTCGATACGATCCGTGCCATACCCCCCCGCATCCAGCAGCGCGCCGATCTGTTCCAGTTCGTCGATCCCATCTGCGCCAATCTTGCTATCACCAACAGCGGCCCGTAGATTGGCCAGCGTTCCGGCTGTAACCGCAGCTTTGGACGTCAGAAACGCAATCACCGGCTCGGCCTGATCATCGCTGAGGCCGACACCGTCGATAAACGCGCCTGACGCATCCAGTCGACCCTTGGTCAGCAACTCGCGCACCCCGGCTTTTCCGACCTTGTCGAACTTGTCGATGGTGCGCAGTACGGCGTCCCGCGTAGCGACATCGTCGCCCAGCCCCATCGCCTCAAGCACGCCGTTCAGAACTTTACGGTTGTTCACCCGCACCAAATAGTCACCACGGGGGATACCCACGGTCTCCAGCGTGTCCGACAACATCGCGCAAATCTCGGCATCCGCGGCCATCGAGGCCGTGCCCACCGTATCCGCATCGCATTGATAAAACTGACGATACCGCCCCGGTCCGGGTTTTTCGTTGCGCCAGACGACCCCCATCGCATAGCGGCGATAGGGTGTGGGCAAATCGTTACGGTGCTGCGCGTAAACACGCGCCAATGGCGCGGTCAGGTCATAGCGCAGGGCCATCCAGTCGCCCTTGTCATTCTCGTCAACTTCCTGCCACGCAAAGACGCCCTCGTTCGGGCGATCTACATCGGGCAGAAACTTGCCCAGCGCCTCGACCGTCTCAACCGCGCTGCTTTCAAGCGCGTCAAAGCCGTAGCGGTGATAGACGTCCGCAATGGCCCGCAGCATCTCGGTGCGCTGCGTGACTTCCTGGCCGAAATAGTCGCGGAACCCTTTCGGCGTGATGGCCTTGGGGCGGGGCTGTTTCTTGGGCTTGGCCATTTGGGGCGTCCTTGGGAGTTAGTCGTTCCGCGCGCGGTCTATCCCATGGCCGGGATCGGGGCAAGCCAACGCTCTGCCACTCAGCGCGGTTTCACTGGTCATGCGCCTGCCGGACCGCTATGAGCGAAGCAGAGACAAGCCCCCACAGGAACCCGATATGCAGCATCTGGAAGAACAGATCGCCCATCTGACCCGTATAGTTGAAGACCTAAACGCGGTTGTCACCCGGCAACAGGACGAGATTGATAACCTGACCCGCCGGGTTGAGATGCTGGTAAGACGCGAAGGGGAGCGGGCTCAGGAAGGAACAGGCGGTATCGTCTTGGGGGACGAACGCCCACCGCATTATTGAAGATGCGGTGAATGTGTGCAGTTGTACAACACTCAGAGAGCGGGTGTTGCGACCCGTACAACATCCTGAACGATGCAAGCGACCCCAAAGGGCGGTAGGCGGAGATAGCAAATGACCCAAAAACTGGCGCTTGTGACCGGAGCTGCCCGTGGCATCGGTTTGGCCACCACGAAACTGTTTCTACAACACGGCTGGCAGGTCGCAATGGTGGACCGGGACGCGGATGAATTAAAGCTGGCAGCTGAGGGGCTGGACGGTGCACGTCCGTTTTTCCACGACATCTCAGATCCGGAGCAAGTATCCGAAATGGCCGCGGCAGTCCTCACCACCTTCGGGCGGATCGACGCGGTTGTGAACAATGCGGGCGTGGCGGATTTTGGTCCTATCGAAGAGGCGGAGTTCGCGACCTGGCGACGGGTTATGGAAACCAATCTCGACGGTGTTTTTCTAGTCAGTCAGGCGGCTGTGCCCGCACTGAAGGAAAGCAAAGGCGCAATCGTCAATATCGCCTCAATCTCGGGGCTGCGGGCCAGCACATTGCGGGTGGCATATGGCACATCAAAGGCAGGGGTTATCCACCTGACGAAACAGCAGGCAGCGGAACTGGGTGAATATGGTGTCCGCGCCAACTGTGTCTGTCCCGGTCCGGTCCGCACCAAGCTGGCGATGGCGGTGCACACGCCCGAGATCATCGCCGCCTATCACGATGCCATCCCTTTGAACCGCTATGGGTCAGAACAAGAGATCGCCGAGGTGATCTGCTTTCTGTGTTCGGATAAGGCCAGCTATGTGACCGGACAAGTGATCGCATCCGATGGCGGGTTTGACAGCACCGGCGTCGGGCTGCCTGCGCTTCGTCAGGATGGCTAGCCGGTCACGAAGCTAAGCCGCAACAGACCTAGCGATAAGCTCATCACAATCCCAGCGTTGATTTCACCGCATTGTCAACAACACCGGCCAGCAGTGCGTCTTTGTCATCCGCACACCCATCGCGCAGTGCTGCCACAAATGCCTGATACAGCTTGGCTTTATCCTCGTCAGAGGCCGCGTGGTCATTGATATCGATCTGGCGATTATAGACCGACACTGCGGTCAGCTTTCCCACGACGGCATAGATAAAGGCTTCGTCCCCATCTGCCTCTTCTACGACCGAGGCACAGGTATGGTACATCACAGGCAGCGCATCCTGAACCATTTGTTCGGCAGCTTCATCAGCAGTGGCCACGCTCGGCAGTGCCGCACAAACGCTTACCAATACGGCTTTTAAGGGGGTCATCCGCATCGCATTCACTTCCAGTTGTGTCCGATAAATGCACCGGCCACACCACCAATGGCGGCGCCTTTGCCGTCTCCGATCAGTGCACCAACCCCCGCGCCGATCAGCGCGCCTTCGATCGTATTCTTCTTCTTTTTGTTATCGGCAAGTCCCGCCGATGCTGAGACCAGCACCAGCGACGCAGCCGTGGCCAAAGTGAGTGTTCTGAAACCGGTACCCGCAATTTTCATCTGGGTGCTCTCCTATGATCTGACCTTCGAATACACATTCTGAATTCAGCCTAGCGAGGCCTGGACTATCTGGCAACAAAGCCGTGGCCGGTCAGATCTCCTCGACTGACATCACGCCTTCCAGCGATTTCAGCGCGCCTTTGATCTGTGGGTTGATGGGGAAATCCTGCCCCAGTTCCAGTTCAACATCGCCGGGCAACCCCGGATCCAGCAGACAAAGCTGGATCGGGCCTTTGGCCGCGCTGCGTGCGGCGCTGGCGGCGTCTTCCAACACTTTGGCGAGCGTTGGCACTGCCTGGGCCTGATCCACAAAAATCCGAAGACCGGTGGCACCGGCGTCGGCCACAACCGAATCGACTGGCCCGACAGAGCGCCCCAGTAGCTTGAGCTGATCAGCCTCCATCGTCGCTTCGGCGGTCAGCACAACCTGCGCGCCGGTTTCCAGAAACTCGCGCGATTTTTCCAAGGTCTCGGAGAACAGCGTAACCTCGTAAGCACCGCTTGGGTCGGACAATTGCGCAAAGGCGAAACGGTTGCCACGGGCGGACTTCCGTTCCTGTCGCCCGGCCACAACACCCGCCATCTTGGCAATGAACGCACCGCCACGGGCTTTTTCTGTCACCTGATCCAGCGTCAGAACCTGTTTGCGCTTGAGCGCAGGCATGTAGTCATCCAGCGGATGGCCGGACAGATAAAACCCAATCGCCTTGAACTCTTCACTGAGGCGTTCGGCAGGCAACCAATCCGGGGTTGGTGCCAGGCGCGGTTCAGGTAAATCATCCCCTGCCTCACCAAATAGCGACACTTGGTTGGAGTTCTTCTGTTCGTGAATCGCGGCGGAATATTGCACCAACTGTTCGAGGCTGTCGAAAACCCGACGGCGGTTCTTGTCGAGCTCGTCAAAGGCCCCTGCCCGCGCCAGCATCTCAAGCGGACGTTTTCCGACCTTCTTCAGATCAAGGCGTCGGGCGAAATCGAACAGGTTGACGAAAGGCTTGTCAGCAGCATCGCTCTGCGCGCCTCCGGCTCGACGCCCTTCCACCACAAGGTTCATCGCCTCGACGCCAACGTTCTTGAGGGCGCCCAGCGCATAGACAAGGTGTCCCTCGGCCACATCAAAGGAGGCGTGAGATCGGTTCACGCAAGGCGGTACATAAGGCAGTTCCAGCCCCTTGCGGACTTCCTCGAAGTAGACCGCAAGCTTGTCAGTCAGGTGGATATCGCAGTTCATGACACCCGCCATAAACTCGACCGGGTGGTTGGCTTTCAGCCAACCTGTTTGATAACTGACGACGGCATAGGCGGCGGCATGGGATTTGTTGAAGCCGTAATTGGCGAACTTGTCCAACAGGTTCCAGACCTCGGTCGCCTTGGCTTCGTCCACGTCGTTCTCGCCGGCGCCCCGGAGGAATTTGGGCCGTTCGGCGTCCATCGCCTCCTGGATTTTCTTACCCATGGCGCGGCGCAGCAAATCCGCACCGCCGAGGCTATAGCCCGCCATCTCCTGAGCGATCTGCATCACCTGTTCCTGGTAGACGATGATGCCTTGGGTCTCGTCCAAAATATGGTCGATAGACGGGTGCAGCGTGTCCCGTTCGCTCAGCCCGTTTTTGACCTCGCAGAACTTGGGAATGTTCTCCATCGGGCCGGGACGGTAGAGCGCGACGAGGGCGATGATATCTTCGATACAGTCCGGCTTCATCCGCTTGAGCGCGTCCATCATGCCGCTGGATTCCACCTGGAACACCGCCACCGTTTTGGCCGCCGAATAGAGTTTATACGTCGCCTCATCATCCAACGGGATGGCGTTGATCTGGTTTTTGGCCCCGTCCGCAGGTTCATAAAGTTCAGTGCCATCAGCAGCGATGTGCAGATCGCGCCCGGATTTGAAAATCAGGTCCATGGCGTTCTGGATCACCGTCAGGGTTTTCAGGCCCAGAAAGTCGAATTTGACCAGACCGGCCTGTTCCACCCATTTCATATTGAACTGGGTTGCGGGCATATCGGATCGCGGATCTTGGTACAGCGGCACCAGCGCGTCCAACGGACGATCCCCGATCACCACACCCGCCGCGTGGGTCGAGGCATTCCGCAACAACCCTTCAACCTGCTGACCGTAGGTCAGCAGCCGGTCGACGACCTCTTCGTTGCGGGCTTCTTCGCGCAGGCGGGGTTCGTCTTTCAGGGCTTTTTCGATGGAAACGGGCTTTACGCCTTCGACCGGGATCATCTTGGACAGGCGGTCCACTTGGCCATATGGCATTTGCAGAACCCGCCCGATGTCACGCACGGCTGCCTTCGACAGTAGCGCGCCGAAGGTGATGATCTGCCCCACCTTGTCACGCCCGTATTTCTGCTGCACGTAGCGGATCACCTCTTCCCGGCGATCCATACAGAAATCGATGTCGAAGTCGGGCATCGAGACACGCTCGGGGTTCAGGAACCGTTCGAACAGGAGCGAATAGCGCAGGGGGTCAAGGTCGGTGATTGTCAGCGCATAGGCCACCAGAGAACCCGCGCCTGAGCCCCGCCCCGGACCAACCGGAATGTCCTGATCCTTGGACCACTGGATAAAGTCGGCAACGATCAGAAAATAGCCCGGGAAACCCATCCCCTCGATGATATCAAGCTCAAAATCCAGCCGTTCCTGATATTCCTTGGGCGTCACCGCGTGCGGGATCACGGCAAGGCGTTTTTGCAAACCTTCATTGGCGATGCGGCGCAGCTCGGCGACCTCATCATCTGCGAACTTCGGCAGGATCGGATCGCGACGATAGGCCATGAAAGCGCAACGTTTGGCGATCTCGACCGTGTTCTCGATGGCTTCAGGTAGGTCCGCAAACAACGTGACCATTTCCTGCTGCGACTTAAAGTAATGCTGTGCGGTCAGGCGACGGCGACCGGCCTGCTGGTCCACATAGGCGCCTTCAGAAATACAAATCAGCGCGTCATGCGCCTCATACATATCCGAGGTCGGGAAATAGACGTCATTGGTGGCCACCAGCGGCAGGTTCTTGGCATAGGCCATCTCGACATGGCCGCGTTCTGTCAGACGCTCGGCCTCGGGCTGACCATCTTCGCCTGGGTGGCGTTGCAGTTCAACGTACAGGCGGTTGGGAAATATCGACGCCAACCGATCCATCAAGGCATCGGCCGCTGGGCGCTGGCCTTGTTGCAGCAATCGCCCGACCGGACCGTCCGGACCGCCGGACAGGCAGATCAGACCATCCGAACGTTCGGCCAGTTCCTCCAACGTGACCTGCGGCAGCTGCCCGCCCTTATCCACGTACAGGCACGAACTGAGTTTCATCAGGTTCTCATACCCAACCTCGGACTGGGCCAGCAGCACCAACGGCGCGGGGATCTTAGGCTTTTCACCGGGTTGCGCCTGCACGTAAGTCAAATCGACCTGACATCCCATGATTGGCTGGACACCCGCATCACTTGCGGTCACCGAGAACTCCAGCGCCGAGAACATGGAGTTGGTGTCGGTCACCGCGACGGCGGGCATGTCCATCTTCTCGCACAGACCCGGCAGCTTTTTCAGCCGCACGGCGCCTTCCAGCAAAGAGTATTCGGTGTGAACGCGGAGGTGAATGAATCGAGGAGAGCTGCTCATATCCCGCAGGCTATCGCAGCCGGCGGTCGTGCAAAAGCAAGAACAGCACCTTGGACCTGTCTAAAACGCAACCGCTGATTATTCGGCTTTTTCAGAAGGTGTTTCGGGTGATGATACCGACCCAGTGCGAAAAACACTTTAGTTACAATCCACTGAACGGTACACTAACCCGACTAGACATTGCCGTCTGTATACAATGGTGCATTAAATAGGCAGTTTTTCTTGCCAGATCACTTACGCTGTTTCTAACATCTAACGGCAAGCTACCAGCCCGCCGCTCTTTCTACGTCGCATCGAAGGAGGGCACCGAGGGGCGCAACCGGGTAACGCGACGGGTTTCACGAATGAACATCACGTTTCTTCTGAACGGAGAGACAGTGGAGCTGGCGGATGTTGATCCGACAGCGACCCTGCTGGACTGGCTGCGCGAGGATCGCGGCCTAACCGGCACCAAGGAAGGTTGCAACGAAGGCGATTGCGGGGCCTGCACCATCATGGTGACGGACGAAGACGGCGCCAAGGCGCTGAATTCCTGCATTCTGTTCCTACCTCAGCTGCATGGAAAGGCTGTGCGTACAGTAGAAGGTGCCAGCAGCCCAAACGGCGAGACACACCCTGTTCAACAGGCGATGATAGACCTGCACGGATCTCAATGCGGTTTCTGCACCCCGGGTTTTGTCATGTCGATGGTGGCCGGTCACACCACTGGGGCAACAGATCACGACACCCAACTTGCGGGCAACCTGTGCCGCTGCACGGGTTACGCGCCGATCATCCGCGCCGCGCAAGCGGTCGAGGATCAGCCCGTCCCGGTTTGGGTCAAGGACAAACCGGTCGCATTGCCATCATCGTCCCCGATGTTGCCAATGTCCTCGGACGACCTGGCCAAGGTTTACGCCGACCACCCGAATGCCACTTTGGTCGCCGGTGCGACCGATGTGGGCCTGTGGGTCACTAAGCAGCTTCGCGATCTGGATCCGGTGATTTTCCTGAATGGCTGTGATGACCTGAAAGACATCACCGTCACCGACAACGAAATCCGGTTCGGAGCCATGGTCGACATGAACCAGATGGGTGAAGCGCTTGCTGATCTGCATCCGTCCTACGCCGAGATGATCCGCCGCTATGCCAGTGTTCAGGTGCGCCACGCAGCAACTGTCGGTGGTAATATCGCAAACGGCTCCCCCATCGGGGACAACCCGCCAGCGCTGATCGCGCTGAAGGCTACTCTGCATCTACGCAAAGGCGACGCGCGGCGATCGATCCCGTTGGAGAGCTTCTTCATTGACTACGGCAAGCAAGACCGCGCAACCGGCGAATTTGTCGAAGCCGTCAGCTTTCCGCGTCAAGCGGACCGGTTGAAATGCTACAAACTTAGCAAACGGTTCGATCAGGATATCTCGGCCGTGTGCGGATGTTTCAACATTTCAGTCGCGGACGGTGTCGTCGCTGAGGCACGTATCGCCTTTGGCGGCATGGCCGGCGTCCCCAAACGGGCTGCAAATGTTGAGGCTGCGCTGCTCGGAAACCCATGGTCGCACGAGACCATTCAACCCGCCAAGCTGGCCTTTGCCGATGATTTTGCCCCGATGACGGACATGCGCGCCTCGGCACGCTATCGGCTTGAAACGGCTAAGGCACTGCTTGAGCGCTATTTCCTTGAGGATCAGGGCGAAGCGACCAACGTGTTGGAGGTATCGGCATGAGCGTAACCAAACCCCTCCCTCACGATGCCGCGCCGCTGCATGTGTCTGGCGCCGCCCGCTATGTGGATGACATCCCGACGCCCAAAGGGTCACTGCATCTGGCCTTTGGCCTGAGCCCGATTGCCAAGGGTACAATCACCGCAATGGATCTGTCGGCTGTGAAGGCGGCCGAGGGGGTCGTGATGGTGATGACGGCCGAAGACCTGCCGTTTACAAATGACGTCTCGCCCTCGATCCATGATGAACCGCTGCTGTCCGACGGTACGGTTCGCTACATCGGCCAGCCTGTTTTCCTTGTGGTCGCCACCAGCCATCTGGCCGCGCGCAAGGCCGCAAGATTGGGAAAGATCGACTATGCCGAAGAGACGCCGATCTTGACGGTGGAAGAGGCTTTGGCCGCCGACAGTCGGTTCGAAGACGGCCCGCGCATCTACGCCAAGGGTGATGCGGATGCCGCCATTTCAGCCTCGACCCATGTGATCGAGGGCACGTTCGAGATCGGCGGTCAGGAGCATTTCTATCTGGAAGGTCAGGCGGCGCTGGCGGTGCCGAATGAGGGCGGAGATATGCTGGTGCATAGTTCAACCCAGCACCCGACGGAAATTCAGCACAAAGTTGCGGATGCGTTGGGCGTTCCCATGCACGCCGTCCGTGTCGAGACCCGCCGCATGGGCGGAGGCTTTGGCGGTAAGGAAAGCCAGGGCAATGCTCTGGCTGTGTCCTGTGCGATTGCAGCGCGTGCGACAGGCAAAGCCTGCAAGATGCGCTATGATCGGGATGACGACATGATCATCACGGGCAAGCGCCATGCGTTCCGCATTTCGTACCGCGCCGGATTTGACGAACATGGGCATGTTCAGGGTGTTTCATTCCTGCACTATGCGATCTGTGGCTGGGCTCAAGATCTGTCCTTGCCCGTCGCGGATCGCGCCATGCTGCATTCCGACAATGCCTATTTACTGCCCAGTGCGCGGATCGAGAGTCACCGGCTGAAGACCAACACCCAATCCGCCACGGCTTATCGTGGGTTCGGCGGCCCGCAGGGCATGGTCGGCATCGAACGCGTCATGGACCACGCAGCTTTTGAGCTGGGGATGGACCCGGTCGAGCTGCGGCAACGGAACTATTATGAACCTGCGCGCGCGGTTGCAGACATTGCCGCAACAACAAATCCGCTGGGCCATCCCGGTCCACACGAAGATCTGACCAGCCGCGGCGCGGTTGAGATGGGCAGCGCCCCTGTACGCCCTGTACCCGAAGGCGGCAACTCGACGCCCTACGGCATGGAAGTCAGCGACTTTGAATTGCATGGCATGACGTCCGCCCTGCTGGCCTCCAGCGACTACGCGGCGCGTAAAACAACCATCGCGCAATGGAATGCCCAGAATTCCGTGATCAAGAAGGGCATTGCCTTCTCTCCGGTCAAGTTCGGTATCTCCTTCACGCTGACGCATTTGAACCAGGCGGGTGCGCTGGTGCATGTCTATCAGGATGGCTCGGTCCATCTGAACCATGGCGGCACCGAAATGGGGCAAGGACTGTTCCAGAAAGTAGCGCAGGTTGCGGCGGCGCGTTTTGGTATCCCGCTGGAAATGGTGAAGATCACCGCAACCGATACGGCCAAGGTCCCAAATACCTCGGCCACGGCGGCATCGTCCGGCAGTGACCTGAACGGGATGGCGGTCAAAGCCGCGTGTGACACGATCCGGGACCGCATGGCGGACTACCTGGCCGAACGGCATCAAGCCGATCCGTCAAGCGTTCGTTTCACCGACGGCCATGTGGAAGTTGGTGGGGAACGCTACAGCTTTGCCGAAGCAGCGGCGCTCGCCTATCAGGGGCGGGTCAGCTTGTCCGCAACCGGGTTTTACAAAACCCCCGGGATCGAATGGGACCGCATCAAGGGACACGGTCGGCCGTTCTTTTACTTCGCTTACGGAGCCTCGGTCACAGAGGTTGCGGTGGATACGCTGACCGGCGAAAACCGCATCCTGCGCACGGATATCCTGCATGACGCGGGCGCGTCGCTGAACCCGGCGTTGGATATAGGGCAGATCGAAGGTGGTTACGTGCAGGGCGCGGGTTGGCTGACGACGGAGGAACTGATCTGGGACGACAAGGGCAATCTGCGCACCCACGCGCCGTCGACCTACAAGATACCGGCCTGCTCTGACCGGCCCGATGTGTTCAACGTGGCGCTCTGGGATGCCGAAAACCGAGAGGACACGATCTATCGGTCCAAGGCAGTGGGTGAGCCGCCGTTCATGTTGGGCATTTCGGCCTGGTTGGCGCTGTCGAATGCGGTAGCGGCCTGCGGCACTCGCTATCCAGCGCTGGATGCCCCGGCCACGGCTGAACACGTCTGGCATGGCGTCCAAAGGGTAAGGGGAGATACCTGATGGGATTTGATCGGGAGGCTTTGAGGGAGGCGGTCATTAACCACGGCACAGTGGTCCGCGTTGTGATTGCCGGGATCAAGGGATCGTCCCCCCGCGAGGTCGGGGCGGCGATGCTTGTATGGAAGACAGGTCAAATCGGCACGATCGGCGGAGGCACCCTGGAGTTTCAGGCCACCGAGGCGGCGCGATCGCAAATCGCACTTTCCCGCCTAACGCAGCATGCGCTTGGGCCAGACATGGGGCAATGTTGCGGTGGGGCAGTGACGTTGCTTAGCGAGAGCTATGACCTAGCAACTGTGGACAGCTTGAACGACGCGATTGTTGCCCGGCCGGTGTCTGGTGGTGAGATGCCATTGTCGGTGAAGCGCATGCTGGCAAAGGCGCGTGGACAGGGTGCGCAGCCAGACCCGCAACTCATCGACGGCTGGATGGTGGAGCCGGTGCATAAGCCAACCCGTCATCTTTGGATCTGGGGCGCTGGCCACGTAGGCCGCGCCTTGGTTGATGTTCTGTCGCCCCTCCCCGATCTAACGATCACATGGGTTGACACCGGACCGGAGCGATTTCCCGAAATGGTGCCCGCGAGCGTAACCACTTTGCCAGCGGCGAAGCCCGCCGAGCTAGTTCGTCACGCTCCGCGCGATGCCGAGCACCTTGTGCTGACTTATTCACACAATCTGGATCTGGAACTGTGCAACAGGCTGCTTTTGCACGATTTCCGCTTTGCGGGCCTGATTGGGTCGGCTACGAAATGGGCGCGGTTTCGGTCGCGATTGGCGGCCCTTGGGCATTCGCCCGAGCGGATCGGACGGATCACCTGCCCGATTGGCGACCCATCACTGGGCAAGCACCCGCAGATGATCGCAGTTGGTGTCGCGGCGCAGATCCTGAGCCCGGCCCGGCAGAACGAACTGAAGAAGGACCTGAGCGCGTGACCACTCCACTTCTGAGCCTGCAAGGGCTGACCAAAGCCTACCCCGGTGTCGTGGCCAATGATCAGGTGTCCTTTGACATCGGTGAAGGAGAGGTTCACGCCTTGCTGGGCGAAAACGGCGCGGGTAAATCCACGCTTGTGAAGATGATCTACGGCTTGGTGAAACCCGACAGCGGCACAATGTTGCTGCGAGGTCAGTCGTTTACACCATCCGAGCCCCGCGCAGCGCGCGCTGATGGGATCGCGATGGTGTTCCAGCATTTCTCGCTGTTTGACGCGCTGAACGTGGCCGAGAACATAGCGTTGGGGATGGAGAACCCACCAGCGATGGGGGATCTGGCCTCGCGTATCCGGGAGGTATCCGAGACCTATGGCCTGCCGCTGGACCCGTTTCGAACTGTTGGGGACCTGTCTGCCGGCGAGCGGCAGCGGGTTGAGATCATTCGCTGCCTGCTGCAAGATCCAAAGCTGCTGATCATGGACGAACCAACCTCGGTTCTGACACCGCAAGAGGTTGGGATTTTGTTCGAGACTTTGAACAAGCTGCGGTCCGAGGGGACCTCGATCCTGTATATCTCGCACAAGTTGGAAGAGATCAGGACGCTGTGCGACCACGCCACGATCCTGCGTTTAGGCAAGAACGTGGGCGAATGCGTTCCGTCCGAGACGTCGGCGCGGGATATGGCCGAGATGATGGTCGGCTCGACCTTGCAGACACCAGAGCGCAGCGGGCGTGAGTTCGGTGATGTCGCACTGGACGTCAGCGGCTTGTCGGTGCCGTCGCCCTCTGAATTTGGCACCGCATTGCGTAATGTGCATATGACGGTGCGCAAAGGTGAGGTTCTGGGTATCGGTGGCGTTGCCGGAAACGGCCAGGACGAATTGCTGGGCGTGCTGTCCGGTGAAATCCTGACGACCGCAGATGCCATCAAATTCAACGGTCAGCCCATTGGCAAGCTTGGCCCCACCGCGCGGCGCAAGCTGGGTGTGCTGACAGCGCCTGAGGAACGGTTGGGACACGCGGCGGCGCCTGACATGAGCCTGACCGAGAACGCATTGCTGACCGGATCGGTCCGCGAGGGGCTGGAAAACAACGGGTTTCTGAAATGGGCCGAGACCCAAAGCTTTGCCGAGAAAATCATCAAAGTATTCGACGTTCGCACACCCGGCCCCGAGAACGCGGCGCGGTCCTTATCGGGCGGCAACCTGCAGAAATTCGTCATCGGACGGGAGGTTTTGCAAGATCCCGACGTGCTGGTGGTGAACCAGCCGACCTGGGGCGTGGATGCGGCGGCTGCGGCCGCGATCCGGCAGGCCATTCTGGATCTGGCCGCCAAAGGCACGGCGGTTGTTTGTATCAGTCAGGACCTGGATGAGCTGATGGAAATCTCAGACAGCTTTGCAGCGTTGAATGAAGGGCGGTTAAGCGCACCGCGCGAGACGACTGGTCTGACCGTGGAAGAGATTGGCCTGATGATGGGCGGCGCACATGGCATGGAGGTGGCCCATGTGTGACCTGCGGGATCGCCTTCGGCGAGAGTATTTACAAAAAGATGAAGAACGCGGGGGGATGAGCGTGTGATTGTTTTGGAGAAACGGCCTCAGCCGTCCAAGGCGTGGTCCTATGCGACCCCTTTGGTGGCTGTGCTGGCAACGATGATGTTCGGGGGGATCTTGTTCGCCATTTTGGGCAAGAACCCGATTGAGGCCATTGGCACCATCTTCTGGGACCCCCTGTTCGGTGAGTTTGCATTCTATTATCGCCCACAACTGCTGGTGAAAGGTGCGCCTTTGGTGCTGATTGCGATTGGCCTGTCATTGGGTTTTCGCGCCGGCATCTGGAACATCGGTGCCGAGGGGCAATATATCATGGGCGCGATCTTTGGCGCGGGGGCCGGTCTGGCGTTTTATCCGCTGGATGCGTTCTATGTCTTTCCGATCATGGTTCTGGCCGGTGCCTTTGGCGGCTGGCTCTGGGCATCTATTCCGGCCTTTTTGAAGGTGCGATTTGGCACCAACGAAATTCTCGTCTCGCTGATGTTGGTTTACGTGGCCGAGCAGATGTTGGCCTCGGTCTCATTGGGGTTGCTGAAGAACCCCGAAGGGTTCGGCTTTCCCGGATCGCGCAATCTGCAATCCTACGACGCTGCGCATAATGCAGAACTAATCTCCGGGTCGGGCATGCATTGGGGTGTCGTGACAGCCTTGATTGCAGTGATCTTTGCCTATGTTCTACTAAACCGACACATGTTGGGATTCCACATCCGGTTGACAGGCGAAGCGCCACGCGCCGCGAAGTTTGCCGGTGTGAGCCCTGCCCGCTTGATCCTGTTCTGCCTCGGGCTATCGGGCGCGCTGGCGGGGCTGGCAGGCATGTTTGAAGTGTCCGGTCCCTCGGGCGTGGTCAGCATCGATTTCAATGTCGGCTATGGTTTCACCGCGATCATCGTGGCGTTTCTGGGTCGTCTGCATCCGGTGGGTATCCTGCTGGCCGGTGGGTTGATGGCGTTGACCTATATCGGCGGCGAAATTGCGCAATCTCAGCTGGGCTTGCCCGCCGCGGCCATTCAGGTGTTCCAGGGGATGTTGTTGTTCTTCCTGTTGGCCTTCGATCTTTTGACCAATTACCGCATTCGTGCGGCCAGTAGCGAGGTAGCTTGAGCCATGGACCTAGGTGAAATCAATCCCGTTCTACTGGTCGCCTCGTTGATGGTGGCCGCAACCCCGCTGCTGCTGGCCGCCATCGGCGAACTGGTCGTCGAGAAAGCTGGTGTGCTTAACCTTGGTGTCGAAGGCATGATGATCGTTGGCGCGATCAGCGGCTTTGCGATCTCGGTTGAGACAGGCTCGCCCTGGCTGGGATTCGTTGCGGCAGCGGTCGGAGGTGCCGTGTTGTCGTTGCTGTTCGTGCTGCTGACGCAGGTGGCGTTGGCCAATCAGGTTGCCAGCGGGCTGGCGCTTACGTTGTTCGGGTTGGGGTTCAGTGCCCTTCTTGGGCAAGGCTATGTTGGGATTAAACCACCCAGCATGGGTGAAATTCATATCCCGGTGATCAGCGATATCCCGGTGATCGGACCAATCCTGTTCCAGCATGATCCGATCCTATACGTAGGCATCGCGCTAACCGCTACGGTCTGGGCCGTTCTCAAATACACGCGCGCTGGCCTTGTGCTGCGCGCAGTAGGTGAGAACCACGATGCCGCCCATGCACTGGGCTACAAAGTTATCAAGATCCGCGTCATGGCGATCATGTTCGGTGGCGCCTGCGCTGGCTTAGGCGGCGCTTACATCAGCCTGATCCGTGTGCCGCAATGGACCGAGGGTATGACGGCCGGTGTCGGCTGGATCGCGCTGGCACTGGTTGTCTTTGCCAGCTGGAAACCATGGCGCGCGCTTTTGGGTGCTTATTTGTTTGGCGGAATCACAGTCTTGCAGCTTAACCTGCAAGCAGCGGGCGTTGCCATTCCAGTCGAGTATCTGGCAATGTCACCCTACATCATCACGATCCTTGTGCTTGTGATCCTTTCGGCCGACAAGAGCAGCGCACCTGCCTCACTTGGCCGAATTTTCCACGCCTCGCACTAGACGGGGCCAAATGAACCAACTTGGGGAGTAACTACATGAAATTCACATCACTTCTGGCAAGCGCCGCCATGGCGCTGGGTCTGGCCTCGGGTGCCATGGCCGAAGACAAAACCAAGGTCGGCTTTGTCTATGTCGGTCCTGTCGGCGATGGCGGCTGGACCTATGAGCACGACAAAGGTCGTCTGGCCGTCGAGGAACATTTCGGCGACAAGGTCGAGACTGTGTTTGTTGAATCGGTGCCCGAAGGCCCGGATGCCGAACGCGTAATGACTCAGATGGCGTTGGAAGGTGCGGACCTGATCTTTACCACTTCGTTCGGCTACATGGACCCGACCATCAACGTGGCCAAGAAATTCCCGGATGTAAAGTTCGAGCATGCGACCGGCTACAAGACGGCTGACAATGTCTCGGTCTATTCGGCCCGCTTTTACGAAGGCCGCGCCGTGCAGGGGCACATCGCAGGTAAGATGACCGAGTCGAACATCATCGGCTATATCGGGTCTTACCCGATCCCCGAAGTGATCCGTGGCATCAATTCGGCGTATATCCACGCCAAAAAGGTGAACCCGGATGTCGAGTTCAAGATCATCTGGGCCTATACGTGGTTCGACCCAGCGAAAGAGGCTGATGCAGCCTCGGTTCTGATCGAACAGGGCGCAGACGTGATCCTGCAGCACACAGACTCGACGGCGCCGCAAGCGGCTGCGCAAGAGGCCGGCAACGTGATCACCTTTGGTCAGGCCTCGGACATGAGCGAGTACGCTCCGATGCCGCGCGTCAGCTCGATCATCGACAACTGGGCACCTTACTACATTGCGCGCACGCAAGCCGTGATGGATGGCAGCTGGGCAACCGCGAACACCTGGGACGGTATTGGCCCGGGTATGGTCGAGATTGGTGAAATCTCGGACGCGGTTCCGGCGGACATCAAAGAAGAAGCACTGGCGATGGCAGCAGCCCTTGCTGATGGCAGCTATCATCCCTTCACCGGCCCGCTAAAAAAGCAGGACGGTAGCGACTGGCTGGCGGAAGGTGAGACCGCAGATGACGGCACATTGGCCGGCATGAACTTTTATGTTGAAGGGCTGGAAGGCGAAATCCCGCAGTAAAGCCTGTAGAAGCGCTAAACTAGGAATGCCCGCATCACTCATGCGGGCATTTTTTGTCGTCAGAGGATTGGACCCCAATGTGCGGCTACAACCGTGATTTGGCGATCAGACCTGCCGCGCCCTCACGCCGCCTGGGGTTCGGCCGGTGGTTCTTTTGCGCCTGTCATAAAGGCCACGGCATCAGACATCGTGTAGTCCTTGGGATCGATGACGCATAGCCGTTTGCCCAACCTGTGCACGTGTATACGATCCGCAACCTCAAAAACATGCGGCATGTTATGGCTGATCAGGATGATCGGAATGCCGCGCGATTTCACATCGATTATCAGCTCCAACACCCGGCGGCTTTCTTTCACGCCCAGCGCCGCAGTTGGTTCATCAAGAATGATCACCTTGGACCCGAATGCGGCAGCACGTGCGACCGCAACACCTTGACGCTGACCGCCCGACAGGGTCTCGACCGCCTGATTGATGTTTTGGATCGTCATCAAGCCCAGTTCGCTTAACTTGTCTCGGGCGAATTTTTCCATCGCAGGCCGATCAAGCATTCTGAAAACTGAACCCAGCGGGCCTTTTCGGCGAATTTCCCTGCCCATGAAAATGTTGTCCGCGATGGAAAGTGCCGGAGACATGGCCAGCGTTTGATACACGGTCTCGATCCCTGCTTCCCGTGCATCAATCGGGGAATGAAAGTTCACCTTCTGACCCTCAAGCCAGACCTCACCTTCGTCGGGGGCCACCGCGCCCGACACCGCCTTGATCAGCGTCGATTTTCCGGCACCGTTGTCCCCGATCACAGCCAGGATTTCCCCTGGCATCAGGTCAAAGTCACACTGATCGAGCGCGGTTACCTTGCCATAGCGCTTGACTAGGTTCCTTCCTTTGAGAATGGGTTCCATCAGGCTGCTACCTTTCTGATCCACTGGTCGACGGCCACCGCTGCAATGATGAGAATACCGATCAACAGGAAGGTCCATTGCGCATCAGCCCCGAGCAGGCGCAAGCCAAGCGTGAACACCCCGACAATCAACGCCCCAAACAGCGATCCGAGGATCGACCCGCGACCGCCAAACAGCGAGATGCCACCAATCACAACCGCCGTAATGCTTTCGATATTGGCCAACTGCCCTGACGTCGGGGATACCGACCCGATACGCCCAATCAGGGCCCAACCCGCAAAGGCGCAAATCAGCCCCGATAACATGTAGACTGACATCAGCGTTCGGTGGACGTTGACCCCCGAAAGCTCAGCCGCCTCTGGGTCATCGCCAACTGCGTAAACATGCCGTCCCCAGGCCGTATGGCGCAACGCGTAGGAGAGGACAAGGATGAGCAAAAGCATGAACAACACACCAACAGTAAACACTGCCCCACCCACATTAAATTTGGTTCCGAACAGCTGCAAAATGGGTGCGTTGGTTTCGATGTCCTGCGACCGGATCGTTTCATTTTGAGAATACAGAAAGTTCGCTGCCAACACGATTTGCCACATGCCAAGTGTCACGATGAAGGGTGGCAGCTTGATGCGGCTGATGAGAAATCCGTTCACCGCACCGAAAGCGGTACCAGCGGCTAGCCCGCACAGGATCGCAACAGAAGGCGGCAGCCCGTAGCGGAAGGTGAATTGCCCCATGACAACCGAAGACATCACCATAATTGCACCGACGCTCAGGTCGATACCCGCCGTCAGGATCACAAGACTTTGGGCTGCAGCAACGATGCCGACAATCTGAACCTGTTGCAGGATCAGGGTCAGCGCGAAAGGTGAGAAGAATTTTGCGCCGAGCAAAAGTCCGAACACAACAATAGCTGCAACAAGCACGATCAACGGAACCAGGGACGGGTTCACATGCAAAAAGTGCTGAACCGTCCCAACAAAACCACGGTGATGGTCGTCAAACTCGGCGACTTGTTCCGGGCTGCCCGCTGCTGCGGCCTCGAAGTCATCGGTTTGTTGCGAAGTCTCGGACATTAAGATTCCCCCAAGCGTCAAGCGTCCGTCTACGGACCACTTTAGCAAGTTTTTGGGTGAGAGGGTGGTTTGGTGTCAGGAGGCCGCATTTGCAGCCTCCTGCAGATTACTTTAGCCCCAGCAGAGGTCCATACCTTCTTTCACTGAAATGGACTCAACGCCATCAGCGGCCTGATCCGTCACAAGTGCAACACCGGTGTCATAGAAGTCTTTTCCCGGCGTGTTTTCAGGCTTAACGCCCTCGTCCGCCCACTTCTTGACCGCCTCAACGCCCAGAGACGCCATCAAAAGCGGGTATTGCTGCGAGGTTGCCCCGATCACACCGTCAGCAACGTTTTGAACGCCCGGGCAGCCACCGTCGACTGAGACGATCAGCACATCATTCTCGCGACCAATGGCCTTCAGCGCTTCATAGGCACCGGCGGCGGCAGGTTCGTTGATCGTGTGGACAACATTGATCGTCGGGTCCTTGGCCAGAAGGTTCTCCATCGCGCGGCGACCGCCCTCTTCGTTGCCTGCGGTAACGTCACTGCCGACAAGGCGTGCATCATCTTCATCGCCGATGACGTTCGGGTCTGCAAGATCAACGCCAAACCCTTGCAGAAAGCCCTGATTGCGAAGCACATCCACAGTGGGTTGGCTGACCGCAAGGTCCAGTGTGGCGATTTTGGCATCATTTGCGGCATCCCCGAGGGACGCTTTTGCCCATTGACCGATCAGCAACCCAGCCAGGAAGTTGTCAGTGGCAAATGTCGCATCGGCCGAGTCAATTGGTTCCAGCGGCGTATCCAGCGCAATCACCAGCAGACCTGCGTCGCGTGCCTGTTGCACAGCCGGAACAATTGAAGAAGTGTCCGACGCGGTCAGCAGAATGCCTTTGGCGCCATCCAGAATACAGGTCTCGATCGCCTGTACCTGGGTCTCGTGATCGCCATCGACCTTGCCTGCAAATGCCTTGAGCGTCATTCCCAGTTCTTCAGCCTTGGCTGTAGCGCCTTCCTTCATTTTGACAAAGAAGGGGTTGGTGTCAGTTTTGGTGATCAGGCAAACAGTTTCGCCTTCTGCCATCGCACTACCGGCCATGGCAGTTACAGCCAGCGCCGAAGCACCCGCAAGATTCGCAAGTTTCATCAGTAATCCTCCCAGTTTCTCCCATGCCCGCAGGGGCATACGGGTGATCGGGTGGATAACGACCCGACCCCACACGAAAAATCATCTTGAGATTCGGTATTTTTGTCAATAAATAAATCACTCTTAATTATTATTGACAGGTCGAGGCGCGGATCACATTGTTAAGCGAGGGAGGGCCAGCGTTGCCTGTGGACTTGAAGCAAGACGACACGCCATCAGATCGGGTTTCTGACGTGCGCGGCACCAACCAAAGCGGCATGCGCGCGCGCAATGAACGGCTTGTTTTGTCGCTTGTCAGACGACATCAGGCGCTGGCCAAATCCGAGATCGCGCGCATGACGGGGCTTTCGGCGCAAACAGTTTCAGTCATCATGCGCCAGCTGGAAAAAGACGGGCTGTTGCTGCGAGGTGAACCGATCCGCGGGAAAGTCGGACAGCCCTCAGTTCCAATGCGGCTGAACCCCGAAGGGGCATTGTTTCTGGGTCTGAAAATTGGACGCCGTAGCACTGAACTGGTTTTGACTGACTTTCTGGGCAATGTCCGCCAGCGTGAAAGACGGACTTATGACTATCCAACTCCTGTCGCGACGCTGGATTTCGCACGCGAAGCGCTTGACAAAATGCTGTCCGGTCTGCCCCCACTCGAACAAAACAGAGTTTCAGGTTTGGGGATCGCGATGCCCTATTTTCTTTGGGACTGGGCCCAGACGCTGCAGGTATCTCAGGAAGAAATGGATCCATGGCGCACAGCGGATATCAAAGCGACCCTAGCCTCGATTTATGACTTTCCGGTTTTCCTGCAAAACGACGCAACGGCGGCCTGCGGGGCAGAACTGGTTTTTGGTCCCGCAGAAGGTCCGCGAGATTTTCTATACTTCTACGTCGGCTACTTCATCGGCGGAGGCGTGGTTTTGAACAGATCAATCTTTTCTGGACGAGGAAATGCGGGCGCTTTGGGGCCGCTGCCCGTCCCGACGGAAACAGGTCAGGTAAAGCCCTTGATCGACGTGGCCAGCCTTTATGTCCTTGAACGATCGATTGCAGGCAGCGGTGATGCTGCCAACTTGATGTGGGAATCGACGAACCGATGGGACGTACCAGACACTCATCTGAGCAACTGGTTGCAACAAGCGTCGTTTGGGTTGGCCTATGCCATCGCCTCGTCTTGCAGTGTTATCGATTTCGAATGCGTGAAAATAGACGGTTGGATGCCGCCGGACATCAAAACCCGACTTATTGAAGAGATCGAAGCGCAGTTGTCCTGCATCAATCTAACGGGTCTGGATCGACCGGAAATTCATGCCGGATCTGTTGGGCCGGACGCCCGCTCACTTGGTGCGGCGAGCTTGCCTCTTTCAGAGAAATACCTCGTAGAAGCCTGATTTCCAGGTCATTTCAACCAAATTCAGGCAGCAGGGCCGGCGCCACCGGGCAGCAGAATGTCACTCACCAATCTTGATTACGGAAAGGGCGAAGTTATCCTGATCGGGCGCCTCCAGGTCCTCTAGCGCTCTGACAAGTCTTGCAACAATCGTTTCACTTCTGTGTGGCTGATTGCCAGCCACGATGGATTGGATTTCTTCTTCGCTCAGGAATTGCAGACCATCCGTGGCCGCTATCAAGATATCGCCGGGCTCAAGATGGGATGCGTGTTCCGGGCAGTCGATTTTTGGGATGTCGCCCCCCATGATGACAGACGTCAGAGTGTTTCGGTCAGGGTGTTCATCGGCGCTTTGCTGATCCAGCATGCCCAGTTTCACCATCATGTCGATCTGAGGTGCCATCGAGTGATCTTCATTCAGCTGACATAACTCTCCGTCACGCAGGCGGTACAGCGGCGAATCTCCAATGGACATCCAGAAGGCCCGCGTACCGATCAACACGAGCGCCAAAAGGGTTGCCCCCATACCTTTGGTCTCAGAATACCGGCTAACAACCTCGCTCAAACAGCCGTTCGCTTCCTCGGCTGCTTTCAGAAGGCATTCTCGAACTTCGGCGTCCGAGGACAGGCAATTCAAACCAGAAAACTTCCAGTATTTGAACACTTCAGTGGCCACAATTTTAGACGCGATATCCCCGGCGGCATGACCACCCATACCGTCAGACACGACCACGATACCGGTATCGGAACCGACGGGGCAATCCATCAGGATCGCGTCCTCTTGATAGTCACGCTGTCCTTTATCAATAGCGGTCGCCATATCAATCCGAGGGACAGATTGCCCCCAAATTTTTTGCCCCTTCACTTTTTCTAATTGCACCATCAGCTTTTCTGAGTAGGGATCTAACAAGTTCTTCAAGTTCATGTGTCTACCCGCGGCGAAGTTTCCTAGAGGCTTCTTGGTTTGGAACGCTCCCAATTTCAAAACCCCTGCGCGCGCTCGCGTGCTCTGCGCTTGAACAGGGCTGTTTGACGAGTCGGGGTCCTGCCCATTCGCGTTAGTTGGATTCGAACGCTTTTCAGCACCCAAAGTGTTCCGGCGATCTTTAAAAACACGGTTCGAAGTCATTCGACCTCCTATCCACCTTCAGCTAGATTGCGGTTTCCTCTTTGAATTCGGGCTTTACGGCGCAAGCGGCAGTTCAACGGCCTTCAACTCGCCATTGCGGGCGATCGTTAACTGCGCCGTTTCCTCTCCATTTTCACCCAATGCCTCAAAGGTCTTTTTAATCGCATTCTGACCTTCAAAGGGAATCTTGGAAGCGGCTTCCGACACAACGACGTCACCGACGCGCAAAGACGAAATAGCCGATGGGGATCGGGACACTTTTGTGATCCATTTGTCGTCGCCGATGCTAACCGTCATAAACTGCACACCATTTGTCAGTTCGGTGACCTTGCCGGTGCGGACGGTCAAATTCTGTTCAACAACGGGGCCGTCTGTCGCGGTTTTAACCCTCATTTCGACCAGCTTCTCACCCGTGCTAGAGACATCCGATTTTGACTGGATCGCACGAATGATTGACGCATCATCCACGACCAGATGGCCGTTGACCGAATAGATGATCGTGCCGGATTTCAGCCAGTCCGTTGCGTTTTGATCCAGGTCCGACCGGACCAAGGTGACCATCGAAAAACTACCTTGTGGCTGCGCTGTCGTAACGGTTGCAAACGGCAGATCAACCGCCTGCCCCGACCAACCAATCCAATTGGTTGCCGAAGCAGCCGGTGTTACGGCGGTCTCCGATACTGCGACCTCCTCTGCCGCAGGTTCTATTTCTACTGCGGCGTCTGCGACAGTTGCGGTTTCCTGATCCGGTGTTTCCACCGCAACCGCGCTTTCCTCCGCCAAAGGCGCCACCGCCGGGGTCGTGATATTGGCCACATCCGCTTCCGTCGAATCTGGAGTGCCGCCTTGCATGACGAAAAATCCAACACCGCCAATCACCGCAGCAACAACAAGTGCGACAAGAGCAACAGGTTTGGAACCGCCACTGCGCTCGGACTTCTTGTTCACTTCAACGGTATCACTGACCTCTTTGACATCTGTGGGTACCACCTTCGTTTCGACCGGCATCTTTTCATTCAGCGCATCCAGCCACTCCTGTACGGACTGGAACCTGTCCGCGGGTGGAATGCTCAGCGCCCGATCAAGTGACCTTAGGAAAGACGGGCGATAACCTTCTATTGCGCCTTCCAGCGGCTTATAGGTGTCGGCTCCGTTCTGAGCCAAGCCGGCCAACCGTGCCTGACTGTCGTCCGGCGCGTTTCCCTTGATGACGTGGTAGAATGTGGCTGCCAGCGCATACAGATCGCTGGACTGATCCTGCTCTCCTCCCTGCAGATAAAACTCCTGTGGCGAGTAACCTTCTTTGACGACACGCAGCATCGACATGGCCCGGTCAGATTTAGCTTCGCTTTCTCGGGCGGCACCAAAATCGATGACAACAGGTTCACCTTTTTTGTTGATCAATATGTTGTCCGGAGAAATATCCCGGTGAAGCATTCCGTTGCTGTGAATGAAACCCACCGCTTCGAGCGTCTGGCGCAACATTTTCTCAACTTCATCCGGCGGGATATTGTCGCGCTCTTCAATCGTGTCCAGCAGATCCTGACCTTCGATGAAGTCAATCGCCATGTATGCCGTTTCATTGTCCCGAAAAACCTGATGAACGCCTGCGATGTTTGGATGAGCAAGTTTGGACTGGTTGCGGGCCTCTTTTTCAAAAGACCTTACAAGCGCCTCGTAGGATGAGACATGCGACTGCGAACGAGGGCGTACCGCCGTTTCGCTTCTTCGGCAAATTGCCTCGGGGAAGCACTCTTTAATCACAACAGTTCGTTCGAGGCTGTCCTTGGCAAGATACGTGATGCCGAACCCGCCACTGTTCAGAAAACGGATGATTGTATACTGACCGGATAACAGCTGAGTTCCCGGAGCAAGTTCATCTTGAAACTGCTGGCTAGTGTGAACTGGTTGTACCATGAATAATCGTTACCTTACTTTGGCCAGGTTACTCTGTGTCTGGCCCTTGTTTTGTCAGTGCCGCTACCTGAGTGAACTAAGGCACTGACTTTTAATTCCTAACCTTCCCATGCCAACCCATCGGCATTGGACCTTCGTATTTCGCTCCAAACCTCTACACGCCGATTTTTTGCGCGACCCGCAGGGTTTGTATTGCAAGCAACTGGCGCCATTTCGCCATAACCCCGGACTTCGATCGCAGTGCTTTCTGCTCCGTTCTGATCAACGTTGTTTCTTAGTTCTCTCAGAACCTTCTTTGCGCGTGTCAGCGACAAGCTGCGGTTCGTGCCAAAACTGCCGCCCGCGTCCGCGAAGCCGGCCAGCACAATTCTGTCTGGCTTGACGTCGGCAATGTAGTCGGCAATCCGGGCGATATCGCGTTTGGCCTTGTTGTCCAAATTCGCGGATCCCGGCGCAAAGCGAAACGTTGTGGACAGGCGCGTTGTCGTAAGCCTGTCCGCGACGAATGAACGGACTTCTGTCGCGTTGGCCGAATCCGTCATCGTTTCGATGTCAGCCTGAAGCTGATGGTATTTTTCCGCCTCGTCCTGTTCGATGACAGACAGGCTTGTGATACCTGATTTTGACACCAGCCCATCGATCTTGGGGCTGTCGAGAAAGCTCACAAACGAAGCGCTAAGACCGTTGAGGTCACGGCGATTATACGCAGTGACGCGGTTTTGCAGGCCGTATTCCTCGGTTTTCATGGCGAATTGGTTCGGCAGATGAACGATGCCGCACTCACTGCGCAACGGGACGGGCCGGGCGTCGCGGATGTTGGAAAATCGCATGACGCCAAAACCATATGGATCGGTTTCAATGGCCCGCGAAAGCGCGCGAACGGACCTGACCGTCTTTGTGTCTGAATGGGCCTGACGCCCCTGCGGCGACAGGATCAGAGCATCGATCCGATGAAAGGCTTCTGACGCCTCTGGCAAAGTGTAGACGTTGATCTTGTGATCAGGGCCACCCAGATCTTGCCAATTGTCAATTTCACCGGACATGACCTGTGAAATCTGATCAATTGTCAGAGTTCCAAGGGTGTTTTTCGGATTTACAGTGGCGGTATAACCATCCACGGCCAAAACATGTTCTTGTTCAAAAGCGGTCAGTTCCCCAAGACCGTTTTTTCTGGCCTGTACGTAATTCTCTGCCGTGACGGGCTCTTCGCTGATAATCAAATCGCCCGCCTGCGAAATCAGGGTGTCGAACAGCCCCTGGCCCGATGCTTCTTTGACCAGCACATTGTGCACAGGGTTTGCATCTTCATCCGTGATCAGGATGTCAAAGGCGCTCGGTTCGTCCGTGGCATTGCCGCGGTCGCTTAAAGAGCTGAATTCAGACTGTTCGCCCAGGGGCGAACCTTGAAGATCAAACACATCAGACAGAAGTTCTTGTTCGGCCGCAAACCCTTCGACAACCAGCGGCAGCAGAATGTCGGCAAGACCCGCCGCCCCGGCGACAACCAGATCCGTGTTTGTTGGAAGCACCTTAGGACATGCCGTGCCCTGACAGTCAAATGCATCAGCATCCAATGACAGCACGCCGATATTGGACCGAATGATGAACTTTCCGGGCTGCGCGGCCACAAGCTTACCCGAAACTGATCTGGTGCCATCCTTGGCCGTCAGAGTGACGTCCTGTGCCAGCCCCGCAGATGCAAATCCGGTAAACGCAACGACTGCAGTGTATTTTAACCAGGTCTTCATACTCGAACTACGCCTTGAAAAAATTGAACTTGTTATGACGAAGCCACGGCAATACACGCCGTGGCTTCCATTCGTTATTTATTCCGCGATCCAAACCTCGACGCGGCGGTTGATTGCACGGCCACGCGGGCTGTCGTTACATGCCACCGGCTCAAGTTCACCATAACCGGCCGCTTTCATCTCAATCCCTTCCAGCTCACCATCTGTCGCAACTTCGATGATGTGTTCCAGGGCGGCTTCTGCGCGTTCCTGAGAAATCAGCAGGTTCGAGTCGAACGGGCCTTTGTTGTCAGTGAACCCCACGACCACAACTTCGCTTGGCTTGTTCTCTTTCAGGTAACGCACCATACGCATCAGATCTCGCTCGGCCTTGTTGTCAAAGCGTTTGGAACCTGGTGCAAAACGGAACGTCGTGGAAAGACGCGAATGCGTGTTCATGTTCTTGAGAAGGCTCTCGACCAATTCGGCCTCGTACTCGTTCTCACCTTCTTCAAGCTCGGCCGCCAGTCGTTCTGCAGCACGTTCCTGACTGTCTGCTGCGATCGACAGGTCGATATAGCCTGCCTTGGCGACCAACCCGTCAAGGCTGCTGTCGTCGAGGAAATCAACAAGCTCTCGTGCATATCCTTCAACATCCGAGCGGTTGTAAGCCACAACACGTTCCTGCAGATAGTATTCTTCGGTCTTGAGGTTGAAGTTGGTAGGATCCTGAATGATGCCACAGGTTGTCCGCAGCGGAACCGCACGGGTTGCACGTTTAGACGCGTAGTTGACGATGCCAAATCCGGCTACGTCTTCCATGATCGCAGTCGAAAGCTCGGTTCTGTCATGCACGATGCTGGATTCGTTTGTCAGCGTCTTGTCAGACTTTTTGAACAGAAGCTTTTCGATATGATGATACGCCTCAGTTTGCGGGTCGAAGGAATACACATGAATCGGTGCGTCTGAACCGCCTACTTCCGACCAGTTGGCGATGTCACCGGCCATGATGTCACGCGCTTGCTTAACAGTCAGGCTGGGGATCTGGTTCAACGGGTTCACAACCATTGCAAAACCGTCCACGGCGATAACCCGCTCCTGATCAAAGGCACGCAAGTTGCCACCCTGCCCTTCGGACACGATCGACCGATCTGCTTTTCGTGCAGCTGTTTCGGCGAAAATGATTGACGCATCTCTGCTTGCCAGCCGTTCAAACAGCCGCGCACCGTTCGCTGTATGAATTCCAAAGGTGGCAACGTCGTCACCTTCGAGATCCGTCAGAACCAACGCAAAGTCGTGTTCTTCACCATATTTATGGTCGCCAACATCCACTGTTTCAGTATCAACCGGCTCGCCATTTTCGTCATACAACTGAGCTTCGGCTTCCAGGGCTGCCGCGGCGTAACCTTCGGCCAGGATTGGCACCAATACTTCGGCGATTTCATCCGGAGCGGAAATCTCCATATCATAGACGTAAGTCTGCTCGGTCGGGCAGGCTTCGCCTTCACATGTCACCAGATCCTGGTTGATGACAAATTCACCGATGTCCGTTTCGACCAGATACTTTCCGTCTTTCGACGAAAGCAGGTTACCGATGACATCGATGTTACTGTCTTTGCCAGTCAGTCGCACCTCTTGTGCAACGGCCCCGGTTGCTATGCAACCTGAGACGATTGATGCGGCCATACAAAGCCGTGAAAACTTGGAACTCAACATCTTAACTCCTCGAGTCAGCACTCTTTTGATGTAGTTTTGATGCACTATTTTTGTGCAACAAAAAGGTCGGGATTGTGGCATCGTTTCGATTTCGTTGCTTTTCCAATTAAGAAAGCGATTGAGCCACAAAGCTGGTTTTCACCTGTTTCTAACTGCCAAAGATCACGAGGCCTGCACTCTGTTTTTCAGGGGTAATCTTTGGTTGTTGAAAGATGTTTTCTCTCTCATGTGAAAACCGGTTACGTTTACGACTGAGACTTGGAACAGTCGAAATTAAGGCCGGAAATTAGGAATCCAGTTTGATCGCCTCTTCATACAGCAAGGCGGCTTTTTCTGATTCGATTTCCAGAACATCCATTTCAGCGCAGAAATGCGTGACGTCATCGATATTGGGCACTTCCTGGCTGTCAAGCTGTTCGACAACTGGCTGCATTTTGGCCCAATGCGTCTGGACTTCTGTCAGAGCCTTAAGCGCCGCATTGCTGGGTGGTTTTGCCATCGTGATCGAACTGCTGCCGCCCTCGATCAAAACATCGATGATCTTGCCGAATTTCTTGGCGTTCTTTTTGAACTTCTTGTGATGCTCGGCAGTTTCTTTACCTGTCGCGGCCAGAGCGATCTCTTTGCAGATTTTTTGCGTGTACATCCGCTGACGGCCCGCAAAATCCAATGCCAATGCCAACGCAATATCGATGTCTACGTCGCCGTAAGCCTCTTCCAGCTTGCGAACAACCTCATGGCAGGCTTTTTCCAGAACCTCATCATTGTCTACGATAAGGTGAAGGTGTTCATCGTCGACCGACCCAGCCTCGATGATTTCCTCGATAGCTGTACGGTAGGGGGCCCAAAGTGCTTCCACTTCTTTCAGGGCATTGTTCACCGAAACAAAGCGTTCGCGGTCAACACCTGACGAGCCTTTGCCCTCTTTGAAGCCCAGCAGGATGTCGTCGAATTCATCATGCGCATGCTGCAGTTCCTTGAGGTCCTTTTCGACCTCTGCACCCAGGCTTAGAAGCACAACCGCCTTTGCGACCTTTTCGGTCAGAAAGCTTAGCTTGTCAGCGGCCAAAATTCTGTGCGCAACCTGACCAACGGCCATTGCCAATGCGTTCCCGCCAACCGGCAGTAACGTCGCAATCGCAGCTAGTGAAGCGCTGTTCATGAACGCGCGTCTGTTTAGTTTCATAGCAGTCAACCTTACCCTTTTAATCGTTAACCCACCGCTTGTACTTACTGCGACATTACGGATGCCAATGTGGTCCACCCAAGAAGAATATGTGGTGATTTTAGGACCGGTTCGCGCCCTGAATTGATCGCGCAAACGTATGTATTTTAAAGGTAAATTGCGCCACCTCATTGTTTGAGAAGCGCAATCGTGGCATTATCTTCAAACCCATTTTCGACGATTGTGAAGTTTACAGGTCGTTGGAAATGATCAGGCCGGAATCCCTGTTCGGGTTGCTGTCGCAGTATCCACCACGCTGATTTCTACCTGCAAAGACGGGTTGTCTTCGGCACCGAGCTGTCTTGAGAAATTACCCGACCCAGTAGAACACACCGTGGGATCACTCTGGTGCGACATCGTCATCTATGTCGGCAACCGGGTCGCACCAAAGGTCGAATTGGCTGCATAGTTTAGTCGTCCTGCCAGTCGAATGTCTCATCACAGAATGCAACAAACCGCATCGTGGTTTCGCTGATCCGAATGCTGTCGCCACTTGCAAGCGGCACCGTGCTCAGCACCGGACCACCGTTCAAGCGCACAAGATTGGCTTTGCCTCCGTGACCCAGATAGCATTTGCGATCTTCGGGATCATACGCAATCACAGCATGATTGCTGCGCGAAATACCGCTGTCGCCGAAATCCAATTGAATGGATTGATCGTCGTTGCGGCCGATTTGCATAAGACCACCTGACAAAGCGACGCTGGTGCCGCGACCAGGTCCATCGGATATGACCAGCCAACCGACAGGGAAAGTCACACGAACGGCTTCTGATTTGGCAACCGGAGCGCTGTCCATCAGGTTCTGAACGCGGTTCTCTGGCTGTTCAAAACCAATAAAGGTCGTTTTCACGCGTTTGCGCCGGCTTGAGGCCAAAGCTTCTGGTGCGTCCGCACTGGCAGGCGCAGCCTCGGGTACCACAACAGGCTCAGGCGCAACCTCGGCTACTGTCGTGGTTTCAACTTTGGGCACAGGCTCAAAAGAGAATGCAACATCTTCATTCTGAGAAGTGTCATTTGTAATCTCTACAAGTTCGATAGCCGGTGCAGCGCTCGCCTCATCCTCAGCCGGTTCAGATACTGTATCAGCGTCAACCTCTGGCTCACCTTCGTCAGCTACCGGATCGGAGATCTCATCATGAGGCTCTTGTTCCAGGCGTTCCCCGGACAGCGTCCGACGCAAAACATCTGTATCTTTGAAAACTTCAACGCCTTCATTCTGATCGGCTGCTTCTCCGCCTGCTTCGGCTGGCGCGCTTGTTCCATCGAGAATCCGGCTCAGTGGGCTTTTGTATTTAAACATCTATCGACACCTTTTAACTTTACAACATGATGGGAACCGACCCCATCGTGCGGAGCCCCCATTCCAGCCTGAGGTCAAAGGAACACCGCGGTTCCCAAAACCAGACTCAGGCCAGTTTGTTAAAATTTCTCATTGCGTCCAAATTTTGTTCTCGAGGAGACGCCGGTAAGGAAATGCCTTGGTTTAAAACCTTTTTTCCTCATCAACGGTCAAAAGATGGGCTTTTTGCATTGTCAGTTGGCGCCCTCCACACAAGCGCCACCCTCGACCAAATGAGTGGGTCCAAAACCTGAACCAGGCCTGTAAACTCAGGTGTGTCAGCCAAAATCCGAAGTGAGGAGGTCATTATGAATAGTGTTAGGTTTCTAACCGGCGCCACGGTCACCGCCGCTATACTTGCAGGCTCAGCGGTTGCGGAGATTGCCGAAGTGAACGGTGCAAATCTTTACTACGAAGCCATCGGAAAGGGACCACCGATCCTGATTATGCACGGGGGTCTGGGGCTAAGCCACGACTACCTACGCCCCTATTTCGATCAACTGTCAGCAACAAACACAGTCGTCTATTATGATCATTTCGGGAATGGCCGCTCGGATAGACCTGATGACTATGCGGACATGACATTTGATCGCCTCACATCCGATGCGGCGGAATTGATGACACTGCTTGGGCACGACACGTTCACCTTGATCGGGCATTCATACGGTGGCTTCATTGGTCAGGAATTTGCGACATCTCATCCGGATCGGCTTGACGGTTTGGTGTTGATCAACACTGTCCCGGCCTTTGACTATCAGCCTACGGTATCTGGTCCTGAAGAGAATATGAAAGCCTTCGGGAAGCTCTTCACGCAGCCCATGGCGGACGATGCAGACTGGCAGGCAACTTGGAATCCCGTCGTGCAAATGTACTTCCATCAATGGGATCCCGAAGTAGGCGACGATTTAGATGCGCGCACGGTATATGAGCATCGCGCGTGGAACGCCGCCGGCGGCTTACTCGGCAGTTTCAACACCCTTGAACAGTTGCCCAATGTCCAAACGCGGACCCTAGTTGTAGCTGGCCGCCACGACGGCATTACACCACCCGAACCCGGGGCAGAGCGGATTGCGACCTTAATGCCGAACGCAGAACTCGCCATATTCGAGGACTCTGGCCACTATCCGTTCATCGAAGAAAACGCGGCGTTCTTCGAGACTTTGAATAGCTGGCTTGCAAACTGAAAAACCTTAAGTGATTGGGGGAGCGCGGTGCGAATAGCGCGCCCACCCCCTTCTTCCATAGGTTTTTGTGTGTCCAAATCAGGACATCAGTTCGAAGGGCTTCAGACTGACCACTTTGTTCGCGCCAGATAAGCGTTTCTAAAGCTTGATGCGGAATGCCGCAAAACCGTCCGCTCCGTCGCCGGCATCCTCAATCGATATGCCATTGACATCGCTCATGTATCCGCGGGCGCTCGGGCCAGTCTCAAACAAGACAGTGGTGTCCTCAAGCGGTGCAAAAGACCAGTTGCCGTCGGCCTTTGGATCAATCGTCCCCTGCTCGACAATGTAGCGCACAATGACGTCGCGATTGGTGTCCGGAGCTTCAAACACCACGGTATCGCCTTTTGCTCCGGGGAATGAGCCCCCACCGGACGCGCGATAGTTGTTGGTCGCGATGATGAATTCCATGTCATCCGTCACTGGCGCGCCGTCGAACGCGAGGTTGACGATACGCGCCGCATCGGGGTTGAGATCTTCGCCATCCGGGCCAAACCGTGAGGGTTGAGAAAGGTCGATCTGATAGGTGACGCCATCCATGACGTCGAAATTGTACGACGGGAAGGATGGGTTCAGCAGGATGGCATCTTTTGAACCCGCTTCGATCTGATTGAACATTCCAGCCGAACGTTCCAGCCAGCCGCGCACTTGTGCGCCAGACACACGCACAGCGCGCACTGTGTTGGGATAAAGATACAGGTCTGCCACGTTCTTGATGGCGACATCACCGACCGGTACGTCGGTGTAATAATCCGGACCTCCCCGACCTCCGGCCTTGAAAGGGGCTGCCGCCGACAGGATCGGCAAACCCTCATGTTCGGTGCCTTTCAGCATCTCTTCGATGTACCATTTTTGGGCGATGGACACGATTTGTACAGATGGATCATCTGCAACAAGTGCGAAATAGCTGTGCAACGGGGCGGAGGTTTTACCGACCGCACGGCGAACATATGCCAGTGTTTCTTCGTGATCAGTGGTCACTGAATCCAGTACTGTTTGGTCGTCTCCGACCAGCGCTGTGACCGACCGGTCCTCATTACGCTGCGAGATTGGGCGCGCCTCGGACGTGGTTGTGACCACGCGCCACGCATTGCCATCTCGTTCCAGCAACAAATCCAACAATCCCAGATGCGATCCCCAAAATCCGCCCATGACGGCTGGTTTGCCCATCAATGTGCCTTTGTCGACGTCGATGCCAGGAAGATCCGCAAAAGTAGGTGACGGGAACACCAAATGGTTGTGCCCAGTCACCAGTGCATCGATGCCCTCAACACCTGCCAGCACAACCGACGCATTTTCCATCCCGTCCGCATGGTCTGCATCTCCGATCCCCGAATGCGACAAGGCAATGATCAGATCACAGCCCTGCTCTTGCATTTCCGGTACATAGGCTTTGGCGGTTTCGACAATGTCGCGCGCTTCGACATTGCCTTCCAGATGCTTACGGTCCCAGTTCATGATCTGAGGAGGTGTAAATCCGATGACGCCGATCTTGATCGGGTGCTTGGAGCCATCGCCCAATTCGATCTCACGCTCGAGGATTGCATAAGGCTTGACCAAGGTTTTGTCTTCGCGCGGAGTCCCGCCCTTTTCCTTGGCAATATTCGCCAGCACAACAGGGAACTCGGCCCCTGCCAGCGACTTTTCCAGGAAGCTCAGACCGTAGTTGAATTCGTGGTTCCCCAAAGTGGCCGCATCGTAGCCGATGGTGTTGAATGCGGTAATGATCGGGTGGCTGTCGCCTTCATTCATACCACGTTCGTAAGCGATGTAGTCGCCCATCGGGTTGCCCTGCAGGAAATCGCCATTGTCGACCAACAGCGAATTGGTTGCTTCTGACCGGATCTCATTAATGATCGACGCAGCCCGAGACAGGCCAACAGTGTCACGCGGTTTGTCCGCATAATAGTCATATGGGAACACGTGAACATGAATGTCCGTGGTTTCCATGATCCGCAGATGCGCCTGATTGCTCGCCGCAGAAGCAGAGTATGGATGCAGGGCAATTACGGCCGCGCCGGTTGCGGTTGTTGCAAGAAACTGACGGCGCGAAATAGGGGAACGACGGGTATGGGGCATTTGGCACCTTTCAGAGTTGTTGGTCGACGCGATTTCTGGATGCTTTTGACAACAGACATGTGACGCAGAGCCGGAAAACATCGCGAGCGTTGAGCCTGTGATGACTTACCGGATCAATTTGATACCATTCTCTGGGTCGAGTAAAGCAGAGCCTTTCAATTGGGTGGCACGCGGCGGGGGGCACCTGCCAAATCAGTGCGTGAACCAACGGTCTATTTTGCATCCCCGTCCTGGACCATGAAGGGGCGCAGACTGTCGCTGAATTGTTCGATGAACTCCAGCGTTACCAAGGAAGGTTGTTTCAGAACCGGACGAACCAGTGATAAGGTATGCGGCTGGAAGGGCTGGAAGGGGCGGTAGCTCAATCCCAGATCTACATATTTGACGGCATCCAGTTCGCTGACGATTGAAACACCAACCCCCTGAACCACCAATTCGCAAGCTGCTGTGAATTGGCGCACCTCAATGTGAGAATTGAGCGGGACTTCGGCGTTTTGAAACGTCTTAGACAGCCGAATAAAGAAATCGCTGTCGCGCCGTGTGTGAATGATCTTCTCATGCGCCAAATCGGCTGGCGTAACTTCCGCGACTTTTTCCAGAGGATGCCCGGCCTGAAACACGCATACGGTTCGGACGTTCACATCCCTGCTTTCGACTGCGGGATGTCCGTTAAACCCATCGGTGACACCAAAATCGTATTGCTCGCCGATCATCCATTCCAGGATACGCTCTGGTCTGTCCGGTTCGATGGTCATGGTCACGCCGGGCCGGTCTTTCAGAAAGTTTGCGATGACCCTTGGCATGTGGCTTGTGGCAAATCCCGGAAGGCAGGCGACGCGAATATGGCCGGCTTTTCGTTGGGTGATATCCTGGCTGACATCGGATATCTGAGTCATCAACTCCAGAACACGTTCGACGCTGGGCTGTAGAAAACGCACCTCTTGCGAAGGGACCAACCGGCCATCACGGCGATCAAAAAGCTGAAAACCAAGGGTTTTCTCAAGATCGGCCAGAAGACGACTTACAGCTGGCTGACTGATACCAAGGTCCGCAGCGGCGGCCGTCATAGAACCGTTAACTGTCACAGCCATAAGTGCCTCAAGCTGCCTGACTCTCAGTGTTTGTCGCATTCCCTGTCCTGTCGGCCGCCGCATTTCACCACAGTATAATGCAATGTTATGTTCCAGCCCAATAATCAAAACTTGAATTATGATTTTCCGGCGGTAACGTCGTAAAAGTATCAAGTCCACCGTGTACGCGATGCGCACGGTGTTAACTGACGCATCAAAAATGATGCATGGGAGGAACCATGACTAAGAATCTACTCGGCGCATTGGCCGTAACCACTGTGTTGTCGCCAGTGGCGGCATTGGCGCAGACCGAAGTTCAGTTCTGGCACGCCTTTACAGGGCGCTTGGGCGAACTGGTGACGGCACAGGTTGAGGAATTCAACGCCAGCCAGAGCGACTATGTCGTAGTGGAAAGCCACAAGGGTAACTATTCTGAGACATTGAATGCTGGTATCGCCGCGTTTCGCGCCAGCGAACAGCCCCATATCCTGATGGTGTTCGAAGTCGGAACCGCAACAATGATGTCCGCCGCAGGCGCGGTCAGACCGGTTTATGAGGTGATGGCCGAAAGTGGCGCTTCATTCGACCCGGACGCCTATATCGGCTCTGTGAAAGGGTACTACACCACGACGGACGGCGATATGCTTTCGCTGCCTTTCAACTCCTCGACGCCCGTATTGTGGGTCAATCGTGATGCGATGACAGCGGCGGGTGTAGATCCTGACACTGATCTGTCGACCTGGGAAAATGTCGGGGCCGTACTTGATCAACTCAAGGCTGGCGGGGAAGAGTGCCCACTTGTAACCGCTTGGCAAAGCTGGATCCACTTGGAGAATTTCTCAGCTTATCACGACGTTCCGTTTGCGTCTCAGGACAACGGGTTTGCTGGCCTTGATACCGAGCTGATGCTGAACGGCCCCGCTCAGGTGGCACACCTGACCGCCATGGGGGATTGGGCCAAAGACGGCAAGTTCATCTACACCGGCCGCAGAAATGAAGGTGGTGCGAACTTCCGGGCGGGCGAATGCGCCCTCTTCACCGAAAGCTCGGCTGGTTATGCTGGCATCAGTTCGGAGGCCGAGTTTGAATTCGACGTGCGTCCGCTTCCGTATTGGGAGGCCGTCGCCAGCGAGCCCCAGAACACCATTATCGGCGGTGCATCCCTGTGGGTGATGGAAGGTCATGAAGCTGATGAATACAAAGGCGTTGGCGAGTTCCTGAGCTTCCTGTCGTCATCAGATGTGCAGGCGGCATGGCACCAGAACACCGGGTACCTACCAATCACATCAGAAGCTGGCGATGCGACCCGAGCGGCTGGTTTTTATGATGAGAACCCGGGCACAGACATCGCCGTGATCCAGATGACGGCCAAGGAACCTACCGCAAACTCGAAAGGTTTGCGCCTTGGATCGTTCGACCAGATTCGCGGCATCATCGATGAAGAGCTGGAAGCCGTCTGGGCTGGTGACAAGACTGCCCAGGAAGCGATGGACAGCGCCAAGGAACGCGGCGACGCCCTGTTGCGCCGTTTCGAATCTGCCAATCAATAACGTGGAAATCGATGTGGGCCCTTAGCGGCCCACATCTTCTTTTGGGTGGGTTACCGAGATGGAAAAACGCGTCACATTTCGCGGTTGGCTTTTGCCGCTGTTGCTGATTGCACCGCAGGTTATCATTTCGGCTGTCTTCTTTTTCTACCCTGCGGCGCAGGCCATCTGGCAATCTCTGTTCATTCCTGATCCTTTCGGCTTGTCTTCACAATTCGTTGGTCTCGGCAACTTCGAGTTCCTCCTCAGTGACAAGTTCTACCGCGCGTCCTTTGTCACAACCGCGATTTTCTCGACCCTCGTTACGCTCTGCTCGATGATCCCTGCCCTGTTTCTGGCGGTCATCGCAGACCGTTTGATCAAGGGTTCTGGCGCCTATCGAACGCTTTTGATCTGGCCCTACGCCGTTGCCCCTGCCGTTGCAGGTGTGCTTTGGCTGTTCATGTTCAACACCCGTGTTGGTGTTGTGTCCTGGTACCTAAGCCAGTTGGGCTACGACTGGAATCATGTGCTGAATGGGACCGAGGCAATGGGGTTGGTCGTGGTTGCATCTGCCTGGGGCCGCATCAGCTATAACTTCCTGTTCTTTTTCGCCGCCCTGCAATCGGTACCGAAATCCGTGATCGAAGCTGCCGCGATTGATGGTGCACATTTCTGGCGACGATTTTTCACTATCGTCCTTCCGCTGCTATCTCCCACAGCCTTCTTCCTGCTTGTCGTCAACGTGGTCTATGCATTCTTCGAAACATTTGGCGTGATCCACACGATCACCGGCGGCGGACCGCAGCAGGCCACAACTATCCTCGTGTATAAAGTTTTTTCAGATGGGTTTGTGGGCCAGGACCTTGGATCGTCTTCCGCACAATCCGTTATTCTGTTGATTGTGGTTGGCCTGCTGACGGTGATCCAGTTCAAATACGTTGAAAAGAGGGTGCACTACTGATGGCGTCCCAACAACACGGAATGGTCGAAAAGCGCGGTGCCGGTATCTGGCTCACCCATGCGATGATGATCCTTGGCGTTCTTGTCATCTTCTTTCCGATCTGGCTGGCATTTGTCGCCTCGACAGTTTCGCAACCTGAAATCACGTCTCCGCCCATGCCGATCTGGCCCGGAGACCGGTTTTGGGAAAACTATTCGGCTGCGCTGTTTTCCGGTGTGAACGTCCCTGTCGCGACCATGCTGTTCAACAGCCTCGTCATGGCTATCGGGATTGCTGTCGGCAAGATCATCATCTCGCTCTTGTCGGCCTTCGCGATCGTCTATTTCCGTTTCCCAGGGCGACAAACCTTCTTCTGGCTGATCTTCATTACGCTCATGCTGCCCGTCGAAGTTCGGATTGTGCCGACCTTCGAGGTTGTCGCCGGGTTTGGCATGCTCAACAGCTATTCTGGCCTGATCTTTCCGTTGATCGCCTCGGCCACGGCAACATTCCTGTTTCGCCAGTTCTTCCTGACCATCCCCGATGAACTGGCCGAGGCAGCACGGGTTGATGGCGCGCGACCCATGCAGTTCTTCATCGATATCGTCGTACCGATGAGCCGCACGAACATTGCCGCGCTATTCGTCATCCTGTTCATCTACGGTTGGAACCAATACCTTTGGCCGCTGCTGATCACCACCGATCCGGACATGAACACGATCGTCATGGGCATCAAGAAAATGTTCCCATCGGGCGATGACGTTGCGGATTGGCCCGTGATTATGGCGACCTCCATTCTGGCCATGATCCCACCGGTTATCGTGGTGGTGTCGATGCAAAAGCTCTTTGTCCGTGGTCTTGTCGATAGTGAGAAATAAGAAATGGCAACAGTAACCCTTCAAAACGTCAAGAAGAGTTTTGGCGACACGGACGTCATTCACGGGATTGATGTGGACATTGCGGATGGTGAATTCATCGTCATCGTTGGCCCGTCCGGTTGCGGAAAATCGACATTATTGCGTATGGTCGCAGGCTTGGAAACCGTCACATCGGGCGAGATCAGGATCGGCGATGAAAGGGCCAATGAAAAAGAACCCATGGATCGCGATATCGCCATGGTGTTCCAAAACTACGCGCTCTACCCACATATGTCGGTGCGTCAGAACATGGGCTACGGACTTAAGATCGCCGGATTGCCTAAGGGCGAGATCGATCAAAAAGTGACTGAAGCCGCGAAACTCTTGCAGCTTGAGCCTTTGCTGGATCGCAAACCCAGGCAGCTGTCTGGTGGTCAACGTCAGCGGGTCGCCATGGGCCGTGCCATTGTACGCGAACCGGCGGTGTTTCTGTTCGATGAGCCGCTGTCGAACCTCGACGCCAAACTGCGTGTACAAATGCGTCTGGAGATTCGGGAGCTTCAGGAAAAGCTTGGAATCACATCACTTTACGTGACCCACGATCAGGTTGAAGCGATGACAATGGCCGACCGGATGATCGTGATGAACGGGGGCGTCGCGGAACAAATCGGAACGCCGTTGGATGTCTATGAAACACCGCGAACATTGTTCGCAGCCCAGTTCATAGGCAGCCCCGCCATGAACATCTTTGACGCCGAATGCAAAGATGGCAGGCTGAAGGTTGGTGACGTCGAAATCGGCCCTGCAACGGTAGCGGATGGCGCTGTAAAACTGGGCATACGCCCCGAGCACCTTGTGCAGGACGGCAACGGCCCGATCGAAGCCTCCATCCAGATATCCGAGCCGCTGGGCGCCAATACTCTGTTGCATGGTCAGTTCTCGGCGAACAAGACTGCGATCACCATCAGTCTGCCCGGGGTCCACCCGATCGAGGGCAAGCATGCGAACATGCGGTTTTCGGTGCAGCCAGCTCATATGCACTTCTTTGATCCGAGCACCGGGCACAGGTTGGAAGGTAATCCCCCCGTTTTTAAAGGGGTTCAGCCGTAGAATTCATACGGCTGTTTTCATTTTCATAGCGGGTGTCATACCACCAATGCCCATGTTGGGTCGCTCGTTGTTGTAAGTCCAGAGCCATTCGGTTGCTTGGTCTTGTGCCTCCTCGATGGTTTCAAAGATGAATTGCCCCAGCCATTCGCCTCGAACGGTGCGGTTGTAGCGTTCGATGTATGCATTCTGCAGCGGCTTTCCCGGCTGGATGTATTCAAGCCGGATATTGCGTTTCTCGGCCCATTCCATCAGCTTTCCACTGACGTATTCCGGGCCATTGTCGACACGTATCGCAGCAGGCTTTCCACCCCACTCGATAATCTGGTTCAAACTTCGCACAACCCGCTCGGCAGGCAGCGAGAAGTCCACCTCGATGGCCAGGCCTTCACGATTGAAGTCATCCAGCACATTCAACGTCCGGATCGACCCGCCGTCTGCGAGTTGATCTGCCATAAAATCCATCGACCAAGTCTCGTCAGGCCTGTCAGGCACCGCTAGAGGCTTCGGTTTGTCCCGCTTGAGCCGTTTCTTGGGCTTGATCCGCAGGTTCAGCTCCAACTCGCAGTAGATCCGGTAGACCCGTTTATGGTTCCAGCCGTAGCCCTGCACGTTGCGCAGATAGAGAAAGCATAGCCCAAAACCCCAGTTGCGCTTGTTGGTCGTCAGACGTTCCAGCCAGTCGGCAATCTCCTCATTCGCATCCCTCAAGACGAGGCTATAGCGATAACAGATCTCGCTGATCTGAAATGTTCGGCAGGCCAGCGCGATGCTGACCCCATGATGTGTGACCGCATTCATGGTCATCTCTCGCCTCTGAGACGGCCTTAACGCTTTTTTCCAAGTGCCTCCTTCAGCAAATCATTCTGCATGCTCGTCTCGGCATACATCTTTTTGAGACGGCGGTTCTGCTCGGCCAGATCTTTCATCTCAGCGATCAAAGACGCGTCCATACCACCAAACTTGGCCCGCCATTTGTAAAAGCTGGCGCTGCTCATGCCATGTTCACGGCACAGCTCAGAAACCGGCACACCGCTCTCCGCCTGCTTCAAAACCGCCATGATCTGTGCGTCGCTAAATCGTCCGTTCTTCATTCAAAATCTCCTCAGATATCTTGCCGAGAAAATTCTACTTTTGAACACCACTAATTTTAGGGAGGATTACCTCGTTAGTACCCAGATTCGTGATCTCGTATTGGCGCACCGCCAATATGGGCATTGGTCAGAACTAGGAGAAGACCCAAAATAGGGGGGCAGATGCGACGCTTACTATACACCGCCTGACTCCTGCAAATAGGTGCTGTATCCGGGATCGGATGCCCAAATAACGAACAAAGCCGCCCTGGGGCGGCTTGTTCGACAGTAATGGTTGCGGGAGTAGGATTTGAACCTACGACCTTCAGGTTATGAGATAGCTTACGGCATCCCGCACCAACTACGCCCCAAAACGCTGCTTTACCCTATCTTGTTGGAATCGTTGTTTTATTATTGACGAACGTCGCACTTAATTCCTACCTCTTACGCCATGAACCGCTTCCAGTTGCTTCCACAATGCTTCCACGGGGCGATGACAGAGAGAGGACGAGGGATGCCCAAACTAACCAAACGTGCCGTAGAAGCCCTGCCCGTTGAGACGAAAGATTACTTTGTCTGGGATAGTCAGATTCCGGGGTTCGGTGTCCGCGTCATGCCTTCTGGGGCAAAGACCTATCAGGCGCAGTACCGAAAGGGCGGCAGGACACGGCGCGTCTCCATCGGTCGACACGGCAAGATCACCGTCGATGAAGCCCGAAAGCTGGCAAAGGAGGTCATGGGACAAGTGGCGAAAGGTGAAAACCCCGCCGAAGAGATTTCCCTACATCGCCGCGCGCCTACGGTCGCGGCCTTGTGTGAGCGGTTCTTTGACACTCACGTCAAGGAACGCTGCAAGCCATCCACCCAATGGGAATATCGCAGGGCTATTGACCTGTTCATCGTTCCAGCAATTGGCAGCTTCAAAATAGTCGACGTGGAACGAAAAGATATTTCCGAATTGCACCACAAGTTCCGGGACAAACCCTATCAGGCGAACCGGACATTGGGCGTGTTGTCCAAGATGTTCAATCTGGCAGAAATCTGGGGCTTGCGCCCTGACGGGTCAAACCCCTGTCGCCATGTCCCGAAATACCGCGAAGAGAAACGGGAGCGGTTTCTGAACCAGAATGAGCTTCAGCGACTTGGACAGGTTTTATCCGATGCAGTACGGGATGGGTCAGAGTCGCCATATGTGGTTGCCGCGTTCCGATTGTTGATCCTGACTGGTTGTCGTCTTGGTGAAATCCAAACCTTGCAAAGGTCCTTCATCACAGACGCAGGAATGGAGCTTCCAGACACCAAGACAGGTGCGCGGCGCATTCCCCTGCCCCAAGCTGCCCGAGCGGTTCTGAGCGCGCTGCCACGGCTTCCTGACAACCCCTATGTCATTGCCGGAGCTGTTCCCGGCCACTATGCCACCGATCTACAAAAGCCATGGCGTCGTATACGTATGCTGGCCGGTCTGCACGATGTCCGTATTCATGACCTGCGCCACACCTATGCTTCGAATGCCGTATCTTCGGGTATGCCGATTCAGATGGTTGGGCGGTTGCTAGGTCACAGTCAAATTCAGACCACCATGCGATATGCGCATTTGGCGGATGATCCGGTGCGGAGGGCGGCGGAAGAAAATGCGGCGCGGCTCGACGCATTAGTGGGAATGCCAAACGTCGGCCACGGGTTGCGTGTCGCGATTTAGGCAGGGCACCGCCCTACATAAGGTTACGTTATATAGGGGCTTTGTTGCACAAATGGGGCGAGGGATTCCCTGTTTGAATCCAGTGGGGTAGCAACGGTGCATGAGCAGTTGGTCCCCTACGAAGTACAAGACCAGGAACTGGCCTTCGTACAACACAGCGTTGAAGCAGCGCGGTTCGCTATCGATCTGGCTTGATCCTGAGATGGAATGGTACGCTTCGTCGACCGGCAAGCGCGGTCGTCAGCGCGAGTTTAGCGACGCGGCAATCCAGGTTTGCCTCACGATGAAGGTGCTATTCGGCATGCCCCTTCGCCAGACGACCGGGTTCGTCGAAAGTTTGTTGCGGCTGGCAGGCCTTGACTGGAAAGTGCCAGACTTCAGCACTCTTTGCCGCCGCCAGAAGACGATGAGCGTCGCTATCCCCTATCGCGGAGGGACGGGTCCTTTGCACCTGCTGCTCGACGCGACCGGGATCAAAGCGGAGGGTGAAGGAGAGTGGAACGCCCGTAAGCATGGCGGACCAAAGAAGCGCCTTTGGCGCAAGCTGCATCTCGGTATGGACGAGGAAACACTGGAGATCCGCGCAGTTGGCGTCACGACAAGCAATGTCGGCGATGCTCCTATGTTGCCCGACCTGCTGGACCAAATCCCGCCCGACCAAGAGATTGCCACGGTCACCGCTGATGGGGCCTACGACACGCGCAGCTGCCACAATGTGATTGCCGCTCGCGGAGCCGCCGCCATCATCCCGCCACGCAAGAATGCCCAACTTTGGAAGCCAACCACGGCAGGAGCTATCGCCCGAAACGAAGCTGTCAGGGCGTCCAAATATCTTGGACGGGCACTCTGGCGAAAGTTGACCGGCTATCACCGCCGAAGTCGCGCAGAGACGAAGATGCACTGCCTCAAACTCCTGGGCCAAGGCCTCATGGCCCGAGACTTCGACCGGCAGGTCGCTGAGCTACAGATCCGGATCGCGGTGCTCAACCGCTACACCGCTCTTGGCATACCCATCACAGAGCCCGTAGGATGAGTCTGTCCGCGGAAAGGGGAAGTGCGTTCAGACCCCGATTTGTGCAACAAAGCCTCCATTATGCTAAAAAAACTGTGTATGTTGCTAGTAAGTATATTGTGGCGGCGAACATAATTACTTCATATGAACTGACCCGGCTTTGGTTTTTCAGAAAATTACGAACATATATCGGGAAATAAAGTAGAGCTGCACAGGCAAATCCCGCCAAAAAAAGGAATACAAAAAATGTGTGGGTGATCTCGTCCCATGTTGGTGGCCTATTGCCTGGTGTGATCATTGCGATTTTGATCGAATTTATCGCAAAAGCGGTACCTATTGTCAGATTGACTGCTGCGCAAACGCAAACAAAAAAGAAAATTAGCTTTTCCAATTTCTCTCCATTTCCTTCGCTATTTTTTTCAATTTTACTAAATGTATTGTTTCCCGATAGTGACGGAATATAACCTAGGGAAGAAAGATCTGTCATGGACTTTGCTCATAGTAGTACATGTGTTTCTTTCCTTTGCAACCCTCGATACGGGCTGGAGCCCTTCCAATTCTGCATGGATCTCAAAATGGTCGAAAAAGAGAGCGCGCTGACAGATGCCTGATTGTTGACGTAGACCCTCAAGTCGCGACGTCTGCGAAAATCACCTGACCCAATATCGTGCCTGCTAGCCCGAGTGAGGGTGCTGGGAGACAATACAGCTATGTCTCACACAATCCTCGGCCTGGCTTACCAGCGATACAAAGACCCGTTTCCGTTTGGTTTGACCCAGCGGGATCGCCTCCTGCATCAGTACATCATCGGGCAGACGGGTACCGGCAAATCCACGTTGCTGTTGAACATGGCGCAACAGGATGCAACAAATCGGCGCGGGTTCTGCCTGATTGATCCCCATGGGGATCTCGCCGAGACGCTACACAATTCGCTAACCCGAGAACATATCTATTGGGATGTGACTGATCCCGATTGTCCCTATGGGTTCAATCCGCTGAAACGTGTTTCCGAGCGCTACCGTCCACTTGTCGCATCGGGCTTGATAGAGGCCCTGAAGAAGCAATGGCCAGATGCCTGGGGTGCACGTATGGAGCACCTGCTCCGCTACGCCATTCTTGCGCTGCTGGAGCAGCCCTCAGCCGATTTGCGCGATATTATGAAACTGTTCACCTATAAGGGGTTTCGGCGGCAAGTCATCGACGCTGTCACAGACCCCCAGGTTCAGTTCTTCTGGAAATATGAGTTTCCGGCAATGAACTACCAATCCAGTGCTGATGGGGCGTCACCCGTCGCCAACAAATTGGGCGCATTCCTGGCGCATCAGTCCGTTCGGGTTGCTTTGTGTGAACCGAAAGAGCCCCTGAGGTTCAGACCACTCATGGATGAAGGGCAGGTGCTTATCATAAACCTGGCGAAGGGAAGGCTGGGGGCGGACATCTCCAATGTGCTTGGTGGGTTGATCACCGCCAACCTGATGCATGCGGCCCTTACACGGCATGGGCTGCCCGAGCTCGCGCGGCGTCCTTTTTTCCTCTACGTTGACGAGTTTCATAACCTCACCACCAAGTCCTTTGCTGGATTACTATCAGAGGCCAGAAAGTATGGTCTTGGATTGGTTTTGGCCCATCAACACCTGTCTCAGACCGACCAGGACGTTCGCGATGCGATCTTGGGGAACGTTGGCACGATGGTGGTGTTCCGGGTTGGATCTCAAGATACCGCGCTATTTGAGCGGCTTCTGCCACCGTTCACAGCCGCTGATTTGCAGAACCAGCCCAATCGCCGCGCCGTCATCCGGATGATGAAAGACGGCGAGCCACAGCGGGCATTCTCAGCATCGATGTATCCACCATATCATCAGATCCGATAAGCTGCCTGCTTTGCATCTCTCTGTGCCCCGTTATCATGAGTGAATGTCTGAAGACGAACACATCCAACGCCATCTGGAAATTTGTCAACGTGTCTACGAACGGCTTGTCGCCGAGGGAAAATGGCGTTGGTCAGACTCGCATGAACCTGAGAATTTGGTAGAGTCTGAGGACACGAACTCTGACCTATGAAACAGTGCTTTGGATACATCCGAGTGTCCACGCAGAAACAAGGTGAAGGCGTATCACTCGAAGCGCAAAAGGATGCCATAACGGTTTTTGCGAGTCAGAACGGATTGGTGGTCACGCGTTGGTTTGAAGAGAAAGAAACGGCTGCAAAACGCGGCCGACCAATCTTTAACCAGATGCTGAAACTGCTCAAATCTGGCGGCGCTCAGGGGCTCATCATTCACAAGATTGACCGTTCTGCGCGTAACCTGCGGGATTGGGCGCTGGTTTCTGAACTCCCCAACATTGGCATTGATATCTTCTTCGCAACAGAAAGCCTGGACTTTCGGTCGCGAGGTGGTCGCCTTGCAGCCAACTTACAGGCAGTCATAGCCGAAGACTACATCTTCAATCTCCGGGAAGAGAGTATCAAGGGGATGAATGGGCGTTTGAAACAAGGGCTGTATCCTTGGGGTGCGCCGCCTGGATATCTTGATCAGGGTGGTGGAAAACCCAAGATACCGTGCCCAAAAACCGCTCCGCTGATCAAACTGCTATTCGAGCTTTATGCATCACGGCAGTATTCATACACGGCACTTCTGGAAGAAATGCACCGACGGGGATTGCGAAACAGGCGCGGGGGTCGTCTTTCCTTATGTGGTCTTGGAAATATCCTGCAAAACCCGTTCTACATCGGTCTTAACTATATCAAGAGTACGGATCAGATCTACGAGGGAATACATGAACCGATAGTTTCGACCAGAATTTGGAAACGGGTCCAGGACATTCGCACAGGTCGCTCAGGCCCGAAGATAACACGTCACAACCACTTGTTTCAGGGCCTCTTCCGCTGCGCTCAGTGCGGCAACCCATTGGTACCCGAATTACAGAAAGAACGGGTGTATTATCGATGCAAGCGAAAGGGGTGCCTGACGAAGACTGTCAGAGAGGATGTGCTCGAACAAGCCATTGTGGATGAGCTAAAAAATGTCAACGGCGGAGTAAAATTCTGCCACGGGGCGGAGCAAAAGTCGTCCATTGCTTGGGTGGCCGACGCCTTGGCAAACGCGCTCCCAAATAGCTGGCGGTTGCCAAGGCGTCTTGGTCCGTCAGGACCAATCTTTTCCGCGTATTAGGAGTTCTGCCGAGCCCTGCTCTGTGCCAGACGATAGCTTTCTCCGTTCATCTCCAGGATGCTGACATGGTGGGTCAGCCGGTCGAGCAAGGCACCGGTGAGGCGCTCTGATCCGAACGTTTCCGTCCACTCATCGAAGGGCAGGTTTGAGGTGATCATGATGGAGCCGCGTTCGTACCTTTGGGAGATCAGTTCGAACAGCAGCTCAGCGCCGGTTTTGCTGAGGGGCACGAAGCCCAGCTCGTCGATGATCAGGAGCTTCTGTTTCACCAGTTGCTTTTGCAGCCGCAGGAGCTGGCGCTCGTCGCGGGCCTCCATCAACTCGTGGACGATTGCGGCAGCGGTTGTGAAGCGAACCGCCAGGCCTTTCTGGCAGGCGGCCAGACCGAGGCCGAGCGCCACGTGGGTCTTACCAGTGCCGCTGGGGCCGAGAGCGATGACGTTTTCGCAGCGGTCGATCCATTCACAGCGCGCCAGTTCCAGCACCTGCATCTTGTTGAGGCTTGGGATCGCCGTGAAGTCGAAGCTGTCGAGACTTTTGGTTGCAGGGAACCGCGCTGCCTTGATCCGGCGCTCGATCATCCGCCGTTCCCGGTCGATGAGTTCGAGCTCGATCAGACGGGCCAGGAACTGGACGTGATCTCTCCCTTCGGCAGCGCAGAGCCGGGCCTGCTTGTCGTATTCCCGCAGGATGGTCGGCAGCTTCAGCTTTTTGAGTTGGTGGTTCAGCAGGATCTGTGGTGTCTCCGTCATGTCGAGGCACCTGTTGTCAGGCACATGTAGCTGGAGGGTGACGTCGTCGCCACCTTGGCCCGTGGCAGATACGGATAGACATCCAGATCGAGCCTCGGCGGCCGCCGCTCCACCCGACACAGCACCAGATGCTTCACGGCATCAAAGCTGATTGCTCCCATCTGGAGAGCCGTCTTCACGGCAGCATGAACCTCCTCCATCTCGAAGCTTTCGAGTAGCCGTAGGACCTGCACGTATTCGCGCCGTCCGGCTTTCAGCATGCGCGCTTCCATCAACTTCTGAAGGGTGGTGAATGCCTTGGGCAGTTCCCATCCAATCAGAGGAGCCGCCTGCTCAAAAGCGCCAATCTTCTTCTCGATCAGCGGCAGGTAATGAACCGGATCGAAGACCATGTCCTCGCGGTCGTAGCTGCGAACATGCCGCGCGATGACCTCACCGCCACATCCGATGACCACCCGGTCAACATAGGCGCGGATCCAGACATCGCGATGGCCGTAGGCAACCGGCACAGAATAGTCGTTGGTCTTAAAGCGCAGCAGCGACAAGGAACTGACCCGGCCCGTTGCCTGGTCACAGGCTTCGAAGGACCGGGCGGGAAGCGGCGCCATGATCTCCAGGTCGCGTTGAAGCCGCCCTCCAATCGTCTCATTGTGCCCGCGCAGCTTGTCATGCTGGCGCTTCCGGCACTGCTCTTCGAGCCAGTCGTTGAAGGCATCCCAAGTGGGGAAGTTCGGGACCGGCACCATGAAGTTGCGCCGGGAATAGCCAACCAGCCCTTCGACGGATCCCTTGTCGTTGCCCTTGCCAGGACGTCCGTAGCGGTCCCGGATCACGTAGTGGGACAGCATCTCGCTGAACAGCCGCGCGCGCCTGCGAGTTCCGTCGGGCTCGATCTTAGCCACAAGGCACCGGTCGTTGTCGTACAGGATCGACTGCGGAACGGCCCCGAAGAACCTAAAGGCATGAACGTGCCCGTCCATCCAGGCCTCGGCCGTCGCCGCCGGATAGGCCCGGACGTAGCAGGCGTCGCTATGCGGCAGATCCAAGGCAAAGAAGTGAGCCTTCTGCTCAATGCCTCCGATCACCACCATTGCTTCGCCGAAGTCGGCCTGAGCATGGCCGGGTGCATGGTTAAGCGGTACGAACATCTCGCGATGCCGTCGACCATGTTCCCGAACATAATCCTTGATGATGGTGTAACCACCCTCGAAGCCATGCTCATCACGCAGTCGCTCGCAGATCCGCTTGGCCGTATGCCGCTGTTTGCGCGGTCGTTGCCGATCTTCCGACAACCATTGATCAATGATCCCGGTGAACCCATCCAGCTTGGGCCGCCGGATCGGTGCTGACCGCCGGTAGCCGGGCGGGACCGAAAACGCCAAAATCTTGCGAACGCTGTCACGAGATATCCCGAAATGCCGGGCCGCTTCTCGCTGGCTCATGCCCTCGGCACAGGCCAGACGAACTTTACGATACAAATCCACGGAAAAGATCCTCCCGCCCCCCTCCGTTACGAAAAGAAGGGCAAAGATGGACGACTTTTACGCCGCCCGCAGCAGGGTCATCCCGCCGCTTCCGTGGTCGACTTTCTCACCGCCGTTCTCAGCACTTGCCGAAATCCGTTTCGGCCGAAGAAATGGCCAAATTTCTGGATAACACCGCGAATATGGATTTTCTGGAATTCATTCGTAGAGACAACGCATCTGAGGCAGACTTCATAAAACGGCAACAAAACCTTAACCTACGCCTCATCTCGTGGGTTAAGCAAAATACATAATGTTTCCCGACCAAGGCCTGTCGCCAGCGTTGTCAGACAAATTCAACTTGGAGCCAGATAAGCCGGCCCCTACTTTCACGTACCTCAGGAACTTCACCTCGGTTTCCGACCCACCCTGTTGGAACTCGAAGTAGCGATGCGTGAGGTGCAGCCATTCAAGTGCGAGGCACGAATTCACCCTTTGTCCGCAACCTGTGAATTCGGGCTTTCATTCTTGCTGCGTATATCATGAATGGCCGGTTTTCCCGCCGCGCCGCGACACGAAAATTGGCGCGTGTGCAGAAAGTTTCTTGCTGCGAGCACTCGCAGCGTGAAATCCGAATTCACGGGTTGGGCGCAAAGCGGAACTTCACGTTCAATCCTTAATGAAAGATTGATTATTCTGTACACGCTGCGACGCTCTCTTTTAATGTCTCGGCAAATCAGACCAAGGAACATTTGATGAAACTCGCAACGGCTGCCTACAATCTCGACTGGCTCGACAGCTGGGGGCAGTACGAGGACAAACTCGAGGCGTGGGTTTCAGAAGCCACAGAGCAGGGAGCCGAGCTATTGGTCTTTCCCGAATACGGCGCGATGGAATTGTCGACCCTCAACGGAGCTGACGTGGCCGGGGATCTGGAGCGCTCGATCCGGGCGGTTTCTGACCGGATGGAAGATGTACGAATTGTGCATACCCGCCTCGCAGAGACTTACAGCACATACATTTTGGGCGCATCCGCTCCGGTTTTGACTGGATCGGGTCGGCCGGTGAACCGCGCGACGTTCTACGCTCCGACTGGCGCATTTGATCACCAGGATAAACAGATCATGACCCGGTTCGAGCGCGAGACCTGGGACATTGCCCCCGGAGGGCCGCTCAAAATATTTGACACGGGGCTGGGTAAAATCGGGGTGCTGACTTGCTATGACAGCGAGTTCCCATTACTCGGCCGTGCGCTGAGCGATGCCGACCTGATTCTTGTTCCGTCTTGCACCGAGACCTTATCAGGCTATTGGCGGGTACGCATCGGTGCTATGGCTAGAGCCTTGGAAAATCAATGTGTTACGGTGATGTCGTCACTGGTTGGGGCCAATGACTGGTCCGAAGCCGTGGACATGAACACCGGGACGGGCGGCATCTTTGGACCGCCGGACAAGGGCTTTCCGCAAACGGGCGTTATGGCCGAAGGTGTTCTGAACCAACCTGGCTGGACGTATGCCGAAGTCGACCTGTCAACAATTGCCGATGTCCGCGCCGATGGTCACGTGCTGAACCGAAGCCATTGGGCGGAACAAACCCCGCGAGTCGATTCAGTCACAATATGTTCCCTTTAGGCGAATCGGCCCTTGAAATAAGGCGGAAATAGGCTCATTTAGGCGCACATCCCCGCAGATTCTGCGGGTGCAACGTAATTATGGAGACAACATGGCCAAGGAAGATACGCTCGAATTTCCCGGTGTCGTGAAGGAACTCCTGCCTAATGCGACGTTTCGGGTCGAGCTGGAAAACGGCCATGAGATCATCGCACATACGGCAGGCAAGATGCGCAAGAACCGCATCCGTGTTCTGGCTGGCGACAAAGTTCAGGTCGAAATGACCCCGTATGATCTGACAAAAGGTCGGATCAACTACCGCTTCAAGTAACGCACGATTCAATGGCGTTTATTCTCGGATCGGGCAGTCCTAGGCGACTGGACCTGCTGGCCCAGCTTGGCGTGCAGCCCGACGCCATCCGCCCCCCGGACATCGACGAAACGCCTGCGACTGGTGAATTGCCGGTTCCCTATTGCAACCGCATTGCGCGTGAAAAAGTCCAGGCTGTTCAAGCGGATGACGAAGATATCGTCTTGTGCGCAGATACGACAGTGGCATTGGGCCGACGCATTCTGGGCAAACCGGAAAACGCCGGACAAGCTGCCGAGTTCCTGCACGCCTTGTCCGGGCGTCGGCACCGGGTTGTTACCTCGGTCGCTGTTCGGCACGGTGATCGAGTGCTGCAGCGCGACGTGATATCCCAAGTCAAAGTCAAGCGCTTGTCAGATGTCGAAGTAAACGCCTATCTGGCCACGGATGATTGGCAAGGCAAGGCCGGAGCCTATGCGATTCAAGGTCCTGCCAGCGCCTTCATCCCTTGGATTTCGGGCTCGTTCACTGGCATTGTTGGGTTGCCGCTCTCAGAAACCGCAGGGCTGCTTCAAGGCATCGGCTATCCATTGTATAGAGAGGCGCCATGAAAGGCCGCACCATCATTCTTGACCAACTCGAAGGGCGCGAAGCAGCGGCTCTGATGGTTGACGGTAAGCTGGACGATTTACTGATCGACGGCGATACACCGCGGCCTGGCACCATCTACCGCGCGCGCGCAGACCGGCCTGTCAAAGGGCAGGGCGGTATGTTCGTTACAACGCCAGATGGCCCGGCGTTTCTAAGGCAGGTCAAGGGGCTGGCCCCGGGTGTTCAGTTGCTGGTGCAAGTGACGGGCTTTGCAGAGCCGGGAAAGGCTTTGCCAGTCACAGATAGGGTCCTGTTCAAAAGCCGCTACGCTATCGTGACGCCGGACGCGCCCGGCCTCAATATCTCGCGGAGCATTCGCGATGAGGAGGAGCGGGACCGATTGTTGGAGATCGCCCATGAGCAAATGGAAGGCAGCCCGTATGGCCTGATCCTGCGTTCGTGCTGCTCTGGCGCGGATGTCATTGAAATTGCCGAGGACATCGGCGCGATGCGGGCTCTGGCCGAGCAGGTTCTGAGCGATTCCGGCACCGAACCCGAAACCCTGTCCGAAGGCGATGGTCCCCATATTTTAGCCTGGAGAGACTGGACCGATCCTGCAGAGATTGTCACCGAACCAGGCGGGTTCGAGGCGCAGGGTGTCCTGGATGCGTTAGACACTGCACGCGGTATCACTGAGCCTCTGTCTGGAGGAGGACACTTGTTCATCGAGGCGACCCGCGCTTTGGTGGCAGTCGACGTGAACACGGGCAAGGACAGCTCTCTGGCGGCTGGGACAAAAGCCAATTTCGCCTGCGCGAAACAGCTTGCTCGCGCATTGCGCGTGCGGGGATTGGGCGGGCAGATCACCTTGGACCTTGCCCCGATGCCCAAGAAGGACCGCCGTGGATTCGAACAGTTTCTTCGGGCAGCCTTCAAAGCAGATCCGGTTGAAACAACACTCGCCGGCTGGACCCCGTTGGGGCACTTCGAGTTGCAACGAAAACGTGGGCGTATTCCTTTGACCGAGGTGCTGATATGAGTTGCCCCATTTGCGGCGAAGACACGGTAACCCAGGTCCGTCCATTTTGTTCAAAGCGGTGCGCAGATATCGACTTGGCCAAATGGTTGAACGGATCATACGCGGTCCCGTCGCAACGGGAAGAGGGCGAGGAAACAGGTGTTTCTGAAACGGAAGACACCGTTCCCGGACCACATTGAAAAAATGTCAAAAAGCCTCTGGACACTGTCCGTGGCAAGTCATAGAACGCCTCCACCCAACGGCCAATGCCGTTCCCGTGCCCGGGTAGCTCAGGGGTAGAGCAGTGGATTGAAAATCCTCGTGTCGGTGGTTCGATTCCGCCCCCGGGCACCACATTTTCTTGCAGGTTGTTGATATTAAATAGAAAGCGGGGGAAGTATTTTTTTGGACCCCCGTTTAGTACACCCTTTTTATTGCGAACGTATGGTCCCGAATGTTCCGGTATGCACAGGATCGTTGAATCAACCGCACTTTCTGCACTAGCCTAACCATCTCTCGGGAGACTTGTCGAAACCTGAGGGCATCGCGTTGCTCTCCAATCATGGAGACTTCGTGATGAGGATACTTTCAAAACGTCAGGTGAAGGAGCTTGTTCTGTACTCACCGCAACATATAGCCCGGCTGGAGAAGGCAGGCCAATTCCCAAAGCGGGTACCGCTGGGCCCGAACCGGGTGGGCTGGGTTGAGAGTGAAGTGCTGGACTGGCTTCAAGAACGTTTGGCGCAGCGAGAAGAACCAAACCGACACTCCTGATTTCAGGAGCTGGGTGACCGGGGTTGCAAACCTGGTCACCCAACCCAAGAGACTATAACCCCAATCCAGCGTATCTCGGAGTGACGGTCGGAAGCAGCCGAGGCTGTCTGAAAACTCTGATGGTCTGGCGAAATAAGCCGAAAACACCGTCTATGTGCACTCTCTGGCGGTACTGTGAGAGCTTTTGCACAGGAGCCGGAAACGAGCACGACGAGAGAGCTCATAGGTCGGGGTTTTCACACACTCCAGCCCGAAGCGGACATTAGGTGGTCATATTCTGATAACTGGAGGATCGATTACAACACAGAACGACCACACATCGCTTGGCGAACTGGCTCCGACCGTCTACGCCAATCTCAACCATACCACCGGTCCTGCTTCGCTTGAGCTCCGCAAGGGCTTCACTCAGCGGGCCTTGACCGCAACCCAATCAATAGAAACAAACAGGAACGGATTCTACACCTGAACGGCCCGGTTTCGGGGCTGGGTCAAGATGATCTAAAGGGTCAGCATCGCCGCACTAACAAAATATGGGAAGAGTGCTACTTTTTGTGCTTCACTTGACCTTTGTTGTGTTGCAGGTTTCTTCAAATTGCTACAGTAATTGGAAGGACCCAACTATAGGTAGTCTTCAAAGTTTGATGCAGATTGATTTTGAAAGTAGCCGACTTTCTGAAAAAGAGCGGTATTTCCGGGAGTTCTCTGTTTGGCCAGTTCATTCTGATTTTAATACGGAGGAATGGCTTTCTAACTTCCTTGATGATGAACGATCAGTCGCTGAACGGCTGCTCACGAATTTTGTGTATTTTAATGAAAGAATGACGGATGCTTTGTCAACGGCGGAGTAAAATTCTGCCACGGGGCGGAGCAAAAGTCGTCCATTGCTTGGGTGGCCGACGCCTTGGCAAACGCGCTCCCAAATAGCTGGCGGTTGCCAAGGCGTCTTGGTCCGTCAGGACCAATCTTTTCCGCGTATTAGGAGTTCTGCCGAGCCCTGCTCTGTGCCAGACGATAGCTTTCTCCGTTCATCTCCAGGATGCTGACATGGTGGGTCAGCCGGTCGAGCAAGGCACCGGTGAGGCGCTCTGATCCGAACGTTTCCGTCCACTCATCGAAGGGCAGGTTTGAGGTGATCATGATGG
>NZ_OMPS01000037.1 GCF_900313035.1 Ruegeria sp. EL01 | reverse complement strand
GCCGTATGCCGCTGTTTGCGCGGTCGTTGCCGATCTTCCGACAACCATTGATCAATGATCCCGGTGAACCCATCCAGCTTGGGCCGCCGGATCGGTGCTGACCGCCGGTAGCCGGGCGGGACCGAAAACGCCAAAATCTTGCGAACGCTGTCACGAGATATCCCGAAATGCCGGGCCGCTTCTCGCTGGCTCATGCCCTCGGCACAGGCCAGACGAACTTTACGATACAAATCCACGGAAAAGATCCTCCCGCCCCCCTCCGTTACGAAAAGAAGGGCAAAGATGGACGACTTTTACGCCGCCCGCAGCAGGGTCATCCCGCCGCTTCCGTGGTCGACTTTCTCACCGCCGTTCTCAGCGCAATCGGTCAGGAAATTTCGACCCCAAACGGCGGCGGGTATACCCTGACTTATGACGCAGACGGATCAAACCCCGCCGAAATCACCGGCAGCACAGATGCAGGCGGTCGCGTCTTCAAAGCCGACAGTAACGCCGATGACATAACCGATTTTGATCCGGCGGTTGATCAGTTGGATTTTGGCGGCACCTCAGTCCATGGCATGATTGTGACAAAGTCGCCCTCAGGCGAAATCGTGATCGACAGCCCTTGGTCAGAACCTGCGCAGATTGTGCAGGGTGTGACCTATCAGGACGTGACCATCGACAGCTTTGGTGTCGTTGGCAACGAACATTTCCGGCAGGACATGGGGGGCGTGATCTCGTGGGAACAGGGTGTGGGACCGCGCGAAACGGGCACGATCTATATCCGCAGCCATGAATATGGACGCACGGAAGTGATTGACAACTTCGACCCCACATCGATGAAAATCAGCTTCCTCTATTTTGGCACGCGTGAGCGTCTGTCGGTCGAAGACACTGCAGATGGACTGGTGATCTCGACCCTGCCCAGTGGTCAGAGCTTTACCCTGACCGGCGTGTCCAAAGCAGATCTGATTCCGGGTCTGGTGGAGTTTCATTTCGACCAGGTGATGGAGGATAATCTGGAGTCACCCTTCGGCTTTAACCAAAACGATGTGACGCTGGTGGACCGAACAGACCTGCTAACCCCGGAAGCCCCGGCTGGAGCAACCACCGACGGGTTCCAGACACGCACCGGCGACCTGACGGGCAGCATCTATGACGACGGAGCTGGACCTGACGACAGCGGCAACACACCACCTGACAACGACTCGGGCGGCGCAGGCGCAGGAGGCGTCGTTACGCTGGGCGTTGGCGCCGATGTGGTTGAAATCGACTGGAACTGGGGCGTTCAGACCCGTGTCGAAGGGTTCGACCCGTCAGAAGATAGCTTTGATTTCAATGCGCTGTCTGGTGACAATCTCGCACTGCGTGAAGTCGGCGGGAACCTTGAGATCGAAGTGCTTGGAAACGGAGGAAACGTCACCACTTTGGTGGGCATTCAGGCCGAAGATCTAACCCGCAGTAGCCTGAAGGCAGACACCAACAACTCGGTCCTGGATGACAGCAGCCCGCTGTTCGCTCAGCTGATTGATCTAGGCTTCGACCCCCTTGCTTAAAGGTCTGGGCGGGGACGGTGTGCGCCGTTCCCGCTTTCTTAACATGGGCCTCGCAAACCTCCGCATTGATACGGCCAGAAGATGCCACCCTCCGGCCTTATTACCTGCGGTTTTTTGCTTGAAACAAATTACAACCTTGGCAATGCTGAACCAGCCTTCTAAACGCGGTACGGCGCAAAGCCTGTGCTGATTGGTATGGAACAAAACATTGAGACCAGAAACCAGTATGTCCGCGGCCCCACGCCATGAGCTGCGCAAAGTGCGCAATCAGGGCGTCACCTTTCTGGCCCTGGCGTTTCTGTTCAGTGTTTTTGTCAACCTGCTTATGCTGACAGGTCCGTTGTTCATGCTACAGGTGTATGACCGGGTCCTTGGGTCGCGTGCCGTCGAAACCCTGACCGCCCTTTTTCTGCTAGTCGCATTGCTCTACTCTCTGATGGCAATGCTCGATTTCGCGCGCGGGCGTATCGTCGCACGGTTCGGCGCTCGGTTTCAGTCGCAACTTGACGAGCGCGTTTTTGACGCGACACTGCGCCGCTCATTGAATCCGCAGGCGCGATCGGCCCCAGCAACCGCGCTACGTGATCTTGAATCAATTCAGAACCTGTGTTCGTCTCCAGTCCTCCTGGCGGTGATGGATATCCCATGGACGCCGGTTTTTCTCGCTGCCATTTTTCTGTTCCATCCGCTGTTAGGTTGGTTGGCCGTCACGGGCGGCGCTTTGCTGGTCATCATTGCCTTGCTGAACCAAGCCCTGACCCATCGCAAAGTGGCCGCCGCCCAGGCCGCATCGGCCAGGGCCAACGCGTTTTCCGAACACGCCAGACAAGCCGCTGAGGTTGTACGCTCGCAGGGAATGCAAGAGGACGTCACGCTGCGCTGGTTAAGCCAAAGATCCAATGCCCTAAGCCAGACCATCGCGGCCAGCGACTGGACTGGCAGCTTCACTTCATTGACCAAATCTTTGCGACTGTTTTTGCAATCTGCAATGCTGGCGCTGGGGGCATGGCTGGTACTACAGAACGAGATGACACCGGGCGCAATGATCGCCGGGTCGATCTTGTTGGGCCGTGCTTTGGCGCCCGTCGAACAAGCCGTCGGGCAATGGGGGATGATTGAACGTGCCCGGTCTGCTTGGACCTCGCTGAACAAATTCCTGGACCAAACACCGCCCGAAGTTGCACGAACCAAACTGCCGGTGCCTGCCGCGAACCTTGAAGCCAAGTCTTTGACAGTTATCCCACCCGGTTCAAATACTCCAACGCTGCGCAATGTGACCTTGAGCCTGGAACCCGGCAAAGCGCTGGGTGTGATTGGAAAAAGCGGATCAGGCAAAACCACCCTGGCCAAGGCTTTGCTGGGTTTGTGGCGACCGGCAGCAGGTGAAATTCGGCTGGGAGGCGCGACGCTGGACCAGTATGACACGACCGATCTGGGCCGTCACATCGGGTACCTGCCCCAACAGGTGACGCTGTTCAACGGCACTGTTGCCGAAAACATTGCGCGCATGTCCGAAAGCCCGGATGCCGAAGCAGTGGTTGCGGCGGCCAGGAAAGCAAATGCGCACGAGCTGATCCTGACTTTGGAAAAAGGCTACGACACCTTTCTCGAAGGCAATGACAGTCAATTGTCCGGCGGGCAAAAGCAACGCATAGCTTTGGCCCGGGCGCTTTATGGTGATCCGGTTCTGCTGATTTTGGATGAACCGAACTCAGCACTGGACGCAGATGGGACCGAGGCGCTGAACGCTGCGGTGCGCGAGCTAAAAGCCGCCGGAAAATCAGCGATTATTATGACGCACCGCCCTCAGGCGATCTCGGAATGTGACGACCTGGCGGTCGTTGAGAAAGGCCAGCTTGTGAAATCCGGCAGCCGAGACGAGGTTTTGAACGCCATGGTCCAGAATGCGGGCGCGATTAAGCGCAAGCTGAGCCCGGTAGGTGAATGATGGCAGGCCAGACCCAGCAGACAACGCGCCCTGTTTGGCGCATCAGGGTACCGGCCATGGTCGGCTTTGCGGCGCTCGCTATTCTTCTTGGTGGCTTGGGTGTCTGGGCCGTCAAGACACGATTGGCCGGGGCCATTGTGTCGTCCGGTGTGATCGAAGTTCAGAGCAATCGACAGGTGGTTCAACACCCAGATGGCGGCGTCGTTGGCGAAATCTTTGTTCGCAACGGCGATGTGGTGACCAGTGGTGATTTGCTACTACGGCTGGATGATACCTTCCTGTCGTCAGAACAGACCATCGTTGTGTCCCAGCTTTTTGAACTTTTGGCGCGCCGGGCGCGGCTTGAGGCCGAACGCGACGGCACAACTTCGGAAAACCTGAGCATACGCCTGCTGGAAGTCCAGCAGGAGGACGATATTGATCCCGATCTGATCGCCGGCCAACAACGTCTGTTTGACGCACGGTTGGAATCAATGGCCAAGCAAACCCAACAACTCAGCGAACAGCGCGCCCAGACTGAAAGCGAGATCGACGGAACCAAGGCGCAGCTTGTATCCTTGCGCCGTCAGGTCGAGCTGATTCAGGACGAGCTGGATGACCAACAAAGCCTGCTGAGCCGTGGTTTGACGCAGGCCAGCCGTGTGCTGTCCCTACAACGTGAAGAAGCAAGCCTGAGTGGTGAGATTGGCAGCCTCGAAGCATCAGTGGCCCGACTGAAAGGCCAGATTGCGGCAACTGAAATTCAGATCCTCGAACTGACAGCCACCCGCCGCGAAGAAGCAATTACCACCTTACGGGACGTGCAGACCCAGGTCGCGGAACTATCCGAACGGCGCCTGTCACTTGCGGAACGGCTGTCGCGGCTGGATATCCGTGCGCCGGTTTCCGGAACGGTCTATGACAGTCAGGTTTTTGCACTGCAATCTGTCATTCAGCCAGCCGAGCCGATGATGTATGTGGTGCCTCAGGACACGCCGTTGCTGGTTGCTGCCCGTGTCGATGCCATTCACGTCGATCAGCTGCATGTTGGTCAATCTGTTGCACTCAGGTTCCCGGCGTTCAACCAGCGTGAAACCCCTGAGATTGACGGTCAGGTTCTTAACGTGTCGGCCGATACATTCACTGATGAACAGACCGGGTTTACCTTCTACCGCGCCGAGTTGGCCCCGATTGATGGTCAAATCGAACGCCTGAACGGTCAGGCTTTGTTACCCGGAATGCCTGTTGAGGCGATGATCAAAACCGACGAGCGCACGCCCTTGTCTTATCTGATCAAACCGATGGCCGACTATTTCAATCGCGCGTTCCGGGAATAGGCACGAACGCGGGTCGAAGTGACAGGGGCATTAAATGGCACCGCTATCGCTGAATGACGGCATTTTCCCATTCTGACAGGAACTTCTTTCTTTTCAGCTTGTCCAGGAACGTCAACAAGGCTGGGTCCAAAGCGATTGTTACCCTTTCATCTATGCTATCATCAGTTGCCAACAGCGGAAGCGATGGCACGTCGGTGGAAGCCCCTGTCTTCTTTGCGGTTAGCTGGCGAACAAATGCCTCTGCCGCGTCTGGCTCGGGCGTCTCGATCAGCACCATTGCGGTGCGCATCATGGTCGTCTGAAAATCAGACGGCAGCACAATCTCGAATGCGTCCTTTCCTTCTGTGCGAGCCGCGGCATAGCTGCCCAGTACATTGTAAGCGACGGCAATGGTCCCATCTGCCAGATCGTCAATCATATCGCCGGAGCAGCAATAAAGACGTACATCCAGACCTCCCAAGACCTCCATCAGACGCCAGTACGTCTCGGACGCGCGGGCGTCCTGGGTGGCAAACAGATACCCCAAACCTGATTGGCGAATGTCGTATGTGCCTACTTTTCCGCGAAAATCATCGGGCCTGGCGCGAAGCGTCTCGATCAACTCCTGCCGTGTTTGTGGCGTTGGTCCCCCAGCAAAAGCTGCGCGGTTCATAACGATTGTTGCAGGCTCGGACGTGAAAGCAAAAAGACTGTCATGCCATCGCGCCCAATCCGGGTTTGCAATGCTGTCTATCTCTAATGCATATCCGTCATTTGCCAGTTTAAGCTGCAGATCCATGGCGCTGGATATCGCGATGTCAAAGGCATCAGGCGTTGCCCGGATCTGACGGTCAATATCAGCCGTTCCCGTCACCAGATATTCGACCGAAATCGATGGGTTGCCCAGAATGAAATCTTCGATCAAAGGCGCAAACAATGCAGTGTCAGTGCTGGATATTATACGCAGGCGAGGCCCTTGCGCCGTTTCGTTGAAGATCCGTTGATCTTCCCATTCCAGCGCCAGAGCGAAGCATGGAAACAACCACAGAACTACAGCGATAAGATAACGCATGCGCCGCCCTCAGGTTTGTTCATAAGATCAAGCGCCCCGCCATGCGCGGTTGCCACATCCTGTGCAATGGTTAGCCCCAAACCCGATCCAATAGTCCCGGTGGAATTCTGACCACGCTCGAAACGCCGCGTCAGTGTTTCAATCTCATCAGGAGGGAAGCCCGGTCCCTGATCACTGACTTTGACCTGCACACAAGGGCTGTCGACAACTTCGATCGTCACTGTGCTGTCCGCCGGGGCGTATTTCAGTGCATTGTCGATCATATTACGTGCAGCATTCTGGATCAGGATCGGATCGCCCGAGTACTGAACCGCCGGATCACCCAGCAAAGACAAGGAAAGATCTTTCATTTCGGCGATCGGCGTCAAACGCTGGACCAGTTCCCCCATAAGATCGACAAGGTCGAGATCCTCACGCTCCAGGTGGTCCGCCCTGAACGTGATCATGGCGTGGTCCAAAAGTTGGCCCGCCGCCCGCGAGCTTTCGTCGATAGCACGGACCATGGATCGCAACGCCTCGCGGTTTTCTTCTTTTTCGACCCTTTGCAGTGTCGCGTCTGCATAGGACCGGACAGTCGCCAGAGGTGTGCGCACCCTGTGCGCTGCCTCGGCAATGAAATCTTCCGATTGGCTAAGCGATTGATCCAATCGACCCATAAGTGAATTCAGGGACGTGACCAGAGGCGCCATTTCCCGGGGCACAGGCTTTCTGAACGGGCTTAAATCCTGTGGTCCGCGGCGCGTGACCGATGTCGTCAACTTGTTAAGCTGCCCGATCGTTGCCGATGTTGCCCAAACAGACAACACTGCTGCAAGGGCAAAGAAACCCAATCCCAGATAGGCCGCATTGCGGGATATCTGGTCCATCGTTTCGGACAACGCATCCTGTGTCTGCCCAAGCGCCACTTCGATTTCGGTCTGTTTTCCAAGGCCAACAAGTGTTCGGCTGGCGCTGACTTGCCGAATATTCTCGCCGCGAACGGCACCTGATCTGAAAGCCCATTTGCCGTTAATAGGAGCCTCGGCCAAGGGTAGGTCATCGTAACCGGACAGAAATTCCCCATCCTGAAAGATCGCATAAAAGACCCTGTCGTCAGACGGCGTCGTCAGCATCGAAAACGCGGCGTAGGGAATATCAACCTCAAGCTCACCATCCCTCAGCGCGGCAGCGTCCAGGATTGAGGTCGCCGACGCCTCGAGGATACTGTCCTGACCTTGCTGTGCCACCCGGGCCGCATAGTTGCGTACCGCAAAGAACAGAAGAAACGCTAGGATCGCCGCGCCACCAATCAGTGTCAGAACAAGCCTGTTCCTGAGAGACCCTGAAACAGTGGGATCAACTGACATGATCCAACCTGTACCCCAGCCCCCGCAATGTCGTGATTTTCAGCTTCGAGTGTTCCAGATGCCTGCGCAGACGGCCAACATAGACTTCGATGGCGTTGTCCGAGACGTTATCATCATAAGAAAACAACCTGTCTGCCAGCTTCTGTTTCGAAAACACTTGGCCGGGCGCGTTGAAAAACAACTCTAGCAAACGCAGCTCTCGATTTCGCAACGACACAGTGTCGGGCCCGACCAGCAAATGACCCGCGACCGGGTCAAAAACGATCCCGCCGATCTCGATCGTCGATTTTGCGATCCCTGATTTGCGTCTCAGGACGGCACGACACCGGGCTTCAAGCTCGGCATGGTCAAATGGTTTGGTGACATAGTCATCGGCCCCCAAATCCAGCGAACCGATTCGATCCGAAACTTGACTGCGCGCGGTCAGAACGATCACAGGCGTATCCAAATGGCTTGCGCGATGGCTTTTTAGAAAGTCACGACCATCCCCGTCGGGCAGCATAATGTCCAGCAGGATCAGATCATACTCTTCGGTTTCGACAAAAGCAGATGCATCTTCCAAATTCGGTGCATGATCAACAACATGTCCGTCCAGTCGCATCCGCGAACTGATCGCGTTCGCGAGGTCCAGATTGTCTTCGACCAGTAAGAATTTCATGAGGCTCGAACAGTTTTTCTGCGCATGACAGGTTGATGTCAGGTTGATGTGTTTTGGTTTGGATTAATCTGAGCCGTCAATCGGCCGATTGTCAAATGGGAGGACATCATGACGAATTTCACACTGGGCCGTCGGGCCCTATTCGCAGCTGTGGCTGCATTTGGTCTGGCTGGACCAGCACTGGCCGACGGCCATCAAGTTATGGACAGCATCCACTTTCTGATCCCGGGCGGCGCAGGCGGCGGCTGGGATGGCACGGCCCGTGGCACCGGTGAAGCGCTGACCAATGCGGGCATCGTGGGCACTGCGTCATACGAAAACATGTCTGGCGGTGGCGGCGGCAAAGCCATCGGATTCCTGATCGAGAATGCCGACAGCAACCACGGCACCTTGATGGTCAATTCGACCCCCATCGTGATCCGCTCGCTGACCGGTGTTTTCCCGCACAATTTCCGTGATCTGACGCTGGTCTCGGGCACCATCGGAGATTACGCCGCGATTGTCGTGGGCAAAGACAGCCCAATCAATTCGATGGATGATCTGCTTGCCGCGTATGACGCCGATCCGTCGGCGACAGCCATTGGTGGCGGTTCTGTACCAGGCGGCATGGACCACCTGGTCGCGGCCATGGTCATGGAGGCAGCGGGAAAAGACGCACTTGGCGTCAAATACATCCCCTACGATGCTGGCGGCAAAGCCATGGCAGCCCTTCTGTCAGGCGAGATCGCTGCGCTGTCGACCGGTTTTTCCGAAGCGGTCGATCTGTCAAACGCTGGTGAGGTCAAAATCATCGGCGTCACTTCGGATGAGCGTGTAGATGCGGCACCCGATGCCATGACAATGAAAGAACAGGGTATCGACACAACCTTCGTGAACTGGCGCGGTTTCTTCGGGGCCCCCGGCCTGCCCGAAGACAAGCTGGCCGCGTATCAGGAAGCCATCAATGAAATGTACGCCACGCCCGAATGGGAAGAGGTTCGTGCACGGAACGGCTGGGTCAACATCCACAACTCTGGCGATGACTTTAAAGCGTTCCTTGAGCAGCAGGAACAGCAGATCGGTGATCTGATGAAGAAGCTGGGCTTCCTCTGACGACACAATTGGCAGAGCGGACCACCGCTCTGCCATTGAATGCCAAACAAAATGAAGGGGGGAGTTATGGCGCTGGACCGTTGGATCGCGCTTGTTCTGCTGGGAATATGTTTGACCTATGGCTACGCGGCCTGGTTCACCATGGACAGCGGCTTGCCCCCCTTCATGCAACGAAACCCCATTTGGCCGAGCACCTTCCCCAAGGTTCTGTCAGTTTTGGGCATCGTCGCAACAACCATTATTCTCTTGGGCTTTGAAAAAGCTGAGCCAAAAGAGGCGGATATCGATTATCGAAAGCTGGGTGAGTATCATCTTGGTCAGGCGCTGATGCTGCTGACTTTGATGGTTGTGTACGCGCTATGCCTGCGGCCGGTAGGCTTTTTGATATCGACCTCAGCCTTCCTGTTCTTCGGTTCCTACGTTCTGGGCGAACGCAAGTGGTACATCATGCTGCTTGTTGCTTTGATCGCAACTGGTTCTGTCTGGTATCTCGTCCAGGAAGTCCTTGGCATCTACATGCGCCCCCTGCCGGGCCTATTCGGAGGCTGACATGCTTGAAGGACTTCTAATTGGCCTGCAAACGGCGTTCTCTCTGCAAAATCTTCTGATGGTCGTTGCCGGGTGCCTGATCGGTACATTTATCGGCATGCTCCCCGGTCTTGGCCCGATGTCGATCATTGCCATCATGATCCCGGTCGCCATCTCGATGGGCGACCCATCTGCCGCGCTGATCCTGCTCGCAGGCGTGTATTATGGCGCGATTTTTGGCGGATCAACCTCGTCCATTCTACTGAACGCGCCGGGGGTCGCGGGCACGGTTGCCTCCAGTTTCGATGGCTACCCAATGGCCCGTCAGGGCAAAGCCGGTAAAGCGTTGACTATTGCCGCCATTGCCAGTTTCGCAGGCGGCACACTGGGTGCGATATTGTTGATGGTTTTTGCCCCGGCCCTGTCCTCGGTCGCATTGTTGTTCCATTCGGCTGAATACTTCGCCCTGATGGTTGTTGGTCTGTCTGCCATTGCTGCATTTGCAGGAACGGGCCAAGTAGCCAAGGCTCTTATCATGACCATACTGGGCTTGATCATGGCGACTGTGGGTGAAGGTGCATTGTTCAACCTGCCACGCTTTACAATGGGCATCATGGACCTGCAGTCCGGCTTTGGCTTTATCACGCTCGCGATGGCGATGTTCGCACTGCCCGAGGCCCTGTTTCTTGTTCTCAAACCCAAAAACCTTCAGGGGGACGACGGCGAGATCAAAGACCTGCGCATCACCAAAGCTGAGGCCCGTGCGATCTCGCCCGTCATAGGTCGGCAATCCGTGCAAGGGTTCTTTATCGGTGTTCTGCCGGGCGCCGGTGCAACGATTGCCAGTTTCCTGGGCTACGCGGTCGAACGCAACATCGCCCCAAAGGCCGAGCAGGACGAATTCGGAAAAGGCTCGATCAAAGGGCTGGCAGCGCCCGAGGCGGCCAACAATGCTGCCTGCACAGGCTCGTTTGTTCCGCTTTTGACACTTGGCATCCCGGGATCGGGGACAACGGCAATCCTTCTCGGCGCGTTGATCGCGTTGAACGTAACACCGGGCCCACGCCTGATGATCGACGAACCGCAGATCTTCTGGGCCGTCATCATGTCGATGTTCATTGGCAACCTGGTACTGCTGATCCTGAACCTTCCGCTGATCCCCTATATCGCCAAAGTACTGGCCGTGCCGCGCACCTATCTGATCCCATTCATTTTGTTCTTCACTTTGATGGGAGCCTATATCGGGCAAAACAACGCCACAGAGCTGCTGATACTGGTTGGTTTCGGCGTCTGTGCCACCGCATTGAAATTTGCCGATTATCCTTTAGCACCTCTGCTGATTGGCTTCATCCTTGGCGGCATGATGGAGGATAATTTTGCGCGCTCGATGCAGCTGTACGATGGGATCTCCTTTATCTGGGAACGTCCCATGACGCTGGGCCTTCTGATGATTGCCGCGCTGCTGGTTCTCCTCCCAAGCTATCGTGCGCGACGCGCAAGGGCGCGGGCGGCAGGTGTGGCGGATGGCGACTGAGCCGCTTGCGGGCCTAAGGGTTCTTGATCTAACAGAATAACTCTACCTACTGTTGGCGACGACCGCCCCCGCCATCTTTGCGCATGGTCAACCCAATACGCTTGCGAGGCACATCAACCTCGACAACACGCACTTTGACAACCTGACCTGCCTTCACCACGTCATGCGGATCTTTCACAAACCGGTCTGCCAGTTGACTGACATGAACCAAACCGTCCTGATGCACGCCGACATCCACAAAGGCACCAAAGGCGGCAACGTTTGTGACTGTCCCTTCCAAAACCATTCCCGGTTTGAGGTCGGTGATCTCTTCAACTCCGTCCGTAAAGGAGGCGGTCACAAAGGTCGGGCGTGGATCCCGGCCTGGTTTTTCAAGCTCTGCAAAGATGTCTCTTACAGTGGGCAGTCCAAATGTGTCATCCACGAACTGATCTGCCCTCAGCCCCTTCAAAGCGCCGTCATGACCCATGATCTGCCGGATATCCCGACCGCAGGTCGCGACCACGCGGCGGGCTAGATCATATGCCTCAGGGTGGACCGACGACGCATCCAGTGGTTCTGCCCCGCCACGAATGCGCAAGAACCCGGCACATTGCTCAAAGGCCCGAGGGCCGAGGCGGGCAACATTCAAAAGGTCTTTGCGCGATTGAAACGGACCGTTGAGATCGCGGTGTGCAACGATGGCTTCGGCTTGCACAGGACCAAGACCTGAGACGTGGGACAACAAAGGGGCGGATGCCATATTCAGGTCAACACCAACGGCATTCACCACATCCTCGATTACAGTTTCCAAAGACTGGGACAGGCGGTGTTGATCCACGTCATGTTGGTACTGTCCAACCCCAATGGACTTCGGTTCGATTTTGACCAACTCGGCCAACGGGTCCTGCAGACGCCGCGCGATGGACACAGCACCCCGCAAAGAGACGTCGAGGTCGGGAAACTCTCGCGCGGCAAGCTCTGATGCGGAATAGACTGAAGCGCCCGCCTCGGAAACCACAACCTTGGTCGGAGCGTTCACGGACTTGGGAAGCATGCTCAACGTGTCTGCCACCATTCGCTCGGTCTCGCGGCTGGCAGTGCCATTGCCAATGGCAATCAGCTCGACCTTATGCAACGAGATCAGATTCAGGATCGCAGTCTGTGCCCCGCGCAGATCCTTTTTGGGCTGAAACGGATACAGAGTATCCGTGGCCACCACTTTCCCGGTTGCATCAACCACGGCGGCCTTTACACCCGTCCGAATGCCGGGGTCTAACCCCAGTGTCGCGCGCGCGCCCGCAGGGGCGGCAAACAGCACATCCTTGAGATTTCGCGAAAACACCTGAATCGCTTCGTCCTGCGCCCGGCTTCGCAGGTCCGCCATAAGCTCGACCATCATGGAAAGCGACAGCTTCACCCTCCAGGTCCAACCCGCCACTTTGCGCAGCCATTTGTCGCCCGGGCCATCGCCGCGTGGTCGCAAATGGGCCGCCACAATCGTTTCAGCCCGCGCAGCACCGGTTTCGGGCTCGGGCGCGATATCCAGCGTAACGATGCCTTCTTTTGATGCTCGCAACATCGCCAGCGCCCGATGCGATGGCACTTTTGACCAAAGTTCAGAGTGGTCAAAATAATCGCTGAATTTAGCCCCTTCCTGTTCTTTGCCTTCGATGACCTTCGCAGTCAGGAATGCTTCCTGCTGCATGAAACCGCGAAGCTCACCCAGCAGGGCCGCGTTTTCCGTCAATCGTTCGGTCAAAATATCGCGCGCGCCGTTCAAGGCATCCTTGGTCGTCACTATGGCCTCGGTCACGAAGGACTGCGCCAAATTCTCTGGGTCGGCATTTCGATCTGCCAGAATTGCGTCGACCAAGGGTTCAAGCCCGTTTTCCCGAGCGATCATTGCCTTGGTACGGCGCTTGGGCTTGTAAGGAAGGTAGATGTCCTCCAACTGCGCTTTGGTGTCAGCCTGCGCGATGGCTCTGGATAGATCATCGGTGATCTTGCCCTGATCCCGGATCGATTTCAGGATCGTGTCACGCCGCGCTTCCATTTCGCGCAGATAGGTCAGCCGCTCGGACAATGTACGCAATTGCGTGTCGTCCAACCCGCCTGTCACTTCCTTCCGGTATCGGGCGACAAAAGGCACGGTTGCGCCTTCGTCCAGCAGCTTGACCGCGGCATCTACCTGATCAGGTCGCGCGCTAATCTCTGTGGCGATGGTACGGGATATGCGGTCCAAAGCTTCCTCCTGAAACAAGGTTGGAGGCACTTCTTAGCCACCAGGATCAGACAGGGAAAGGGTGTCCCGGCTGCAATTCGGAACTTTATTGATGTGAACCGGAAACCACCTTTTGTAGAAGGCTTGTTGGACGTGTCAAATCCCTTTGGGATCTAACCGCAGGCCCCGATGAACCCAACTAGTCTTGCACCGGATTAGTCCTGCGTGGCGCAGTCACGGATCACAAAGTGCTTTGTCGTCGTCTCAACGACCTGCCAAAACCCGCGAAACCCATTTGGGATCATAAAGCTGTCGCCCGTCCGGAAATCCTGCCGGGTCCCATCTTCATGTATCAATGCGCAATGGCCAGTGATGATGTAGCAATACTCATCCTTGTCCGTGAACGCATACCACTTGCCAGGTGTCGACGTCCAGGTTCCGGCCGACATGGCCCCGTCTGGACTTGTAAAGTGAAGACCAACGTTGTGATAGGGATCCCCGTCGACCACACGATCTGGAAGATCAGAAAGTCGTCGTTCGCTTTTGCGTGCCGGTTCATCAAACAGGTTAATGACATGTACGTTCATAGCTTCACCAGTCTATCAGAGTTCAATTGCGTTTTATTCACCACAAGCAGTCCTAGGCAGATACTGTCTCGCTCACATATGCAGATAATAGACACCCGCCAGCACAAACAACGCGATAAAGATGGTCTCGGCCACGATCAGCGCGATGGCCTGACCCCCAACATCCAGAATCCGCTTGAGCGAGGTTTTCATTCCAACCGCAGCAATTGAGATAAGCAACGCCCAACGGCTCAGGCTCGCCATGGTTTCTGATACCACAGGCGGGATCACCCCAAACGAATTGAGTGCTGCAAAAATCAGAAACCCAACAACAAACATGGGCAGAATTGGAGGCCGCTTACCTTCTTCTTCTACGAAGTCAGCATGGCGTCGAACAAGGGCAGAAATGACCAACACCACCGGCGCAAGCATTGCCACCCGGATCAGTTTGACCATTGTCGCGACCTCTCCGGTCTGGTCCGAGACCGAAAAACCCGCGCCAACAACCTGGGCGACGTCGTGGATTGTGCCACCCAGAAAAACACCTGAAATCTCGTCGTCGAACGCAAAGGTTTCCGTCAGGATCGGGTAGGCGATCATCGCAACAGTCGACAGTACTGTAACCGAAAGAACGGTGAAAATGAGGTTGCGTTCCGAATGTTCGTTCTTGGGCAAAATGGCCGACAGTGCCATGGCGGCTGAAGCACCGCAAATTGCCACAGAACCGCCCGTCAGAATGCCAAACCGCCAGCCGCGTCCAAGCAACCGAGCACCCAGAAGCCCAAACAATATGGTCAGGATGACACCGGCAATCACAACAGCAATCAATTGTGGCCCCAAGCCAATCATCAATTCGATCGAAATGCGCGCGCCCAACAACGCGACGCCGAAACGCAAAACGGTGCGTGCTGTGAAATCAATTCCTGCTTTGCATGGACCTGCCTCATCTTCAGCCAGAAAATGAAACGCGATACCGAGCAACAGCGCCATCAGCATTGCAGGCGCTCCGTAGTGCTCCGACAAAAACTGCGCCGCCGCAGCAACAACTACGGATACCAGGAATCCGCGGCCATTTTTGCGCACGAAAGACTGCACCCAAGATATGGGTGAATGAGATGCATTTGACGCCTGCATCGTATTTCCTTTGTGAAATTAGGGCTTTCCCGGTTGGAAAGCAAAGGTAACCCGGGCCGCAAACCGGCCCGGGCGGGTGTTGGATTACCCTTTTACGCTTCTGCTTGGGGTGTCATGTCGTTTGCAGAGACACCTGCGACTGCGACGGGTTTTTTCATGGCGTCGCGGCGGAAGGGTTCGCCCAGTTCCTGGTTGATCAGGGCCTCGATCAGCGTGGTGATGCCGTTTTTCTGGTCGGTGATCGCCTGGTTCAGGGCCGCGGTCAGCTCGTCCTGGGTGCGCGCGATGACGCCCTTCAGACCGCAGGCATTGGCGATGCCGGCATACGAGACCTTGGTGTCCAGTTCAGTGCCCACGAAGTTGTCGTTAAACCACAGGGTCGAGTTGCGCTTTTCCGCGCCCCACTGGTAGTTGCGGAACACGATCTGGGTCACGGCAGGCCATTCTTCGCGGCCAATCGCAGTCAGTTCGTTTACCGCAATGCCGAATGCGCCGTCACCGGCAAAGCCCACAACCGGCACGTCCGGCTGACCGATCTTGGCGCCAACGATCGCTGGCAGACCGTAACCACAGGGGCCGAACAGGCCGGGGGCCAGGTATTTGCGGCCTTCCTCGAACGACGGGTAAGCGTTACCGATGGCACAGTTGTTGCCGATGTCGGACGAGATGATCGCCTCTTTCGGCAGCGCCGCCTGGATCGCGCGCCACGCCATGCGCGGGCTCATCCAATCGGGCTTGGCGTCGCGGGCGCGCTGGTTCCAGCTGGTGCCCGGATCGTCCTGCTCGTGGGTCAGCGAGGTCAACTCCTGCGCCCAGGCCGATTTCTTCTGGGCGATACGGGCCTTGCGCGCATCGCGGCCTTCGTCGCCTGCAGTGTCGCTCAGCTGTGCCAGGATGCCCTTGGCCACCTTGGCCGCGTCCCCGACGATGCCAACGCTGACGGTTTTGGTCAGGCCAATGCGGTCGGGATTGATGTCGACCTGGATGATCTTGGCATCCGCAGGCCAGTAATCCATGCCATAGCCCGGCAGGGTCGAGAACGGGTTCAGACGGGTGCCGAGACACAGAACCACGTCGGCCTCGCTGATCAGCTCCATCCCGGCTTTCGAGCCGTTATAGCCCAGCGGGCCGGCAAACAGCGGGTGGTTGCCCGGGAAGGCGTCATTGTGCTGGTACCCGACGCAGACCGGTGCATCCAGACGCTCGGCCAGCACTTTCGAGGCCTCGATACCGCCTTCGGCCAGAACCACACCGGCGCCGTTCAGGATCACCGGGTTCTTGGCGTTCGACAACAGCTCGGCCGCCTGGCTCACGGCGGTCTCGCCGCCCGAGGGGCGCTCGAATTCAACGATGGCGGGCAGGTCGACGTCGATGATCTGGGTCCACATGTCACGCGGGATGTTCAGCTGCGCCGGACCGCTGGCGCGTTTGGCCTGCATGATCACCCGGTTCAGAACTTCGCAGACACGCGAGGGGTCGCGGACCTCTTCCTGATAAGCCACCATGTCTTCGAACAGTTTCATCTGTTCAACTTCCTGGAAACCGCCCTGACCGATGGTCTTGTTGGCCGCCTGCGGGGTCACCAGCAGCAGCGGCGTGTGGTTCCAATACGCGGTCTTTACCGCAGTGACAAAGTTGGTGATGCCCGGGCCGTTCTGCGCAATCATCATCGACATCTTGCCGGTCGCTCGGGTGTAGCCATCCGCCATCATCCCAGCGCTGCCTTCATGCGCACAGTCCCAGAACATGATCCCAGCCTGCGGAAACAAATCAGAGATCGGCATCATCGCCGAACCAATGATCCCAAACGCATGCTCAATCCCGTGCATCTGCAAAACCTTAACAAAGGCCTCTTCCGTCGTCATCTTCATAAGGGTGTTCTCCAAGCAAGAGTGGGTGAGGCCGGACGGGGGGTCCAGCCTTTGAATTAGGTTTAGGCCCAAGGGGTATGAGGGCGTTAGGGCCAGAACGAAAGGCGGATTAGGTCCAAAACTGTCTAACCCGCGCGAATGGCATCCGCGATCAACTTCACACCCGGTGCGATTTGTTGAGATGAGATGGACGAGTAGCCGAGGCGGTAGAAATTTTGCGGTCTGTCTGGACCTGAAAAGAACGGGGCTCCCGGTTCGATATGAACACTTTGGGTTTGCAGCTTTTGCGCAAGCCGGGTCGTGTCGACCGATTCCGGCGCGGCCATCCACATTGATGAGCCGCCCATCACGCCGCGCCCGGCCACCGTCAGACCGTGTTCGTCAATCGCCTTGTCCATAGTATTGCGCCGCTGTTCGAACTCTTTTGACATACGCCGGATTTGTGCGTCGTAGTGGCCCAACGACAGAAAATACGCTGCAGTCCGCTGTATGTGACCGGGTGGGTGACGCAGCACCAGCGACCGCAAGGCCCGTGCTTCTCGGATAAACGGTTCAGAACCAACCATGTAGCCAAGGCGCAATCCAGGGAACAGAGATTTTGAGAAGCTGCCTACATAGATGACGCGGCCATCCCGATCCATGGATTTTAGGGCCGGGGAGGGCGCCCTCAGAAATGCCATTTCAAACTCATAATCGTCCTCAACCACCATTGCGTCCAGGTCTCGTGCGTGATCGAGTAGCTGATTGCGGCGGCTCACGGGCATTGTCGCGGTCGTGGGGCTTTGATGGCTTGGGGTGGTGAATATGACGTCCGTATCCTGAGGGAGGGCCTCGGGCGGTAACCCGTCCCTATCAACATCCAACGGAGTCACTTTACAGTCCCAGTGATTTAGAAGGCTCCGCAGGGCATAGTAACAGGGGTTTTCGATGACGGCTGTACGATTGTGGGTCAGCAGAATACGTGAGGCCAACCAAAGCGCGTTCTGGGCCCCGAGGGTGATCAAAATTTCTTCGGGGCGGGCGGTGATTCCGCGACGCGGGAGGGTGTGACGGGCGATGAATTCGACAAGTAGCGGGTCGTCTTGATCCACGTAGTCCGCGGTCAGAGAGTCGAAATCCTTGTGCCCCAAGGCACGCACCGCACAAAGCCGCCAGTTTGCGTGATCAAATAGCGTCCTGTCGACCTGTCCGTAGATGAAGGGATAGCTATACTCCCGCCAGTCACTGGGTTTTGGGAGTACATCTGCGTCTACGAAACGGCGCGCGAGTGCCGTGTCCCAGTCAACTGTTTCCGCTCGCTTTTGAACCGGCGTGTATTTTGGGGGAACCGGCGCGTTTTCCGAAACGTAATAGCCTGAACGACCTTTTGCGGTCAGGTAGTCATTGGCCAAAAGCTCGGTATAGGCCAGCGTTACCGTGATCCGGCTGACACCCAGATGGGCCGCCAGTTTGCGCGACGAGGGCAATTTCTCTCCGACGTGAAAGCGGCCAGACAGGATGCCTTCGGCGATCATCTGCTGGATCTGGGCTTGAAGCGTGCCATGCCCGTTGAGCTCAAGAAAGAATGTATCGACCGAAATTCCCATACTTGCTTATAGGGTGGACTTAAGGGGTGGGCAATCTGGACTTACCAATCGCCGGAAACTTTCGTCTTGGTGATTGACGTCAGCTTTTCAATAAACTAAATAACTAGAAAGTTAGTTATATGGAGAAATCACATGTGGGAAACTGCGGCTGCCGGTTTTTCGGCGATGGGGTCAGAAGCCCGGCTGAAAGTTCTGAAAACACTGGTTCGCGCCGGAGAGGCGGGTCTGACGGTCGGAGACATCCAGAGCCGGACAGGAATCGCCCCATCCACCTTGGCGCACCATCTGCGGTTCCTCGCGGCGGGTGGCGTTGTCGAACAAGAGAAGATCGGGCGCAGCACGATCAACCGTGCGTGCTACGGCGAACTGAGAAACCTAGCGCAGTTCATTCTTAGCGAATGCTGTGCAGACGAAGTCGGAAAGGCAGCAAACGATGGCTGAACTGACGCAAAACCCAAGATTCGTGGCCAAGGGCGCGCTTGATCTGATCAAAACACCCTGGGCCCTGATCGTCGCAATACTTGTGGCCGTGGCCATTTTTGATCCGGGCAATTGGGTCGAGGTGATCACCTTTGCCGGCAAGGCTTTGGCCCATACCGGCCAATACATCCTGTTTGCCGTCTTGTTGTTGTCCTACCTGAAGGCGACAGGTGCCGAGGTCATGGTGGCCCGTGCATTCGAAGGCCGTGAAACCCGGATGATCTTTCTGGCGGCACTGTTCGGCGGTCTTGCCCCGTTTTGCTCGTGTGAGGTTATCCCCTTTATCGCCGGACTTCTGGCACTGGGGGCTCCGCTATCTGCGGTCATGGCCTTTTGGCTGAGCTCACCGCTGATTGATCCACCGACATTGTTGATCACTGCGGGCGCCTTGGGTTGGCCATTCGCCATTGGCAAGGCCGTTTCAGCCGTTGCGCTGGGTTTGTTCGGTGGATTTGCCGTTCGCCTGTTGATGCGGCAGGGGGCATTTGCCCAACCGTTGCGCGAATACAAACCGGTAGGATGCTGCGGCTGCGGTCCCAAGCTTGACGAAAAACCAGTCTGGAAATTCTGGCAAGACCCTGATCGCCGCGTTCGGTTTCGGGCGGAGTTTCTGCAGAACGGTCTGTTCCTGTTAAAATGGTTGGCGTTGGCCTACGTGCTTGAGGCGCTTTTGGTCAGCTACGTACCGGCCGACCTGATCGCTGGTGTCGTTGGCGGTGACGGTGTTCTGCCGATCGTTGTCGCGGCGCTGGTTGGGATGCCTGCCTACCTGAACTCTTATGTCGCTCCGCCCTTGCTGGCGGGCCTGATGGAGCAAGGCATGAGTGCAGGCGCCGCCATGTCATTTATGGTTGCTGGTGCAGTCAGCTCGATCCCGGCTATGGCGGCGGTCTGGTCCCTGGTCAAACCGCGTGTCTTTGCGACATATCTGGGGCTTGGCATAGGTGGCGCGATCATCTCTGGGATCCTGTTCCAGCTGATCTGAAAGAAAAAAGCCGCCCGGCAAATTGTCGGGCGGCTTATCGTGCCTTCTTGCGGGTTCAGCCTGCGTCGCAGAACCGAGGAAGTTTGAACCTGTATCGGGGCTCGCCGCTGTCCACATAAACGCGTTTTTCGATGCACGCGCTGGTTCCAACCGTTTGCGATACGGGGGTTTCGGTCGATGTGATCGAAGTGGCGCTGCCGTCCGGCAACCGAACCGAGGCGATGACCCCGTTTTTAAGATCCCCGTTAACAGGCGTTGCCGACAATACCGGGACGGTCATGAAAGAATGGTGCTCGTGCTTCCCGCCGTCACCCAGCAGGAACAGTGTGGCAACGATGGCGATCATCAATGCGCCGCCCACCAGTCCCAACCCCCAGGTCTGCAGAAAGGCATAGGTTGAAACGGCGCGGTGAGGTCCAAGAAGTGCAGACAGAACGGTCAGCATGAGATTTCCGAACAAACAAGAACCGGCCTGTTCAGACCGGTGTTTTCAGTTTTCAGGGACGCGGTTCGTCTTCTTCTTCGTCGCTACCGCCTTTAGGCAGGTTGAAGAAGCTGTCAGCGTCTACAATAGGCTCGTCGTCTTTTTCATCTTCAGGATCATCTGAAAGAGAAAAGGTTTCCAACCCTTCGATAGCCGTTGGAATTCTCGGTGCGGCATCCATTTCGAGCGACTGCTCGGTCGACACCAGTTTGCGACGCTCGTCATCGCTCATGACGCCACCTTCAGCGGCCTTCTTGGCGGCAGCCTTTTGCACGATCATGTCCAGTTCCGACTGTTTGCAAAGACCCAGGGCAACCGGATCGATCGGCTGCATGTTGGAAATGTTCCAATGGGTCCGTTCACGGATGGACTGAATGGTTGGCTTTGTGGTGCCGACCAGCTTGGCAATCTGGCCGTCGCTGAGTTCAGGGTGGAACTTGACCAGCCACAAAATTGAATTCGGACGGTCCTGACGCTTGGATAGCGGGGTGTAACGGGGACCCCGGCGTTTTTCCTCACCAGCAGCAGAAGGATTGAACTTGAGTTTTAGCTTGTGCAGCGGGCTGTCCTGCGCGGCGTCAATTTCTTCCTGGGTCAGCTGGTTGTTGGCGATCGGGTCGAACCCTTTGACGCCAGCAGCAGCATCGCCATCTGCGATGCCTTGTACTTCCAGCTCGTGCATGCCCACGAAATCACCGATCTGCTTGAAGCTGATCGTGGTGTTGTCCACCAACCAAACGGCGGTTGCCTTGGCCATCAGAGGTTTTGCCATCAGACCGTCTCCTTTAAATACATCTATCCCGTCGCCGGAATTCGGCGGCCTCGTTATCTTGAGGCAGGTTTCCGTTGTCGGGGAACTTGGGCTGTATATAGTCACGCCAGCCAAAGAAGGGAAGAGGCGAATGCGCCAGGTGATTTCGGGGCTGGTTCTGTGGGTATTCAGCGCAATATCAGCGTTGGCCGATGGAGAGAAGGCCGGAGAGTTCGACTACTATGTTCTGTCGCTCAGCTGGTCGCCCAACTGGTGCGCGCGGGAAGGTGATGCGCGCCAGTCGGATCAATGCGACGCGCGCCATGACCACGGTTGGGTGCTGCACGGGCTTTGGCCGCAATTCCATCAGGGCTGGCCCTCGTATTGCCGCACGTCAGAGGCGCCACCCACCCGTCGCATGACGGGGGAAATGCAAGACATTCAGGGCAGTGCCGGTCTTGCATGGCACCAGTGGAAGAAACACGGTTCCTGTTCGGGCCTCAGTGCAAACGACTATTTCGCGTTGTCTCGTGCGGCGTATGAGGGCGTTCAGCGTCCGCCGGTGTTCCGCAAACTGGACACATCAGTCAAGCTGCCCGCTTCGGTGGTCGAGGATGCGTTCCTGAAGGCCAATCCGGCGTTGGAGCCGGATATGATCACCATCACATGCAAACAGGGCTACATCGAAGAAGTTCGTCTGTGCCTGTCTCGCGATCTGGTCGCTGTACCCTGCGGCCGCGATGTGATCCGCGACTGCACCGCGAAAGACGCGCAGTTTGATCCGATTCGTTAGAGTTCTTTGTTCTGACACTCGCGTGCGTAATCCAGCGCCTAGGCAGTACCTTTCAGGTCGATCGCCATCACCACTTCGCCCGCCGGGTTGTAAACAGTCATGGTTTTGTTCTGGGCAATCGCGTTGACGAAATCCCGATCAGTGAAAAACACCGTCGCGCCCGGAACGCGGTCCTGTTTGAACCCGATGGCAGTGGCGTCATAGCTCTTGCCATCCAGATCGAACCGGATCGGATAGCTTTGCCCAGGCTCAATCTCGCCCCAGGCCTTGTTGTAGACGGTGAAATACCCGCGATTGTCCAGCGCATCATAGCCCAGGCGAACCACCGACAGATCCTGATAGACCGTCTGGATGAGGCAGCCATTGCCGAGGTTCGGGTCCATCATGATGTTCCAGCCCTCGACAAAACCCTTGTCGATCAATTCCTGTGACCAGGCGGCGGTGGCAGTGAAGGCGGCGAAAATCAAGGCGAGAAAACGGCTCATATAATTTGCTCCGGACAAATGTACACTCAAGTCATCTCTTCCTATCCGTTTCACGCTTCGGCCCCAACGACAATTTGAAGTTCAAGTGAGGATACCGTTCCGAAAAGCAATGGGATATTTCCGGGGTTTGTCAGTTTTCGTTGAAAGCTTTTCGTATCTGTCGGGCATTGATCAGTTCTTCGCGGACTTCCATCCGAGGTCGCCAGTCATAGCGATCATCAGCATCGAGCTTTGACCAGAACAAAACTCCACCGTACCGCCAGGGATCCAGCAAAATACCATCGTGCACTGTATCGCCTCGTTTGCTGATGACGGCCGAATGATGGATGATCCTGAAATCAGTTGGCGGAGAAGTGGCCCAGTGCATTGTCAGAGTGCGGAAGTTTTCCTGGCTCAGACGCTTTTGGAGATCCTCGGCCCAGTCATTGCAAAGACCACGCTCTCGAAATCCATGAATGACCTTGGCATTGTGAATGATTGGTGGATCAGTGACCCGATATTCCTGTGCGAGTTGAAGTGAATAGCTGTGCGCGATTTGGGCCGCTCGCGTGGCCTCTTCCGGGTCGACTTCCGGTCCGAGTCCGCGAATTTGCGATGCCAGCCCATCGACATCAGACTGCTCGACGGTTGGCTTCGCGGTGCATCCGGCAAGTGTTACGGCAGACGCTGCAACAAGTAGCCAGGCAAAGAATCTTGGCATCTTTTCTCCAATAGACCAGGCGGCGCGCGCCTTCGCGTTGTCTCGTTTCAATAGGGTTTGGACATCTTCGTGCTCGCGCCCGAGCGATAACTTCTTTGGCGGATGCCCGATTGGCAAGCCTCGAACTCTACAGTTCTTTTCGCGCCCTGAGCGCGGCCGAAATTGTACCGTCATCCAGATAATCCAGTTCGCCGCCGATTGGCACGCCTTGCGCCAGTGACGTCAGGCGCACCTGACCCTCCAACTGATCTGCAATGTAATGGGCGGTGGTCTGGCCATCTACGGTGGCGTTCAATGCCAGAATAACTTCGGTGATCTCTTCGGCTGTCACCCGATCTTTAAGGCGGGGAATGCGTAACGCGTCTGGGCCCACCCCATCCAGTGCCGACAACGTCCCACCCAGAACGTGATAGCGGCCTTTGAAGACTGCGGCGCGCTCCATGGCCCAAAGGTCGGCGACATCCTCAACCACACAGAGCTCTCCGGTCGCGCGGACCTCGCTGTCGCAGATGTCACAAATATCGGTGGTGCCAACATTCCCGCAATTCAGGCATTCACGGGCAGTGGCCGCCACTTGCTGCATGGCGTCCGACAATGGCGTCAAAAGCAGGGCACGTTTGCGGATCAGATGCAGCACTGCACGGCGGGCCGAGCGGGGCCCGAGACCGGGCAGCTTGGCCATCAGGTCAATCAGATTGTCGATGTCGCTGTTCGAACTCACCGGCGCGCTCCTGTAAATGGGCCGGGCGTTGAGCCCGGCCGATAGCCCGTCAGGCGGGTGTATCAGAACGGCAGCTTGATGTCTTTCGGCAAGCCCATGCTTTCGGTAAGCCTGCCCATCTCATCCTGTGAGCGTTCGGCGGCCTTGGACTGTGCGTCCTTGATCGCGGCCAGGATCAGGTCCTCGACCACTTCTTTGTCGTCGCCGTTGAAGATCGACGGGTCGATATCCAGCCCTTTCAACTCGCCTTTGGCAGTCGCGGTGGCCTTGACCAACCCAGCCCCAGATTCGCCGACAACCATGATGGTGTTCAGTTCTTCCTGCATATCCGTCATCTTGGTCTGCAAGTCCTGCGCGGATTTCATCATCTTGGCCATATCGCCCAGACCGCCGAGTCCTTTGAGCATCGTTTTTCTCCTACAAATCGGTTTGAGGTCTAAATACGGATGGCATCCGCGCGGCACAAGGGGCGACGGGCCTCCCGCCCGTCGTCAAGGTCTTTGGAAAGACCTTTCCTCCCGTTGGGCCCGGCAGCGCGCGGGCAATGCCCGCGCGCTGCCGGGCCCAAGGCCGCTCAGGGGTATCGGCGTCAGCCGATGGCCCGTGGCGGGCGCGGGAGTGCTTCAATCAGATGGGGAAAGCCAAGGCGTCAGTCTTCCTCGAACGGATCCCATTCGTCCTCAACTTCGGGCAGGGCTTCTGTCTCGACCTTTGCCGCCCGCTGTTCCGGCGTTTCAATCTTGGTGATCCGGGCCTGGGGGAATTGGGTCAAAACTGCCTGAACCAAGGGATGCTCTGATGCTTCCGCTTTCAGCGCCAACTCAGCGGCATCGCGCACTTCACCAATGGTGGGGGCATCACCATGTGACACAATCGAAACGGCCCACCGATTGCCTGTCCAACGTTGCAGCGCGGACCCCAACCGTGGGGCCAAGTCTGTCGGGGCGGACGCCGCCGGCGTAAACTCGATGCGGCCGGGTTGGTACGAGACAAGGCGCACCCCGTTTTCAATCTCAACCAGTAGCTTTACGTCCCGGTTGGAACGGATCAGTTCGACCACGTGCTCGAATGTCGGATAGCGGGCGAGGGCTGCCTGAACATCCTGCGCCAAAGCAGCCACAGGCGCCCCGCCCGACCCGTGAGAGGCGGGTATGGCAGATGTCGAAGTCGTAGCGCTCGCCCGGACAGGAGCAGCGCCACCACCAGATACCGGGACACCTCCGCCTGGGCCACCAACGGTAGGGGGCGGCGTGTCCTGAATTCGCTTGATCAGCTCTTCGGGACTGGGCAGATCGGCCACATGGGTCAGGCGAATGACAGCCATTTCCGCAGCCATCATGGCGTTTGGAGCTGCTGCGACTTCTTCCAGCGCTTTTAGCAGCATCTGCCACATCCGTGTCAGCACTCGCATTTGCAACGCCCCGGCCATTTGCTGACCACGGGTGCGCTCGTCCGGTGAAACTGTCGGATCCTCGGCCGCATCCGGTGTGATTTTCACGACCGAGACCCAATGGGTGATCTCAGCCAGATCTCGCAACACCGCCAAGGGGTCAGCGCCTTCGGCATATTGGCCACTCAGTTCTGTCAACGCCCCGGCGGCATCGCCGCGGAGGATCATGTCCATGAGATCCAACACCCGGCCACGATCTGCAAGACCCAGCATGGCGCGTACCTGATCTGCGCTGGTCTCGCCCGCGCCGTGCGAGATTGCCTGGTCCAACAAAGAGGTCGCATCACGTGCCGAACCTTCTGCGGCCCGGGTGATCAACGCCAGCGCGTCATCTGCAATCTCGGCATTCTCGGCCTTGGCTATCTTGTGCAGCAGGCCGATCATGTCTTCGGGTTCGATCCGGCGCAGATCAAAGCGCTGACACCGTGACAGAACCGTCACCGGAACCTTGCGAATTTCCGTGGTGGCAAAGATAAATTTCACATGCTCGGGCGGTTCTTCCAATGTCTTGAGCAGCGCGTTGAATGCGCTGGTCGACAACATGTGAACTTCGTCGATGATGTAAATCTTGTAACGCGCGCTGGCGGCGCGATAGCGGACGCTGTCGATGATCTCGCGAATATCGTTCACACCCGTGCGGCTTGCGGCGTCCATCTCCATGACGTCGACATGGCGGCCTTCCATGATCGCCATGCAATGCTCGCACTGGCCGCAGGGTTCGGTTGTTGGTTTGCCTTCGCCATCCGGACCGATGCAGTTCATGCCCTTGGCGATGATCCGCGCGGTGGTGGTTTTACCGGTGCCACGAATGCCGGTCATGATAAAGGCTTGCGCGATGCGATCCGCCTCGAACGCGTTTTTCAGCGTGCGCACCATTGCGTCCTGACCTACCAGATCAGCAAAGGTTTCCGGGCGATATTTCCGGGCGAGAACCTGATAGGCGGGGCTGGGTGTGTCAGTCATGTTTGCTCTGGTGGATTCGGGACTTCGGCACAGCGTAGAGGCCGCTGTCGCCCGCGTCCACAGCAGCGTTCGAGGATTTTCATTTTGGAATCGAACCGGATGCGCGTATTGCTAGAGGGGTACATTTCACGACCTATTTTTTCGCGACGGTAATTAAGGGGGGAAGCGTTATATGTCTCAGCTGGTGATCTACGCCTTGCAAGTTGGAGGAGGTACACTTGCCCTCACATCAATGCCCGGTCGCAGCGGGGACTACACCGGTGATCTGGACACGATTTCAAGTTGGAAGCCGGGTCTTGTGATTTCTACGGCAACCGAAGTCGAGATGTTTCAGGCTGGCGCGCAGGACTTTGGCAGCGACATTCAAAGCCGGGCAAGCCGATGGGTTCACCTGCCGATCGAAGATTTCAATGCACCGCCCCGTACCGTTCTGGACGAATGGCCATCCGTTAGTTCAACCGTGCGCCACGCCTTGTCTGGCGGCGGTCGTGTCATGCTGCACTGCAAGGGTGGCTGTGGCCGGTCCGGGATGCTTGTTCTGCGGCTGATGGTTGAATGTGGCGAACAGCCTGACAAGGCGCTGGCGCGATTGCGCGCCTTGCGCCCCTGTGCTGTCGAAACAGACGCACAAATGGCCTGGGCCGTCGATGCAACCCGGGAAGAGGCGAGTGTCAGATCAGGCTGAGATATGCTCGGCCATCTGCGCGGGTGTGCCCGGTGTCAGAGCCAAAACCTCAAGCATCGCGCAAGGCGGCGTTGCGATTACCCCGGATGGCATGGCCTGGGTATCGGTGCCAAAGATCATGTCGGCATAGCCGTCCAGCTGCTTGGTGTTTGTCTCGGCATCGGTGCCGCAAAACACACGCATCTGATCTGGCTGGGCGCGAAACCGTGCGATGCACCCCTCTGGGCAATGAGTCAACTCGCTGCTGCCCTCGATTTCGAAACCCGAAGTGGTGACAGGACGAGCCTCCGCCATAGCTTGAGCCATAGCGCGTGCCATCCGGGCCAGTGCAGGGCATGTCTTGCCTGTGCGTTGGCAAATGGTTGCCGTGTATTCGTGGGTTCTTGTCTTCCAGATCATCTTGCGCCCTCCGCGCGGCGGACAGGGGCTTGGATCAGGCAGGACGGCGGAGTGCGGTCAGGACCTGCCCGGACACCCCGCCCGAGTTTTGGTTACGTTTCCGATGGCAGGTCTCCTGACTTGCGGATCATCGCTTTGCCGACCTTCCCGGCCCTCTGGCCAGTGGTATTTCGGCATTGCTTTCCGCTTACAGTTGCGGGGGCAGTCGCGGATTTGGCTCGTCTCGGAATTTCCGATCAGAACCGCACCGTGTTCCCTTTTCATCCCGACCCCTAGTAGGGGGCAGGAACCATCACACAATCGCTAGCGTCTGATCATGCCCTGAGTCAAGCCGGTCTTTATGCTATATATCCCGACCTCCTACCCAAGCGGACGCTTGGTCAATTTGCATCAGTGTTGACTCGGGCACAGAAATAGATGCCATTTGGGATCAGTGAACTGATTGGTTCAGTTTTCTGGAGTTTCTATGTTGGACCCACAGCGGACAGTATTGAGCGAAGACTTTCGGTTCCCATCCGGTTCGGCGATGCTTTCGGCACGGCTCTACCAGCCAGTTGCCGAACCTGAAACCGTTGTTGTCTTAAACGGCGCAACCGGGGTTCCACGAGATTACTATCGGCACTTCGCGCGCTGGCTGGCCGAAGAGCAGGGCATGGCCTGCCTGACTTACGACTACCGGGATTTTGGGCATTCTCTATCGGGGCATCTCAGCAGGTCCACGGTCACTATGGCGGACTGGGCGCTGATTGATATGCCCGCCGCCCGGGCCGAGATGCGCCGGCGTTTTCCCGAAGCGAAGCAATGGACCATTGGCCATTCAGTGGGCGCGATGCTGGGCCCGGTTCAACCAGACATCGATCAGATCGACCGAATGATTGGGGTATGTTCGGGTCTGGTCACATTGAAAGACCACCCTTGGCCGTATCGCGCGCTGGCGTGGTTGTTCTGGCATGGGCACGCGCCTTTGCTTGCGCGCGTTTTGGGGTATTTGCCCGGAAAGGCCATCGGGTTCGGCACCGACCTGCCAGCATCGGTTTACTGGCAATGGCGAAAATGGTGTACCGCGCCATTGAATTACGTTCCTTATATCGGCCTCGATTTGCCCACGGCCAAATGGTCAGAATCAGGAACCCCGGCAGACCTTTTTGCCTTTGAAGATGACAAAATGGTTCCACCGGATGCAGTGTGGCGGCTGGCGGATCTCTACGGCCCTAAAGCCAAACAGCATCTGTTGTCAGCATCTGAGTTCGGTCTAACGGAAGTTGGTCATATCGGGGCGTTTGCCCGCCGAAATGCGGCTGTCTGGCCGCGGTTGATCGCCTGAGGGATGGGCGCCGAAAAACCGGCGCCCAGATTTCATCGGCTCTTGAGGGAGTTTTTGCCCTTCACCACCGAACGTACCATTTTACCAAACGCCTTGTCGCGCGCACGGGATTGGGCCACGGTTTCCGAGTTTCGCTGATCCTCACGCCGTAATTTACGCCATCGTTCCAAACGTGCTGCATCGAGTGCGCCGTCTTCAATGGCACCCTGAACTGCGCAACCTGGCTCCGCAACATGCTGACAATCTGAAAAGCGGCATTCGGCCGCCAGCTCCAGAACGTCCGAGAACACCTCATCCACTCCATCTTGCGCATCCAGCAATCGCAAGGCACGCATTCCGGGCGTGTCGATCAACCAGCCCCCGTTACGCATCCGATGCAGTGCGCGAGAGGTTGTCGTATGTCGACCACGTGCGTCATCTTCGCGAATGCCTGCTGTTGCCTCGTCCTGACCCGTCATCCCGTTGGCCAGCGTCGTCTTGCCGACCCCGGAAGACCCGACAAGCGCTGCGGTCTGACCAGATGGACACCAGGACAAGACCTCCTGGATTTCTGCCTGATCCAGTGCGTTGATTGCAACGGCCGTCATAAAAGGTGCCAAAGCCTGTGCCTGAACAACGTATGTGTTCGGATCATCGCATGTATCAGCCTTGGTTAGCACAATGACTGGATAGCATCCTGCCTGACTGGCAAGTGCCAGATAACGTTCCAGCCGAGGCAGGTTGAAATCCGCGTTACACGAGCTGACGATAAACAACACGTCGACATTCGCTGCAATCAGTTGCGTCTCGGCACCGGTTCCGGCTGCGCGGCGTTTGAGGACACTGCGCCGATCCAGCAGGGCCTGAATGCGACAGCGTTCGTCGGCCAGCACCCAGTCTCCGACCGCATAGTCGCCTGTCGGCCGGTTGAGAGTCCGCAGGGACATTTCGCCGGCGGTGCTCAGCCCGGTCAGACGATCACGATGAACGGCAGTGATACGAAAGGGTTCGCTAGAAGGATTGGCCGCGTGTTGCGCGGCAAAGTGATGGGACCATCCCAGGTCCGATAGTGATATGAGCATTGTTTTGCCTGTGTTCAGGTACAGCAAACCGGACAGATGGCGTGCGCGCATCCATCGGCAATGTGTTCAGGCAGTTTGAGATTCTGGTACTAGAACCGGGCTGCCCGAAGGGTGTCTGCTACAATCATAAAAGCCCTCCTTCGGCCAAGGTCATTGGTTTCTAGCGTCAAGTGAGAGGTTGGACATCGACCCAAGCGGGGCTCGTTGTGGCTGCTTCCTTCCGGATCTGACCAGGTTGGCGAGGCGCTCGCCCGCGCCAACCTCTCAGATCCCGATATAGGGAAGGCTTGATTAAAAGACAACCCGTCAGAGTGTGAGGCGGATAGGCATGAAACCGTCCGCATCGGAGCCCAGTACTTGAGGCGAATACATGTCCAGCTCGCACAGGTGCCTGAGCGCCCCCGGCCCCGTCTTCAGGATCGCGCGCGCCCCTGATTGAGGCAGAATAGTAAAGGGGTATGGCGCCTGTTCCAGCGGATCCGCAGGTAGGTGTTTTGACAAATAGCCCCGCAATGAACCTTTGATATCCAACGGCGGCAAACTGATCGACGAGGCCTCCGCAACGAATGGAAAGTTGCCGCCGCCGTTGGCCCGGTAGTTGTTGAGAGCAACAACGAAATTCTGATCCGGTCGGAGAGGCTTTCCTTCAAAGGTTACATCCCTGATCCGGCTATGACCGGGGTTGATCAGTGTCCCGTGCGCGTCGAAACGAGGCGGTTGTGATGGATCGATTTGATAAGACAAACCAAAAAGCACATCGAAATTGTGCCCAGCCCACCCAGGGTTTATCAGGTGGTTTTCTGCACCCGGTGAAATTTGGTTGAAGGCGCCCGCCGACATTTCCAGCCAATCCAAAACCTGCGCGCCGTTGACCTGTATTGCCCGCAACTCATTGGGAAAAACATGTAAATCCGCGATATGGCGCAGGCAAATCTCTCCGGCAGGCACGTCAGTATAGTATCGGGGACCTGCGCGCCCGCCGCACTTGTGAGGGGACGCTGCCGAAAGCATCGGAAGATTTTGCGACGGGGTGCCGCGCAGAAATGGGCGCAGGGCCGCGGCCTGTGCGGCAGCCACCAATGCAAGTCCCCGGTCAGGTGCACAAAAACTGAAGTAACTATGCATATCCTGGGAAACCTGAGCGACGGGTTTTGCCACCGCTGCCCGCGTTTGGGTGTGCCCGGGTGCAATCAGATGAACTATGTCTTGGTCTTCTGGCGTTAGAACCCCAGAGCCGGGGGAGTGGATCGCCCGCAACTCAACACAGTGATTTCCAACGTGCCACTTACTATCCGAATTGCGGGTTAATCTCAGGTCAATAACACCCAGATGGGATCCGGCAGAGCCCGGCATGATCACTGGCTTGCCATGGACCAGCCCGGCCGTGTGATCGACGTGCTGAAGACCTTCATGCGCAGGCCCAGGGAGGGTCAAATGGGTGTGCCCGGCAACAATTGCATCAATCCCGTCGATGGCCGCCAACGGGATCACGGCATTCTCCAACCCGGCGCTTGCATAGGTTTGTCCAAGACCCGAATGCGCAAGGGCAACAATCAGATCGCAGCCTTGGGCTTGCAGTTTGGTAACAGTTTTCTGTGCCGCGCTCAGGATATCTTCCGAGGTCACCTCGTCTTGTAAATGATGCGCTTCCCAGCGCGTGGTCTGGGGCGGCAGTACGGAAAACACACCGATGCGAATGGCTGTATTCTGTCCGTCCAGTGGCACGACGCGGTCAAGTATCACATGATCCTGCCACCGTTGCACGGAATTGCCTTGCCGATGCAAGTTACTACACAGAACCGGGCAGGGCGTTTGTGCGAGGATTCGGTCCAGCGCGGACAGGCCAAAGCCAAAATCGTGATTACCAAGCCCGATTGCGTCGTATCCCAATGCCTCAAAGGCTTGCATCATTGGATGGGCGCCGTCGTCCAGCGCCGCCCATTCCCCGAGCGGCGTGCCTTGAAGGGAATCTCCGTTGTCAAATAACAGGACAAGGCCGTCCTGCGCCTGCCGTTTGGCTGCGCGGATAAGACTGGCGGTTCGGGTCAATCCCAGTGATGGGTCTGGCTTGTCTGAGTAATAGTCGAAACTAGTCAGGTTCATGTGCAGGTCGGTCGTCGCCAAAATGCGAATATGCCCGCTTGGGGCTTTTGTCTGAACCGGCCTCGAAGGTCGTTGATTGGATTCCAATTTTCTACTTTTAGATGCTGTTGGTTGATCAAATACGCCTAAAAGCATAGTGGAAGAAATTGCCGGGGCAACCATGCGTCATTGTCGGCGACGCATGTCCGAATTCATAACCGCTGAATTGCATTGCAACGCGGGCCTAGTCATGGCAGCCCTGTGCGCAAGATCCAAAGGAAATTCGATGAAAAACGCGGAACAGGTGACTTTCGGCGGCTCTGGCCTGGATCGGGCTGCGCATCTTCGAAGCGACGCAGATAAGCTGGCCGCGGTTGCACGTGATCCAAACGCAAAATGCCTGTTGCTCTGGCGTGGCAAGGTGCTGGTGCAGGGTGAGGTCCTGGATCAGCTTGGGTTCGTCCCAATGACACATGTATTGGTCAGCGACGGGCCTGGCGGCCTCGTCGAAACGCCAATCTTTCTGGGGCTTGGCGATGAGGGTGCGCCATTCTTTGCGGCGGATATTTCGGATTGGACGGCCGAGGGGCATGATCTTTCTAATCTGGGAGCGTTCGTCGACAAGTCCGAACAACGGCACCCCGAGTTGCCGGGCGGGTATGTCTTTGCCGAATTGCGCCGAATCATGACTCGCCTGTCCACTCGGGATGCTGAACTTGCCGCGACGGCCAAGGCCGTTATCGGTTGGCACGAAACCCATCGTTTTTGTGCGCGTTGTGGTGTTGCCAGCGATCTGTCTCAGGCCGGTTGGCAACGCAGTTGCCCTTCGTGTGGCGGGCAGCATTTTCCGCGAACGGACCCGGTGGTCATCATGCTGATTACCCACGGCGAGTCCGTGTTGATGGGACGTTCCCCCGGCTGGCCCGAGAAGATGTTCTCGCTGCTGGCGGGTTTTGTTGAACCCGGCGAAACGCTCGAGGCTGCCGTGCGGCGTGAAGTGATGGAAGAAGCGGGCGTACCCGTTGGCGCTGTCTCATACCTCTCAAGTCAGCCTTGGCCATTTCCGGCGTCGTTGATGTTCGGCTGTGCCGGTGAGGCATTGTCACGCGACATTGTGATCGATCCGGTCGAAATCGAAGAGGCAATGTGGGTCAGCAAGACCGAGATGATGCAGGCCTTTGCCGGAGAGCATCCGCAGATATTGCCAGCGCGAAAAGGTGCAATCGCACATTTTTTGCTGCAAAACTGGCTTGCAGATACGCTGGCCTGAGGAAACACTGAGCCGTAACCAAGATCAGCAAAAGGCCGATATGCAGTTTTCAGCGCGTGAAGATATCGAAGCTCCCATCAACTCGGTGTTCGACATGGTCGCCGATTTTGAGCGTTTCGAGCGTATGGCAATGCGGCGTGGGATCGATGTGCGCCGCGCCGTGGGCGGTTCTGTGGTTGCGGCGGGAACGACGTGGGAAACCGAGTTCAAGCTGCGCGGAAAGCCCCGCCAAATGTCAGTGCTGATGACAGATTGCGACCGCCCGGCACAAATGAGGTTCGAGGCAACCAGCAAGGGGATGACTGGGGTTACCACGGTTGATTTTCTGGCGCTATCGCAGCGCAGAACCCGCCTGAGTGTCGAGATGTCTTTGGCTGCCAAATCTCTGCCAGCGCGACTGTTGCTGCAGTCGATGAAGCTTGGACAATCCCGGTTTCGCAGGCAGTTTCAAATGCGCCTGGCTGATTTCGCCAGAGAGCTGGAACAGCGCCATATACATGGGTCTTAGGGCCCGTTTTAGGCAAATAGATAGGGTGGGGTGTTTTGAACACAGTGAGTTTTAGAAGCGCGCAAGATAGCGACGCCGAAGGGATCGCAAGTGTTTTGCAAGATCTTTTCGACGCTGGGAAGCGAAGAAAATCGTGCACTGCTGAGTTTGTTTTGGGTCACTACATCAGCCACCCTGACAGAATTGGATGTACGGTCGCAGTTGATCAGGGTGGGCGAATACTTGGGTTTCAATCGCTCAGGCATGCTGTCGCGGGCAATCCCTATGACGTAGCTGTTGGCTGGGGGATCATAGGCACTCATATCCGGCCCTCGGCTGCCAGACGCGGCGTTGGACGCGGGTTGTTTGCTCAGACGCTTGACGCTGCACTTGGATTTGGCTTGACCTCTATCGACGCCACGATTGGTGCGGATAACGCTGAAGGCCTCGCCTATTATGAGGCTATGGGCTTCCGGGAGTATCGGCAGCTGGAAGGCGCTGTGTCAAAGGTATATCAGTTGCCGTCCTGAAGCTGCGTGGCTAAAGCAATCTGATTGGAGCAAGCGGAGTTCAGTTGTGGCGCAGATCATATTCCTCCATGGCGCGTCCAGCAGCGGTAAAAGCGCGATGGCCCGAGCGCTGCAGCAACAGATCGAAGCCCCGTTCTGGCATCTATCCATCGACCATTTAAGGGATGCCGGTGTCTTTCCGATGGCCCGATATCGGGCGGAAGACTTCGATTGGCAGTCAGATAGGTCCGCAATTTTTGACGGCTTTCACAAGTCCGCGGCTGCCTGTGCCGACGCAGGCAACAACCTGATCCTTGAACACATACTCGACACGCCGGGATGGGCCGATGACCTGAAATCATGTCTGGAATCGCATGATGTTCTGTTTGTTGCGGTGCAATGCCCGGTTTCTATTCTGATCGAGCGAGAACGGCTTCGTGGTGACAGACCCTTGGGTAGCGCCGCACAGGATCAGGCACGTATCCACGAGGACAGGATATATGACCTGGAGGTCAACGCGACGGACGATGTTGCAACCAATGTGGACAGGATCCTGATCGCCTGGCGCAGCGGCCAGCGACGGTCAGAATTCAGCCCCGGAACGACGTAGGCTGCGACTACCCGCGTGGTTGCGTGGCTGGGTACACACCCAGGATTTCCACATTGGTCGTAAAGTGCTGTAGCTCGTCCATGGCAAGCTGCACATTTTGATCCTCGGGGTGGCCAACGATGTCGGCGTAGAATTGCGTCGCCGTGAATGAGCCATCGACCATATAGCTTTCCAGCTTTGTCATGTTGATGCCGTTGGTGGCAAATCCACCCATCGCTTTATAAAGCGCCGCTGGGATGTTGCGTACCTGAAATACGAAACTGGTGATCATGCCGTGTTCACCCCGGCGCGACAGGTCGGCCTGTCGGGACATGACAAGAAAACGGGTCGTGTTGTCGCCGTGATCTTCGATATTGCGGGCCAATACATTCAGGCCATAGATCTCTCCGGCCAGTTCACTGGCAAGGGCGGCGGAATGGATATCGCCGACTTCAGAAACTTCCCGGGCGGCCCTTGCGTTATCGGGACTGACACGACCCCGGATACCGCGCTTTTTTAGGAACGTCGCACATTGCGGCAGCAGCACAAGATGGGAATGAGCCTCGGCTATGTCCTCAAGCTTGGCGCCAGGAACACCCAGAAGGTTGATGTGAACCCGTACAAAAGCTTCATCGATGATATGTAGCCCGCTATGGGGCAAAAGCCGATGAATATCGGCCACGCGCCCATAAGTCGTGTTTTCAACCGGCAACATCGCCAAATCGGCGTCTCCCGCGCGAACCGATTCGATCACATCCTCGAAGGTTCGGCAGGGCAGGGCCTCCATGTCGGCGCGCGCGTTGCGGCAGGCCTCGTGACTGTAGGCGCCGGGTTCCCCTTGAAATGCAATGCGATTGGTCATTTGGTCGATTCCGTGCAACAAGTTGGCAAATTGGGCGTTTAGTCGCGGTGTCTATACCTTGCCTCTCGTTAGGGGAAGCCTTAGACACCTGCGCAGACAGCTGAAATGGACACGCGATCAATGTTCGACACGATGACAGTTACCAAGGCCGCAGCAGGCCTGTTTGGCACTTTCCTGGTGCTGCTTCTGGCCAAATGGGGGGCGGATGTCCTTTATCATGTAGGTGGCCATGGCGATGGTGAGGCCGCATACATTATCGAAACCGAAAGCTCTGGCGAAAGCGCCGATGGCGAAGAAGTGGTTTTCGAGGAAATGCTGGCCGCTGCTGACCCTGAAAAGGGGGCGAGAGTATTTCGCAAGTGCACCGCCTGCCACAAGTTGGAAGATGGCGCAAACGGCACTGGTCCTTACCTTTTTGCTATCGTTGATCGCCCTGTAGCTTCGGCCGATGGTTTCACCGGCTATTCAGCATCGATGCAGGCGCATGGTGGCAACTGGACACCTGAGGCACTGGACGCGTTCCTGACACGCCCCAGCGCATATATCTCTGGTACTTCGATGAGCTTTGCTGGCCTGAAAAAACCTCAGGATCGCGCCGATCTGATCGCTTACCTGCAGACAATCGGCAACTGATTGCTTGCTGAAGATTAAGAGTTTTCAAAGCCGCTGCCCCGTGCAGCGGCTTTTTTTGTCTTAAGGAATCTTCACAAAGCGCTCACGCGTTCTAAACTTGCAACTGTAATCACTGGACCTTTAGCTAGGTTTAGGCGCATTAAGACGTTCCACGGGGTGTAGGAGAGGCGGGCATGACAGGTAGACGCAAGAGACCGGTACAGAACGGTATGCAGCGGCGAACTGCGCTGCAGCTTTTGGGCGGAAGTGCCGTTGCAGCATTGACGCCGGGCGCAAGAAGCGCCTTTGCGGCGGGCGAAAGCAGCGATGTTATCAAGGCACACGGCTACTCCTATTTTGGCGATCTTAGGTATCCGGCCGATTTTCCACATTTTGACTATGTGAACCCGAACGCCCCGATAGGAGGCCAAATCTCGGTTTCTACACGTGGTACGTTTGATGGGATGAACCGTTTTAACTGGCAAGGCAAAGCGGGCCGATACTCTGGCCTGATTGCTGAAAGCATGTTTGGCAGTAGTCCTTTTGGGTCTGCCTCACCGGCGGATTCCATAACCGAAGCCTATGGGTTGCTGGCGGAGTCGGTAGAATACCCGAGTACCAAAGAATGGTGCATCTTCTATATGCGACCTGAAGCACGCTTTGCCGATGGTACGCCACTGACAGCACATGATGCTGCGTTCACCCATGATCTGTTTCTGGAACAAGGAATCCGCAGTTATGCGCGTGGCGTCAGCCAGCGCATCGAAGGGTATGAGATCATTGATGACCATACGATCAAATACAACTTCGTAGACGGTATATCCCGTCGATCTTTGATCTCGCAGGTCGGCGGTACGCCAGTGTTTTCCAAAGCGTGGTACGAAGAAACGGGTGAACGGCTTGACAAGCAAAGTCTGCAGACCCCTATGGGAAGCGGCCCTTACGTCCTCGATGACTATGAGCTCAACCGATACATCGTCTACCGCCGCAATCCGGATTATTGGGGATGGCATCTGCCGATTAACGTGGGCCGACACAACTTTGAAACTGTACGGGTTGAATATTTTGCGGATGACGCAGCTGAATTCGAAGCCTTCAAGGCCGGGATCTATACGTTTCGGGCTGAAGGCAGCACCAAGAAGTGGGCGACAGGCTATGACTTTCCCGCAGTCGAGAAAGGCTACGTAAAGCGCGACAGCATTCCTGTTATGACTCCGCCGTCGCCGTCGGGATTCATTTTCAACATGCAGCGCGAGCCGTTCAAGGACATAAAAGTCCGTGAAGCGCTCGGGTTGGCCTTTAATTTCGAGTGGACTTCGGAGTCACTTCAATACGGTTTGACTGAACAGCGCCATTCCTTCGCGGAAAACTCTGAAATCGCAGCTGAAGGCTTGCCGACCGATCAGGAAACCGCGTTCCTGAGATCGCTGGGCGATCTGGTCCCGGACGAGATATTTACACAGGAAGCCGTTCGAGCTCATAGCTCGAAAGGAAACCGCACGGTGGATCGCGGCAACAAGCGTAAAGCGCTGAAACTGTTGTCAGAGGCAGGCTGGACGGTGTCCGCGAATGGCAAACTTCAGGATGCCGAAGGCAACCCGATGAAAATCACGATTATGCTTTCGGCGGCTACTTCGGATACCGCAGAAGCCATTGTAACGACATATGCGTCCAACCTTGAAAGCTTTGGCGTCGCTGTGAACGTTGAGAAAATCGACAGCGCCCAGTGGATACAACGGTTCTACGACAAAGACTTCGACATGATCTTTTTCCGCAACCAGTCCTTCCTTGAGGCCGGGACGGGACTGAAGCAATTTTATGGATCCGAGACTGCGGTGGTGTCGTCCTACAATCCACAGTCTCTGCAAGAGCCGCTTGTAGATGCGATCATCGACGCGGCCCTCGAAACGAAGTCCCGCGAAGAAGAGGTTGCAGCCCTAAAGTCGCTGGACAGGGTTTTGCGGTATCTGCGTATTCAGGTGCCCGCTGGCTATGTGGCGGACACTTGGGTCGCCTACTACGACATGTTTGAACACCCCGAGGAACTACCGCCTCTGGCTGTCGGTCAGTTTGACTTCTGGTGGTTCAATGAAGAAAAGTACCAGAAACTGAAAGCAGCAGGCGCGGTGAGGTAACAGGCTTTGGGAGCGTATATTCTTCGCCGGCTGCTGCTGGTCATACCGACATTGCTTGGCATCATGATTTTGAACTTCACTCTGGTGCAATTTGTGCCGGGTGGACCGATCGAACAAATACTGGCCCAAATGCAGGGTGAGGGCGACGTTTTTGCAGGCTTCGCAGGTGGAGACAATGTTCAGACCGAAGAGACCTTTGGTTCTGACAGCGAGTACATCGGCGCACGCGGCCTGCCCAAGGAATTCATTGAAGACCTAGAGAAAGAATTCGGCTTCGACAAACCGCCACTCGAGCGGTTTCTGAACATGATGGGCAATTACCTGACGCTGGATTTCGGCCAGAGTTATTTCCGTTCGATAAGTGTCATCGATCTGGTTCTGGAAAAGATGCCGGTATCCATCTCGCTGGGTCTGTGGTCCACATTGATCGCCTATCTGGTGTCGATCCCGCTTGGAATTCGCAAGGCGATCAAAGATGGCTCGCGGTTTGATACATGGACCAGCGGCGCCATCATCGTCGCCTATGCGATTCCCGGTTTTCTTTTTGCGATCCTGTTGCTTGTTCTGTTTGCGGGCGGATCTTTCTGGCAGATATTCCCGCTGAGAGGGCTGACCTCGGACAATTGGGAAAGCCTGAGCCTGTTTGGTAAGATCGCAGACTATTTCTGGCACATCGCTCTGCCAATTATCGCCCTGACGATTTCGGCCTTTGCGACGCTGACCTTGCTGACCAAGAATTCGTTTCTGGATGAGATCAAGAAACAGTACGTTATGACCGCGCGCGCCAAAGGGCTGAGCGAAAGTAAGGTCTTGTACGGGCATGTCTTTCGCAATGCGATGTTGATCGTCATTGCGGGCTTTCCTGCTGTGTTCATCGGCGTGTTCTTTGGCGGTTCTATCATCATCGAAACGATATTTTCGCTCGATGGTCTTGGCCGGCTTGGTTTCGAGGCCGCTGTGGCGCGGGATTATCCGGTCATATTCGGCACACTGTTCATCTTTGGCCTGATGGGTCTGGTTGTCGGTATCATAAGTGATCTCATGTACGTCTTGGTCGATCCTCGTATCGATTTTGAGAAACGGGAGGGTTAAATGGCACTTTCCCCTCTCAACCAACGGCGCTGGCGCAGCTTTCGGCGCAATAGCCGGGCCTTTTGGTCGCTGATCATTTTCTCGGTGATTTTCGGGCTTTCGTTGTTTGCCGAATTCATTGCGAATGACAAACCGATCCTGGTGAAATACCGCGGTGAGTTCTACACGCCCATCTTCAACTTCTATGCCGAGACTGATTTTGGCGGCGACTTCCAAACCGAGGCGATTTATCGCGACCCCGAGGTCCGGTGCCTGATTGACAGCGGTGGTCTTGAGCAGTGTTTCGACGACCCGGATGGTATCATCGAACAGATTGATGCGGGTCGTTTCCAGGCCGACGGGTTTGAACGTGGCTGGGCGATCTGGCCTTTGATCCCGTATTCCTTCAACACCAGCGTGGACCGCCCCGGAGCGGCACCTCTGCCGCCCAACAGCCAAAACCTGCTGGGCACGGATGACACCAAACGGGATGTGCTGGCACGGGTGATCTATGGGTTCCGCCTGTCGATCCTGTTCACGCTGATCGTGACCGGAGCGGCCAGTCTGATCGGGATCTTCGCCGGGGCCATACAGGGGTTTTTCGGAGGCTGGCTTGACCTGATCTTTCAGAGGGTCATCGAGATCTGGTCTGCGACGCCGTCGCTGTATGTCATCATCATCATGTTCGCCATTCTCGGGCGAAGTTTCTGGCTGCTTGTGGCCTTGATGATCCTTTTTGGATGGACGGGCTTGGTGGGGGTTGTGCGGGCCGAATTCCTGCGTGCGCGAAACCTTGAATATGTACGTGCGGCACGAGCGCTAGGCGTGGGTAACATGACGATCATGTTCCGTCACATGTTGCCAAACGCAATGGTGGCGACGCTGACATTCATGCCGTTCATCGTGACGGGCACCATCGGCGGTTTGGCCTCTTTGGACTTCCTTGGCTTTGGGTTGCCCTCTTCTTCACCGTCTCTGGGTGAAATGACCTTGCAGGCGAAGCAGAACCTGCAAGCCCCCTGGCTGGCCTTCACCGCGTTTTTCACCTTTGCCATCATGCTATCGCTTCTGGTTTTCATCTTTGAAGGCGTCCGCGATGCATTTGACCCGAGAAAGACCTTTTCATGAGCTTACTGGACGTGAACAACCTTAAGGTCTCGTTCCGGCAGGACGGTCAGATATCAGCTGCCGTGAAAGGCGTCTCATTCACTGTTGATCGCGGTGAAACCGTCGCTTTGGTCGGCGAATCCGGTTCTGGCAAGTCCGTGACAGCGTTGTCCACCGTGTCCCTGTTGGGCGACAGCGCGATTGTCGAGGGTTCGGTCAAATATGATGGCCAGGAAATGATCGGAGCCTCAGATCAGCATCTTATGGATGTGCGTGGCAACGACATCAGCTTTATCTTTCAAGAGCCGATGACCTCACTCAATCCGCTGCACACGATCGAAAAGCAGATGGCGGAATCGCTGGCGCTGCATCAGGGTCTGACCGGAGAGGAGGCGCGGGACCGGATTATTGAGCTGATGATCAAAGTGGGCATCCGAGACCCTCAGGATCGGTTGGACAGCTATCCGCACCAACTGTCCGGCGGGCAGCGGCAGCGGGTCATGATCGCCATGGCATTGGCCAACAAGCCCGACATCCTGATTGCCGACGAGCCGACAACGGCGTTGGACGTGACTATTCAGGCGCAGATTCTGGAACTGCTGGCCGAACTGCAGACGTCGGAAAACATGGGGATGTTGTTCATTACCCATGATCTGGGCATCGTGCGACGGATCGCAGATCGAGTCTGTGTGATGAAAGACGGCGAGATCGTCGAAACCGGTCCGACAGTCGAAATCTTTGACAACCCGCGGCATCCGTATACGCGCAAGCTGCTTGCGGCTGAACCCTCCGGTTCGCCCGACCCGGTGCCCACGGACGCGGAAGTGGTTGCACAAACCGATCACCTGAAAATCTGGTTCCCGATCCAACGTGGTTTTCTGAAGCGCACCGTTGGCCACGTAAAGGCCGTCAACGACGCGACGCTGAGTGTGCGCGCGGGCGAGACTCTGGGCATTGTCGGGGAAAGCGGCTCGGGCAAGACAACGCTAGCGTTGGCGATTATGCGGCTGATTGCTTCCGAAGGTGGGATTACCTATCGGGATCAGGATGTGCGCCGTTGGTCCACGCGCGAACTGCGGCGGTTGCGCAAGGACATGCAGATCGTGTTTCAGGATCCGTTCGGCAGCCTCAGCCCACGTATGACCTGCCAGCAGATTATTGCTGAAGGATTGGCGATCCACAAAGTCGACCCGCATCGCGCCCCGCGTGATCTGGTGGCCGAGGTGATGACCGAAGTTGGTTTGGATCCGGCCTCGATGGACCGATATCCGCATGAGTTCTCAGGCGGGCAGCGTCAGCGTATCGCGATTGCACGCGCCATGGTGCTGCGACCCAAACTTCTGGTGCTGGACGAACCTACCAGTGCGCTGGACATGACCGTCCAGGTTCAAATTGTCGATTTGCTGCGTGACTTGCAGCGAAAATACGGGCTGGCCTATTTGTTCATCAGCCATGACCTGAAGGTCGTGAGGGCAATGTCACACAACGTCATCGTCATGCGAAATGGCGACGTGATCGAGATGGGCACTGCCGAGGACCTGTTCGAAAACGCCCAGACAGAATACACCCGTGAACTGATTGCAGCGGCGGGCTGATAACCCGCCGATTTTACCTGTCAGGCGTTGGCTGTTTCCCGTGCAGCGGCCTTGGGCACTGGCCCGCGTAATTCTTCGTAATGGTCAAAGCTCAGCCTGACCCAGCCTGTACCCCGGGTGGCACTGGCAAGCGTTCGGTGCAGTTCATCCTCGGCCACGGCCGGCAACATCGCGTTGAAAACCTCCCAGCCCGCTGCATTTGGGTTGCCCTCAAATCCCAGAATTTGCCCTTGCAAGGTGCTGATTGTCGGAACGAGATCGCCTACGAAATCTGATGGCAGATGGATTTCCGCGTTCAGGATCGGCTGTAGGACAACGGGCTTTGCCTGGGGCAACGCCTCGCGCACAGCGATTTTGCCAGCCGTTCGGAAAGCGTAGTCCGAGCTGTCGACATTGTGGTGTTTTCCATCTTTCAGCGTGACCTTCACATCCACCACAGGGAATCCTTCGGGTCCCTGAACCAATGCGTCCTTGGCGCCGTGTTCGACGGACGGGATATAGTTTTTGGGAACCGATCCGCCTTTCACAACCTCTTCGAACTGGAACCCTGAACCGCGCGGCATCGGTGCAACCGAGATCACCACATCCGCAAATTGCCCGGCGCCGCCGGATTGTTTGCGATGTCTCTGTCGGTGTTCGATGGTTGATTTGATGGTTTCGCGATATGCAGTCTCCACCGGTTCGGCTTGGATTTCGATGCCAAAATCCTCGGCCAGCTTGGCCGTCACCCGACGCATGTGCTGGGGACCTTGCGAGCCCAGAACCGCGTGGCCGCTCAATTCGTCCTGTTCCATATGCAGGCCCGGGTCGATCTCGACCATTCGGGTCAAGGCATTTGAAAGACGCACGTCATCACGTTCATGGGCCGGGGACACCACTTGCCGGTGTCCAACCGGGTGTGATGCGGCCCATTCCGGGAGTGGCGTGGCCGACGTGCTGTCATAAAGAAAGCCGGGGTTGAGATGATCGGATTTCACCGCCAAGCCGACCTGCCCGGCCTCCAAAGCACCGATCTGAGTTTTGGCGTCCAGCGTGGTCAGATTGCCGACTGTTTCCCCGCCCAAAGCCTCATGAGCTTTGACGCCATCACCAAGACCACGCAGCACGACGATCTTGCCGATATGCTTTTTAACATCTGCGAAACCTGCGATGGCGCGAGCATTATCTGCCGCCTCATCCCGGCCTGCCGCGATGTCAAATTCCGGCGCTTCATGGCGTAGCGCCTTCATTAGCCGGGTAAGACCATTGCCGTGGTTGGCTGCGCCCAGACAGGCTGGGATCAGTTGGTGGCTTTGCAACACTTGTGCGGCAAGGTCATAGATTTCGGCGCTGGGTGGCTGCTTGTCTTCGATCAGTTGCTCTAACAAATGGTCGTCGTAATCCGATAGGGTTTCCAGCAATTCGGTACGGGCTTCCTGTTCACGGTCTTCCACGGCTTGCGGTAGCTCGATCAGGGCCGAGGGCTGTCCCTCCTGATACTTCCAGGCCCGTTCCGAGATCAGATCAACGGCACCAATGATCGTACCTCCGTCGCGGATCGGGACCTGCCGTAACGTGATATGGTGAGTGCAATAGGTTTGCAGCGCCGCGATAATGTCGCGGATCCGGCCATTTGGGCTGTCCATCCGGTTGATGAACAAGAAACAGGGAATACCGGCTTCTTCGACCAAACGCAGATAAGGGGCACATAAAACGGCGGCGTCCGGGTCAGGTGGAACGACGATCACGGCCGCGTCCGAGATCGCCATGGCCGGACCAACGTAAGCCAGCGCATCGCCGCCACCATCCACGTCAACCGCGCACCAGGGCTCGTCTAAATAAGAAAAACCGTGCAAGTGCACGGTTCCGGATACGTCGAATGTGGTGGGCCGGCCATCGAGGCGACTGATGGCCTCGACCAGCGTAGACTTGCCCGATTGACTGGGGCCGAGGACGGTAAAAACGCGCATAGGTGCTGTCCCTCTTTCAGGTTGCATAATGGATGCACGAAAGGGGTTGTCGAGCGCGTCAGCGTCGGCATGGATCGCCTGTAATTTCGCCTGCCTCAGGCTGTGGGGTGGTCAGTTTCCCCACATCTTTAGTGTGGAGAAAAGCCATGGCGTACGTCAAGCCCCGGTTCCGGATTACTGCGGAGTGGCCGATATTGGCCCGCCCAATTTGTTTCAGATCGCCGAGCTGTGCCCGGCTTTGCTGAGGTCATACGCATCAAAGCTGCGGGCGATCATTCTGGTCAATGGGCGCGCCTCGGGCGGGACGAACAGCCCGCCCTCGTCTATGCTCAAAATCCCATCAAACGTTGCATTCGCGGCGCTATACATGTCTTGTAATTCGGCAGCCGAGATATCGTGGTCCCGCAGGATTTCGGCAGTGTCGATCTGGAAATCGCACATCAGAGCCTCGATCAAACGCGCGCGCAAAACATCTTGCCCTTTGAACAGGTGCCCGCGCGAGGTCGAAAAATGGCCATTGCGGATTGCCTTCGTATGGGCAGACGTCGCCGGAGCATTCTGTGCGTACCCTTGCGGAAAGCGAGAGATTGAGCTGGCCCCGATCCCGATCAGAACCTCGGCCTGATCGTCGGTATAGCCTTGGAAATTGCGTTTCAGACGGCCCGCACGCAAAGCGTGGGTTAGGCCATCGTCATTTGTGGCAAAGTGATCAATTCCGATTTCGGTGTAGTTGTCCCACATAAACAGTCGCCGCGCGGTATCGAACAGCACCAGCCGCTGTTCGGGTGTGGGCAGGGCATCAGACGGGATCATCTGTTGCCGCTTGGCCATCCATGGCACATGCGCGTAGCCGTAAAGTGCGACACGATCAGGGCTGAGCGACAGCAGCTTTTGCACGCTTTCCGTCATCCGCGTTTTGTTTTGGTGCGGCAGGCCATACAGAATATCGGCGTTCAGGCTGTTGATACCTCGGGCCCGGATCATATCAATCGCATCACGCGTGGTATCGTAGCTTTGGATGCGTCCAATGGTCTTTTGAATTTCGTCATCGAAATCCTGAACGCCAATTGACGCGCGGTTCATTCCCGCTTCGGCCAGCGCGTCGAGACGTGCGTTGTCAATTTCGTTGGGATCGATCTCGACCGAGAATTCGGCGTTTGGCCCCATCGGGACGATGCCAAGGATGTGTTGGGCCAGATCGCGCATCAATTCCGGGTTCAGCAACGTCGGCGTGCCGCCGCCCCAGTGCAGGCGTGACAGGACAACGCCGCTTGGCAAGCGGTCGGCCAACAGGTCCAGTTCTGCCTTCAGAACATCCACATAGGCGATCACTGGATTGTCTGTCTGCGTTCCTTGGGTCCTGCAGGCACAGAACCAGCACAGCCTGCGGCAGAATGGTACGTGGATATACAGTGAGATCGCGCTGCCGGGTTTAATCCCCGAAATCCAGTCGCCAAAACGATCGGCCCCTACGTCGTTGTTGAAATGCGGGGCGGTGGGATAGCTTGTGTAACGCGGGACTTTCGCGTCAAATAGTCCAAGCTTTGCCAATTGTGGTTTCACTATCATAGCGATACCCTTAGGTGAGATACGATTTAGCGACTTTGACAGAGATCAAGTGGAAATGCGCATGACCGTGAAGGCACAGTTTGACCACACCAATTGCGACGGATGCCCGATCCGGCACCGGGCTGTCTGCGCGCATTGTGATACTGATGAACTCGAAGAACTTGAGGGTATCAAGTACTACCGCAGCTTTGAGGCAGGGCAGACAATCATCTGGTCTGGGGATCAGATGAGCTTTGTCGGGTCGGTTGTGTCGGGCATTGCATCGCTGACACAGACGATGGAAGACGGCCGGACGCAGATGGTCGGGTTGCTGCTGCCAAGCGATTTTGTCGGCCGTCCCGGTCGTGAAACGGCCCCTTATGATGTGCAGGCGACAACTGATGTTGTGATGTGCTGTTTTCGCAAAAAGCCGTTCGAAGACCTGATGAACTCGACGCCTCATATCGCGCACCGTTTGTTGCAGATGACGCTGGACGAACTGGATGCGGCCCGCGAATGGATGTTGGTGTTGGGACGCAAGACTGCGCGTGAGAAAATCGCCAGCCTTTTGTCGATCATCGCGCGCCGGGATGCGTCGGTCAGTCAGAAGGTTCAGTCTGGCCCAATTGTGTTTGACCTGCCACTGACGCGTGAGGCAATGGCCGATTACCTTGGCCTGACCCTGGAAACGGTCAGCAGACAGATATCCGCTTTGAAAAGGGACAGTGTCATTTCGCTGGAAGGCAAGCGTCACGTCACGATTCCGGATATGGCGCGGTTGATGGACGAGGCAGGCGACGATTCAGATGGTGGTTTTCTGATCTGATCAGGTTCCTACGTGACCCCGTGCTGCAGCCGTGATCTACTGGCCTGGATGAAACGAATATCAGGAGCAGCGCATGACATTCAGTAGTCTTTTGGCAATGGTATTGATCGGTGCAATCGCCGGTTGGTTGTCGGGAAAGATAATGGAAGGCCGCGGCTTTGGCCTGATCGGGAACATAATTGTCGGGATTGTCGGGGCCTTTCTGGCGGGTTTGATATTCCCGGCACTTGGGTTCGCTGTTGGCGGCGGTTTGATCTCGTCAATCCTGTTTGCCACCGTCGGCGCCGTGATCTTGCTGTTCTTGATCGGATTGATACGACGCTGATAGATAAGCCGCCTTGTCGGGCGGCTTACTGAATTTTTCAGATCAGTGGGCGAGGAAAACCGGCACGACCGACTGTTCCAGCATGTTACGTGTTGCACCGCCCAGAATGGCCTCGCGGAACCGCGAGTGACCATAGGCCCCCATGACGATTAGATCTGATTCCGTATCTGACGCGTGGCGGTTCAGAATGTCGGACACTCGGGTCATGGTTTTGCTAAGAACTTCGATCTCGCATTTCACGCCGTGCCGTGCCAGCATCTGGGACAACATTCCACCGGGATCGGACCGATCCGGGCCGTGGCGTGGAGGGTCGATCACCACGATATGCGCCACGTCGGCTTGTTTTAGGAAGGGCAAGGCGCGGCGAATGGCGCGCATGGCTTCGATGCTCTCGTTCCAGGCAATCATCACTTTGCGCGGCACAGAAAACGGCTCGGCGTCACTGGGAACCACCAGAACAGGGGCATGACCTTCGAACATGGCGGCTTCGACTATTGGTTCCGCCTCGGCCCCCCGATCCTCGCCATAGGGATGGGGAAGGACCACCAGATCCGAGAACCGCGCGCGGTGCGCCACGTGGCGACCGATATCCGCAATTTGCGCGACGCCGTTTTCGGCGGACCAGCGAACGCCGGTCTTGCCCAGAAAGTCCTTAGCGAAATTCAGCACCTCGTCCGCCTCGGCATTGGCCCGGTTCAGAGTTTCCTGAAGGATCAGTGCGTTGGCTCCGGCGTAATAATAGCCGGTCTGACTACGATCCACACCCAGACACAACGCTTCGGCATGAGCATCCTGCGCTTCTGCCAATGCCGCCATCTGTGCCAATGCTGCCTGAGCTGTCTGTGTTTCGGTCATAACCGTGAGAAGAGATTTATAGCCCATATCGACCTCATATTTTGAGCATTTGGTCCCATGCGACCAGGTAACCCATTCATCAGCTTATGCCTGTCACAGAAATCGGGTTATTGTCTTGACACAGATCAAAGCAGCAATGGTCGCTGTCCGACAAAACAGCAGCCAGACAAAAGGGTCTTGCGCGGCAAGGGAATCAGAATCGCGTGAGGCAATTCAAAGGGACGCAAAATGTCGAATTACATCAAGCTGATCGTGCTTGGGCTGGTCGTGCTGTTCGCAGCGATCGGGTCCAACTACGCACGGGATTTGGCGTATCAGGTGCATGCGGTGCTGGTGATGTTGATTGCCGGTGGACTGTTCATCTGGACGCTACGCAACACCGATGAGCCAGATATCCTTGTAGACCGCTCGTCAGAGTATATGGACGACGTGATACGTTATGGCGTGATCGCAACCGCCTTTTGGGGTGTGGTCGGGTTCCTTGCGGGAACCTTCATCGCGTTTCAGCTGGCTTTTCCTGAGCTAAACTTTGAATGGGCGCAGGGTTACCTGAATTTTGGGCGTTTGCGGCCGTTGCACACTTCGGCAGTTATCTTTGCCTTTGGCGGAAATGCATTGATCGCAACCTCGTTTTACGTGGTTCAGCGGACCAGTGCTGCGCGCCTTTGGGGCGGAAACCTCGCATGGTTCGTGTTCTGGGGATACCAGCTGTTCATCGTTCTGGCTGCGACAGGCTATGTACTGGGCGGAACCCAATCCAAGGAATATGCCGAGCCTGAATGGTACGTTGACCTGTGGCTGACCGTTGTCTGGGTGGCCTATCTGGCCGTCTATCTGGGCACGATCGTCAAGCGGAAAGAGCCCCACATCTACGTGGCAAACTGGTTCTATCTGGCCTTCATCGTGACGGTCGCGATGCTGCATCTGGTCAACAACATGACTGTCCCTGTCAGCATCTGGGGTTCGAAATCCGTAATCGTCTGGTCGGGTGTGCAAGACGCCATGATCCAGTGGTGGTACGGCCACAACGCCGTGGGCTTTTTCCTGACTGCGGGCTTCCTGGGGATGATGTACTATTTCATCCCAAAACAGGCCGAACGTCCAGTGTTCAGCTACAAGCTGTCGATCATCCACTTCTGGGCACTGATCTTCCTGTATATCTGGGCCGGTCCGCACCATCTGCACTATACCGCGCTGCCTGACTGGGCATCGACGCTGGGCATGGTGTTCTCGATCGTGCTGTGGATGCCGTCCTGGGGTGGTATGATCAATGGCCTGATGACTCTGTCTGGTGCATGGGACAAACTGCGCACCGACCCGGTGATCCGCATGATGGTGATCTCGGTCGGCTTCTACGGCATGTCCACGTTCGAAGGCCCGATGATGTCGATCCGCGCGGTCAACAGCCTCAGCCACTACACCGACTGGACTATCGGGCACGTGCATTCAGGCGCGCTGGGCTGGAACGGTATGATCACCTTTGGCGCGCTGTACTTTCTGGTGCCTGTTCTGTGGAAGCGAGAGCGTCTGTACTCGCTGCAGATGGTCAGCTGGCACTTCTGGCTCGCGACAATCGGCATCGTTCTATATGCCGCGTCGATGTGGGTCACCGGTATCATGGAAGGCCTGATGTGGCGCGAAGTAGATGCCAATGGCTTCCTGGTGAATTCGTTCGCCGACACCGTGGCCGCCAAGTTCCCGATGTATGTGGTGCGTGGTCTGGGTGGGGTCCTGTTCCTCGCTGGCTCAGTGATCATGTGCTACAACCTGTGGATGACTGTACGGAAAGCGCCGGCCAAAGAGGCCAGCCTGACCGTTGCGGTCCCGGCTGAATAAGGAGGGCCGGAGCAATGGCAATTCTCGACAAACATAAGATCCTCGAGACCAACGCGACCCTCTTGCTGATCTTCAGCTTTTTGGTCGTGACCATCGGTGGCATCGTGCAGATCACCCCGTTGTTCTACCTTGAGAACACTATTGAGAAGGTGGAGGGCATGCGCCCTTACACCCCCTTGGAAATGGCGGGACGTGACATCTACATCCGTGAAGGCTGCTATGTCTGTCACAGCCAGATGATCCGTCCGATGCGGGACGAGGTCGAACGCTATGGCCATTACTCGCTGGCGGCTGAGTCGATGTATGATCATCCGTTCCAATGGGGCTCCAAGCGTACCGGGCCCGACCTGGCGCGTGTGGGTGGGCGGTATTCGGACCAGTGGCAGGTTGATCACCTGCGTGATCCGCAATCGGTGGTGCCGGAATCGGTGATGCCGAAATATGGTTTCCTTGAGCACCGTAAAATTGACGGTAAATACATTGGGGATGTCATGGCTGCCAACGCTCTGGTCGGTACGCCATATACCGACGAGATGCTGGAAAGCGCGGTGGCGGATTTCCGTGCGCAGGCTGATCCGGACAGCGACTATGACGGTCTGCTGGAACGCTATGGCGAAAAGGTCAACGTGCGGAACTTTGACGGCCAGCCCGAGTTGACCGAGGCCGACGCACTGATCGCTTATCTGCAAATGCTGGGTACATTGGTCGATTTCTCGACCTTCACCCCAGATGCAAATCGCTAAAGGAGGGTGTGATGGAAGAATACACAATCCTCAGGCAGTTCGCGGATAGCTGGATGTTGCTGCTGTTGTTCGTCTTTTTCATTGGCATCGTCATCTGGGTTTTTCGCCCCGGCGCCAGCAAAGAATACAAGGACACCGCCAACATCCCGTTCCGGCATCAAGACAAACCCGCCGATTCCAAGGAGGCGAGTAAATGAGCAAGACACCTGAAAAACAGCCGGGTGATCCGAACACCACTGGCCACACCTGGGACGGAATCGAGGAATTCGACAACCCGATGCCACGCTGGTGGTTGTGGACCTTCTACGTCACCATCATCTGGGCCGTCATCTATACGATCATGTATCCCGCATGGCCTCTGGTACAGTCCGCAACTGCAGGTGTTCTGGGGTGGTCCTCGCGCGAATTGGTACAGCAGGAAATGGTCGCCTTTGAAGAGGCAAACGCGCCGTGGAATGCCAAGCTGGTCGAAACCCCGTTGGATGACATCGCCAAGGACGCAGAGCTACAACAATACGCGGTAAACTCGGGCGGTGCCGTATTCCGCACGTGGTGCGCGCAGTGTCATGGCTCGGGCGCGCAAGGCGCAACCGGTTTTCCGAATCTGTTGGACGACGCCTGGCTATGGGGCGGTGCGTTGGATGATATCGTAACCACCGTCAGCTATGGCATCCGCAGTGAGGAAAGCGACGACACGCGCTATTCCGAGATGCCTGCCTTCGGCGAGATCCTTGAGCCGGAAGAGATCACTCAGGTAGTTCAATATGTGATGTCACTGACAAATGCGCAGAGCGATGATGCAGCCGCGCAGGCGGGTAAAGTCGTCTTTGAAGACAATTGTTCAGCCTGTCACGGAGAAGACGGCACCGGCGATGTCTTCCAGGGCGCACCGAACCTGACAGACGCTATCTGGCTTTATGGTGGCAGCGAAGAGGCATTGACCGAGACGGTCAAGTACAGCCGCTTTGGCATCATGCCTCCATGGGATACCCGATTGACCGAGGCACAGATCCGCGCTGTGTCTGCCTATGTCCACCAACTGGGTGGCGGTCAGTAACGGGTCAGGAATACCTCCGGGCGGTGCTCCGCCCGGAGGTTAGGGCACCGGCTGTTCCATCTGTTCGCGCGTTTCCAGAACAGCCGGTGCTACTTTTCAGATTACATGCCGGATCGGATCCGGTCCAGACAGGTACGCAGCCCCACCTCAATGGCGTGGAGCATTGCCGTCACGGATGTCCTCTTTCCACCAATGCGCATCCGGCAGCCAACGTTTTTGCGGGGTGTCCTTGCGCCGCGCGTGATAGTCATCAGGCCCACGCATTTGGGTGGCGTTCATGAAAGTTCTGGCAAAGACCGAGAGCATCGGATCTCTCCTCTGATTGAATTGGAACAGCTTCAGGATTGATCTTTGAGGCAAGAAATGCGACTCAATTGCAATTCTTATATGTAAGGGGAAATTACATATGGATTGGCTCAACCTACCGCCGCTGGCTTCGCTCAGAGCCTTCTCAGCCTTTGCTGAAAAGGGTGGTGTGGTTTTGGCCGGGGCCGCGCTAAATGTCAGCCATGCTGCAATAAGCCAACAATTGCGCGCCTTGGAAAAGCACATGGGTGTCGCCTTGTTGGACCGAACTGGAAAGTCGTTGTCGCTGACCACAGAAGGGCAGCAACTGGCACGTGCTTTGCAACTTGGGTTTGGTTCAATCGGTACCGCTGTCGAGGATTTGATGCGGACAGGCGAAGAACGCCCGGTTCATGTTTCACTGACCGCATCCTTTGCGGCGTTCTGGTTGATGCCGCGCCTGCCGGCTTTTCAGGCGGAACATCCTAACGTGAATCTGGCGCTCGATCCGACCCCGCACCTTGTCACGCTAAACCCCGGCGGGGTGGATGTTGCAATCCGATACGGTGTAGGCGGCTGGCCCGGGGTCGACGGCGAGATGTTGCTTGAAACGCCATTTGTCATTGTTGCAGCGCCCAGTTTGCTGGGGGACAAGACTTCGTGGACTCCAGAAGATCTTGGCCAGCTGCCATGGCTAGAGGAATTCGGAACAACCGAGGCGACGACATGGCTGGCCAAACGCGGTGTGGATCACGGACCCAGCGCCGGAAGTATCTCTCTTCCGGGGAATTTGCTGCTGGAGGGGCTTCGCGCGGGTCAGGGAGTGACGGCCACCGTGCGACATTTCGTCGAGCAGGACATCGCCTCGGGTCGGCTGATTGAACTGTATGCCGAGTCGGAAGGCAGCGGATACCACGTATTGACTGGTAAAACGCCTGTCAGACCGGCCGTGAAGACCTTTGTGAGATGGCTAAAACATCAGGCACGGGAAATGTGTTAAAAGATGTTTGTTTGATGCGCGTTTTGACCCATGTCAAAGTTTACCAGCACATGATCTGGAAGAAGCGTTCCAAGAACATCCATTAGTGGAGCCAGCCAGTGAGCGATTCCGATCCCGCACCCAGCCTGTACGCCCCCCGAGAGCCCATTTTCCCAAGGCGCGTATCCGGTCCGTTTCGCAATCTGAAATGGATCATACTTCTGGTTACGCTGGGCATCTATTATGTGACACCGTGGATCAGGTGGGATCGCGGCCCCAGCCTGCCGGATCAGGCAGTCCTGCTGGACTTGGCAAACCGCCGGTTTTACTTTTTCTGGATCGAGATCTGGCCGCACGAGTTCTATTTTGTGGCAGGTCTGCTGATCATGGCGGGTCTTGGCCTGTTCCTGTTCACCTCGGCTCTTGGTCGCGTGTGGTGCGGATATGCCTGCCCGCAGACCGTCTGGACCGACCTTTTCATTCTGGTCGAGCGCTGGATCGAAGGTGACCGAAATGCCCGGTTGCGATTGCAACGGCAGGAGAAAATGGATCTCCGCAAAGCAAGGCTTCGGCTGACGAAATGGGTATCCTGGTTCCTGATCGGCCTGGCCACGGGTGGCGCGTGGGTATTCTATTTTGCCGATGCCCCAACTCTGGCGCGGGATCTGGTGACCGGCAATGCGCATCCGGTTGCCTACACAACCATGTTGATCCTGACCGGAACGACCTTTTTCTTCGGCGGGTTCGCTCGTGAGCAGATTTGTATCTATGCGTGCCCCTGGCCGCGCATTCAGGCTGCAATGATGGATGAGGACACGCTGGTCGTTGGTTATCGCGAATGGCGGGGCGAGCCTCGTGGCAAAGGCAAGCGGACGACCGATTCTGAGCTGGGCGATTGTATTGATTGCATGGCCTGCGTGAATGTCTGTCCTGTGGGCATCGACATACGGGATGGCCAGCAGCTGGAATGCATCACGTGTGCCTTATGTATCGACGCGTGCGACGACATGATGGCCAAGATTGGCAAACCTCGGGGTCTGGTTGACTACATGGCGCTGAGTGACGAAACCAACGAACGATCGGGTGAGCCACCCAGAAGCGTTTGGAAACATGTCTTCCGCCCCCGCACCGTTATGTACACCGCGCTTTGGTCGCTGGTTGGCTTTGCGCTGATGTTTGCCTTGTTCATCCGCTCGGACATCGATCTGACCGTCGCGCCGGTGCGAAACCCAACTTTCGTAACCCTTTCAGATGGCACGATCCGCAACACATATGACGTTCGGTTGCGCAACAAGCATGGCGAGGATCGGTTGTTCAAGCTGTCTCTGACCGGCGATTCTGCGATGAAACTGGCAATCGAGGGCACGGAAATTGACACTGTGAACGTCACTGCGGATACGGCACAATTGACCCGCGTGTACATCGTGTCTTCCAAGGATACGGTGCCTGCAAGCGCTGATGCAACGCCGGTGCGGATCTGGGTGGAAGACCTGAGCAGCGGTGAACGCGCCTATAAGGACACCACGTTCAATGGACGAGGGAACTGATCATGGCTGAGCGAAAATTCACCGGAAAACACGCTTTGGCGGTTTTTGTCGCGGCGTTCACCGTGATTATTGGCGTGAACCTTGTGCTGGCCTACAGCGCGGTCAAAACCTTCCCGGGGCTTGAGGTCAAGAATTCTTACGTGGCCAGTCAGGAGTTCAACACGCGACTGAAAGAACATCAGGCATTGGGTTGGGAAATTCGGGCCGAGGTCAAAGGTGGTCTGTTGATCCTGCATATCACGGACCAAAGTGGTGCACCGGTTCAGGTGGCCGAACTTCAGGCTGTAGTCGGGCGCGCAACCCATGTGCGCGACGATTTCACACCGGATTTTTCGTTCGACGGGACGGCCTATGCCACACCCGCCACATTGGGTGAGGGAAACTGGAACGTCCGGTTGGTGGCGCGCGACAGCGACGGCGCAGAGTTTGCGCAGCGCGTTCCGTTTTATGTGAAAGGGTAGGGGCTGTGACAGCGCACCTTTCTTCCGGTACTGCGGCTTGTCCGGGTTGCATTGCCACGCCGCCAGAGCCTGCCCGCCCCATTCCGGAAGATGTGCAAATCGCCTTGTCTCTGCCGGGTATTCATTGTTCGGCCTGCATTGCGACGGTTGAACGAGAACTGAATGCCCATCCCGGTGTCGAAGATGCGCGGGTGAACCTGACGCTTAAACGCGCCATGATCAAAGCTGTGCCCGAGACGTCGGCCGCAGATTTGATCCCCGTGTTGGAAGGTGTGGGGTTTGAGGCGCATGAATTGGACCCCGGCGCTTTGGCGGCTACGCAGACCAACAAGGCTGGGCGCGATTTATTGATGAGGTTGGCAGTTGCCGGGTTCGCCTCAATGAATGTGATGTTGCTGTCTGTCTCGGTCTGGTCCGGGGCAAGCGACGCAACGCGCGACATGTTCCACTGGATTTCGGCTGCGATTGCCTTGCCTGCGATTGCCTTTTCCGCGCAACCTTTCTTTGCCAACGCCTGGAGCGCACTGCGCGTCAGACGACTGAATATGGATGTGCCAATTGTGCTGGCCATTCTGCTGGCGTTGATCACATCACTTTGGGAAACCGCGCTTAGTGGCGAGCATGCATATTTTGATGCTGCTTTGACCCTGACCTTCTTTTTGTTGGCTGGGCGCTATTTGGATTATCGCACACGGGCCGCAGCGCGGTCTGCTGCCGAAGAATTGACAGCGCTGGAGGTTCCCCGCGCCATTCGTGTAATGGATGGGGTCGAAAAAGAAGTCGCCGTCGCCACGTTGAACTTGGGCGACCTGATCCTGGTGCGCCCGGGGGGGCGGATGCCTGTCGATGGTCAAATCGTTTCCGGCCGGTCCGAATTGGATCGCTCGTTATTGACCGGTGAAACCCTGCCTGTGTTTGCTGAAATCGGCCACTCTGTTAGTGCGGGCGAGGTTAACCTGACAGGGCCTCTGACGATCCGCGCGACAGCGGTAGGCGAAGACACCTCATTGCATCGCATGGCTGACCTGGTGGCCATCGCCGAATCCGGTCGGTCGCGATACACGTCGCTGGCAGACAAGGCTGCCAAGCTTTACGCGCCGGGCGTTCACATCCTGTCAGCGCTCAGCTTTGTGGGGTGGCTCATCTACTCAGGCGATCTACGCACGGCGCTGAATATCGCCGCGGCGGTTTTGATAATCACCTGTCCCTGCGCACTGGGTCTAGCGGTGCCTGCGGTCACAACGGCAGCCTCGGGCCGGTTGTTTCGCAAGGGGATGCTGATCAAACATGCTACTGCGCTGGAACGATTGTCCGAAGTGGACACGGTTGTTTTCGACAAGACAGGTACGCTCACGTCAGGGACGCCGGAGCTAACGAATCTGGGCGCGCATTCCCGCGAGGATCTTGAAGTCGCACTTGCACTGGCCGAAGCCTCGGCACATCCGTTGTCCGCAGCGTTGGCCAAAGCGGCCCGTGCGGCGGGGGTAAAACCTGCCGATCTGCGCGAGATCACTGAGATTCCAGGGTACGGAACCGAAGGTGAATTGCATGGTCAACGGGTACGTCTGGGGCGCGCTGCCTGGGTGGGAGGTGAACAAGGTGTGGAAACCTTCGCCTGGTTGGCAATCGGCGACAAGGCTCCCGTGGCTTTCCAGTTCTCGGATGCTTTACGTCAAGGCGCGGTTGACGCGGTTCGGGCGTTTCGGTCCACAGGCAAAGACGTCATTCTGATCTCTGGTGACTCGCAAGGTGCCGTGCGTATAATGGCTGATAGGCTGGGGATCGAGACGTGGATGGCCGAAGCCTTGCCACAGGATAAGGCCCAACGCATTCAGGAACTGGGCAGTCATGGCCATCGCGTGCTGATGGTGGGCGACGGTCTGAACGATACCGCTGCACTGGCGGCAGCCCATGTTTCAATCTCTCCGGCCTCAGCATTGGATGCAGCGCGGGTTGCATCAGATATCGTGCTGCTGGGCAACGATTTGTCGCCCATTGCAGATGCCTGTGACACAGCAGTCAAAGCCACCCGGCGCATTCGCGAGAACTTCCGGATCGCGACCGTCTATAACGTGATCGCCGTGCCACTGGCCGTGGCTGGCCTGGCGACGCCCTTGATCGCGGCCTTGGCGATGTCGACCTCATCGATTACGGTGTCTTTGAACGCGCTGCGGTTGAGGTGATGTGAATGGACGTTCTCGCCTATCTGATCCCGATTTCATTGTTTCTGGGCGGAGTTGGTCTGGTTGCATTTGTCTATACCGTGCGTTCGAACCAGTACGAAGATCCTGAAGGAGACGCGCGCCGGATCCTGAGCGATGAATGGGACGATAAACCCAAGCCCTGACCAGGGCGGCTCCAAAAATCAGAGTTGATCCAACTGCCCTTGAAATTGCCGCAATGCCCGGCTATGTCCCGCCCATCCGCTAGCAGAGAGATAACGCCAAATGGCTACCACCAACCCGATCCAGTTCATTCAGCAAGTCCGTGCCGAAGTTGCAAAGGTCGTCTGGCCCACGCGGCGCGAGGTGCTGTTGACCACGGTTATGGTGTTCATCATGGCAGCTTTGACGGCTGTGTTCTTCGCGCTGGTTGATCTGGGTATTCGTGGTGGTCTGCAGCTGATCCTGACCTCCTTCGGATAAGGCGGATCTTTCGGGGCCAAAACGCTGCTGAAATTGCAATGCAATTGCCTCTGCCCTCTTGCACAGTGCGCGATGTCAGAGTAGGTGACGCGGTACCTTTTGGGATAGGCGTGCGGCGATTCGGACTGCGCGCCGCTTTTTATTCCGAACGACGCGGTGGCTCCGCGATAGGATTTTAATTCAGGCTGCGTCCGAAAATGTGATGCGGCCTAAGGCAAACAAGGACGACAGGTTCATGGCGAAACGGTGGTACTCGGTCAGCGTTCTTTCGAATTTCGAAAAGAAGATCGCAGAGCAGATCCGCACGTCGGTGGCTGAACAGGGCCTTGAGGACGATATCGACGAGGTTCTGGTGCCCACCGAAGAGGTGATCGAAGTGCGCCGGGGTAAGAAAGTCACGACCGAACGCCGCTTTATGCCCGGTTATGTGCTGGTGCATATGGAAATGTCCGATCAGGGCTATCACCTGGTTAACTCGATCAACCGGGTCACCGGGTTTCTTGGCCCGCAAGGTCGTCCGATGCCGATGCGCGATGCCGAGGTCAACCAGATCCTCAACCGTGTCCAGGAGGGCGAAGACGCGCCCAAGCTGCTGATCAGCTTTGAGGTCGGCGAGAAGGTCAAGGTCAACGACGGCCCGTTCGAGGATTTCGACGGCATGGTTGAAGGCGTGGACGACGACAACCAGAAACTGAAGGTTTCGGTGTCGATCTTCGGTCGGGAAACCCCGGTCGAGCTGGATTTTGTTCAGGTTACCAAGCAGAGCTAAGAAGCTTCTCAGCGAATTTTGAAACGCCGCGATGCTACATGCAACGTGGCGTTTTATTATGTCTGCTTAACGGACCTTTTTGCCATTCCCATTCAATTGATCAATCCAAAGACATTTGCATAACTATCAAAGGCTCGTCAGGGTCTGGTCTGCTACCATTGCGACGGCTTGTTCCATGGCTGTATCAGGGACATGAGGGTGCGAAAAAATCCAGAACTTGCCATCGGCAATTGACGTTAGGACGATACGACTAGCTTCTTTGGGGTCCATTCCATTTGCGATGACTGGCTTGATCATTGCAGCGAATTGGCGCGCCTCTTCTGTCTCCTGATGCTTGGCAACAGATTCAGGTGTTCTGTTACGCATGCTATCCAATATTTCCGTTTTTACGGCACTTGGGCAAAACACCGAAGCTGACAGCGGGGAATTTGCAGACCGCAGATCCCGCTCAAGGCTTTGCATCAACCCTACAACACCAAACTTTGAAACATTATAGGCGGCAAGATGGCTGGTCCCGTACAGCCCGGATTCGGATGCAGTACTATTTATGTGGCCAAACCCTTGCCGCTCCATAATCGGTAAGAAAACCTGCACGCCGTTGATCGGCCCCCAGAGATTGACCGACAACGTCCAGCGCCAATCCTCCATCGAAGTGTCCTGTGTCCGACCTGTTGGTCCAACACCAGCGTTGTTGAACAGGAAATCGACCTGGCCAAACCTTTCCGACGTGGATGTCGCAAGAGCCTCAACCTGGTCCAATTGAGAAACATCTGTAGGCACACAGAGCGTTTCGGTGTCGCTCAACTCCGCAGACAGCGCTTGGAGTGGTTCGGAATTGTAGCCAGCTAAGACCAGTTTCATTCCCGCCTCTGAGCACACACGAGCAATGCCTTTGCCAATGCCACTCCCAGCACCAGTGATGACCGCTACCTTGCCCTCAAAATCCATTTCGCTTGTCCAAATCAACAATCCCAAAATCAAGTTGTCATTTACCAAGCCTAGCCTTGGCCTTTTGATTTGGACAAGTACTTTGGGCACCTAAGCGGTCGTTTCGGATTATTGGGCCAGCCACTTGCCAACCCCTCCGTTCCTATGTAATGGCCCCCTATCGTCTTCGGGCGAGATTCTCTCGTGGGAGATTGCAGGGATCGCGATCCCGGATTGGACCACGCAACATAAATCGGGTGGGACGCGTCCTACCTACGTTGAAAGGAAAACCAAATGGCCAAGAAGCTTGCTGGTACAATGAAACTGCAGGTTCCTGCAGGTCAGGCGAACCCGTCGCCGCCAGTTGGTCCGGCGCTGGGTCAGCGCGGCATCAACATCATGGAATTCTGCAAGGCGTTCAACGCCAAGACCGCAGACATGGAGCAGGGCGCACCTTGCCCGACCGTGATCACCTATTATCAGGACAAGTCCTTCACCATGGACATCAAGACGCCGCCTGCGTCTTATTACCTGAAAAAAGCGGCTGGTCTGAAGCCGGTTGGCAAGCGGAATCGCCCCCGTGGCGCGGAAAACCCGGGTCGTGAGACCGTGGCATCCGTGACCTCTAAGCAGGTGCGTGAAATCGCCGAAGCCAAAATGAAGGATCTGAACGCCAACGACGTCGAAGGCGCAATGCAGATCATCCTGGGCTCGGCCCGCTCTATGGGCATCGAGGTGAAGTAAGATGGCAAAACTCGGTAAACGTACGCGCACTGCGCGCGAAGCTTTCGCTGGCAAGACAGAACTGTCGGTTGAAGAAGCGGTTGCACTGGTTAAGGCCCACGCAACTTCGAAGTTTGACGAAACCGTCGAGATTGCTCTGAACCTGGGCGTCGACACGCGGCACGCAGACCAGATGGTTCGTGGCGTTGTTGGTCTGCCTAACGGCACAGGCAAAGCGATGCGCGTTGCTGTTTTTGCTCGCGGCCCCAAGGCTGACGAAGCGAAAGAAGCTGGCGCGGATATCGTTGGTGCAGAGGATCTGATGGAAACCGTTCAGGGCGGCACCATCGAATTCGATCGCTGCATCGCGACCCCGGACATGATGCCTGTTGTTGGCCGTCTGGGTAAAGTTCTGGGCCCCCGCAACCTGATGCCGAACCCCAAAGTTGGCACCGTGACCATGGATGTGAAAGCAGCCGTGGAAGCAGCCAAAGGTGGTGAAGTTCAGTTCAAGGCGGAAAAAGGTGGCGTTGTGCACGCCGGTGTTGGCAAAGCGTCGTTCGACGAAGCCAAGCTGGTCGAAAACGTTCGTGCCTTTATCTCGGCCGTGGCCAAAGCCAAACCAGCAGGTGCCAAGGGCACCTACATGAAGAAAATCGCGCTGAGCTCAACCATGGGCCCCGGTGTGACTTTGGACGTGGCGACTGCTTCGGGCGAATAAGCTCTAGCTCTAGCTATGATAGAATTAGACCCGGGTGGTGCGAACTGCCCGGGTTTTTCTTTTTTGGGTTTTCTACCGAAAGGCTTGCTTAAGTCGAATTTCGAGCCGTGTACGCATGTGGTCCTCAAAGTCGCTGCACGTGTGATCCGGCTGGCATAGGCGCAGCCAGTCTTTCAACAGGCGTCCTCGGATACAGAAATCCAGAATTTCGATGTTGATGGGGTGGCAGTACAGCCTAAAGAACATCTCTTTGTTGCGTTTGAGGATGCCGCTGCGGTCCACATCGGCGCCGGCGCCATCCCGAAAGATATCGGATTTCAGAAAGTCGACGATGTCATAGACTGCGAGTTTGTCACGCGCTTCAGTGAAATCCAGCCCGATCGTTTGGCCTTGTCCGACGATCAGATTGAGGCCGTGAAAATCGCCATGCGAAAAAACCCGAATATCAGGGACGCCCTTTAGACGTTCTGCTTCGGCCAGCACGGAGTTGACCATCCGCTGGCTTTCTTCTGCAAGCTCCGGCGGAAGGGATTGGTACAGATCTTGAATGCTGTCGGTCATCCATTTTGGTCGAAAAGCGTAGTCCTCAGCAGGTCGAAATCCGTGCAGATCATTTAGCCATGACCCTGCGCGGCGAAAAACCTGGGCAACCTGATCGTCATTTGTGCTGTTGTAGATCAGGTCAACGGCTGTTGGCCGATCGATGAATTCGGTGACGAAAAAGGCGTTTCCGGGCGACAAATAAATCGGGTGCACAACCTGTGATGTTTTGTTGCCGCCAAAGTAGGTGGAAAGCTTCGTCAGCAGATCAAATTCGTCTTTAAGCCGCCCAGAGGCAGGAGACTCGGTATCGATCTTCAACGCATAGGTTCGCGTGCCCGACTGAACTTTTAGAACCATCCTGGAGTTTGGAAAGCCGTGAGATCTATAGCAACACTCGAATTGTGGCGCACCATCAGCTGGAAGCCGACACGAAAACTCGCCCACGAATTCGGATGCTAAGGCCTGTTCGCTTTCAGTTAGGTTGAACATTTCGGTTGGAAACCACATATTCCGGGTCAGAGTACCAGTCCGGCTCGACTGGACCCGAGCCGGTAACCGGTGTCAATGGGTCCAAACCAAGAGGTGCTTATGGTGTGCGCGAGCCTTTGTTGGCGAAGCCTGGCTGAAAGACCCGGTCGAGGCAATTTACCCCTTGGAAACCCCGCGCGTCTGCCCTAAAGAGAACTGCGGAGTAAAGCGTACGATTCGTCGTGCGCTTTATTTTGTTTCGTCCAAGACGGTGGGTGGGTCCATTCGGCCCCTTAATTCCCTGCCTGAGACGGGTAAGACCAAAGAATTTCGAGGGTCCCACCCTCGGGCGAATTTTGGCTCAATCCCGTAACAACGGACCTGAACGCCGGGGCGTAAGCCGCGGCAAATATGAGCCGGGGTGAAATATCACCCCAAACTTGGAGAGAACTGTGGATAGAGCCCAGAAAGAGAAAGTGGTCGAGGAACTCGGCCAAATCTTCGAAAGCTCTGGCGTCGTAGTGGTTTCGCACTACGCCGGTCTGACAGTTGCCGAGATGCAGGACCTTCGCGCACGTGCTCGTGACGCGGGTGGTGCCGTGCGTGTTGCCAAGAACAGGCTCGCCAAAATCGCCCTCGACGGAAAGCCATGTGAAAGCATTGCTGACCTGCTGACGGGTATGACCGTTCTGACCTATTCCGAGGACCCTGTGGCAGCAGCCAAAGTGGCCGAGGACTTCGCCAAGGAGAACCAAAAGTTCGAAATCCTTGGCGGTGCAATGGGCGAGAACGCTCTGGACCGCAAAGGCGTCGAAACAGTTTCGAAAATGCCGTCTCGCGAGGAGCTTATTGCTTCGATCGTGGGCTGCATTGGCGCACCTGCCTCGAACATCGCCGGCGCGATTGGCGCACCTGCAAGCAACATCGCAAGCATCCTTTCCACCATCGAAGAGAAGGCGGAAGCTGCGTAAGCGGTTGGCACTGAATGATCTGCGTAGGGTAAATACCCTGACGTTGGAACACACACTGTAAACGGAAAGAGCTGATACAATGGCTGATCTGAAAGCACTCGCAGAAAGCATCGTGGGTCTGACCCTGCTGGAAGCACAAGAACTGAAAACCATCCTCAAAGACGAATACGGCATCGAGCCCGCAGCTGGAGGCGCCGTAATGGTTGCAGCAGGCGGCGACGCCGGTGGCGCAGCCGAGGAAGAAAAAACCGAATTCGACGTCGTTCTGAAGAACGCCGGCGCTTCGAAAATCAACGTGATCAAAGAAGTTCGCGGCATCACCGGTCTTGGCCTGAAAGAAGCCAAAGAGCTGGTCGAAGCTGGCGGCAAGATCAAAGAAGGCGTGTCGAAAGACGAAGCCGAAGAAGTCAAAGGCAAGCTGGAAGCAGCTGGCGCCGAAGTCGAGCTGGCCTAAGCCATTCGACAGGTGCATCGCTGATGTGCCGCAAATTTTGGCTGGATCCGGTGAAATCCGGGTCCAGCCGAACCTGTCTTAGAAAGGGCCTCTGGTGCTGGGGTGTTTTCTAAGACGCGGTTCGCGGATCGGGAGGCCACCATTCGGGACGGTGGCCACGAATTGATCCGGACGTGTCGTCTCTAATGTGCAAGGCGCCGGGGCCCGACGGTGTCTTAGCCCGCTGAGAACATCGAAAGGTGACATCTGACATGGCTCAATCGTTCCTTGGCCAGAAACGTCTTCGGAAATATTACGGCAAAATCCGCGAAGTGCTGGAGATGCCGAACCTCATTGAGGTCCAGAAATCTTCTTATGATCTATTCCTGCGCTCCGGCGATGCAGAACAGCCCACAGACGGCGAAGGCATCAAAGGCGTGTTTCAGTCGGTTTTCCCGATCAAGGATTTCAACGAAACCTCCGTTCTGGAGTTCGTGAAATACGATCTGGAAAAACCCAAATACGACGTCGAAGAATGCATGCAGCGCGACATGACCTATAGCGCACCGCTGAAGGTCACTCTGCGTCTGATCGTGTTTGATGTTGATGAGGACACCGGCGCCAAGTCGGTCAAGGACATCAAGGAACAGGACGTGTTCATGGGCGACATGCCCCTGATGACGCCGAACGGTACCTTCGTCGTGAACGGCACCGAGCGTGTGATCGTGTCCCAGATGCACCGTTCGCCCGGTGTGTTCTTTGACCATGACAAAGGCAAAACGCATTCTTCGGGCAAGCTTTTGTTTGCCTGCCGCATCATCCCGTATCGCGGCAGCTGGCTGGACTTTGAGTTCGACGCCAAGGACATCGTCTTCGCCCGCATCGACCGTCGCCGCAAATTGCCTGTGACAACCCTGCTGTATGCGCTGGGTCTGGACCAGGAAGCAATCATGGACGCCTACTACAACACGGTGTCTTACAAGCTGGACAAGAAGAAGGGCTGGGTCACGCCGTTCTTCCCCGATCGTGTACGTGGCACGCGCCCGACCTATGATCTGGTTGATGCAAAATCCGGTGAGGTGATTGCAGAAGCAGGCAAGAAAGTTACGCCTCGCGCTGTCAAGAAACTGATCGAAGAGGGCACTGTCACCAACCTGTTGGTGCCGTTCGATCATATAGTCGGTAAATTTGTCGCCAAGGACATCATCAACGAAGAAACTGGCGCGATCTATGTCGAAGCCGGTGATGAGTTGACGCTGGAATACGACAAAGACGGCGACCTTATCGGTGGTTCTGCGAAAGAACTGATCGATGCGGGCGTCACCGATATCCCGGTTCTGGATATCGATAACGTCAATGTCGGCCCCTACATGCGCAACACCATGGCCGCAGACAAGAACATGGGCCGCGACACCGCGCTAATGGACATCTACCGCGTCATGCGTCCGGGCGAGCCGCCCACCGTCGAAGCGGCCTCGGCTTTGTTCGAAACGCTGTTCTTCGACAGCGAGCGCTATGATCTGTCGGCCGTTGGTCGCGTGAAGATGAACATGCGTCTTGCTCTGGATGCGCCGGATACGCTGCGCACCCTGCGTCGCGAAGATATCGTGGCCTGCATCAAGGCACTGGTTGAACTGCGCGATGGCAAAGGCGACATCGACGATATCGACCACCTCGGCAACCGTCGTGTGCGTTCGGTCGGCGAACTGATGGAAAATCAGTACCGTGTTGGCCTGTTGCGCATGGAGCGCGCGATCAAAGAGCGTATGTCGTCGGTCGAGATCGACACTGTCATGCCGCAGGACCTGATCAACGCGAAACCGGCTGCAGCTGCTGTTCGCGAATTCTTCGGTTCGTCGCAGCTGTCGCAGTTCATGGACCAGACCAACCCGCTGTCGGAAGTCACCCACAAACGTCGTCTCTCGGCGCTTGGCCCCGGTGGTCTGACGCGAGAGCGTGCGGGCTTTGAGGTGCGCGACGTACACCCGACCCACTATGGCCGGATGTGCCCGATTGAAACGCCGGAAGGCCCGAACATCGGTCTGATCAACTCGCTGGCCACCTTTGCCCGCGTGAACAAGTATGGCTTCATCGAAACACCATACCGCGTCGTCAAAGACGCCGAGGTGACCGATGAGGTTCACTACATGTCCGCGACCGAGGAAATGCGTCACACTGTGGCGCAGGCGAACGCGACACTGGATGCGGATGGCAAGTTCATCAACGATCTGGTTTCGACCCGTCAGTCCGGCGACTACACCCTTGCCCCGCGCGAGAATGTGGACCTGATCGACGTCAGCCCGAAACAGTTGGTATCGGTTGCTGCATCGCTGATCCCGTTCCTTGAAAATGACGACGCCAACCGCGCTCTGATGGGCTCGAACATGCAACGTCAGGCGGTTCCGCTGCTGCGGGCCGAGGCGCCGCTGGTCGGCACCGGGATCGAGGAAAAGGTGGCCATCGACTCAGGCGCTGCGATTCAGGCGAAACGTGCCGGTATCATCGACCAGGTCGATGCCCAGCGTATCGTTATCCGTGCTACTGAAGATCTGGAACTGGGCGACGCTGGCGTTGACATCTACCGTCTGCGCAAATTCCAGCGGTCGAACCAGAACACCTGCATCAACCAGCGTCCGCTGGTGAAAGTGGGTGACACCGTCACGAAAGGCGAGGTTGTCGCCGATGGTCCGTCCACCGATATCGGTGAACTGGCACTGGGTAAGAACGTGGTCGTCGCGTTCATGCCGTGGAACGGTTACAACTACGAAGACTCGATCCTGATCTCGGAACGTATCGCGCGTGATGACGTCTTTACCTCGGTCCATATCGAGGAATTCGAAGTCGCCGCTCGTGACACGAAGCTGGGCCCGGAAGAGATCACCCGCGACATCCCGAACGTCGGTGAAGAAGCGCTGCGCAACCTCGACGAGGCTGGCATCGTTTACATCGGCGCGGATGTTGAACCGGGCGATATTCTGGTCGGCAAGATCACTCCGAAGGGCGAAAGCCCGATGACCCCGGAAGAAAAGCTGCTGCGCGCCATCTTTGGTGAAAAAGCATCTGACGTGCGCGACACCTCGCTGCGCGTGAAGCCGGGTGATTACGGTACGGTCGTGGAAGTCCGCGTCTTCAACCGTCACGGCGTCGAGAAAGACGAGCGTGCGCTGCAGATCGAGCGTGAGGAAGTCGAACGTCTGGCCCGTGACCGGGATGACGAGCTGGCGATCCTTGACCGCAACATCTATGCGCGTCTGCAAGGTCTGATCCTGGGTAAAACCGCTGTCAAAGGCCCGAAAGGTGTCAAGGCAGGGTCGGTGATCACCGAGGAATTGCTGGACATGCTGACCCGTGGTCAGTGGTGGCAGCTGGCGTTGGAAGACGAGAAGGACGCCCAGATCGTAGAGGCTCTGAACGAGCAGTACGAAGTGCTCAAGCGCGCCCTGGACGCCCGTTTCGAAGACAAGGTCGAAAAAGTCCGTCGTGGTGACGACCTGCCGCCGGGTGTGATGAAGATGGTCAAAGTCTTCATCGCCGTGAAGCGTAAGCTGCAGCCGGGCGACAAGATGGCCGGTCGTCACGGGAACAAAGGTGTGATTTCCAAGGTTGTTCCGATGGAAGACATGCCGTTCCTGGCCGATGGTACGCCGGTTGACTTCTGTCTGAACCCGCTGGGTGTGCCTTCGCGTATGAACGTTGGTCAGATCCTTGAAACCCACATGGGTTGGGCCGCACGCGGTCTGGGTCTGAACATCGACGAGGCACTGGGTGAATACCGCCGTTCCGGCGACCTGACCCCGGTTCGCGAAGCGATGAAGCTGGCCTATGGCGAGAATGTCTATGAAGAAGGCATTGCCGGCATGGACGAAGGTCATCTGATCGAGGCGGCGGGCAACGTGACCCGCGGTGTCCCGATCGCGACCCCGGTCTTTGACGGTGCCAAAGAGGCTGACGTCAACGATGCGCTGGTGCGTGCGGGCTTCTCGGAAAGCGGTCAGTCGGTTCTGTTCGACGGTCGTACGGGTGAGCAATTCGCGCGTCCGGTCACCGTTGGCATCAAGTACCTGCTGAAACTGCACCACCTGGTGGATGACAAAATCCACGCGCGTTCGACCGGGCCGTACAGCCTGGTTACCCAGCAGCCGCTGGGTGGTAAGGCGCAGTTCGGTGGTCAGCGCTTTGGTGAGATGGAAGTCTGGGCTCTGGAAGCCTACGGCGCAGCCTACACCCTGCAGGAGATGCTCACCGTGAAATCGGATGACGTCGCCGGCCGGACCAAGGTCTATGAGTCGATCGTCAAGGGCGAGGATAACTTTGAAGCGGGCGTACCGGAATCGTTCAACGTTCTGGTGAAAGAAGTCCGTGGCCTCGGCCTGAATATGGAACTCCTGGATGCGGAGGAAGAGTAGGGGCGGCAACGCCCCAAACTCATCCCATCCCAATTTGTAAGGACGCAAAATGAACCAGGAAATCACCAACAACCCGTTCAACCCGCTGACGCCGCCCAAGGTTTTCGACGAGATCAAGGTCTCGTTGGCGTCGCCAGAGCGGATTCTGTCTTGGTCCTATGGCGAGATCAAGAAACCCGAAACCATCAACTACCGGACGTTCAAGCCCGAACGTGACGGCCTGTTCTGCGCGCGTATCTTTGGCCCGATCAAAGATTACGAATGTCTGTGCGGCAAATATAAGCGGATGAAGTATCGCGGCGTTGTCTGCGAGAAATGCGGTGTGGAAGTCACGCTGCAGAAAGTTCGCCGTGAACGTATGGGCCACATTGAGCTGGCCGCGCCGGTCGCGCACATCTGGTTCCTGAAGTCGCTGCCGTCGCGCATCGGCCTGATGCTGGATATGACGCTGCGCGATCTGGAACGTGTTCTGTACTTTGAAAACTATGTCGTCATCGAGCCCGGTCTGACCGACCTGTCTTATGGCCAGATGTTGAATGAAGAAGAGTACATGGACGCGCAGGATGCCTATGGCATGGACGCGTTCACTGCGAACATCGGTGCCGAAGCCATTCGTGAGATGCTGGCCCAGATCGATCTGGAAGCCGAAGCCGAGCAGCTGCGCGCTGATCTGGCCGAAGCAACAGGCGAATTGAAGCCTAAGAAGATCATCAAGCGTCTGAAGGTAGTCGAAAGCTTCCTCGAGTCGGGCAACCGGCCTGAGTGGATGGTGATGACGGTTATTCCGGTCATCCCGCCAGAGCTACGTCCGTTGGTACCGCTGGATGGTGGTCGTTTCGCGACCTCGGATCTGAACGATCTGTATCGCCGCGTCATCAACCGGAACAACCGTCTGAAGCGCCTGATCGAACTGCGCGCGCCTGACATCATCGTCCGCAACGAAAAGCGGATGTTGCAGGAATCCGTGGATGCTCTGTTCGACAACGGCCGTCGTGGCCGCGTGATCACCGGCGCCAACAAGCGTCCGCTGAAATCGCTGTCGGACATGCTGAAAGGCAAGCAGGGCCGCTTCCGTCAGAACCTTCTGGGCAAACGCGTCGACTTCTCAGGCCGTTCGGTGATTGTGACCGGTCCGGAGCTTAAGCTGCACCAGTGTGGTCTGCCCAAGAAGATGGCGCTGGAACTGTTCAAGCCGTTCATCTACTCGCGCCTCGAAGCCAAAGGTCTGTCTTCGACTGTCAAACAGGCGAAGAAACTGGTCGAGAAAGAGCGCCCCGAAGTGTGGGATATCCTCGACGAGGTGATCCGCGAACACCCTGTCATGCTGAACCGTGCGCCAACGCTGCACCGTCTTGGCATTCAGGCGTTCGAGCCGGTCCTGATCGAAGGTAAAGCCATCCAGCTGCACCCGCTGGTCTGTTCGGCCTTTAACGCCGACTTCGACGGTGACCAGATGGCTGTTCACGTCCCGCTGAGCCTTGAGGCCCAGCTGGAAGCGCGTGTTCTGATGATGTCGACGAACAACGTTCTGTCACCTGCAAACGGCGCGCCGATCATTGTTCCATCGCAGGATATGATCCTGGGTCTCTACTACGTGACGCTGGAACGCGAAGGCATGATCGGCGAAGGCAAGGTCTTTGGTTCGATCGAAGAAGTTCAGCACGCGCTGGACGCCGGTGAAGTGCATTTGCACACCAAGATCACCGCGCGGATCGCGCAGATCGACGGCGAAGGCAACGAAGTTCAACAGCGGTTTGAGACCACTCCGGGCCGTCTGCGCCTAGGTGCGCTGCTGCCAATGAACAACAAGGCCCCGTTCGAGCTGGTCAACCGTCTGCTGCGGAAGAAAGAAGTGCAGCAGGTGATCGACACCGTCTACCGTTATTGCGGTCAGAAAGAGTCGGTGATCTTCTGTGACCAGATCATGTCGATGGGCTTCAAAGAAGCGTTCAAGGCCGGTATTTCGTTCGGCAAGGACGACATGGTGATCCCGGGTGACAAGTGGGGCATCGTTGATGAGACCCGCAGTCAGGTGAAGGACTTTGAACAGCAGTACATGGACGGCCTGATCACTCAGGGCGAAAAGTACAACAAAGTTGTCGATGCCTGGTCGAAGTGTAACGACCGCGTCACTGATGCGATGATGGGCACGATCTCGTCTTCGGAGCGGGCAGCGGATGGGTCCGAACAGGAACCGAACTCGGTCTATATGATGGCGCACTCCGGTGCGCGTGGCTCGGTCACTCAGATGAAGCAGCTGGGCGGGATGCGCGGCCTGATGGCGAAGCCGAATGGCGACATCATCGAGACGCCGATCATCTCGAACTTCAAGGAAGGTCTGACCGTTCTTGAGTACTTCAACTCGACCCACGGTGCCCGTAAGGGTCTGTCGGATACCGCTCTGAAGACGGCGAACTCGGGTTACCTGACCCGTCGTCTTGTGGACGTGGCGCAGGACTGCATCGTTCGCGAGATCGATTGTGGTACCGAGCGTGCGATCACAGCCGAAGCGGCCGTCAACGATGGCGAAGTTGTCTCGTCGCTGGCGGAACGTGTGCTGGGCCGTGTCTCTGCCGATGATGTTCTGCGTCCAGGTACGGATGAAGTTCTGGTCGCCGCCGGTCAACTGATCGACGAGCGTATGGCTGACACCATCGACGAAGCTGGTGTTGCATCCATGCGCATCCGCTCGCCGCTGACCTGTGAGTCTGAAGAGGGCGTCTGCGCCACGTGCTACGGTCGTGACCTTGCACGCGGTACACGGGTTAACACTGGTGAAGCGGTCGGCATCATCGCCGCCCAGTCCATTGGTGAACCTGGTACACAGCTGACGATGCGGACCTTCCACATCGGCGGTGTTGCCCAGGGTGGTCAGCAGTCCTTCCAGGAAGCTAGCCAGGACGGTGTTGTGTCGTTCGAAAACCCGCAGATTCTGGTCAACTCGGCAGGTGAAAGCCTGGTGATGGGCCGGAACATGAAGCTGGTGATCAGCGACGAACATGGCGAAGAGCGTGCCAGCCACAAGCTGGGCTACGGCTCCAAGCTGTTTGTCAAAGACGGCGCCAAGGTGGCTCGTGGCGACAAGCTGTACGAATGGGACCCCTACACCCTGCCGATCATCGCTGAAAAAGCCGGTACCGCGAAATATGTTGACCTTGTGTCAGGCATTGCTGTCCGGGATGAGACCGACGATGCAACCGGCATGACCCAGAAGATCGTGATCGACTGGCGCGCCGCCCCCAAAGGCAGCGACCTCAAGCCCGAGATCATTCTCGTTGGTGAAGATGGCGAGCCGGTCCGCAATGATGCGGGCAACCCGGTTCACTATCCGATGTCGGTGGATGCGATCCTGTCGATCGAAGACGGTGAAAAAATCGAGGCTGGTGAAGTCGTTGCGCGTATCCCGCGTGAAGGCGCCAAGACCAAGGACATCACCGGTGGTCTGCCACGTGTGGCCGAACTGTTTGAAGCCCGTCGTCCAAAAGATCACGCGATCATCGCAGAAGCCGATGGTTACGTGCGCTTTGGCCGCGACTACAAGAACAAGCGCCGCATCAGCATCGAGCCGGCGGATGAGTCGATGGAAACGATTGAGTATATGGTGCCCAAGGGCAAACATATCCCGGTCGCGGAAGGCGACTTTATCCAGAAGGGTGAATACCTGATGGACGGTAACCCGGCCCCGCATGACATCCTGTCCATCATGGGTGTCGAAGCGCTGGCGGATTACATGATCGACGAAGTGCAGGATGTTTATCGTCTTCAGGGCGTGAAGATCAACGACAAGCACATCGAGGTCATCGTGCGCCAGATGCTGCAGAAGTGGGAGATCCTGGACTCGGGCGACTCGACCTTGCTGAAAGGCGAACATGTCGACAAGCAAGAGTTTGATGCGGCCAACGAAAAGACCCTCGCACGTGGCGGTCGCCCGGCACAGGGTGAGCCGATCCTGCTGGGGATTACCAAAGCCTCGCTGCAGACGCGTTCGTTCATCTCGGCGGCGTCGTTCCAGGAAACCACCCGGGTTCTGACCGAAGCTTCGGTTCAGGGCAAGAAAGACAAGCTGGTTGGCCTGAAAGAGAACGTCATCGTCGGCCGTCTGATCCCGGCCGGTACCGGTGGTGCGACACAAAGCGTACAGCGGGTCGCTCAGTCGCGTGACAACGTGGTGATCGAAGCACGCCGGGAAGAGGCCGAAGCGGCCGCTGCTCTGGCTGCGCCGGTTATGGATGACGACATGGTCGGAGACGAACTGGATGTTCTGGTGGAAACCCCGGAAAGCCGCGAGTAAGCACACTCTGATACCAAATGATCAGGCCCCGCATTTTTGCGGGGCCTTTTTTTGCTGACTATCAAGTCGTGCGGTTCCTATTTCGCTGCAACTGCCGCTTGGAAGGGCTGCTTCGAGCCCTTCTTTGACATTGAGAATAGGTGCTCAGCGTGCGATGCACGAAGCATGGGCACGAATAACTTACTACGAGCACAAAGAGGCCAACCTACAAAACGGCAGAGCTGGCAAGCTGGGGCATTAATTGAGATTCCAATAGCTGAAAACTGTTGGGCATATGGGCAACTTGGGGAAGAGTATTTTGTCGCGGTATTTGAGGGATATTTCTCAGAACGCCCGGCAATCGAAGATTTGGTTCACCTACGGATGTTGTTCAAGTCCTTTGTCTATCGTGACGTTATTAGCAGAGGTTTTTGGCTGAAAGTTGGCCGGGTTGAGCCTCGAATCGATGTGATGAAGGAAGATTATCGTTTCAAGCAGGACAGTATTTCCGGGGCTCTTTCGCTTTATCATTCAGACTTTTCGGAGCAAGGCTGGGAACGGCCAGCGCTTCTGAGCGAGTGCCTTGGATTGGAATGCGTTGCTGTTTGGGAGGCAAGTCATGTTGAAGACCGGATCATTGCTGCGCGTAACGGCCACGAGTGTAAATGGGTCAGTTCCTTGGCGATAGATTTGCCAAGAGTTCCTGCACACCAGAACGACATTCATTGAGGATAAATGTCCGCTCTGTCTGCTCAGCGAACCTTGAGGTCGCCAGAACCGGCTCAATGTCCTAGCGAAAACGTCGGATGACCGGATTGAGCCCAAACCTACAACAAGGCTAAGTGTATTTCGGGCACCTCGATGGCATTTCCGCATGGAGCCTCGATTAGGTAAACAGGTGTGCCAATCGGCGCATCAAACTCGGCTGAGCGCTTTTGGGTCTCTATTTGATCCACGCCGCAGACTGAGCCAACGCTCCCGAATTCTAGGAATTTCGCCGGGGCGGTCTCAAAAATCTGGACACTTTGGCCATAGTCAAATTTCATATTTCTCGCTCCACTTGAAGAGTGCCATTAGAGAAAGGACCACAAAGCTCTTCGATATTCGAGCGAAATTTTAGGTTGAATTTACAATGGCAGCTTTGTCCACATACCTGACTTTGAGTGGATACGGCGAAAACTGCGACGTATCGCGGTCTTCTCGGATGATACCCATTCTGGTTAACCGCTTTGGGTTCCACCGCAAAGACCTCTGAATGATTGCCGATTTTCATCTCGAGAGCGTGTGAAACTTTCTTTGCTTGACCTCGCGGAGATTGACATCTCTTCAGCTTGTAAGACCAATGCGTCGACATCGTTGTTTCGGACCCACTCGCCATGACACCAAATACCAAGGGCGCGCTGTTGATGATGGGCAGCATGGCTGCCTTCACCTTGAACGACACGTTGGTGAAAATCGCACTGCAAGACCTGCCGCTTTTCCAGTTGGTCGCAATCCGAGGGATTCTGGCGGTTGTCCTTGTCTATTTCCTGGCGCGTTCCTTGGGTGCGCTGCACCTGAACTTTCCGCGCTATGACAAGTGGTTGGTTGCAATGCGTTGTATCGCTGAACTGTCTGCGACGTTCTTTTTCCTCACGGCATTGAAAAATATGCCTCTGGCCAACGTGACGGCTGTTCTTCAGGCGCTGCCCTTGACGGTCACCCTGGGCGCGGCGTTGCTTTTCTCGGAACACATCGGTTGGCGTCGCGTCTTGGCGATCACGCTGGGGTTTGCGGGCATGTTGTTGATCGTCAGACCGGGCCCCGACGGATTCAGCGTTTATTCGATTTATGCACTCATCGCGGTGGCATCTGTGACCGCTCGGGATCTGATTACCCGTCGCATGTCTGCAGACGTCCCTTCGATGGTCGTGACACTTGCAACATCCGTGTCAATTGCGCTGGCTGCAGCGGTTGCTTCGGTGTTCGAGGGTTGGGTGCCGGTTTCTGTCACAACGGGGGCGCTGGTGGCTGCGGCGGGGGTGTTTGTTTTGATGGGGTATTCGTTCAGCGTCATGGTGATGCGCCAAGGTGACGTCGGATTCGTGGCACCGTTCCGGTACTCCAGCCTGATCTGGGCCTTGGGTCTGGGCTGGGGCATATTTGGCGAATGGCCTGACAATCTGACGATGCTGGGGGCCGTGTTGATTGTAGGGGCTGGTCTGTTCACTTTGGTGCGGGAACGGTCACGTTAGCCTGTGGAATGAACCTTTCGGACCGTGTTCTGATCGATGGCAAAGCGCGCGATAAATTCGCTTTCGGCTTCCGATGACAAAAGCGGCAACTCTCGGGTGTCGTTGCGCGCATGATGAGAATCGTTGAAGCTGTTCAAGGCCCGCACCCACATCGGGGCGTCGGGAAAGCTGACCACGGGCATGAAGCGGCCGATCCTGTTGTGCGCGAAACTCATGATCGTTTGCGAGCAGTTTCCGGCGATGTACATGCCCAAGCCTACACCAAGAAGCGAATTGAAGATCGGTTTCGCGCGCACGCCATCCGGCTCGAACCGCGCAAGAAACCCGTTGTTGAAGTCGATGCCCACAGTCCTGTTACGCTCGATTACCCCACGGCTGTCATGGGCGGCAATACGTAGCCTTTCGACAAAGTCGACTGACACGGCGTCATCGTCGTCATGGCGGAATTGAAGACAGGGTTGGTCAGGGTTGTTGCGGGATGAATTGAGGATTTCTCTCATCACCGCCCGATGTTGGGCGGGCTCTCGCTCGAGTATTCGGATCTGCTTGATATCAGTGGTCAGATCCCTGAGCCGTTCACAGTGCTCTTTCGGGAGGCAATTTCCGATCACGATCAGAAACTCGAATTCTTCGTCGGTCTGTTCTCGAATACAGGGCAGGGTAGAGGATTCAAACAAGCGAAACCGTTCTTGCAATCGCGCGGGACTGTACAAATAGCTCCGCCGCGCTTCGATGGTTTCATGTTGGACTTGGTAGCCGCCAATTGCGGGATAGGAAAAGCGGCAGAGGCCGATGACTTGCATGATTTATCCACTGGCAGATCTCTGTTGTGACTATGCCGATGTCGCAGATGGGCTGCAACTGGCGAAGGTGCTGGAAACTTAGGGCCCGCCTTGATAAGTCAGTGCAATCAGGTTGGCCGGGTAGGCCAGCTGATGTGCTGTTGACACTCGGCCCGACTCTCCCTATTACGCGCACATCTCGGTGCGGGGGCCGCCCCATAACCGATTCCAGTAATGAACTGGTCAAGGCCCGGACACTTTTATCGTTCGCGCCCTCTGATAACAAACCGCGACGTTCACCTCGGAATGGGAACGCTCGCGGGTTTTGCGCTTGTGGACGCATAAGTGCAGCGAATTTAACCGCACGCAATGCGCGTGCATGTCATGTGTGTTGCAAAACGGGGATATAACCGGAATGCCAACGATCCAACAGCTGATCCGCAAGCCGCGGCAGCCGAAAGTAAAACGCTCGAAGTCCATGCACCTGGAGCAGTGCCCGCAAAAACGCGGCGTCTGTACACGTGTTTACACCACCACACCGAAAAAGCCGAACTCGGCTATGCGTAAGGTTGCCAAGGTGCGCCTGACCAACGGGTTCGAGGTCATCTCGTACATCCCCGGTGAAAGCCACAACCTGCAGGAACACTCGGTTGTTCTGATCCGTGGCGGCCGTGTAAAAGACCTTCCCGGTGTCCGTTACCACATCCTGCGCGGTGTTCTGGATACCCAAGGCGTCAAAGACCGTAAGCAACGTCGTTCGAAATACGGCGCGAAGCGTCCCAAATAAGAAGGAGAGGCTGATATGTCACGTCGTCACGCCGCTGAAAAACGCGAAGTCCTGCCTGACGCCAAATTTGGCGACAAGGTTCTGACTAAATTCATGAACAACCTGATGATCGACGGTAAAAAGTCGGTTGCAGAGCGCATCGTCTACAACGCATTTGACCGCGTTGAAGGCAAAATCAAGCGCGCCCCTGTCGAAGTGTTCCACGAAGCGCTCGACAACATCAAACCGTCGGTCGAGGTTCGCTCGCGCCGGGTTGGTGGTGCAACTTATCAGGTTCCGGTCGAAGTGCGCCCCGAGCGCCGCGAAGCACTGGCCATCCGTTGGCTGATTACTGCTGCGCGTGGCCGTAACGAAAACACCATGGAAGAGCGCCTTGCTGGCGAACTGCTGGACGCCGTACAGTCCCGCGGTACTGCCGTTAAGAAGCGCGAAGACACCCACAAGATGGCCGAGGCGAACAAAGCCTTCAGCCACTACCGTTGGTAATTCCAGAGGTTTATCAAAATGGCACGCGATTATACACTCAACCACTACCGTAACTTCGGTATCATGGCGCATATCGATGCAGGTAAAACCACCTGCTCGGAACGCATCCTGTACTACACCGGCAAATCCCACAACATTGGTGAGGTGCACGACGGTGCCGCCACCATGGACTGGATGGAGCAGGAGCAGGAACGCGGCATCACCATCACCTCGGCTGCGACCACCACCTTCTGGGAACGCACCGAAGATGGCGAAACTGCTGACTCGCCTAAGCACCGGCTGAACATCATCGACACCCCCGGCCACGTTGACTTCACCATTGAAGTTGAACGTTCGCTGGCGGTTCTCGACGGTGCGGTTTGCGTTCTGGACGCAAACGCCGGTGTTGAGCCTCAGACCGAAACCGTGTGGCGTCAGGCTGACCGCTACAAGGTTCCGCGTATGGTGTTCGTCAACAAGATGGACAAGATCGGCGCTGACTTCTTCAACTGCGTTCGCATGATCGAAGACCGCACCGGCGCACGTGCTGTTCCGGTTGGTATCCCGATCGGCGCAGAGACCGAGCTGGAAGGCCTGGTTGATCTGGTCACCATGGAAGAATGGCTGTGGCAGGGCGAAGACCTGGGCGCAAGCTGGATCAAAGCACCGATCCGTGACAGCCTGAAAGACATGGCTGACGAATGGCGCGGCAAGATGATCGAAGCGGCCGTCGAAATGGACGACGACGCGATGATGGAATACCTGGAAGGCAACGAGCCCGACGTTCCAACCCTGCGCGCCCTGCTGCGCAAAGGTACCTTGGAAATCGCGTTCGTTCCGGTTCTGGGTGGTTCCGCGTTCAAGAACAAAGGTGTTCAACCGCTGTTGAATGCTGTGATCGATTATCTGCCCAGCCCGCTGGACGTTGTCGATTACATGGGCTTCAAACCAGGTGACGAAACTGAAACCCGTGACATTCCGCGCCGCGCGGATGATGACATGGCGTTCTCGGGTCTGGCGTTCAAAATCATGAACGACCCCTTTGTTGGTTCGCTGACCTTTACCCGGATCTACTCGGGCGTCCTGAATAAGGGCGACACGTTGCTGAACTCGACCAAAGGCAAGAAAGAGCGCGTTGGCCGGATGATGATGATGCACTCGAACAACCGTGAAGAAATCACGGAAGCGTTCGCGGGCGACATTATCGCGTTGGCGGGTCTGAAAGACACCACAACCGGTGACACGCTTTGTGCTGTCAACGATCCGGTGGTACTGGAAACCATGACCTTCCCGAGCCCGGTGATCGAGATCGCGGTTGAGCCGAAGACAAAAGCCGACCAGGAGAAAATGTCCCAGGGTCTGGCCCGTCTGGCCGCCGAAGACCCGTCCTTCCGCGTGGAAACTGACATGGAATCCGGTCAGACTATCATGAAGGGCATGGGCGAACTTCACCTGGACATTCTGGTGGACCGTCTCAAGCGCGAGTTCAAGGTCGAGGCCAACATCGGTGCGCCGCAAGTGGCATACCGTGAAACCATCGGCCACGAAGCTGAAATCGTTTACACCCACAAGAAACAGTCGGGTGGATCGGGTCAGTTTGCTGAAGTGAAAATGATCATCACGCCAACCGAACCGGGCGAAGGCTATTCCTTCGAATCTCGCGTTGTTGGTGGTTCGGTGCCGAAGGAATATATCCCAGGCGTCGAAAAAGGGATCAGATCCGTCATGGATAGCGGCCCGCTGGCTGGCTTCCCCGTGATCGACTTCAAGGTTGCGCTGATCGAGGGTAAGTTCCACGACGTGGACTCCTCTGTTCTGGCCTTTGAAATTGCCGCACGCATGGGTATGCGTGAAGGTATGCGCAAAGCGGGCGCGAAACTGCTGGAACCGATCATGAAGGTCGAAGTGATCACCCCGGAAGAATATACCGGCGGGATCATCGGCGACCTGACATCGCGTCGGGGTCAGGTGTCTGGACAAGAACCCCGCGGCAACGCCATCGCAATCGACGCGAACGTGCCGCTGGCCAACATGTTCGGCTACATCAACACTCTGCGTTCGATGTCGTCGGGCCGTGCCCAGTTCACCATGCAGTTCTCGCATTACGATCCGGTTCCGCAGAACATCTCGGACGAGATTCAGGCGAAATACGCATAAGCGAAATCAGGGAAGGGGCGTTCGACCTCTTCCCTTTCTCAATGACAGGAGGCCATCATGGCAAAGGAAAAGTTTGAGCGTAATAAGCCGCACGTCAACATTGGAACGATTGGCCACGTTGACCACGGCAAGACCACGCTGACGGCAGCGATCACCAAGTATTTTGGTGACTTCCAAGCGTATGACCAGATTGACGGCGCGCCGGAAGAGAAAGCGCGTGGTATCACCATCTCGACCGCCCACGTGGAATACGAGACGGAAAACCGTCACTATGCCCACGTTGACTGCCCCGGCCACGCCGACTACGTCAAGAACATGATCACCGGTGCGGCGCAGATGGACGGCGCGATCCTGGTTGTGAACGCTGCTGACGGCCCGATGCCGCAGACACGTGAACACATCCTGCTGGGCCGCCAGGTTGGCATCCCGACCATGGTCGTGTTCATGAACAAAGTGGACCAGGTTGACGACGAAGAGCTGCTGGAACTGGTGGAAATGGAAATCCGCGAACTGCTGTCTTCGTATGAATACCCCGGCGACGACATTCCGATCATTGCCGGTTCGGCTCTGGCCGCGATGGAAGGCAACAACCCGGAAATCGGCGAGGAATCCATCCGCAAGCTGATGGCGGCTGTGGACGAGTACATCCCGACACCTGAGCGCGCTATTGACCAGCCCTTCCTGATGCCGGTCGAAGACGTGTTCTCGATCTCGGGTCGTGGTACGGTTGTGACCGGCCGTGTTGAGCGTGGCGTGATCAATGTTGGCGACGAGATCGAAATCGTCGGCATCCGCGACACCAAGAAAACCACCTGTACCGGTGTTGAAATGTTCCGCAAGCTGCTGGACCGCGGTGAAGCGGGCGACAACATTGGCGCCCTGCTGCGTGGTATCGACCGTGAAGGTGTTGAGCGTGGTCAGGTTCTGTGTAAGCCGGGTTCGGTTACACCGCACACCAAGTTCGAAGCCGAAGCCTATATCCTGACCAAGGAAGAGGGTGGCCGTCACACGCCGTTCTTCGCGAACTACCGCCCGCAGTTCTACTTCCGGACCACGGACGTAACCGGCACCGTGACCCTGGCAGCAGGCACCGAGATGGTTATGCCTGGCGACAACGTGTCGTTCGAAGTTGAGCTGATCGCACCGATCGCGATGGAAAACGGCCTGCGCTTTGCCATCCGCGAAGGCGGCCGCACCGTCGGCGCCGGCGTCGTGTCGAAGATCGTAGAGTAATCGGCAGGCCGGGCGTCAGCCCGCCACATTGGTGAACTAAAGAAGGCCGCCCAACAACGGGCGGCCTTTTTGCGTCACTTCCTTGGCGCAGCCCTTCTTCGCCTGCTCATCGACCGACCATCGCGGATACTCATCCCCATCAAAATCAAATTTGTTGCACCCGCGATAAGTTCAATGATCTGAACAGTGTAAAAGCGCGTATCGAACGAGCCGACGTTGGCCTTCGCGCTCAGATATAGCGCCGCAGGAACCAGAATTAGCAAGCCGTTCATGGCGATGATTGGCATCCTCTTCTTCTTGGCCATCGCTGGTGCGTCTATGCGGCTGTGCCCCATGGAAAATCCTGATGCTCCGACGATGATCATCGCAGGTACGAGGATAAAGAGCCCGGCGACGATCATAGATTTTACTGTCGTGACAGTCGCGTAGGTTCCAAACAATTCGCTGGAGATGGTGGTGGTCCAGAACACCAAGATCGTCAAAAACCCAACTAATCCGGCGATCGGGTGGATAGCTCTCAACATGTGGCTGCTCCAATCATAGTGTTATGCGACACAGTGGTTTTCGACCGCAAGCTTTCGAAAAAGATGTGGCCGCGCCATCGCGCTGTCGGGGTATTCGGCGATGCGACGCTGAAATTCGGGGTGAGTGAAAGCGTCGCGGAAGCTTTTGACATCCTGCCAAACGGCGTAGTTCACGAACGTCGAACTGCCTGCGATACCTTTGTGAATCTGGGTCGAAATGTAACCCGGTTGGGCTTTCATGAAATCTGCATCATGTGCCCAGGCCTTGAGCAAAGCAGCCTCGTCTTTCGCATCAACCGTAAACAGGTTGATTAGAACGATTGGACCTTCCTCCGTTTGCAGTTGGTCGGCCAGGGTGGTCACTTGATCTAGTTCTTCGATGCCAGCCATCACAGATCCTTTTCAGAGATTATAAACATAGCAAGCTATGTAATATTGCATAGCTTGCTATTCAAGCTTAAAATTCAAATATGGAATTTAGGAAAGAAGACTCGGCCGGATACTTGGTCAATCACATTGCGCGTCTGTTCGCCAGAGATTTACAGCAACGAATTGCACCTCTTGGCATCGTTATCGGGCAATTCCCAATCTTGTTGGAGCTATGGCTCAAGGATGGCGTCTCGCAGAAGGACTTGTTGGCGAAGATTGACGTTGAACAAGCAACCTTGGCCAACACGCTCAACCGAATGGAGCGCGATGGCCTGATAAAGCGAACGAAAAACCCTTCTGATGCCCGAGCACAATTGATCTGGCTGACAGACAAATCTGCCGCATTGCGGGAAAATGCCTATGACAGCGCGCAGAATGTGAACGCCGAAGCGTTGAAGGTTCTGACTGTCTCTGAGCAGGAGCGATTCATGGTGTTAATGCGCCGTATTATCTCTGGCATGCGGGCACCTCAGCGCAAATAAGATGAGATCCCGGTTCCAGGGTTGGAAGAGGGTTGGCGACGCCCCTCTCTTTGCGCCCCAACCCTCTGCCCAAATCGGCTGACTATTACGTCCATACATGACTGACGGCATTCGATCATCGGATATTTGATGCTCGCTCTTACGAGATCGTCAACATCGCCAGTCCAACTGATCTCAGTCGTAGGCCGCATCCACAGTGAATTCGACCTTGAGCTCGGCCCGCGCCAACTTGGCTTCTCCGCAAGCGCGTGCGGGGGCGTGACCCGCTGGAACCCACGCGTTCCAGACCTCATTCAGACCGGCAAAGTCTTTCATATCGGCCAGCCAGATCGTCACACGCAGCATGTTGTTTCGCGATGAGCCCGCTTTTTCCAAAAGGGCATCAATCTTGTCCAGACAGATGCGGACCTGCTCTTGAATTGTCTCACCTTCGGCGACCTGTCCGGTCAGGTAGGCGACACCGTTATGCTTCACAATCTTGGACGAACGTTCGCCGGTTTCTATGCGTTCAATCATGGGGTCATCCTCATTTGTCTGGTCAATCGGACGCACGTGTCGTGCACGACCGCCGCCGTTCATGACCATAGTTCCAGATTGAGGCAAACAGAAACTTATGTAGGGAAATTCAAGAAACCTGAAGTTGCGGCGTTTCGGGCGCCGTTCGACAACAAGGTGGTGAATGGCCTGATCTCTTATGTGGGCTTTCCGGCGCTTGTCATTTCTCATCTGTCTACCGCCTCGGTCGATATTGGCATCTTTCTTAATGTGATGGCGGCCGCAGTTCTGATCGTTGTCATTTGGCGTGCTTGGATACATGGCGCTTAGATTTCTGGGATGTTCCACCCCGGCCTTTCTGGGCCCGCTGATGTACGGAAATATCGGGGGTATCGGCCTGCCGGTTACGCTTTTGGCGTTTGGCGATACCGGCATGGCCTACACGATGGGCTTCTCGCTGGCCTCGTTCAAGGTCCGCAATGCAAAGAAGGCCATCATCTTGACCATTCTGCATCTGGCGCTCGCCGTGATTGTTGCGATCGCTGTTGTTAGAATGTTCGGATTTGCCGGAACCGAGCGCGGGGTGGTGATCCTGAACTGCCTCATGCCGTCTTCAGTGGCCAACTACCTGGTTATCGACCAGTATCTGCCGGACGAGGCCCCGGATGTGGCAGGCTTCATCCTGCTATCGACTTTGGCTGCCTTGCTCGTGCTGCCGTTGGCACTGACCTATTGGATATGATGGCAGCGGTATCCGTCCCCAAGGACCATTGCAGGGCTGGAGTAACAGGAACCTTCTGGCCAAGCTGACAAAGACCGCCCCCTCAATCAGTTCTTACCTTCAGTGCAGACAGGCCCCTGAGCTGTCTACGCTGTTTTGACCATCCCGGCCTGCGTTGCATACTGCGGCGTGCACGCTCTTTTGGTGTTACAGCGGCGCGTCGTGCGGTCTGATTTCGGCGCAAAGACGGGAAAATTACTGCAATCGCGTTGGATGTTACGGGGATGCGTCGGGTCATCTGGGCACTCTCCTGACGGGGCGAACTCCAGATATCTTGAGCGTGCTATCCGCTTTTCGTAACTGACGTAAGCCGCGCTCTGGTAAGTTGCCGTAAGCAATCCGTAACCGGCTTTGTAATTTGGCTGGCGGGATGCCATTGTGGTCTATCAATGTTGTCTTGTTTGATTGGGCCAATGACCAACACACCGTCCCGATTTGCGCGCATGCTCAGGACGCACCGCACGGCACACGGTCGCGAAGGCCGCATGACACAAGAAGAGCTCGCGGACGCGTTGGGAGTGAGCGTTGATGCCGTCGGAAAATACGAGCGCTCTGTATCGTTCATCCGTGGTGACCTTGAGCACCGATTGTCAGACCGCCTTGGGTGGAGGCGTGAGGATGTAGTGGCCTGCCGCAAGGACTGGGATGCCCGAGCAAAGAACCCGCCACAATGTCAGTATCGCCAACTGGATGATGTGCTGGTCGACAAGATATTTGCTGGCTCCTGGCGGGACGCGAGCCTCGCATCGATCGCGCTTGCCGATGCGGACCTTGGTGATCTGCCTTCAGGTTTTGAGCCAAGTGTAGATGTGTTTTTGCCGATTTACGAAACCCATCGCGAACATTGGGGTGCGATCATGTGCGGCGATACGATGGTCGCGAAATGGACGCTCCCCTTCCTGTTGCCCGAAGATGAAGCTCTGTTCAGAACCGGCAAACTGATTGAGGCTGATCTGTCAGCGGATCGGCTTCATCGCCCCATCCTGCCGGGTTCGTATTTCGGCTATTGCCCAGCCTTGATCGTGCGCTCGGGTCATGCCGGGGCAAGTGCGCTGCTGATGGCGTCTTTTGTCACGTTTCTTGAGGCGATGGCCGAGCGGGATGTCCTGCTGCACGGCATCGGTACCATCTCGGTCTCTGCCGGTGGCGCCCAGATTTGCCGGGATATTGGTATGACCTGTTTGGGGCACCATGCATTGGACCCGGGGTTTGGTATCTGGGAATTACCCGGCCATGGCGTGCCCGGATCAGTATTCGGCCGACGCAGCGCGCTTTTGCAGGAACGCTATTCTGCGGCTTATGGCGGATCCTGACCATCACGCGCAGGGGCGGGTTAGCACGTTTCATTTCTCCCTTGCCAAACCCCCCACGTCCCTGTAAATCGCGCGAGTTCTCTATAAGAACATCAAGGCGGGGTGATTCCCGCCTTTTGGGTTCGAAGAGGGTTGGCGATGCGCGCTTGTCCTCCTCTCAACCTCAACGCCTGATAAAAGGCTGTTATTATGCAAAGCCAAAATATCCGTATTCGGCTCAAGGCATTTGACTATCGCGTTCTGGATGCCAGCACGCAAGAGATCGTCAACACTGCCAAGCGGACCGGCGCGAACGTGCGCGGCCCGATCCCGCTGCCGAACAAGATCGAGAAGTTCACGGTTCTCCGTGGCCCTCACGTTGACAAGAAATCCCGCGACCAGTTCGAGATCCGTACGCACAAGCGTATGCTCGACATCGTTGATCCGACCCCCCAGACCGTTGACGCGCTGATGAAGCTCGACCTCGCTGCTGGTGTGGACGTCGAGATCAAGTTGCAGTCGTAAGATCGGAGGGTATTGATTATGCGCTCTGGTATTATCGCAAAAAAAGTCGGCATGACCCGCCTGTTCATGGAAGACGGCAAGCAGATTCCTGTGACCGTTCTTCACCTGGACAACCTGCAGGTCGTTGCACAGCGCACCGATGAGCAAGACGGTTATACCGCTGTTCAGCTGGGTGCCGGTGCCGCCAAGGCAAAACGCACTTCGAAGGCGATGCGCGGTCACTATGCCGCTGCAAAGGTCGAGCCCAAGCGTAAGCTGGCCGAGTTCCGCGTTTCCGCTGATGGCCTGATCGAAGTGGGTGCCGAAATCTCGGCAGAACACTTCCTGGAAGGTCAGAAGGTTGACGTTTCGGGCACCTCGATCGGTAAAGGCTTTGCTGGGGCAATGAAGCGCCACAACTTTGGTGGTCTTCGCGCCTCGCACGGTGTTTCGATCAGCCACCGTTCGCACGGTTCAACTGGCCAGTGTCAGGATCCGGGCAAGGTGTTCAAAGGCAAGAAGATGGCCGGTCACATGGGTGCTGCCCGTGTTACCACCCAGAACCTGGAAGTCGTCAAAACTGACGCCGACCGTGGTCTGGTGTTCATCAAAGGCGCCGTTCCTGGACCGAAATCGGGCTGGGTTACCGTCAAGGACGCCGTCAAGAAGAAAGCACCCGAAGGTCTGCCTTTCCCGGCAGCCGTAAAAGGTGTCGCAACTGAAGCACCTGCGGAAGAAGCTCCCGCGGAAGGTGGTGAAGCATGAAACTTGATGTAATCAAACTGGACGGCGGCAAAGCCGGCAACATCGAGCTGGATGCAGACCTGTTCGGCCTCGAGCCGCGCGCGGACATCCTGCACCGTGTGGTCCGTTGGCAGCGCAACAACGCGCAGGCTGGCACCCACAAGGTCAAGACCCGCTCGGAAGTGTCCTACTCGACCAAGAAGATCTATCGCCAAAAAGGCACCGGTGGCGCACGCCACGGCGCACGTTCGGCACCGATCTTCCGGGGTGGTGGCGTTTACAAAGGTCCCGTCGTGCGCTCGCACGGTCACGACCTGCCGAAAAAGTTCCGCAAACTCGGTCTGCGCCATGCGCTATCTGCCAAAATGGCAGCTGGTGAACTGGTCGTGATCGAAGACGCCGCATCCGAGGGCAAGACTGCCGCTCTGGCCAAACAGGTTGCAAATCTGGGCTGGAAACGCGCTCTGGTCATCGACGGCGCGACCGTGAACGAAGGTTTCCTGAAGGCGTCGCGCAACATCGAAGGTTTGGATATCCTGCCGTCGATGGGTGCAAATGTTTATGACATCCTCAAGCGTGACACTCTGGTGCTCACCAAAGCGGGTGTCGAAGCACTGGAGGCTCGACTGAAATGAGCGCGAAGGCAGAACACTACGACGTGATCCGCAAGCCGATCGTCACCGAAAAGTCGACTATGGCGTCCGAGAATGGCGCGATTGTCTTTGAAGTAGCGATCGACAGCAATAAACCGCAGATCAAAGAAGCGGTTGAATCGCTGTTTGGTGTCAAGGTGAAGGCGGTCAACACCACCATCACCAAAGGCAAGGTCAAGCGGTTCCGCGGCCAGTTGGGCAAGCGGAAAGACGTCAAGAAAGCATATGTGACCCTGGAAGAGGGTAACACCATCGACATCTCTACCGGTCTCTGATCGGACCTGTCTTTGGAGCGAGATAAAGGCCCCCGCGCAAGCGGGGGTTCTTTTGTTTTAGCGACCGCCTGTTTTGGCCCACGCTTGCCAGATTCCAATCACTCAAGCGGTGTGCTACTGGCCTAAGGGCAACGACGGAGCGACCACATTGAGATCAAGTCTGAGAGCCAAGGCCACCGCAGTCTGCAACGAAAAGATTGCCAAGAAAGCTGAGGCCGTTGGCCTGTCGTTCTGCGCGTTTTTTGCCAATAAGAACGATGATCCAGAATTGCTTATGGAAGCAGCGGAGTGGTGGATCAAAAAGCACAAGCTGGATCATTTCGAGAAGGCGGTGAAGATCCGCGACATGATTAACTCGGGTGCCTGAGGCGCTGCGGCAATGCCCGCGCTGCCGCCGTTGCCCCGGGCGCGGGATGCGGATAGGGTCACCCTCATGAAACATGTCCCCAAAGAAACGACGGATGAAGCCCTTATTCAGGAGTTCCTGAATAAAGGAGGCAAAGTCAGCGTCGGCAAGACCAAACCCGCGCCCGCTGAGCTTGGTCTGAGCAAGAATGTTTGGAACGCCAAACTGACCAAAGAAGAGAAAGCCGCGCGCGACAAGAAGTGATCGTGCGGGGCCGGTTGGGCAAGCGGAAAGATGTTAAGAAAGCATGTAACCCTGGAAGAGGGGAGCATTGTCGACGTGACCACCTGCCTCTGATCGGACCTGTCTTTGGTGAGAGACAAATGGGAGCAACTGTTCTTCGGTCTCGTTGGCCTAGTGTTGCTTTTCTTTAGCTTTAGCCGTCTCTGGGCGGAAGATCTGGCGGGGGCGTCGGCCACTTTCGCGATGGCCTTTTTTAGCTTTATCTATTCAAACATAGCGAGGTTTAAACGCTTCAAGGGACTGGGATTTGAAGCTGAGCTTTGGGAGGACAAGCAAAAAGAAGCGGAACAGCTTATTGACCGTTTAAAGTCGGTTGTCTCTGTCTACACGAGAGAAGTTGTATTGCAGCGTGTACTGCAAGGGAGGCTTTCCGATGGTTCAAAGTGGCAAGACAATTGGGCACTCTATGATGACCTCGTTAGTAAGCATAACGAACTTGGGCAAAAGATTGACTTTTCTGATCTGAAGTAAAAGATGGATAGCATCTTTCTGTTCGATATCGTTGCACAGCTTTACAAGGTGGTTCGCGAGCCAATTTTGAAAGGTCATAGCCAAGCAAGGGACGCGATCGGAAAAGAATTCGGATCGCCGATTACAGATATTGAAGGTCATAGGGAAAAGCATAAACAGTTAACAGAGATTCAAGTTGATTTGAGAGGGCTTTCCAAAATCTCTGAGAATGGTGATGTGGGCTCTATGTTCTGAACTGGGCTCAAACCGCTCAAGCAAAATTAAAAGATGACTTCAATATCTCAGTCGAGTTGCCCCAAGCTGAAATAATGAAGTTGGAAGAGGTGTCGAAGTTGTACGAAAAGGGACCTATTCAGGCAACGGACGAGCTTATTTCTCTAGCCAACTACAACTAACCGCTGACTTGATAAGTGGTCATGCGTTTGAGAGACATATATGTCTACTTGAGGCATTCGTTAAGAGCCGCCCAAAGTACCTCTGCTATTACCTATAGACACCCATCCCCAACACAGCTATATGCACCCAATCTTACGGCCTCGGATTCGTTCCGGGGCTTATGATATTTGAAACCGGGGACCTTCGGGGCCCTATACCCTTGGCACCTACGGGGGCCTATCACATAGCGGGGATGACCCCGCACTTGCTAAACGGAAGACAGAAAGCATGGCACTCAAGTCGTACAAGCCGACGACGCCGGGCCAGCGCGGGCTGGTGCTGATCGACCGTTCGGAGCTTTGGAAAGGACGTCCGGTCAAGTCTCTCACTGAGGGTTTGACCAAATCGGGCGGCCGGAACAACACCGGACGGATCACTTCACGCCGCCGCGGCGGTGGCGCAAAGCGTCTCTACCGGATCGTTGACTTCAAACGGAACAAATTTGATGTCGCGGCAACCGTTGAACGGATCGAATATGACCCGAACCGGACCGCATTCATCGCACTGGTAAAATACGAAGACGGCGAGCAGGCATATATCCTGGCTCCGCAGCGTCTGGCTGTTGGTGACAAAGTCGTGGCATCCGCCAAGGCCGACATCAAGCCGGGCAACGCAATGCCGTTCTCGGGCATGCCAATCGGTACCATCGTCCACAACATCGAGATGAAGCCTGGCAAAGGCGGTCAGATCGCACGTGCGGCTGGTACTTACGCTCAGTTCGTTGGCCGTGATGGCGGCTACGCTCAGATCCGTCTGAGCTCGGGCGAGCTGCGCATGGTCCGTCAGGAATGCATGGCCACCATCGGTGCCGTGTCCAACCCCGACAACAGCAACCAGAACCTCGGTAAAGCCGGTCGTATGCGCCACAAGGGCGTGCGTCCGTCGGTTCGTGGTGTTGCCATGAACCCGATCGATCACCCGCACGGTGGCGGTGAAGGTCGGACCTCGGGTGGCCGTACGCCGGTTACGCCTTGGGGTAAGGACACCAAGGGTAAGCGTACCCGCAACAAAAACAAAGCGTCCCAGAAGCTGATCATCCGCTCGCGGCACGCCAAGAAGAAGGGACGTTAATCTATGTCTCGCTCTGTTTGGAAGGGTCCTTTCGTCGATGCTTATGTGCTGAAAAAAGCCGAAGCAGCGCGCGAGTCGGGCCGCAACGAAGTTATCAAAATCTGGTCGCGTCGTTCCACCATTCTGCCCCAGTTCGTGGGTCTGACTTTTGGTGTGTACAACGGCCACAAGCATATCCCCGTCAACGTCTCGGAAGACATGATCGGTCAGAAGTTCGGTGAGTACTCGCCAACTCGGACTTATTACGGTCACGCCGCTGACAAAAAAGCGAAACGGAAGTAAGTCATGGGCAAGGAAAAGAACCCCCGCCGCGTGGCCGAAAACGAAGCAATGGCGAAAACGCGCATGCTCCGTACCAGCCCGCAAAAACTGAACCTGGTTGCACAGATGATCCGTGGCAAGAAAGTCGAGAAGGCGTTGACCGACCTGACGTTCTCGAACAAGCGGATCGCGCAGGATGTGAAGAAATGCCTTCAGTCCGCAATCGCCAACGCCGAGAACAACCACAACCTGGACGTCGACGAGCTGATCGTTGCCGAAGCATGGGTTGGCAAGAACTTGGTCATGAAGCGCGGTCGCCCGCGTGCACGTGGTCGGTTCGGCAAGATTATGAAGCCGTTCTCGGAGATCACCATCAAGGTGCGTCAAGTTGAGGAGCAAGCCTAATGGGACATAAAGTCAATCCGATCGGCATGCGCCTTCAGGTGAACCGCACCTGGGACAGCCGCTGGTATGCAGATACCAAGGACTACGGTGATCTTCTGCTGGAAGATCTGAAGATCCGTGAGTTCATCAACAAAGAGTGCAAGCAAGCCGGCATCGCCCGTGTGATTATCGAACGTCCGCACAAAAAGTGCCGCGTCACGATCCACACAGCACGTCCGGGTGTCATCATCGGCAAGAAAGGCGCAGACATTGAAGTACTGCGCAAGAAAATCGCCCTGATGACAGACAGCGAACTGCACCTGAACATCGTCGAAGTGCGCAAGCCCGAGCTTGACGCACAGCTGGTTGCCGAGTCCATCGCTCAGCAGCTGGAGCGCCGGGTTTCGTTCCGTCGCGCGATGAAGCGGTCTGTTCAGAACGCTATGCGCATGGGATCTCTGGGTATCCGGGTGAACGTCGCTGGCCGTCTGGGTGGCGCTGAAATCGCACGGACCGAGTGGTACCGCGAAGGCCGTGTGCCTCTGCACACGCTGCGCGCCGACATCGATTACGCACAAGCCGAAGCGATGACTCCTTATGGGATCATCGGGATCAAGGTCTGGATCTTCAAAGGTGAGATCATGGAGCACGATCCGCAGGCACGTGACCGTAAAGCACAGGAACTCCAGGACGGCCCTGCACCTCGTGGTGCTGGTGGCGGTCGTCGCTAAGGAGGGAAAGATATGCTTCAACCAAAGCGTACTAAATTCCGCAAGATGCACAAAGGCCGGATCAAGGGTGAAGCCAAAGGCGGCTCTGATCTGAACTTTGGCACCTACGGTCTGAAAGCTCTCGAACCTGAGCGTGTAACTGCACGCCAGATCGAAGCCGCACGTCGTGCCATGACGCGTCACATGAAACGTCAAGGTCGTGTCTGGATCCGCATCTTCCCCGACACTCCGGTCACTGCAAAGCCGATCGAAGTTCGTATGGGTAAAGGTAAGGGCTCGGTCGACCGTTGGGCTTGCAAGGTCAAGCCCGGTCGCGTGATGTTCGAAATTGACGGCGTCAATGACGACATCGCCCGCGAAGCGCTGCGTCTGGCCGCGATGAAGCTGCCGATCAAGACCCGCGTCGTCGTTCGCGAAGACTGGTAAGCAGCTGGGGGTAACCCTGTTCGCTACAAGATTGACCCCGTCGGGAAACCGGCGGGTTTTTTTTGTTTGAAAAACGCTTGGATGGTAGCCACTTAAAGCTTACTCAAAAACTGACCTGATACTTCCGAGAATGCATAACGTATGTCACTAGGTACACTCGTAGCGGTTATTGCAATTTACGGTATGGTGCCGTTGGTCGGGATAGGTCTGAGTTTCTTTGCACGCAGCAAGGCCTTGACGCTGTTCTTGCGCTACGGCGGCCTTTATTTTGGTGTGGTGCTAAACTTGGGTTGGTTGTTTGAGGCCGACTGTGCGCTCGACGATTTTTGGTATTCCCGGTGCAGTACAATTCCACAAGTTGTCGCTGACACCTATAGCCATACGATCTTTCTTAACATGGTTCTGTATCTACTCTGGGCGCCATTGATCCTCATTTTGCTACTGCTATGGGAGCTAAGGGTTCGAAAACTGAGCGACCGCTCTTAAACGACTAGAAGATTTGTTGACCACAATCGGCGCTGCGAATTTGTCTGTCGTAGACCGTAGCAGTTTTGGCGAAGAACAAAAATCATGTCCCGGACTAAGTCGTTTTTCATTACCCGTCTCTGATCTCGCGGACCTTTCAGAATTCGATCTCAGAATCGAACCAGAAAGATGGAAGTAAACTTGGGGCAACCCCTGTCTGATGAAGTTCAAACCCCCGTCGAGATACCGACGGGGGTTTTCCTTATGGGTTACGAGAACCAGCCTTTGACTTTACCCCAAACGGATTTTTCCTCTGGGACTTCGACTGCTGTTCCGGCGACGGCTGTGCTGCCTTTGAATTCTGGCAATGCTTCGCTTTCGAAATGGGCTTCGTCCGGTTGAACGGCGGCCATTTGAACCGTCTCGGCAGTCATCTCTGCAAAGCTGCCCATTTTGGCCAGTGTTTCCGGCCCGGCCATGCCGTCAGCATCCAGACCGTTTGCAGTCTGAAACTCCTTAACGGCAGCGGCAGTTCCGGCTCCAAATATCCCATCGGCACCGATCCCGAGGCCTTCTTGGAGTTTCTTAACGGCCACGCCGCGTGTGCCCTGACGCAATAGGACCAGTTCATGCAGCCCGAGCGCTGAAAACGTGTCAGGGCCTGCGATGCCATCAACCGCCAGCCCGGCAGATTTCTGGAAATCCCGAACCGCTTGTTCAGTACCAGAGCCGAATATGCCGTCGGCGCCAACTCCAAGCTTTTCCTGCAGCCGTTTTACCGGCGCACCGGTAAGGCCTCTCTTCAAAATGGACATTTGGATTCTCTCACTGTTTGAACTGGGCCTAACGTGCCCCTACACATCAAAGCTAGCAGATGACCAATCCCACATCGCAGGGGAAAGTTGGCGAGAAGATAACCCGCCCTCGCATCTACTTAAAAGCTGGGGTATGAGGACGCCTATGCCAAAGATTGAATCACTTTTTGTCACCCGCCTTTATCGCGCTGCTCTGTCCGAATTCGATCCCAAGATCGACCCGGAAGAGCTCGAGAGCTCATGCCTTGTCATTGCCGAAGATGATGAGGCCGGGCAGGAGTGGTGTGAAGAAAACGGCTATCCCGGCTACACAAGCTATGCTTCGTTGACGGATCTGCCCTGGCGGTTTCCGATCTTCGCGGATTTGGTCAAGGTTCTGGACCAGCACGTTGCCGCCTTTGCCAAGGATCTGGAGTTTGATCTGGGTGAGGGCGAGTTGAAGCTTGAGGATCTGTGGATCAACATTCTGCCCGAGGGCGGGATGCATGCCAGCCACATCCACCCGCACAGCGTGATCTCGGGCACGACTTATGTGTCGATGCCAAAGGACACCAGCGCGCTGAAGTTGGAAGATCCCCGTTCAGCCCGCATGATGGCCGCTCCGGTGCGGCAGAAAGAAGCGCGACGTGAGATGCAGCCGTTCATCTATGTGAAACCCGAGGTGGGCGACGTCCTGCTTTGGGAGAGCTGGCTGCGTCACGAGGTGCCGATGAATATGGCTGAGGATGAGCGGATCAGCGTCAGCTTTAACTACAAGTGGGACTAACGCCATCGCCTATTGCGATCACGATTCAAAGTAATATGCGAATATTCCTTGCAATGTGTCGCAACATCAACGATGTGGGGCACGCTTACGTTTTTCTTTTTCGACCACTGTCTCCCGATTCTCGGCGTTCAGTCTCTCGATCCAGACCGACAATGCCGCGCTGTCGCAATTCCGCGGACAGCAACTTATTAGGAGACTACGGATATGGCCAATGGCACCGTAAAATGGTTCAACACAACTAAAGGTTTTGGCTTCATCGCACCGGAGACCGGTGGCAAAGACGTGTTTGTACACATCTCTGCTGTCGAGCGCTCGGGTCTGACCGGCCTGGCCGACGACCAGAAAGTAACATTCGACATCGAGCCCGGCCGTGACGGTCGTGAGTCGGCTGTGAACATCGCTCTGGCGTAAGTCACTCAGACTTTGACAGTTGAAGACGCGGTCTCGTGTAAACGAGGCCGCGTTTTGCGTTTGTGGAATATGGTGCCAACATTGCGATTGACCACAGGGCAACACACAGATGGAGATCGCTATGAAGGATTTGATCGGTGTTAGCTTTAACTACTAGTGGGATAAACCCATGCGTCAGTCAGGCCATGGAAACTGCTGCTCCAGTATTTTGGGGAGGCATGTTGGTGCTGTTTTTGCTGTTACTTCATCGAACGGGATGGAACGTGAGGGAGAGCATTCTGGCGATCGTAGGATTGCGCGGAATGCGAAACATCACCCCAGCTGAAATTGTTGTTATGGCGGTGACGTTTTGCGCAACGTTTTATGTGATGTTTCAAGCTATAGAAGCCTGCAAGCAGATATAACTTTCACTTAGTTAGTTTGCCTGTATTCCGATGCACTAAACTTTCCCTTGCCACCCATCCCCGAACCCCCTATAGAGCGGCATCTTGCGTGTCCCCCGGCCGAGTCGGGGGATTCGTATGTCTATCATTCATCCACCAGGTCAAAGGTGACCCTGTAAGGGGCCTTCTGGTGTTTTGAGCAAAGGAAAAAGGCGATGAACGCCCAAGAACTGCGTGACAAGACCCCGGACCAGCTCCGCGAGGAACTGGCCAACCTGAAGAAAGAAAGCTTTAACCTGCGCTTTCAACAGGCAACCGGTCAGCTGGAAAGCACCGCCGGCATCAAAGCGGCCCGCCGCAATGCTGCCCGTGTCAAAACCATTCTGAACGAAAAGGCCGCTGCTGCGGCATCGGAGGAGTAATCCTATGCCCAAGCGTATCCTGTCCGGCACCGTAACAAGCGATGCCAACGCCCAAACTGTAACCGTTTCCGTCGAGCGCCGCTTTACGCATCCGGTTCTGAAGAAAACCATTCGTAAGTCCAAGAAATACCGGGCTCACGATGAAAAGAACGCCTTCAAGGTCGGCGACACAGTCCGCATCATCGAATGCGCGCCGAAATCGAAGACGAAACGTTGGGAAGTTCTGGAAGCTTAAGCTTTCAGGATTTTTCCATTTGTCGAAACCCTGGGGGATTTAACCAGACCAGCCCCCACAGGTCGGGAGAAACCACATGATCCAGATGCAGACCAATCTGGATGTCGCTGACAACTCCGGCGCACGCCGAGTTCAGTGCATCAAGGTCCTGGGTGGTTCCAAGCGTAAATACGCCTCCGTAGGTGACGTTATCGTCGTCTCGGTGAAGGAAGCCATCCCGCGCGGCCGCGTAAAGAAAGGTGACGTCCGTAAAGCCGTCGTCGTGCGCACCGCCAAAGAAGTCCGTCGCGAAGACGGCACAGCGATCCGTTTTGATCGCAACGCCGCCGTCATCCTGAACAACAACAACGAGCCGATCGGTACCCGTATCTTTGGCCCCGTTGTTCGCGAATTGCGTGGCAAGAACTTCATGAAAATCATCTCGCTCGCTCCGGAGGTGCTGTAATCATGGCTGCTAAACTCCGCAAAGGCGACAAGGTCGTCGTGCTGGCCGGTAAGGACAAGGGTAAAGAGGGGACTATCACCTCGGTTGACCCATCTGCCGGTAAAGCTGTCGTTGATGGCGTGAACATCGCGATCCGCCACACCCGCCAGACCCAGAACAATCAGGGCGGTCGTCTGCCTCAGGCAAACCCGATCGAACTGTCGAACCTGGCTCTGCTGGACAAAAACGGTAAAGCAACCCGCGTTGGCTTCCGCATGGAAGGCGACAAGAAGGTACGCTTCGCCAAGACCACGGGGGACGTGATCGATGCTTGATACTGCAAACTACACCCCGCGTCTGAAAGCTCAGTACGCTGAAACTATCCGTGCCGCTCTGAAAGAAGAGTTCGGCTACGAGAACGACATGCAGCTGCCCAAGCTGGAAAAAATCGTTCTGAACATCGGTTGTGGTGCAGAAGCTGTTCGTGATTCCAAGAAAGCCAAAGCGGCTGTTGCGGATCTGACGGCGATTGCAGGTCAGCAGGCTGTTGCGACACTGGCGAAAAAGTCGATCGCGGGCTTCCGCGTCCGTGAAGACATGCCGCTGGGTGCCAAGGTAACCCTGCGCGGTGACCGGATGTACGAATTCCTGGATCGTCTGATCACCATCGCGATGCCACGTATTCGTGACTTCCGCGGTGTGAAGCCGTCTTTTGATGGTCAGGGCAACTTTGCCATGGGCATGAAAGAGCACATCGTGTTCCCGGAAATCGACTTCGATAAAGTCGATGAGGTCTGGGGCCTGGATATCGTAATTGCCACCACAGCGAAAACCGACGCTGAAGGCAAGGCACTGTTGAAAGCTTTCAACATGCCGTTCAACGCCTGAGCGCCGGGAGGATTAAGACATGGCTAAAAAAGCAATGATCGAACGCGAAAAGAAGCGCGAGCGCCTGGTGGCCAAATATGCCGCAAAGCGTGCCGAGCTCAAAGAGATCGCGAATGACGAAAGCAAGCCGATGGAAGAGCGTTTCAAAGCGCGTCTGAAACTGGCGAAATTGCCGCGCAACAGCTCGGCAACCCGTCTTCACAACCGCTGCCAGCTCACCGGCCGTCCCCACGCTTACTACCGTAAGCTGAAGGTCAGCCGTATTGCGCTGCGCGAGCTGGGTTCTGCAGGTCAGATCCCCGGCATGGTGAAATCGAGCTGGTAAGGGAGAGAATGATATGAACGATCCTATCGGCGATATGCTCACCCGCATCCGCAACGCACAAATGCGTGGCAAGTCCACCGTATCCACCCCGGCTTCCAAGCTGCGTGGTTGGGTCCTGGACGTGCTGGCGGACGAAGGTTACATCCGTGGCTATGAAGCGACGACCGGCAACAACGGTCATCCGGCCATCGAAATCAGCCTGAAATACTACGAAGGCACTCCTGTTATTCGCGAACTGAAGCGGGTCTCGAAACCCGGTCGTCGCGTTTACATGGGCGTCAATGACATCCCGCAGGTCCGTCAGGGTCTGGGTGTGTCGATTGTCAGCACTCCGAAAGGTGTGATGTCGGACCAGAACGCACGCACCAACAATGTTGGTGGCGAAGTGCTCTGCACCGTCTTCTAAGGAGGTCTGTCAATGTCTCGTATTGGTAAACGTCCGGTCGAACTGCCCAGCGGTGTAACCGCATCGGTTTCCGGCCAGACCATCGAAGTTAAAGGCCCGAAAGGCGCCCGCAGTTTCACCGCGACCGACGATGTTACGCTGTCGGTCGAAGATAACGTGGTTACAATCAACCCTCGCGGTATGTCCAAGCGCGCGCGCCAGCAGTGGGGCATGAGCCGCACGATGGTCGCCAACTTGGTGGCCGGTGTGACCGAAGGCTTCAAGAAAGAGCTGGAGATCCAGGGTGTTGGTTACCGGGCTCAGATGCAGGGCAACACCCTGAAGCTGAACTTGGGCTACAGCCACGACGTTGATTTCGTTGCTCCGGAAGGTGTCACCATCACCGCACCGAAGCAGACTGTGATCATTGTGGAAGGAAACGACCAGCAGCAGGTGGGCGAAGTAGCGGCGAAAATCCGCGACTGGCGCCGTCCCGAGCCCTACAAGGGCAAAGGCATCCGCTACAAGGGTGAGTTCATCTTCCGCAAAGAAGGCAAGAAGAAGTAAGGACGCAAACAATGGCAAACAGCAAAAGAACCCTGTTTCTGAAGCGCCGCCTGCGCGTTCGGAACAAACTTCGCAAGGTCAACGCGGGTCGTCCGCGTTTGTCCGTACACCGTTCGAACAAGAACATTTCTGTTCAACTGATCGACGACGTACGCGGCGTGACTCTGGCCTCGGCCTCGACCCTGGAAAAGGATCTGGGTGTTGTTGGCAAGAACAACGTCGAAGCGGCCACCAAAGTGGGCGTGGCCATCGCCGAACGTGCCAAGAAGGCAGGTGTCGAAGAGGCCTATTTCGATCGTGGTGGCTTCCTGTTCCACGGCAAAGTGAAGGCTGTCGCCGACGCTGCGCGTGAAGGTGGTCTGAAGATCTAAAACCTGAGGGTGGCCAGTCGGCCACCCCGATGATCCAGGAGCCCCGGCATCAGTCGGGGCTCACTTGGATTGAACAAACGGCGTTGATGGCGCCACTAGAGAAAAGGGATGCCAAAATGGCAGAACGTGATAACCGCCGGGGCCGTGGTCGTGACCGCGACGAAACTCCGGAATTCGCAGATCGTCTGGTTGCGATCAACCGTGTGTCGAAAACCGTAAAAGGTGGTAAGCGCTTTGGCTTCGCCGCTCTGGTAGTTGTCGGCGACCAGAAGGGCCGCGTCGGCTTTGGCAAGGGTAAAGCGAAAGAAGTACCCGAGGCCATCCGTAAGGCGACTGAACAAGCCAAGCGTCAGATGATCCGCGTGCAGCTGCGCGAAGGTCGGACCCTGCACCACGATATGGAAGGCCGTCACGGCGCCGGTAAAGTGGTTATGCGCACAGCACCTGAAGGTACCGGTATCATCGCCGGTGGTCCGATGCGTGCCGTGTTCGAAATGCTGGGTGTCAAGGACGTTGTGTCCAAGTCGCTGGGCTCTCAGAACCCGTACAACATGATCCGCGCAACCATCAACGGCCTGACCAAAGAGCAGAGCCCGCGTTCGGTCGCACAGCGTCGCGGCAAAAAGGTTGCTGACATCCTGCCCAAGCGGGACGAAGCACCAGCTGCTGCTGAAGCAGAAGCATAAGGAGAGCACGTTATGGCAAAAACCATCGTCGTCAAGCAGATCGGCTCCCCGATCCGCCGCCCCGCCGAACAGCGCGCAACCCTGATCGGTCTGGGCCTGAACAAGATGCACAAAACCCGTGAGTTGGAAGATACGCCTTCGGTCCGCGGCATGGTCAACAAGATCCCGCATCTGGTAGAGATCATCGAAGAACGCGGCTAAGCGCGATATCTTTGAAGAAATAGAAACGCCCTCGACGTCGTCGGGGGCGTTTTTTTTGGTTAGGAGATATGGCCAAGGGGAAATGGCTGAAACGCCTGTTGTATCGAGAGTTGCCCCATGCATACTCAGCCATGAGTTGAGGGAGATTTGATATTGAAGAATTTATTTTTGATGTTGTCCTTTGCCATGATTGGCATTGCGGCATCTGCGTGCAGACCTGAAAACGTACTGGGTTACGAGTCTGAACCCACGACACAAGGTTATACGGAGCCTTTCGTATCCGGTCTGAAAGTCGGCGATCCTTACCCAACGCAGGAAGAGGTTTGCGTGAGGATTAAGAAGAACAACGCCACAAGTGATCTGGTTGAGGCCGGATATTTTCTCATTGGTTGCCCGAAGCATGAAAAGGGCGCAATCGAAGATCGGATGTCGGAGGGTGCCAAAGTCGTTGCACATTCCAAGCATTGGACGCTGCTTCAGGTGTCAGATGGCACCAATCTCTGACGCTGTGTGGTGTTTGCGTTAGCGGCTTTGCGATCGACAGCATCAACGACCTGCTCGCCGGGTTTCGTTAGACTTTCCTAGTCAAGGCGGGGTTTGCGCTGCCATTCCCCGCATGCATACCGGTTAGACCAAAACGCGTGTTGTTAGCGGTAGCTCTCACGCCTATCTCAGCCTTGTCCGAATAAGGAACAAACAAGTGACATCGGGGAATACGCCCCGACATTCGAAAGGAATAGAGATATGGCACACACAGCAACACTGACACATGGCGGCTTCAACCTGAGCGCCCGTTTTGCAAACCTGATCGAGCGCGTAAAAGAAAACCGCGCCCGGGCGAGCGAATACACCCGCACCTACACCGAACTCAACCGTATGAGCACACGCGAGCTGGACGATATCGGTGTCCGCCGTTGCGACATCGCAGACATCGCGCGCGAGCACGCATATTGCGCGTAAATCAGCCCGGCTGATTCACGAACTTTGAGGCGCCGCACGGCGCCTCTTTTGTGTTTAGGTGTTCTGATCACAAAATTGCGGCTACCAAGCCATGCGATACAAGAAACCTTGCAACCATGGGCACAAGGCTGTATCGGGCTCCGGTGGCATCGTGTCCACGAGAATCAAAACCAAGAAATGCCGTGGTTGACCCATTACGCTTCGGGGTCACATCCGGCTTAGGAGAAGCGAAATGAAACTGAATGAATTGCGCGACAACCCAGGCGCCACCAAACAACGCACGCGTGTTGGCCGCGGACCCGGTTCCGGCAAAGGTAAAATGGGTGGCCGTGGTATCAAGGGTCAGAAATCCCGTTCGGGTGTGGCCATCAATGGCTACGAAGGCGGCCAGATGCCACTGTACCAGCGCCTGCCAAAGCGTGGCTTTAACAAGCCGAACCGCAAGGAATTTGCTGTTATCAACCTGGGCCTGATCCAGAAATTTGTCGAAGCCGGCAAGCTGGACGCCAAAGCTGCGATCACCGAGGATGCATTGGTTGCTTCTGGCCTGGTGCGCCGCAAACTGGACGGCATCCGCGTTCTGGCCAAAGGCGAAATCAGCGCGAAAGTGAACTTGGAAGTCACCGGTGCTTCGAAAGCTGCTGTTGAAGCGGTCGAGAATGCGGGCGGATCACTTGCGGTCACAAAAGCTGCTGCGGCAGAGTAAGCGCTTGTGAGCGGGCCAAGACCCGCTTACATAGTCCTCAGAGTTTTCCAAGACGCCGCCCGAGCCGGAAAACGGTTCCGGGCGGTGTTTGCATAAGAGAGACCGATTTATGGTATCAGCAGCTGAACAAATGGCAGCCAACACTAGCTGGGCTGCTTTGGGCAAAGCCACCGATTTGCGCAACCGCATCCTGTTCACGCTCGCTTTGCTGATCGTCTATCGTCTGGGCACCTTTATTCCGGTGCCAGGCATTGATGGTCAGGCGCTGCGCGAGTTTATGGAACAAGCGGGGCAGGGCATCGGTGGCATGGTTTCGATGTTTACCGGTGGGGCGTTGGGTCGGATGGGTATCTTTGCCCTTGGCATCATGCCTTACATTTCGGCCTCGATCATCGTGCAGCTGCTGACATCCATGGTTCCCGCGCTTGAACAACTCAAGAAAGAGGGCGAGCAGGGCCGCAAGAAGATCAACCAATATACCCGTTTCGGTACTGTGGCGCTGGCCACGGTTCAGGCCTATGGTCTGGCGGTTTCGCTGGAATCCGGCGATCTGGCAACCGATCCTGGCCTCTATTTCCGCATGTCCACCATGATTACGTTGGTTGGCGGCACCATGTTCCTGATGTGGCTGGGTGAACAGATCACCGCGCGCGGCATCGGCAATGGTATCTCTCTGATCATCTTCGTCGGCATTATCGCCGAGGTTCCTGCCGCTCTGGCGCAGTTCTTCGCGTCGGGCCGTTCAGGTGCAATCAGCCCTGCAGTGATCGTCGGCGTTATCATTATGGTCATCGCAGTGATCACCTTCGTGGTGTTCATGGAGCGTGCATTGCGCAAGGTTCATATCCAGTATCCGCGTCGACAGGCGGGTATGAAGGTCTATGAAGGCGGTTCGAGCCACTTGCCAGTCAAGGTCAACCCGGCGGGCGTTATCCCCGCGATCTTTGCAAGTTCGTTGCTGCTGTTGCCTGTGACGATCTCAACCTTTTCGTCAGGCGCTGCGAACGGACCGGTGATGTCCTGGCTGCTGGCCAACTTTGGCCCCGGACAGCCGCTGTATCTGCTGTTCTTCGCTTCGATGATCGTGTTCTTTGCGTACTTCTATACGTTCAACGTGTCGTTCAAGCCGGATGATGTTGCAGATAACCTGAAAAAGCAGAACGGTTTTGTTCCCGGCATTCGCCCTGGCAAGAAAACTGCCGAGTATTTGGAATATGTGGTCAACCGCGTGCTGGTTCTGGGCTCGGCCTATCTGGCGGCGGTCTGCCTGCTGCCGGAAATCCTGCGCGGTCAATTCGCCATTCCGTTTTACTTCGGCGGCACCTCGGTTCTGATTATCGTCTCAGTGACCATGGACACGATCCAGCAGGTTCAGAGCCATCTGTTGGCGCATCAATACGAAGGTCTTATCGAAAAGTCCCAACTGCGCGGCAAAAGCAAGAAACGCGGCAGGAAGGGACCCTCTCGTCGATGAACATCATACTTTTGGGCCCCCCAGGGGCAGGCAAAGGCACGCAAGCGCGGCACTTGGTTGATACCCGCAACATGGTGCAGCTGAGCACCGGCGACATGCTGCGAGAGGCCAAGGACAGCGGCACAGAGATGGGCAAGCGCGTGGCCGAAGTGATGGCCAAAGGCGAACTCGTCACCGACGAGATTGTGATCGGGCTGATCCGCGAAAAGCTGGAGCAAGGCGCCGGCGGTGGGTTCATCTTTGACGGCTTCCCACGCACTTTGGCTCAGGCGGACGCTTTGGGTGAGTTGCTGAACAGCACGGGCGAGAGCCTGGACGTTGTGATCGAGATGGAAGTTGATGACGCGGCGCTGGTTCAGCGCATCACGGCCCGCTCGACATGCGCCGGTTGCGGTGAGGTCTATAACGACATGACCAAACCCATCCCTGCAGACGGGCACTGCACCAATTGCGGCAAGGAAAACGAATTCAAACGTCGGGCCGACGACAACGAAGAAAGCCTGCGCACCCGTTTGATGGAATACTACAAGAAGACCTCTCCTCTGATTGGCTACTACTATGCCAATGGGCAGCTCTCGAAGATCAATGGTCTGGGCGAGATTGAGGAGGTTCAGGGTGCGATCTCTGATGTGTTGGCGGCAGTGAAATCTAACGGCTGACAAGAAAATCGAAGCTACGCCCACCTGAGCGCCGCATCTGAAAGGCGGGGTTGGTCGTTACGATAGGTCGCATTTCGGGCTGAAGTCGGTATCCATTCTTCCAGAATACGTTCGAACGGTGTTTGAAATGGTTCGGTGCAACAAGTACCTCTTCTTCACCTTGGTCAGCCTGCTCGGTTGTGCTGTGTTGGTCCTGTATTTTGTAACGACGCAAAACGGCTATGACTTTGGCGATCATGTTGTCGGTCGGGATTTTCTGAACACCCATACCGGTGGCATACTCATCTCGGAAGGTCGCTGGGATATCCTGTTTCAGCCCAACGACTATTGGGCGGAGATCAAGAAGTTACATGGAGCGGACTATCCAGTGCACGGATGGTCCTATCCCCCGTTATTGTGGCCAGTTTCGCAGTTTCTTGCGCTTTTCTCTTATTTCCCCGCTTACTTGATCTGGACATTGTCCGGAATGGGCCTCGTTTTTGTGGCGACTCGTATATGTGGGCTCAAATGGTTTTGGGGGGTGTTTATATGCCTCTCGCCTGCCAGCGTCTGGAACATAGTTGCGGGTCAGAACGGTTTTTTTATCTCATCCCTGATGACGACCGCAGTCGCATTGACGCTAAATAAGCGGAGCGTTGGCGCTGGTTTGATCTGGGCGATGGTCGCCGTAAAACCGCACCTGGGTCTTTGCGTTCTGCCGATGTTGGTCGCCCAGCGCCGTTTCAAGGTGATTGCATGGGGTGCGGTTTTTCTTGTCGGTGCAATCGCGGCCACGGTGTTTGTCTACGGTGTTGAGGTGTGGCAGTTGTTTCTGGCCGTGACGTCAAAGGCGCAAGTCCACGTCATTGAAACGTGGGAGGGACCCGTCCAATGGATGATGCCAAGCTCATTCATGCAAGGGCGTCTTTGGGATTTTGGGACCGGTCAATCCTATTTGTTTCATGTTGCGTTCGCGTCGATTTGCCTCGTCTTGCTCATCCTGCGCTGGCCTGGCCGAAGCCAGAGCCAAAGCCACTGGGTTCTCTGGCTGGTGTTGGGTACTCTGCTGCTTTTGCCGTACAGCTTTGTTTATGACCTGGTCATGTTGCAATTTGCAGCGGCGTTGTGGTTTGAGGGCGACCATCACCTGCTTTCCGGGCGCTTTCGGCAACGGGAGCCCGTTGTGATTGCAGTCGTTTGGCTATTGCCTCTATTAAGCGCATTGGGCGCGCTTGCTTTCAGGGTTCAATTGGCGCCATTTGTCCTGCTGTTCGTGCTCTATCATCTACCTCGGACGCGGGTGGAGCCGTAAGAATTTCACCACTGGAGGACAGAAGAAGTGCGTTGGTTTTAGGCGTTAAAAAAGGTGACCAAAGGTCTTGTTGCGCATAATCTGAGCACTTCCTCTTGACGGCTATGGCGTTTACCCCTAACCAGCGCTATCTCAGCGGAGAAGCGATTCCTTGGTCCGGATTTTTTCCGCCTTGAATCGCCATCTGAATCAGCTGCAGCTCGTCGCTTTGCGCTTCGGGCCTATGTTGTGAAAAAAGGTTCCGGAGCTACGGAACCGCAACAAAAAAGGAAAGTGACACGTGGCACGTATTGCCGGCGTAAACATCCCGACTGCAAAGCGGGTACCTATCGCCCTCACATATATTACCGGTATCGGCAACACCTCGGCGCAGGCCATCTGCGAAGCCGTAGGCATCGACGCATCGCGTCGTGTCAATGAACTGTCGGATGCCGAAGTTCTGGCCATCCGCGAGCACATCGACGCGAACTTCACCGTTGAAGGTGACCTGCGTCGTGAAGTTCAGATGAACGTCAAGCGCCTGATGGATCTGGGCTGCTATCGCGGTCTGCGCCATCGTCGTAACCTGCCCGTTCGCGGTCAGCGTACTCACACCAACGCTCGTACTCGCAAAGGCCCCGCAAAGGCCATTGCCGGTAAAAAGAAATAAGGGGGGTCTGACTGATGGCACGCGAAAAGACTCGTACCAAGAAAAAAGAGCGCAAGAATATCGCATCGGGCGTCGCCCATGTGAATTCGACCTTCAACAACACCAAGATCCTGATCTCGGACGTGCAGGGCAATGCCATTGCATGGTCGTCGGCCGGGACCATGGGGTTCAAGGGGTCGCGTAAATCTACTCCGTATGCTGCTCAGATGGCTGCGGAAGACGCCGGCAAGAAGGCGCAGGATCACGGCGTAAAGACGCTGGAAGTCGAAGTTCAGGGCCCCGGTTCGGGTCGTGAATCGGCACTGCGCGCGCTGGCTGCCGTGGGCTTCAACATCACGTCGATCCGCGACGTGACGCCGATTGCGCACAATGGTTGCCGCCCGCCGAAGCGTCGCCGCGTCTAAGCGAATTAGAATTGAGCTGGGGCCCGCGTTTTCGCACGGCCCCAGCACGTCATTTTGAACCTCGGGCGTCTGCACCTTGTTGGTCATGGGGCGCGGACAGGAATGGAGGGATTACATGATCCATAAGAATTGGGCAGAATTGATCAAGCCGACCCAGCTTGACGGCAAGCCGGGCAACGATCCGGCGCGTCAGGCAACCCTGGTTGCCGAGCCGCTGGAGCGTGGCTTTGGTCTGACACTGGGCAACGCGCTGCGCCGCGTTCTGATGAGCTCGCTGCAAGGCGCGGCCATCACCAGCGTTCAGATCGACAACGTCCTGCACGAGTTCTCGTCAGTCGCTGGCGTTCGCGAAGATGTCACCGACATCATCCTGAACCTCAAGCAGGTTGCCCTGCGCATGGAAGTCGAAGGACCCAAGCGCCTGTCGATCAATGCCAAAGGCCCCGCCGTTGTCACCGCTGGTGACATCAGCGAAAGCGCCGGTATCGAGGTTCTGAACCGCGATCACGTCATCTGCCACCTGGACGATGGCGCCGACCTGTTCATGGAACTGACCGTCAACACCGGCAAGGGTTACGTCTCGGCTGAAAAGAACAAGCCGGAAGACGCCCCCATCGGCCTGATCCCGATCGACGCGATCTATTCGCCGGTCAAAAAGGTTGCCTATGACGTTCAGCCGACCCGCGAAGGTCAGGTTCTGGACTATGACAAGTTGACCCTGAAGATCGACACCGACGGCTCGATCACGCCGGAAGATGCGCTGGCTTTCGCCGCACGTATCCTGCAGGATCAGCTGTCGATCTTCGTCAACTTCGACGAGCCTGAATCGGCTGGCCGCCAGGACGAGGACGATGGTCTGGAGTTCAACCCGCTGCTGCTGAAGAAAGTGGACGAGTTGGAACTGTCGGTTCGTTCGGCAAACTGCCTGAAGAACGACAACATCGTTTACATCGGCGACCTGATCCAAAAGACCGAAGCCGAGATGCTGCGCACCCCGAACTTTGGCCGCAAGTCGCTGAACGAGATCAAAGAAGTGCTGTCTGGCATGGGTCTACACCTCGGCATGGATGTCGAGGACTGGCCGCCAGACAACATCGAAGATCTGGCCAAGAAATTCGAAGACGCGTTTTAAACGCGTCTTCCCCAATGCCCGGGCTGCCGGGGACGATATGGGCACTTCCGCCCCAAGGAGAGCCGGTGACACGCATCGCCGGCCAGACAAAGCAAAAGCTTAAGAAGGAACTAGAAAATGCGTCACGCACGTGGTTATCGCCGCCTGAACCGTACTCATGAGCACCGTAAGGCTCTATTTGCGAACATGGCAGGCTCGCTCATCGAACATGAGCAAATCAAGACAACTTTGCCCAAGGCAAAAGAACTGCGCCCGATCGTTGAAAAACTGATCACTCTGGGCAAACGCGGCGACCTGCACGCTCGTCGTCAGGCCGCATCGCAGCTGAAAGAAGACCAATACGTCGCAAAGCTGTTCGAAATCCTGGGCCCCCGCTACGCCGAGCGTCAGGGCGGTTATGTCCGCATCCTGAAAGCAGGCTTCCGCTATGGCGACATGGCGCCGATGGCGATCATCGAATTCGTTGATCGTGATCTGGACGCCAAAGGCGCGGCTGACAAAGCCCGCGTTGCTGCCGAAGAGGCCGCAGACGAAGAATAAACCTCGCGCATATCCGAGGTAAAACCCCCGTGTCCCGGACGCGGGGGTTTTCTTTTGTGCAGTCAATCTTCTTCAACCCAAAGAAGATCAGCCCAATTCAACAGCGCGGTTGTTTTTTTGGTATGACGCATATGTATTCTCTTGAGGTGCTCCAAAGTCCAAGCTGCTTGCATTCAAGCCAATCGCCCCGCATATCCGTTGAGCAAGATTTTCGGAGGGTCGGCGGTGCGAAAGATCATATGTTCCCTTGTGCTGATGGTAAGCGCATTTGCGGCGGGCGCAGATACGCGGGTTCCTAAAAGCCAGGCCGAAATCAGCCTTGGATTTGCACCGGTGGTCAGACAGGCGTCACCGGCGGTTGTTAACATTTATGCCAAGATTGTCCGACAGGGTCGGGCAAATACCCTATTTTCCGATCCGTTTTTCCAGGATTTCTTTGGCCGAGGGTTTGGTGCGCCGCAGCCGCGTGTTCAGAATTCGCTAGGATCCGGCGTGATCTTGTCCGGTGATGGCTATGTCGTATCCAACTATCACGTCGTGGGCATGGCGACCGAAATTCGCGTTGTTACAACCGACCGGCGGGAGTTCTCGGCCAAAGTCGTGCTGGGGAACGAGGAAAGCGACATTGCCATACTCCGTCTGGAAGAGGCCGAGGATCTTCCTTACTTAAACCTGCGCGATTCAGATCAGGTCGAAGTGGGCGAGCTGGCGCTTGCCATCGGGAACCCGTTTGGGGTGGGTCAGACTGTGTCGTCCGGCATCATTTCCGGGTTGGCGCGAACGGGTACGGCCACCGGCAACGCCCGCGGCTACTTCATCCAGACCGATGCGGCGATCAACCCGGGGAACTCGGGCGGGGCATTGATAGATGTGAACGGGGACCTGATTGGGATCAACACCTCGATCCTGACACGATCTGGCGGATCGAACGGGATCGGTTTTGCCATCCCCGCCAATCTGGTGGCCGAGTTTTTGCGGCAGGCGCAGGCGGGAAACAACAGTTTTGTCAGCCCTTGGGCTGGTATGGCGGGTCAGCATATGAGCGCCGATATCGCTGAATCGCTGGGTCTGGTCATCCCGCAGGGCGTCGTGATCTCTGATCTGCATGAGCTAAGCCCACTGGCAGAAGCGGGACTTCGGGTCGGGGATGTTGTGACGCATGTGGATGGGGATGAGGTGAACTCGCCCGCCGAAATGAAGTTTCGCATGTCTGTGGCCGGTGTTGGGGGCACATCGGTCCTGACACGGATGCGAGGTGAGCAGAGCGCTGAGGTCGAAGTCGCGTTGATCAAGGCCCCTGAGACGCCAACAGCTGATGAAACAACCCTGAGCGAACATACCGTATTGCCCGATCTGACGATCTCACGGATCAACCCGGCCGTGATTTCTCGGCTGGGGTTGTTGTTGTCCCAAACCGGCGTCGTTGTCGTCGATCCTGGGCCCTATGGGGGCCGCGCCGGTCTTCGGGTGGGCGATATTTTGATCGACATCAATGGTGATGAGATACAAGATCCTAGGGACGTCAAGATGGCTTTGACTGATCCAGGTCGCAAAGTGCAAATGACTATCCAACGCGGCGGGCGCACCGTTTCCTTGCGGTTTCGGCTGTAGATCATGAGCGATCTGTTCGACACCGGGGCGACCGAGCCCGTGCCAGCACCGCACCGCCCGCTGGCCGACCGACTACGGCCACAAACGCTGTCCGAGGTCATCGGGCAGGAACAGGTGTTGGGTCCAGATGCGCCATTGGGTGTCATGCTGGCCTCGGGCAGCCTGTCCAGTCTGATTTTCTGGGGGCCTCCGGGTGTCGGAAAGACCACGATTGCAAGGTTGCTCGCGCAGGAAACGGATCTGCATTTTGTCCAGATCAGTGCAATTTTCACGGGTGTTCCGGACCTGAAAAAAGTGTTCGAGGCCGCAAAAATCCGGCGTCAGAACGGGCAGGGCACCCTGTTGTTCGTTGATGAAATTCACCGTTTTAACAAGGCCCAACAGGACGGATTTCTGCCCCATATGGAGGATGGCACCATCCTGCTGGTAGGGGCAACGACGGAAAACCCTTCATTCGAACTCAACGCCGCGGTTCTGAGCCGATCACAGGTTCTGGTGCTCGAACGTCTCAGCCTTACAGATCTGGAGCGCCTGACCCAACGCGCGGAAAAAGAGCTGGACCGCGCCTTGCCGCTGACACCAGCCGCGCGCGATGCGCTTCACGAAATGGCAGATGGAGATGGGCGGGCCCTGCTGAACCTGATTGAGCAGGTTGCAGCATGGAATGTCGAAACCCCACTGGATTCTGATGCCTTGTCGACACGGCTGATGAGGCGCGCGGCAAAATACGACAAATCGGGTGACGAGCATTACAACCTGATCTCGGCGCTACATAAATCGGTACGCGGCTCGGATCCGGACGCGGCGCTATATTGGTTCGCGCGGATGCTGACGGGGGGCGAGGACCCTCGGTTTCTGGCACGCCGGATCACCCGAATGGCCGTTGAAGATATCGGGCTTGCCGATCCTCAGGCACAAGCGATTTGCCTGCAGTCGTGGGAAACATACGAACGCCTTGGCTCACCCGAGGGTGAATTGGCGCTGGCGCAGGCATTGGTCTATCTTGCACTGGCGCCTAAATCCAACGGTGCATATGTCGGGTATAAGGCCGCGATGAAACTGGCCAAGCAGTCCGGCAGTGAACCACCGCCAAAACACATCCTGAACGCGCCGACATCACTGATGAAAGATCAGGGGTATGGGGCCGGTTATGCCTATGACCATGAGGCAGAAGATGGGTTTTCCGGTCAGAACTATTTCCCCGAAACCATGACGCGGCCAGTGTTGTATCACCCTGTCGAGCGTGGCTTTGAGCGCGAGTTGAAGAAGCGGCTGGATTACTTTGCGAAGCTACGGGCGCAGCGAAACAGCTAGTTAACTTCAGTTAGCTGGTCTTTCTTGAAACGTGATTAGTGGCCGGTTGGGACAGTTTTTGCCCAATTAGGTCGTCGTATTATAGGCAAGTGAATGGACGACGTTTGAACGATCATCCATGATCGGTCCGAAGTCAGAAACGCTGTTGATACCGAACATGCAAAAGCTTTGATCGCTGGTTCGCTCATCGAACCCTGTGGTCTGGGCCGTACACGACGCTCGTGAGGCTGAACGGGCCAGCGGGCTCGAGGCGATCCGGCGCGAAGGCACCGCAGACGCTGTTAGGTTTCGCGACGGTGCGGGGCGGGGCGGCGATTTCCAACATCTGAGATCATGATCTGGCGGCGCTTGTCCTTGACTCTTTTGGCTTTGCGCGCGACAGACGCGCATGTTTTCAAACACACTGACATCGGGACAGTCCGAGCGGGGCAGCCGCACGGCGCAAGGGGCAATGGCATGAGTGGCGTGCAGATGATTACGGTTGCAGAAGGTGATGGCGATCAACGCGTGGATCGGTGGCTGCGCCGTCTGTTCCCGCACGTCAACCAAGGCCGCATCGAAAAGATGTGCCGCAAGGGTGAGCTGCGCGTAGATGGCGGCCGGGCCAAAGCTTCTACCCGGCTTGAGGTCGGGCAGGTTGTGCGGGTTCCGCCTCTGCCGGATGCAGATCACAAGCCCGTCGACGTCAAACGGCGGATTTCCGATGCTGACACCAAGATGATCCAGTCCTGTGTCATCTACCGAGACGACCATGTCCTGGCGTTGAACAAGCCCCAGGGTTTGCCAGTTCAGGGCGGCAGTGGTCAGACCCGCCATGTGGACAGCTTGTCCGAGGCTTTGCGGTTTGGCTACGACGAAAACCCACGCCTCGTGCATCGTTTGGACAAGGATACCTCGGGCGTCTTGCTGATGGCCCGCACCCGCGAGGCCGCCAAAGGCTTAACGGCTGCCTTTCGGCACCGTGACACGCGCAAGATCTACTGGGCCTTGGTCGCCGGTGTACCGACCCCTTATCTGGGAGAGATCAAGACAGGTCTGGTCAAGGCGTCTGGTCACGGCAAACAGGGCGAAGGCGAAAAGATGATACCAGTTCATCTGGGCGACCTTGACGACACGCCGGGCGCAAAACGCGCCCATACGCTGTACGCCACATTGTATCGCGTGGCCGGTCGCGCGGCTTGGGTGGCGATGGAGCCGATTACCGGTCGCACCCATCAGTTGCGCGCGCATATGGCTGCTATTGGGCATCCGATCATCGGCGATGGAAAATACGGTGGCTCGGGTCAGGAAAACATGGGCGACGGTTGGGGTGCTCAGTTGGGTGGCATGATCAGCAAAAAGCTGCATCTGCATGCGCAGCGCTTGTCCTTTCAACACCCAACGACCCGCAAACCGATCACAGTGACTGCCCCGCTACCCGAGCATATGAAACATAGCTGGGACACGTTCGGCTGGACCGAAGATCTGGCAGCTGACGATCCGTTTGAGGCGCTGCAATGAGCGCACCCTTGCGGTTGGTTCTCTTTGATGTCGACGGTACGTTGGTCGACAGTCAGGTTAGCATCGTCCACGCAATGACGGCCAGCTTTCGGGCTGCTTCGGTCGCTGTGCCGGATCGCGATGCGATTTTGTCGATAGTTGGATTGTCATTGCCCCACGCCATGGCCCAACTGGCACCGGATCAGCCGACTTCGGTTCAAGAGGCATTGGTCGAGGGTTACAAGCAGGCCTATCACGCGCATCGGCTGGAACTGGGCGCGGCCAGCTCTCCGCTTTATCCAGGCGCCAGAGAGGTTATTGAAACGCTGCACGCAATCCCCGAAGTGCTCCTGGGTGTTGCAACAGTAAAATCTCAGCGCGGACTGGATGCGCTGATCGAGGTGCATGGGCTTGAGCAGTACTTTGTGACCCGGCAAGTTGCCGATCACCATCCGTCGAAGCCGCATCCTTCGATGGTGCAGACGGCATTGGCGGAAACCGGTGTGTCAGAGGCGAATGCCGCGATGATTGGCGACACCAGCTTTGACATGGATATGGCGGCAGCTGCTGGGGTGACCGGCATCGGTGTATCCTGGGGCTATCACGATAACTCCGCCCTGACCGCTGCGGCATGTGTGATTGAAACCTTCGACCAGTTGCCCACCACACTGGCCAAGATCTGGACTTGAACTCATGAGCGAGTGGAAACCGAAACGGTTTTGGACAGAAAGCGCAGTTGTCGAAGCCGATGGCGGTTATACGGTTGAACTGGATGGCAGCCGGGTCAAAACACCGGCGAGGGAAACATTGACCCTGCCGACCCGCGCCATGGCTGAGGCTGTCGGCGCCGAATGGGACGCGCAGGACAAGGTGGTGGACCCGGCACTGATGCCGTTCACCCGCACGGCCAACGCGGCGATCGATAAGGTGCGCATTCAGCATCGCGAGGTCGCCGATATGCTGGCCGACTACGGCGATTCCGATCTGCTGTGTTACCGGGCAACGCATCCTCAGGAATTGCTGAACAAGCAGTCTGCTGAATGGGATCCGGCACTGGATTGGGCGGCCGACACGTTTTCGGCTCGGTTGGTGCCCGTGTCCGGAGTTCTGCATCAACCGCAATCAGATGAAGCCCTGGCGAACCTGCGACAGCATGTTCACGCATTGGATGAGTTTCAACTGGCTGCATTCCACGATCTAGTCAGCCTGTCGGGGTCTTTGATTCTCGGGTTTGCGGCGGCGATGAATTGGCGCGCGCCGGACGAGATCTGGCGTATTTCAAGGCTGGATGAGCTGTGGCAGATCGAACAATGGGGCCATGATGATGAAGCCCATGCAGCTTCTGAAACCAAGAAAACTGCGTTTTTGCACGCCAAGAACTTCTTCGATATATCGGTTTGATCCTTTCTGACCTAAAAATTGGCCGCATGAGCAAAACCAATGGGCTCGACCCATCGTTTTCGCTGATCCAACCCTTGACGTTTGTTTATGAATGCGACCAAACTCATGCCCACTAAAGGGGAGACACCTTTGGGGTAACCTTTCCGGCATCCACTTGCCGGACAGAGCCGCCTCAATCAGGGGCGGAAAATCAGGAAGAGGTAAAAATGAAAAAATCCGTAATCTTGGGCGCGGCAACGATTGCCGGTCTGGCCGCTGGTGCAGCCGTGGCAGGAACCGTCGACGACGTTAAGGCGCGCGGTACACTGAACTGCGGTGTGACCACAGGTCTGGTCGGCTTTGCTGCGCCCGATGCAAATGGCGAATGGCAGGGTTTTGACGTATCCGTCTGTCGCGCGGTTGCCGCGGCCGTTCTGGGTGACGCGAACGCTGTTGAATTTGTTCCGACCACCGGTAAGACACGCTTTACCGCGCTGGCGTCGGGCGAGATCGACATGCTGGCTCGTAACACGACCTGGACCTTCAGCCGCGACGTCGACCTGAAGTTCGAATTCACTGGCGTAAACTACTATGACGGTCAGGGCTTCATGGTTCCCAAGGCACTGGGCGTAAGCTCGGCCAAGGAACTGGACGGCGCCCGCGTTTGTATCCAGACCGGCACCACCACCGAGCTGAACCTGGCCGATTTCTTCCGTGCCAACAACATCAGCTACGAGCCGGTTCCGATCGAAACCAACGCTGAAGCACAGCAGCAGTACCTGGCAGGTGCGTGTGACGTTTACACCACCGACGCTTCGGGCCTGGCCGCAACCCGTGCTACGTTCGAAAACCCGGATGAGCACGTGCTGCTGCCTGAAATCATCTCGAAAGAGCCGCTGGGCCCGCTGGTCCGTCACGGCGATCACGAGTGGGGCGACGTTGTACGCTGGACTCTGAACGCCATGATTTCAGCAGAAGAACTGGGCGTCACCTCGGCCAATATCGATGAGCTGAGCGCCGGCACCGACAACCCAGAAGTCAACCGTCTGCTGGGCACCGAAGGTACCTTGGGCGAGATGCTGGGTCTGGACGCTGACTGGGCTGCACGCGCGATCAAAGCGGGTGGCAACTATGGTGAAGTGTTTGCCAAAAACATCGGGGAAGAAACTCCGATCGGTCTGGCACGCGGTCTGAACGCACAGTGGACCGATGGTGGTCTGCTTTATTCACCGCCGTTCCGCTAAGACTAAAGGGAAGAGGGCGCGGGGCAACTCGCGCCCTCTTCCATAATAAACTGCTGCGGGCAGATGTAGAGCGGGGAAAACCTCGCCAGAATAAGTAGCCCGCAAGCTACGGGGATCCCAAAATATGTCGACTATGACTGACCCGCCGAAATCTGAATTTCGGCTGTCGATGCTCATAAACGATACCCGCTATCGCTCACTGACATTTCAGGTGATCGCGGCCATCGTTATTGCGCTTTGTATCTGGTATCTGGGCAACAACCTGATCCAGAATTTGAGAGCCGCAGGGCTCAATATTTCATATTCATTCCTCGGCGATGCCGCCGGGTACGACATCAACCAGCGACTGGTCGAATACGATAGCCAGTCCTCGCACGCACGTGCGGCTTTGGTTGGTCTGTTGAACACGCTGCTGGTGGCGTTTCTTGCCTGTATCACCGCAACCATCTTTGGTGTGACTGCCGGTGTTCTAAGGCTGTCCAACAACTGGCTCGTGTCGAAACTTATGGCGGTCTATGTCGAGATCTTCCGGAATATTCCGGTGCTGATCTGGATCATCATCATCTTCACGATAATGACGGCGGTTCTACCTGCACCAAGCGCCTTCCGTGGTGAAAACCCGTCATCCAGCATGTTGTTTGACGCTTTTGCGTTCACCAACCGGGGTGCATATGTCCCGCGACCTGAGTTCGCGAACGGGTTGTTCAGCTCAACAGCGCTGAACTGGTTGCTGGTTATTGCGTTTCTGATTGGATCCTGGTTCGCCACGCGCGAGATCAACAAAAGGGCAACAAAGAAGCAGGAAGAGACCGGTGAACGGCCCAAGACACTGATCTTGAATCTGGCTGTATGGCTGGTGCCGTTTGCCCTGCTGATGGTCGTGATGGGTCTGACCTGGAACATCCCGGAACTCAAACGGTTCAACTTCAGTGGCGGCATCAATGTCGGCGGCCCGCTGATCGCCCTGTGGTTTGCGCTGTCGATCTATACTGGCGCGTTTATCGCAGAAAACGTGCGTGCGGGCATTCAGGCCATCTCGAAAGGTCAAACCGAGGCTGCGGGCGCTCTGGGGTTGCGTCAGGGTCGGATCATGAACCTTGTGGTCCTGCCGCAGGCACTGCGTGTGATCATTCCACCATTGATTTCGCAGTATCTGAACATCACCAAAAACTCGTCGCTGGCGATTGCCGTGGGGTATGCGGATATCACTGCGACGCTGGGTGGCATCACGCTGAACCAAACTGGTCGCGCGATCGAATGTGTTCTGTTGCTGATGTTGTTCTACCTCACAGCTTCGCTGCTGATTTCGACGGTGATGAACTTCTACAACGCTTCCGTTAAGCTGAAGGAGCGCTGAGCCATGGCTGATCAAACAAATAATCCGATCGCGTTTGTGGCTGACGGGAACATCCCGGAATCACCTCCTCCTGCCCGCGAAACCGGCGTGGTCAAATGGCTTCGTGAAAACCTATTTTCGGGCGTGGCGAACACGATCCTGACGGTTCTGTCGCTGATCCTGGTCTACCTGTTGTTGAAAAACACGTTGCCTTGGATCTTTAACGGGGTCTGGAATGCGAATTCGCTGGCAGAATGCCGAGAGATACTGGCGGGCAAAACCGGTGCGTGTTTCGCGGTGCTTGCCGAACGCTGGCCACAGCTGATCTATGGGTTCAAATACCCGGTCGATTCCTATTGGCGTCCGAACCTGGCCCTTGTCCTTATGCTGGTTGCGTTTGCTCCGGTTCTGTTCTTTGACCTGCCGCGCAAACTGCTGTTGTTCACGGCCGTATACCCGTTCATCGCGTTCTGGCTGATCTGGGGTGGCAGCATCCTGGTACCGCTGGTCGCTCTGATCGGATGTGTGGTCGCAGGCGGCGTCTTCCAGAAATTTGGCAAGAACAGCTTTGCTGCAGGGTTCTTTGGGGCCATCGTTGTCGCTTTGGTCATCTGGAATATCGGCGGTGCGCTGATCCCTGAAAGCGCATCACAAAATGCGTGGCTTTCATCCGTGCCCAGCCGTGATCTGGGTGGCTTCATGCTGAACATGATGCTGGGTGTGACCTGCGTGTCGCTCTCTGTGCCTTTGGGTATCGCCTTGGCATTGGGACGTCAGTCGAACATGCCACTGATCAAGTGGGTCTGCGTCATCTTTATCGAATTCATTCGTGGCGTGCCGTTGATCACGCTGCTGTTTGTGGCTTCGGTGATGCTGGCGTATTTCTTCCCGCCTGACAGCACGGTCGACCTGTTCCTGCGCGTCGTGATCATGATCACCATGTTCTCGGCCGCTTATATCGCCGAGGTGATCCGCGGCGGTCTGGCAGCCTTGCCGCGCGGGCAGTACGAAGCAGCGGACAGTCTGGGTCTCGACTACCCTCAGGCGATGCGGCTGATCATCCTGCCACAGGCATTGAAGATCTCGATCCCTGGTATCGTGAATGTCGCGGTGGGTCTGTTCAAGGATACCGTGCTGGTCTCGGTCATCTCGATGTTCGACCTGTTGGGTATGATTCGCGGGCCGATCCTGGCTTCGACCGAATGGAATGGCGTCTACTGGGAGCTGCTGGGCTTTGCCTCGCTCCTGTTCTTTGTCGTGTGCTACGGCATCTCACAATATTCGCAGTGGCTCGAACGTCGTCTTGCCACTGATCATCATTAAGGAGTTCAACACATGTCTGAACTTGCAATTGAACGTGAAATCGACCGCTCGAAAATGCAGGTGAGCGATGAGATCGCCATCGACATCAACGGAATGAACAAGTGGTACGGATCTTTCCACGTGCTGCGCGACATCAATCTGACCGTCAATCAGGGCGAGCGGATCGTGATCGCGGGGCCGTCGGGGTCAGGGAAATCAACCCTGATCCGCTGCCTGAACGCGTTGGAAGAACACCAGCAGGGTTCTATCGTTGTGGATGGGATCGAGCTGTCGAATGACCTCAAGAACATCGACAAGATCCGGTCCGAGGTTGGCATGGTGTTCCAACACTTCAACCTTTTCCCGCATCTGACCATTCTGGAGAACTGCACGCTGGCCCCGATCTGGGTGCGCAAGACGCCCAAGAAAGAGGCCGAAGAGCGCGCCATGCACTTCCTGGAAAAGGTGAAGATCCCCGAGCAGGCGGATAAGTATCCTGGTCAGCTTTCGGGTGGTCAGCAGCAGCGTGTGGCGATTGCCCGAAGCCTGTGCATGATGCCGCGGATCATGCTGTTTGATGAACCGACCTCGGCCCTTGACCCGGAAATGATCAAAGAGGTGCTCGACACTATGATTGAGCTGGCCGAAGAGGGTATGACCATGCTGTGCGTGACGCACGAGATGGGCTTTGCCCGTCAGGTGGCGAACCGCGTGATCTTCATGGATGAGGGTCAGATCGTGGAGCAGAATGAACCGGAAGAGTTCTTCAACAACCCCAAAAGCGAGCGGACCAAACTGTTCCTCAGCCAGATTCTGGGGCACTGACCCAGTTCAATATCAATGCAAGAAGGCGGGGCAGGTCCTCGCCTTTTTCTATTCCAGCAACTCACGCGGAATGACAAAACCCAAAACCTCACCGCTGTGCCATTGGACATCTGCCCAACTGGCAACATCAAAGCGGACAACGGTCGTCGCACAGGTAGGGTAATCGTGGAACCTTATGTGGTTCGGCGCTTGCCGAACGATCTGATCGGCGAAGGCCGCGATCCCGGGGTTGTGCCCCAGCATCAACACACAGGTCCCTGTGGCGCCTTCCAGGACGTTTAGCATGTCATGGGCCCCGGCGTGATACAGGCGGCGCGCGAAGCCAGTCGAGTTGGGCTGCAACCCCATCCTTTCGTATGTCTCGCGTGTGCGGGCAGCGGTAGAGCAGATAACCTCATCAGGGAGCCAGCCATTTCTTGTCAGCCAAGCACCAATGGCAGGTGCCGACTTTCGCCCGCGTTTGTTCAAAGGACGGTCATGGTCTGACTGTAGCGGGTCGTCCCAACTTGATTTTGCATGGCGTGTCAGGATCAGGGTGCGGCTCATGTCGGGTGAAATGCTCTCATGTGGTGGGAGGACTGTTCCGCACGGCGACCTGCGCCTTTACTGAGAGGGCAAGCCAGCCGTACGGCACATCCACCGGTCATGCAGATTTGGCCCGCAGCTGTGCTCAGGTACCTGTGGCAGGCGTCGACATTGTAAAAACTCTCGGCATTCAGGGCGCCCACAGGGCAGGTTGATGTACAGGGCGCGTCACAGGTGATGCAGGGTGAGGGTGCCGATGCTTCTGGTACGTCAAATTCAGAGGGGAAGTGGAGCGCGCCGCGAAACGAGATCATCATCCCCACCGTGTCATGCACCAGCGCCCCTACGGGGCTGCTGAACGTCCGCCCTGACTTAAGCGCCCAGTCGATGAAAGGGGCATATGGCGGGCCGCCAAAGGGAAAATGCGCCTGTGCGCCCAGATCACTGGCCATGTCCCCGATGACCCGCGAAGACCACCGATCAACCGGATCAGGGTGTTGATCGAGCCATTCGGGCGAGGCCTTTAACGCAGGCCAGAACGCATCACCTGCGCCGAGCAGGACCAGTGTACCACCTTCGGGGTGTTTGGCCTGGGTCACGCGGGGGTGCAGTGCCCCCATAACGATCAATCCTGTCTCGCTCGCGGTTTCTTCGACGCGGGCGTAGGACAAACGGCTGCTTGTCTCAGAGGTAGTTTCAGACTGTTCCGCCATACCCCCTCCGCGCCTTTTGGCTTAGTCTGGCCGGATCAGCGAACCGGCACCGTGTTCCGTGAACAATTCCAGCAGTACCGCATTCGGCGCACGCCCGTCCAGAATGACAACTGCGCGTACTCCGCTGTGCAAGGCATCCAGCGCGGTTTCGGTTTTCGGGATCATCCCGCCAGCAATCGTCCCTTCGAGCGTCATCTCGCGGATCTGCCCCGCTTTCAGTTCAGTGACCACATCACCGGCAGCGTTTTTGACACCAGAAACGTCCGTCAGCAACAACAGGCGGTCTGCCTTCAAGGCCGAGGCGATTGCCCCCGCTGCAGTGTCGCCATTGACGTTGAATGTTTCCCCGTCATTACCAGCACCCAGCGGTGCGATGACCGGGATCACGTCATGCGAAAACAGATCGTGCAAAACCTTTGGGTTCATCTGCGCGGGTGAACCGACGAACCCCAAGGAGGCATCCGTTTGGTCGCAGGTCATCAGATTGGCGTCTTTGCCCGAAAGGCCAACAGCGGTGCCACCCTGACGGTTGATCGCCTGAACAATACGTTTGTTCACAAGGCCCGAAAGCACCATCTCGACGACTTCAACCGTTGCTTTGTCGGTGACACGTTTGCCATTTACAAACTCGGACTGGATATCCAATTGGCTCAACATCGCGTTGATCATCGGCCCGCCACCATGCACGACAACAGGGTTCACACCGACCTGCCGCATCAGAACCACATCACGTGCGAAGCTCTCCATGGCTTCGTCACTGCCCATGGCGTGGCCGCCCAGTTTGATGACGACAATAGCATCGTCATAGCGCTGCAGATAAGGCAGTGCGCTGTTCAATGTGGCGGCAGTTGCGATCCAATCCCGGTTCATATCTCTTGTCTTCATGGCTGTCAGTCCTCTGATCAACCCTGTTAGGGCCTTTGGAACGGGCTGCCAAGACCAGATAGCAGCAATTGCTGCAAAGTGCGGCTGCGCCTGGTCAGCGCAGCCGCACCAGATCAGCTTAAGGCCCGTTTCATCGCGGGGATGTTGTTCAAGATCAGCAGGTCAAAGACCAGAACACCAAGCAGTGTCAGGCCGACTAAGGGGAAGGCCATTGCCGTGAACAGTCCGATCAGGACGGCACCTTTCCAAAGCGGCATTTCCGCCGGCGATGGCGGGGCTGCCAATCGTCCGGCGCGTTGGGGGCGACGCATAAGCCACATCACAACGCCTGAGATGCAGACAAAGATCACAGACAGGCAGAAGACGACATTGAGTACGAAGTTCCACGTGCCCATCAATCCCATGTGAAACGGGATACCTAGGGCCATGCTTTTACCCATCAGCGAGTAATCCTCGTATCGCACATCGGCGAGGATCTTTCCGGTGTACTGATCTACGTGAACGGTGCGGTCATTCCCCGGATCTGTTGAATCGCTGCTCATGCTGTCGCGGTTCAGGGTCCAGACCCCGCTGTCACCACTTGGGTAAGCCACGCGGAAACGCCCTGTCATGTCGAGAGTTGTTCCAAGCGCAACAAGCGCGTCGATATTGATCGTCGTTCCCTCGGGCACGCCGTCAATACCTGCCTTAGATCCGGAGGCGGGCATCGGTGTCTGCTCAAGTGCCCAAGGGACGTCATTTTGATGTCCGTGGTTCATGCTGGCATGCAGATCATCCGACAATGGCACATTGTCCCATTTCTCGGCTGGAAAACTGCTCCAGGCCTGGACGAACATACCGCCCCAGACGCCAGCCCAGGACAGGCCTGAGATCAAGAAGACGACCAGCAAACCCGACATCCAAATCCCGACGACAGAGTGAAGCGACTTCCACAGGGCCCGTCCCCTGGCGCGGAAATTGGGCACAAAGGCCGATACAGCGTTTCCACGCGGCCACCAAAGGTAGAGTCCGGTAAAGATCAGAACCAGGCTCAGACCAGCGGCAACTTCGAGGATCCGGTCTCCGGTCGTTCCGATCATGAGGGACGAGTGAATGTTGTCTGCAAGATCATACCAACCCGCCCGACGGTCCCATATTTCCAGTACCTCGCCGGCATAGGGATCCACGGCCACAAGGCGCTGACCGCCTTCCGTTTTGATGCGGAAAACAGTGGCCAGATAGCCTCCCTTTGGGCCAATCCATTCGACCACCGACCCCGGCACCTCGGTCAGCGCGACCTCGGCTTGTTGAGAAACGGGCAGGGCTGTGCCCTGAATCTCGACGCTGATCTTTTCGCCGTCACGGCCGTCGAATTGCGTGATGAACATCATCATCAACCCAGTTACGGCGAGAGTTATCAGAAATGGGATCACAAATATCCCGGCGTAGAAATGCCACCTCCAGGCAGCAAAGTAGAATTTTTGCACAGTACGGTTCTGCGCGGGGCTTTGCCCCATAGTTTGGCTGTTCATTGCCATATCAATCTCCAGATGCGGAATTGCCCTGCGCACGAGGTGCGCAGGTGCAAACAAGACTTCGCTGTTTCAGGAGGTTTGAGGTGGCGCTCGCGCGTCATAGCGGGCATGGAAACCCGCGCTGCGGTGTGTGAATTCCGCGTACGCCCAGCGCAGTTGTAGTGGAAAGTCGAGGTGTTTCAGGGCGCCCGAATTTGGCACATTCGCATCTGCAAACAGCCCCGCAAACGAACACTTCGATCGGTTGTCTGTCTCGTCATGCATTGGATCGCTTGGGTCCAGATCAACCCATTGCTCGATCGTTCCTTCCCCGGTGCATATGACAAGCAGGACTTTGCCGTCCTGACCCTGCGTTGGCATCCAACCCTGCGGGATCGCTCCGGTCGCGACCAAGGCAAGAAGGGTCACAAGACTGAGGAGGCGCGCGATCGCTTTCATTCCAGATGCGCGATGATCGAGCGCAAAGTTGGAACACCGTCATTCTTTTCAGACGAGGTCAGTACGATTTCAGGGTAGGCTGCCGGGTGTTTGGACAAGGCGGTGCGCACCTGATCTAGCACTTTTTCACGATCCTTGACTTTAACCTTATCCGCCTTGGTCATAACGCACTGAAATGTAACCGCGCTGGTGTCCAAAAGTTTCATGATCTCGTCATCGACCGATTTCACCCCGTGGCGCGCGTCGATCAGAACAAAGGCGCGACGCAGGGTTTGGCGTCCGCTCAGGTATTTTTTCAGCAGCCGCTGCCATTTCTCGACAATTTTAAGCGGCGCATTGGCGTAGCCATATCCTGGCAGGTCGACCAAATACAGCTCTGGGCCTTGTGTGAAGAAGTTGATCTCTTGCGTGCGACCTGGCGTGTTTGATGCGCGCGCTAAACCTTTGGTACCAGTCAGTGCATTGATCAGACTGGATTTCCCCACATTTGACCGTCCTGCGAAACAAACCTCAAGCCGGTCAGGGGCCGGCAGGCCATCCATTCCGACGACACCTTTGACGAACTCTGATGGGCCTGCGAACAGTTTGCGGCCGCGTTCCAAGGAAAAGGCGTCGGGGTCTTCAGCCAGTGGAAAAGGAAGTGAGGTCATAGCACCTGAACCTTGTCACCAACACGGATGTTGCCGCCCCGAACCACGACGGCATAAACGCCGAAATCCTGATGGTCCCAGCTGTTCAAGGCGCCCAGCGTATCTGCATCCCGCTCACCGGTCTCTGGATTGGCAGTGGTTGCGAGGCAGCGCACTATGCGCTCGCGCACGTTGAACACGGCCTCGCCGATCTGAACATCCTTACCCAGCCAGTCAAACTCTTCCCACAAGGGCAGGCCATCAAACCAGATGTTTCCACGCCAGCGACAAACCGACAGGTCACGGCCCAGCTTCTGTTCTACCGCACGGTGCGAGGCCATGTTGCACAAGCTGATCGACGGAAAATCGCTGTCTGTCATCCCGCGACCCGGAACACGAATGATCCGCGCGGATGCGGCGCGATCTGCGGGCATCAGTGGTTTGACCCAGTTTAGAAACGCGTCCTGCTCGGAATCAGGGGCAAACTGCAAATCCGGCTGCTGAGGATGGCTGAGCGTAACAGTGTCGCCCTCAAGACGTGCAGAAATAGCCATCAGATTTGGTGCCTTCGATCCGCGGCTGAAGTTGGCGCAAGGCACCCATTTGCTGCCGTCGGCCTTAGACGCCTCATGGGCGACCGCCCAAACGCGATCCCCGGGCAGTGTCTGCCCGGGAGATACAGTTACGTCATCAAGGCTTTCGCGCCCATGGCTTTTGATTGGATGCCGCCACAGGCTGGTGATCGATCCGCTCATTTGTCATCCGTTTTTGGCGTCCGTTTGAACCCGGATATGATGTTGCCAAACACGTCCGGCTTAAATCCCTGACTACGCATGATCAAGTATTGCTGGGTGAACGTTATCGTGTTGTTGGCGATCCAGTAGACAACCAGGCCGCTGGCGAAACCGCCCAGCATGAACATGAAGACCCATGGCATCCAGGCAAAGATCATTGCTTGTGTCGCGTCCGTTGGTGCCGGATTCAGTTTCTGCTGCAGCCACATCGAAATGCCCAATAGCAGAGGCAGGATACCAATAAAGATCAATGCCATCAAACTATCTGGCTGCGGACCGGCCCAAGGCAGCCAGCCAAAGAAGTTCATGATCGAGGTCGGATCTGGCGCGCTGAGATCCTGGAACGGCCCAAACCAGGGGGCTTGACGCAGTTCGATCGTGACAAAGATCACCTTGTACAATGAGAAAAAGATGGGGATCTGCATCAGGATCGGCAAACAGCCTGCGGCCGGGTTCACCTTTTCCTTCTTGTACAGTTCCATCATACCTTGCTGCATCTTCGGACGGTCGTCACCTGCGGCCTCTTTCAGGGCCTCCATCTGCGGCTGCAATTCCTTCATCTTCGCCATCGAGACGTAGGATTTGAAGGCAAGCGGGAACAGGATTGCTTTGATGATCAGGGTCAGGGCGATGATCGACCAGCCCATGTTGCCAATCAGGGCGTTGATGTTGTGCAGCAACCAGAAAATCGGCTTGGTCAGGAAAGAGAACCAGCCCCAGTCGATGCTCTCGATGAACTTTTGCACCCCTTCCGCCTCATATTCGCGGATGGTTTCCCATTCCTTTGCCCCGGCAAACAGGCGTGTGGTGACCTGCTCGGTCGCACCGGGCGCAACGGTCAGGGTCGGCAGAACCGTTTCTGTCTGATAAATCTTGCGGCGGGCATCGTATTTTGCCGCAGCTTTGAAGGTCGCACCTTCTGCGGGGATCAGGGTGGTCATCCAATAGTGATCGGTAAACCCAACCCAGCCACCTTCTTTGACCTGAAATACCTCGGCTTGGGCGCGTTCGACTGGATCGATGTCGAAATCCTGAACGTCGCCATAATCGATTTCGTCGAGAACGCCATCGGCCATGACCATCACGCCTTCATGCAGGATGAAGAAGTTCTTCAACCCGGGCAGGTCCCCGTCTTCGCCAATTCCGTGACGGGCCAGAATGCCATAGGGGGCCATACCAACCTCGGCGTCAGTGGCGTTTTCCACTGACTGTGTCACCGAGAACATGTAATCCTCGTCCACCGATATGGTGCGGCGGAATGTCAGACCGCTTTCATTGTTCCAGACCAACGTAATAGGCGTGTCAACGCCCAGCGTATCGCCCTGCTCAAGCGTCCACAGGGTGTTTGGGCCTGGAACATCCGTGCCAGTCACTCCGGCACCTGGCGCCCAGCCATATAGCGCGTAGTAGGCGGATTCTGATCCGACGGGGGACAAGAGTTCGACGATAGGTGCGCCTTCTTTGATCGAAACCTTGTAATCCTTCAAGAACAGCTCATCGATACGTCCACCCGACAGAGACAGGCTGCCTTGCAGGCGCGGCGTATCGATCTGAACACGGGGGGCCTGATCTTCGGGCAAAGCCTCCTCGGCGGAAGCTGTCGCCTCGCCCACGGTGCCCGTGCCGGACGCGCTTGGGGCTTGAACCTCATCGCCTTGCGCAGCGGTGATTTCGGACTGCTCGGGTACAGGTGCCGGCTCTGGCGGAGGGAACAGGACAAACCAAACCAGGATCACCAGGAAGCTGAGCGCGGTTGCGAGGATGAGATTCTTGTTCTGATCGTCCATCTGGGACAGGCACCTTGAGCAGTGAAAGACACCCGCAGGGTTCAACAGAGTGCAGGCCGAAAGGTCAAGCGGAATCGCCCGTCATTTCGTCACGGATGGGTCTTCTTTGCGGTAAACTCAGGTCCTTTACCCAGTTTGCCTTCCGATTTTCGGAACACCGTTGACTTTATTGCGATACGTGGCAATCCAATCCAGGGTCTGGTCAAAGGGCATGGGCTTCCCAATCCCGAACCCTTGAACGTGGTCACAGCCCAGTTGCGCCATCAAAGCATGTTCTCCAGGTGTCTCAACGCCTTCGGCCAATGTTTCAAGCTGTAGCCGTTCCGCCATGGTCAGAATGGCGCTGGCGAGTTGCTGTTGGCTGGGGTCCTGATCTGATTTGGCAACAAACGATCGGTCGATCTTGATCCGCGTGACGTTAAAGCGTTTGATTGATGCAATCGACGCGTGTCCGGTGCCAAAATCATCAAGATCAATGCAACATCCCAGCGCAGCGAGACCGGTGACATTGCGGGTGATCACGTCGTCGGGTCGCCTTGAAAAAACGGTTTCCAAAACCTCGACGGCCAACCGGTCGGGCGTCAGGTCGAAATGGTCCAGCTCCCACTTGAGGCGATCAGTAAGGCCCGGGTCTCTCAGCTCGTCCGACGAAAAGTTCACGCCAATCCGGGGAACGACAACACCAGCGCGATCCCAGGCACGAATGGCAGTGAATGCGTGGTGTCTTATTGTTTGCCCCAGACGCTCCATAAGTTCTGCCTGCTCGGCAAAAGGCAGGAAGATATGCGGTCCAAGAACGCCCTTTTGCGGATGTTCCCAACGGGCCAGTGCTTCAAAACCTGTAACGCGCCCGGTGTCAGTCGACACCTGCGGTTGAAACCAGGGGCAGATCTCTCCGCTGGTTAGCGCCGCATCAAATTCCTTGCGCAAATTGGTTCTGATCCGCGACCTGCGCCGTGTTTCCGTTGAAAACGCCCTGATTGTAGATGGTCCATTTTGTTGGGCCTCTACAAGTGCGCCAGTTGCGGCGTCGATCCACTGTTCCACGTTGCTATCGGGTTCATTCGTACTTAGGCAAAAGCCAATGGAACATGACATGTACACACCTGTGCCATTCAACATCACGGGGTCCTCGACAACGGATTGGATGCGCCCCGTCATTTGAATGCACGCTTCCAGATCCAGCTGTTGTGCTGGTCGCAGACCGATCAGCATTTTGTTTCCACCGATGCGTGTGGCGATGTCGTGGCTGCGGATCATGGACAGAACGCGGGTGCAGAACTGTTCGGTCACGTGGTTTGCTGCCGCTTGTCCGTGGAGATCAAGCAGCTGGTTGTAGTCATCCAGTGCCACAGCAATGCAGGCCGACGCTTCGCCGCTGCGATTTGCAGCCTCGAATACCTTTTCCAGCTCAAGATTGAACTGATCGTTTGCCAAAAGACCACCAATGTGCCGGTTGGCCCGAGCAGCGCCAACACCCAAAATGCCAACGCCTGCATAAATCAATGGCAGGCCCAGCGCTGCGGCGACTAGCGCGCGTTCCCCTCCAACCCAAAAGGCGCCCAGGCAGAGCGCTGGCAGAAAGGCCAGCGCGGCCGGGCTGTTCAGCATGCTGATCAGAGAATGGATTAATCGCTCAAAGAAAGGATGGTTCCGCATTGGTTTTCGGCCCTGGGCATGGATCGCGCAAGGTGGAGCGTAGGAAACCAGTCTGAGTCAGTCGTTAACGCAACAGAGGAATTTCGTCTGAATTTTCTGCGTTTTCGCCGGATTTCAAAGAAAGACCGGCAAAATCAAATAGTTTCGGATCCAAAAGATGAGACAGCCTCGCGTTTGTCAGGGCACGGAACATGACCTGGCGACGGCCGGGGCTGTTCTTCTCCCATTGATCCAGGATCTGTTTGACCTGTTGACGTTGCAGCCCGTCCTGGCTCCCGCAGAGGTCGCACGGGATGATAGGATATGTCATGGCTTTGGCGAATTTCTCACAATCGGCCTCGGCCACATGGGCCAGCGGGCGATACACAAAAAGATCACCTTCTTCATTCACCAACTTGGGCGGCATTGTGGCCAGACGTCCGCCGTGGAAGAGATTCATGAAGAACGTCTCAAGGATATCGTCCCGGTGATGACCCAGTACAACGGCCGAGCACCCTTCTTCGCGCGCGATGCGATACAGGTTTCCGCGCCGCAAACGCGAGCATAGTGCACAGAATGTCCGGCCCTGCGGGACCTTGTCCATAACCACTGAATACGTGTCCTGATATTCAATCCGGTGGGGCACACCCATCCGGCCTAGAAATTCCGGCAGGACGGTGGCTGGAAAGCCCGGTTGCCCCTGATCCAGATTGCAGGCCAATAGATCAACCGGCAGCAGTCCGCGCCACTTCAATTCGTATAGAACCGCCAAAAGGGTGTAGCTGTCCTTGCCACCGGACAAACAAACCAGCCAGCGGGGCGGTTTGCCGTCTTTGTCATGTGCTGATGGGGCCACCATCCCGTACTGTTCAATCGCCTCGCGAGTCTGACGCACGATGCGCTTGCGCAGCTTCTTGAATTCGGTGGTCGAGGGCGCACCGGCGAATAGGGGATGGATATCGCTGTCATCGTCCAGCATGTCGGCTCTCCTCAGGCTTGCGGGCATATGCCATGGAAGCGCCGCGCTGCAAAGACCTGATTCAAGAGGCAAGCTGTGCTATGGTGCGCAGATATTTTTTGAAAGGATTGATCGATGGACTACTTTTTTTCTGTCCGCGGCCGCGATGGCGACCATTATTCGAACAAACCGGGTGGCACGCGATATCTGGCCATCCCCTCCAATGCCAGACGCCCGGCGCGACGGCACGAAATCCCGGTTTCGGATTGGATTGGACGGGTTCAGGCCGGGGCAGGTGCAACAGATGAAGAGAACGGTCACATCGTCATTTTCGTGCACGGGTTCAATACCGAGCAATTTGAAATGCTGGAACGCCACCGCAAAATCCGCTCGGGGTTAGAGGCGCACGGGTTTAAGGGAACGGTGATAAGCTTTGATTGGCCGAGCGACGGGTCGGTTCTTGGCTACAACTCGGACCGGGCCGATGCACGTCGGTCTGCGGACAAGCTGTTCACCCATGGCATCAAAAGGCTATCGCGGATGCAGACGCCTGATTGCCGCTACAATATCCACGTTCTGGCGCATTCCATGGGAACCTTTCTGGTGCGCGAGGCGATGGATTATGCAGATGACGATCACACAACCGCACAACACAGCTGGACAACCAGTCAGGTCGCCTTTGTGGCGGCGGATATTTCGTCGAAATCGCTTGCCGTTGGTAACCCGAAATCCTCATCGCTTCTGCGCAGGTGTACTCGGCTGACCTGTTACTACAGCCCCTTCGACGAGGCACTGTCGATTTCCGAGGTCAAACGTGTCGGGGTGTCACGCAGGCTTGGCCGCGTGGGTATGCCAGATGAACATCCGGAAAAGGCAGTGAACCTTTACTGTGGCAAGTTTTTCAAAGACAATCGCGGTGATTTTCCAGACGGTAAATCAGCAAGCCACAGCTGGTATTTCGACTCACCGCGCTTCTATGAAGACCTGCACCATACCTTTATGGGCAAGCTGGACCGCGAAGTGATTCCAACCCGAGCTCATACGAATCGGGGCAATCTGGCGCTGTTCTGAGCAGATCAGTCCTTTTGGTCATCGGGCACCGGGTCATAGCCATCACCGCCCCAGGGATGGCACCGGCAGATACGGCGCGCGGCCAACCACGTGCCCTTGGCCGCGCCGTGTTTTTCCAAGGCTTCCAGCGCGTAGGCCGAACAAGTCGGCTGATAGCGGCAATTGAAGCCAACCCAAGGGCTAAAGATCAGACGATAGGCCCGTACGGGCAAGCCGAGGAGATGCGCAAGCAGGGTCATTTCTTGACACTGTGCAATTTGCGCAGCGCGTACTGAAAGTCGTTCAACAGCGCGTCAAACGAACGCTCTGCTGTGGCGTCGGCGCGTCCGATCAGCACATAGTCCCAGCCATCAAGACCTTGCACCGGCAGAACGGCACGCGCGACTTCGCGCAACCGACGTTTCGCGCGGTTTCGGGCCACGGCGTTGCCAACCTTCTTGGAGCAGGTGAAGCCAACGCGAATCCCTGGCGCTTCATCCGGGGCGCGTTTGCGGGCCTGCACCATCATCGAGGAGGTGCCTTGCCGGCGCGCCCGCGCAGCATTGAGGAAGTCGGAACGATTCTTGAGAACGATCAGAGTTTCAGGCGCGCAAACGGACGCCGCCGGGGGCGTTTCCCCGGGCTGGTTCTTACCATCCTCAGGGGCCTCCGGCGGCGTCATGTTCATAACCTGATCGGTGAGCGGCTTATGCGCTCAGCGACTTGCGGCCACGTGCGCGGCGCGAGTTCAGGATCTTGCGGCCGGCCTTGGTGGCCATGCGCGCGCGGAAACCGTGGCGGCGTTTGCGAACCAGGTTCGAAGGCTGATAGGTGCGTTTCATCGCTCCGTCTCCAATCTATGCGGTCGGGTGCGGCGCGGATTCGCCTGCCCGTGGTGTTCGAAGCCCGTCCTCTACTGCTAAGAGTAGGGTAAGTCAAACCCCTAGGTCGGGGTTTTTGTGCCTTTTGCAACAATTCTGTAACCCGCTGTCGCAAAACATTTCAAAAACCGGCTTTTATGCGGAAAACACTCACTTTCACAGTCGCAAACTTCAAGGCGCCGTGAACACCCTGTTGCTGGGCGCGCAGGCAGCGCATCTTGGGGGAAGGATGGAACCCAATAAACCGGACAACCAGATGAGCGAAACAACCCAGCAACCCCGCAGCGGGATTGCACGCCACATCCCATTGCTTGTTATCCTTACCGTTGCCACGGTCGGGTTCTTTACACTTGGGGATTACCTGACTTTTGAAACTCTGCGTGACAACCGCGAGGCATTGCTAACGTGGAGAGACGCGAATTATTGGGCGATGGCGGTAGCGTTTATGGCGATCTACATCGTGGTCGTGGCGTTTTCCTTGCCGGGTGCGGCTGTTGCTTCGATGACCGGAGGGTTTCTGTTTGGCCTGGTTGCAGGAACTGCGTTCAATGTTTTTGCAGCGACTGTCGGCGCCTCGGCGATATTTCTGGCGGCACGATGGGGGCTGGGTCAGGCGCTGACAGCACGATTGGAAACGTCGGAAGGCTCCATCAAAAAGCTCAAGGACGGGTTGCGGGAAAACGAAATCTCGGTGCTGTTCCTGCTGCGGCTTGTGCCTGTTGTTCCGTTCTTTGTCGCAAACCTTGTTCCAGCTTTGGTTGGCGTGAGGTTCCGCAACTTTCTGCTGACAACAGCGCTGGGCATTATTCCCGGCGGGATCGTCTATACTTGGATCGGTGTTGGCCTGGGTGGCGTATTCGACCGCGGTGAAACGCCTGACGTGTCACTGTTGTGGGAACCTTTTGTGATGGGCCCAATCATTGGATTATGCGTGTTGGCTGCATTGCCGATCGTCATCAAATACCTGCGTGGCCGGAAGGACGTCTGAATCATGAACGAGTCAAAAACCGATATCCTGGTGATTGGGGCCGGGTCGGGTGGGTTGTCCGTTGCCGCGGGTGCCAGCCAGATGGGCGCCGATGTCATCTTGCTGGAAGGCCACAAGATGGGGGGTGACTGCTTGAACTTCGGTTGCGTGCCATCAAAGGCGCTGATTGCAAGCGGTAAGGCAGCCTACGGACAAGCACATTCGGCAGTCTTCGGTGTTGCCGACCACAAACCGCAAGTGGACTATGCCGTTGCCAAGGATCACGTCCGTGATGTTATCGCCCAGATCGAGCCCATGGACAGTCAGGAGCGGTTCGAGGGGTTTGGTGTCAGGGTGATCCGGGAATACGGATCATTTGTCTCTCCAACCCAGGTTCAGGCGGGTGATCAGGTGATCACAGCGCGGCGCGTCGTGATTGCGACGGGGTCTTCCCCGCTGGTCCCGCCCATACCCGGGCTCGACAAGGTCCCTTTTTACACAAACGAAACCATCTTTGAGCTGCGGGAAAAACCCGACCACCTGCTGATCATCGGCGGTGGTCCAATCGGCATGGAGATGGCGCAGGCCCATATTCGGCTGGGATGCAAAGTGACCGTGATCGAAGGCATGAAGGCGCTGGGCAAAGATGACCCCGAGGCGGCAGATGTCGTGCTCAATGCCTTGCGCTTGGAAGGCGTCGCCATTCACGAGAGCGCAATGGTCGCGCAAATCCGAGGCTCTGATGGCGCAGTCGAAGTTGTTACCGAAAACGGTGAGATTTATGCTGGTTCCCACCTGTTGCTGGCGGCAGGGCGCAAGGCCAATGTCGACCGTCTGAATCTCGAAGTCGCTGGCATCGACCAAACACGGGCCGGCATTAAAACAGATGACACTCTACGTACGACAAACCGCAAGGTTTATGCGATTGGGGATGTCGCTGGCGGGCTGCAATTCACCCATGTTGCGGGGTACCACGCGGGCATTATCATCCGCTCGGCCTTGTTTGGTTTGCCGTCCAAAGCCAAGACAAATCATATCCCATGGGCCACATACACGCAGCCGGAACTGGCGCAAGTTGGGATGAGTGAAGCAGAGGCACACGCGCAATACGGCGGCAACGTCGAAACTGCCCAGTTTGACTATCACCACAACGACCGTGCTGTGGCTGAACGTAAAACACCCGGATTCATCAAGGTTATGGTTGTCAAAGGTCGGCCTGTAGGCGCAACAATCGTTGGCCACCAGGCAGGTGAATTGATCAATTTGTGGTCTCTGGCGATAGCCAATAACCTGAAAATGGGACAGATTGCTGCGATGGTGGCCCCGTATCCGACAATCGGAGAGCTTAACAAACGCGCCGCGGGCGCCTATTTCTCGCCAAGGCTGTTTGAGAATCAGACAGTTAAACGAGTGGTCAGGTTCGTCCAGCGCTGGATTCCCTGACCGGGAAAGGAGCGTCCTTTGAATTCCCTGTCCGGCCGTTTCCTGATCCTGACAACGGTCTTCGTGATGTTGGCCGAGGTACTGATCTTCGTGCCCTCCATCGCGCGGTTTCGGGAAGATTTCCTGCTGAACCGTCTGGAACGCGCCCAGATCGCGTCGCTGGCCCTATTGGCCGACGATATGCTGGCCGAAGACCTTGAGGCCGAACTGCTGGCAAATGCCGGTGTCTACAACGTCGTTCTGCGCCGTGACGAAGTGCGGCAGCTGATGCTGTCGTCCCCCATTCCTGAACAAATCGCCAAAACATACGACCTTAGGGATGCGGGGCCCTGGGTTCTGATCCGTGACGCGATGACCCGTTTGTTCACAGTCGAAGATCAGGTCATCCGTGTGATCGGTGAGCCGGTCAAGGGTGCCGGTTTGCTGATCGAGGTGACCACTGACAGCGCCCCCTTGCGGATGGCGATGACGGACTACGGATGGCGCATCCTGGGCCTGTCCTTTGTGATTTCGATCATTACCGCCTCGTTCTTGTTTCTCGCTGTGCGGGTGGTGCTTGTCCGGCCAATCAAAAGCGTGGTCGGCTATATGCAGCGCTACGCCAGCGCGCCTGAGGATGCCCGGGGTATCATCTCGCCGAATTCCAAAGTGACCGAGCTGCGCGAGGCGGAGGAAGCCTTGAAGATGCTGCAAACGGATCTGACCCAGGCACTCAAACAACGTGAGAGATTGGCTCAACTGGGTGGGGCAGTGGCCAAGGTCAGTCATGATTTGCGTAACATTTTGACATCCGCTCAGCTGTTCACAGATCGGATCGAGGCCAGCGATGACCCGCTTGTCCGGCGGATGGCTCCGAAGCTGGTGAACTCGATAACGCGCGCCGTTTCCCTTTGCGAAAACACATTGGCCTTCGGTCGCGCCGAAGAACCTGCCCCGACGCTGAACATGGTCCGGTTGCGGGATTTGGCCGAAGATGTTGCGGCCAGCGAACAACTTGCGATCGCTGATGCCTGCGTAGAGATAGTGAATGATGTGCCCAATGACCTTGTGGCCCGAGCGGACCCGGAACAACTTTTTCGGGTGATCATGAATCTTGTCCGTAACGCCAGGCAGGCTTTGGTCGCTTCTGGCAAACCAGGCCAAATCACCATTGTCGGCCAGGAAAATGAAGACAGTTGGTGCGTTGAGATCCGCGACACTGGCCCGGGGTTGCCGCCCAAAGCGCGCGAGAATCTGTTCACTCCGTTCCAGGGCGGGGTGCGCAAAGGTGGGTCTGGTCTGGGCTTGGCAATTTCGCAAGAATTGATGCGGGGCCACGGCGGTGACTTGGTTCTGAAAGACACAGGATCCGAGGGAACCACGTTTGAAATAAGGCTTCCACGCGGGGACGTGACTTTTTGAAGATTTTTCGAAGAATCGTCTTGCACGTCCTGCGCCCCGGGTCTAAATAGCGCCTCACCAACGCGGACCGATAGCTCAGCTGGATAGAGTACTTGACTACGAATCAAGGGGTCGGGGGTTCGAATCCTCCTCGGTCCGCCACTTTTTTGCTGTGTCAGGCGACACATAGTTCTGCCACCAGCGACAGAACCTTGCCATTTTCGCCTCACTTCCATCATCCAGCACCTAGACCGATTTCAATGATCCTGACTTCCCTTTTGGGAAAATCAGGGCTGATTTGCAGATCAGACGCTGAAGGCGCCTGTTCCTGCTGATCTGCCACGTGGCGAACGCGGATGGGGGCGAGGCAATGCTATTCGACAATAGTGGTGCGGCCCGCAGGCGTAGCCGAGGACACGGTTTTGTCTAATAGGGTTGCCCGAGGGGGAAGGCAGCGCCTTACCCCTGATGGCCAGGGGCGTTTGGCTTGTCCAAATCCCGCTGTCTCACAAAAACAAGTGCGACGGTGCAGGCCGCGCCGGTACTTTTTGCGCCAGAACGCGTTGTTATTCTAATGAATCAGGCGGAAACCAGACTTTCGCCGCAGGTGCGCACAGGACGCGTAACCTCGGCGGAAGCAGACATTTGCCCTATGCCAAATCCGCTTAGATGCACCAGCACCGCATTACCGCTTGAAGCTCAGCATTCCCAAAGTACACTTTAGTTCGTCAGCTAACTGTTTTTCTTGGCCAGCTGTCAACGGCGGCGTAAAATCCTGCCACTAGGGCGGCGCAAAAGTAGGCCAGTTTGGTGCACGCGCCTTGGAGCTTGCGGCCCACAAATAGCAAGCACGGTCCAAGGCGCATTGGCCGTCAGGCCAATCATGTGAAGGTCATTTTCCGGTATTTGCGAGGCGGGCACGGCTCTGGTGAAGGCGATAGCTTTCGCCGTTCATTTCCAGGATGTTCACATGATGGGTCAGCCGGTCCAGCAGTGCACCGGTGAGGCGTTCGGTGCCGAAGGTTTCGGTCCATTCTTCGAACGGCAGATTGCTGGTGATCAGGGTGGAACCCCGCTCGTAGCGCTGCGATATCAACTCGAACAGCAGTTCGGCGCCGGTTTTGCTCAGCGGCACAAACCCCAACTCGTCAATGATCAGCAGTTTGACCTTTGCCAGTTGGCGTTGCAGTCGCAGTAGGCGCTTCTCATCTCTGGCCTCCATCAGTTCATGGACCAGCGAGGCTGCGGTCACGAAGGCGACCGGCAATCCCTTTTGGCACGCAGCCAGCCCCAGCCCGAGGGCAACATGGGTTTTACCAGTTCCTGACGGGCCGAGCGCGATGACGTTTTCTTTGCGTTCAATCCACTCACAGCGGGCCAGTTCCAGCACCATCATCTTGTTGAGGCTGGGGATGGCTTTGAAGTCGAAGCTATCGAGGCTTTTGACTGCCGGGAACTTTGCAGATTTGATCCGGCGCTCGACCATGCGCCGTTCCCGGTCGATCAGTTCCAGTTCCGTCAGCCGGGCCAGATAGCGCACATGATCCACGCCTTCGGCGGCACATATCCGGGCCTGCTTGTCGTGTTCGCGAAGGAAGGTGGGCAATCGCAGGGTTTTGAGATGATGGGCAAACAACAGTTCTGGTGTGTCTGTCATGCGCCACCACCTACCAGTAGGCTCATATAGGACGCGGCAGATGTCGTTGCGATATTGGTTCTGGGCAGGAAGGGATAGACATCCAGATCCAGCCGGGCCGGACGGCGCTCGACGCGACACAGAGCCAAGTGTTTGACGGCGTCAAAGCTGATGGCCCTCATCTGCAACGTATCTTTAATCGCCAGATGAAGCACCTCCATCTCAAAGCGTTCCAACAGGCGCAGAACCTGCACGTATTCCCGCTTGCCGGTTTTGCCCTGCCTCGCTTCTAACAAACGCTGCAACGTTGCGAAGGCTTCTGGTAGCTCCCAGCCCTGCAATGGCGCTGCCTGGTCGAAGGTCATGATCTTGCGCTCGATCAACGGCAGGTAATGTACTGGATCGAACATCATGTCGCCTGTGTCGTAAGAACGAGGGTGGTCTGCGATGACATCGGCTGCGCACCCAATGATGATCCGGTCAACGAAGCCTTTGATCCAAACCTCACGGTGGCCATAGGCAACGGGCACAGAGTAATCATTGCCGCGATAACGCACCTGGGATGTCGATGTCACCTGACCGCTTTGCAGATCACAGGCTTCAAAAGGAGCGGCTGGCAGGGTACGCATCGCCGCCAAATCTGCTTCCAGCCGTTCACCAATGCTGATCTTGTGTCCGCGTAGGATGTCGGCCTGTCTTTTGCGACACTGGCCTTCCAGGTAATCGTTGAATGCGTCCCAACCTGGAAAACGCGGCATCGGCACCATAAAGTTGCGACGGGAATAGCCAACCAGACCCTCGACCTTGCCCTTATCGTTGCCCTTGCCGGGGCGGCCATACCGATCCCCGATCACGTAGTGAGACAGCATCGCGCTGAACCGCTGGGTTCTCTGCCGGGTGCCGTCCGACATGATCTTGGCCACAAGGCAGCGGTCATTGTCGTAAAGGATGGAGCGCGGCACCGCGCCGAAGAAGGCAAAGGCGTGCACATGCCCATCAAGCCAGGCCTCGGTGTTGGCCGCGGGATACGCGCGAACATAGCAGGCATCGCTGTGCGGCAAATCAAAGGCAAAGAAATACGCCTTCTGCTCAATCCCGCCGATCACAACGAACGCTTCGCCAAAGTCCGCTTGGCCGTGTCCCGGTGGATGGCTCAGGGGAACAAACATCTCCCGTGATACGCGTTTCCTTGTTCGCACATAGTCTTTGACAATCGTGTATCCGCCATCAAACCGGCACTCATCGCGCAGCCGCTCAAAAATGCGCTTTGCCGTATGGCGCTGCTTACGCGGGCGGGTTTTGTCTTCTGCAAGCCACTCGTCAATTTGTGCAACATACGGATCAAGCTTGGGCCATTTGATCGGCGATGTCCGCCGATACCCCGGCGGTTCGGAATACGCCAACATCTTAGAAACACTGTCCCGGCTGATCCCAAAATCCCGAGCAATCTGACGCCCGCTCAAACCTTCCTCAAAGTGAGCGTGACGAACCTTCAAATACAAATCCACGGTGAATATCCCCAAACCCTCCCGAATACCGAAAGGGCAAAAGTGGCCGACTTTTACGCCGCCCGCGACAGCACAATGCCGCCGCTACCGTGGCCGAGTATTGCTCCGCCGTGCACACCAGCCAGAACCAATTCAGGGGGACCGGGAGATGGAGCGAAGGTGCAGGTGTTTTCGACTGCGAGGAATGGAGCCACCCAATGACGGCAGAGACAGTCGGGTCGGATTTGGCCAAGGACGTTTTCAGGTGTACTGCGTTTCAGCCACCAGGCTCAAGATCAATAACAAAAAGATAAAACGCACAGAACTGCTACCGGCTTGTTCTAGTTTTGAATCCTAACCCTAGGTCTTCTGCTAAACTCCCAGATGTCGTCTGTGTGACGTAGAAGGGCGATCCTGGATATTGAGCCTTGCATCTGGGCGGGGGGACTGACTGATGAGTTTGCCATTTGCCACAACGTGCAAACGCGCTGCGCGTAGCCGCAGGGCCTCGGTTGGGGTGCCAGCATCAAGCACGACCAGGGATGCTTTGGCCCCGACGTGAAGCCCGTAGTCCTGCAAACCCATCGTCTTTGCGTTGTTCACGGTTACCATATCAAAACAGATCCGCATTTCTTCGGGGCTGGTCATCTGCGCCACATGTAGCCCCATAAAGGCCACGTCCAGCATGTCTGCTGTTCCTAGTGAGTACCACGGATCAAGCACGCAATCCTGTCCCCAGCCAACGTTGATCCCAGCGCTTAGCATCTCTTTCACCCGGGTCAGACCGCGGCGTTTGGGGTATGTATCGTGCCGCCCCTGCAGAACGATGTTGATCAAAGGGTTCGGGATCGCGCTGATCTGAGCTTCTGCGATCAGTGGAAGCAGTTTCGAGACATAGTAGTTGTCCATAGAGTGCATTGAGGTCAAATGCGAGCCCGCCACACGCCCGCGCAGTCCAAGCCGCTGGGTTTCAAACGCAAGCGTTTCGATGTGGCGCGATAGTGGGTCATCCGTCTCGTCACAATGCATATCCACTTGCAGGCCGCGTGCGGCGGCAATTTCGCACAGTTCAGTCACTGACGCAGCACCATCCTGCATCGTGCGTTCGAAATGCGGGATACCGCCGACAACATCCACGCCCATATCCAGCGCGCGGATGGTATTCTCGCGCGCCGTGGGATCGCGGTAGAACCCATCTTGGGGGAATGCGACCAGTTGCAGATCGATGTAGTCTTTGACCTTATTTCGAACCTCGAGCAGCGCCTCGACCCCTAACAGCCGGTCGTCGCATGTGTCGACATGGCTGCGGATCGCAAGCAATCCCATGCTGGCCGCCCAGTCACAGTAGTGCAGGGCGCGATCAATCACCTCGTCCTGGGTCATGACCTGTTTGAGTTCACCCCAAAGCCCAATGCCCTCCAGCAGGGTTCCTGAGGCGTTGATGCGAGGCAGACCATAGGACAGCGTCGCATCCATATGAAAATGCGGATCAACAAAGGGCGGGCTAACCAAATCGCCGGTTGCATCAATGATCTGCCCTGCTTTGGCAGTGCCGAGTTGATCTATGGCGGTGATCTTACTGCCTGAGATGCCGATATCAGCGACGCTGCCGTTCGGCAGAAAGCCACCTTTTACAATCAGGTCAAACATCACCGCTCCCCTTTGTTGAATGGCACCATAAGTGCGGCGGGTACTTCAGCCCGGCGTGACATTACTACCAATGCGAGAATGGAGAGTATGTAGGGCATCATCAAGAATATCTGATAGGGGACCTGCGCCCCAAGACTTGTTTGCTGAACCCGGATCTGCAGCGCATCGAAGGCAGCAAACAGCACTGCCCCAAGCATTGCCTTGCCCGGCCGCCATGACCCGAAGACAACCAGAGCAATGCAGATCCAGCCGCGCCCATTGACCATCTCAAAAAAGAAACTGTCAAACGCGGACATCGTTAGAAACGCGCCGCCGACGGCCATCAACCCGCTGCCTATGATAACGGCCCCCATGCGGATGGCGGTCACCGACAGGCCTTGTGCGGCCACTGCTGCCGGGTTTTCGCCTGCGGCACGTACGGCCAAACCCAAGGGCGTTCGGTAAAGAACCAACCCGACAACTGCAACAAGTACAAAGGCCAGATAGGTCAGCGGCGTTTGCGAGAAAAGAGCGGGCCCAAGCAGTGGAATGTCCGACAGCAACGGGATTTCATAGGGCTGAAACGCAACGATCTTGGGCGGGCTGGTAACCTCTGGCAGGGCCAGCCGATAGGCGTAGTAGGTTGAGGAGGTCGCTAGCAGTGTGACACCCAGACCAACGACATGCTGAGACAGACCAAAGGGCACCGTCAGGGTGCTGTGCAGCAGCCCAAACAACATCCCCACAGCCATTGCAACGCCGACACCAACCCAAAGCCCGGTGCCCGAATAGACCGCCATCCAGCCCGCAAATGCACCGGAAACCATGATGCCCTCGATGCCAAGGTTCAGCACACCGGCGCGTTCACAGATCAATTCGCCTAGGGTCGCAAAAATCAGTGGGCTGGCGATGCGGATCGCTGCGGCCCAGAAACTGGCGGTGAAGAGGATGTCGATGATGTCCATGGCGCTAGTCCCTCACCACGCGAAACCGCGTCAGCATGATCGCCAGAACCATCAGCAAAAGGGCGACGGCCAGCATGATGTCGGCTAGGTAGGTTGGTACGCCTGCGGCCCGGCTCATGCTGTCGGCGCCGACAAAAATGCCTGCCACAAACAGGGCCGCGATCACCACACCCAGCGGATTGAGCAGGGCGAGCATCGCCACGATGATGCCAGTGTAACCAAATCCGGGTGACAGATCGAGGGTCAGGCTCCCCTTCAGCCCGGCGACCTCGGAAAAGCCTCCCAGGGCGGCAAGCCCGCCAGAAAGCAGCGCGGTTTTGACCAACACCAAATTCACCGGAATGCCCGCGAAACCTGCTGCCTGTTTGTTTAGGCCCACGGCTCGCATCTCATAGCCTAAGGTACTGCGGGTCTGGATCACCCAGACGCAAAGCGCCGATATGATCGCCAGGGCGAAACCCCAGTGCAGACGCAGCCCGTCGACGATCCGTGGTAGGCGGGCCTCGGGGATCAGTCGGGCCGATTTTGGCCAGCCCATCCCCATCGGATCTTTCAATGGCCCCTCCAACAGCATTGAAATAAACAGCAGGAAGATGAAGTTGAAAAGCAGGGTCGTCACCACCTCGTCCACCCCAAACCGGGTTTTCAGAAGCGCCGGTACCAGCAGCAAATTCGCACCCGCAAACACGGCAATCAACGCAATTACAGGAAGGACCAGGCTACTTGGCCACGCCAAGGCTCCGGTTCCCAATAAAACCGTGATCAGAGCTCCGGCGTATAGCTGCGCTTCGGCCCCGATGTTCCAGAACTTGGCCCGAAAAGCCACGGCAACGGCAAGCCCCGTAAAGATCAGCGGTGTCGCCCGATTGAGCGTTTCAAGAAGCGCGAATTTCGACCCAAATGCGCCCTTGATGATCAGGCCCAGAACCGAAAAGGGGTTTGCGCCAGCGATCATTGCCAAAAGCGATGCGATCACAATTGTCGCAGACAACGCCAATGCAGGTGGGACTAGTTTGCGCCCAAAGCTGGGGTTGTTTATCGGTTCAAGACGCATGCGCATTCTCGTTTTCAAACCCTTGTCCGGCCATCCATAGGCCCAGTTCCGTGGGTGTCATACTGCCCCGGCCAAATCCGGGTGAGAGCTGTCCGTCAGCAATCACATGGATGACATCGGACATGGCCATGACCTCATCCAGATCTTCCGAGATCAGCAGGATCGCGGCCCCTCTGGCGCGGGCTTCCAGCAACTGGCCGTGCACATAATTGACTGCGCCGATATCCAGCCCGCGCACGGGTTGATTGGCCAGAATAACCTGCGGTGCGGCCTCAAGCACGCGCCCCAGGATCAGCTTTTGCATGTTCCCACCGGACAAAAGTCGGATTGGCGTGTCCGGGCCCGGACAACGCACATCGTATTTATTGATGATGGCCTCGGCAAAGGCCCGTGAACTGCGCCAATTCAGCCAACCAGCCTTGCTGAACCCCGCTGAACGGTAGCGCTCAAGAATTGCATTCTCGGTCAGGTCAAAATCCGCAATCGTTCCGGTTTTGTGCCGGTCTTCGGGGATGCGAGCGATGCCACTTTTTACTGCTTCGCGCGGGGTCCAGCGGTCGATGTCAGATCCGCCGATCTCGATCCGCCCCTCGGCGGGTTTCACCAGCCCACCAACCACATCTGCGATCGCGGCTTGGCCATTGCCGGAAACGCCAGCCAGGCCGATGATTTGCCCGGCATGCAAAGATAGAGACACCGACTTGAGCCCCGGAGCGTTGCCGACATCCGGTGTTGCGACGCGATCCAGTTTCAATAAAGCAGGCCCGGGCGTCGATTGGGGTACCTTGGGTGGTGTCGCCTCTGTGCCCATCATCAGGGTCGCCAGCGCGTGTTTGTCAGTATCGGCAGTGCGAACGCCGCCCGTTATCTTCCCGTGGCGCAACACGACAACTCGGTCCGATATCGCCATAACCTCATGCAGCTTGTGGGAAATGAAGATAACCGACAAACCATCCGCTATGGCCAGCCGGAGGGTCGCAAACAGATCATCCGTTTCCTGTGGCGTCAGAACTGCGGTCGGTTCATCAAGAATAAGAATGCGCACATCGCGGTAAAGCGCTTTGAGTATCTCGACCCTTTGCCGTTCACCCACCGTCAGCGCCCCGACACGGGCGCCCGGCGACACGGACAGGTGATACTTTTGAGACAGCGCCTTGATCCGGTCGCGGGCTGCCGATCGTCCCGCGCTTGTGCTCAATAGTGAACCGACCCCAAGAGTGATGTTTTCCAACACAGTCAGGTTGTCGGCCAGGGTGAAGTGCTGGTGTACCATCCCCACACCCGCATCCAGCGCAGCGCGAGAGTTTCCCGGTGGCAGAGTTTTTCCGAACACCCGAACGGTTCCGCTATCAGCCGTATATTGGCCAAAGAGGATGTTCATTAGCGTTGTTTTGCCTGCCCCGTTTTCACCGAGCAAGGCAACAACTTCGCCTTTGTTCAAAGAAAGGCTGACCGCATCATTTGCGGTCAGCGTGCCAAAGCGCTTGGTGATAGCATCGAGGGTCAGCGCCTCAACAACAGAGGTATCCATGGGTGGTTATGACGACGTCGGTTCGTCGTCGTTGATGGTCACAGAGAATGCACCCGATTTGATTTCGGCCTCGCGTTTCTTGACAAGGTCAAGCGCCGGTGCGGGTACCTTGCCGTCGAATGTGCCCAAGGGTGCCAGGGAGGTTCCGCCCTGATTCATAAAGGAGTAGATGCCGTAGTCAGCGGCTGTAAAGCTACCGGCCTGCACTTCGGCAATGGCCTTATCCAGGGTTGGTTCAAAATGCCAAATCGCCGAGGCGACCACGGTGTCAGGATATTCCGGCTGCGTGTCGATCACGTTGCCAATTGCAAGAATGCCCTTTTCCTTAGCGGCGTCGGAAACGCCGAAACGTTCAGCATACAAGATATCCGCGCCGTTTTCGATCATTGCAAAGGCCGTTTCCTTGGCTTTTGGCGGGTCAAACCAGCTACCGATAAAGCTGACCTGGAAGGTGATGTCTGGGTTCATCTCACGTGCACCGGCCATGAAGGCATGCATCAGGCGATTCACTTCCGGGATTGGAAAGCCGCCAACCATGCCGATATTGCCCGTCTCGGTCATGGAGCCGGCAATGATACCGGACAAGTAAGATGCGTCCTGGATATAGTTGTCAAAAACCGCAAAATTAGGCAGCGCCGGGTCTTCCTTGAAGCTTGAGCCCATCAGGAAGGCAACGTCGGGATATTCTGCGGCGACTTCTCGCGCCTCTTGTTCGGCGCCAAATACCTCGCCGATAATCAGCTTGTTGCCCGCCTCGGCATATTCGCGGATCACACGGGCGTAGTCCGTGTTGCTGACGTTCTCTGAGAAGAAATAGGAAATATCCCCGCGATCCTGTGCCGTCAGCGCGGCGTTGTGGATGCGGCTGACCCATTGCTGCTCGACGGGCACGGTATAGATCCCGGCGGTTTTGATCGGTTCTGCGGCAGCAACGCGACCAGCCCCAAGCAAAAGTGACGACGCTGCGGTCGTCATCAGAAATTGGCGGCGGTTGAGAAATAGTGATGTTTTCATGATGTCCTCCCCGTGGCAATTGACGCTAAGTAACACGTAATTTTATCATTTGGTCAAGAATTTTGAGAATGAGGGGCCCATACGATCAGAACTTGCTTAGAAAATGTGCTTAGGGTCAGGAACAGGAATAGGTCAACTTCATAGACCTGCTGTGTTGGCAACGTCTGCTTTGGCGTTTTGCAATGCGGCTTGACTAGTGCCGTTGAGCGGCGGCTTCGGGCCGCGCTCTACAGCAACTGACAACGACTCCTCTATTCGTGGGTGCGAAGTTTCTTTGGATCGTAGATGGGGCTTGCTGCGATGGTTGCTTGCGTGTTCAGGCCATCGCCTGACACGGCCAGCGTCGTTCCAACGGCCAGTCCTGGAACAACATGCGCAAGGGCAAGGGATTTACCCATCCGGTGTGAGTAGCAGGGGCTGTTGATTACGCCGACAGGTTCACCATCCAATGATAGCAATTCACCACCGGCCACAATGTCGGGGTGATTTATTTCCAGGCACACATTGTTTACTTTTTCGGCCCCCTTTGCCGCCACGACGGCCGCTTTTCCGCGATAATCGGCCTTGGTTGTGCTGACGGTGAACTCAAGGCCGACCTCCCATGGGGTGTTGCCCTTGGTCATATCATAGCCATAAAACAACAGCCCGGCTTCGATACGCACCTTGTCCAGAGCAGTAAAGGAACAGGGCATGACGCCCTCCTGCACGAGCTTGTCCCAGATATCCGTAATCACTGTCCCGTCTGCGAAGATCTCGTAGCCGCGTTCGCCGGAATAACCCGTGCGCGAGATGCGGCACGGATGGCCGAACAGAACCGCTGGCGCGTGTTCGAAATAGGTCAGTTCGGCCAGGTCGATATCCGTGTGGGCGTTCAGGATCTCCAGAGAGGCGGGGCCCTGCACCGAAAGGTCATGCAGATCGTCGGTAAAGATGATCTGAACGTCGCGACCCGCTGCCGAAGCTTCAAGAAGCGCCATAGTGTCGCCGGACCCGTGCACGATCATCCATTCGTTGCCGCCATTGTTCGACACGATCGCATCGTCGGCGATCCCGCCCTGATCCGTCAGAACGCAAAGGTAGGCTGCCTTGCCCGGTCCAACTTTGGACAGATCGCGCGTGGTGAGATGATCCAACACATCCAGGGCTTCGGGGCCTCGAACGAACACTTTCTTCAGGGGAGTCATGTCGAACATACCGGCCCGTTCACGGACCGCATCGTGCTCATCGTTGGGATCCGAGTTATAGGTCCAGGCCGTACCCATGCCGTTCCAGTCCTCCAATCCTGAACCAAGCGCTGCGTGGCGCGATGCGAGGGCGGATGTGCGGCTGAGTTCGTCGGTCATGGGTCTTCCTTTCTAGTACCATTGGTCCGGCACGCCTGCCTTGCGCTCGGACACGAAGTCTTCGAGCGCGGTCTGGATGCCGGGGTTGATTTCGGGCTGTTGATAGTTGTCCAGCATCTGACGCCACCGCGCCGTGGCGCGTTGGTCCGACGTGAGCGCGCCGTTCTCTGTCCAGGTCTCGAAAGGACCGGCATCCGGGATTTGTGGTTCAAAATTCGCCGATCTGTAGTGGCGCAGCGTGTGGCTGGTGGAGAGGAAATTCTCGCCCGGGCGGGTTTCGAGATAGGCATCGCGGCCGAAGGCTTCGTCGTCGACTTCAAAACCCTGCAACAGTTTCAGCATCGCGCCGCAGTGATCTACGTCCATGATGAACTTCTCGTAGGACATGACCAACCCGCCTTCTAGCCAACCCGCCGCATGCCAGACCTGATGCGCGCCGGACAGAAGGGTGGACCACATGGCCCCCGTACTGTCCTGCATCGCCTGCCCGTCGGGGGCGTTGGATGCTGTGATTTGTCCGCCGCCTGAACGCACCGGAACGCGGAGCCTGCGCCCCAGTTGCGACAGTGCCATGGTGACCATGTTCGCTTCTGCCGATCCGAAGGTCAGCGCACCCGTGCGCAGGTTCATGCTGGAATGAAACGACCCCATGACAACCGGGCAACCGGGGCGGACAAGCTGTGTCAGGGCGATGCCGACCATCGCTTCGGCCAGCGTTTGGGCTGCCACTGCCGCAGGCGAGAGCGGCCCCATGGCCCCAGCGAAAATCGCCGGAGAGACGCACACGCACTGGTTTGCTTCGGCATAGATGCGGAGCGCGGAGGACATGGTGTCATCGAACACGAGCGGAGAGTTGACGTTGATATTGGCCTGCATGACGGCGTTGCGGTTCATGAAGTCGCGTCCAAAGACCAATCGCGCCATTTCGATATTGTCATGAGCGCGGTAAGGTGCAGTGACCGACCCCATGAAGGGTTTGGTCGACAGGGTGAGGTGGGCCAACAACATGTCCAGATGCCGCTTGTTCACCGGCACATCCGTTGGCTCGACCACCGTGCCGCCGGAATGATGCAGCGCAGGGGAGCTGTAGGTGAGTTTTACGAAGTTCCGGAAGTCTTCGAGCGTGGCGTATCGCCTGCCATTGGTCAGATCGCTGACAAAGGGTGACCCGTATCCCGGCATCAGGACAATATTGTCTCCGCCGAGGGTCACGGTCCTGGCCGGATCCCGACTGTGCAGCTTGAACTCGGACGGAGCCGTGGCGCAAATGTTGCGCGCATGCCCGGGCTCAAACCTGACGCGCTCACCATCGACTTGGGCACCGGACGCGGCAATCAATTCGAGCGCTTCATGATCCCCCCGGAATTCGACGCCTATCTTGCTCAGAATCCAGTCCGCCTGATCTTCGATCCGCGCCAAAGCCGCATAGTTCAGCATCGCGTATGCAGGGATTTTTCGCGTCGTGAATGGAGCGCCTGGAGACACCGTGTCGCGACATGACGGTCGATTTCGACGGGAACGGCTGCGGCGCACTGCTGGTATCGAGAAGTCCGTGGTGATGTTCAAAGCACTCAAACGCGAAACTCCGATTCATTTGTTCCCCAGCAGGATTGGCGTTTGCCGCGCAGTTGAAAATCGAAATTTTCTGGCCATTGCGTTCAAAATTTTTGTACAAGCTTGATATGCGCCGACACTTTCGCCATCATGACCTGCTCAGGTTGTTCGCTGAGATCGCCCGGCATTCCAGTTTCTCGGACGCTGCCGCAGCGCTGAACATGACCAAGGGTGCGATTAGCTATCAGATCAAGACGCTTGAAGCTGATCTGGGGATGGCCCTGTTCCGCCGCACGACACGCGGCGTTACCCTGACGGATGAAGGGTTGAGGCTGCTGGCGGCTTGCCAGACCCGTTATCAGGAAATCGAAGCTGATATTCTGGAGATGAAGGGGCGCGCATCGCGATCCCTGACTGTTGGAGTGTCGACCTATTTCGCAGCGCGATGGCTGTCCCCGCGTCTGATGACCTTTTTGCAGCGCCACCCGGATGTGCAGCTGCGCATTCAGCCGATGATCCAGTTTTCTGAGCGGGAAATGCAGCAGGTTGATGTGGCGATCAGGTGGGGGAATGGAGATTGGGGGGAAGGCGTGGTGACCCCCTTAATGTCATTGTCGCCCTATCCCGTCGGGAACTCTTCTGTGGCTCAAAAAGTTGAGGCATTAGGAATGGGCGTGGCGATATCACAGCTCACATTGCTCAGAGACCGGGACGACAGCAATGCCTGGTCCGATTGGCTGACCGCCGCATGTCTGCCCCAGCAGACGCGTCAAGATGTGTTGATCGTCCCCGACCCCAACGTTCGGGTACAGGCTGTCATCAACGGGCAAGGGATTGCCTTGATGGATGACCTGGTGTCGGCCGACCTGGAGGCGCAACTGCTGTTCCGGTTGTCAGAAATTGAACTTCCCGACTACGGGTACTTTCTGGTTCAGCCGAACGGCACCGTTGCAACGGACGCCGTGGCTACATTCTCGGCCTGGCTGAGAGCCCAATCCTGACCACATTCGACTTGAACGTCATAGGCTCTATATTTATACGCCGTATAAATTAGGACCCACGGAGACACCGATATGACAACCGGGCACATCATGATGGCCATGAGCCTCGATGGATTTGTTGCGAGACCCGACCACGCGCTTGACTGGCTGAATAAGCAAGCGACGCAAGACGAAGATCACGGCTTTGCAGAGTTTCAGGAGCGCATGGATGTGATCGTCATGGGATCAGGCTCATTCCGTACGGTGCTGGGTTTTGGGGGCTGGCCCTATACCATTCCCTGCATCGTGCTGAGCCGCAAACTGACTGAAGAAGGCGTTCCCTTGGAGCTGCGCGACCGGGTTGAGGTTTCAACACTTGAGCCCAAAGCCCTGTTGGCCTCGTTGGAGAAGCGCGGTTTGAAACAGGCATATGTCGATGGCGGCGCGATTATTCGGTCCTTTATCCAGGCGGGGCTTATCGAGGACATGAAAATATCCATCGTGCCGATCCTTCTTGGCGAAGGCATCCGGTTGTTTGGCTCCAATGACACGGATATTGATCTGGATCTGGTGTCATCGACCGCCTTCCCGTCCGGGCTGGTGGATCTTGAATACAAGGTGAAACGGTGACCAAGGTTGCGTCCGTTGGACGACCGGTAAAATCGTCGCAACACCTGTCAAAGCAAGTGATCCTTAGAACTGCGCTGCCAATCGTTCAGAAAGGCGATGTCGATGCGCTGTCTTTCCGTGTGCTTGCCGATCAGCTGGGCGTCAGCCCGATGGCAGTCACCTATCACGCTGGCAACAAGAAACAGCTTTTGACCGATCTGGTGGAGCTTGCCTTCAAGGGGGTCGCAGACGGCATCGAAGAGAGGTCCCCGGTCAAACGGGCCCGTAGCATACTGGCGGCCTACTACCGGTATGCGTTGAAGAACGCCAATCTGCTGCGCGCGATCTTGAATGATGTGACGCTCATGAGCGCGGACCTCGCCCTTGTGGCGGCGGAACTAAAGCCCAGCACGGACCAGCTGAAGAACAGCGACGGTGGCAATGTCCTGGTTCACCTCCTAATCGACTATGCGCATGGCTTTGTGCTTTCGGCCTCAAGCGGAGAAAACAATCCCCTGACAATCGACGACTTTCTGCGCGGCGTTGACTGGATTCTGAGCCAAGCAGCCGGAAAGGACGATGCGATCTAACATGAAGAACAAACGCATCCGCGCAGCGCGCCGGAACAATCTTTAAGCATCCCCCGGAACCAGATTGTAGTGTTCACTGGCGTTTCAGGATCGGGTAATTTGTCGCTGGCTGAGTTGAGTTTACTATCGGAGTAGTTTCGCCCCCGCGGCGAATGTCTGGAAAGCGGGATGCAAACGCAGCATCTCAGCTGGTTGTTGGATGTCGCCTTAGGGCCGTCTTCGCAAGCGATTTAGGATCCCATAAAAGTCTCGTAATCCAGCTTGGCCAGAGTTGGCGCAAATGATGGTCCTGGGAAGCGGTTTGATGTGGGTGAACCTGGAGGTCCTTGAAGTGCTCCGACGTTGTCTCCTCCGTTGGAAGACCACTGGCTGGATGGAAGCTGGAGATGCATTGGTATCGACGCAGTTCTGGCTGGGCTATTTGCGGCCAACTCGAAATCGGCGGCATTTCGTCCCTGGCCAATGAACATTGGATCACATTCGACAATGTCAGCACCAAGCGGATACATGGGCTGATTTAGCTCTTGGGCGAAGGCCGGAAATCCAATGACATCACCGTCAAACCGAATGTTCCACTTCTGCCAGCTGGACGTAAACCTCTTCCGATACTCCGCTTTCTCTACACTTCCAAAAAAACCTTTCGTTCTCGGCGGTTCACCAGAAGAAGGAGAATAGGACACGGCGTTGTTTAAGTGGTTCATCCCTGGCAGCAGGCCTTTCTTTATGTAAGCCGACCTTGTGAGGAAGCTGTTGTGGAACACATTTAGTCTGTCGAAAGGTCCTTTGGCGTCCGTCGCTTTCTTTAAGGCCTTAAAGACTGCTCCCCCGGTGTTTTCATCTGTGTCACCAGGCAAGGGGTCTGAACCTTGCCAAGTTCGGAAAGACCCAATGTTTGAAAAAATGAACATGGGACCACGCGTGACGCATTCAATTGAAAACCACTTGTGGACATCCACCAGATCATTGTGGTGAAACCACCAGTTCGAAGCACCATCTTCAGGTTCGAACACGTTGTCACGGATCTGTTCGAAGCTGTTTTGGTAAATGTTGAAATCTCTGTTCAGCGGAGCCTGCAACGACGTATTGTAGCCGTGAATTGCATTGAAGGCTGCTTTGATTTTACAGTGTCGAATTGTTACTCCACCAGAGATTTCGTTGGATCGAAAAAAGTCTCCGTCAAACAGTCGATAATCGCCGGCTGTGTCGACTGTTGCGCCATGAATCCGGTGCCAAGGTATTTGATGCCAAATTCGATTGGGCACGATGTCCTGAGTCCAAGTGCAACGCTCGACGAGGATATCTCGCGTTGTCGGCCCAAATGCACCAATGCAGAATGTGGCATCTTCGAAGCGGCAGTCCTGGACAACGACATCCCGTGATGCGTCGATAAAAATATGCGTAGGCCACGATTGACGAAAGCAGAGGCCTCTAACCGTAACGTGCTCGCAGCGAAAAACTCTCAGACGCGCGTCGTCAATCCACGGATAGAGCCCAGGGAAGCTGTAGCCGAGATCGAGAGAGCTTTGCGCCAGGCGGTTGGACTTTGGCCTAAACTCTTCGGCAGTCATGCGTTGGCTGATTTGACAGTCTGTAGGGTCGGTATCTTGAGCTGGTTCGATCACAATTTTGTTGTGCTCTGTCCCGCGGCGGCGGCTGATCGTGTAAACTCCGTCATACCGTCCAGCCTGCAACTGAATTCTGTCGCCTGCAGAAGCCTTATCAAGAGCTTCTTGAAGAGAGTCAGGCGTAACAAGTATTTGGGTCATAATTTGGGCTTCATCAATTACTGCAAAGATAATTGCCAACTGTCACCAATGTCAACGGCGGAGTAAAATTCTGCCACGGGGCGGAGCAAAAGTCGTCCATTGCTTGGGTGGCCGACGCCTTGGCAAACGCGCTCCCAAATAGCTGGCGGTTGCCAAGGCGTCTTGGTCCGTCAGGACCAATCTTTTCCGCGTATTAGGAGTTCTGCCGAGCCCTGCTCTGTGCCAGACGATAGCTTTCTCCGTTCATCTCCAGGATGCTGACATGGTGGGTCAGCCGGTCGAGCAAGGCACCGGTGAGGCGCTCTGATC
>NZ_OMPS01000028.1 GCF_900313035.1 Ruegeria sp. EL01 | reverse complement strand
GCGAAAGTTGACCGGCTATCACCGCCGAAGTCGCGCAGAGACGAAGATGCACTGCCTCAAACTCCTGGGCCAAGGCCTCATGGCCCGAGACTTCGACCGGCAGGTCGCTGAGCTACAGATCCGGATCGCGGTGCTCAACCGCTACACCGCTCTTGGCATACCCATCACAGAGCCCGTAGGATGAGTCTGTCCGCGGAAAGGGGAAGTGCGTTCAGACCCCGATTTGTGCAACAAAGCCCGCTAGAACCACATTTCTCGTGGCACGAGCACTTTGAAATGTACCCGTTCAGTGACAAAAGCTTCATGGAGAAAGCATGGTCCAAACTACCCCCTGAAATGCGCGGGTGATTGCATCAGAAAAACACGCTTTATGACCGTTCCATCGATTTTTTGCCAGCATACCCGACTTGCAAAGTATGACAGAGGTGCTGGCATTGGATCGTCAATTTTGAGGTTCGTCAAAATTTGCACGCGCCGTTGCTTTCTCTGCCAATACCTCTAGGCCTCATTAGGACGCAATAGTGGTCAACAATGCGCATCTGCTGCCCCAATATATTCCCGTAGCAAGGCCAGAGCCCGCGCGCTCAGACCAACACTCGCTTTCTTTCCCGCTAGAAAACAAGTCTTTCGTTATGGATCAGATGGACTTCGATGTATTGGAAGATGACGGTCTTACAGCCGTACTAGCGCCGCTAAGAGTCTCCATCCTACACAGCGATTTTCAGGTTCAGTTGGCAGATCGCCTACAAGCTATCGCCGATGACATCGCTAATGTGGATGCGATTAGGAAGCGTAGCCCCAAATTGGCTAACGCTGTGGAAGCGCATGCGTCAGAGATATTTAAGGGTGTGAACTCGTCAGAATTGCGCAAGACAGCAGATAGGCTCATCGCACTCAAGACGGAGATTTTCGGGCTAACAAACGCAGGCTCCGCGCACCGATTGATTGAGGAGGAGCGCAAGCCAGAAGTCGACGCTGAACTGTCAGTCGGAAAAGAAGGTCGCCTGCTGACGCGCATCCACGTGTACAAGGAACGGGACCGAGGACTGGTTAAGCGAGCCAAGGACCACTACCGGCGGATGAATGGCGGAAAGCTAGCATGTAGTGGTTGTGGCATGGTCCCAGTAGACGTTTATGGACCAGATGGAGAACGAAGTATCGAAGCCCACCACAAGACTCCAATTGAAGAGTTGCAACCTGACAGCGAGACTACCACAGCTGACTTAGCGATGGTATGCGCAACCTGCCACCGAGTTATCCATTCGAAAAAACCTTGCCTGACCTTAGAGGAACTGCAGGGCTTAATTGGGGATCACGGCAGACTTACTAACAAAAAAACATAGGTAATTTGGTACCCGCGGCCGGACTCGAACCGGCACGGCCTTCCGGCCCAGAGATTTTAAGTCTCTTGTGTCTACCATTCCACCACGCGGGCATGCGTGTCGGGCCTATTTCGGGCCTGAAAAAACCAGTAAGGCCACAAGGCCATGAATACAATGCGCTTTACGGGCGGAAGCGAAGGATTTTAAGTCTGATATGTCTACCATTCCATCACGCCCGCACGACGCGTCGGGCCTATTTCGGGCCTGAAAAACCAGTAAGGCCACGAGGCCGTGAATACAATGCGCTTTGCGGACGGAAGCGAAGGATTTTAGGTCTGATGTGTCTACCATTCCCTTGCGCCCGCATGATGCGCCGGGCTCGTGTTGGCCCTAACCACCCAGTCCAGGTACAAACCCGTGACAATAATTCAGTTTGCTGACGTATTGATTGGAATTCTGCATCGGTGCGTCCAACAGGGTTTCGCTCGGTTTAATGATACCCGACGCGTGTAGCTACTCCGTGAGACTTGAGAGACATCTAGTAGATGTGATGCTTTTTACGCAATACACATATATTGAATCAGTTCACCTAAAAACCTGAATAGGGCGAACCTTAGTTGCGGCCTCAACGGGGAGCAGGTCATCTGGATAAACGGGGGCGAAGAAATCGTCAAAACGTGGCCCGATTCACCGTTTGATCTGACCCATGTCAAAGTCGAGTGCGTTATGCATGCGTAGCATCGTGATCGGGTTCAATCAAAGGAAAGACCGGTCATGTTTCGTCTTGCCGCTGTGCTATATTCACTGATCGCAACCGCCATGGCCGGATCGGCCGTTGTTGCTGTATTGTCAGCCGGGCTGGTATCCGTCAACGCGATCGTATCAGCAGCCGCAGCAGGTGCCGTACTTGCCGTACCAGCGTCGTGGCTGGTTGCGCAAAAACTGTATCAGAGCAAAGCGTAGTCAGGCATTTAGAAATGTGCGGATGGCGGCCTCGAATTCGCGGGGTTTTTCGGCGTGCAGCCAGTGACCAGCACCTGGAATCTTGGCAAAACGCGCAGCGGGGAACAAAGAACGCACCTTCTCGCGATGCTCTGGCAGAACGTAATCTGACGCCCCTCCGGACAGAAAAAGGGCAGGGCCGTCCCACTTAGTCTCAAATTCCGGGAAGCCCATGATGTTTGGCATTTCATTTGCCAGAACATCCAGATTCAGAAGCCAGCGTTTTCCAGCAACATCGAGGGATTGGGTAAAGAAGCTCTGCAGCGCTTTTTCTACGCCCAGAGCGGCAAGCTGCTGTTCCGCGTCCGATCGTCGGCTAACCTGTGAGAAATCCACCGCGCGCATGGCTTCGATGAATTGAATCTGGCTGTGACTGTAAGCGACCGGTGCGATATCGGCGACCACAAGTTTGCGAACAAGCGATTCGTGTTGCAGCGCCAGCGCCATCGTGGCCTTGCCGCCCATTGAATGTCCAAGGACATCCGTCGGTCTGCCGATTTGGTCGATCACTTTGGCAATGTCATCCGCCAAATGGGGATAGTCATGCTGCGGGTTCCACATGCTGTTGGCATGATTGCGCATGTCCACCGCCACAACTTGACGTTCATCCGATAGTCTGCGGGCGATCACGCCCCAATTCCGGGCCGATCCATACAGACCATGTGCGATAACAAGGGGCGGGCGCGATGTAGGTTCGCCATGTACGATCGTGTTCAGCATATGCGCGTGATACAAGCCGCCGATTGAAACAGCCAGCCCCATTGTAGCTTATCGCGCCCAAGGCTAGATTACCGCGTCAGGAGGCCACCGATGTCGCAAGACCCAGATATTCAGACCCGAATCGCGCAGACAATTGCGCTGCTGAAAACCAAGCTGGGCGTGCGTGGCAAGACGTTGGCGGCTTCGGTTCGGCAGGCGAAGCCACGCTTGCCGCGACGGGTTTACAAACAAGCCATAGTGCTGGCGCAGGCCGAGCAAATGGCACAACATCCAAAACTGAGGCTGGTGTTAGATTCTCCAAAGCTTGTGCAGGCGTCTGAAGATGTGCAGGCGCATCTGGGATCTATCAATTTGGCGGATCGCAGACTGGGATGGTTCCTAGGTCTGCTTGGGGGGCTGGCCTTCAACATGTTGGCCTTGTCCGCGCTTGTTTTGGTGTTTCTTTGGTGGCGCGGCTTGATCTGATCGGGTGTTCTATCCTATGCGCTGATGAATGAACGCGGTTCAAGGCTGAGGGCGCAATGTCAACGAAATCCCAAATTCGACGCGAGCAGTTGCGTGGCAAACTGGTCGAAGCTGCCGAGGGTCGCATTGGACGTGACGGTCTCAGCGATCTCAGGGCGCGGGATTTGGCTAAAGATGCTGGGTGTGCTCTGGGTGCGATTTACAATGTGTTTGATGATCTGAACGCTATTGTTATGGCCGTGAACGGGCGCACGTTTCGGCGACTTGGGCAGGCTGTTGGCACTTCCTTTAACGGCAGCGAACCTCCGGTGGGGCGTTTGATTGTCATGAGCACCGCCTATCTGCGTTTTGCTGACGGCAACACAAACCTGTGGCGAGCGCTGTTCGATCTGAAGATGGCTGACGATGAGGCCGTGCCTGATTGGTATCGCGATGCGTTGAAGGGCCTGTTTTCCTATATTGCCGATCCTGTCAGTCAGCTGTTTCCTGATCTCGACAGGGTCGAAATGGACTTGATGACACGTGCCTTGTTTTCTTCGGTACATGGGATTGTCACCCTTGGTCTTGAAAACCGCATCTCTGGCGTGCCGCCGGAGCAAATCGAAAAGATGATTACCCAGGTTCTTTCACGAATTGGAAACAAATAGTTTCCTGAACGGTGTTCAAGAATAACTTGAACGCCGTTCATTTTGCTGTTACATCCATTTTATGAACGCTGTTCATGATTGGAGAAACACATGTTTGGCACTTTGAAGACCCTGATAAATGGTGCAAATGCCCGGGCAGAAGATCGTCTGCGGGACACCTATTCAATTGAGCTTATTGATCAGAAAATTCGCGAAGCAGAGCAAAACCTGAAGGCGGCTAAACTTAGTTTGGCGAGCTTGATCCAGAAGCAACGCAATGAAAATCGCCAAATCGAAGGGCTAAAAAGCCGCGTTGAAGATCTGATGGCTAGGGCCCGTCAGGCGTTGACGGATGATCGTCAGGATTTGGTTGAAAGCGCTGCGCAAGCCGTTGCTGATCTGGAAAACGAAACGACCCTGCGAACGCAGACTGTGGATCGGCTTGAAACGCGTATCCTGCAATTGCGGCATTCCGTACAGGCCGCAAGTCGCCGCATTCTGGATCTCAAACAAGGGGCAATATCCGCTCGGGCGGTAAAGCGAGAGCAGGGTCTTCAAAGGCGGTTGAACCGGCATCTTGGCGGTGACAGCCCAATCGACGAGGCTCAATCCTTGATCGAACGGGTGATGAATCAGGACGATCCATTCGAGCAATCGGAGATCCTGCGCGAAATCGATGCGGGCATGGACCACACCAACCTTGCCGCCCGAATGGAACAGGCCGGGTATGGCCCAAAAACCCGCGCGACTGCAGCTGACGTTCTGAATCGCCTTAAAACGCGATCCGACATCTGAATTTCAGTCCATCCAGATCAACTTTGAAATAGGAGACTTCCAATGAACAATCGTAATGAAAACGGCCTGATCCTGATGTTGAACGGTGCCGGAGTTGCCGTGGCTTACGCTCTGCTGGGTCTTTCGCTTTATCTGTCCACCGATGTGCCGTTGGCGACCAAAGGGTACTGGGGCATGGGTATCGTTCTTTTGACGCTTAGTCTGATTAACGTGGTTAAATACCGCTTTGATACACGTTCCGCAGAAGATCGGATCAATCGGATTGAAGAAGCACGCAACGAGAAACTCTTGGAAGATGTCCTGAAAGAGCCGTCTTCAGACACCTGATACCAACCGCGCCGTGCCCTTCAGGGTGCGGCGCTTGGCCCAACGATTTCAACTCATCCACGATGCGCTGAAAGGGGCGGGAGGCCGGTAATAAAACGGCGCCGAAGGGCGCCGTTTTCTGTCTTTTGCAGTCTCGATTACAAGTTAGGATAGAGCGGGAATTTGGCGCAGAGGTCTGCGACTTCGGCTTTGACCTTGGCTTCGACTTCGGCGTTGCCGTCCTCGCCATTGGCGGCCAGGCCGTCGACGACTTCGATGATCCAGTCGGCGATCTGGCGGAACTCAGCCTCGCCAAAGCCACGCGTGGTGCCAGCGGGGGAGCCCAGACGGATGCCGCTGGTCACGGTTGGTTTTTCGGGGTCAAACGGCACGCCGTTCTTGTTGCAGGTGATATGCGCTCGGCCCAAAGCCTTGTCGACGATGTTGCCGGTCACGCCTTTGGGCCGCAGGTCGACCAGGACCACATGGGTGTCGGTGCCATGGGTTACCGTGTCCAGACCACCCTTGATCAACTGATCCGACAGCGCCTGCGCGTTGGTCACGACCTGTTTGATGTAATCCTTGAACTCGGGCCGCAGTGCCTCGCCAAAGGCAACGGCCTTGGCGGCGATCACATGCATCAGCGGGCCGCCCTGAATGCCGGGGAAGATCGCCGAATTCACTTTCTTAGCGATATCTTCATCATTGGTGAGGATCATACCCCCACGCGGACCGCGCAGGGT
>NZ_OMPS01000005.1 GCF_900313035.1 Ruegeria sp. EL01 | reverse complement strand
AACCAAAGCCGAATCAAATGGCCCACGAACCCCCGCCCACCGGCGCTGCAGAGGACAACCAGCTTCAGCCTTGCACGAAATGCGGCGGCGCCATGGTGGTCATCGAGACCGTCACCCGCGGTCAGACCCCGCGATCCCGCGCGCCACCCTGGGAGGATGCCGCATGATCCAGCCCTCACACCTGGTTCCACCATCAGCAGGCACCGGACCAGTCGTTGCGGCCACTCCACCGAAACCCACGTTGCAGCAGGCCAATGGCAACAGCAAAATGACGATCCCGCGGCATGGGCCCAGAAAGATCAGCTGGCCGGCACGGATCGGTGTCGTCAGCCTCAAGCGTCATGGCATCCGCCAACCAAGCCTCGAGCCACTATCCCCATAGCAGCGAAAGCCGCCCGCGCTTTCCTCCTTGTCAGATTTATCGCCGCTGCAGCTCACGCTGACAGCAGCCACAAACCTTAGACTTTGCTGACCTGCGCGGTCGCAGCCAATGTACGGGGAAAAGGACAAGATCAAAGTTTATTTCTACAGCGATTTTCATCGAACCGGTCGTTTTATGTCCCACTGGGTCGTACCGCAGGTGCCACGGCACCCGCTAATGCAGCCCAACCTCCCAATGCTGGTTCCGTCGTCGGGCGCTATAGCAACGCCTATTTTGGGACTGTTGAAATAGAGAAACGCGGCGAAAACCTGGTACTAATCGTGGGGCCTCAATCACAGGTCTATTCACTTGCACCATGGGATGGCGCTACAATGATCTTTGATTTCGTCACCGAGAACGCCCCTCTTGGGTCACGTTCCGTTCTAACCTTTTCAGGTTTGGAAACTGGTCGGTCAAATAGACTCGAAATCGAACTGTTTGGGGATGATACGCCAGCCCGGTTTAGTCGGGTCTGACCCAGCGAGCCCATCCTAATCCGTGGAGCATTTGTCCAAGCATCGCATGTCCGGAACGGGCTCTGAGCCAACCTTGGATGATTTTGGGTTTGCGAGAGAGGCGCTCCCCTACCATTTTATGCTCGGCCCAAACCAGACATTGCCCCGCTGCTCGGGATGCTGCGATGCGGCCCGCCAAAGGAGACGTTCGCTGCAATTGCACGATCCCTGGATCGGCGAACTCACAGACCGCGGACTTAGTTAGCTTTCGCCGCGATTGCACCAATGTCAGTTTTAGTGGGCAATCTTAAGGACAACCTCTTCAGAAATGTCGATAAACCAGATGAGGCCCTTGTTCGACCAATTCAATTGTTTGCTCATACTTTGCGCCAAGCTTCGCGGCTAATTTTTGCGAAGGCATGTTGTCAGATGCAATGTAACTTACCAGAGAAGGTGACTTGAGGGAATTTCGGGCATACCTGACACACTCCGCTGCTGCTTCTTCAGCAAAACCTTTCCGTTGCTGTCGGTCATCAATCCAATAGCCCAATTCCAGCTCCGGCCAATCCAGAGATTTCCAAAGTCCGACGCACCCCACAAACGTTCCGGTTATACGCTCTTCAACAGCCCAATATCCAAAGCCGTTCAGCTGCCAATGTCCAACCATCATGGCCAGATGTCGCCATGCGTCATCAGCGTTTCGCTTGCCACCAAAGTACTGTGCTCTGTTCTGATCTCTGAAGTAACGAGTATAGGGTTCGATGTCTTCTGCTCTCCACTGCCTCATTAAAAGTCGCTCGGTTTGTAATTCTTGCACTTAGCTTCTCCCTAGGGCCGTATTCTATGTCATCTCTATCTAATGAAGAGGAGCACTCATCCTGCCGAATACAAATCCGGAACGCCTGCAAGCGTCTTGTTCACTAGCGTCGCGTCAGTGTCGTTACTGACAACGAACCATTTGCGGCAGCTCAAAACTTTGGAAACACAACGATAGCCGCTGCACGCAAGACCAACAAATCGTCAGAACAGTCATTCGTGCAATTTGCAGCATCGGCCAAGGCGGGCTCGAACCGGGCATTCTCTACGCGTCAAACGAAGGTCTGCTCCTCGGTTTTTCGTTCGAAATACGGCTACCTTCGAAGTCTCATTAATTTGAAACCCTAAGCATCAGATTTTATTGCAACCGCAGTCTCACCAATTAGGTGATCCGACACACCCAGTCAGAGTAAGTAGCTAACGAGTCTTCTCCCTCGGAATTCAAGGGCTTAAGTAACTGTGTTTTTCGGCAGAACTTCCGGGCCCAAGTGAAACAAGCTAGCCTAAGCGACCATAATACGCATGCCAGCAACGCTAGTCCCGGTCCGATCCGCCCGCGATTGCGAAGCCATGCACCTTGCAGATCAAGGGCTTCATCGCGCGAAAGAGAGACATGAAGGCTTGCGTGTTGGCCCACATGAACTGAAAATCCTGCATCGGGTCCCAGGGCATGTCCTGCACGACCTGGTTGGGGCCATTGTCCTCGGCGTAATGCGCGAGATCATAGCCTACGCAGAATGCCTTGCCCGCACAGGACAGGACCATGACGTGCACGCCAGTATCGGCATCCGCCTCTGCAACTGCGGCTGTCAGCGCCTGCGGAAGATCGTCGTCGGTGGCATTCATCACCTCAGCGCGTTTTAGGGTGATCCGCCCGATCCGGCCATCTTTTCCGTAGAGAACCTTTGTCATACTCACTCCCAATCGCTGACGGCCTTGCCCTTCAGAAACTCTTCGAGCCCCAACCACCGCCCTCGCAAATTGACTGGTATTGTCGAAGCAACGGCACGCGCAACGTGTGACCCCTATTTCGGCGTCATCCTTTAAGGTGATCACAGCTCGCTTACTGTTAGTTTGTTACGCGCAGCCTGGGAATGCATCAGCGGCATTCGTGCGTAACGCAGCACCATGCGAATCGATCTTACACCAAATAGCTTTCTGCGCGTTAGATTGAAGTCTATTCATCGATAGATCAGTTAGCATTCACTCATTCTCAAAGCGCAAAAGATCACAATCCTAAGTGTCGGTTTTGCTAAGAATAACCTCACCACTTCGGTGATCCAACACACTGCTCCAACGCTCACACCGCTTCGAGATTTCCCAGAAGGATCGACGTCATATCGGTCGAGATCACGCCATCAACCACAACAACATCAGCCCCGGTTTCATAATCGACGTTGTTTCGGGTTATGCCCGAAAGATCGGCGTCAGTATCCAAAAATACCCACTCGGCCTTGTGTGCTGATGGTTTTCCGACAGCGACCTGCAATATTGCCAACGCGTCCAACGCGTTGATCGTACCGTCTTGTGTTATGTCTGCTGCAATCAGATTCTCGGGTGATGCCGACCCCCAGGTCGGATCCAGCCCGACAGAAAGGCGCAGCACCTGCAAGGCGTCCAGGGCGTTTATCTCTTTGCTGGCGGTAGAGTAAGATTTGATAATATCCAACTCACCTGAGAACGTACCAGAAGGCATATCCAGATCAAACCGCCCTTCGCCATCGGCCCGGACGCTGACAGTTCCCCCGCCGTTCGGAGTGAAATTGATTTCCGCGTCTGTCAAACCCGGATTGATGGTTCCGGAATTCACAGCAATTTCCCCCTGAATCCCAGCCGATCCCGTTGGATCCAGCCCTTCGAAACCGCTGAAATCAACTGGAATGTGATCCGGGCCACCAAATCCGACGCCGAACACATCGAAACTGGACAAGGGACCACCCGACGCCGAAATAACCTGGATCACCTCATCCCGGTATTCAATCTGCGCCCCTGTTGCGGTGCCTGTGAACGTCAGTTGTGACGGCGTGCGTAGCAGCATGTAGTCAAACAAATCCAACCGGTCTACGCCCACCTCGAAATCTGTAATTGTAGTTGGTTCGCTTCCTGATTGCATGACAAAGATGTCGGCGCCTATCCCACCTGTCATTGTGGTTGCACCTGCCCCGGCAATCAGAATGTCGTCTCCTGCGCCGCCCAGAAGCGATGTTTCCAGAATACTGCCACTTAACATGTCGTTCTGTGCGGTGCCGTTCACAGTGCCAAAGCCGTCACGCACCACTCCTAGTTCGCTGACGGATGTGGTCAGCAGATTCACACCCGCGTCTTGTTGCGACGTGACAAGAACCTGCAACTCATCGCCTACATGAGCAACGCTGAGGGATTGAACGTTCTGGAGCCCACTGTCCAAACTATCTGCGAAACTGTCGAGATGGACCAACTGACCATTGGGTGTGAGAGTAAACAGGGTGATCCCGTCGTCGCCGCCGCCGGCCACCACAAAAACACGCCCATCTACTTCGATCAGGGACAGATCCTGAACCGATTGGAACCGCGTATCGAGCGTGTCCAACACATGATCGGTGGGGATAAGATGTCCAGTATCGCTGAGTTTCATGACGCTGAGCGAGTTGCTGGCGGACCCCGCGACAACAACCCAGGACTGGCCATAGGCCTCGACAACTTCAACAGCCGTCGGCACGGCGATACCCAGCGTTTCGATGGCGCTCGTATTGTCGATTGCCGCCAACGTGCCATTACCAGTATCCACTTGCAAAACAGCAATACCATTGGTGGCGGCATCGGCAGAAATGACAAACTGTCCTGCCCCGGACTGCAGGGCCTGCATCGAATCAGCCTCGCCCACGATCATCCCGGCCAGACCGAGCGTACCGTCGCCGTTGACATAATATGTGCCGATTTGTCCCGTGCCCTCATGTGCAATGGTCAGCAGATCGGTTGAGCCCAACGACATCTGAACCAGGGCCGAGATGTCACCACCTCCGGTCAAAGTTCCGGTTTCCTGCAAATCCCCGATGGACCCGTCAGAGTTCAGATCATATCCAACCAGACCGGTTGCCGTATTCACGTCCAGCACCAATTGATCCTGTCCGCCCAAGGTTACCGCATCGCCACTGCGGCCAACTAGAAATGTGATCGTGCCGCTGTAATATTCAGTGTCCACAAGTTGTGGAATGGCCCCATCGACCAACTGCCAAACCGCGATGCCACCGGCCGGTCCGGTCACGGTGTAGAGATACGTGTCCCCGTTAAACGTTTTTAAAGCCGTATCGCCGATACCTGAATCGAGCGCTGCGCTCCCCGTTGCAACCACACTTTCGAATTGAAGCATCATAACGATCACCCCCTAAGCCACCCCTGGCAATGACAGCAGGTTGATCTGATGCCCCAGGCAGAACCAAAGCGGGAATGTGGTGAAAACGAGGAGTTCAGTTTCAGATTAACTCAAATTTTTCTGGTCCGAACGCGACAGTAATCAGAGGGCAAGACAGATGAACAAATCCAAACCTGGACCGACCTGCGCCCCTCGGGACATCGCGGAAACCACATGTGAGGGCAAGATGACCAAAGCACCTGATTCCAACTCCCATCTGTCTGACGATCAACAAGGCACCGAGCGTAAAGACCACATTCGCCGGTGGATAGACGGTAAACTTCGTCGTTGGACCGGCCGTGGCATTGCTGGTGGGCTTGGGTCCACACTCATGGCTTTGCCAGCCTTGTCTCAGGCGACCGTAGAAGAGCTTTATGCATTTCAATTCGCCGAAACCATTACAGGCGTCCGGTCCGTAAAATTGCTGAAGAATGGCGATGTTGAACTGCACATGGCCGATGGGCGCACGCTGATTGTGGCCGCCGAAAACGTCCAGATTCTGGATAGCGGCGCAATCATGATTGCAGAAGAGGCGGTCGCTGAGATTGCTCAGTTCAGTGTCGCCGAAGCGGGTGGTGCCGCTGCCGGGGGCATCGGCGGCGCCGGAGCCGCATTGGGCGGAGTTGGCCTGGCCGGGGCCGCCGCAGCAGCCGGTGGTGGCGGGAGCGACGGAGACGATAGCGGCCCGGTTGAGACACCGGCGCCGCCGCCAGCGCCAGCACCCACCTTCCCGAGCCTGAATCTTGCCGAATTGCAGTCCACTGCGTTGAACAGCACCAGCACAGAGTCCACTGCGCCAGATGGGACCACCACCGTTCAAGTAACAATCGGCTCGCTTGTGAAAACCGTAACACCAGACTCCGATGGAAACTGGAGCATCTCTCTTACGCCGTCAGAGGCGAGCGGACTTCCGCAAGGGGTTACAACAGTTACGATCAAGAACTTTGACAGCTCAGGTGAAGAGATTTCGGTTCAACTTGTCCAATTCGACATAGATACTATACCGCCCACCATCTCAATATCAGGGTTTTCAGACGGCGCTGTGCTGAACTCTGCCGAACAGTCCACCGACCTTGCAATAACCGGCACAACGGATGCTGAGAACGGTCAAACAGTGTCGGTTACATTGAACGGCCAGACATATACCGGAACGGTTTCCGCCGGACAGTGGAGTGTGACGGTTCCATCATCGGACCTGACGGCCTTGCCGGACGGAGCAACTGTTGTCGTTACCGCTGACGTCTCGGATAGTGCCGGCAACCCGGCGGTTCAGATCAACAGCAGCTTTGACACGGATTTCAGTGCGCCGATTGCTACGTTAGATCAGGTTGCAGGTGGATCAATCGACCTTGTGGATCTTGGCGGTGATTTGTCCCTGACAGGGACAACCACCGCTGAAGATGGTCAAGTCGTCACTGTTACATTCGATGGCCAAGCCTACACCGGTACAGCCGCAGGTGGCAGTTGGAGTGTAACGGTTCCGAATGCCGATCTGAGCGGGCTTGTCACCGGGGTGCCTGCCTCAATCACAGTGGCCGTAGAGGATACCGCAGGCAATCCGTCCGCTCCGATCTCTGTGTCGGTCCCGGTCAACTTGACCGGTCCTTCGATCGCCATTGCGCCCCTGTCTGTGGGTGCAATCTTGAATTCCACAGAAATTGGATCTGACCTTACTGTAACCGGTACGACTGGTAATGTCGGCGACGGACAGCAAGTCACCGTGACTTTAGATGGCCAAACCTACACTGGAACCGTATCCGGAGGCACTTGGAGCGTGACGATCCCGTCTGGCGATCTGGTTGCGCTTGCTGACGGTGGCAGCTTCAACCTGACTGCGGATGTAAGCGACTCTGACGGCTTAGCCGCACATCAGGCTGACGTGAGCATTTCAACAGATGTTACCGCGCCAACACTCAGCATCGATAGTCTTTCTGACGGTGCCATCATGAGCGCCGCGGAACAGGGCACTGACCTGACGATCGCAGGATCGACAACGGCCGAAGACGGCCAGGTTGTGAGCATCGAGATGAATGGTCAATCCTATTCCGCCACCGTATCGGGTGGCAGCTGGAGCGTTTCGGTGCCCGCGGCAGACTTGGCCGCCCTGCCCGATGCAACGACCGTGACAGTCACTGCGAATGTAACGGATACTGCGGGCAATCCCGCCCTGCAGGCCAGCAATGGCTTCGACACAGATTTCACATCGCCCACGATCGCCATAACGAATCTGTCAGATGGTGCAGTCATGAATGCGGTCGAACAAGGCTCCAACCTGACTGTATCCGGAACGTCAGATGCGCCGGACGGCACAATCGTGACAGTCGAAATTACCCGTGATGACGGCACCGTTGATATCACCGGAACCGCAACCGTGACAGGAGGAGCCTGGACATACACGGCAACGGCCTCGGATCTCAGCGGATTACAAGATGCAGAAGACTATGACGTCAATGCCTCGGTTGCCGATACTGCAGGAAATAACAGTCAAGCCACAGACAGCTTCGCCACCGATTTCACTGCGCCCTCTGTCACCATTGACCCATTGTCCGTTGGCTCGGTTTTGGATTTGACGGAACAAGGATCTGACCTGTCCATATCCGGAACGACAACGGCTGAGGATGGGCAAACCGTTTCGGTCACGCTGGGGGGCCAAACTTATACGGCCGTCGCAACCGGGGGCGCTTGGTCCACCACTGTACCCACCGCGGATCTGGCAGCGCTGTCAGATGCAACAAACGTTCCGATATCGGCAAGCGTAGACGATGCGGCGGGGAACAGCGCATCCGCAGCGACGACGTCCATTACGACGGACTTTCGACCCATATTGAGCATGAGCTCGGTCGGTACCAACAACGCCTTTTCACTGTCTGACGCGCAAAGCGCGGGCATCGACATCAGCGGATCATCAATTGGGTTGACCGCAGGTCAGACCGTCGACGTGATGATAAACGGCAGCTTAGTCGGAGCCGCAGTTGTTGCCCTAGACGGTTCGTGGTCTCTGAATGTTCCCCCTTCAAGCTTTTCGGGGTTCGATGCGGGGGATGACCTAACGTTTGCTGCGCAAGCAACGGTATCGGGCGGGCCGGATCCATTGGCTGTCTCCAGCGAGGCTACGGCGCATGTCCCGGCAGCATACGTTGTTACCGAAGTGGATCAAACTGGAACAACCGTGACGTTTGCGATCCACGCCGATGCTGACCGCGATGTTTCAAGCGGTCTGGCAATGACGGCAGAGCTTGAATTTGACTCATCGGTTGTCACTTTCGACGCAGGTTCAGATACAGAAAACGGCGAATTCGATTTGTTCCTGGCCAACCCTGGGGTCGGAGACACAGTGAACTTCGCCGGAGCTGCAACCACCTTTACCGATCTATCACAACCGCTGGTCACGTTTACCATGACGGTACAGGACCCAAGCCAACCGATCATTCTGACAATTACGACACCGGACGGTGGTCCGACAAACTTCCAGATTGGCACGGATGGGAATGACACGCTCACTGCAACAGGCGTAGATACCGTCATCCGCGGTGGAGATGGCGACGATACCATCGATGTTTCTGATGCCGGACGGGATATTGTCGTATTCGAAGCCAACCCGGCGGACAATGGCACCGACACGGTGACGGGATTCACGATCGGCCCGGCGACGGATGTTACGGATGCCTTAATGTTCAGTGGACTCAACGTCAGCTCCTTGCGGGGGAACGGAGCCGATTTTGAAACCTTAACCGTGGGCAATGCACTTGGATCGGATACCGGATTTGTCGGCCTGACAACCATTCTTACCGATCTGACAGAGGGGACGATTGAAGCCGCCGTTGAGAGCTTTACCGGAGCACTCTCAGGAGACGAATTGTACCTGCTTGCCACAGACGGGACCGACAGCGTCCTGGTCAAAGTCGACTACTCTGCTTCCGACACGGCTACCGTCGAAACTGTCGCAACCTTCGACGGTTTGGGTGACCTGAGCGGTCTGAGCTCTGACAACATTCTTCACACGGACCCAACCGGCGCAAGCGCCTGATCCAGCAAGTGTTCAATTGGTGAGACAACAATAAATTCGCACGAGGGTGTTATGGCACAAAATGGCTTAACTCCAATCAGTTCCCAAAGGCATGGGCAGAGGTATTGGCGGCGCTTTTCGTCGTATGACTTCGCCCGTAACCTTACTGATTGCCCGTTGGTAGAGGCAGAGATACTTCAAGGCGCCGCCGCATTTCCGATTGTGTTCAAAGCCGCCGATGCAGGGGTCGAACCAGTTGCAATACTCTCCATGACATACCGCGCATCGACGCCGTTTGTCTCGGCCGACGGTGCGTGGTTGGCGACCTATGTACCCTCGGTCTTGCGCTGCTCGCCGTTTCACGCATCCCGGCTTGAGCCCAGAAATGCAACCGGTTATCAGTTCCAGTTGTGGATTGATGAAACACTGGGTCTCGTGACCGACGATCCAACTGACGAAGCTTTTTTTGATGAACACGGTGCACTGACACCGGAATTGCAAAAGGTAAGTGCGTTCTTTCAAGCGCGCATCGCTGCGGCTGAAGAAACAGCCAAGGTATGCAACATCATTGCTGAGATGAACCTTTTTGCACCGATCGCCGATCATCACGGGATCGAGTTCCCTGATGCAGCACTGGGCGTAAGCACTGAGGCAATCAAGGGTTTGTCACAGGCGCAGAAGACGGTGCTGACAAACTGTGGCGCGTTGCGACTGATACATGCGCACCAGGTTTCGCTTTCGCACAGTGCATGGTTGATGCAGGCACAGTTGCAGGCGGATCAGGCTGAACGTCAGTCCGGATTCAATAGGACGCCCGGCGTTTCGGGTTTTCTTGGTGCAATGGCCACGGCACAACAAAGCGAACAAAAGTTCGGGTTTGCGGAGGGAGAAAACCTCTATGCCAGCGTTTGAACCGTTTCTTCTTCGGCTCGCCGTGTTGATCCTGACTGCGCAGATTACTGCATGCACGACTCCGCCCGATCTATCACCCGTCAGGGCCTCATTCACCGGGGGCACTGCAGGTGCAGGTGCGACGCGGCCCTCCAAAAACCTCACCCAAAGTGGCTTTGGCAAAAAAATCCGGCTAGCCGTGGAAACAAGCCCTAACCTCGCACAAAGCAACACCAGAATGGAACTCGCAAACGCGAATCAGGATGCTGCCAAAGGCGCTTTCCTGCCGCAGGTATCGCTGGGCGTAAACGCGAGGTCCGAGCGCATAGCCTCGGATGCCGCAGATGTTTCACCATATTTGCGCGTCTCCCAATTGGTTTGTGACGGCGGTGCATCTGCGGGCGACTTGGCTGCGGCCCAGGCACGTGTGTTGGAAAGCCGAGGTGACCAACTGCAGACCGCGGCTGCGACCGCGCTTGCAGCAATCGAAGCCTATGCAATTGTTCTGGATCGGCGCAAAATTCTGGACATCAACGCCCAAAATGTTTCGGTACATGAGGCGCTGGTGCGCCAGATTTCTGATCGCGCCGCAGGTGGAGCTGGTTCGAATGCGGATGTGCTGACTGCCCGTTCTCGTATGGCCGATGCCCGCACTAGGTTAACAGACGCCAAAGCGCGCACCGATCGCGCCGAAGCGCGGTTTCGTGAAGTTTTTGGAACGTTACCCGGTTCGTTACCGGTACCCATTGCCGCCCCAAAGCTGAACCGCAGTGACACCCAGATTGTGATGGACAGCCCCCAAATCCGTCGTGCCAGTGCAGGTCTGTTCGCAGCAAAAGCAGAATGGACCGCAGCGCAGGCGCGGCGACAACCTGATGTGCGGGTGGCTGCTTTTGCAAATCAGGACGACAGCCGCGACGCCAACTTTGGTGTGGATCTATCGTTCAACTATGAATTGGATAGCACTGGTCAGCGTCGCGCAGCCATCGCAGCCGCTGAAGCACAGGTAAAAGAAGCTGAATTCGCCCGTGAAACTCTGATCCGCGAGATTACCCGCGAACTCGGATTTATACGCTCGGACCAGAAAGCTGGTGCAGAACGCCTAAGTGCCGCAAGAGGCGCTGTTGTCGCCAACGCAGAAAGTGTCGCTGCCGCCCGCGCTCAATTCACCATTGGGCGAAGAAGCCTGATCGAAATCTTGGATGCACAGCGCGACTACGTCAATGCGCAGGAACGTTTGATCCTGGCAGAACAGAGCTTTTTTCTAACCAATTACGTTGCTCTGAGCTTAACCGGGGATATTCTTGATCTGCTTGGCATTTCTCTAACCAAATGGGACGTGCCCTCGTGAAACAAAATACTTCAACTCGAAGCAACACCACCCTAAGTCCTTTTGAATCTTGCATTCTAAACGTGGCTTCGACGTTGGATCGGCCGCTTAGCTTGGCCATGCTGCACGCCGCTCAGACCGGGTTACAGGCAGACTTAACTATCCAAGATGCAATTTCCGTTGCACAAAAGATCGGATTGCAGGCTGGGTACGGCTCCCAGCAGCTGAACGCCTTTGATGATGCTTTAGTGCCCGCAATACTGCTGTTGGCCGGAAACAAAGCTGTGGTTTATCACGGGCGTTCGTCAACTGGTGCGCTTTTGGTTTTCGACCCTGCGCTTGGCGATGGAATAGGCGAAGTTTCCGAGGACCTATTCCGCAGCACCTACACCGGATATGCAATTTTGTTTCGCCGAGACCACAAAAGCGAGATGTCTTTGAGTGGCTCGACTCAACTGGGACATTGGTTCTGGTCGGCTCTGGCCGTCAATCGGTGGTCATATGTTCAGGTTGCGCTCGCAGCTGCTCTGGCCAATCTCCTGGGCCTGTCAACGTCGGTTTTCATCATGGTCGTCTATGATCGGGTTCTACCGAATGAAGCGATGGAGTCGCTGGTTGCATTGACGGCGGGAGTTGGTCTGGCGCTTGCGTTCGATTTTGTGCTCAAAGTGCTAAGGGCTGGGTTTATAGACCGCGCCGGGCAAAGGGCCGACATGCTAATGGGCCGTCGTGTTTTTGACCAATTGCTCAACATCGAAATGAAATCACGTTCTGGTTCCACCGGTGCGATGACGAGCACTGTCCGGGAATTTGAAACGCTGCGCGAGTTTTTCACCTCAGCGACCTTAGTTGCAGTGGTCGATCTGCCTTTCATCGGATTATTTGTGTTCGTGATCTATATGGTTGGCGGGCAGTTGGCGGCAATTCCGGCTCTGGCGGTACCCGTTGTGCTGATGACCGGTTTGGTGGTGCAACCCATCTTGTCACGAACGGCTGAAAAGAGCTTTGCAGACGGGCAGTCCAAACAATCCGTTCTTGTGGAAGCAGTCTCTGGTTTGGAGACTATTAAAACCACATCTGCCGGCCGGCAAATGCGCGCGCGCTGGCAGACAGCAATCGAACGTCAATCCGAACACGGAGCGCGCAGTCGGGCCGTCACACAAATGGCCCTGAACCTTACAGGGTTCACCCAACAGGCAGCGCAAGTTCTGATTGTTTTCTATGGCGTTTTTTTGATCTCAGAAGGCCAGGCAAGTATGGGTGCACTGGTTGCATCAGTAATGCTGACCGGTCGCGCCCTGGCCCCTTTGGGGCAACTGGCCCAGACCCTTACCCGAGTCAATCAGGCGCGAAGCGCTTACCGAAATCTGAACGCACTCATGCAAGCCGAAAGCGAACGCCCCGACGGCCGTAACTGGATCAATCGAGCGGCGTTCAAAGGCAGAGTATCTTTTAGCAACGTTCACTTTGCCTATCCCGATCAAAGTGACGACACACTTAGCGGTGTTTCTTTCACAATAAACCCTGGTGAAAAGGTGGCGATCCTTGGGCAGATAGGGTCCGGGAAGAGCACGGTCGCCAGACTACTGTTGGGCCTCTACAAACCGCGGGTTGGGTCCGTGATGTTGGATGGTCTGGACATTCGCCAGATCGATCCTGGCGATCTGCGTCGCAACGTTGGATCGGTTTTGCAGGACATCTGGCTGTTTTCGGGATCTATTCGGGACAACATTGCCAGCGGCGCAACCCGGCCCCAGGATGAAGACCTGACCGAAGCTGGTCGCATCGCAGGCGTAGAAGACTTTGTTGCCCGTCTCCCCGCAGGATATGACCTGCAACTTGCCGAGCGCGGCGAAGGGCTATCGGGTGGTCAAAAACAAGCGATTGCACTTGCGCGCGCGCTGATCGGACGACCGCCGGTAATGTTGTTTGATGAACCGACAAGTGCGATGGACGTCAGGACCGAAGCCGAGGTGATTCAGCGTCTCAAACACGCCACAAAAGACACCACACTGGTGATCGTGACGCATAGAACAAGCTTGTTGGATCTTGTTGACAGAGTGATCGTGATTGAAGACGGGAAAATAGGGGCGGACGGTCCCAAAAGCATGCTGTCGCAACATGCGCGGCGTTCGGGGAGGCATCTGAATGTCGCGGCATCCTGACTTGGCTACGTTGGCGCGTGATATGCGTGGTGGTTCACCACTAAGGGGCTCGCTTCTGCTTCTGGTGGTTCTGTCTTGTCTGCTGGCGGCTGGAACATGGGCGTATTTGACCGAGCTGGATGATGTCACACGCGTGGATGGCCGGATTGTACCTTCAGGAGACGTACAACTGATCGAGGCAACCGAGCCTGGTGTGCTGCAATCAGTTTATGTTCGAGAGGGCCAAGTGGTCGACAAAGGCGCCTTGCTGATGGAGCTTGATACGACACAGATCGACAGCCAGCTTAGCCAGGAACAACAGCGCGCATTCGGCCTCATGGCGCGGACCCAGCGTTTACAGGCAGAAATCGACGGCACCAAACTTGAGTTCGATGACGACCTGATCGAAGGCGCGGGGGCCGTGGTGCGGTCAGAAATCGCTTTGTACCAAGGGCGCCAGGCGGAACTGGAGGCGGAAATCGCCATTTTGGAACGTCAAAGACAGCAACGGCATCGTGAATACGAAGAAGGTCTGGTTGATCAGGTCACAGCGGATGAAACGCTCAAAGTTTTGGCCGAGGAACGGGCCATCATGGCCCCTTTGGTTGAACGTCATATGGAACCGGCCACAACCCTGCTGGCATTGCGTCGCAGCGAAGCTGAATGGAAAGGCCGAAAAGTCCGAGCCAAAGCCGTAACCAACAGATTGAAAACCGGTTTGGATGAAATCGACGACCGGATCAGGGCCACCCGCAGTCGCTTTCGCAGCGCTGCGCTAACTGATCTGGCCTTTGCGACTGCCGAGCTCGCGGCACTGCAACCTATGCTGCCGGCTTTGCGCGATCGGGCGGCGCGTGCTCAGGTCCGCTCTCCGGTTCGTGGAGTCGTGAACCGGATACATCGCACGACTATCGGCGGTCTGGCTCGAAGCGGAGAGGACCTTATCGAAGTTGTCCCCTTGGACGAAACGCTATTGGTCGAGGCCTATGTCCGACCTGAAGACATCGCTTTCTTACGGGCGGGTCAGCCGGTCAAAGTGAAGATCACAGCGTATGACTTTGCAAGATATGGGGGACTGGACGGAGAAATCGTTCGGATCGGCGCTGATACGATCACAAGATCCGAGCGGAATGACGAGGAGGTTTTCATTGTTGAAATCCGAACCAGCGACACAATGCTCGACGCAAATGGAATCGCTGTTGAAATCATTCCCGGAATGATCACCGAGGTGGATATATTGTCCGGTCGCAAATCGGTTTTGGATTACTTGGTGCAACCAGTTGTGAAAATAAAAGACCGTGCACTGCGTGAGTAGAACGACGTTCAGCGGAGTTTTTCGATGCCCGCCTCTGGGTGGATCAATTGGGGCACGGGCTGAGTGTCTCTGCCCGAATTTGGCCTACAACAATAAGGGCAAACCGTTTGCAGTTCCCGCCACAAGCGGACCGTCAAGTTAAAACGTTCTGAAGACCTAAATACCAATCAAAAACCAAGATCTACTCACAGCCATTTCACGTCGCCCAGGAAAATATATCCAGCCCCATAAATGGTTTTGATCAGGCGCGGGTTTTTGGGGTCTTCACCAAGTTTTGTCCGCAATCTTGAAATGCGCACATCCATTGCGCGGTCGAAACTATCGCCGGCCGCGCCACCCAGCGACTCTTGCATCTGGCTGCGGCTAATCAACCGTTTCGGGCTTTCCAAAAACAAGCGCAGTACTTCTCCCTCTGCGTGGCTGAACGGTGTTTGCGTGCCGTCACCATCCTCGAGGATGTAGCGATCAAAATATGCTGTCCAACCGTTGAATTCGACGATATCCGACTGCGAGGATTGACTGCGCGGTGAACGCAGCCTGGCACGGACACGCGCAACAACCTCTACCGGATCGAAGGGTTTGGTGATGTAGTCGTCAGCGCCCAATTCCAGTCCTGTCACACGATCCTGAACCTGGGCTCGGCCCGAAATGATAATAACGGCCGCGCCCTGTTCCAAGGCCAGTCTGTGAACCAGGGCCAGCCCATCCGTATCTGGTAGGGAGAGATCAACCAAGCACACGTCCGGTGTGACACGGTTTAACGCTGCCTCAAATTCCCGCGCCCGAGAGAAGCTCTGCGTGCGAAATCCAGCTTCTTCCAGGGCGTCCGTCAGGATGCGCCGGATTTCAGGTTCGTCATCAAGAATGGTTATCAGCGGTTGCGACATCATGCGGCTTCAGTTCGGATAAGGGCCGACAACTGAGCCTGCGAAAACGGTTTGCGCAAGACCGGCGCGACAGCCAATGCTTGTCGATGCAGCGGATCGGAAAAGGGCAACGACGTCATCAATATACACGGCAATCCAGTTTTCACCTGCTCCAATAGGTTAAGACCTGTGGCTGTTCCTTCCAATCGAATATCGGATAGAACCAAGGCAATGTCTTCAATGTTCGTCGTAAGGGCCAACGCTTCGTCAACCGAGGTTGCTTCGATCACCGAAAAGCCTAAATCCACCAACATGTTGCGGAACTCACCGCGAAGATCATCATTGTCCTCCACCAAAAGCACAAGCCCGTCCTGTTCGGGTGGGGCTGGACGATATGGTAACCGCAGAACAACGGATGCCCCGGAAGGGGTGTTTCGAAGGTTCAGATCACCACCCGCCAATTTCACCGTGTCGTAGACCATAGGTAAGCCCAGTCCTGACCCGTCGTTACCTTTCGTCGTAAAAAACGGGTTCAGTGCCTTTTCCAACGCTTCGGAAGAAAATCCGGGGCCAGTATCGGACACTGTGATCTCAACCCAGATTGCGCCGACGGCGTGGGCACTTACGGTGATTTGACCAGATCGGCCACAGGCATCGCGCGCGTTCAGAACGAGGTTAAGCAACGCATCTTGCAACATCCCCGGATCCAGCATCAAAGCTTGGTCAGGTAGGTTGTTCACAACCGACAATCCGACACCGCGTGGTAGTGATGGCGTCGCCAGAATCCGCAGGTCCTCTAGCAAACCCCGCATATCTGTTGATTGTGGCTGCGGGGTCCGGTTTCCTGTCATGTCTGCGATACGGTTCAACAACTGGCCACCCCTGCGCGCGGTCTGCTGAGTCGCCGCGACCAATTCGCATGCTTCATCAGGAATATCCATTTTATCCAAACGGGCTTGCATGCCGAGGATAATTGTCAGCAAGTTGGAAAAATCATGCGCCAATCCACTGGTCATCTGCGCAGCCATCGCCCGACGCCGCGTCTGTTGCAGGGCAACGCGAGCTTGTGTTTCTTCGGTGATATCCACAGACATCACATAGACGCCCCCTGCCCTGTCGGGTGTAAAAGAAACCCGAATGCGACGGGAATCCTGATCCTCGGTGAATTCAAAAACGGATGTTTCGCCCTCGTAGGCTTTCCGCAAATAGGATTCGACACGGGCAAAGGCGTTGACTCCTAGCGCTTCGGAAATATGGAGACCAAGAATCTCGGACGGGCGTCCCGGCATGACTGAGCTAAGGCGGCGGTTCGAATAGTCATACCGCCCATCAGCATCCAGATGCGCAATATGGGCAGGCATCATCTCGGTCGTCATCCGCGTCCGCGCTTCGATTTCGGTGAGCTCCCGTTTGGCCTCTTCCAGCGCTGAATTGGTTGCCGCCAACTTTCTGTTGGTGGCTGACAGTTCTTCGGCGTGACTGAGTAATTGATCTGATAGTTCTTCGGACCGCGCCCGCAGCAGGTTTTCTGCTCGCTGTGTCGCGGTAATGTCGGTGTAGACCGCGACCCAACCGCCCTGCGGCAGTGGAGCGCCTTCTACTGACAGCACTTGACCATTTGGCCGTACACGTTCCATGTAATGGGGTTCAAAGGCCAGCGCCTGTTTCACACGCAGCTCGACCATCTCCTCGATACTGCCATCCTCACCATACTCACCGCGGTCGGCCAGATAGTGAATGGTGTCGCGAAACAAAGCGCCCGGCTTCACGAGGTCATCCGGCAGGCTGAACATCTCTTGAAAACGTCGATTGCTGAGTACGAGATGCAACTTACTGTCATAGATGGACAGCGCCTGGCCAATCAGGTTTAGCCCCGCAGTTGTCATCGCCTTTATCCGCTGTTCGGTAACGTCCAATTTCGCCCTCCCGACGACACATCCGTAACACCAGAATTCGTGCAGGTGTAGAGGGGTCGAACGCAATCTGTGCACGCCCCCAAGAACGCCTTCTGCGAAAGAAAACCGTCGTCGGTCCAACTAGCGCCGAACGAAAGCATAGCCCTCTGACAAAGATGGCATCCCAGCAATGCTTCAATCATAAACATCTGGTGCTTTTCGGAGCTTGGGCCATTGGTCCGGGCAGTGGCCAAAAATCACAAACGCACCACACCTGCCGGCCAACTTCATCAATCGGTCTGCGCTGGCAATGGCCGCCGCTTGATCCCAGGACCCTGCGAATTCTTCTTCAATTTCCGCCGGACGCGAAATGGCGTCGCTTGTCAGTAAGATTGGACCAGACGGCAACTCGACCATCAGCGCAATCTGCCCTGGCGCATGGCCCGGTGCGGCCAGCACCTGCAACCCCGGCCCCACCAGAACATCGCCGTCGACCTTAAGGTAGTCACCATCTGGCCAGTCCAATGGTCGAGCGTCACCCCAATATAAGGGCCGAGGCAGCGCACGCTCATGCGCTGAAATCAAGATCGGGACACCGGTGAATGAACCCAGCCCGCCCACGTGATCTATGTGGGAATGGGTGCAGATGTGCAGAGTTATATCCCCGGATGTCAGCCCTAACTTGGCAAGCTGCGCTTTGGGCAGGTTTTCCGGCCCACATTCAAGCACCTCCCCAAATTCGTACAGCCGATCTTCTGTTGAGGCGGCCCCTTTGTCCATCGCATATTTTTCGGGGAAACCTGTATCGATCAGAATGGTTTCACCAGCATCCGTGCAAATCACGAAACCGCAGATCCCAATGACACGATCACCAGCATGAACCTTGAACAATCCGTAGTCCAGAACTGACAGCGTCATTGGCCGTCCTTTGATGAACCCTTTTGCTTGCACACCCACCCTCCAGCTGGTCCCAACAAGCATTGTGGTAGAACCATGAAAGTCAACAGATGTAGATCGTTCTGTTACTGATCGACGCAGCCTTGGCGAGCAATCACTTTCGGCCGGGCAAATGGCGCCCGTCGGACCCAGATCGGAAGACCGATTTCCCGTGCGTCGCAAACGGGCTGACCTGCTCATGGACCCGTGTTACCGGCCATTTGAAGGCGTGTGCTGATCGTCTCCGCAGCCGCCAGCCATAGTTTGGGGCCGGCTGATTTGGGAAGGACCGGGCCTGCCCGGATGGGTGGCATTACCCACATTCTGGGATCGGGGCTGTTTGTGTTCCCGCGCGAGCGGCAAAAAAACCGAGGTATTGTAAGCAGAAAACGCGTTCATCGGCAGTGTTGACGCCGCATACGGAAATGCGGCGTCCATTTGGTTTGCGGGATAGGCCGTTCAACCACGCATATACGGTATGCGTGAGAGCAAATCGGTTCCTTGTTGGTTCCAGAAATGCAGCAGGTCGATGAAAATCCAGTTCTCGGTCAGTTTGTCGCCCGAGCGGCGATACATGTCGATCACACGCATGTCGCTAAGCTTGTCAGTCGCGGGCATACCCATGAACCCTCCAGATGGTCTGAGAGTCAGGTTCGGCCAGCCGAAAAATCCACCAAACTCACCTTCAGCGATACGAGCGATGTGACCATTGAAGGTCCGGTCGGCCAACCCATCGCGAAAGGGGCCGGAATGTTGTTTGATGTAGCGTTCGATCGTGTAGGCCGCACCAATTCCGGTCGGGCCCCACCAGATCATGTCATCATTCCAGCTGCGCGGCAGTTCCTCTTCCAAACCCAACTCTTCACGACCTTTCCAGTCGCGAATATCGTTAATCATGAATTCGATGGCGGCGAGCGTTTTGCGCCCTTCCTCCGGGTCCTGTTCGTCGAACATGACCCCTGTATGAGTCATCGGTCCAGGCTGCACCAGTTGGGCACCGGTTTGCGAGGGAAACAGGTTCAACCCGGCCTGCGCCATCAGGTGTGGGATGTCAAAGAACATCGCCGTGTCGGTGATCTTGTCCCCTTCTACAAGATGGAATTCGGCATAACGCAGCATGGCAATCTTGTTTGTATGGGGGATGTTCAGCCACGGCGCGTCGAACAAGCCCATCAAATGACCCATCGAGGCAACCCAAACACCACCGGCCTCAAGATGGTTTTCTCCGGCCATGAAAATATCCAGTCGGCGCTGCATACGGCAAAGCGCATTTTGCAAAGGCTTCCAGAACTGTTCCGCAACCTCGACCGGGTTGTGAATTTCATGGAACGGGTGATAACCGCGCCAGATGGCGTCCGGGGCAAAGTACTTTTTGGCGGCCGCCACCGGATCTTCGTTGAGCGCCTCAAAATAGTCCCGCACCAGGTTTTTTGCAGATTGTAAGTCCGACATGTTTCTTCTCATGAATTGAAAATGCTCCGCCGGTTGTGCCCGGCGGAGTGGAGTTTAGGTCAGCCCTGACGAGCCTTTGCGATCTGCATCATCAGATCAAGCTCGTTGAACAGCTGCCATTCCTGTTCAACTAGCCCATCCTTGACGCGCCACTGCGTGATGCCCCAAATCTGACATGGTGCCCCGGTCGCTGCACGGTACGTGTCCGTGTCACCCTCATGGGTGCCTTCGGCGCTCCAGCGGGTTGAAATTAACCAGCCATCGTTCTCATTACCCATCCAGTAGACCTCATCCACCTGAAGCGAGAGGTCAGGAAAGGCGTGGCGCAGGCTGGTGACATAGTCCTTATAGGCTGCACGGCCAGAGAACTTACGCGCGGTCGTCCCCTCAAAGGTCAAATCTGGGGCGTAGTCGGCATCCACCATACTCATATCGCCATTCCAGATGTTGTCGTGAAGACGTCGCGCAAGTGCATCAGCGTCAAATCCATCAACCGGTTCGGCCAATGAGAGCGGATGCGCAGGCGCAGCGGACCGTCTTAGGTCATCCCAGATCTGCTGGCTGCGCGGCCATCCCGGAGGCGGGTCAGAGGCCAGCCTGTCCGCCTCTTCCCACAGATCGATCCCGAACTGCTGCAACATGGCCGACGTGTTATAAAGAACATGCTCGAGGAAAATATCGTTCTCAAGGGCCACGCAATTGGCGATGACCATGACGTTGACCTTTTTGCCAGTGGCCCCTCCATAACGGCTGCTCCCGGTATTCGTCCCCATGATCCGTGTCAGGTGCGAGGTGTGAAACCCAACTTCATCGTCACCGGCCCAAGTGACCTCTTCAGCATCCAGAACAATGTCGGGAAAAGCTCCGGTGGTATGATGCGTGTCGGCAATAATCTTCTTGTTACCGGTCTGCAATCCATAGTCATCATAGATCAGCGAGGTCGGTGCATAGCAAGCGCTGATATACTCGACCTGCGGGGGATCAGATTCCCAGATACGATGCGTGATCCGAACGATATAGTCGACGATATTGGCGTATTCCGGCTCGAACCCCCGAAGGTCTTGCTTTGGTCCAAAATCGTCCGGGATCCGCACGGTTCGCTTTTTTGAATACTCTTTGAATGAGACATCGTAACCCGTAGGCATATGCCGACGCGCAAGTGGCCGCGCCGTCCCGTAACTCCGTGACATTTTTCCTCCTGCTCAGAACGCCATGGTTAAAAATATGTATTGGTTATCCTTTTACGGCTCCGGCCGTCAGACCGCTGACAATCTGCCGCTGGAAGAACAGCACGAGGAAAAACAGCGGGATCATTGAGCTGACAACAGCAGCGACCGCAAACATGACATCCCCGGTTTCACGTACGGTGCCCAGGAAACTGTTGATACGCGGAACCATCGTCTGATTTTCTGAGCTCAGCAGCACGGCAGTCACAGCAAAGTCGTTATAGGCCAACAGGAAGCTGAACAGACCTGTGGTGATGACCCCCGGCCACATCACCGGAATAATAACGTGCCTAAACGCCTGAAACCGCGTGCAGCCATCGACCATGGCGCTTTCATCCATGTCTTTAGGGATGTTCAGGAAGAACGAATGCAACATCCACAGCGTGAAGGGTTGATTGATCGCCACCAGAACGATGATCGTTGTCGAAAGCTTGCCCCAGACGTTCCATTCGAAAAAAGGCAGCAAGTAGCCCGAAACCAGCGTGATATGCGGCATTGCCCGAAACACCAGCCCCGCCATCAGCAGCCAGAACGCATAGCGAAAGCCCGACCGCGCGAGCGCATAACCACCCAATGTGCCGAGGGTCAGAGAAATCACCACAGTGAAAAATACCACGATCCCGGTATTGATCGTGTTACGCCAGAACGCCTGCTCGACCCACGCGCCGTAATAGCCATCGCCGGTAAAGGCACTGCCCGTCTGGGCCGTCGTCATCACGCCATAGAGCGCATTGCGCCAGTCCGTCTTCGAGAAGAAATCAGGTTGAACCTTGAACGAGCCCCAGACCGTCCAGATGAACGGTCCGGCAGCGATGAAGATCCAGAGGACAACAAAGCTTGTGGTGAACCAGATCAGTCCTCTGGAACGTCTGTCTGCTACAGATGTTGACATGATCAGGCCCTCTTCCGATTAAAGTCGCGCCATGTGCGGATCAGTACCGGTGTCAGCAGGATTGCAACACCAAGAATTGTCAGGATCGACGTAGCCCCGGCAGAGCCAAACAATTGGATGTCACCGCCGCGCAGGTCATTGAAAATAATCCAGGATAGCGACGTCGCCTTGGCCGAGGCCGAGAAGCTGATGATCGGTTCAAACACCCGGAAATTGTCCATCAACTGCATCAGGGTGATGAACACAACCAGTGGCATCATGTAAGGCACAACCACATATCGAATTGATTGCCATCGCGAAGCGCCGTCGATCTTTGCAGCCTCAAGCGTCTCTTTCGGGACGGTCTGCAGCCCGGCATAAAAGACAATAAAACTGAACGGGGTCGAACTCCAGATGCCGTAGACGATCAACATCATCCATGTCAGAGGCGTCGACGCCTTCAATGACAGGTTGGGATCGTTGAAAATCTTCTGCAGTGTCGCGCCGATGATACCGTCGGCATCGACCATCCAGAAGAGGATCAGCGCGCCAATCAGTGGGGTCACGATCATCGGCAGCAGCGACACAAAGATCGTTGGTCCCTTCACAGCCCGCGGCAATGTGTTCACTGCCAATGCGACGCCAAGCCCCAAAAAAATAACAAACGGTGTGACCACCGCCGTGTAGGTGAGCGTAAAGAACAGGGCCTTGTAAAACGGCAGATTGATCAGCTCTGACATGAATTCGCCGAACGTCTCGGTTTCGTTCCAGGCAACGCCCACTTGTTCGAACGCCAGATGTTTACGGTTCGTATAGGTTCCCAGGCCGTTGAAACGCCCCAGAGGAGCCTCTTCCCGTAGGGCTGCAGTCGCTTCGTTGTCGACCTGCAAAACCGTTTCGCATTTGAAAGGTCCGCAGTTTTCAACCTCGGTCATGATTTGCTCGTGTTCCACGAACAGTGATTGCACGGCAACTGACACAATGGGCAGGGCAATGAAAAAAAACATTGCGGCCAAGGACGGCAAGATAAACCAGAAGAAAGTGCGGTGTTTCATAGCCCAAGTCCTACGTCAGCATAACAATCTGGGTGGAATGCTCCGGCGCGGCGCGTAGGCGGCCCCGGAGTCGACTCTTATAGGTAGCCGGCTTCTTTCGCCGCAGCGGTGTAGGCAGCTTCGATGTCTGCCAGCGTCTTTTCAGCGCTTTCATTGCCCTGCAGGAAGTCGGGCAACTCTTCAAAGACCGCCTGATGCAACAACCCCATGTAGGGCAGCATCGGGTATGGCTCTGCCCCTGCCGTCGCCGTCGCCGCAACACCAGCCGCCGCCGGTCCCGGTACGTAGGATTCCATCAACCAGACTGCAGCATCGTTGTTTGCTGTGACCATCTTTTCCGACGTACCGTGCATCATTGCCAGAAAGGTCGCCTCGGCATCCTCGTCCGAGATGTTTTTCGCGATGGTGAAACCATCCCACCACAGCGAGGAGGCGGGCGTTGAGCCCCCAGCAACCGTCGGGGCACCAACAAGCACTGTGTTTTCGGCCACGCCTTCTTCCGCGCCTTCGCCGCTTAGCAGTTCACCACCGCTTGAGCCCCAAAGCTGCGCGATTGCGATATCACCCGATTTCCAGATCGGCACCACGGTCGCAGTGTTGTACGTCAGGAAGTCCGGGTTCGATAGCGCGACAAGTTCCTTCAACATGTTCAGCGTCGCGATACCCTGTTCATTGTTTATCGCAGGTTCAGCCGTCCCCGGCTTGAAGAACTCTCCACCGTGACCAAGATACATGTTCACGAATTCTTCACCCAGGTTCCAGTCAGACATACTGAGGAATGCGAACGGGTGATCCATGATACCTGCGTCTTTGATCGCCTGAGCGGTTTCGACAACCTCTTCCCAGCTTGCAGGGGCCGATTTTCCGACCTGATCCAGAACATCCTGACGGAGAAACAGATGCTGCGCGTTGGCCATGAACGCAATCGCCATGATCTTACCATCAATGGTAATGAGCTGATTTTTGGGTATGCCCTGACCGTGCTTGGCGACCAGATCATCGAGGGGACGAAGCAGCCCTTCATTCAACAACGGAACGATCGACGAATTCGCAACAATGACCGAGGTGTATTCGGCCGGGTTCGGCGTCAACGCCTGAACGGTGATGTTGCGAAAGTCCTTGTTGTGGTTGGCCGAAATCGTTGCTCCGCCACTTGCACATTCAGCAGCAGTTCCGGTGATGGCTTTGAGAGCCGGGAAGTCGTTGGCCAGAACATTTACGTTCCCGCTGCTGATTTCACATTCGGCATAAGCTGCGGTCGCCATAAGCGCCGCCACGGCTCCGGCCGCAAAACTTTTCATTAAAGTCATATTGAGAACCCTCCGGTTGGACCCTGTTGCGCAGGCCGCCGCCTGCTTTGTTTATGATTCGTATTTTGTATTATTTTGCATTCGCATTCATCATTATGCCAATAATTTGCCATATGACAAGATATTCCTCACATGGGGAAATTTTCACAGTTTCTCACCTATTACACCGACGTATCACCACCTTTGACGTTTTGCCTGATAAATATTCTCAAAGTTCCACTTGCCAAGTTTTGCATTCGCTGGCACATTTATGGGCACGCATGCAAAGGGTGGAAGCGGAATGGCAGAAATTCAGCTGAATAACATTTCCAAGCGCTGGGGATCGTTTGTCGGGGTTCAGAATTTTAACCTGACAATCGCCGATAAGGAGTTCCTGGTTTTACTCGGCCCATCGGGATGCGGGAAAACAACCACCATGCGCATGATCGCAGGGCTGGAAGACGTGACAGAAGGCGAGATCATCATTGACGGTCAGGTGGTCAACGATCTGGATCCAAAAGATCGGGACGTGGCAATGGTGTTCCAAAGCTACGCGCTCTATCCCAATCTGAATGTCTATGAAAACATCCGGTTCCCCCTGAAAGTCCGCAAAGCTGATCCCTCAACCCATGACGCGCGGGTAACGCGTGCAGCCGAAATGGTTGAGTTGACGGAATTTATGCACCGCCGTCCCGCTGAACTTTCAGGTGGTCAACGGCAACGCGTGGCACTGGCCCGCGCCATTGTTCGCGAACCCAACGTGTTTCTGATGGACGAGCCGCTTTCAAACCTTGATGCCAAACTGCGGGTTTCCACGCGCCATCAGATCAAGAATCTCAGCCACGAGCTGCAAGTCACGACGATCTACGTGACCCACGACCAAATTGAGGCCATGACCCTAGCCGATCGCGTAGTTGTCATGAGCAAAGGTGTGGTACAGCAAGTCGGCACCCCGACCGAGATCTACGACCGACCCGCCAATACATTTGTAGCAAGCTTTATTGGCAGCCCGGCGATGAATCTGCTCGAAGGGCAGATTTCCGGCGGAACCTTCACCGGAGAAAATGTCACTATAAGCGGGTTATCCAGCACGCACGAAGGTAAGGTCACGCTTGGTTTCCGCGCGGAAGATGCCGCACTGGATCCCAACGGGACGTCAGCGGCGCCGCTTTATTCTCTGGAGCTGCTGGGGGATGCCACCATTGCAACTTTGAAGATTGGGGGCACGATTGCCTCAATCCGCGCGGCCAAAGATTACCGCGCTGAAATTGGCGATCAGACCGCGGTGAACATTCCACCAAACATCTGCCATCTCTTTGATGCCACAAGCGGTGAGCGGATGGGCTGAAGCGTCACGAGCCAAATCGAACCCTCATTATCGGGATGTTGGCAGGAACGGTGCTGATCGAAAGTGCCAACGTCAAACCATCAATGGGGTTGAAACACATAGATATACGACGGAGGATCCCACGTGAAAGGTTCCCGCCCCGAACAAGCCGTGTTGAGCCGTGACACGGACATGGGCAAAACAGGCGAAACCCGGGCAGTCATCGAAGGCATGGTTGATGGCCTTAACGATCACCGGATCGACGATATCGGAGATTTCTTCACCCAAGGATTCCGATGGATGGGCAATTTTGGGTGCGGCACCAAAACCGGCCTGCAAGAGTTTCAGGACAACTGGCAACGGCCATTCCAAGCCGCATTTTCAGACAAGGTTTGCGTCGACGAAGCGCGTCTCTATATGGGCGAGTGGGCGGCGGCCTTTGGACGCCAGGAGGCCACGCATTCTGGCGAGTTTATGGGGATCGCCCCAACCGGCAGACGAGTGGAAATCCGCTATATGGATTTTTGGAAGGTTGTTGATGGCAAGATCGTCGACAACTGGGTCATGGTCGATTTCCCGCATGTGCTGTTACAGCTCGGCCATGACGTGTTCAATGGCCAGGGTTGGGAAGCTTTTGACCGCGGCGAGGCTACGCCGCCCATGCCGCAGGAGGTCGCGTGATGGGTGCGGTTCTCGATCTGGTACAGGACATGGAGCGGGCATTGGGACGGTCCGAGCCCGACTTGTTGCCCTGGTTCCACGCGGATTTCATATGGGACGGCAATGAAGGCTGTGGCCGCAAGTCCAGCCTGCGGGATTTCGAAGAAAATTGGCGGCAACCCTTCCATGCCGCCTTTGGCGACTGCCGCTTCGACACAACGCTCTGGCTTGAGGATGGCGAATGGGCCGCATGTATCGGCACCTGCCATGCGACCCACACGGGTGACTTCATGGGCATCGCCGCCACCCACCGCCCCCTGCGCGTGCCCTATATCGACTTCTGGCAGATCCGCGACGGGCGGATTGCCTATAATAAGGTGAATGTGGATCTGGCGTCGGTCGCGGCCCAGCTCGGCTGGGACGTCTTCGAAGGCCAGGGCTGGGACCGGCTCGACCCGCCCACGCCCCGGTTGTGGCGCGGCAAGCAGGGCCAGGGTGCCACGGCAGAACCGCTCAAGGTGGTGCAGGACATGGAGGCTGCGTTACAGCGTTCCGACGTGGATGTATCCGAGTTTTTCTACGAAGATTTTGTCTGGGACGCCAACTATGGCTGCGGCCTGAAACACGGGTTGAAGGAGTTTGAAAGTGGCTGGTACCAGCCCTTCCGCGACCACTTTGGCAACCGCGATTTCGTCAGCCCGCATTTCATGCAAACCGGCGATTGGGCCGCCTGTTTCGGCGCGTGCAACGCTACACTTGAACGCGATTTCATGGGGATCAAGGCCACTGGCCAAAAGATACGTGTGCCATACATCGATTTCTGGCGGATCGAGGGCACCAAGATTGCCGAAAACATCGTGCGGGTCGATTTTGCCAGCATCATCGAGCAGCTGGGCGGAGACGTCTTTCGTGGCAAAGGATGGGGGCATGAGATGCCCGTTGATTTCAACGTACAACCTGCGGCCTAGGAGGCAGACATGACGATCCAACATCTGAAATCCGGTAAGCCTGCAGCAGCCCGTGCAGAGGATGATGCAAAGGTACGCAAGGTTGTTGAAGACACCTTGGCGGATATCGAAGCGCGGGGCGATGCCGCTGTGCGCGACCTGAGCGCAAAGTTTGATGGTTACAGCCCTGCCGCATTCCGCCTCAGCGCATCAGAAATCGAAGCGGCAATGCAAAAGGTTTCGGCGCGCGACATGGAAGACATCCGTTTTGCGCAGACCCAGATACGACGCTTTGCAGAGGCGCAGCGTGCCTCAATGACGGATATCGAGGTCGAGACCCTTCCGGGTGTTGTTCTGGGGCACAAGAACATACCGGTGCAATCGGTCGGCTGTTACGTCCCGGGCGGTAAGTTTCCCATGGTGGCATCGGCTCATATGTCTGTGCTGACAGCGCAGGTCGCGGGCGTACCGCGCATCGTTGCTTCGGCACCGCCGGTCGATGGCGCGCCGCATCCGGCAATTGTCGCGGCAATGCATATGGGCGGAGCGCACGAGATTTACGTCCTGGGTGGTATCCAGGCGGTTGGCGCCATGGCTATTGGAACGCAGTCCATCGATCCGGTTCATATGATTGTGGGACCCGGCAATGCCTTTGTCGCCGAAGCCAAGCGGCAGCTTTTTGGCCGTGTCGGGATCGACCTGTTTGCTGGCCCAACCGAAACGATGGTGATTGCCGACAACACAGTGGATGCCGAGATGTGCGCCACTGATCTTTTGGGTCAGGCCGAACATGGTTACAACTCGCCCGCTTGCCTGATCACCAACTCCAGCAAACTGGCCAAGGATACTCTGTCGGAAATTGACCGACTGCTGAAAGTTCTGCCTACGCATGAAACCGCATCCGCCTCGTGGGAGGATTATGGCGACGTGATCCTGTGCGACACGCATGAAGAGATGCTCGAAGTTGCCAACGACATGGCGTACGAGCATGTGCAGATCATGACCGACCGGGATGATTGGTATCAGGAGAATATGCACTCCTACGGGGCCTTGTTCCTTGGCGCGCGCACCAATGTGGCCAATGGCGACAAGGTCATCGGAACCAATCATACGCTGCCGACAAAAAAGGCCGGGCGGTATACGGGCGGCCTTTGGGTCGGTAAGTTTCTGAAAACACACAGCTATCAAAAGGTCACAACGGATGAGGCCGCAACTTTGATTGGCGAATACGGCTCGCGTCTGTGTATGTTGGAAGGCTTTGTTGGTCATGCCGAACAATGCAACATCCGCGTCCGCCGCTATGGCGGTCGCAATGTTCCCTACGGAGAACCCGCCCTGCCCATCGAAGCAGCCGAGTAGCCCCATATGTCCGCATCCCACGACGCCAACCGCGAATTACTAACCCCATTGCGCCGCGCGCTCTATGATTGGGATGATGCTGCGGTTCGGCGTGCACTAGAGACGCATTTCTCGCCAGATGCCGTGTTTCGCTGCTGCCATCCGTTTGGAGATCAGAACAGCCCACAAGCATTCTTTGAGAACGTGCTGACCCCGCTGCGTAAAGCTTGGCCCGATGCCGAGCGACGCGACTGGCTCGTCATGGTGGGTGAAGACGAACATGGCAGCAACTGGGTTGGCTGCGGCGGGCATTATGTTGGCACTTTCGCGGGGCCTTTTTTGGATATCCCGCCATCAGGTCACCTCGCCCATATGCGGTTTCATGAGTATTACCGTGTCGCTGACGGCAAGATCGTCGAGATGCAGATAATCTGGGACTTGCCAGAGGTGATGATGCAGGTCGGGGCCTGGCCTATGGCACCGTCATTGGGGTCCGAGATATTCATTCCCGGACCGGCATCAGGCGACGGCCTCTCTCGCCCTGCGCGAACCGATACTGAGAGCAACGCCAGCCGCAACGTGATCGTCGATATGTTGAACCACATGAAGCAGCACCCATCGCAAGGCGGACCCGAAGTGATGGAGATGTCGCGCTTTTGGCACGAGAACATGAACTGGTATGGCCCCGCCGGTATTGGCACCAGCCGGGGCATTCGGGGGTTCAGAAACTGGCACCAGATCCCCTTTCTGTCGGGCATGCCGGATCGTGGGCAATACCTGGACGAAATCACCTATCACTTCTTCGGAGATGGCCCCTACGTGGGCGTTACCGGATGGCCTGATATGGTTCAGACAGTCACCCATGATGGGTGGATGGGCATTGCGCCATCGGGCACAAAAATAACCATGCGCAGCCTGGACTTCTGGCGCGTCGCAGATGGACGTATCCGGGAAAACTGGGTTCTGGTCGATCTGTTGGATGCATACAGGCAGTTAGGGGTGGACGTCTTTCGACGATTGCGCGAGTTCAATAAGGCCCGTGTTCCGGGACGCGTACCGTTCCCTGTTGGAGAAGCCTGATGAACCTGCCCCCTGCCCCGTCCTTCCGTCTTGATGGCAAACGCGCCTTGGTTACCGGGGCGTCCTCGGGGATAGGTCTCGCCTGCGCGACGGCCTTGGCCAGCCATGGCGCCGAGGTGACTGTGGCCGCCAGGTCCAAAGGCAAGCTGGTCGAACTTGTCGAAGCGTTTGCCAACAAAGGGTGGAAAAGTCGCCCTCTGGTATTGGACGTTGCGGATGTTGCTGCAACCGAAGCTGCCGTAGACGCAGCTGGCCCATTTGACATTCTGATCAATTCAGCAGGTCTCGCCCGTCATACCCCGGCGGTGGAAACTTCCGAGGCTGATTTCGACACAGTAAATGACCTGAATTTCAAAGGCGCCTATTTCCTGACCCGCGCAGTGGCGCGCGGCCTGATCGCAGCGGGCAAGCCGGGCAGTCTGATCAACATCACCAGCCAGATGGGTCAAGTCGGCGGCATCGATCGAGCCGTTTACTGCGGCACCAAACATGCGGTTGAAGGCTTCACCAAAGCCATGGCGATCGAATGGGGAGCGCTTGGCATACGCGTCAACACGATTGCTCCGACCTTCATCCGCACGCCTTTGGGCGAGCAAACACTGGCCATCCCCGAACGGCGCGCCTGGATCGAGGATAAGATAAAACTGGGGCGCGTTGGAGAACTTAGCGATTTAACGGGCGCTGCTGTCTATTTGGCATCAGATGCGGCAAGCCTTGTGACCGGCACAGCGTTACTAGTGGATGGCGGATGGACGGCAGACTGATGGCGGATAAGGTCACATCATCTGACGTTGCCCGTCTTGCCGGTGTCAGCCAGTCGGCGGTCAGCCGCGTCTTCACGCCCGGCGCATCGGCGTCAGCAACAACCCGTAGCAAAGTCATGAAGGCCGCCGAGGATTTGGGGTATCGCCCAAACACTTTGGCGCGCGCGATGATTACTGGCAAAAGCCGGGTGATCGGTATGGTCGTCGCCTATCTGGAAAACCAGTTCTACCCGATGGCGCTGGAGTATCTGGACCGCGCCCTGAAGGAACGCGGCTATCACATCCTGCTGTTCATGGCCAAGAACGACGACAGCGTCGGCCAGATCGTCGAAGAGCTGATGTCCTATCAGGTTGACGGGATCATCACCGCCTCGGTCGATATGTCGAACGACATTGCCAAACGCTGCGACGACGCGGGCATCCCGGTGATCATGTTCAACCGCGGGCAAGAAACCGGGGATCTTGCGCAGGTAACCTCGGACAACGTCGAAGGCGCACGTGCGGTCGCTCATTTTTTGGCTTCTGCCGGGCATAAAAAGATAGCGCATATCTCGGGCTGGCAGGACTCCTCAACTGGCCTGGAACGTATGCGCGGGTTCGTAGAAGGGCTGAAAGAACACGATCTTGAGCCCTTCGCCGTCGAGGACGGTAAGTACAATCAACAAGAGGCTTCGGCGATTGCTAGAAGGCTTTGCAGTGTCGCGGACCGGCCAGACGCGATCTTTGTCGGCAACGATCACATGGCTTTTGCTGTTATGGACACGTTGCGGTTTGAACTGGGGCTGTCGGTTCCCAATGACGTCAGCATTGTCGGCTATGATGACGTCCCGATTGCGGCTTGGCCCGCTTATGATCTGACAACCATTCGCCAACCGATCAACAAGATGGTCACGGCCACAGTTGATGTGTTGCTTGCCAGGATCGAACGAGGTGCAGCCTCGGAACGCATTCGGATTCCCGGACCTCTTAAAATCAGGGGTTCGGCCAGAAAACCAAAAGGTTTCACCCCATGACATACGCGACCAAGTGGAAAGACTTCCCCGACTATATCATCGGCATCACCAAAGAGATCTGGGAAGATCGTGGGACCGAGACATTGAACCGCTATTACGCACCTGAAATTCCCGTGCGGACACCAATGGGTATTAGCCGGGGCAATCAAGGTGTGATCGCGGCGACGATGGCCACCTGTCACGAATTTCCGGACAGGCAACTGATGGCAGAAGATGTGATCTGGTCCCACTCGGAGCAGCACGGACATTTGTCCTCGCATCGCTTGCTGACAACCGCCACGCACCTGCAAGATGGTCTGTTCGGCAAAGCCAGTGGTCGGAAATGGACCGTGCGTGTGATCGCTGATTGTGCCGCTAAAGGCGATACCATCTATGATGAATGGCTTGTTCGGGACTATGGCGGCCTTGTACGCCAGCTCGGGTTCGAGCCGAAAGACTATACCCGTGACCTGATCGCAGCCGAAGGCGGGCCGGACAAGGCGGCACGACCCTTCACACCGGACATTGATGTCGACGGCGGCTACCATGGAACCGGCAATGATAATGCGTGGGGCGCCCAATACGCCGACACTTTGACACGCATTATGAACAAGGATTTCAACCACATCCTGGCGGACTACGATCGGGCCGTGATCGGCGAATATGCCGGATCCAAACAGGCAATTGGCCGCGAGGCCGCCAGCCGGTTCTGGGTCGGCCTCCGCTCGTCATTCCCCAGCGCGACCTTCAAAATTCATCACCAGATCGGCATGGACGGCGGCATGATGTCCCCACGCGCTGCGATCCGCTGGTCATTGGACGGGATGCATGACGGATGGGGCGCATTTGGTCGCCCAACCGGTGCCAACGTTCACATCATGGGCATGTCACATGCCGAATTCGGCCCCTGGGGGCTACGCCGGGAATTCAGCCTGTATGACGAAGTTGCCATTTGGAAACAGATCCTTTTGCAAACCGGAGACGTCTGAGTGTCCCTTAGGGTTGCATATCTGGATGCCGGCCAGGCGGCGCGGCGTTTTCATGCCCATCGCGCCAGTTTGCGGGCGCGGCGACTGAACAATCGTCCTCCAGGGCACGGGGTTTCATCCCAACACCCCAAATTCCAAGGAGACCAGACATGAGTACCATCCAAAACCGCATCGTTCGCTATGGCGAGCTGCAGCCCTGCAAGACGGCTTTCATCGACGCCCACACTCCGGGATCGGACCAGAAAGAGAACTTTACCATCGTCGGAGGCGGCGTCTCTGAAAGCCCCGACCAACATGTGCACATCACCGACCAGATCGGTTTCAATATCGGCGCGGCCGGTCAGCCGCCGAACTGCCGTAATTCATTGCACAGCCACACCACAGCCGAGGTGTTCTTCGTCGCGAAAGGGCGCTGGCGGTTCTTCTGGGGTCGCCATGGCACCGCAGGTGAGTTCATTGCCGAAGAAGGCGATATATTCAACATACCGACCGGCATCTTTCGCGGGTTCGAAAACGTTGGCCAAGACTATGGGATGATCATGGCCATCCTGGGTGGTGACGATGCCGGTGGCGGGGTCACTTGGGCACCACAAGTGATCGAAGACGCCCAAGCGCACGGGCTAATGCTGGGCGACAATGGAGTTCTTTACGACTCAAAGAAAGGCGAAGCGCTGCCGAACAACGTCAACCCGATGCCATTGTTGACCGAAGACCAACTGAATGCGTACCCGGAAGTACCTGTCGAAGACGTAATGGGCAAATACGTCGCCCGATATTGGGATCTGATGGCACTGTCCGCCAACAAGCCCGCTGTTGTAATCGGCGAAAATGGGTTGATCAAAGACAAGCCTGGGTTCGAGGTCGACTTCCTTGGGCGTGGATCCAGCGTCACCAGGCCGGTCAAGGCCGACCAACCCGTTGTTCTGATGCCAGCCAGCGGCCATTGGCACATCTCGGTCGACGGGTATGAGACAACGGTATCGAGCGGAGATACAGCACTGGTGCTGCCGGGTGAGAGCTATAGCGTCACCCCTTCCATGACCGGCCATGCGGGAATGTACCGTATTACGGCAACCGAAGACCCCGCCGGAGCGACTTGGACAGGATGAGCGCGGATCCCAAAGACACCTACGCCGTCTACGAAAGACAGGCTGCCGCTTATGATGCAACACGCTCTCGCGTGTTGTTTGAAGCGCGATGGCTGGCGCGCTTCACCGCGAGCCTGAAGCCGGGCGATCATGTCCTGGATCTGGGCTGCGGTACAGGCGAGCCGATTGCGCGCTGGTTCAAGGCCGAAGGATTCACCGTCACCGGCGTCGATTTTTCCGAGGCGATGCTGGCGATTGCGCAAAAACGCTGGCCTGAGGGCGACTGGTTGCAGGCGGATATGCGCGAATTCCAACTCGATCAGTCGTTCGACGGCATCATCGCCTGGAACAGTTTTTTCCACCTGACAGCCGTTGAGCAACAAGATTGCATCGCCCGCATGTCGCGTCATCTGCGCGTTGGCGGAATGCTGATGCTGACCGTCGGTCCCGGTGCGGGTGAAACACACGGCACGGTTGGCACCGAACTGGTGTATCACGCGTCGCTTTCACCTGCGGGCTATGCGTCTTGTCTAGAGGCAAACGGGCTGCGCATGACGGGGTTTCTGGCCATGGACCCTGAAACGGAACGCCACACCGTGTTGATGGCCCGAAAGACTTAAGGAGATTTTCATGTCAGTAAAGACCACTCATGTCGGGTCACTTCCACGCACACAAGAGGTGGTGGATTTCATCTTTGCCCGTGAGCGGGAAGAACCCTACGACACAGCGGCGTTTGATGCCTGCATGACGTCGGCAGTCTCGGACACGGTAAAAAAACAAAAGGACGCCGGAATCGACATCGTGTCCGATGGTGAGACCTCGAAGATCAGCTATGCAACCTATGTCAAAGATCGCTACACCGGGTTTTCCGGCGACAGCCCCAGAAACGCACCGGCTGACCTGAAACTGTTCCCGAGTTTCCTGCAGCGGCTGGCGGATGCGGGTGGCACCCCGCAATACGCGCGGCCCATGTGCACCGGCGAGGTTCGCTCAAAAGGGCAGGAAGAGTTGAACAAGGACATTGCGAACCTGAAGGCCGCGATGGCGGAACATGGCGTGTCGCGAGGATTTATGAATGCAGCAAGCCCGGGCGTGATTTCCCTATTCTTGCAAAATGACTTCTACAAAACGCGCGAAGCCTATCTCACAGCGCTGGCCGACGCGATGAAAGAGGAATACGAGACAATCGTGGCCGCAGGGTTGGACGTGCAACTGGACTGCCCCGACCTCGCCTTGTCGCGTCACATGCTGTTCACCGATTTGTCGGATGATGAATTCGTCAAAGTTGCACAGACGCATGTGGATGCCTTGAACCACGCCCTTGAAAAGGTTCCGGCTGATCGTGTCAGGATCCACATCTGTTGGGGCAACTACGAGGGCCCACACCTGTGCGACATTCCCATGTCCAAAATGTTCGATACGCTGATGGCGACAAAATCGCGCTATGTCCTGTTCGAAACGTCCAACCCCCGCCATGGCCATGAGTGGACGGTTTTCCGCGATCGCAAGCGTGATATTCCGGATGACAAAATACTGGTGCCCGGCGTCGTGGATACGACAACGAACTTTGTTGAACACCCCGAGCTTGTGGCGCAGCGTATCCAGCGTTTTACCGACATCGTCGGTACTGAACGGGTTATCGCTGGCAGTGATTGCGGTTTTGGCACATTTGCAGGCTTCGGTGCGGTCGATCCATCAATTGCTTATGCCAAGCTTGCGGCGCTGTCTGAAGGGGCGGCATCCGTTTCGGGACCTTAAATGACACCTCTGGTCTTGCTGCCTGGAATGATGTGTGATGCGCGGTTGTTCACGCCGCAGATCGAGGCATTCCAGCCTGAGCGTACTGTTCTTGTTCCGGCATTGGCGGGTCATACAACAATGACCGACCTCGCCAAACGTATTTTAGATGAAGCGCCCAGGCGTTTTGCGCTGTGTGGCCTCTCCATGGGTGGCATCGTGGCGATGGAAATCATACGACTGGCGTCGGACCGGGTTGCCGGAGTGGCGTTGTTGGATACGAACCCCTTGGCCGAGGTCAAAGAAGTTCAGGACCGCCGAGAACCCCAGATCCAACGCGCGCGCGCCGGCCAATTGAACAGCGTGATGCGGGACGAGATGAAGCCAAACTATCTCAGTCATGGGGAAAGGCGGGCCGAAATCCTCGACCTGTGCATGGACATGGCATTGGGGCTGGGGTCGCAGGTGTTTTGCGAGCAGTCGATTGCGCTGCGGGATCGTCCGGATCAGACCGAAACCCTGCGCCAGTTCTACAAACCTGCTCTGGTGCTGTGTGGCCGCGAAGACAAACTCTGCCCGATCGCGCGGCACGAGCTGATGCACGATCTGCTGCCCCAGTCCGAACTGATGATCCTTGATGGTGCAGGGCATTTGCCGACTTTGGAAAAACCCGTCGAGACCACACAGGCGCTGCGCCACTGGCTAAAGGATGTTGATGATGAACGATGATTTGTTGGCACTGCTAAAAACTGTCGACACACCCACCGTCTGCAATGCTATCGAAGTGGCACAAGGCGGACGTGGCTTTGACCAGTATACACGAGGCACCGTATTGTGTAGCGACCCAGAGGCCGGAGCCATAGTTGGTTATGCTCGAACGGCCCGCATCGCCGCTGCGAACCAACCAAAAGAACCGGCGGACGTCATCAAAACTCGCCGCATGGATTACTACCGCCACATGGCAGAAGGGCCGCGCCCCGCGCTTGCGGTGATCGAAGATCTGGATGGCGAAAACGCCGTTGGTGCCTTTTGGGGTGAGATCAACACGACCGTTCACAAGGGCTTTGGCCTGTCAGGCGCGCTGACAAATGGCGTGATGCGCGATCTTGGGGATCTGCCGACCGATTTTCCCGTGATTGCCGGATCAGTAGGACCCAGCCATGCCTTCGTTCATGTCCGGGAAATAGGAACCCCGGTCCGTGTCTTTGGCATGGTCGTCAAAGACGGCGATTTGATTCATGCGGACCGCCATGGTGCGTTGGTCATCCCACAGGATGACATTCCAAATCTTGCAGCAGCCATTCGCAAGCTGTTGGAAACCGAAAAACTTGTTCTCGATCCAGCCCGAGCTGAGGGGTTTGATTTTGAAGCCTTCGAAAAAGCATGGGCGGAATTCGAAGCGGCACGGACATAGGCTGCGGCCGCCCTCCGTTTGAAGACCAGGGAAGCTACCTCGCGATCTACCTTGGAATTGGGGCACACGCCTGGCTGGCCCAATCATAAGCTCCCGAGGTCAGCTTTGATCCGACGTGGTCCAGAACCTCCGCATGATAGCTGTTGATCCAGTCGATCTCTGCGCGGGTCAACTGGTCGATCAGCAGCATGTCTGTCTGAATTGGAATCCAGGTCATGTTTGAGAATTCAAAAAACCCATCACTCGCCTCGATGATTTCAAAGAGGTTTTCGATCCGAATACCGAACCTCTCGGCATCATAGAATCCGGGCTCGATCGACAGGATCATGCCGGGGACCAAGTCGACCGGGTTGTAGGGCTTTCCAATACGTTGAGGATGCTCGTGGACCGACAACCGGTGCCCGATGCCGTGTCCGGTTCCGTGGTCGTAATCCAACCCCAAATCCCACAACGGCCTTCGGCAGACCGCATCAATGTGGTGACCTTGCGTACCACGCGGGAAGCGAAGTGTCGCAAGCGCGTGAAACGCTTTGAAAACAGCCGTATAGGCCCGATCATAACCTTCGGGTCTGGTGGATCCGAACGAGAAACTGCGCGTGGCGTCGGTGGTTCCGGTGTCGTATTGTCCGCCTGAATCCAACAGATAGGTGCCATCCGGCGCGATGGGCACAGCGTTTCCAGTCTCGGTTGCATAGTGGCACATTGCGGCATTTCCGCCAGCAGCTGAGATCGTGTTGAAGCTGTCGCTCAAGAATCCGGGCCGTGCGCGGCGGCTGGATAAGATTTTCTCCTCCGCTTCTCGCTCGGTTACGTTGCTCTGACCGTTGGCGCGCGCAGGAACCTCGGCGGCCAGCCAGGCACAGAATTCAGTCCAGGCCACTCCATCCTCGACATGGCACGCGCGCAGTCCTTCACATTCGACCGAATTCTTTTGCGCCTTTGCCCCAGTTAACGGGCTTGCAATTGGAATGGGGTTGGCCTCTTCCTGCTCCAACACCATCCGGACAGCTGCCGGAGAAAAGTCGGGATCATACAACACCCCCTGCCCCGGCTGTATGCAATCAGCCAAGTTTTGCAGGAAGGCCTGGGGCGGGTGAACGATCACACTTTCCGGTAGATGGTCCGTGACGTCAGCGTTCAGCTTTTCGTCCGACACAAACCAATGGATCCGGCCAGATCGTTCGACCAAAAGGAAAGATTGAGGAGCTGGATTGAACGCCACATCAGACCCGCGGACATTCAGCAACCAAGCGATGTTGTCGGGTTGTGTTTCCGCCAGAAGATCAGCGTTGTGCTTCTGCATCTCGGCAACCAAATCCGCGACCTTGTCCATCGTACGTTTGCCGGAAAACTGCAACGGGAACGGTTCGATCAACCCTTGCGGCGGTTTGGGTTGATCGTGCCAGATTTCGTCAACCGGGTTTCCCTGCACGGCAATCAGCTGAGCGGCGGTACCACTCAGGGCATCGGCAAACCGGTCATACCAGACCGGCGGCAGATGCATTGCGTCAAAGCCAATTTTCCATCCCTGTTGCACGACGGATCCCAGCCAGATTTCGGGCGGCTCCTCGTACAGGTGATGATGCGAAAAAATCGGATCGGCACATTGGTTTCCAGCCTGCACGACATAGCGCCCATCGACGAACAGGGCGACCGTTTGCGGCGTGACAATAGCCATGCCCGCCGATCCGGTGAAACCAGTAACATGTGCCAACCGTTCATCGTGGGGCGCAACATATTCGGCTTGATGCGCGTCGTATCTGGGCAAGATGAGCGCATCCAGACCGCGTTGCAGCAGTTCCTGGCGCAGCGCCGAAATGACGGGTCGATGATCAGGGTCGCGGGCATCAAGCATAAGCGTTTATCTCTTTGACATGGTGGCAGGCGACCTCGCCCCGGCCTTCGACTGGTTGCAACGCGGGCACGTCCTTCCGGCAAACATCACTGGCATGGCGGCATCGGATGTGGAAAGGGCAACCAACGGGCATATTCAATGGCGAGGGCAGTTCACCCTCAAGCCGGGTCACCGTGCCTCGGTTGTCGGGGTTCAGCGATGGTGCCGCTGACAATAGCGCCTGACTGTATGGATGGGACGGGGCGGAAAACAACGTTTCACTGTCACCGATTTCGACAATCCTACCAAGATAAATCACAGCAACGCGGTTCGACACGTGGCGAACCAGACGCAGATCATGGGCCACGAACAGGATTGTCAGGCCAAGTTCCTGCTGCAGCTCAAGCAACAGATTGACGACCTGCGCTTGCACCGAAACGTCAAGTGCAGAAACCAGCTCATCCGCAATCAGAACTTCGGGTTCGACAGCCAGCGCCCGCGCGATGGCGATACGCTGGCGCTGGCCGCCCGAAAACTCATGCGGCAGCTTACCCTGCGCATCCTGCGGCAAGCGAACCAGATCCAACAGCTGGGCCACGCGGGCAGGAATTTCGGCTTCGGGGCGCATATTGTGCACTTTCAAAGCCTCGGCAAGAATCTGGCCTGTGGTCATCCGGGGATTGAGTGAAGAATAAGGGTCCTGAAACATCATCTGGACCCGACGATTGTAGCTGCGATCATCACGGGACGCGCTGCCAAAAATGTCCTGACCTTCGAACTCGATCGACCCTTCGCTGGGTGTGTTCAGGCGCACGATACACCGCGCGAGCGTAGATTTACCGCAGCCGGATTCACCAACGACACCCAACGTCTCACCCTGTTTCAGGTCCAGATCAACACCATTTAAGGCCTTAACCTCACGCCCCGGGCGGCCCGTCACAAAGTCTGCAAGGCTTCGACCGGCCGGGAACCTGAGGTGCAGATCGCGAATTTGCATAACTGCGGTCATGCGACGTTTCCTTTGGCGTTGGTTATTGGATTGAAACACGCAACATGTCGTCGATCCGTAATCAGAGTCAGGGCCGGTCGGTCCTGCAAACACGGCTCGATGCAAGAACTGCAGCGCGGTGCAAAGGCACAACCCGTCGGTAGCGCGTCCAGGCTGGGCGGGACGCCCGGCACAGAATAGAGCGGAGTGCGCGGCGGCAGGTTTTCCGGAACGGATCTCATCAAACCGACGGTGTAGGGATGGCCCGGTGCGCGTAAAACGTCGCGCACTGGGCCTTGTTCGACGATCCGGCCCGCGTACATAACCGCCAGGTTGTCGCAGGTTTGGGCCACGACACCCAGATCATGCGTGACCAGAAGCACACCCATATCCATGTCCTGCGCCAACCGCAGGATCAGATCAAGAATCTGCGCCTGAATGGTGACATCCAGGGCGGTGGTGGGTTCGTCCGCCAGCAATAGCTTGGGGTTCGCGGCCAGAGCGATGGCAATCATAACACGCTGACGCATCCCACCCGAGAACTGATGCGGATAGTCCTTCAGTCGCTGCGCAGCCGACGGGATACCAACCAAATCCAGCATCTCGACCGCCCGGTCGCGCCGTGCCTTTCGTGGCAGATCAGTATGGGCGCTCAGGGTTTCTTCCAGCTGAAGCCCAACGGTCAGAAGCGGGTTCAGAGAGGTCATCGGCTCTTGAAAGATCATTGCGATCTCGCGCCCTTGAATATGGCGCAGCGCGCGATCCGACATCGTCACCAGATCACTGCCTTTCCATCGGATTTGACCAGTCACCTCTCCGTAGCGTCGGGCAAGACCCATGATCGAGCGTAGCGTAACGCTTTTGCCGGACCCACTTTCGCCGACCAGCCCCAAAACCTCACCACGTGCAACGCTGAAACTAACGTCCCGCAATGCTGGAAGGGGGCGGCCATTTCTGTGAAATGTCGTGTTGAGTCCATCAACCTCGAGGATCGTTTTCTGATCTTCCATGGTCATCCTCGTGGCCTCAACAAATCCGCCAGCCCATCGCCTAACAATGAAAAACCAAGGCCAGTCAGAACAATTGCAATGCCGGGCATCAGGCTGAGCCACCAGGCTGTCGAGATAAAGTTGCGGCCTTCGGCAATCAGAACCCCCCATTCCGACTGCGGGGGCTGAGCGCCGAGACCAAGATACCCCAGCGACGACCCCAACAGGATCGCCAGCGCCATATCGGTCATCCAATAGACAATCACCGGCGTAATCGCATTGGGCAGCAGGTGGCGAAAGATGATGCGTCGGTCCGAATAGCCCATGACGATGCCTGCCGCGGCATAGTCATTGCCCATCTGTGCGATCACCTCGGCCCGCATCAACCGGGCATAGTAGACCCATCCAACCAGAGTGATGGCGATGTACATATTGACCAATCCAGGCCCAAGCACAGCAACCACAGCAATGACGAGAACCAGAAATGGAAACGTGATGACTGCATCAACAACGCGGCCAAAAATCAGATCTGCGATCCCACGATAGTAGCCGACAAGCGCTCCGACCACGACACCGATCACAAGCGCAAACACGGTCGCAAGAACCGCCATCTGCATGTTCACCTGATACGCCCATATGACGCGGGACAGACTGTCCCGTCCCAACAGATCGGTGCCAAACGGATGCGCCCAGGATGGCGGTTGACGCACGGCCAGATAGTCAATGGCATTGGGATCATATGGCGCGAACCCGCCGGGAAAAAGGGCTAGCATCAGCGAAAATCCAATGATCAGAAGTCCGGCAACAAACCCCGGTTTACGCAAAGCCAGCCGAATACGAGACGGTGGTGAGGGGGTGAAAACCGCATCACTCATTGCAGACGCATCCTTGGGTCAAGGCGGCTCTGGAACAGATCAGTCATCAGAAAGACAAACGAGACCAAAACGGCAAATGTCAGCGTCAGGCCCTGGATAAGGGGGTAGTCTCGGGCAAAGATCGCCTCAAGCATCAGCCGCCCCATACCCGGTACGGCAAACACGGTTTCGGTGACCAATGTGCCGCTCATCAGGTTACCGATAGACAGGCCCAATAGAGTAACCGTCGAGATCAGCGCGTTGCGCAGTACATGGCGCCCAAGGATCAACCGCGGCGGCAAGCCTTTGGCGCGTGCAAACTGCACATACTCCGCATCCAGAACTTCGATAATCGCGCTGCGCAAATTCCGCATGATGATAGCAGAGGTGTAAAGTGCGACTGTGATTGACGGCAGGAACAAGTGATAAAGCCTGTCGCCGAACGTGTCGCCATAACCGCCCACAGGAAACAATCGCAACTGCGCTGCAAGAAATGTCAGAAGGACCAGCCCGATATAGAATACCGGCATCGACAAGCCGATCTGGAATACCGTGCGGATCACTGCATCCGGCCAGCGTCCACGATTGAGGGCAGCCACAAAGGCCAGCGGCCCGGCAATCAGCAGCGACAATGCAACCGAGTAGACGGTCAGGAACACGGTGATCGGCAGACGATCCGCGATGACGTCGATCACATCCGTGCGCATCAGAATCGATCGACCCAGATCACCCTGCACCGTGTTGGTGAGAAACAGCCAGAACTGCACAAGCATGGGCTCGGTCAAACCCAGCCTTTCGCGTATGGCTTGGATATCGGCATCCGACGCCCGATCACCCGCCATTGCAATGGCGGGATCGCCCGGCAAAAGCCGCACCAGAAGAAAAATGATGATCATGACCAGAAAGAAAGTCGGGATCATCATCAGAAATCGTTTGAGTATGTAAAACAGGCTGGACAAGGCGAGCTCCGCAGAATTGCCCCGCCGGTATGTTCCGGCGGGGCAAGATGATCAGCGTTTAGCGGCTGACAGTTGCTTCTTCGAAGATGTTATTCCCCAAAGGCGTCTGAACATAGCCTTCGACTGCATTGCCAAGGGCAACGGCAAAGGGGGTTTCATACATGAACAGCAACGGCGCAGCGTCGGCGTAAAGCGCCTGCATCTTGGCGAACATATCCTTGCGGGCCTCCGGGTCCATCTCGGCCGCCGCGCCATCGAACAAGGTGTTGAACTCGGCGTTTTCCCACCCGGTTCCAACCGCCTTGGCTGTGGGTGTATGCCCCAACCAGCCCACAACCTGGCTTGGGTCGTTCACATCATTCACCCAGCCATAGGTGTGGATATCGAATTCGCCCGAACGGTTCTTGGCACCGCGCGTGGCGCCGTCAACTTGCTCAACTTCCAGATCAATACCCAGCGGTGCCCACATTTGTTGCAGCGCCGCAAAGATCGTTGCATCGTCGGCTGATCCGGCCAGCGTTGTGAATGTGATCTGCGTGCCCTCGCCTACTCCGGCCTCGGACATCAGCGCCTTGGCTTTTTCCATGTCATAGGCATAAAGCGGGCTCAGATCGTCAGCGTATTGTGTTGCCTTCGCCATCAAGGGCGAGCTCATTGGCTGGCCAGCACCGTGCAGCACCAGCCCGATCAGAGCCTCTTTGTTGGTCCCGTAATTCAGCGCTTGCCGCACGCGGGCATCGGCCAGCGGATTGGGCGAACCATCGGCGCGGGTCTCACGTGTATTGATCGGCGAATAGATGATCCGTGTCGACGGGTAGAGTTGCATGTCGATGTTCGGATCCGCATCAAGCTCAGAGACGCGGCTGAACGGAATGAACTCGGCTGCATCCACTTCGCCTGCCTGAAGGCTCAGGATGCGGGTCGCATCGTCCGGAATGATCTCGAAATGCACGCCGTCCAGATACGGCAACGGCTCTCCGTCTGCGCCCATACGCCAGTAGTTTTCGTTGGCACAGAAATCCATCGACGCGCCCTGCTCAAACCCACACAGATAGAACGGGCCCGATCCGACACCTGCCGTCTTTGCAGCAAAGATTGCAGCGGATTTGTCCTGATCGGTTTCCCCAGTAGCTGCTTCAAACGCAGCCTTCGACACGATGGCCGTGTTGAACGTGGCCAGCATCGACAAGATAGTTGGATCGGGGCTTTTCAACGCAATCGTGATTGCAGTGCCGTCGGCGGAAACAGTGTCAATGGACCCCAAAAGACCAGCCCATGGGCTTAGATCAGGATTGCGCGCACGGTCGAGGGAAAAGACCACATCGTCACCTGACATGGCCGAGCCATCCGCAAACAGAACGCCTTCGCGCAATGTCATCGAAACGGTCTTGCCGTCATCAGACACCGAGAAGCTTTCCGCCAAACCGGGCTCGACCGAATTGCCATCGGCACTGCCACGCAGCAGCGTGTCGAACAGGCTGCCAACCATCCAGATATCGGGGTTGCGATCCGCGTAAATCGGGTCGATCAAACGCGAGCCGTCATAGCGCGCAAAGTTCAGTGTCCCACCCCGTTCCTGCGCCAGTGCTGGCAGTGCCAGAGTGGCGGCAACGGTTACTCCCAATACCGTTTTCATCATCATTCTATTCTCCTCCCGCAAACAAAAGACTTGCTTGAAGGCGACCATAGATGATTCTTAATTTTACTAAAGCTTTTTTTAGTCACAGATGAAGTTTAGTGAAATTGACCATCCCTGATACTTGCAGCCCGGGTATAGCTATCACGCCGTAGGGGCACCGGAATCGTTTATAGGTGAAGTAGTTACCCAAAGCTCCACGGCTTCAACATCACCGAGAACAACTGAAAAATGCCGAACAGATGTATCGTGATGAACCACGTCGCCCGGCGACATGATGAATACTTTTTTACCCAGGTGATATTCCAACCGGCCCGAGATCAGATAACAAAATGCCTCGCCATCGTGGCACATCTTTTCTGACACATGGCCTGGTGGACGGTGAACAATCTGCGGGTTGAACAATGCACCCGCAAAACCGGGTCCAAGTTTTTCATAAAACCGACCTCTGGTGCCCAGCGAATACGTCTGTCGGCTGTCCTGCGCTACATATTCAGTAAAGACCTCGGGCACACTAAGCAGCTTTTCAATGCTTGTCTGAAGGGCAGCTGCAATTGACATCAGCGAGCTGAGCGAAGGTGAGCTCAGACCGCGTTCAACTTGCGACAGGAACCCAGTGGTCAGGTCCGTGGTCTGAGCCACCCGGTCCAGCGTCAACCCCATTGCCTTGCGGCGTCGGCGTATCGCCTGACCCAGTTCGGTGGGTTGCCCTTTGGGCTTGGTCTTGTCGCGCGCGGTAGGAGCGTTCATGCCCTGTCTCCCAAGAAAACTAATTGTCGGATATTCAACCGGATCAGAAGCAAAAGGTCAAAAATTATTTAGTGGAAGTAAATTTTTTAGGAAAAATGCGTCTTGAAGGCGCCACCAACATATATGTCAATTTGACAAACAAAGCACCCTCCCTTCTGCCCGCCCAGGTGAATAAACATCTTGTTCAGCGCCTCAATTTCAGCAGCTCGTCGGAAGTTCACCTAAGGAAGGCGAGCTTCAAAAAACCATGCACAGCGACCGCGCAGGCAACAAACCCGTTCGCAAACGATCACAGATCTATGGACTGACGGCGATCGGTCGAGATCAGATCCCGGATGTTCTGGACGATCTGTTCGGCGTGCGCGCTTGCCAGTTGGTCGGACAAGGCGATGTCACGGGCTTCAATCGCGTTGATAATGTCATCATGTTCCGAGGCGTAGCGTTCGGGTAAACGATCTCCGAACGACGAATAGTAGGGTCGCATGATCCGCTGCCCCTCATTCAACAATCGGCTTGTCAGGCTTTCATAATACGGGTTGCGCCCGGCCTGCGCGATGGCAGTGTGCAACGCGGCATTCTTCGCGATCATGGTCAGAACTTCGCCTTTGGTCGCCGCCGCGGCGAATTCAGTTTGCAGGGCGCGAATGTCTGCCAGATCCTGATCCGTGCGGTATTCAGCCGCCAACCGGGTTGTGACTCGGTACATCAACGTGATCGCATCAAAGAATGTATGCAGGTTCAAAAAGTCGATTGGGGTTACGATGCTTGCCCGGTTCGGCAGTGTTGTGACCAAACCTTCTGACGCCAACCGCACCAGCGCTTCGCGGATCGGGGTTCGCGACATGGAGAAGCGTTCGCTCAGCTTGACCTCGTCAATTGGACTGCCCGGCGGCAGACCCAGATCAATAATCTCATCCCGCAGAGTTTCGTAGACGAACTGAACCCCTGATCCCCGCCTGCGGCCTTTTTCACCGGGCGTAGGTATTTCCGCCATCTCTGCGCTCCTTTGGTCGCCAGGCTGACAAACCCAGCCAACCGGGGTCAGATTTTGGCATAGGCCCGCACCATTAGTCGAGCGCTAAAACCAATGAAAAATCAAGTGCATTGCCAGCGCTTCACATGCATTGCGCTACTCATGTCGAATCTTTGTCGACATTATATATATTATTAGTAGACTATCGGAAAGAACACGTGATTCTCGGGTCCGGCAGCTTGGCTTTGACAGCGCTCACCCGGTCGATCCAAATTTTGGGAGATTTGCTCCATGAGCTCGAATATTTTTTCCGGCTGTATACCAGCCTTGATGACGCCATGCCGCGTGGATCGTACGCCGGACTTTGCGGCACTTGTGCGTAAAGGCTCAGAACTGATTGCAGCGGGCATGTCTGCAGTTGTCTATTGTGGATCGATGGGGGACTGGCCCCTGTTGACCGACGAACAGCGGATGCGGGGCGTAGAGGCGCTGGTCGAGGCGGGTATCCCAGTCATCGTCGGCACCGGCGCAACCAACTCGGCCAAGGCCATTGAACACGCAGCACATGCGCAGAAAGTCGGCGCAAACGGTTTGATGGTCATCCCCCGTGTCCTGTCGCGCGGCAGCTCAATGGCCGCTCAGCGGGCGCATTTCAAAGGCATCTTGTCAGCCGCCCCGATCTTCCGGCGGTCATCTACAATAGCCCCTACTATGGCTTCGCGACCCGTGCCGATCTGTTCTTTGAGCTGCGCAAGGAACATTCCAACCTTGTTGGATTTAAAGAGTTCGGGGGTCCCGAGGACCTACGCTATGCGGCCGAGAACATCACCAGCGGCGGCGACAACGTCACCCTGATGGTTGGCGTCGACACTGCGGTGTTCCATGGCATCGTCAACTGCGGCGCCACCGGCGCGATCACCGGGATCGGCAATGTGCTGCCTCAAGAGGTTTTGCATCTGGTTGCGTTGTGCACAGCCGCCGCCAATGGGGATGCCGAGGCCCGGCAACGTGCGCTTGAGCTAGAGGATGCGCTGAGTGTTCTTTCGTCTTTCGACGAAGGACCGGATCTGGTGCTGTACTACAAGCACCTGATGGTTCTGTCGGGCTACGCCGAATACACCCACCACTTCAACGAAAGCGATGCGTTGTCAGACAGCCAGCGTGGCTATGTCGAAAAGCAGTTCAAGCTTTTCCGCGAATGGTATGCGGCCTGGAGCCAACTGCCCGGCACCATTGCTCAGCACGCAGCGTGAGGTACTACAATGTCTTTGGATACTGTGTACAACATGCATGGTCAGCACCTGATCGGTGGCCAATGGGTCGGATCAGATGGAACCTTCCTCTCCGATCCCGCCCGGGGCCCATCGCAACAGTTTTCTGTAGGGTCGGCCGCACTGATTGATCAAGCCTGCAAATTGGCCGAGGCGGCGTTTCAGGATTTCAGCAGCCGCAGCCGCCAGGAACGCGCGACCTTCTTGAACGCCATCGCTGACGAAATCGAAGCCCGCGCCGACGCGATCACACAGATCGGCAGTTCCGAAACCGGCCTGCCCAAAGCCCGCCTGCAAGGCGAACGCGGACGCACTGTTGGTCAGCTGCGCCTGTTTGCGGATTACATCCTGCAAGGGGACTATCTGGAGCGGCGCCATGACCCGGCGCAGCCCGGTCGCCAACCCGCGCCACGCCCGGATATCCGCATGATACAACGCCCCATCGGGCCCGTAGCAGTTTTTGGCGCGTCCAACTTTCCATTGGCCTTCTCTGTTGCGGGTGGGGACACTGCCTCGGCACTGGCCGCAGGATGTCCAGTTGTTGTCAAAGGGCACCCGGCGCACCCAGGGACGGGCGAGATTGTCGCTGACGCCATCAAATCCGCGATCGAAAGCACTGGCATGTCAGCCGGAGTGTTCGCCCTTGTCCAGGGTGGCGACTCTAGCATCGGCGAAGCGCTGGTGCGGCACCCGCTGATCCGGGCCGTCGGCTTCACCGGAGGGCTGGCTGGGGGTCGCGCACTGTTTGATCTTTGCGCAGCGCGCCCTGATCCAATTCCTTTTTTTGGAGAGCTTGGCTCGATCAATCCGATGTTCCTGTTGCCGCAGGCTTTGTCGGCACGTGCAACGGAACTAGGGGCAGGATGGGCCGGATCGCTGACCATGGGGGCCGGACAGTTCTGCACCAACCCGGGCGTCGCGGTGGTGATAGACAACGCTGATGCTGATCAGTTTGTTTCTGCCACGGCAGCAGCCTTGGACGACGTGCCCCAGCAGACCATGCTGACCGGTGGTATTGCCCACGCCTATCGCATGAGTTCGACACATCTGGCCAACCACAACGCCGTGCGTACAATTGTGCCGGGCGACAGTGGTGGGCGAACAGCCAAACCCGCATTGTTTGAAACCAGCGCCGAGGCTTTCTTGGCGGACCCCAGCCTAGGCGAAGAAGTGTTCGGACCCGCGGCCCTTGCGGTGTGCGTAAAGTCGGAACAAGAGATGATCGCTCTGTCCACTCAACTGGACGGGCAATTGACGGCAACGATCCACATGGATGGCGGCGATGCCGACCTTGCGCGACAGCTATGCCCGATCCTTGAGCGCAAGGCCGGTCGAGTGCTGTTCAACGGCTTCCCGACGGGTGTCGAGGTCGTTGGTTCAATGGTCCACGGCGGGCCCTACCCGGCCAGCACAAATTTTGGCGCCACCAGCGTCGGGACATTGTCTATTCGCCGGTGGTTGCGGCCTGTCGCCTATCAGAACATGCCAAGCCATCTGCACCCCGAGGATCTGGCCGAAATCACACCGACCTAAAGCAGCCCAAGCACAAACATCCAAACGTACCGGCACGGCTGTGTCGGTACAGGAGAACCTGGCGCTTGGCGCGCGCCCAAAAGGCGCCAACCGCCACACTCGCAGCGCCACGTCTGCTGCCGACATTGAGTGGAAGATGACCGCAGGTCGGATGTAGGCCCGGCGATTTGGTGCAGATGTGCCAGCACCTGCACTCAATACCCCTGCCCCAAAAGCTGCGCGTGTCGTTTATCGCTTTGCTAACCCCTTTGGCATTGGTTGCGATGGTTCTGGTGGTGATCATTCTGTTCCCGCAGGTCGCCACCTGGTTGCCAAGCATTCTTGTTGGACCTTGGCGGACTTGTAGCGGCCAGAGCACTAGTGTTCCGGGCCGGGTGAACCCTGTTTGGAATGGGCACAGCAACCGATCTTTCAAAACCAGCGGATCGGTTTAAAGTGCGAATGCAGATTGGCCACCATCACGGCCGCTTTGTCATCTGAACAGACAGGAATTCCGCATTTGACTATGAACTCAACGCAACTGCTCTCGCTCGCTGAAGTGCGGGCGCTGGCCAAGTCGGTCCTGGTGTCGGCAGGCATGGATGATCACGGAAGCGACGTGATCGCTGACATCGTAATGTGCTCGGAACGGGATGGCCCGCGCAGTCACGGCCTGCGAAACCTACCGTTCTATGTGCAAAGCTTTACCTCGGGTTACGCCAATGCCGCAGCAACCCCAACGATTGAACGCATTGCACCCGGCGTACTTCGCGGAGATGGCGACAATGGCTACTATCAGATCGCAGCAAATATGGCCCGCGAGGACTTGATCGCACTTGCCCGTCAGAACGGCATTGCGGCCTTTACCTGCGCCAATTGCCATCACCTTGGGGCCCTGCGCTTTGACACAGAGCCACTGGCCGAAGCCGGGCTTGTGGCGCTTGCAGTCGTCAATTCACTGTCGCTGGTCGTGCCTCATGGTGGTTTACGCCCTGTTTTTGGCACCAACCCGATGTCTTTTGCCTGCCCGCGTGAGGGTGGGGCTCCTGTGGTCTGGGATCAGGCCTCATCAACGGTTGCCTTGATGGACATCAAGATGGCTGCCGCCGAAGGTCGCGCCCTGCCTCAACCCGCTGGTCTGGACGCGCAAGGTCACCCGACCGCTGATCCCGAGGCCATTCTGGAAACCCAAAGCCTGTTGCCGTTTGGTGCGCATAAAGGCGCAGCCATTGCGTTTTTGATTGAAGTTCTGGGCGCCGCCTTGGCCGGTGGAACGCTCTCGGTCGACAACGAGCAGCGCAAAGAGCATGGTGCGCTGAACATCAAGGGTGGCGCGACATTGATTGCGATCGATCCGACCCGTTTTGGCAACGTCGCCTTTGACGACTACATTTCGCGGATCTGTTCCGAGATTGAAGGTAACGATGACGCAAGGGTTCCCGGTGATGGGCGCTTAAAAAAACGTGTCGAGGCCGAGGCCAAGGGCGTCGCCGTCAGCAAGGATCTTCTGGCACAGCTCAAAACAATGATGTCGCAAGGGTGACGCAAACAACAGAGAGGAGCCCTTTCCATGAAAATTGACCCCTTTGGCGTCGAAATCTGGATGAACGAATGGGAAACCAGTTGCGAGTGGAATCTGGCAGAAACATGTGTGGAAAGCCTGACGATTCAGGAACTGCTGACACTGACCGGTCGAAACGCAAACGATCTATCGGACCTTTTGGACATGAAGATGACCTACGGTGCAATCGAAGGTTCCGATCGTTTGCGCCAGGCCATCGCCGCCTTGTATGACAAGCAATCTGTCAAAAATATCATCGTCACCCATGGCACCATTGGTGCAAATATGCTGGTTCATAGGACGCTCGTCTCGGCCGGGGATCGGGTGGTGGCAGTTGTGCCGACCTATCAGCAACATTATTCAATCCCGGCCAGCATCGGTGCCGATGTGCATCAGCTGCAATTGCGCGAAGACAACGCTTTCCTCCCTGATCTAGATGAGCTGCGCGAGTTGGTAACGCCGGACACCCGGTTGATCGCACTCAATAACCCGAACAATCCAACCGGTGCGCTGATGAATCGGGCAATGCTGGAAGACATCGCGGCCATCGCCCGCGCGGCGGATGCCTGGATTTTGTGCGACGAGGTCTATCGCGGCACGGATCAGGCCGGCTCGGGCATGACCGAGTCGATTGCGGATATCTATGAAAAGGGTATCAGCACCGCAGGTATGTCCAAGGCGTATTCCCTTGCCGGGTTGCGTCTGGGATGGATCGCGGCCCCAAAGCAGGTGATCGAGGCTGTCACGATCCACCGTGACTACGACACGATCTCAGTCGGTATGATCGACGATCATTTTGCGGCTCTGGCGCTTGAAAATCGCGACAAGGTGTTGGCGCGCAGCCAGCGAATAACCCGTGGAAATCTGGCTATCCTGCATGACTGGGTGACACATGAGCCCAAAATGTCCTGGGTTAGGCCACGCTCGGGAACCACTGCATTGCTGAAGTACGACCTGCCGATCAACTCTCGGGACTTTTGTGTGAAGCTGCTGCAGGAAACAGGCGTGATGTTTACGCCGGGTTCCGCGCTGAACATGGAGGGGTATGTTCGCGTCGGATATGCAAACGGACCTGACATCCTTAAGGAAGGTCTGTCCCGCGTCTCTAAGTTTCTGTCCGAGCAGGGGCAGGATGATGAAACTGTCGGGTCGCAGAGGTCGTAGCATTTGATGACACGGTTAGATCCTCAAGATCGGGTGCCAAATCACTGGCTGTTGTCGATCTTTCGCGTGCCGCACCTTGCCCCTCATGCGCGAGGAGCACTTGCGGCAACAAATCTTCCGCCGGATACTCTGGATGAGATCGGAACAGAGATTCCGCGCGGGGTAGAGGCCCAGATACTGGACTACTTGGCCGGACACCTCAACACGCCCTATTATGGGGCCGAGATCGGTGTTTCCCTTGATCCGCGCAACACGTCGCTGCTGACCTATATTCTGTTCAATTCGACCACCCTGCGCGAAGCTCTCTATCATGTGAAACACTTCGCTCCGGTGACACGTCCGCGCGCCATCGTCGAGATCCGCGAGACCCCCACTCATGTTGATTTCGTCGTCGACGGATTGGGGCCGAATTTGATGCTTGATACACATTTTGTGGAATTCACCCTAGGGGCACCATCTCTTCATTCTGACCTGAAATTACCCCTAAAGCCTTGAAAGGTAAGGTAGTTTTTGGAGTTCTAAATCCATTTTCGTGGCAGTAACTCAAATGGTCTACAAAGGCTAGTTTTAGCACTGTTCTCTGCAATGAAAAACTCCCAGACGCCCATAGAATAAAGGGGCTTGAGAGGAATTTCATGGAGAGTTCAAACAATTGCTCGAAGGTGTATCGCTGTTTTGTCATTCCAGAGCGTTGTTCCGCCAAAATAAGCTTATGCGTTTCCAGCTCTTCAATGCGTTTCTCATAGGCGGTAATCACGCGCGCATTGGATGCATCCATGATGCGCTCAACCAAATCCGAAATCTTCTTCTCAGTTTCCTTGATCTGCTTGCTAACAGATGATGCCATAGACGCGGCCTGAGCGATGCGCTGATCCCATGCATCACGGAACATGGCCTTTGCCATGTCGATTAGCCCCTCGGAGGGCTGTAGCGTCTCCAGAAGCTCTTCGAAGGCTCCTTCGATCTTTGCGCGTGCAATCGACTTGCCATACTTCTCACAGCCTTTCTGGCGACAGAAGTAATACGGATAGGTCTTGGTTTTTCCTTTGGTCCACCCCGCAGTCAGCGGCGTTGAACAGCAATCGCATGCGACAGTACCGCGTAGCGGGAAGTCTTCTTTGATATCCTTGCGCCAAGGCGCATAAACACCCTTGTTCAGGCGTTTTTGAATTTTCTCATAGGTTTTGACCGAGATCAGGCCATCGTGCTGGCCTTTGCGGGTCGAAACACCCCAGACGGGAGCATTCACTAGCCCTGCATAGACGACCTTGTTCAACAAGCGGACGATGGTTTGAGGGCGAATTCCGCCATCTGGCTTATCACTTGGAAAATGTGGGTGCGCCTCCAAGAAGCCGCGCAGCTCGGTTTGCGTTGCAAATCGTCCTGATGCAAAGCCTTCAAGTGCTTCACGCACAACAGAAGCTTGAGGTTCTTGGTGTACCAAGATTTTACCGCCCCCGCCCTTGGCGGAAACGTACTCATAGCCAACAGGCGCTCTGAAAACCCAAAAGCCATTTTCGACGCGAGCTTTCATCTTTTGGACGACTTGGCGGCAGTTTTGTTCGCGCTCTAGCTCGCCTTGAGCGGCGATGATCGTTTCAATGAACTTGCCTTCGGGCGAGTCCTCAAACTTGAAGTTGAGGCATTGCACCGCCGCGCCGCGCTGCTTGAAAGCTTGGCGCAGCTTGATGTGCATTTCTGTCTCGCGCGCAAAGCGCTTTAGATCATCGAAGATAACAACGAAATTTTTGTCTGGCTGTGCATCAATGAAACTCAGAAGAGCAACCATACCGGGGCGCTTCATGTAATCTCCAGCACCCGATGCATCATCGGGGAATACGGCGGCAACTTCGTAGCCGTTTTGATCCGCATAGGCGCGGCAACGTTGTTCTTGGCTTTCCAGCCCGCCGCCATCCAGTTTTTGCTTGGTTGACGACACACGGCAATAGATCACTGCCGTGAGTTGAATTTCTTGTTTTGTCTGAGCGTGTGCCACTGCTGGCCTCTCTTTCTGTCTCCTTAGGCGGCGCGCGATTACGTATCATCGCTGGCCGCATTAAATGCGTTTTGCAGGGTCTTGGATTTAGGCTTGGACCCATTAGAATCCGTTGCTTGATCATGATCAACCGTTTCGGTGTTTTTTCCACAGACTTCTTGCATTGGCTGGATACCAAAGCCGAGATCCATGAAGCCTGTAATGACAGACCACAGCGCTACAACGATCTCTTCTTTCTGATCGTCAGTGAGCGCGGGATCATCCAAGTATTTCTGATACTTGGATGTATCGATCTCAACTGAGCGCTGGCTGCTTTTTTCAAGAGCAAGTCCCAGTTCCTTGGAAAGCGATGGAGCTTTGCCAATACTATCTTCATCTTTCATGGCAGGACCTCCTTTGTTCGCCTTTGATACTGGCGCGCGTTTGCCATCATCCAAATTACTTGGATGTGCGGTTTGTCCGTCTTGCCCTTGAGGTGGCAGCGCCAGATTTGGCGATGCTGATGCGAGCAGCTGGTGATGACCACCTTCGGTCATTGCTTCAAAATTTTGCTCTACCTTAAGTTTACCATAATCGGATTCTGCTGTGCAAATTCCGGCCATGTTTCTGGTTTGGATCGTTTCGTGTTTCACTGTGTAACTCCTTTTTGATTGTTTCAGATTTGGTAGTTTAGATTTTCGGACGGTGGCCATCGAGATAGGACCACTCGCCATTTTGATATTGAGGAAGATGCGCAAGCGCGGATGGCACAGGCTCATGGATCACGCGCAGCTTTTTCTTGCGCCCCCATGATGCAGGCACGCGCACAGAATTTGGGTCCGCATCAAAATACGGATTGGGTCCGTACAAGCCGCGATAAGCGCCCATCGTGTGATACGGCAGCTTGTCCGCCATGAAGGGCGGGATGCCGTAGCCCGATGCCATGACGAGCGTTTGATTGTGCGGCATGCCCAGAATTTCTTCTGGCGTGCGCAACGCTCGCGCTTGCTTGCGTTTGTGGCCACGCTCATAGTCCAACGTTTTCATGGCTAGGCCAGTGCGCATGCCATCAGCTTTGCCAAACAGAGCATCATGCATGGCCTCGCGCATCTGGCGATCCGCGCGGTGCTGGACAAGATGATCTTCTAGCTCCAGCGTTTGATTGCCGAGCTTGGCGCTGAGATGGCGCGCGGTTTCAAGATCAGAGATGCCGCCGCCGAGATACACTTCCAGATCAGCACTGGCCGAGAGCGTCATCGCGCCTGTTGGCCCAAGGTTCTGCTTGATCTGGCCGATATCTTGATAGACGCAGACCGGACAAAGCCCGAAGCCGCGACCAATCGAATAGAACTCGGCAATCTCTGGAAACGGCCCAAGCTGGGCAGCCTCATCAATCACCAGATTGAGCGTCGGCGCTTCTGGCTTGGATTGCTTGATCGTGCGCAGCGTCGAGAAAAACTGACGGATCAGAGGTGCGTTTTGTTGCGTCATCTCTGGTGGCATGACGAAGAACACAAAGACCGGATCAGGACTGTCTTCGCAGAGCACATCCAGCGTGAAGTCCGCAAGGTGCGTGCTGGTGAAGGCGCTTTGCAGGCGCGGATCGGTCATGAAAGCCAGCGCATTGGTCATGCTGCCCATGACGGAATCAAAGGTGCGCCTGCTTTCTGCGGCCATGTCCAGCATCTCATCATAGGTGATGCGCAAGTCAGGCTCGCCACACTGTGCAAGCATTTCTGCATAGAGCTCCCAAGATTCTGGCTCGGAGCGGATCATGCCAAGCAGATCAAAGAGTGAGGTTGGCGAGACGCCGTTTGCTGTATGGGCAAGACCGCGCAGCAACGCATCAAGCCAGTTTTGCGCCTTCTGATCAAAGAAGGCCGCATCCCCGCTGCCGCTATCGGGCAGCAATGTGCGGGCCACGCGGCGGCTATCAGCGACCAAACGCGGGCTATCTTCTTTTAGGTGGCTAAAGAGCGAAAGCGTTGAGCCGGACGCCCCATGTGTGAAATACGGATTGATCTCATAGACGCGCGCCTTGATGCTCGCAAAATACGGCTCCAACACCGCACGCAGCTCGCGCTTTGGATCGAAGATGGCATAGCGCGCGGGCTCATTGCCGCGCCCCGGCGCATTCATAATGTGCGCAAGGACGGAGGTGAACTTGCCAGAGCCAGCGCCGCCGATCAGCAGCATGCCCGCCTGTTTAGAGTGATACAGCTTGCGCTTGCCGTGGAAGGCAAAGGGTACGCCGCCTTGTGCGCGAAACGCGCGGTTGATTTCAATGGGGCTGGCAAATCGCGCCGAGCCATAGGGGTATTGTTCGTCAAAAGTCATGACGTTTCCTTTCATGTTTGTTTCTGGGAAAGGATGGCGGTGGTATTGCCGCCATCCCTGTTTTTATGTCAGCCGAACGCAATGGACAGGAGCCAGAGGAAGACGGTGATCCCGCAGACAGCAGAAGCTCCTTCCTTCAGCTTGTCTCCGAAGGTCTTTTTGGTTTCGTTGACGTAGATGGTCCCAATGGGACGTTTGGTTGTTTTAGGCATTTTGTATCCTTTCATATTTGTTTCAGTTTTGATGTCTGGCCACGTCATTGCAGCCAGCCAAATTGGCTTAGATCAGGCGGTATGCGAGATAGACGCCTGCCATAGTGAGCGCTGCGCCAATGGCAGCACGGGCTGCGAAGAACGTCATCGGCCATGCGATGATGTCCCACGCAAAAGCGATAAGACCGACGGTCTCGCGCTCGTAGTGATCTTCAGCGAGCCAGATGACGTAAGGCATCGTGTATTCGGCGAAGATCGGGGTGATGAGGATCGAAACCATGGCCGCAGCGCAGGTCGCGAACCCTCCTTTCATGTCAGCCCCGGGACCGCCGCCGCCGGGACCGGAGTTGTATTGGTGTGGATGCATCTTCTTCGTTCCTTTCTTTGTTTGGGGCTGCGTTAGACACAGCTTGGGTGAGCACTGAAAATGAGATTTTCAGCGTGGTTTGTCGTTGTCAGTTTCGGGTGGGCGGGTTATGCCCTTGTGTGCCTCACTGGAGGCGGTTTGCCGTGTTGTTCGGCATGACGCTTACCTAGCCGATGTTGCATGGCCAGAAAAGCCGCCCACGGAAGCAGGGTTTCGTATATTCGATTTTAAATGCATAATTTCAAAGGCTTGAATATGCCTCCAATAAAAATCAAGAGATCTAGGCTCCCAAAACCACCGCCGAAACTAAAGAACCGCTACGTCAAAAACGCCAAGCAATCCGAGTATAAGTTCCTAAGAATTTTGCGTGGTTTTGCAGAGGCAAAGACGCCCAATGAACTACATGCGGAGTCTAGTATTTCTGTTCGCACGATCCGGGACACTTATTGGGAGTTGCGGGGCAAGATGTTTGAGGCCCTACAAACCGACAAACGGCTATTTGGTGGGGCTGGGCGTTTTCTATATCCTTATGGTCGAATTGAGCAGCAAGGCGAAATACTCTTAAAGGCTGTTTCCCAGAGTGATGCATTCGCATCGTTGGTTGCGCTTCAATATCCGGGAAATCGCGAACCAACTGACGAGCAGTGCGGGCTTCTACTTATCGAGATGGCAGTGCGTTTCTACTGCAAGTCATCAAGCACACGCGGAAAATTAGAAGAGCCTCCCGCCGCTGTCATGCAGCTTCAAGCCGTTATCCTTGATCGTATCAAAGACATCGAAGCCGCAGAACAAGACCCTGCCAGTAGATGGACTGTTGGTTCGTTGAAAATCGAGGTGGAACATAAGTTCGCTGAGCTAAAACTCGTGGAGCTTCAGCATGCACTGAAAGCCGCCACATCCGGCCACCGCCTATCCATTGATCCAAGCCACATGATTTATGGCGATATGCGGAAATACTTGATCAAACATCCGATTCAGTGATCTGCGCCCGACTCTGCGAACAGGGCCACAGCATCCCGCGAACCATGCACGACATGGACAATGATCAAGTCTTCGTCCGAGGCGGTATAATAGATCGCGTAATTCTTGTGGAAATGGACGCGCAATCCGGGTGCAAGCTCGTCGCGGGACGGTCCAATCTCGGGGTGCTGGAGAAGCGGTTCAAATCGTTCAGTGATTTGATTAATGAACGCGGTTGCGTTGTTTGGCGAATCCTCTGCGATATAGGTCCAGATTTCCGCCAGATCATTTTCCGCCTTTTCAGTTATCCGAAGTGTTAGCGGCTTGATCGCTGCGACTCCCCTTTGGCGATGATGCGCGCTGGGTCAAAGTCAGAAACGCGGCCCGCTTCAATATCAGCCAAGCCGTCCTGAACTCCGGCGCGCAGTATCTGGCGCTCGGCATCTCGGCGCTCTTCTTCGTCTTCAAGCAAGCGCAGCCCGGCGCGGACGACTTCCGACACGCCGTGGTAACGTCCGCTATCTACAAGCGTGCGTACAAATTCTTGCTGATGATCCGTCAGGGATATACTTGGGTTTCGTGCCATGTTTGTCTCCTATCCAAGAATTGTAGCACATAATGCGACAGATTGCCAAATGCTCAACATGGCAGTTTTGCACGGGCTTCTTCTTGGTTAACCAATCCTTAATTCAGTTAAGTGTATAATTTCATTGTGACTTTAGACGAAAATGACATTGAAACCAAACTAACCGAGCGCTTTGCCCGTCATGCGCGGGACTTTGATGATCTTCAAAACGAGATGGCCGGACGTGATGTGGGAAGAATTTCCCGCTTCTTGGGCGCTGATGCCAAAGAAGCAAAGGGTTATGAAAAACGTGAGGCTCGCAAAGACGCCGCCCTAAGCGCACTACAAGCGATGATGCTAGAAAATCCCGCATACGCAGCGCTTTTTGAAGAAACGCAAACTGCCCTTTCTGATGCACAGACCCGATTGGATGCCTTGCTTGAGAAAGTTCAGGCTCAAATTGAGCAAACCCGAAATTCCATTGATGACAATCTAGATCGCGCGGCAAGCCTACCGGACGGTACGAAGGTATTCAAAGATGTAAAAGGTGACGTGCGGACACAAGATGGAGCAGTCGTCGCCGCCGAACTTGCGGCCACGATTATCTGGTATGGCGATGAACCAAGCTATGAAGGCTTTCAAGCAGACAATGAACGCCTAGAACGGTTGAACGCAATTGAAAGTGATATCCGATCTGGGCAGGCCGAGATTGGAGACATGCAGGCAGCAATGGAAGATGAATCCCATGCTGAAACCAGCGATGAGCTGGAAGGGTTCAAAGAACGCATGGACGAAATCGAAGAGTCCGTAAATTCGAACTTTGATGACATACTGGCTTCAGCACCAACACCATCAGTGGCCAGCTCCGGTAGTGTGCTTTCTAGTTCAAGTCCAGAAATCCCGAAATTCTAACTTCTGTCAAAGTCGCCGCATGCTTCTTCCAGCACGGCGAGAATAACACCTTGTGGGTGGTAAGTCGAAAAATCCCTTAGTTTATTGCGGATATAGCTATTCCGCTCCAGTTGATGCGAACTTGAGTACCAACCGTTGATACATGTCACGATCTCATCGTGATTGCCCGTTCTTGCCGCAACAATTCCTGCCATAGAAATAGATGTTTGGTAAAAGCTGCTCTGGCTTTCTAAACTCCATTCCAACACATCTGCGCCAGTAAAATCGCCTGCCACGACAAGCTGTGGATGAAGCATCAAAAATGTCATAAATGCCTTTGAAAACAATGTATTACGAGTGATCATAAACGAAGGATTTTGAACACTTACACTTTCAATTGGACTATGGAAACTGTATATTTGGAACACTCCAGAAACCGCCTGTTTCGCGGTTGCAAATCATCCCAGTGCGCATTTCGCGCCACCTGTTCAGAAAGGTTCGTTTTTGAACAGGTGACGGAATGAGCATTTGGCCAATCATCGACGCACCGGGGCGGCGGATTGGCTATGCACGGGTTTCGACAAAAGACCAAAAACTCCGCATGCAACGCGATGCCCTTGAGAACGTTGCCTGTGATTTGGTCTTCGAAGATCACGGCATTTCCGGCACGAAAGCCAGTCGCAACGGCCTTGATGCCATGTTGGACGAACTAAAGGCTGGCGATACCGTTGTGGTTTTCAAACTTGATCGGCTTGGGCGCTCTGTCCTGCATCTTGCCGATCTTCTGATCTGGTTTCAGAAGAAGAACGTACATTTCTGTTCCATCAGCGAAGGGATCAACACAACCACGCCCGGTGGCAAACTTGTGTTTCACCTGTTCAGCGCGTTTGCGGAATTCCAGCGCGATATCATTGCTGAAAACACACGCACCGGATTGAATGCAGCCCGGAAGCGCGGTGCGCGCCTCGGTCGTCCTCCGGCGCTCGATAGCGATACCATTTTGGAAGCTCAACGCATCATGTCCGAAGGCGGAGTAACGGTTGCTGAAATAGCCCGGAAAATGAAGGTAAATCGTATCACTCTACGACGACATTTAGACCGTCTGGAATAGCGGTTAGCGGGCGGCGCTGATGGATGTCGCGCAACCATAGCGTGACGAACGGCTTAAGATGTGATAACGGTTTATATGGAATAACTCCTCCAAAGCACTTAGTATTGACGGGCAGCCACACGATGCTGGGTTGCTTACGATTTTATAAGTATATTGAGTTACTATGCTTGAAAGACGTACATTTATTGCCGGATTGAGCGTTTTTCCGCTCTACCTCTCGCTTCATTTCCCATACGCTCGAGCTGACGAGGCCGGTGGTGCTCAAGTTATCGACCAGCACTATGGCCTTTTCATCGAAGGTGCCTATGACGTTAACCTGTCGACAGGCAAATTTGAACTAATTTCTGCGTTCCGCACCAACAAATGCAGCAGTTCGGACGCTATCTATAACTGCATTGCTGGGATGGAAGGATAAGGGCCATGTGGCTTGCAACATCGGCTATATTGATCGGCGGTGCGTCGGCGTTGTTTGGAATCTGGTTTAAAGAAAAACGCAACGACAGGAATGCCATCATTGCAACCTGCATAACCGTCGCGGGTCTGCTGGTCGGTATATATGCGACTTGGCAAAACTCTGTGTCAGCGGCACAAAAGGCCGTTCGTGAAGAAGAACGGCATCAAACACTTGTTGGCCAACTTGAGACTCAGCGTGATCAGGCAAGAGATGACGCTCAAGAGAGTTCCTCAAAATTTACTGCATTACTAAGCGGTGCCAGCCTAAATAGCCTTGTTGTCAGATGGCGCTTTCCTGACGTCGGGAAGAACTTCACTGATCCGATTTACTTTTCCCAAAGTGGTGCTGATGCGTGGATGGTAAGCGACGATGAAACAAAACACTTGCCACGCCGGGTGTACGATCAGCTTGTTGGAACGTTTCATATCGGCGATGCAGTTGCCTCAGTTCTCACCACAGTTGCACGTGATCAGGACAATCCTTCAGCTCTTTTCTCCGGCGATCTTGAGAAGGTCTCAAAAACCTATCGAGATACCCCGGATGAATTTGACCCTTTGGAGTTTGAGAGTTTCGTTCACTATGATGGGCCGACTGCGCCAGTTGTTCTTCTACCAGTGAATGCGGGTGCAGACGGGCTTCTTGCGATTGGTCGAATATCGGATGACAAGCGCCCGCTGCGCGGTGGCTATGAACCCGACGATGGATTGGATATGGCGATTGCAGCGGCATACAGCTATGGATTTGAGTCTCGTGTCTTTGAGGATGGAAGCGATCTTGTAATCGAGTTCCGCTACGATTCGTTGTCGTTAAAGAGTGCTTTTCATACCAATAATGGCGGTGCTCCAACACTGGTCTGGCCGGATAGTTTTAATTTTTTTGTTGTTCCAGAAGGCTTTCCCGAAGAAGGAAATTATTATGATGTTTTCGATGAGCGGGTCCGCACGGATGTGAATGTAGCAGAAACACAGTCCACTCTCTCGCTGATACCAAATGGATTGGAAGCGGCTGCCATTCACTTCGATGTTAGTGGGTCGAGTTGGCAGCCCTTTGTTGAGGATTGGGGCGATCTCGGCGACAATGAAGTTCTGTTTGAATTCGGCGAATTCCACGCTGTGCGAGTTGATTAAGCTCTACGTTTTGAGAGTCTCAAACCACAACTGGCTATTCTGAACACTGACTCGAAGAAATTTTGAAAACTTGCTCGATAAGAATGGGCTCAGCATGTCAACGGCGGAGTAAAATTCTGCCACGGGGCGGAGCAAAAGTCGTCCATTGCTTGGGTGGCCGACGCCTTGGCAAACGCGCTCCCAAATAGCTGGCGGTTGCCAAGGCGTCTTGGTCCGTCAGGACCAATCTTTTCCGCGTATTAGGAGTTCTGCCGAGCCCTGCTCTGTGCCAGACGATAGCTTTCTCCGTTCATCTCCAGGATGCTGACATGGTGGGTCAGCCGGTCGAGCAAGGCACCGGTGAGGCGCTCTGATCCGAACGTTTCCGTCCACTCATCGAAGGGCAGGTTTGAGGTGATCATGATGGAGCCGCGTTCGTACCTTTGGGAGATCAGTTCGAACAGCAGCTCAGCGCCGGTTTTGCTGAGGGGCACGAAGCCCAGCTCGTCGATGATCAGGAGCTTCTGTTTCACCAGTTGCTTTTGCAGCCGCAGGAGCTGGCGCTCGTCGCGGGCCTCCATCAACTCGTGGACGATTGCGGCAGCGGTTGTGAAGCGAACCGCCAGGCCTTTCTGGCAGGCGGCCATACCGAGGCCGAGCGCCACGTGGGT
>NZ_OMPS01000035.1 GCF_900313035.1 Ruegeria sp. EL01 | reverse complement strand
AGCCCGTACCGCTCCGAGATTGCTTCGCTGGTCATTTCGAGCAGGTCATCGTCAATGACCAATTCTCCAGTAATGCGAAGATCCTTCTCGGGCATAAGTTCACCCTCTTCAAAGGCCGCTTCACACTTCTCAGCATATGCGGACCAGACCGCTGCTCTCCTTTGTGTGCGCGCAGCGCGCCTTGCGTCCGAAAGGCGTGTGTTTTCTCGCTTTTGGTCAGCAGTCAGTGGCGGCTGATCCGCGAATGCGGCGCCGGAGTAGCCCGCCGCCAGAGTGGTGGCGACGGTTGCTGCGACGAGAAGAGTGGGGGTGGGGAAGCGCATCAGTTAGATCCTTCAGGTCTGTACGCCTTGCGCGCGACGGTATCTTGGCCGCGTAGGCGCTGGTTGACGATTGCGGCATCCAACTGACCCTGTGCAGAGAGAGCCTGCAACAAAGTGGCGAGCATCATGCCGTTCTCAACCGCTATGCGTGTGTTTAGATCAATGCTAGCTTTCAGATCATCGGTCGCGGAAATCTGCTCACGATAGCCGTCATAGCGCTCCATCGCTTCCCCAGCCCCGGCAAAGCCTTCCTCGGCGATCGCAAGGCCGGCAAGGCTGGACCCACTCACCAGATCATGCGATTTTGTCGCCGGACCTTCTGCATCGCGGCCAAAGATTTGCAATCCGCTCAACGGCTGGAAGTCCACTTTCAGCGCCTCCATGTGATTGCCGAGACGGTTGTTCACTGACTTGCCGGTCATGGACAGTGTGGTCAGAGACGAGGCCAGTTTGCGCGGGGTGATATCGCCGCTAAACAGACCGCTGATCTGATCGCGCGCGCCGGTGATCGAATTGTGAGTTGCCCGGGCTTGGCGCAGTTGTTCCTGAAGCTCGTTCAATTGCAGCAGGGCATTGTCCAGCATCTGAGTGTCGAGGTTCACCATTTCGCCGGTAGAATTTAGCAAGGCGATCAGTTCGGCATGTTCTGTAGCGCTATAGGTCGGAACACCCTGCGCGCTGGCTGTGTTTGACGTTCCAACAAATCCGGCCAGAGCAAGGGTCGCAGCGGTGGCGGAAGTCTTGAGAAGGGTCATCATCTTGTCCTTTCACTGGGGGGTCAGATTTTTCCGATGCTGAGCGGCGGGGTGGTCGCAAGGCCGGTTTGTGGAACCAGCTCTGCGTCTGCGATGTTGCAATTGGCCTTCAGCTCACGCGGCGGATCGACGACATCTCCGGCAATCGTGCACGCCCCGAGCAGGGGCGGGCCAAGGGCAAGGAAAACAAGCGTGCGGATCATTGGGGGGTCTCCTGTGGGGCTTTGGGGATCATGAAGTGCTCGAGCCAGCCGTCTTCGCCGTGCTCCGCGCGCAGCCGGTCCATGTCCGCGGCGCTTTCACCCGTGGCGGACAGCACACGATAGAAGGGGGCAGGCAACTCCAGCCGGGTCGAAACCACGGCGGATCCTTCCGCATTGCGGATCAGCGCGAGACGGGATTTTGGCGGCATGGACATGACCGCGTTGAACTCGCCTTCCGTCAGGCGGAAGGTGTCGATATATGTCGCCCGGTCGGCTTGCGGATTGGCGAAGAAGATCTTGTTTTCCGACGACTGAACCAATGTGTCAGCAATGGGTGATTTTGAGGCGTCAGACGCTTCCTGCGTCATGAACACCAGAATGCCATCGAGCTTCCGGATGGTCTTGATCCAGTCCCGAATGCGACCAACAAACCTTGGATCATCAAACAGGTTCCAGGCCTCGTCGATTTCGATGATCAGCGGCTTGCCAGCGGCCAGTTTGCGCTCGATCCGATAAAACAGATAGTCCAGCAGCGGCGACCGGATATCAGTGTCTTTCAACAGTGCGGTCATGTCGAACGCGGTAATGGGCTGATCGAGGCTGAAACTGTCTTGGGGGTTGTCAAACAGCCATGCGCGACTGCCCGACCCATGCCACTTTTCCAGCGCATCAAACAGCTGCACGGGCGCATCGCTGTCATCGACCGATCGCAACGTGCTAACAAAGTCCGAGAATGTTCGAAGGGCCGGATCGCCCGCTGCGAGGCGGCGCAACCCGATTGCAATCCGGCGTTCTTGCTCCGGGGTCAGTTTGTCCGCACCGGTCAGACGTTTGATAAACCCCTCAAGCCACTCGATCCCGGCTGCATCCGTTGCGACGGCAAACGGGTTGAACCCCAGGTTGAGGCCCGGTTTCAGCTGCAGATAGGTTCCCCCAAGCGCGCGAATGAAGGTCTCGGACCCACGGTCTTTATCAAAGGCAATGAAGTGGGGCGGATCGGGCAGGCGGTAGCAGCAGGACATCAGGAAGTTTGCCAGTAGGGTTTTGCCTTCTCCGGGCGCTCCGAACATCGCGGTTGTGCCAGGGCCCGCGTCTTTGTCCGACCCTTCCCGGTGAAACGAGAACCAGAACGGTGTGCCGGCGAGCGTCCGGAACGCGGCCACGGGCCCGCCCCAACGCAGGTGTTCCCGCGATCCGGTCGGCCAGGAATGCAGGTTGGCAAAGTCGGCAAAGTTCTTGTCGGACACAAAGCGCTTTTTGCTCCGGGTCTGATAGGCGAAGTTGCCCGGCAGCTGCGCCCACCAGGCCGCCTCCAATCCGATGTCTTCGCGCCTTGTGCGCAGATCCGCGCCAGTCAGCGAAGAGTTCACCCGCGTGGCCGCGTCTTCCATCGCGTCGCGGGTGGCGCCCAGAACGGCAACGGTGAAGTGGTGCCGCCCGATGGACATAGCCCTCGATGCTACCGCGTCGCGGGCCTCATTCAGATCCTTCTGCAGAGACTCCGCTTCATCGCCCGCATCTGCCATGCCACGTTTGGCGTCACGGATCTTAGTGCCGCCCGACACGCGGTCCATCGGAGCATAGCTTTGGGTCGCAATGAACTCGCACCGCTCACCCAGAAGTTCATCGAACATGTAGGTTTTTGACTTTTCGGGATAGGCATTGATCGCAAAGACGGCGGCAAAGCGGTCTCTATCCCCACCCGGTGACAGGCTTTCGACATGGGTGTTGCGGAAGGTGATACGACCGTTTGGCACTGCGTCAGCCAGATGCGTCCAGACGGGTGGTGCCGTTTGCCAGATCCCACTTTGCAGCATCGACAGGAAAGTCAGCGTGCGGCTCCGATCAGTTTCTGATCCGGTCAGCCTGCGGGCACCAAACACCGACAGATCCCGCATGGCCTGTTCAGCGGCCACATGGAGAGCTTTGCGGTTCTTTTCGCGGGCGGCGCTTGTGGCCGGATCAGATGCAGCCGCCCGAAGAGACCGCAACCCGGCATCCAGCAAACGCTTGCCACTGGTATAGGGGCGTCGCAAGATGGTCAGGAAGTGGTGCAGCTGAAAGGTCTCTTCTTGGCCCAGCTGGTCCCGATAGTGACGATCCAGTTCTTCAGAGAAAGCGGGACCTGTCACGGGCAGCAGTGTGTCAGACAGTTTTACCTTGGTGCGGATGATATGGCTGTAGAAGGACGTCCGATTGTCTTCAAAACTGGAGACGAGCCGGGCGAGCGTGTCGTTGGCTGCCTTGATCGCTGTCCGATCAGCGGTTTCGTGGATGAACCCCTTGAGTTCCAACACTGCCACCAGATCACCATTGCGGGTGGTAAATGTCCCGTCCGGCAGGAAGCGCACAAAGGGAATATGCGTGGTGGCTGGCACCTCACGCGCGGCGCGGCGCGCAGACGGCATGGCCTTTTGAATCTCGGGGTGCATATTCATGTCAGTCTCCGGCGTAGGAATTGCCGCCCCAGAAGGGCTTGTTTTTGGTGAACAGCTTGCAATCCGCCATCGTCGCCAGATGATCCGGAAGGTAAGGATCAACGCTGACGATCCAGCGGGCGAGCAGGTACGACGGAGCAACACTCAGCAACGCCCAGAATCCCATGATGCTCTGTGTCAGGATGAACAACATCAGGGGTATGCTGAGAGCAAAGATATGAAAGCTCATCGGCATCCCGGCCCTCTCAGAAGGCCGGGTGATTGCCTGGAATATCCGGTTGTTGTCGCCCATCAGGTCGCAAATCCCTGAATGGCTTCCGCAATGCCAAATGCACCGAAGAAAATGCCCAGCACCACTATGATGACAAAGAAATGGCCCCATGTGACGGGCACGCGCGGACTGGCAGCGGAAATCCCGGCGAGGGCAACCGCCGCTCCTCCCAACAAGACACCGTTTGCACCTGTGATAAAGGCACGGATCTGGGTCAGGATAGAGACGGGGGCCGCGAACAGATCCTGCGCCAATGCCGGGCCGCTGAAGGCCAGCACAGCGAACATCGCAAGCAGAGCAGTGTTTTGAGGGTTGCGCTTCATTTGTTTATTTCTCCTTGGATTGAGAGGGTTAGGCATCGGGTGGAAGCCCGGCCCCTTCGAGAACAGTTGCGACGTAGTGGGTGGTTTCGGAGTAAGGCGGCACGCCCTCATAGCGTTCCACGGCTTTGGGCCCGGCGTTGTAGGCCGCCAGCGCCAGCCGCCAGTTGCCGAACTTCAGGAACATGGCCTTGAGATACCGCGCGCCGCCATCGAGGTTCTGAACCGGATCATGCGGATCGACGCCAAGCGCAGCGGCGGTGGGCGGCATCAGTTGCGCTAGTCCCAATGCGCCCTTGGGGCTGACAGCATCTGTCTTCCAGCGGCTTTCCTGATGGATCAGGGCATGAAACAGCGGCACCGGAACCCCGTGGCGCCTTGCGGCGCGCTCCGCTTCATCGGCCCATTCGCCTTTGCTGCGCGGGCTTGCTTTTAGGGACGCAGCCTGTTCAGCATCACCACCATCCTCATATTTGAGGCATACCATTGCACCTGCCCGGAATGCCGGTTCCAGGCAGGCGCGGGTGGGGGCGGTCGCGCAAAGCAAGCGCCCTCCACTCAACAGCGGGCCATCACGGCCCGCACAAATCGCAGCCTCGTCATTCTGTGCGAATGCCGAGGTCGAACATGTCCAAAGAACAACGATGGAGAAGAGCGAAAGTTTAGACATGGTCGCTTGTCCCCGTCGATGAATTTGACATATTCCGTGATGTGTCGCGCTCACCGCCCGATGCGCGACGATTGTTCACCGGTGCTGGCCTCACAAACTGCCCGGTGGTGTCCCCCTCTCGAACTTGATCATCACGTTCGGAGGGGGGTCTTCCTTTTCCTGGAAACGCTGCCATCGGCCCCTCATCAAACCAGCACCAGCTCGGATAGCGGTTTTCTTCTGAGGCGGTGGTGAGCCGCGCCAGTGCCCCGGCATCGCCCGGATTGTCAGCAACGAACAAGGCGACGGGATCTGTGGTATCCAGCAGCACCGTGGATGCGATCGGTGCGTCTGATGGAAGGTTGAACCGCATCTGTTTCTGGAACGCGCGGGACTGTTCGGTCAGCGCGGTGAGAACGTCCAGATCGCGCAGGCCCTCAAACGGGATCCAGTTATCCGTCACCAGCATCATGCCGGTTTCGTGCAGAACCGGATAACCCGCCTTTGCGATGGAAAAGCTGGCGATCACGATGGCATGGCCGGATCCCATGGCTTCAATGAGGCGCAGTTGATCACCGAACACTTTCTCGAATTTCTTTGCCAGATCCGCGTCTGCAAAGAACGAACAATCGGGGGCATGTTTGAAGGTGAACCGTGCACCATGCGCCGTGGGGTCCATGCCTTTGAATTCCGCGATCACGAGGCCGAACGGAGTGGCACCGCGCCCAATGGGGCGCAGGTTGGCAAAGATCCGGTTCCGTCTGGCCGCTATCTCGGCCTTATTGTCCACCTTGAAGTATTCCGGGACGTAGAGAATGCGGGACAGATCCTGGCCTTTGACGATTTTGCCAGCAGCGGCACGGCGCAGGGCGGAGTGGTTCACGCCCCAGAACCGCTTTCCGTCCATCCTGGGATACCATTTGGCCAGATCAGCCTCATGCCAGAGGAAGTGCAGAACACTGGTGATCGTCAGCTTGCGCGGCGCAAGTTTGGCCTCGGTCGCTTTCCCGCCGGTCGTTTCCGGCGCGGCGCGGGATTTGCTGTTCTTCCGCAACGGGAAGCCGAGTTTGAGCGTGGTTGTGCCGTTGTCGGGATCTTCGGTGATGGCCGACGACTGGACCTGCGCCAGTCCCGACAATTCTTCAGGTGGCAGGAAAGACGGGCAATCAATCGCATGATCGGGCCCGGTTCCGGGCATCCTTTTGACGATGAATTTGCCAGCCGTTGCGGCGATGTACATTTCTGGGGCAGGCATACGGCAGCCGCATTCAACACGCGTGCCTGCGCTGTGCGCGGCCGTCAGGGCCTTCTGTCCGTGTTTGGTATCGACCAACAAAGGGGAACCATTCAGGAACAGGGTCATACCGATAATCCCGGACCGCTCGCGCGCATGTTGACAAAACCGTTACCTGCCGTGTCCTCGCATTGTTTTGACTGGGCTAACTTGAGTAGCGTTGGAGATACCGCTCCGTCTGCATCGCAGATGGCGGCGGTGTGGTGGGTGCAGTTCAATCTGAACCTGTCCACCGTCTCTCTTCGGTGTAGCACCACTTGCATCGAAGAGAGCGCTTTGCGAAGAGAACCGAAGCCCTTTTCAGAGTTTACTGGAGTGTCAGCGGCCACTGCGGTTACCTTTCCGGACATTCAAATTAGGTCAGTAATGTTTACATAATAAGCCTTATGGGGCGTAAATCCGGCGCACTGAGCACGCAGGATTCGGACACCCGGTCACCGCTCGGATGTCGCTATTGCTTCCCGGAGTCACAGGCATTGACTCCAGTGCAATTGCTGTCCTTTTTAGGAGCAGCATCGGGGATTGGTGGTTTCTTCATCGTTACGGTCCTCTCTTGATGTTTGAGGAAGGCCCCGGATGGCTTTTGGGGCGTTTTTCTGGTCCTGCCGGTTGTTGGCGCAACCGACAGGACCGTTCTTTGCTCGACTAGTTTCCTTCCTCTTGCTGCATTTTATTCTCCGATCAGATGCACCAGGACTGGCGCTTGCCGCCGTCATAGGGTCGCGCGAGACCTTCGGAAATCAGGATGGCCCCGACGTCCTGCCCGGCCACACGTCCGACCGCCAGAAAACGGTCGTGCTTGTCCAGTTCTGGTTGGATGACCAACTTAATTTGGCCGGCTGCGTCGATGATCTCTGTGAGCCTGTCTTTCGCCTTCAGGCCCAGAGCCTTTTCCGCCTCACATTGTGGACGGTAGGTTTCAGGCGTATCGAAGCCCACGAGGCGGTAGCGGTCATCGCCATGGTCGATAGTGTCGCCATCAACAGCAACAACCTCTGAGGCGCTCAGGACCTTGGTCGACTGTCCGAGGTGATGGTTTGCGACCAGCAGCCCGGCCAGCACCGCACCACAAAGAAGGAGCTTTTTCATCCGCCCTGTCCTCCTTTCTGCAGAAGAAAGATATGATCAGAGGCAAGTAAGCGAAGGACATCAAAAGGCTCGCCCCCTACCCCGTGCTGGGCCGAGCAAGCAGTGCCTGAGCAGTTTCTAAGGTAAGAGGCCTGGTTCAGGCCTCGACTAGAGTTTGGTCTGAGAGTCCATGGCCAGGACTGTTTCGAGTTGTTTGGGTGAAACCGACTCGATGGAGAAATCCGGCTTAAGGCACAGGAACCGACCATCACCGAATTCTTGGTGGTGATTGATGAGACCGGGCCAAAGAACAAGCTCGCGTGGGACGGCACCTGTCCTTGAGATCCTCGATTTACAAAGCGCACCAACGTAATCTGGTGATGTGTAAATGCAGTGATATTTTGGCCGGTCATGGGATGCAAATCCGATGAATTCGTAGCGGCACGTAAAAGGAACTTTGTCTTCCAGAAAGCCCCGGACCATATCAATGGTTACCACGGTATACTGTCTCTTATTGTCCGCCATGGCGATCCCCCTTGGACCGCCTTCTATACCTAAAAGTTGTGATGGAAAACTTATGTTGTGTCAATCTAATAAATTGCCAGAAAACATTAATATGTGAAAAGACTGGAAAAGTGATATGACTCTGATAGTGTGCCTCAATATATGAAAGGTGACACTATGAGACACAAGATTCCCATGATCCGAAGCTTGTTTGCGGTCGGAACGCTCGCAGTCGCAAGTGTACCCGCCTCTGAGGTCAAAGCGTATCCCATCGACTGTGCAATCTTCTTATGTCTGGCCAGTGGATGGCCGAGCGATCCCGACTGCAACGCGGCAAGGGCGGAGTTCATTCGTCGCATCACGCCCATGCCGGTTGAACCACCATTGCAACTTTGGCGCTGTCCGATGGGCGCGGTCTTGGGCACTTCCAGTCTCACACCGATGCAACGCCTGGAAGCAATCAAGGAGAACAGTGCCACGCCATTCCCTGAATTGCCCCAAGAAGAGCAAGCACCTTTGGTAGTTATCGAAGCTTCATTTGCCTTGGAGCCTTGGACCAACCTTGGACCCGACTCCCCTGCCCTACCGGCGCCAGCACTTGCAAACATTGATCTATCATCTGCAGACTTTGATGTTGTTCGCTCGATCCATGTTTGGGATGTCCGGCACTACAGCTACAGGGTCCGTGAACGTGAAGGCCCATGCACAACCCGCTTGGATATATCCGTCGGAACCTACGACGAAAATGCCAATTTCCACTGGTCAGATCGCGCCCCAGGCCCCCGACCTGATTGGCTGCCACTGAACAAGGATAGGTGTCCTACCTATTTCCGTGGCGTTGGCGTCGAGTGGTCGGACATTTTTGGGAACTACGATTACGAACTGGTCCGCTATTAGGCGACACAAGTTATGGCAGGATACCGCCACACCAGCAATATCAGGGAACCGCAACACATTTGATGCGAACGGCATATCGCAAAAGAAGACAGAGCGGCTGCAAATGCAGCAAGAGCCGTTCGCTGCACGGCTCGCGTACTGGAAAGACGCGGACGCAGCCGCCTTTTGCACGTACGGCTATTGCTAACGCAGAAAACTCTCGCATGTGCAGCAGTGATCTTTTGGCAGCGCAGCGGATTTCACCAGACCAGCCATTCTGAAGGGGAAAAATGGGGCAACTTCAAACTACCCATTCGTTGCACGCGGCTTCAAGAAACGAGACACAGGGCAAATCTGCTCAACTTTTCTGCAGAAAGCTCTTGCTGCACAAGTATTATGTTTTGAACTTTGCGATGCAGTCATGATTTGCGAAAGTAGAAGGGGTGATCCATCTGTGAGAGGATTTGGAATTCACCGGAAATTTCTCTATTTGAACTGCACTCAATAATTCTCAATTTAGCCCCAGTCATCCCGTCGACTTGGGCAGGACGCACAGCATTTCGAATAGTAGGTTTGCCGCTAATACCGCTGTATTTCCCGAGGGGTCGTAAGGCGGTGAAACCTCGACCAGATCGCATCCGACCATATTCAGACCTTTACAGCCGCGTATAATTTCGAACGCTTGAGAGGCCATCAACCCGCCAAATTCAGGCGTTCCTGTTCCGGGAGCCACTGAAGGGTCAAGACTGTCGATGTCAAAGGTCAGATAGACTGGACGGTTTTCAACTTGCGCACGGATTTTGTCCATCAGTGGTGTGAGCGACTTGTACCAGACCTCTTCTGCATGAACGACCGAGAAGCCCCAGATGCGCCCGGTGTCAAAATCATCGGCGGCATAGCCAGTACCGCGCAATCCGATTTGAAAGGTATTAGGTGCATCAATCAACCCTTCCTCATGGGCGCGACGGAAGGGGGTTCCATGGGCGATTTCGTTACCGAACATATGTTCATTGGTATCCGCATGGGCATCGATGTGAATAAGGGCGACCGGTCCATGTTTATTGAAAATTGACCGCAGCACGGGCAACGTCAGCGTATGATCACCCCCCATGGTCAAAGGCACCACGTTATGTGTAAGAACCTCGTCATAAAAATCTGTAATGCGCTCAACGGTGTCCAATAGATCGAAGGTGTTTACAGGCACATCACCCAAGTCGGCAACTTGCATTTGGGCAAAGGGGGCCGCCTTTGTCCACATATTGTATGGGCGCAGCATATTGCTTTCGGCACGGATTTGTTTGGGGCCAAACCGCGTGCCAGACCGCCAGCTGGTGCCGATGTCCATGGGAATGCCAATGAAGGCTGCGTCCAAGCCCTGAGCAGTTTGAGCCGTCGGTAAGCGCATGAATGTGCCCGGTCCGGCAAATCGCGGCATTTCATTTCCGCCCAGCGGTTGATTGAAATCATTGGTCATCGAGTTACCCTTACTTTTCGACATCTTTCCGTATCAGCTTTCTTTTTCGTGCAACCAGTTCGTGATTATTTCCTGATAGCGCTCGCCCGAAAACGATTTGAAATGTCCGCCATGGACGAGTTGAACAGGTAAATCAAGCAGACGCATCATGCTTGCGATGTATTGCTCCATTTCCGCAGGATCATCGCTTTCAATAAGAGGCCCGTCATAAAGGATATCTCCTGAGATCAGCATTCCAGTTGACTTTTCCCAAAGCGCGATACCACCTGGGCTGTGGCCCGGTGTGTGGATCACCTCGAACGCTCGATCTCCGAGGTCGATCATGTCGCCATCTTCCAAGATCCGCGTGGCTGGGGCGGCCTTTACGGAATAGGTTGAAGACTCATATGCGCCAGGCGGCAATTGATCAAAGATCTCATCCGTTACGTAGTCTTCTGCCCAGGTGTTTTGACGCGTAGGGGATGCAAGAATATCCGCCTCGTCTTTATGGCAGAGGCGGCACGGGAACTCGTGGTGCGTGCCTATATGATCGAAATGGGTGTGGCTGGCCACAGCGTCCAGCGGACGTTCTGTTACCATTGGCACCCATTCGCGCAACGACAATACCCCCATGCCACTATCAACCAACATGTCTTTGTCTCGACCTCGCACATGCCAAATATTGCAGCGAAAGAACTCCTTGATGTGCGGTTCATCAATCCAGGTTACCCCGTCAGACAGCTTTCGAATACGATACCAATCGTCTGGTCGCGCAGTCTTCATGATGAGTGCTCCAATGCCACTGCGTTCGAGGCGAACAGCTGAACTTCTTCTCCAAGTTTAGGCAAGTCGTCAACCGGTAGGTGTGCTACATATTCTTGCCCGCCCTTTCCCGAAATGCGGAAATGGCATCGGTGATACGTGCCAAAGAATGAACTGCTTTCCAAAACCGCATTGCCCAAGTTGATTTCACCCTTGTGGCCGATGTTTTCAGGGCGGGCACAAATGATTCTATCAGCTTCAGAGCCTTTGTTGGCGAGGCCGGCGGGTATAGTGTTCAGATCGCCCATGAAATTGGCTGAAAATAGGGTCTTGGGGCGAAGATAGACATCTTCAGGTGGGCCTGCATCTTCAACCTTGCCATGGTTCATCACCACGATCCGGTCGGCAATGGCCATGGCTTCTTCCTGATCATGCGTGACATGGACGAAAGTTGTCCCGACCTTGCGTTGGATGGCTTTCAGTTCCTCTTGCATTTGGCGGCGAAGTTTCAGATCGAGTGCGCCAAGCGGTTCGTCCAGCAAAAGCACCTCTGGATCAACCGCAAGGGCACGCGCCAGTGCCACGCGTTGGCGCTGACCGCCAGAAAGCTCATGCGGTTTGTGATGGGCCTTGTCCAAAAGTCCGACCAGATCCAGCATCTCATCGGCTCTGATATTGCGCTGTCCTTTGTTTTGACCACGCATGCGCAAACCAAAGGCAACATTGTCGCGCAGGGACATATGTGGAAACAGGGCATAATCCTGAAACATAGTGGTCGTGGGTCTGTCTTTTGGGGCCACTTGCAACATGTTCGCCCCACCGATCAGCACCTCACCGCTCGTTGGAGTCAGAAAACCGCCAAGGATGAAAAGCAATGTGGATTTGCCACATCCAGAAGGGCCAAGCAGCACAACGAATTCGCCGGCGCCAAACTCCAAGTTGATATCGTCGAGGGCTTGAAAGCTTCCGAACATCTGGTGAATAGATTTCAGTGATACGTCTGCTGTCATGATTTCGGCTTTCTGAATACTGTGAATTCAAGAATGATGAGAATTGCGATTGAGACCAAGAACACGAGCGATCCGATGGCATTGGTGGCCGGAGACAGGCCAGAGCGCAACATCGACCAGATCTCGACCGGCAATGTGACGTCAAAGCGGGTGAGCAGGAAGGCGATGATAAACTCATCCCAGCTGAACGTTACCGCCAGAAAGTAGGCCGCCAGCAGTGCCGGCTTCAGCATCGGCGCGGTCACCAGAAACATAATCTGGATCTCGCTTGCACCCAGGTCTCGCGCGGCGCGTTCGGCGTTTTTCTGGTGATCGCCCATCGCTGCAAAGAGGATCGCGAAACACAGCGGCAGGTTTATGACGACATGTCCAATGCCGGTCGTCCAAAGTGAAGGACGAAAGCCCATGTTGTTGAACACGGTCAACAAGCCAAGCGCGATGATCAGATAACTGACTGTCATGGGTGCGATCAACACGCCGCGCATCAACACGGACCCGGGTAGCTTTACCCGTGACAGGCCTTGCGCTGCAAAAAAGCCCAACAAAAGCGCAATTGCAGCTGAAATTAGGGCCACAAAAAGAGAATTTCGCAGTGCCTCCATCAGGTTCCGATCAGCGATGACCTGAGTATACCATTTTAGCGTCGGGCCATCGAAGGGCGGCACTGGCAAGCGACTTTCTTGGAACGAGAAGAGCACCAGAACCACGACAGGTAGGAAGATGAAAATAAAGATTGCGGCCATATAGGCCCAGCCAAGCATACGCATCAGACACGCTCCATCTTGAGCCAGCGGGCAGTTGCCGCGTAGGCCAGTGTCACCAGCAGCATCAGAATAACCGATAGAGCGGAAGCCATCGGAAAATCACCGCGCCGCCCTAGTTGCAGCATGATGAGTTGCGGCATGGTCAACTCGTTGTTACCGCCCAGTATTTGCGGTGTGATGTAATCTCCGATGCACAGTACAAATGTCAGAAATGCCCCGGTCATGATCCCCGGCAAGGTCAGCGGCAGTATCACCAGCCGGAATGTATTCCACCCGCTTGCACCCAGATCGGCAGCGGCACGTGCATAGTTGGGGGAAAGCTGGATAAGATTTGAATAAATCGTAAGAGTCAGAAGCATTACAAAGAAATGTACAAAGCCTATGACAGTTGCACCGCGCGTGGCCATGATCTGAATGGGTTCATCCAGAAAACCGATACCCATCAACATCTGCATCAGAACGCCTTGCTGCCCCAAGACAAGAGCCCAGGAGTAAGAGCGCACTACATAAGAGGTCCAAAATGGAAGGACCGCCAACATGATCGCTAACCGCTGATACTTTTCCGGTACCTGAGTGGCGATAATCCATGCCAGCGGCCAGGCAAGCAGAACGGAGATGATTGTTACGATCAGAGTAATCTCAAGCGAGACCACGATGCCTTTGAACAAGGATGGTTCAGTGAAAATCTTGAGATAGTTGCCAAGATCGTAGCTCTGGATGATCTCACGTCCTTCCAGATGCGCAAGACTCAACAGAACCATTACTGCGAAGGGTACGAGAAAGAATGCACAGGTCCACAACAGCGCCGGGGCAACGAAGCCTAAGGCGCGGCGTTTTTCTTGTTGCTCAATACTCATGAATGCACCTCCCTAGAAAAAAGAGCGGGCCTAGTGATGGTTCACCAGACCCGCATGCCCACTATTGTTGCAGCATGTCAGTCCACAGATCCTGCATTGCCAGGTCCAGATCAGCGTCTGGTGTCGGATACAGTTGAGTCCGTATCAGATAGTCGGCTTGCTGATCCCACCGCAAAGCGGCCTTTTCCGCATCGGTCAGTTCCCTGCCCGCGGCGCTATTGGCGGGCATTCCCCAGTAGCAGGAGGAAGTGGCAAGGCGGGCCTGCCCTTCTGGTCCAGTGATATACTTGATGAACTCCAACGCAAGTTCCTGGTTCTCAGACGATTCCAACATAGTGACCGACTGCGACCAGCGCAGTGCACCTTCAGCCGGTACTGACCAGTCAAGCTCTGGGTTTTCAGCACTCAACACCGCTGTCACCCATTCTCCGCCGCCTATAAGAATGTCAACTTCTCCGGTGGCAAGTGCGGTCTGGCTGGCTACAACGTCGCTGACTTGCAGGGCTGCAGATTTCAACCCGTAGGTCCGGTCGCGCAGACGTTCGACAGCAGCGGCATCAAGATCAGACGTAGCAATGCCCTGTTCCAGCCCGATCAGACCAAGAACTGGCAGGTAGTAGTCATAAACAGCAATACGACCATCATATTTCCCAGACCAGAGGTTACTCATGTCCTCCATATCGCCGGCATCAACTTTGGAACTATTGAAAGCAATTGTATTGTATCCAAATTTCTCGGTCACACCATAGATTTGGCCGTCATGCGTGTTGTTATCTGCCATCACCACTTCTGGAAAAAAGCTGGACGTGTCGACTGCGTCGGCGGGCAAAGATGCAAATCTTCCTTCCTCCGCACCACGCGCGACATCAACTGTGTCGATCACCATAATATCCCAGTCGCCTGTGCGCGATTGATCAAGAATGGCGAAACCTGCAGCGGTGCCCTCGTATTCTTTTACGTTCACCCGCACGCCGTGCTGTTCCTCGAACGGCTGCAGCAAGGCAGGATCGGTATGATCGCACCACACCAGAGCATTCAGGTCGTCGGCTGCATAAAGCGCAGTTGTGGACATCAGAAAAGCAGCTGTGACGCTTAGCGCGGATTTCAAATTATAGCTCATTGGTTTCTCCCAGTTGCATTGCAATTATTTTGTCATTGTTATATTTTTACAATGACCAGATTATTGTAGTCAACTTAATAATATAGTCACTATAGAAATGGAGCAAACACGATGGGATTGAGAGAGCGAAAAAAGGCTGCAACAACACAGCGCATATTGGCAGAAGCATCAACGATGTTTCAAGAAAAGGGGTATGAAAACATAAGGATAGAGGACATCGCCGCCAATTCTGACTTATCGGTCGCGACATTTTATAACTACTTCAAATCCAAGGCTGACATTCTGCTAAACAGCGTCGCTTCGGAATCTGAAACTGTGCTGGCCAATGCCGAAGAGATTATCGAACGTCCTTATGAAAGTGCGATACAGGCGTTTGATTCCCTAGTTCGTTCCTACTTCACAACGTCCTTTTCAAAAGTCCCTCGAAGTTTGTGGCGGATCGCCGTGTCGCAGACCATGCTCAGCCCAAATTCAGAATTTTGCCTGCTTTATGTCGATGTCGACGACCGGCTCTCAAAACAGTGCAGCCGGTTATTGCGCAACATGCAAAAAGTGGGACATATACGCCAAGATATCGATCCGATTACGTTGGGTGAGCTGTTGTTCAACAATATCAACATGAACTTTATCGGTTATATCCGCAGTGAGACACTTTCTGCAGAAGACATGTGTGACGTCGTGAACCGGCAAAGTGCTCCGTTGTTCGAGGCCATTTCCAATTAGAGCCAACGATTTTTTCAACGATCCTAGTTACAAAGCCTTCGGTCCGGCCAATGCCTTCTTCGGCCGATCTCTGGAATCCATAAACGATGGCTTTGCTCGCTGCCTAGCAGCAAGAGGTTTTACGCAGTTGCAGCAAAATCGGTGCTGCGAGCGCGCGCAGCGAAAATTTAACACTTCTGCTGTGGGCTCGCCCCGCCAATTCGCCGCATTGGGCGCGAGTGACTGGTCTGGGACGAGCCTGCCTTTCGCTGCACCAGGCACGAACTGAAGGGACGCGGACCAAAGTGTGATTTCGCTGCGAATGCGTCAAGGTCTGCTTAGCAAATAATGAGTGACGATCTTGTGGATCGCCCTCATCGGAACCTCATCCCTCAAGATAGTTGGTTAGATACTCTAGCGGGCTCGATCTATCGTATCCGCAGAGTTGCGTTCGATCACAGTTTCGATCTCACCCATGACAGATGCAGGCAGAGGCCCAAAGGACAACGCCCCAGCAATACCTTCGAGTTGTTCCACTGTTCGTATGCCGGGAATAGGGATATTCGTCTGGCCCCTTGCCCAAAGCCATCCGATTGCGCCTTGAACCAGACTGCGTCCGCCTGTCTCCAGCAAGTCTCGTACAGCATCCAACCTCTGGAGATACTTGGGATTTGCAGAAGCGTCTTTGAAGTAATCCGTTCGAGGATTTGATGTTGAACGTATGTCGGTATCGGGCATAACTGTTTCGGAACTATACCTTCCAGACAATAGACCCATCGCTAGTGGCGATCTGATCAATGCGGTAAGGTCGCGCTGGTCGACGACGCTTTGCATCTTTGGTGCATCGAGCAAAACATTCATGGCGTGTTCGACGGCTGCAAATCCAGGTCGTTCCGCCGCGCACGAGAGATTGACTGAGAAATCCGTACTCCAACCGTAGGCACGCACCTTGCCCGCTATCCGCGCCCGCTCGACCTCATCGAAAATGTCTTCTGCCTTTGCAACCGAAAGGCTGTTGAGGTGTAGCAGAAGCAGATCAATCCGGTCTCGCCCGAGCCTTGAAAGCGACGCTTCGATTGCAGGACCCACCGTGCCTGGGTCTTCTTCGTTCTCCAAAAGCTGTTTGCTTTCCTCGTCAATGGCGACACCGATCTTGGTTGCAATCAGCGCATCTGGACGACCTTTGAGAGCACGAGCCAGCAGCCGTTCCGCATGTCCTGCGCCATAGGCAGGAGCGGTATCGAAGAGCGTGATTCCCGATGCCAGCGCCGCATGGATGGTCCGGTTGGATTCCGCATCGTCAGAATTTGCGTAGCCCACTGTCTCATCTCCTACAAACATCGGACCACCGATTGGCCAGCACCCCATGCCGATGGGAGAAATGTCCTGGTTTAGAAAGCGCATCTCATACCTCCAGATATCGTTTACCGCACCAGAACACGTCCGCGCCTTCACATGAATGGAACATTCTGCAAAGATCATTTCATGAATGAAACGATGTTAGATTGGGATGACTTACGGCTGTTTCTCGCCGTTGCCCGGCTGGGCGGCCTGTCTGCTGCGGCAAGCGCAACAGGAAAAAGTGCGCCGACCCTTGGCAGGCGAATGTTGGCGTTGGAGAGGCGGCTGGGCCAAGAGTTGTTTGAACGAACTGCTCGTGGCTATGCGCTCACTCCCGACGGAGAGGACCTGCTGGCCAGCGTCGCCGGGTTGGAGAACCGTATCCGGCCCTTGGTGAACGACAAGAACGAATGGGCGGGACCGTTGGTGAAGGTTTCCGCAGGGATCTGGGTGACGCATGTGCTTTGCGAAAGGGTCTCCTACATAGCAGGCCGGGAGCCTGTGAGACTTCGGTTCATTGCGGACGATGCGACGTTGGAAATCGGGCATCGTGAAGCAGTTATCGGAATTCGCAATCACCGCCCTTTCGACACGCGGCTTGCTGGTCGCAGCATTGGTGAGGTTCGTTTCGCAGTCTATGCTCTCGACAAAAGCGTTACAGGCTGGGCACGTGTTCGTGGAACCACCCCCTCGGCTCAATGGGTTCAGGCCAAGCCGCGAACGAATGAGGACGTTGAGATTACTCAACCACGCAACGCGCTTGACTTGGCCTTCGCCGGTTCATGTCGCGCTGTTCTCCCCACCTTCATTGGTGCAAAGTTCCCGCAGCTTGAGAGAATATCACCACCAATTACCGATCTAACGCACGATCAATGGCTCGTAACACATCATGAGGACAGATTTCTTCCTGAGGTGCGCAGCGTGATCAATAGGACGCTCAAAGTTTTGCAGGAAAACTGTATGAACTAGAAAGGCCGCGATGCGATAGCCACCATTCGATCCACGCGCAGAATTTGGAAAAACGGGGCTTAGTAAGCCCACCGGCATCACTGCATCTGAACACGCAAAGCCGCTACGATTATCATGCCAGCCAACATTGAGATCGGCAGATTGCGAGTTTTGCGGCGACAAGAAACGGTTCCTCCCGCGACCCATTCGATCGCCCCTCCATTTAACATCATCAGGGCCACCAGCGCGACAATCAGGCAACCCGGTAGCGCTTCCATCCCGCGTGTCCAGCCGCCCTTTTGTGGTAGGCGTACGGCCAGCAGATAGCCGCCAAGGCGAATGGAATAGCTGGCGATCGCGAGACCAAGTATGGTCAGCCATATCTCAGTCGTCATGGACAACCCCTGCCGTGATAGCGCCCAGAACGGCCCCGGCAACCAAGGCCCAACTGGCGTGTTCGGAAAATGTCAGGGCGAGCAAAATGACGGTGCCAGCTGCCACAGCCCATGGCAACAAATCGCTGCGTCCACGCCAAAGGCCGGGCAACAAGGCGACAAAGACGGCTATGATCGCAAAATCCAACCCGAAGCGGGCCGGATCGGGTATGCCCTTTGAAAGTAGCGCACCGATGCTGGTTGCTGCTATCCAAGTCGTCAAAAGGAAAGCTCCTCCACCGAAGAGATACCAGTAGCTTGCCAGTGTGCCCCGGTTTCTGGCGGTTTGCATCAGAGCCACGGATGCATCTGTGGCGAGATATACACCGGTCACAACTTGCCACCATGGGCGGTTGATCAGAGCACTTCGCATACTGGCCGTAATCAGCAGAATACGCATGTTCAGCGCGGCACCAGCCAGAATAGCCGCAGCGACTCCGGCGCCCGCCATCAGTTGATCCAATGCAATCAACTGTGCTGATCCGCCAAATACGAAGGCACTCATGCTGAGGGATTGCGCGAGTGAAAACCCCGATTGCGATGCCAACAGACCAAAGGCTACACCATTGGTCGCTGCTGCCAGAGCCATCGGCAACATATCTCGTGCACCCAATGTCATTTCAGGCATGATCGATGTAGATGCTTCAGGCATGATTGACCTTTTATACCGAACACTGTTCACTGTAGTGAACCTATAATCGTTCGCTAAAAAATACAATCGTTCTTTATGGTGGCTTGCATGACTCCCAACGATCTGATTGCCAACGCAATTCAAAGAGAACGCAATCGCAAGGGTCTGAGCCTTTCAGCTCTGGCGGGGAAAGCAAGCCTCGCGAAATCTACCTTATCGCAGTTGGAATCCGGAAAGGGAAATCCAAGCATTGAAACCCTGTGGGCTATTGCCGCAGCGCTAGAGGTCACATTTTCTACATTGTTTGAGGTCAACAAGCCCGATGTTAGTCTTGTTCGCGCTGATGAAGGCGATGCAGTTGGATCAGATCATGCAAGTTATCAGACAACTTTGTTGGCCAATTGTCCCCCAGGAACGCGACGCGATCTTTACCGCGTGGACCTTGAACCCGGCACCATCCGTCGATCCACTCCACATCCGGTCGGGACCTTTGAGCACGCCATCCTCTGCGTCGGCCAAGCCAAGGTTGGACCGCTTGGCGCCGAAGAGACATTGAACGCGGGAGACTACTACCGTTACCCCGCCGACCGGCCGCATATGTACGAAGCCCTGATGCCAGAAACCCTAATGATCGTTGTGATGGAAACGCGCGACTGAACATCACCACGTTTTGACAACAGTTGTTCATCGTTTCCGCAGCATTTGGTAAAGTTGGGCTCAGACCAGCCCAATGCATCCGCGGCGTGTCCCAAAGAACATGCGCAGGATCTACAGTTCAGTTGTGAAGCCCGCAAGAATTGGGCTTCGACTGCCAAAATCAATTTCGCGAATATTCAGAAATTGGCTTAGAGCAACCGCTTTTTGTGCAGTTTAGATGTCAAAAATTAGTATGGCATAGGCCAAGAATACGGCCAGATGTACAACCCCCTGAAGGACGTTTGTCCGCGATCCAGCAAATGTTACGATACTAATCGACAACGTCAGCGCCAACAGAACTATCTCTGGCGAATCCAAACCCAGTTCTACAGGCAACCCGACAATTTCTCCGGCAATAAGGACGGCGGGGACCGTTAGCCCGATTGTCGCTAGGGCAGAGCCGAGACAGATATTCACTGCGCGCTGGAGTTGATTGTGTTTTGCTGCATCAAGAGCCGCCAGCGCTTCGGGGGTTAAAATCATGATTGCGACAATGACGCCTCCGAGTGCAACCGGAGCGCCCACTTGATCGATGCCAAAATCTACATAGACCGCGAGTTTTTTTGACATCAACACGAGTGGGATCAAGGTAAGGGCCAAGCCAACCGCGTGATAATATTTTCCCCGTATGTCCAGGCAGTGATGGTCTGAATGGAGCTGTTCAGGTTGATCGACATCAAGTCGTGGTTGCTGAAATGCCATTGGGTTTTGCACCGTTTGAAACAACAAAAAAACCCCATAAAGAACAAGCGAAATAGTGATCTGAAATATGGTTTGTAGAGGCGATAACGCACCTCCGGGTTCTGAAATTGTAAAGCTTGGCAAGACCAATCCAGTTACCGCAACCGGCAAGAGAACGATGAGATAGGCATTTGCGCCTGATAGATTGAATACCTGCAAGCCATGATGCCATCCACCCACCAACAGGCTCAGTCCAACGAGACCATTCATGACAATCATGAGCACAGAAAACATTGTGTCGCGGGCCAAGGTTGGGTTGTTGTCGCCAGTCAACATCACCGCAGTTATGACCGCGACTTCGATACCGATTACTGACAGTGTTAAGATCAGAGTTCCAAAAGGTTCCCCGAAAATCTCGGCAAGGCACTCGGCGTGGTGAACAACGCGGAAAACGGCTAATAGCATGATACCGAATATGGAGGCGAGCACGATATAAGATGGAACTACGCCAATCGCGTTCGGTTTCAGAAATGAACCGACCTGTGTCATGAACACATAGGATAGCCAAATCAGGGCTATCGGCCATTCTGCCGCCATGTTCCGCACCGCTGATTTCCCCATACCTCTCCCTTTCGACCAGACAATCCGCAGTCGCTCCTGGCGAAGGCTAGTGCATGTTCAGGCGGTGTTACAGTCATACTATTGGCAAGATTAATTCTGGGTTGTCGTATTTGCCCATATATAGCGACCAAGCGGAATTATGTGACCGATTCAAGGACGAAGACATTCGTCTGCTCGTGGTCGTCGCTAGCCGACCATCGCTACACTGCGCATGAACTGGTGAGATGCGGACTTTGCCGCCGTTCGGGTGAGTTTCTTCAATGTCGGCTGTATTTGACTAGGGTCTGAACCCAATTCAGTATCTTGCAGATAAGGCTTGGTCGTGATTCACCTGCGTAAAACAGGTGTGTTATGGCAAGATTTGACCTCAGCGATGCGGAATGGGCTGCGATCCAGCCGAATCTACCCAAACAGGGGCGTGGCCCGCAGCGGCGGGATGACCGCAAGATCCTGGACGGCATTTCTACATCCTACGCACCGAAGCCCCGTGGCGGGATTTTCCCGGCAGGTACGGCTCGCCGACGACAGCCTACAATCGCTATGTCCGGTGGGGCGATCGCGGCCTGTGGCGCGATATTCTTGAGGCCCTGGCCACCGAATGCGACGATGCGCTGATCTTCATCGACAGTTCCATCATCAAGGCGCACCGCGCGGCGGCGGGCGCAAAAGGGGGGAACTGGCGCAAGGTATTGAACGCTCACGCGGCGGTCGCGGCTCAAAGGTTCACGCCGCGGTAGACTAGCGCGGGCGGCCCCTGCGCATCGAAATCACCAGCGCGCAGGTCCATGACAGCAAAACGTTCCTGGCTTTCACAGGCTGGCGCAAACGGCCCGCAACCATCGTCGCGGACAAGGCTTATGGATCAAAAGCCATCCGTCAAGCCATCGCAGACGAGGGCGCTATAGCTGTCATCCCCACCAAATCAAACGCCCGCATCCCCATCCCGCATGATCCCGGCATCTACGCACAGCGCAACCTTGTCGAGCGTTTCTTCTGCAGGATGAAAGACATGCGAAGACTGACCACACGATACGAAAAGCTGAAACAAAACTTCCTCTCAATGCTCCACATCTTCGCAATCAGATGCTGGATCAATTGAGTCCAAACCCTAACTGTATGTCAGTAACTTATTCCAAGAAAATACGACATCCAATTCACTTGTCCTCGTATGCCCCCATTAGTCGCGTAAGATTGCCGAATACACCGATCAATCCAAAGGATACGAAAGAAATCGCGATAAACAGCACTGAGGCTGATGCGACGCTTGGTGAGTAACCACTGCGCAGGCTTGAAAATATCTTGACCGGCAGTGTGACTACCCGGGATTGCCCTAAAAAAAATGAAATGACGAATTCATTCAGGGACAAAACAAACACAAAGGCAAATCCGGAAATCAGGAACGGTCGGATCAACGGGAAGACCACAGTCGTGAAAATGCGTAGACGATCCGCCCCCAACGTTTTCGCCGCTTCCAGCACCTCCTCATCAATGGCTTCAAATCCAAGCGAGACCATGGTCAATGGCAGGGCCACCAGGAAAACCGCATGGCCGATCACGATATTGTCCGGCTGGCCGAAATGACCCAAGCCGACCCAGAACAGCAGCATGCCCATGGCGGTGATGACCGGTGGAAAGGCAAAGGGCATCAACCCCAGACCAAACAGGGCTTTGGCATAAAACACCTTCTGCATGCGCAGATAATAAGCGATGGGCAGGGCAATCAGCACGGCAGCCGCGGCTGCCGCTGTGGCGATACCCAGGCTGGTGACAAGGGGGGTAAACCATCCGGGATTCACAAACAGTTCGGCATACCACTGGCCGGAAATCCCCCGGGGCGGAAAGAACAGCACCCGCTTTTCGTTTAGTGACACGCCGATCACGATGATCAAGGGCATGATCAGGATCGCCAGAAAGGCAGCGCAGAACCCGATTTTCAGCAAGCGCGTCATGGCTTGTTCCCCAGCTTGTTCACGGCAGCCACCAGAATAATGGCAACACTTAGGAAGACGACGCCAAGGGCCGACGCAAAGGGCATGTTCCCCAGTTCCAGCGCTTGCTGGCTGATATGAACCGCCAGCATCCATTCCTGCGGGCGTCCCAACCAGATCGGCGTGGCCACTGCGCCCATGCTAAAGACAAACAGCACAATCCATGTCGAAACCAGCGGGCGGCGCAAGATCGGCACAATGACATTGAAGAACGCCCGCAGGGGCGAAGCCCCCATCACCCGCGCGGCCTCGCCGTAGGAATTGTCCAACCGCGAGCAATGGGGATACAGCATCAGAATCGCGAATGAGAGATTGAAATAGGTCAGCGCGGCAACAACGGCAGGCAGGCCGCGCGCCCATGAGGCAGGACGGTCCATCAGACCGAACCAGACCAGCAGGTTGCTGATGCCGGCAGACCGCGACAGCGCCGTGGACCAGGAAAAGGCCACGATTACCTCGGACAGGGATAGTACGCTAAGGACTAGCACCAGCGCCACCGTTTGCAGTTTCCGTGACGTGGCCGCCATGAAGAATGTGAAGGGAAACGCAATGATCATTGCAATTGTCGCGGCCAGAAACGAAAGACGAAAAGTGTTCCACATGGCCCCAAGATACAGCGGATCGAAAGCGCGCAGATAATGCGTCAACTCGAACCCCGGCACGTAATGCGTGGTTGTCCGATGATAGAAAGAGGTTGCGAACATGATCGCGATTGGCGCTAGAAAACCGGCAATCAGAAAGATCGCGGCAAGGCTCAGGATGCTATTTCGCCAGAGGGTCATGACACGTGGAGCTTTATCTTGTCGGCCGGGAAATGCAGGTATTTCACGTCGCCCTGCACCAGGTCCGGGTCGCCTTTCGGAACCCATTTTATCGAAACTCGTTCGTCTCCGACGCAGAAAAAAGCTTCGACTTCGAAGCCGAGGTCACGCAGGAATTCGACACGGGCCTCGACGCAGTTTTTACCTGGGGTGTCGGTGATGTCCAGATGCTCGGGACGGATGGACAGTGTCACATCCCCATCCGCAGCGTGGTCGCATTTCAACCTTGTGCCCAACGCCTGAACCGTTTGCCCCTGCGCCTTGCCCGGGATCAGGTTGTTGCTGCCGACAAACCCGGCAACAAAAGCGTTTGCGGGGTTCTGATAAACCTCAAGCGGCGCGCCGACCTGCTCTATCTTCCCGTTGTTCATGACGACCAGAGTGTCGGCGGTGGTCATAGCCTCGGATTGGTCATGAGTAACCATGATTGTCGTCACCCCAAGGCGTTGTTGCAACTGACGTAATTCAACCTGCATCTCTTCGCGCAGGTTTGCATCCAGCGCCGACAGGGGTTCATCAAGCAGGAAAATCTGCGGTTCAAGCGCCAGCGCACGGGCGATTGCAACCCGTTGTCTTTGTCCGCCGGACAAAGCTGAAACGGCGCGGTCGGCGTAACCGGACAATTGCACCAGGTCCAGCAATTCACCCGCTTTGGCCATGCTCGCGGCCCGATCCTGACCGGCCATCTGCATGCCATACGCGATGTTCTGTCCTACGTTCAGGTGCGGGAATAACGCCAGCGACTGAAATACCATACCAACGTTGCGCTTGTGTGCAGGCAGTGCCGTGATGTCCTTGCCGCCGAGCATAATGCGCCCCGATGACGGCGTTTCCAGCCCCGCAATCAAACGCAGCAATGTCGTTTTCCCGCAGCCCGATGGCCCGAGAAAACACACAAATCTGCCATCCTGCAGGGCAAGATCGGTTTCACGTACTGCGGCAAACGTGCCAAAACTCTTGGCGACACCTTGTAGGCTAAGTTCAGTCATATCGGGAAGCTTCCATATCGGCGTGATGGGCGCTTGCACGCCCATCAGTATTGCCTTCCTAGCCAGCGGCCAGCATTTTGTTCCATTCTTCGTTTGCCCAATCGGCAAGCTCGACCTGGAATTTGTAATTGGGGAAGATTGGTTCGATCGGCGAGGACACAAGCGCAAATTCTTCGTCTGTCATTCCGGCGGCCTCCTGGCTGACAACGGGTGCCGTACCAATTCCACGGCTCATGTCGCCCTGCACCTTGGGGTCGCAGCAAAAGTTCAGGAATTGTTGTGCAGCGTCGATGTTTTTAGAGTTTCGCAGTATCGACCATGATCCAAAATCAATCAACCCGCCTTCTTTCGGAAAGACCGACGCAATCGGGAATCCATCCGCGATCAGCAGTTGAGCGACGTCATGATAATACGTGCCTGCCGGAATTTCGCCTGTCTTGAGCGCGGATTCGAACTGGCCCTCATCGCCATACCACAACGTCACGTTGCCCTTCAGTTCCAGCGCTTTCTTCATGACCTCCATGGCGCCTTCCTTGGTGTTGAGCGCCTCATCTCCGCCAAAGAACGTGTGCGCTGTGATCTCAAGCAGGCCGTTGTCGGTGATGTCGTCGGCAATCGCCAGCGAGTTATTAAATTTAGGGTCCCAGATCTCGGCCCAAGACTGAATCGGGTCGGGGAAATACTCGGTGTTCTGCGCAAATATCTGATACCACGCCAGAACGGCCACGGCATAGACCCTGCCATCGCCATCCGCAGAGACAAAACCGTCCCCGAGGTGCCAACTGTTAGGCAGTGCCGAAGCGTCGTTGCGATGAAACAGCTCGTTGAACTTGATGATTTCGCCGCCACCGGCCATGACCACGTCCATGGGCGGGTCACCTGCTTCGACCGCAGGACGCATTCCATTAAAGAACGGCGCACCAGAGCTGATCGGGATGGATTGTGTCGGGATACCGGTTGCTTCGGTAAAGAGCGGAAGAACTTTTTCTTTTACCTGCTCTTCGAAGTAGCCGCCGAATGTCCCTACGGACAAAGGTGTGGCCGCATAAGCCCGGCGTAAAAAGACCGGAGATGCCAATGCACCAGCGGACAATACGGCGGTTTTTACAAATCCTCGTCTGGTAATTCTTGTGCTTTTCATCGCTTCCTCCCTTGCGATCCATCACATGATGGTTATTGCATCTTGCAGGCTTTTTGCGAGAGTACCATAATGGAAAAAATATTGCTATTATTTTCTTTTTTGGTAATATTGACTCGGAGATATTTCTGTTTCGGAACGCATGTGGTGTAAATAATGGGAAAACCAGAGACATTCGACACACTGGACCGCCAGATTGTTGAGATGCTTGCCAGTGATGGCAGGCGGTCAGCTTCGGAAATTGCGAACAACATTGGCGACGTTTCTGAGAGAACGATTCGCAATCGCCTGAATGCCCTGATCGAACAAAAATTGGTATTTATGGCTGCGATCCCTGATCCCGTTGCGCTGGGTGACACAGTTTCAGTCGAGCTGCGCATCACCACTGAACCGGGGCGAATAGCAGAGGTTGCTGATACCTTGATCGACAATCCAAATGTTGAATGGATCGGATATATGGGAACCGATCATGATGTAGCCGTCGCTTTCCCGCCAATGTCGCGCGCAGAGGCAATGCAGAAAATAGAAGAAATTTCGGCGATTCCCGGCATTCGCGACATCAAGAAAGAATTCTACATGGCCGTACTGAAGCTCTATGGCTTCAAGAGCCGCGCTGCTGACGATTTACGAAAACGGATTAAGCAAGGAAAATGTACATGACGCAACTGCGTGTTGGCGTCGATGTTGGCGGGACAAATACCGATGCTGTGCTGTTGCACGGAAATACGGTGCTGGCAACGGCCAAGCATCCAACAACACCCGATGTGGCCAGCGGTATTTCCGGCGCAATCGGTGATGTGATTTCTCAGTCGGGTGCAATGCCGGGCGATATCGAAGCAGTGATGCTTGGTACGACGCATTTTCTGAATGCGCTGATTGAGCATCGCAACCTGATGCCTGTCGGCATACTGCGTTTATGCGGCCAGGCCACGGGATCGGCGCCGCCGATGTGTGGCTGGCCGCAGGACTTGGCTGAAAAAGTCGGGCATTATGCCAAGCTGCTGCCCGGCGGCTTTGAATTTGATGGGCGCGCTATTGAGCCGCTAAACGAAGCCGCCCTGCGGGATGCCTGTGCCCAGATGCAGGACAAAAGGCTGCTCTCGGTCGCGATAACCGGAGTGTTTTCCGCCCTGCGCCCCGAGCAAGAAGCCGAAGCACGTGCCATTGTCCAGGACGCAATGCCCGATGCGTATGTTTCGATCTCCAGCGAAATTGGACGGCTTGGATTGCTGGAGCGGGAGAATGCCACAATCCTGAACGCCTGCCTGCGTGATCTAAGCGCACATGCCATTACGGCCTATGAGGCTTCGCTTCAGGCGATTGAATTGGATTGCCCGCTCTATATCTCACAAAACGATGGCACTCTGATGTCGGCGGCGCGGGCGCGGGAATTTCCCGTCATGACCTTCGCGTCTGGCCCAACGAATTCAATGCGGGGCGCAGCCTTCCTGTCAGGCATCGAAAACGCAATTGTAGTGGACATTGGCGGCACCACAACTGATGTGGGTGTTCTGATGAATGGCATGCCGCGTGAAACCTCCGCCGTGGTCGAAGTGGCCGGTGTCCGCACCAATTTTCGCATGCCTGATGTCTACTCTGTTGGGTTGGGGGGGGGTAGCATCGTGCGCTCTGATGCGGTGTCCGTCGGGCCAGATTCAGTGGGGCACGCTTTGATGGAAAAAGCCTTATGTTTTGGTGGCGACACCACTACCGCGACAGACATTGTCGCGGCCCTTGGGCAGGTTGCGTTTGGCCAGCCTGTGGATTTGGACGCATCGCTGGTTGCCCAGGTTGATCAACAGATGCGAGGTATTATCGATGACATGGTGGATCGCGTGCGCCTGTCCGCCGATCCAATACCCGTTATTCTGGTAGGGGGCGGATCAATACTTGTACATCACCCTATCGAAGGGGCATCGCGCATCCTGCGCCCGGAACACTTTGGTGCAGCCAATGCCGTTGGCGCAGCCATGTCGCAGGTATCTGGTGAAGTTGATCGCACATTAAAACTGAATGGCCGTCCACGCAGCGCCGCGGTGGAAGAGGTAAAAGAGCAGGCGCACCAGGCCTGTATTGATGCAGGCGCTCTGGCCGAAAGTATCGAGATTCTGGACATCGAGCATATGGCATTGGCCTATCTGACCGAAGATGCCTGTCGCATTCGCGTCAAGGCCGTGGGGGAACTGGCGAAATGACGGTCTGGTCTTTGACGGAATGCGATATTGATTGCATCGCCTTGGGGGCGGGCATTCTGGGCACTGGCGGCGGGGGTGCAGTTCATCTGGTGCAATTGCGGGCCAAAGCCGCCTTGCGGGCGGGTAAAGAAATCCGGGTGATCTCGCCTCGGGATCTAACCTCTGATGATTGGGTATTGCCTCTCAGTGCGCTTGGCGCGCCGACTGTCTGGCACGAAAAACCTTTCGCCGGCTCCGAAGCCGGTGAGGTCATCACGGCACTGGAACGCTTTACCGGACGAACGGTGACAGCATTGATGAGCGACGAAGTTGGCGGGGCCAATGGGTTGGAACATATGGTTGTTGCCGCCGATATGGGCCTGCCCGTGGTGGATTGCGACGGCATGGGCCGCGCCTTTCCCGAAGTTCCAATGACGACATTGTACATCAACGGGCTGGACCTGTTCCCGGCCGCGCAGGCGGATGACAAGGGCAACGTTGTTCTTTATCCCAAGGGCGCCTCGGTTGATTGGCTCGAGACATTTTGCAGATCAAACGCCATCAGCATGGGTGGTATGTCCATGTTCGGCTTCGGCCCGTTCAATGGTCTTGATATCGGACGGACAGCCATTCATCACACGATCAGCCATGCCTGGCGCATCGGACACGAAGTGTTGAGTGCCCGCGCCAACAATACCGATCCCGTCGCCGCATTGTTGCGATCCGAAAGCGCGACCGCACTGATCACCGGCAAGATCACCGCATTGGATCGGGAAACCGTCGATGGGTTCTCGCGTGGGAAAATGGAGATCACAGAGGTGGGCGGCGCACGCACCGTCAGTATCGACATTCAGAACGAGTATCTGATTGCGCGCGACGGCCATACGGTTCTTTGTGTTGTACCCGATCTGATCTGTCTGTTGGACAGCGAAACCGCCGCACCTGTCGCCTGCGAAGAGTTGCGGTTCGGTCTGCGTGTCACGACGCTGGCGATCGCGTGCAGCGATGCATTGCGCAGCGAAAAGGCGCTGAAAGTCGTTGGTCCCCAAGCTTTCGGCTATGGGGATACAAAATACAATCCATTCGGAAAATATGTGCCACCAGAGTTCCACGGCGATACAAAGTGAAAGACAAATTGATGAAATTGCAGGCGATTTGCATTGGCCCCAGCCAAATTCAGAGCATCCGCGGACATGATGTCACCACGGCATATGTGAAGAAAGAAGTACACGGACCGGTCCGCGTATTGGAAAACGGGTTGGAGGGGGACGATGTGGCGGTTCATCTGGACGCGATCTATGCCGTTTCGGACGCGACCTATGATCGTTGGAGGTCACAACTGTGTGGTGACGACTGGCCACGCGGCAGATTTGCCGAAAACCTAATCATTGAAGGTTTGGATGAGGCCAATCTCGCGGTCGGGGACCGGATTGAAATCGGGGATCAGGTGGTGCTGTCTGTGGCCGGGCCCCGGCTGCCCTGTTTCAAACTGTGCTGGCGGCTGGGCCAGCCTGACAGTTTTATCGGCGACTTTGCCCTGTCGGGTCAAAGTGGCGTTTACCTGAACGTTGAGAATACCGGTATCATTCAGGCGGGCGACGACATCCGGTATATCCCGGCAACCGGGAACCGCACCCTGATCCTTGATATCGCGCGGGCCATCTTTGCGGGCGGTGCATCGGTTGCGGAGTTGGAACGCATCAAATCTCTGCCCGGCCTGTCGCAAATTGCAGGTTTTGCGCTGGACGGGCTGATTGATGCGGCCAGAGATGCCGACCGGGTGCAGAAAAACCGCTGGAAAGGGTTTCGCGACCTGCGTGTGGACCGAATAGTCGATGAGACCCCGGATACCAAAAGCGTCTATCTTGTCGCACCCAATGGTCCGCCGCTGCCGGGCTATCATGCCGGACAGTTTCTGTCGGTTGATCTGGGCGAGACAGGGCGCCGGGTCTGGAGCCTCTCTGATTTTCAGGAAAACCCGACCCATTACCGGTTGACCATTCGCAAGGGTGATGGCCCTGGCACAGCCTTCATGCACGAGACGTTGAGACAGGGTGATGCTCTTGCGGTATCCGCCCCGCTTGGGCGGTTCGTGCTGGATCGGGGCGGTTTCAAACCGGTCTTGATGCTGGCCGCCGGAATCGGTGTAACCCCGCTTTTGTCAATGCTGAAGGCGCATATCGGCCGTGGAGATCACATGCCACCCGTTTATTTCGTCTACTGCGCGCGCAACGGTCAGGATCAGGCGCTACGCGCCGAGGTTGATGCGTTCAAAGGCCTGGAAAATGTCGAGATCCGGCATGTGTTCAGCCAACCAACCGAAGCCGACATTGCGCAGGGCAGTTTCGATTTGTCCGGCAGGGTGACAGCTGATTACATCGTCGATCTGATCGAGGGCAGCCATATCATGGACGGCGATCTGCGCATCGACATGCCGCCCTATGAAATGGACCATTTCATCTGCGGACCTAAGGCTTTCCTGACAGACATGCGCGCCGCCCTCGAAGGGATGGAGGCCAATTCACATCAGATCAACACCGAAAGCTATGGAACCGAAACAGGCGCACCTGTTGAACCGGTCCTGCAGGAAGCCGAGGTCACGTTCGTCCCTAACTACGTGACGACCACATGGGACGCGGGCCTTAACCCCACCTTGCTGGAATTGGCCGAAGCGGCGGGTCTGTCACCCGAGAACGCCTGCCGTATCGGGCTCTGCCAAACCTGCCGTTGCCGCCTGACAGAAGGAGACGTGATCTACGACACTCCGCCGTCCAGCCCGCCCGAAGAAGGTGAGGTTTTACTATGCTGCGCCCGACCTGCCAGTGAAAGGCTGGTACTGGAATTGCCTGTTGTCGAGGATTGAAACTGAAATAAATCGACCCAGTTCTCAATAAATTTGCATTCGAACTCAGATTTCGAACGCCGTCCCGAAGCAGTCGTTACCTTATTGCGCAGAAAAACCACGCATTGGGCTTCTGTGGTTGCCGCCCGGGATGCAAGAAGTTTTTGACCGTTAGGGAGGGTGATCGAGTGCGGTCTTCTGTCAGGGCTCTTAGTGCGGCGTGTTCAGAAACCGCGGGCCGGCCTGGTGATCAGCGGATTGGGTCCAAATCTCACAGGCGAGCTCGTGGCTCGGAGCCCAAAACTGGTTTTCCCAACCTAGATCTATTCGATCATGTTGCCCATTCAGGTCATCGTCTTCTCACCCCCAGTTTCCGGCTTCAGATTGCGTCGCCTGTTAATGCTCAGGCAGCTGCGGTCTTCACCGGATCTCGATAATCTTCTTGCTTCGTCAGCACGGCCCAAATAGTTCGCGCCATTTTGTTTGCCAGTGCGATTGCGACAAGCATCTTGGGTTTGCGTTTCAACATGCGATCCAACGAGGAGCCGTCCTGAATAGGTTTTCGACCCACCCAAGCGATACGCGTCATCGCACCGATGATAAGAAGGCGGCGAATGTCGACCTGGCCTTCCTTTGATATCTTACCGAGCCGCGCTTTGCCTCCCGATGAATGCTGCTTGGGCACAAGCCCAACCCAGGCGGCGAAGTCTCGCCCGCATCGAAAGATATCCATTGTCGGCGCGAAGGCTTCAATTGCCATGGCCGTGAGCGGGCCAACGCCGGGTATCGTCTGGAGCCGTCGGGACATCTCTGACTGCTGCGATAGCTTTTTGAGCTTCACCGTCTTCGCATCAATCCGGGTCGTGTGTTCGGAAATTGAAGCGATCAGCTCCTCACACTCCTCCCGGACCAAAGCAATCAAGCCGTTGTCGGCCTGTTGCAGAAACTCTGCAATCTTCTTCATCTGATGGACGCCGGTCGGGAAGACCTGGCCCTGTTCATATAGAACCGATCGCAGCGCATTGATCTGTTCCGTGCGCTGGTGCACCAGGCGGTCGCGCGAACGGAACACAACACTTCGCGCGATTTGCGCGTTGCTTTTGGGTTCCACGAACCTCATCTCCGGGCGCTGCGCCGCAATGACAATCGCCTCAGCATCAGCCGCGTCATTCTTTTGCCGTTTGACAAACGGTTTCACATATTGAGGGGCGATTAGCTTTGCCTGATGTCCAAGTTGCTGCATCTCCCGCGTCCAGAAATGAGCGCTGCCGCACGCTTCAAACACCACAATACTTGCGGGTTGTGCTTCCATGAATTTTCGAAACTGAGGCCGCGAGAGCTTCTTCCGAAATTTGACCTCCCCTGTCAGCGAAGCCCCATGGAGTTGAAAGACATTCTTTGCCAAGTCCACACCGATCATTGTATCAATCAAATTGCCGTCCTCTCTCAATCGTGGCCGTGTACGACCACATCTTTGGCACATTGCGATGCCGTCTGGGGAGGGCGGCAACCATCCCATCTCACAGCGCCGACTGCGCATGCAGCACCACCGCAGTCGGTCGGCTTTGAAAACCAACCCTGCCAAGGACGATACAATCCCACTGCCAGCATGGCGCTGGTGATTGGGTTCGGAGGGAGGATCGGAGGGCAAATCATGCCAAGAGTCCAACTTCCCGCCGTCACCCCGAAACGCCGAACATGGAACAAGGGGCGTATCATCGGCCAAAAACGTCCACTCTTGCCAAAACAGGTCTGGGCGATCCGGGCACGGCTAGAACTCGCGGGGCTACCTTCGCGACCTAACCTTATTCAACGTCGCCATAGGCGCGAATGGTAGCTATTTATGCCGCAGTGCGGTGCTCACGATGATGCCTACGCGACAAAATGTGTGCTGCGAGCGCGCGCAGCGCGAAATACTAATTCACAGGTTGGGCTGATACTGTTGAAAAAGTCTGTTGATTGGTTGTTGGTGTCCTGATTCACTTGTTTTGAGAGTGGGAGGGCGCGGCGATGATGGGACCGAGGCAGGTGGCGCAAGGTGCGTTGTTTGATGAGTTCTCAATCGAAGAGTTTGTGCCGCAGGATCACCCGATGCGTGGGATTGATCGCTTCCTTGATCTGACCGAAGTGCGCCCAATGCTTGCGCCGTATTACAGCTCACATGGTCGTCCGTCGATTGATCCGGAACTGATGATCCGCATGCTGCTGTTGGGATATTGCATGGGTATCCGCTCCGAGCGGCGGCTTTGCGAAGAGATACAGGTCAATCTGGCTTACCGCTGGTTTTGCAAGCTGGACCTGGCCGATCCGGTGCCTGATCATTCATCGTTCTCAAAGAACCGGCATGGCCGTTTCCGGGAGAGCGGATTGTTCCGTCATTTGTTCGAGAAAGTTTTACAACGCTGCATGGATGAAGGCCTTGTCGGCGGCCACAGCCTTGGCGTTGACGCCAGCCTGATACCCGCAAATGCAAACCAGACACGCGGTATTGATAGCAAGGAAGGCTTGCCATCTGAACTGATCTCTCGTGTTCTGGATGAGTACCTCGAAACGCTGGATGATGCCGCATTCGGTGCATCCACTAAAGTCGTCCCCAAATACATCTCGCCAGTCGACCCTGTGGCACGCTGGACAGGTGCAGACGGTGGGGCCGCCTTCTTCGCATATTCCACCAACTATATGGTGGATCTGGATAATGCGGTGATTGTTGATGTTGAGCCGTCGGTTCCGATCCGAACCGCAGAAGCCTTTGCCGCACGGCGCATGATCGACCGGATCACGGATCGCTTTGGCATGACCCCGGACAAGCTGGTCGGTGACACCGGCTATGGATCGGCAGAGATGCTCGGCTGGTTGGTGGAAGAGCGCGGCATCGCTCCACACATTCCGGTCTGGGACAAATCGAAACGAACCGATGGCACCTTCTCACGCGAAGATTTTGTCTATGCCGCCGCGACCGACAGCTACACCTGTCCGGGCGGCAAGGTGTTGCAGACCTATCGCCGGAACTTCTCAACCCCACGAAAAGCAAATGGTGGCAAAGACGGCTTCATCAGATACCGTGCCTCCAAACATGACTGCGACATATGCCCTTTGAAACCGCAATGCTGTCCGAAAGACAACGGGAGACGCCTCATGCGCTCTGTGCACGAAGCTGCCCGAGACGTCGTGCGCGATATCCGAAAAACCGACGCTTACATGACCTCATTCATTCAGAGGCGGAAAGTCGAGATGCTCTTCGCACATCTAAAGCGATACATCGGCGTGCGGATGATGCGGCTTCGAGGACCCAAAGGCGCATATGAACAGTTCCAGCTAGCAGCCACGGCACAAAATCTCAGGAAACTCGCAAAACTGGTTCCTACACCAACCCCCACATGAATAGGAGGCGCGTCATCCCAAATCTCGACAGCCGACAAACCAGCCAAAACACCGACTTTTTCAACAGTATCCGGACAAAGCGAGCTGTCGCTGCGTCGATACGAATGACAGCTCTCCGTCGTTCGGGCACGTTTCTCCGAAAAACCGATGCCCGAAACCCGTGGAAAAATCAGAGCGAAGCCTTTAGAAATGGCAAAGAGTTCGAACGGAGAAGAACCTAGTTATCCTGACTAAAAATACCTTCCAGCCAAGCTTCAAAGCACTGTTTGGCGCCGTTATTTGTTTTCGAGCTCTGGCCCTCAATCAGGAAATGGCTCTGCTCTATCGGCACGGCCTGGCCGACGATCTTGACATTTCGCCCCGCCTCAAGGGCCGTTTTTGCAAATCTCTCGACCACAACGGCGTAGCCGCCGCCAGCGGCCACGATATCCACCGCAGCGATAGTCGTATCAACGATAAACGGCGACACCGTTTCGGCAGGTTCGACCCCGATGGTGGAAAAATATCTGTGCCACATATGCTGAAAACCAAGGATATGGATCAAAGGTTCTTGGTGCAATTCTTCAGGCCGCAATATCCGGAGGTTAGAGTCTTTGGGAGCGATTGGAACAATGCGTTCGGCCGATATTTTTCTTACCGACACGTCGTTCCATTCCCCGTTACCCAAGCGCAGTTCCACATCGACATCTTCGCGCCCTGCAGATTCAGCCCAGATATTGGACACCAGCCTGATGCTGATATGCGAGTGATTGCGCGAAAACTCGGGCAACCTTTGCGCCAGGAAAAGGGCCGCTGTCGAGATCGGAACCCGCACGACCAGTTCGTGCACCTGATTTGACCCAAACAGGTTGATCGTTGACATGTCGATGTCGCCCAACGCTCGCCGAACGGAATAGGCATAGGCCTGACCAACCTCGGTCAGGCTTAGCCTGCGCGCGGCGCGAAAGAACAGGGGGCAGCCAAGCTCGGCCTCCAGCGAACGCACATGCAAACTAAGCGCCGATTGCGTGATGCCCAGTTCCCCAGCAGCAACCGTGAAGCTCAGATGACGGGCGGCGCATTCAAAAGACCGAAGCCACACAAGGTTGGGAGAATGCGCCATTTCTAGCACCGAAAATTTTCGCTAATATCTGCCTTTTTAATTCGTTTTACACCTTACAATCAACCTCTGTAGTTTCAGTGAACCGCGACATCTCTGATCCTCGGATCGGTATCAAAGCAGGGAATACGCATATGAAAGTTGGATTTATTGGCCTTGGAAATGTCGGTGGCAAGTTGAGCGGTAGCTTGCTGCGCAATGGCATCGACCTGACCGTGCATGATCTGAACCCAGAACTGGTCGGTGATTTCGTCTCGCGCGGGGCCAAGCGCGGTGAAAACCCCGCTCAGCTGATGCGCGATTGCGATGCGGTCATCACCTGCCTGCCATCGCCTGCCGCCTCAGACGCGGTCATGCAGGAAATGCTGCCCGCGGTGAAAGAGGGCAAAATCTGGATGGAGATGTCCACCACCGACGAAGAAGAGGTCAAACGCCTTGGCGCATTGGTGATGGAAAAGGGCGGCGCAGCCGTGGATTGCCCGGTTTCGGGCGGATGTCACCGCGCTGCCACTGGCAATATCTCGATCTTCGCGGGTTGTGATCGCGCCACATTCGAACAGATCGCGCCGTTTTTGAAAACCATGGGCCGCCGCATTCTGCACACGGGTGAGTTGGGCAGCGCCTCGGTTCTGAAGGTTGTGACCAACTATCTGGCTACCGCCAATCTTGTGTCCTGCTGCGAGGCACTGGTCACCGCCAAGGCCGCTGGCATGGACCTGAACACCACCTATGAGGCGATGAAAATCTCGTCCGGTACGTCGTTCGTGCATGAGACCGAAAGTCAGGTCATCCTGAACGGCAGCCGCGACATTTCCTTTACCATGGATCTGGTGAAAAAGGACGCCGGTCTCTTTCAGCAGGTTGCCGACCGCCACAACGTACCGCTGGAAATCTCACCCATGCTTGTGCAGATATTCGAAGATGGCATCGAACGTTATGGAGAGCGGTGCTATTCCCCCAACATCATCCAGCGTCTAGAAGAGGCCACCGGGCTGGACATTCGCGCGCCCGGCTTCCCGCCCGAAATGCTGGATGACGAGCCTGAAGAGCCGGGCTACGAGGTCATCCCGCGGGGTGCAGAGCTCAAAGCGGCAGAGTAAAGGGGACGGCGGCCATGAAACGGATTTACACTAATGGCGGATTTCCTGCGACGCGCAACCTGAATGTTGCCGATATCATCGCAGGCAAGGGCAAGCGCAAGTTTGTCCAGACCACAGCCGTGAACCGGATCGAGGCCGCCGCTGCCCAGGCCGCCGGGATCGACCATCTGTCGATTGTCGATCATGATTTGGCCGAGGTGCGTGCCGGCGCACCCGACACCTTCACCACCGCCGCGCTGATGGCCAGCGACTATGAGACCCATCAGGATATTCTACGCGCGGGTATTCGTGCCGCCGCAGCCGGGGCGGATGCGGTTTACACCTTGCGCAGTTTCAATGCCGTGGAACTGCTGGCCGATGAAGGACTGGCGGTGCAGGGGCATCTGGGCCTTGTGCCGCGCCTTTCAACACAGATCGGGGGCCTGCGTGCCTATGGCCGCACCGCGGATGAAGCGATGCAACTGGCCGAAAATCTGCGCCGTCTGGAAGACGCGGGCGCCTATGCGGTTGAACTGGAATGCGTGGCAGATGAGGCTATTGCCGAAATCAGCCCGCGCACCGGGCTGATCACCATTCCATCGGGTCGGGTGGGGCTGCGGATGTGATTTTCCTGTTTCAGGAAGATGCCTGCGGTGACACGCCAAACCCGCCGCGCCACGCCCGGGCCTTTGCCAATATGGCAAGCGCCCGTGCGGCACTTGAGGCCGAGCGGATGAAGGGCCTGATCGCCTATCGCGCCGCCGTGCTTGACCGCAGTTATCCCGATGTCGCTACCGGCATTGCGATGAAACCGGGTGAGCATGACAAGTTGCGCGAGGCTCTGGACAAGCGCCGCCGGTTTCATGAGTAATCCCATGTTCACCAGACCGTCACGCAAATACCCCTATGAGCCGCCGCCTTCTCATTCCTGAATTTCGTATATATTCAGGTATGGAAAGGAAATACAGTGACGACTGCTGACACCAACCCCGAAGACACCACTAACGACACCGCGGAGCCCGCCCCGATGAGCCGTGAATGGCACTGGCATCCCGATCTGCCGGTGAAATACGCGCCCTATTGGCTGTGGCCTCCGAAATTCGGCGTCATGGGCAAATGGGTCTGGCAGAACTGGCTGCAGTTCTCGGACCGCTCGATCTTTCTGATGCTGGCCTTTGTCGTGGCCTTCTGGCTGCAGCCCGTTGGCCCGGATCAGGCCAGTTTCTCTTTTGGCTGGGTCGCGCATGTTTTTCTCCGCAACTGGATGTTGTTGCTGATCGTCGCGGGCGGCCTGCATATGTGGTTTTATGGGATCGACGGTCAGGGCAAGCTGCTGAAATACGATCCGCGCCCTTATATGAAGCGCAAGAATGCGCTTTACAAATTCGGATATCAGACCTGGGACAACATGTATTATTCGCTGGTCTTCGGCGCCCCGATCCTGTCAGGGCTGGAAACCTTCCTGCGCTGGATGTACGCCAATGATTATATCGGCACGCTGACCTTTCCGGCCCATCCCATCTGGTTCATCGCGCTGTTCCCGATCCTGGCAATCTGGCAAAGCTTTCATTTCTACGCGGTGCATCTCTTTCTGCATCAGCCGTTCATCTACAAACACGTCCACGCCGTGCATCACCGAAACGTCAACACCGGGCCGTGGTCGGGCATGTCGATGCATCCCGTCGAGTCCTTTGGCTATCTCAGCGCAATCCTGATCGTGCTGGTTCTGCCCAGCCATCCGGTGCACATGTTGTTTCTGGGTTATTGGCTGATGCTGGGCGCGGCCTCATCCCATTCGGGATACGAGGCGATCTGGACACGCGATCGTCAGGCCCTGCTGATTGGCGCGTTCTTTCACCAGCTTCACCACAGGTATTACGAGTGCAACTACGGCAATGCGGAAATGCCATGGGACAAATGGTTTGGCACCTATCACGACGGGTCCGAGGACGCCACAAAGCGCACGCGCAACCGCAAACGCGAAATGCACGCTCAGGGTAGGTAGGCAACAGCAATGCTGTAAAGTATCCACTCTAGAATTGATTGGACTGGGTACTTTGCGGACCCCTCAGGCGGTGCCGCGGGCGCTGTTACGGGCGCCTTTCGATATCGACTCCTCAATGTTTCCTGCTACACTTCGCAATGCCCTTTTTCTGCACAGTGCTGCCATAGATAGTTAACGCAGAAACCAGTACTATGGGCTCACTCGTTGATTCTGCTGCGCTTTGCCTGAATGGCTGGTTTAGGAAAAACCAGATGAGATGACTTGGGATGTTCGCAACCCCAAGCCCAGAAGGGGCAGCGTGCCAACGCTATTCTGCTGGCTTCGCAGTGGCGCCATGTTTGGTAAAGAAATCGGAGATCTGGCCTATCACGTCGCCCCCAACCTCGGAGGTTTCTGTCAGCACGTCGTGCTTGGCATTGCGGATCATCGAAAACTCACCGTTTGGCCAAACCGCCATTCGACGTTTGATTGATGAATTGTCCACCAGCTGGTCCAACTCACCACAAAAAGTTATGCACGGAGTATCAGGGGAAGGCATCTTTGATAGGCTTCGGCATTCGGATAGAGCTGAGTAGAGCCACGCCATTGTTGGTCCACCTATTTGTAGCTGTGGGGCTTTTTTGGCTTGATCAACCCAATAGTCATACATGGCGTTATTGTGGGTTAGATTGTTTTCCTCGAATGGGGTCTCCAACACGTATATCGCGCCGCTCTCACCCGGGACGTATTTTTGCCCAATCCCAAATTGCTTGAATGCCCACGAAAGGGGCCAAGCAGCGATACGCTGAGCCGTAGTCATTCTTATTCCCCACATCGGGGAGATAAATGCCGCAGACACAACTAGCAGACCGTTGAACATCGCCCTGAGACCGATACAAGCACCCATCGACACGCCAATCAGGAAATACGGCTTCGGTAGATCCAAACTGTCTGCTGCCTCGATGAGAGCCTGAACGTCCTTCTGATAGTCTGAGAAGCTGTCAATGTGCCCTGCCAAAGGGTCATCGGCTATGCGATCCGAAAGCCCCTGGCTTCGCCAATCAATGACTGCGGTTGCAAACCCATGCCTGGCGAACGCTTTTGCGACCCGCCCATATCTTTCTACGTAGCCAAACCTTCCAAGCATGAGCAAAATCGTACCTTTACTCTCGCCTTCGCACCCATACGCGCCTACGCGGACACGCACATTATCTTCGGTCTGCATCCAGTATGCGTTGCTGGACGCTGGCCCTTCCGCCATTTGGTCGTAGAATTCAGCTTCTATCATTTTCCACCTAATAGGTTCTCAGTTTCGGTCCCGACAGCACGTGTAGTGAAGCGATGGCACTGATACCCACAACAATAGAAAACCCAGTGAACCTCCCAACAAGCACCAAACTAATCGACAACAACGCGATCACACCCAGCATCTCGGACAACGCAAGATAATCCCGTTTCGATTGCTGAATCCGGTTGTAAACGGCCAAACGCTCAAAAGAGCTTCGGATTCTCAGAACTCCAAAAATGAAAACGGAGACCGTTACGGCCATCATCATGAAAGTTGTGAAATGGCTAATTGAGCTATTCTCCAATAAGCCATTACGCAATGAGGTCGCATCAAAAGCACCCATCATGTCTATGCGCACCCAAGACAGGAAATCTGAGCTATCAGAAGACAGGTAAGTGATTTGAAGCTTTACAAGGGTGGCCAACCACAAAGCAAAGACAACAACCCTGAAACCGCCCCAAACTACTTTCTGTCCCTCTTTTTGGATCTGGCGGCCCTCGATTTTGTTTCCTTCGACGTCAAGCGTCGTACAGATATCTTGGAAGTCCAAGACGATTATGACAAAGAATAGGAGGCCAAACATGAAAACTGCGATGTATGACGCGGTATAAAAATAGCCCACGAACGATAGCACCATTGCTTCCTCGATAGAGATGACTTCTGGCCGAACAAGGGCAACAAGGTACCGATCGATCTGAACGCTGTTTGCATCTCCGGAAAGGTAAGCAGGCAAGTAGATCCCTGCCCACTGAAAGCCGAACACGAAGAGAAGGCAAAAAAGGGCAATTGCCCAAAATGAAAACTTGAAATCGTTTACCTTAGCGTACCAGGCCGCGCTGCCCTGGCTATCAGTTGACGTCACGCCTTGCAAAATGCACTTCGAACGACCGACCCGCTTCCAATAGGTTGTCAATTCGCTCACGTAATAGATGAAAGCCGGGAGAGCCACCAACGGCAAGACGGTCAGGGTTGGGGCCCAGATAAACCCGACTTGCTTGTCCAGGCCTTCGAACGGGCTGTATGTGACACTCAGAGTGTCAAAGACATAGTTCATCAGTCCAAGCCCGCAAAAAACCAACCAATACACGATTAGAAGGTTCATTGACGCTGCACCACTCAAGATCTGTTCGCATCTTTCGGCAAGGGTCTTTGGATGATGCTGTACGCCACTGATCCCGCTGGTGTCAGTCTGTACAAAAGACTGCTCGGGAAATTCTCCGACCGGAATGGCATCAGCAGGCCTTGGTTTCGCTAGAGTTGGATCTTCTACAACTGCTTCTTTTGATTGGCGCTTCGTCTTACTTTTGCTTGCCTTCCTTTTTGCCATCAGCCGCCTTTGCCCAGCGGTCAGCTCAGAGCGCCACGCTGTTGTGGCTTCGGTGTCGCCACCGCCGAACACCCGGGCTAACAAATTGATGCTCGGAGCACTTATTCCTTTATCATTATTTTCGAACCAGTGCTGTACGGCACGAAGGTCAACACCGGTCTTGTTTGCCTCAATCTCAGATAGAGCAGCCGCAAGCGTTTGCGGCGTCCAGGTTCCGATCGGCAAACCATCGCCACCCATCGGCAGACCTACGCCGATATCCGTCGCGTACTTGAACAGCTCCTTAAAATCGCTGCCATTTGCAGGCGGAAGGACGATATTACTTTTATTATTTTTCAAGGTTTTAGCAAAATTACTCTCACATCTTCTCGTATGATCTCGTTCCGTTTCGTGGCGTTGTCAAGCAGCTGTGGCAATCAACAGTAGTGATAACGCGGCAACTAGACTTATCGTGTTCGCGACAACCGCTAGTTGAGGGCACGAAACACAAACAAACGCTCGAGGACAACACAATGCAACTTACAGATATTGGGCAGAGCACCCTAGATTTGCAGCAGACCGGCGAAGCCAGGTTGCAAGAAATCTGCGACAGATATGGGCTGACAAATGCGTCTTATGCACACATCGACACGTCTCTCCAAATCGTTCATGGGTGCACAACCTTCCCTACAGATTGGGTGAATTACTACACGGACAACAATCTGATATTGGCTGATCCACTCATTCGCTTTGGGGCGACCACCATTGCGCCGTTGGAGTGGTCAGCATATTCCGCACAACCCGAGTATGCTCCAATGTTTGAGGCTGCAAAACGCTTCGGCGTCGGATGCCAGGGGATATCAATTCCCACAATCGGCCCGTTCGGTAGTCGTGGCCTTTTCACTGTCACCTCCAACCTACCCGCCACGCGCTGGCAATCAAAGGTTCAGAAGCTCCTCCCCGAATTGCAACACGAGGCCCAGCTTCTGCACCTCTTGGCGCTGGATGTAATCGACATTACCCTCGATTTCCCGGCGGAGTCTTTGTCTGGGGATGAACGAGATGTCCTTAGAATGTTGGCGGCTGGTTTGTCTCCGCAGTGCATCGCTTGCCAGGTTGGCTTTTCCTCCGGCCTGGTCGACATTCTTATGGACTCTATTATGACCAAGTTCAGGAGCAATACGATTGAGCAGGCTGTCGGACGCGCCGTGAGTGTTGGAACACTGCAGTGGACCGACTTGTTCGCAAATCCGGTGTTAGAAGTCGTCGACCCGCGTCAACGTGTTCTCCTTGGTGGGATAGTGTACTGGACCCGCAATAACTATGAGATCATCTCCTTTGATCGGGGTCGACAGGTTCGGGATCTTACGAGCTTTGTATCTGTCGAAGCGGCGAGCTTGTCAGGGCGGTTTCAAATTTCTATTGAGGCCATAACTGCCGCATTTGGTGAAGATGCCGATCGAAAAATTCGGGTTCGAAACCTATGAATATGTCTATCAGGATTCGTTCAAGATTTCTTCGACCGCTCAAGTTTGAAAGTAGAGACCAACTGCCTGCTCTTGGACATGGCAGGTCACTAGGGGCAATCGGTGCCAGCTCCGGCATAGACCGGTTGCTGGGAATTGAGATGGCTGGAACGGAAGCAGGTGCAGTGAGCGCCGCAAGAGTCCTTTTGCTGACGCTTATGAAGCGAAGATTAAAAGTGGGCCGAAAGTAGTAGAGCTTTCGCCAGCCGCGAGTTTTCGTTTGTGAGAAGCTGGTCGTTACGACGGCTACAAAGGCATTTGGCGCACATTGTACATAATTGCAATTACGAGGCTCTTGTATGTACCCGCAAAGCTAATACGTCACCTGTGAGCAATTCAGAAGTGTCACTCTCATGTGCAATGATAACAGGAATAACAATCGGGCTTGTGTTTACTGTCGCGCCACTGAATTAGCGGCCAAGCAGTTGGTGCATTCGTTCCAGTGGTTGAAACTGGTCACGTTATTCCGACAGAAACCGGCGCTGCATTTCGGCTTCCTGCTGGCGCATAAGAGTCCAGGCAATCTCCATATGGCCGGCCATAATGGACCGCGCCAGATCTGATTCGCCGTCCCGCAACGCTGCGACAAGCCGCTGCTGATGATCACGGCCCTGCTTCCAAAGTTCGGTATTTGGCGGCGAATAAAGTCGGCGGTAAACTGTCAAGTCCGCCAAAAGATTAACCATGAAATCGATGATGAAACCAAGAAGTGGATTTTGTGCCTGGTCCGCGAGAATGGCATGAAACCGGAGCGACGCAACGTGTTGTTCGCGCTCTTCATCGGCGCTGGTTGCCGGTTCGGAATATTCCGCAATGTTTTCCTCGAGCTGGCACAAGATTTCCTCGGGCAGTTTCCCCGCAAGCGTTGCTGCAAGCTCTGGCTCCAAGGTCAAACGTAGCTGGTAAATGTCGCCGATCGTGAGATCCTTGAAGTAGAAAAAATTTCCCAACAAGGCCTTGGCACGCTGTTGGCTGACTTCGTGCACAAAGCTTCCACCGCCCGGTCCGGTGCGGGTCTTGATCAGACCCTGCGCCTCCAGCACCCGCATGGCCTCGCGGATCGTGCCCTTGGCCATTCCGAAGCGCGCGATCAGATCCGCCTCGCCGGGCAATCGATCACCGGCTTGCAGCCCCTGCTCTACCACCCAGTCCTTGATCGCCTCGGCGACCTGAACCGGTCTGCTGAGCCTGGGTTCAGTCTTGTATCGGATGGTGGCAGGCGGCAAGTTGGTCTTCTCCCACAGGTTCAAGTTCTGGCTCCTGCGTCCGGCACAGATCGGTCGCATTTGGACACCGTCCGGCAAAGGCGCAGCCCAGCGGTGGATTCAGCGGGTCCGGAAGCTCAGTTCCTTTTTGCTCAGGTGCGGTGAGCGGACGGCCAACAACCGGCGCGCTTTCAGCCAGCAGTTTTGTATAGGGATGACGAGGATTTGCAAAGATGCGCCTGGCATCGCCGATCTCAACAACCGAACCAAAATACAGCACCATGATCCGGTCACTGACCGCCTCAACCACGGCAAGGTCATGTGTGATGAAAAGGTAGGTCAGACCAAACTCTGTTTTGAGGTCAGCCAGCAGATTCAAAACCTGTGCCTGCACCGACACGTCCAGAGCTGAAACAGGCTCGTCCAGCACAATGATCCGGGGGTTGGCGGCCAAAGCCCGTGCGATTCCAATCCTCTGCGCCTGCCCGCCCGAAAATTCATGAGGATAGCGTTCGAGGAACTCTTCCCGCAAATTGACCGATGCGAAAATTTGGGAAACTCGCGCTTCACGCTCGGACCTTGGCATCCCGTGAAGGCGTTTCAGCGGTGCTTCCATGACCTGCCGAATGGTTTTCCGCGGGTTGAGACTGCTGTTCGGGTCCTGAAACACATATTGTATCAGTTTGCCGAATTTGGCAGGGTCCGCATTGTCGAGCGCTTTCCCTTCAATTTCGATTTTCCCTTCGCTGGCGTCCAGAAGCCCGACCAGCATCCGCGCCAATGTGGACTTGCCACACCCGGATTCCCCGACAACACCCAGTGTTTCCCCGCTTTGGACCTGAAACGACATTGGCCGCACCGCGCGCACTCCTGTCGACGCAGCGCCAAAAAGCGGTTTTTTCAACGCAAAGGTCTTTGCCAGATTGTCCACTTTGAGCGCGGGCATCAGATCGCCTCCTCGGGATAGTGGCACCGAACCGCGCGGGAGGCATCACCTTTCAACATTACTTCGCCCGTTCTGCACGTTTCTTGCGCCTTTTCGCAACGCGAGGCAAAGGCGCAGCCCGGCGGAAGGTCGTCGACAAGTGGGGGCAACCCGGGAATAGCTGCCAAGGCGCGTTGTCCACCACCCAGTTCCGGAACGCAGGCGATCAGACGCTTAGTGTAAGGATGGGCTGGCGCTTCCAATACTGATGGCGTCGGACCCTCCTCAACGATCCGTCCGGCATACATGACAGCAATTCGATCGCAAAGCTGCGCGACTACGCCAAAGTCATGCGTGATGAAGATGATCGCCAACCCACGCTCGCGCTGCAAATCGTCAAGAAGAGAAAGGATTTGAGCCTGAACGGTAACATCAAGGGCGGTCGTTGGTTCATCTGCAATAATCACGTCGGGTTCATTTGCCAGCGCCATCGCAATGCCAACGCGCTGACGCATTCCGCCCGACAATTCGTGCGGGTAGTTGTCCACCCGCGCCTCGGCATTGGGAATGCGCACATCCCTGAGAAGTTGCACAGCCCGAGCCTGAGTTTCGGCCGTTGGGATATCGTGATGCGACTGGATCGCTTCGGACAGTTGTCGCCCAACGCGATAGAGCGGATGCAAAGTAGATAGTGGATCCTGAAAAATATATGCGACGCGATCACCGCGCTTCTGACGCAGGCTCTCATAAGAAGCGCCAATCAGATCCTCGCCCTGAAACCGCACCGCGCCGCCGGTAATCACGCCGGGTGGGGACGCCACCAGCCCCATCACGCTTAGAGCCGTGACCGATTTTCCCGATCCACTCTCCCCGATGACACCCAAGCACTCCCCTGCTTTGACGGATAAAGAGACACCACCGACAGCCCGATACACGCGGTCACCGACATGAAATTGAGTCTGCAAATCCTGAATTGCGAGTAGATCATCGGTTGGTGCGGGGACTTCCCCCTTGCGCTCAACCAACGTCATGGCGCGTGGACGGGACAGTGCCCCAGACCGCAGGCGCGGGTCGAGCGCATCGCGCACCCCGTCGCCGAGCAGGTTTATCGACATTACAATCAGAAAGATCATTATCCCCGGAACGACCGAGGTATGTGGGTGTGAAATAAGGGCAGACCGCGCCTCGCCCAGCATTGATCCAAGGTCGGCTTGCGGCGGCTGGCTGCCAAGGCCGAGAAAGCTGAGACCGGCGGTTTCCAGGATCATCCAGCCGACAGTCGTCGACATGGCAATGATTATGACCGGTAGCACGTTGGGCAGAAGTTCCGTCAGGATGATACGAATGTGCCCCATTCCTGCAAGCCGCGCAGCATCAATGAATTCACGCCCGGCCAGCCCGACCGTGATCCCGCGAATGTTTCTGGCAAAGAACGGAACGTTCACAGCCGCTACCGCAATCAGCGCATTCATGAGGCCCGGGCCCAAGGCAGCAACAATTACCAGCGCGAGCAGGATGTAGGGAAAAGCCATCAACATATCGACACCGCGCATGATGATGTTGTCGGCACGACCGCCAAAATATCCTGCGACAATGCCAATGGCCGAACCGATCGTGGCCGCAATCAGGGCTGCGGCGATACCAACCGCAAGGCTTAGGCGCGTGCCATGTAAAAGGCGGCTGAGCAAGTCCCGTCCCAAATGGTCGGTACCAAGCAGATGGCCTTCAGTGAACGGCTTTTGAAAACGATCCGCAGTGGCTGTGATATCCGGGTTTTGTAACGGCAGGACCGGCGTCAACAACACCAGGATCAGAACCGCGCTCAGGACAACCGCGCCCAACGCCGCCAACCGGTTACGAAACAACAGCTTGAGAAAAGCCGTCATGTCTTGATCCTTGGGTCAAGCAAGCTCTGCGCAACATCGACCGCAATGTTAAACAGCACATAACAGGCGGCCACAAACACCACGCCGCCCTGCACCAGCAGAAGGTCGCGCTTGAGGATCGCATCGACCAGCATTCGACCAACTCCGGGCCACTGAAAGACGATCTCGATGTAAACGGCACCAGACAGAACGAACCCTGCCTGAATACCCAGTACCGGGATGATCGACACCATGGCCGCGCGCAATGCGTGGCCCATGATGACGCGACGCTCGGGAACCCCCTTGGCGCGGGCAGTTCGTATGAAATCCTGACGCAATACCTCCAACATGGCCGAGCGCGAGAGGCGCGCAATAACGCCAGTTGCCACAGCGGCCAACGCCAGCGCAGGCATGATCAGGTGACGCAGCAGGTCTGGCAGATCACCGCCGCCATAGATGGCATACATGCCCGACACCGGCAGCCAGCGCAGGTTCACCGCAAACAGCAGGATCATCATCATGCCGAGGAAAAATGCAGGCACCGAAATGCCGATCAAAACTACGAATGTAATGATCTTGTCTGCGACGCCGTACTGGCGAGCAGCGGAGACCACCCCTGCGAGAATGCCCAGCACCGAACACAGAACAAAGGCCGTGCCCGCCAGTATCAGCGTCGCGTTGAACCGTTCCAGCACTTCGTCGATTACAGGCCGGTTCAGCGAATAGGAACGGCCGAAATCACCAGTCAGCATGTTGGTGATCCAGATGAAGTATCTTGTGATTACGGGCTTGTCCAAGCCAAGGTCGCGGTTCAGTTTTTCCATGTTTTCCGGCGTCGCATAGGAGCCAAGGATAGCCGTGGCCGGATCGCCAGGAATCAGGGACATGATCAAGAAAACAATGATCGTGATCCCCAAAAGGACAGGGACAGCCGATACCAGACGTTTGACGATGTAACCGCCCATTCTGCCCTCATTCGCAGACGCAGAGGGCCGGAAAATTCCGGCCCCTGACTTTAAGGTTTAGTTTTTCACAACACCTTGCAGGTGCAACAAGAATGACGGCTCCAGACCAAAGTTCTCAACACGCTCATTGGTAACGGCATTCTGCTTCCAGTTGGCAACAAAGACCCATGGGGCATCGTCCTGCACAATGGCCTGCATTTCGCGGTACAGTCTGGCACGCTCATCCTGATCGGTGGCGGTACGCGCAGCCTCCAGCAACTCGTCAACTTTTTCGTTGGCGTAATAGCCCGAGTTGAATCCCCCCTTTTCAGGCCAGGCTTCTGAGCGCAGCGCCAGATATGGTAGCGTATCCGGATCGTTAGTCATCCACGCCATTTCGGCCATATCCGCTTTGCCTTCCAGGCCCGGATTCACCTCTCCCAGGAATGTATTCCATTCATAGGTCTCGATGTTGACATCGAAGCCCACCGCTTCCAGGTCAGCCTGAATAGCGGTTCCCATCGGCACCGGATCCAACATGCCCGAACCACCTTCGGTGACATAGAAGGTCAATTCTGCTCCATCCGCGCCGGCCTCGGCGATCAGGGCCTTGGCCTTTTCGGGATCATAAGCGTAGGGGTCCAGTTCTTCGTTGTATGCCCAGGCAAATGCCGGAGGAGTAGGACCAGCCGCAACCGTGGCTGTACCTTCCAGCACGTCATTGACGATCGCTTCCTTGTTGATCGCGTAGTTTGCAGCCTGACGCACGCGTTTATCCGCGAATGGACCTTCCTTCGCGTTCAGGATCAGGAACCAGACATGTGGTCCGGCCTGTTCAGCCACCGAAAACGCGTCACCTTCGAATTGGCCCAATGAGGTGGGCGGAACTTCGACCATCAGGTCGATGCCCCCTGCCAGCATTTCGGCCACGCGTGTATTGGCATCGGTGATCGGGCGGAAGACGACGGCCTCGGTTCCCGCGGGCTCGCCCCAGTAACCATCGTTACGCTCAACAACAACTGCCTCGTTCGAACGCCATTCCGCAAACTTGAACGGACCAGTGCCGACAGGGTTGCGGCCAAACTCTTTGCCGTTCGCCTCAACCGCAGCAGGCGATACGATCAATCCGGTCGGATAAGCAAGGTTCGACAGGAAGGGCGCATAAGGCGCGTTCAGTGTGAACTTCACCGTCATGTCGTCTACGACTTCGGTCGACTCCACGGCTCCAAAGAAAAAGCTGAGCGGGAATGGACCGGTGTCATGATTGGGATGGTTCTCATCCAGCATCCGGTCGAAATTGAATTTCACAGCCTCGGCGTTGAACGGTGTCCCATCGTGGAATGTAATACCGTCGCGCAGAGTAAAGGTGTATTCCGTACCATCTTCGCTGATATCCCATTCCGTTGCCAGCGCCGGCTCTACTTCGAGCGTTCCGGATTTGTAACGGGTCAGTCCTTCGTAAACGTTCACCAGAATCCGGAAATCGTTCACTGCAGTCACTGCAGCAGGATCAAGCGATTTCGGCTCTGCAATCTGACCGACGATCAGAACATTTGGTGGCGTTTGCGCAATTGCGGGGGACGTGACAGCGCCGACAACCAACGCCGTACTTGCGGCAGCGGCCATCAGACCCCGTCGGGTCCAGGTCTTGAACAACATTATCATTCTCCCAGTTGGCATGGCACAACGTATTTATCATGATAAATTGCATCGGTCAATTTATCATGATAAATTGCAGAAGTTGTAAAGACTGGAGCGATATGACTTTTTCGATTCTTGCACGTGATCCCGTGTCAGGCGCCATTGGTGGTGCAGCTGCAACCGGCTCGTTGTGTGTTGGCGGCTGGGTTCTGCGAGGCAACGTTTCAGCTGGAATGTCAGCCAGCCAGGGTGCCGCACCGTCAACAATCTGGGGTGAAGAGGTTCTGACAGCAATGCACAACGGGGCCTGTGCCGCGGACGCTGTGGAACAGATCTCCGCTGCGGATGACGGCAGAGCTTATCGTCAATTAACTGCACTCGATCTGTTTGGGCAGACTGGCGAATTCACCGGGGCTTCCAACGAGCCAGAGAAAGGCAGTCTTACTTTTCACCATGGAGTAGTCGCCGGAAACTTACTGGCCAGCACTAATGTTTTGGACGCGATGGTCGATCGGTTTGCTGAAACCGAGGGGGGGCTCAGCGACAAGCTTCTCGCCTCCTTGAGAGCGGCCACTCAAATGGGCGGCGACAGCCGGGGACTTTTATCCGCGGCGTTATTGGTACTGCACCCCGACAAACCGCCTCTATCATTGCGGATTGACTACGACACTGACAACCCGATTGCAGCGCTTGAATACTTGTATGGAAAAGCAACAACAGGCGCGTATTCCAGATGGACGGAACAAGTACCAACCCCGAACGACCGGGAGCGCATCCTTGATTGATTGGGGAGCACGCGCCGAAACTTTGCTGAACGAACTCGCGGCCTGTTCGGAACCTGGCCCCGGGGTGACCCGCCTGCCTTTTACCGCCGAGCATGATGCGGCTCTCGAATTACTGAAGGCCGAAATGTTCAAGACCGGTTTGACTGTACGCCTCGACGACGCGGGCACACTGGTGGGACGGCAAGACGGGCCACCTGGTTGCAAGACAATGTTGCTGGGATCTCATCAGGATTCAGTTCGTGAAGGTGGCGCATATGATGGGATCATGGGCGTTGTCCTGCCAATCCTCGCCTTACAAAAACTTCAAAGCGAATGCACCGAACTGTCATTTGGCGTAGAGGTTCTTGCCTTTGCAGATGAAGAAGGGGTGCGGTTTCCGACCGCCCTCATCGGATCACGCGCGCTGTCCGGAACCTTTGACCCGTCAACTCTGGAAATGCGCGACCTGCAAGGCACGACACTGATGCAGGCAATGCGTTCGTTTGAATTGAACCCCGAGAAGATCAAAGCACTCGCCCGAGATCCAGAAGACATCATTGGATTTCTCGAAACGCACATTGAACAGGGCCCGGTTCTGGAACGCGAAGATGAGGCTGTTGGAGTCGTCACTGCTATTTGCGGCATCGAACGGCATCAGATCATCCTGACCGGAGAAACCGGACACGCGGGTACCCTGCCAATGCAGGGACGGAAGGATGCCCTTGTCGGCGCAGCAGAGATCGTTTCAGAGGTGAACAGAATGGGGCGCGAAACGGCTGATCTGCGGGCCACTGTCGGTTCACTTACGGTGGAACCAAATGTCGTCAATGCGGTACCACGGATTGTACAGCTGACGGTCGAAATTCGCTCTCCGCTGGACGAAAACCGCCTGCAAGCAGGTCAGGACTTGCATCAATTCGCTCAATCCATAGCTGCGAGTATGGGTTTGGCCATCGAGTGCTCGGTAACATATTCCCAGCAAGCCCAGCCCTGCGATGCCAGATTGTCATGTGTCTTGACCAATGCAGCCAGATCCAAGGGCGCCAAGAGGTTGTCATTGCCTTCGGGCGCTACGCATGATGCTTCGGCAATGGCGGATCTGTGCCCTGTCGCGATGCTGTTCGTCCGCTGTCGTGATGGTGTGAGCCACAGGCCCGAGGAGTTTGCATCCGCAGCAGATATGGGCGTCGCAATCGACGTTCTTGCCGGGTTTCTCAGGTCTGTTCACTAACTACAGTTAGCGCGCTGCGACCACTAAAAACTCCACCAGATACTCGGGGGTTGCCAGCTTAGCCTCGCCGCAAGCACGAGCCGGTGCGTGCCCCTCTGGCACCCATGCGTCCCAGACAGCATTCATTTCTGCGAAATTCTTCATATCGGCCAACCAGATGGTCGTTTGAAGTATGCGTGTCTTGTCGCTTCCAACCTCGGCGAGCAACGCATCGATCTTGTCGAGGCAATCTTGCGTCTGCCGCGCGACCGGTGCACCGGCGGTGCCAACCTGACCTGCGAGATAAATCGTATCACCATGTTCAATGATCTGGCTCATGCGCGTGGCGGTATGATGGCGGGTGATTTCTGTCATAATTATCCTCGTGGTCAGGGGTTGAAACGACCCGGATCAAGAGCCTGAACGATGTCAGGTTGCAAGCCGGGATTTGAATTGCAGATCAAAGCAGCAGTTAGACGAGCCAATGCCGGGGCTGTCTGGACACCATAACCTCCCTGCCCGGCCAGCCAGTAAAAACCTTCGGCTGTTGGATCGAACCCGACAACCGGGGTGCGATCCGTTGAAAAAGTACGCAGGCCGGCCCAACTTGTCTCAACGCGCGTGACAGGAGTGGAAACGGCTTGTTCGTATCGGTGCAGACCTTCCGCCAAAACCATGTCATCAACCCAGGCGTCATGGGGATCAACGGGGTCCTCGTCTGCCGGGCTAACCATCAGCTTTCCTGCTTCAGGTTTGGCATACCACTGCTCGGTCGCGCTGGCGAAAAGGGGCCATTTCCGGATCTCGTGCCCCAAGGGCGCAGGCAACAAAGCCGCCGAACGACGCATTGGCAACAATCGAATATCCGTCGCTTTTGCCATACGGGCGATTGCCTCGGCCCAAGCCCCTCCGGCATTGATCACTATAGGGGCCTGAAAGCTCTGGCCATCCGTTTGTACGGCCCAGACGCCGGAAATACGTTTCAATCCCGTAACTGGTGCATTGGTTTCAACTGCACCGCCACGCAACTTTAACAATCGGACATACCCTGCAAGCATTCGGTCAACGTCGATGTCCTGCGCGTCCCACTCAATTATAGCGCCTGCGATAGCGTCTTTGCGCAAGATCGGAACCAGTTCGACTGCTTGAGCAGGAGTCAATTCCTCAAGCCCTATTGACCCTGAAATATAGGCGTAGAGCGCATCGAGCTCTTTTCCCGTCGCCACCAGCATTTCACCACGAGGGGACAGAAGGCTTTGATCGCTCACTCCGTTGGGGGTTTGCAGAAACGAGGCAGATATCGCGTTCAGTGCGCGCAGGGTCTCGTTGCCATAGTTGCGGATGAAAATCGCTGCAGAGCGGCCCGTTGCGTGATAACCAAGCTGGCTTTCGGCCTCGAGAACGAGAACGGTCATATCCTCTGCAAGCTCAGCCGCGGCACTGATCCCGGCGATTCCGCCGCCGATCACAATGACATCAGCCGTTTTCACACCGCCTCCTGAAACCCGGTTAGAACCCGAGTCAGATTTTCACCCAGACTTTCGGACAAGTAGCCACCTTCCTGCACAAACAGCACGGGCAACCCAGTTTTCGCAATGGCCGCACCAATGCGCGAAAACCCGTCTTTCGTCACCGCCAGTCCCTTAAACGGATCGTCGATTGATGCATCCAGCCCAAGCGCCACGACGAGTACGTCTGCCCCAAAACTCTGAACACGTCGCAGTGCAACATCCAGCGTCGCCATATAATCGTCGTCGCAGGTACCCCGTTCCAGCGGCAGGTTGAGGTTGTAGCCCAGCCCGCGCCCTTCCCCACGCTCCTGCGCATGACCCCAGAAGAATGGATAAAAACGCGCCGGATCGGCGTGAATGGAAACCGTCAAAATGTCGTCACGCGAATAAAAGATCCCCTGCGTTCCATTTCCGTGATGCACATCAACGTCCAGGATTGCGGGTCGAAGACCAGCTTCGCTCAAGCGTTCCGCTGCAATTCCAGAGTTGTTCAAAAAGCAAAAACCGCCCGCCAGATCCCCAAATGCGTGATGCCCGGGTGGGCGCGACAGCACATATGCCGATCTTTCCTCGCCTTTGATCAGGTCAGCCCCCGAGATTGCGGATTGAGCGGACCAGTAGGCAGCCTCCCACGTGCCTTCCGCGATCGGGCAAGCGGTATCGGCCTGATGAAACCCGGCTTGACCAACGGCAGACTTGGGATAGCCATCAGTCCGGGCCGCAGGGTGTATGTTTGGAATAACTTCCTCACCAGCATCAGGTATCCTGCGCCAACGCGAATAGATATTCTGTAAGAAAATCAGGTATTCTGCTGAATGCAGCGCTGCAATCGGACCAAAACCCGCGTCACAAGGAGCCTGGAAAACGCAGCCTGCGGCCTCAGCTCCGGACTTCAAAACTTCGATCCGCTTTGGCTGTTCCGGGTTGGGAAGGATAGCCCCGTTGGCCATGAAATGTTTCGGATCGTGCCGCCACTGCCGCGCGTCAAACACCGCTTTCATTCTTCACCTCTCAGAGCCACGCATCCGGCTTCATTCAAAATTAAATCGTTTTGACCTTGAAGGGGTTCAAACCCCAGACGATCGTAAAACCGTCGAGCGTCGGGGCTATCGGCATACACGCTGAGCTTGATGAAATTGGCGCCCCACAATTCGCCCCCATCTTCCAGAGCCGCACGTAAAAGGCGCTCCGCAAGTCGCTTTCCACGCTCTTCCGGAGCAGCCCATAGATCTGAAACGAAAATCCCGGCGCAGCCTCGGGTTGTTGAAAAAACCGGGGAATACAGCGCCACGCCCACGACCTTATCGGTTTCGGCCAGAACAGCGCGAAAGCCCGGCACATCCGACCACCCCACTTGTTCAAGGTCCGCCGCCTGAGCGATATGTTCGTCATTCAATTCGCTCGACAAGTGCCGCAGTGCTGTGTTTAGGCGCTCGGCATCACGCCATTCGGCGACACGCAAAATAACCTGCATCAGAAAGCCGTCCTATCCGCACCTTTAAGGCCCAGCATGTCCCGCGCTTCAGCCGGACTGGCCACTTCGCGGCCAAGATCTTCGACAATGCGACGGGTTTTCTGAACCTGTTCAGCGTTCGATTTCGCCAGCACCCCACGAGATATCATCAGACTGTCCTCCAGCCCGACGCGGACATGCCCGCCCATGGCCGCTGCCATCGTGATCAGCGGCATTTGGTGGCGCCCTGCTGCCAGAACAGAAAAATAATAGTCCTGCCCAAAAAGCTTGTCTGCGATCACCTTCATATGCGTCAGGTTTTCTGGATCCGGCCCGATCCCACCCAGCACGCCAAATACGAATTGAATAAACAACGGCCCCGTAACCAAGTCGCGGTCAAGGAAATGGCGCAACATATAAAGGTGGCCGACATCATAGCACTCGAACTCGAATCGCGCACCGCGCTCTGTACCCATTTCGGTCAGGATTCGCGCCATGTCTCGCGGCGTGTTCTTGAACACAAGGTCATCCGAATTTCGAAGAAACGGTTCTTCCCAATCGTATTTCCACCCGGAAATACGATTGGCCGCGGGATAAAGCGCAAAATTCATCGTTCCCATGTTCAGACTGCACATTTCCGGTTCGACTCGCTTAGGAGCTGCCAGGCGGTCATCAAGCGACATTGTCGCGCTACCACCGGTGGAGATATTGAGGACAGCATCGGTGGATTGCTTGATCCGTGGCAGAAAGCCCATGAAGTCGTCGACACTTGCGGAAGGTTGTCCGGTGTCAGGTTTACGGGCGTGCAGATGCAGGATTGCTGCCCCGGCCTCTGCTGCTTGAACAGATTGTGCGGCAATCTCATCAGTCGTGACTGGCAGATGAGGCGACATTGACGGAGTATGGATCGAGCCCGTGATTGCGCAGGTGATCAGAATTTTGGACATGTCACGCCGCCTTTCCCGATATCTCGCTGGAAAACTGGGTCAGTGAAGCATCAAGGCCTTCAATAACCTCGTCCAAATTCATGTCAGACACGATCAGAGGCGGGCATACGAGAATATGATCCCCTTCTATTCCGTCGCGCGTACGGCGCGAGTAGACGATAAGCCCTTTTTCATAGGCAATATCCACAACTCTTTGATAGGCATTCCATTCTCTTGGCAATGGGGTCTTGCGATCCCGGTCGGCCATGAGTTCAAAAGCAGTTAGCAGGCCTTTGCCACGCACATCCCCGATGATGTCGTGCTTTTGCATCAGGCCTTGCAACCGCACGAGCAGTTTGTCCCCCATACGGGCTGCGTTTTCGCACAGACCCTGGGATTCGATCTCTTCGACAACCGCCAACCCGGCAGCGCAGGCCAATGGATTGCCGGCATACGTATACCCATGCGCAAACCCGCCAGCATCCAGTACGGCTTCAACCAAGCGATCATCCACAATCACCGCGCCCAGTGGTACATACCCGGACCCGATCCCCTTGGACATGACGACAACATCCGGGCGGGCGGGCCAATGATCCGTGCCCAGAAAGCGACCTGTGCGCCCTGCCCCGGTCATCACTTCGTCAGCGATCATCAGGATACCATATTCGTCGCAGATCTCACGGATACGCTCCATATAACCGACCGGCGGCACCAACGCCCCGGTTGATGCCCCACCGACCGGCTCGACGATGAAAGCCATGACACTCTCGGGCCCTTCCTTTTCGATCTTCGCAGCCAGCATGTCAGCGTAATGGCGGCCGGTGTCCGGATCTTCCGGGTTAAGACCATCGAGATACGCTCTTGGTGCAGGGATCTTGGGCATCTGCCGCAACATCGGCACGAAAGGCTCACTCAGTGGCTCAAAGCCTGTAACGGCAAGCGCCCCCAACGTGCTTCCATGGTAAGAGGGCTGCCGTGATATCACCTTCCATCGACTGCCCTGCCCGACAGCCTTCATGTACTGTCGAGCAAGTTTCAGCGCACTTTCTACAGCTTCTGAACCGCCCGAGACAAAGAAGACCTTGTTCAACCCTTTCGGTGACAGTGCAGCCAGCTTGGCGGCCAGCTTCTCTGACGCTTCGGTTTCGAAATGAAGGCGATAACCAAAGGTCGATTTCTCCATCTGCTGCCGCATTGCGGCCAGCACATTGGGATTTGAATGCCCGATATTGCAAACCATCGCGCCAGATGAGCCGTCCAGATAGCGTTTGCCGTCCTTGTCCCACATATAGACGCCGCGGGCCTGATCCAGAACGGGTTTGCGACCCCTGCCCTGATAGAACAGATGGGACATGTCACCCCCCTTGCAACGCCGCGCAATCCTGCGGGCGGAAGCCAACGGTCACCGCGCTGCCCTCGGCAAACGGTGCGTCGTCGATCATATTGATAGCCTGTAATTGCGTGTCACCTACGCGCACGAAATAGCGGACAGTCTGGCCCTGATAATCAACTGTTTCAACACGGGCGGGGGCGGTAATGAGTCCATCGGTCGCTGCGCTTTCGTCAAATAATATCAGTTTCTCGGCGCGCAGCACCAGCTTCGCCGGTCCCTGTTGAATCTGACCTGCTTTGTCCGATGACACGTGAACTTTTCCAAATAGCGGTGCCTCCAAAACAGCACCCTGCGCGTCCTTTTGTTCACAATGTCCCGCCAGAATGTTCGATGCCCCAAGAAAATTCGCCACAAACTCACTGGCCGGGGTGTTGTACACTTCTGAAGGCGAGCCGACTTGCTCGACCCGTCCCGCGCTCATCACCACTATCGTGTCGGACATGGCCAAAGCTTCGGATTGGTCATGTGTTACGAATACCGTCGTCACTCCAATCTGGTGCTGAATGCGTTTCAGTTCGACCCGCATGTCTTCGCGCAGGTTAGCATCCAACGCGGACAGCGGCTCATCCAGCAACAGCACCTCAGGCTCGATCACTATCGCACGCGCAAGGGCGATACGCTGTTGCTGACCCCCTGACAGAGCCTTGGGGTAGCGGTCGCCGACGTCCGGCAACTGCACCATGTCCAAAGCCGCCTGCACCTTGTCCGCAATGTCGGCCTTGGGAACATCCCGGTACTTCAGCCCGAACGCCACATTTTCCGCGACTGTCTTGTGGGGAAACAGTGCGTAATTCTGGAAGACGATACCAAGGTTGCGTTTGTGAATAGGCACATCGTTGACACGCCTACCGCCGATCAGGATCTCTCCTTCGGTTGGGTCCAGCAAGCCTGCAATCATTCGTAAGTTGGTGGTTTTACCGCAGCCTGAAGGGCCCAAAAGAGTTACGAAGGCGCCCTCGGGAATTTCGAGGTTTGTTGAATGCACTGCGGTGAACGATCCAAAGCGCTTCACGATGTTATTTAGTGTGACGGAACTCAAAAGAACATTCTCCGGATCGTTGGGAGCTCCCCCCGGGGCAGCCCCGGGGGAAAGATTCGTTTCAGTAGCCCTTCTGGACGCGGCCAAAGGTCTTGGACCACTCGGCTTCGTGCCCGTTCCAGTAGTCTGGATTGGCAAAGGTCAGGCCTGACAGAGTTCCTGTAGGATCGAACGCTGGCAAAGTTGGAATTTTGTCGCCCAGCTCAACTTTTGTCGGATCAAGCGCCGTTGGGTAGTTCTGCCCCTCGGCGACGGCAATCGAAGTTTCCGGCGCAAGCATGAAGTTCAGCAGCTCCTCACAGGCTTCCATCGGCGAGCCCTTGATCACGAACAGGCACTCCTGCCAGCCAAACCCATTGGGCGGGTCCATATAGCCGATATCGTGACCCTGTTCCTGTAACGCATAAATGCGTCCCGACCAGCCTTCGGTCACGTAAATTTCTTCTTCGGCCAGCAAGCTCATCAACTCAGCGCCCGAGGTCCAGTATTTCAGCGCCAGATCACGGTGTGCGCGAACCGCATCCCACGCGGCCTCTTCGTCGGTTACACCGTTGGGGTCTTGGTCCGTTTGCAACGCGGCGTACCACATCCGGGTGCGCCAATCGCTCCATCCACCGATCTTACCTTTTAGGTTTTCGTCGATCAGGATTTTCGCGCCCATTTCCTGCATCTGTTGGTCGCTGACATACTTGCGGTTGTAGGCCAGCCCAGTTGTTCCGTAATCGTAGGGAACGCAGCTCAGCTTGCCGTCAGTCACCCCACGGAACACATCCACCAGTTTGGGGATCACGAATTCCAGGTTCGGGATGTTGTCTTCGTTCAGTTCCGATGTCAGTTCCAACCCGTGATAGCGCGCGTAGTCGAAAACGCCAGACAGGTGGGCGATGTTGTATTCCCCGGGCTGGCTGGCCTTGACGCGGCTCAGGTATTCGTCTCCGCCACCGAAGGTTCCGTCAACAACGTCAATGCCAGTTTTTTCGGTGTAGGGATCGAAAGCGTGCTTGCGAAATGCTTCGGAAACAACACCGCCCCAGCCGTCGAAACGGACCTGATCAGTGGCGGCATGCGCATATTTGGCAAAGGGCGTCTGAACACCATAGGCCAGACCGGCCGCGCCGATCAGACCCAAGAATCCGCGGCGGTCGATGTCTCCGTTCATATAGCGTTCACGAAGGCGTTCATATCGGGTGGTGTTGTCTATTTTTTTTTTGGTCATTTGTCTCTCCTTGTCGGGTGTTCAGTTTTGAAGGTGGCGGTTCTTATGTGCCGCTCTTTTTGGTCAATTGCCGTGCGACCGCGACCCCCAGAAGGGGCAGTCCAACGGTCATGACAATCATCACGGTGCCAAGCGCGTTGATCTCGGGTGAGATCGAATTCCGCAGCATGGCAAAAATCTGGGTGGGAACGGTTTCAACACCACCGGGTTTCCAGAACAAAGTGCCGGTGATGTCGTCGAAACTGATCGTAAAAGCGAACAATGCACCGGCCAAAACCGCTGGCAACATCAGAGGCAGGGTGATCTGAAAAAAGGTCTGAACCGGAGTTGCGCCAAGGCTCATTGCCGCTTCTTCTACATCGCGCTTGATGCTGATCAGCCGGGCCTGCACCACCAATATTACGAAAGGCAGGGTGAAAATCACGTGACCAAACAACAGCAGGCCAAAGCTTTTGTTGATGCCAAGGAAGTTCAGGAACAACAAAAGGGCCACAGCCAGAACAACTTCGGGAACCAGAATCGGCGCAATCAGCAAAGTCGAGATTGCGTTGGTGCCAGGCACCTTGTAGCGCACCAGCGCAAGGCTCGCCAATACACCAAGCGTGGTCGAGATCAGCGCTGTCATCAGCCCCAACAGGATCGACGTCCGGAAGGCCCGCAGAATTGCCTCATTGTTCCAAAGCTCAACAAACCAGCGAAAGGAAAACCCTGTCATCGGGAAGCTGCCGAACTGCGAGGCGTTGAAGCTTAGCAGCACGACAACGGCTACTGGAAGAAACATGAACACATAGACACCGATCGACCATGCGCGGATCAGATTCCATCCCATCTTGCCGCGGCCGTCCATCAACCCAGCCCTTTCATCAGCTGAGCCATGCCCAGATATCTGTTATAGATCATTACCAAGGCCCCCAGCACTGCCAGCAGCATCAAGCTCAGTGCCGAACCAAGCGGCCAGTTGAGTTGGGTGATAATGGCTTCGAAAACGAGGTTGGCAAACATTGCATCACGCGGTCCGCCCAAAACCAGAGGCGTGATGTAAGTCCCTGCACCCAAGACAAAACACAGTAACCCACCTGCGGCCAACCCGGGGAGCGATAGTGGCAAGGTGACTTGCAGAAATGCTTCCCATTTCGTTGCGCCAAGCGAGTTTGCGGCGTCTTCCAAATTTGTATCGATCCCGTCAAGGCTGACATAGATATTCAGGATCATGAACGGCAGGAGGAAGTGCACCAGCCCCAGTATGACCGTCGCTTCATTATAAAGCATCTGTATCGGCTCGGCGATAATCCCAAGCGACAACAACACCGAATTGAATGCGCCGGACACTCCCAGAATGTTGATCCAACTCATCGTTCTAATGATGTAGCTGATCCAAAACGGCAGCATCAGAAGCAAAAGCAATATTGCCTTGTTTCCCTTCGATCTGGCGATGAAATAGGCCGAAGGGTATCCCATGATCGCACAGACAATGGTTGTAATCGCAGCAATACGCAGAGTGCTGATCAGGATATCGCGATAGAACGGATCGGTCAGCGCCTCGTTCCAATTGTCCAGATAGAACCCGGCCTGGTCCGCCCCGGTCGCGGTGCGCAGCCAAAAGCTGTAGACCACTATGAACATCAATGGCACGAACAACAGCAATGCGACCGCGGCAAGTGCTGGTGAAAGTAAAATCCACGGCTGGCGCGCTTCGCGGGTTTCGATTGACATATTGGGCCTCGGATAGACTCTTGCCCTTACAGTGCAAATGCTCCAATCATAGATCAAATAGATAATTGAAATTCTGAGTATAGATATCATCTATGGCAGAGACGCCCGACCAATTCGATCCTGACCGCACGACCCGCGAGTTGGACTGGAACCTACTGCGTACCTTTGTTGTTCTTGCAGAAAGTCATTCGATAACCGACGCCGCCAATAAGCTTGGGCTTCGCCAGCCTTCGGTTTCTGCGGCCCTCAAGAAACTCGAAGACCGGATTGGCCGAAAACTGCTCGACCGTTCCCCAGGGCGATTTGTGCTGACCGATGCGGGCCATCTGCTTTATCGCGAGGCCGTTGAAATCAACGGGTCCGTTCTACGCCTTTCAACCTTGATGCGAGACCTGACTGACGAGGTTCAGGGCGACGTCAAGATCGCGGTGGCCAGCCACGTTGTGTGCCCACTACTTGACGAGGCCTTGGCCCGCTTCCACGCGGACCACCCAAATGCGTGCTTTTCGATCGAAGTACATTCCAGCGCCGACGCCATCGCCGAGGTCGCGGCGAAGCGGGCATCGTTTGCAGTTTGCCTGGTGAAGGATCACAATCCCAAACTCGAATACCGTCGCTTATATCGTGAATACTTCGGGCTATTCTGTGGTCCTAATCATCCGTTTTTCGGTCGCAAAGACTTAACCGTCGCGGACTTGGCAGGGCAAAGCTCTGTCAGCTTCGAAACGGACCGCCTCCAGGACGTACTGAGACCGGTCACTGTTATGAGAGCCCAAGCCGAATTGGGGCAGAAGATAACTGGCGTCTCAAGCCATTTGGAAGAGGTTCGGCGCATGATCGTGGCCGGGCTTGGAATCGGCCCTCTCCCTCTGCATGTCGCCGCACGGGACGTCCGAGATCAACACCTTTGGCAAGTTCCGCCTTACGAAGGTCTCCCTGCCATCGATGTTCACGTTGTCTGGAACCCGGCCACAGTCAAAAACCGAGCCGAAGAATTGCTGCTACAGGAGGTCTTGGCTGCTATTGAGGCAACGCCAATGGACATGCGCACTTACCGCTGAGCACCACACTCAACCGTGTTGCCGCAGCCGCGCCACTGTTTCTTTCGGATGAGCATCCAGCAGCGCGAGGAGCTTGTACGCTGGTCCTCCGGGGCGGCGGGCGCCGCTCTCCCACAGTTTGTAACCAATTTCGCTCATCCCGATAAGTTCGGCCATTTCCGCCGCGGTCAAACCGGCCTTTTCGCGAACCTCAAGCGGTGTAGCGACGGGCTCGGAATTGGTGTCCGAACGGTTGCTTTGCGCCGGATCAACGGGCACAAGGCAGGGATCCGGTCCTGTCATCATCTGCTCCTTTTTGTTGTCATTTGTGGCATGGCCATAGGTCATGCCTGAAATACGCATTTGCGTAGATGTCAAAGTCTGGCGCGCAGGCGCTTCTCGACAGTGCTCAGCTTTTGGGTCGCCTGAGTGATATCTGTCCGCAGGCTACGGATTTCATCAAGGATGCCTTGAATATCCTCCGATCCGGAAGTGGTATCGGTCGGTTCAAGCACACCTTCTCCTTCACCGCTCAGAAGCCAAGCTAGAGAGACGCCAAGAATGCCGGACATCATCTGCGCCTTGTTTGCACGCGGCTCGGTGCGATCTTCTTCCCATCCCTGTACGGTCTTCAGTTTGACGCCCAGGCGGCTCGCAAGCTTCTTTTGCGAATATCCAACGGCTTCGCGCGCGGCGACGATCCGGTCACCCAAGGTTGCTGCTTCATCACCGTAATATGAGGTGTCGTTTGATATAGTCGTGGCTACGTTCATTCTGCTCTCTCACTTTGTTTGAAAATTTCGTGGCGCGGTCAGGCCGCGAGTTCGCTGCGATCCGCAAGACGGATCGTCACAAGGTTGCTGTTTTCATGACGGCGATAAGGGGTCAGCGCCTGCGTGAAGAAGGGCTGGATTTCCATCCGAGACCGCTGCCACCGCGCAAACCGGTGGAACAACGCCCAGGTACCCTCGTCGTTCGACGTAATCACAGTCTGAACACGGGTTACTTCAGTGCAGACCTCCCGACGCATCACCTGCCCCAGCATCAGGGACGCAAGACCCTTGTCCGCTTCACGCTCTGAAACGCCGACTTGCCAGATGAACAGGGTTTCCGGGTCATATGGCAGTACATAAGCCAGCATCGCGCCAACCAGATCTCCATCCAGTTCCGCAATGATCGAGAATTCTTTGTAGTCATCAAACGCCGCCAGTTCGCCAAGCAAATCACCAATAGCTTCCTGATCCGCGGTTCTGGCCAGCGAAGACACCGCTGTACCGTCTTCCGGCAAAGGGGGACGCAAAACCGGAATAGGTTGTTCGAACAACTCCAAAGAATGCTGCATGTACCGCTCCATCAATAAACTTTGATTAGCTAAGTACCACAGGAAGACCAAAACTTCAGAACCCTAAGGTTAGTTTTGCTAGAACGTCATAAACTCATCTCTTTTAACAATATTTTAATTTGTAAGACTAATTATTCCATTTTCGGTTAACGCTTGAGCAATCAATGCAATTTTGACAATCTCACTCCATTCGAATGCGGAGTAGAGACATGGATCGTATCGACAGCAGCCTTGTCGCCCTGCGCCGAATCCTGCGCGCGACCGAGATGTCCGGCCGGGAACTGGCGCAAGCCGCGGGGCTGACTGCGGTCCAACTTCGTGTATTGCAGGTGGTTGGCGAAACCGGGCAAACCACCGCCAAGGCAATTTCAATGCGCATGCATGTCAGCCAGGCCACGGTCACTGCACTGGTGGACAAGCTGGTTTCGGGCGGCATGGTCGTGCGCGAGAAATCCCTGAGCGACCGACGGCAGACCAATATCCTGGTCACGGATCGCGGGCGGCAAACCCTTAAGGACGCTCCTGATCCGCTGCAACAGCTCTATGTGCAGCGGTTCAAGCAGATGGAGGACTGGGAGCAGGCGATGCTTGTTGCCGCGCTCGAAAGGGTTGCGACGATGCTCGACGCCGAAGACCTTCAGGCCGGCGCGATCCTGACAACCGGCGATTTGAACAAGGCGGAATGATAGAAGGGCCGGAATGACCGGCCCTTTCGTAGCTCTTTCCTGAGACTTTAGCCGAGAACGGCTTTGACGGCCTGAACGGTCCCGGCCACCACCTGATCAGCCTCTTCACGGGTCAGGCAGAAAGGCGGGGCAAAGCCCAGGATGTCTCCTTGCGGCATGGCGCGTGCGATGATCTTGCTCTGCTCCAGCAGCTTGGCCGAGACCTGCGGACCGATCTTGCCGGCCGCGTCAAAGAAAGTGCGGCTGTCCTTGTCCTTTACGAGCTCGACCGCGCAAAGCATGCCTTCGCCACGAACATCGCCGACATGGGCATGGTCAGCCAGCGCCTCGGCCATGGCCTGGTTCAGATAGGCGCCCACTTCACCCGCATTTGAGACCAGATTCAGTTCGTCGATCAGTTTCAGGTTGGCGACGCCTGCCGCGGCCCCGATGGGATGCGCCGAATACGTCCAGCCATGGCCGATCGGGCCGTTTTCGTCGGTGCCTTGCTCCAGCACCTTCCAGACTTTGTCTGACACTATCGAGCCGGACAGCGGCGCATAGGCCGAGGTCAGTCCCTTGGCGATGGTGATGATGTCGGGTTCGATCCCGTAGTGCTCACTGCCAAACATGGTGCCGAGCCGACCGAAACCGGTGACGACCTCATCGGCCACCAGCAGGATATCGTGTTTCTTCAGTACTGCCTGAATGGCTTCCCAATAGCCGGCGGGCGGAGGCACGATGCCGCCGGTGCCCAGAACCGGTTCGCCGATGAAGGCGGCAATGGTGTCGGCGCCTTCACGTTCGATCAACGCCTCCAGTTCGGTTGCGCAATGGGCGACAAACTGCTCTTCGGACTGGTTCAGATTGTCTCGGCGGTAGTAGTACGGTGCCTCGGTATGGATCACCTGTTCGACCGGCAGATCAAATTTCTTGTGGAACAGTTCCAGCCCTGTCAGCGAGCCCGTCATCAAACCCAGATTTCGCGAGAGCCCGAGAAGGCCAGAGAGCCGGCCACGCTGTTCATAGGCGCCGTGGATCAGAACCGCTGTGTTGTTAGCGGCGAGAAAAAGCTGGAAGCCGGGCGTCAACATGATGAGTGCGGCCAAATAGCCGCCGACATCGAAGTATCCCGGCAGGTACGCCAGACACAGCAGACCAACCGTAGTCTGCACAAGGCCGATGGTCATCGCGCGATCAGCACCAAGCCGGTCCGTCACCCATCCGGCCGGAACGCCGAAGAGCGCAGCGACCAGCGGTCCAACGGCCATAGCCAAACCGATGATTGCTTCGTTCAATTCCAGAGAATATGCTAGGAAGAACGGACCCACAACCAAAGTGGACATCATGATTGCGCTGACCAAAAGGTTCAAAAGTAGCCCGATACTTGTCCTCTGGTCGCGGAGCAATTTCATCGGCACCAGCGGTGAAGCCACACGGGTTTCGACAAGCCCAAACAAGAAAATTGCGAACAGAGCAGCAGAAAACAATGCGGCCGGTGGCACGGGGATATGCGAGGCTCCGCCGCTGGTTGCCAGAGCGTAGGTTGCGAGTGCAATAACCAACACTATGGTTCCCGGAAAATCCAATTCTCGGAAGGATATTGTCGGACGTTCGGAATCGCGCGTGATTGCGGTGACAGACAGTATAAGCGTGACACCAGCAAAGCCGGCAAGAAACCAGAATGCCATACGCCAGTTGCCCATCGCCAGTAACACACCGCCCAGTGAGGGGCCCAGGGCAGTCCCCGCAGCAGAAGTCGTGCCAAGCAATCCCATTGCCGTGCCCAGCCGCTTAGTCGGGACAAAATCACGTGCGATAGACATCGGAAGCGCGATCAGGATCGCTCCGCCAAGCCCCTGCAACGCGCGTCCGGTGATTAACAAGCTGAGACTCGGGGTCATCGCGCTTAAAACCGACGCTGCAATAAAGACGATGAGACCAGCAATCAGCAAGCGACGGTGACCGAATAGATCGCCAAGCCGTCCGACGGAGACGATCGTGATGGTCACGGATGTCAGGTAAGCCAGTACGACCCATTGTACCTCGGAAACTGTCGCAGCGAAGCTACGCGTGAGCGTCGGAAGCAGGACCGCCGCGATACTGATACCCAATGAGGCGGTCAGTGTCGCTGCAGCGAGGGTGATCAGGATGGGAAGGGAAGATTGCGCCCGCACCGTATCAGTCATCGTGAACTCTCTTGTTTCATGTGCCAGTGAGGAGTTATCCTGCCACTTCAAGTCGACTTGAGGTCAACCATGAAACTTCTTGATATTGGCGTCTTGTCCAAAAGGAGCGGCGTCCCACCCTCAACACTGCGCTATTATGAGGAAATCGGACTGATCCAGTCCGCTGCGAGGTATGGGCTGCGACGAGAGTTTGAGATACGCGTCGCGACGCAGCTTGCTTTGATCTCTTTAGGAAAAATGGCAGGATTCTCACTTGCTGAGATCAAGGGAATGTTCGCCAATGACGGCACTCCACAATTGCCGCGCCCCGAATTGCACCTGCGCGCAGATGCTCTCGACGAACAGATCCGAGGCCTCACCCGACTACGCGATGCGTTGCGTCACGTGGCGGATTGTCCGGCAGAGACCCATATGGATTGCCCGAAGTTCAGGCGCTTCATGGAGTTTGCGTCTCGTTCCATCGCCATTCAAAAGGGATGAAAGCGCTTGCGCGGACTGACCGCGGCCACCAGGCCGATTTCTTGCTGCAATCTGACGAATTGAACAAGTGGGCGCGGGTTTATCATGTGTTGGCCAGACATTTTTCCGCCCCGCCCGAAACATGGACGAAGCCGCCGTTGGCCATGAAGCGACCAACAGCAGTTCTTCAAAGCAGGCGTGTCGCCATGCCACCATCAACAGCTAGCGGAGAGCCTGTCACGAAGCTTGCCCGGTCCGACAACAAAAACACGGCAGATTGAGCAATCTCGTTCGGTTCAGCCATGCGTTTAAGGGGGTGCAAGCCAGCGATTAAGTCGTGCGCCGCCGGATCGTCACCGGCCATGTCTGTCTTTGTACCGCCCGGCAGTATTGTATTGGCGCGAATGCCTTGCACCGCATGATCCGAAGCCAGCGACTGTGTAAATCCTATCAGTCCTGCTTTCGACGCTGCATAGGCTGCCATGCCCGGCATGCCGCCGTTGCTGAAGCCAACAAACGTTCCTGTAAAGACGATCGATCCACCGCCACGTCTTTGCAAAGCGGGAATCTGGGCTTTGGCCGCGAAAAATGCGCTGGTGAGGTTTGTCGCGAGGACGGACTGCCAGTTGTTTGCTTCCATTTCTGGAATTGAGGCCATATCACCCACAATTCCTGCATTGTTGAATGCGCCGTCGAGGCTACCAAACCGTTGTTCTGCCAAGTCAACCAGGCCCTTGGCAAAAGCCTCATCGCGAACATCACCCGCCAGATAAACGGCGCGCCCATTGCTTTGCTCTATCTGCCCAACAATTTCGTTCAGCCGCGCCTCTCTGCGCGCACCCAACACGACATTCGCCCCTTCCGATGCAAACAAAAGTGCTGCGGCCGCGCCGATCCCGCTGCTCGCCCCGCTGATGATGATTGTTTTGTCTTTCAACTCCATGGTCATGCCTTTCAATTTCTGCATGCCAGTCAGTTAAGAAAAAACATCCGTGCTGAGCGATCCGTTTCCTGTGCTTGTTGGGCGGCCAATATCGTATGAGCAAGGATCGGGTCGGCAGACAACCTTCAAACGGAAACCGTCATTTGCGGGTCCCGCAGCATTCGGTATTTTGCTCTAAATGACGCCAATCTCCCCTTCCCGTGCGACCTCTGGCCTCATCAGTGTTGGCCAATAACACGCGCCCTATCACTCTTTGATCCGGCTCACTGGCCGCTGCCTCCTGGACCGCAATAGAAGTCAATTACCGCGCGTGCTAAGTCGCTTTTTGCACCAGGCGTAACGATCGCGATCATCAATGACGGCAACTTTAGGCATCAAGCCCCGCTTCGGTATCCCAGAATGGTCTGTCCTTCCCGATCCATTCGGCGAGGAAATCCACAAAGGCACGCACTTTCATAGGCAGATGCCGACGCTCGGGGAATACCGCAAATAGCGCCTGTTCCGGCAATACGTATTCAGGCAAGACCCGGATCAGACGGCCAGCGGCCAAATGAGCACCCGCCACGAAGGTCGGTAACCGCCCGATCCCAAGCCCATCAAGCAGGGCGGTGCAAAGCGTCTCGCTGTTATTAATGCGCAAAGTGCCTTTGGTGCGTATCCGCAACTCACCATTTGGTCCATGCAGCACCCATTCCATCGGATCTCGTGAATAGGCGTAATGAAGGCAGTTATGCGCCAATAGATCTTCTGGTTGCTGTGGATCACCCTGCCGCAACAGATAATCCGGCGCAGCGACAAGGACACTGTGGATCGGCGCCAGCCGACGCGCGATTAGCGCAGAGTCCGGCAGGGTGCCGGCCCGGATGGCCAAATCCAGCCCCGCATCGACCAGATCGACGACCCGGTCATCCATAGTCAAGTCCATCGTGATATCAGAATAGGCGGCCAGAAACTCGGTGAGCATCGGCGCAATATGCAGCCGCCCGAAAGACATGGGTGCGCTTATCTTCAAATGCCCGACCGGTTGCCCCTGAACTGCCGCAACCGCGTCTTCCGCCTCCTGCGCCGATCCCAGCGCCAAAACAGCATGCGTCAGGTAGATTTCCCCAGCCTCGGTCAACGAAATGCTGCGCTTCAAGCGCGCCAATCCGTTTGCTGACGGCTGATTTGGTGATCCCCAATCGTCGCGCAGCTGCGGCAAAACCACCGCTTTCAGCCACGGCGACAAATACGGGGATAGCGCCGATTTCGATCATGCTACTGTCATATAGTCAACTTTTCCTCACCCTTGAGTATAGCAAATAGCTAATTATCGCGCCTTAGGAAACACGTTAGATCGTCTTCAACACATATTGGATGGAGGCGGCCATGTCTAAAATGCTCATCAACGGAATTCTGCGCGACAAGCCAGTGCAATCCGGCGGGCGCTTTCACCGTTTGCCCAGTTCCTTTCGTAGTTGGATCAGCTCGGACGAACAGGCAGATTTTCCGGCGGCGTCTGGCCGTTACCACCTCTATATGTCCAAGGCTTGCCCATGGTGTCATGGCGTCGACCTGGTGTTGGCGCTCAAAGGGCTGCGCGAGGTAATCAGCATCACCTGGATGGACCCGGTGATGTCCGAGGAGGCTGGGTCATCGACCAATCAAACTTTGACGATACAGCCGGAGTGCCGCGTGACAGTTACCTCTATCAGGTTTATCAACGCGCCGCTCCAGCCTATACCGGCGCAATTACTGTCCCGGTACTGTTGGACAAGCACAGCGGTCAGATTGTCAGCGCTGAATCTGCAGATATCATACGGATGCTCAACACCGTCTTCGTGGACGCGACCGATCCGGACCTTTATCCAGCCGAGAAAACCGTTGAGATCGACCGGTTGGCGAAATTAATCCAGTCTCCCATTCGTAACGGCGTCTATCGTGTCGGGTTTGCCACCACGCAGGAGGCTTATGACGAGGCGATCCACCAGCTTTATGCATGGCTGGATACCGTCGAAGCAGTGCTGACGGCGCGGCGGTACCTGGCTGGAGCGGTGCCAACCGAGGCTGACCTGAAGCTCTTTCCAACGCTCCTGCGGTTCGATCCCGTCTATGTGACGCATTTCAAGATCGACCGGAAGCGGATCACGGATTACCCAGCCCTTTCGCGCTACCTGGCGGATTTCGCACAAGTACCAGGCGTCGCTGAAACCATCGATTTGCAGCATATCCGTGCGCACTATTTTCTCAGCCACCGCCACATCAACCCGAGTGGCATCATCCCGATCGGGCCAGAGCCGTGTAAATTTGATGCACTCCTGACACAGGGGGCCGCGTGATGCCCCGCTTTGTCAAAAACCTTCCTCCGACAGCCCTGATCATCGCGATCGGTGCGCTGGTTGGGGTCAGTTTTACCTTGTCTAAATTTGTGGCAATCGCGGGCATCACTCCGCAGGTGGCGCTTTTCTGGCAACTCCTGGTCGCAAGCCTTGTTTCGATCACTATAGCCTCCACCACCGGCAAGCGCCCGCCGCTGCATCGCAGGTTTCTATACTACTATCTGGGGGCGGGCATCCTCGGCATCAGCGGCCCTGCCCTGATTGCCTATACAGTGTTGGGCCAAGTATCGACCGGCTTCTATTCCGCGCTGGTCACGCTTTCGCCTCTCTTTACCTTCGCCATCACGGCTTTGGTCGAAAAGCGAATGTTGCCCGCTTACCGGCTGATCGGAATCCTGATCGGGCTGGCCGGTATCAGCTTTGCTACCCATAGCGGCTTCGGGTATTGCCAAGTTGTTCGTGCTGAGTGATCCAGCTAAGTCGCGCTTATGAACATGCCAACGATTATGCCGCGCCTGAAGGGTTTTCGCTTTCCTCGAGAGATCATTGCTTATGCGGTTTGGGCTTACCACCGCTTTGCGCTGAGCACAGCTGACGTCGAGGATCTTTTAGCTGCGAGGGGCGTGATCGTCAGCCGGGAAGCAGTTCGGCAGTGGGTCAATCGCTTTGGTCGACACTTTGCAGATTGCATCAGGCGCGATCGTCCACGGCCGAATGACAAGTGGCACATGGACGAAGTCGTGATCATGATCGGTGGCAAGAAGCACTGGTTGAGGCGCGCGATCGCCGCAAATGGCGACACGCTCGACATTCTCGTGCAGACTCGCCGAAACGCCAAAGCTGCAAAGCGCTTCTTCAAAGGGCTGGTTGCCAAATTTGGCGAACCGAGGATGGTCATAACTGACAAATTGCGCAGTTATGTCAAACCGATCAAAATTCTGGCGCCGGACGCTGACCATCGTGCCCACAAAGGTCTCAACAACGCGATCGAAGTCTCGCACCGACCGACTCGCAAAAGAGAGAAGCTATTCGGCAAGTTCAAGTCTCACATACAGGCTCAGGGTATTGCCAAGTTGTTGGCGTCAGCTTGTGAAGGATCGGTGAATGTTAGATCATGCCGTCATTTCGGCAGTGTATTCAGTCCAGAGGCTGAACGCATCAGAGCGGGCGTGGCGGTATGAAGTTGCATTCAGTTGATAGCGGCGAGGACGGAAGAGCAAGTTGATCTGGTCATGTGCGGCCAAAAACCTCTGAACCTGCCGGTGGGATTTGAATTTGCCGAAGATCTTCTCTCGTTTACGCGTTGGCCGGTGCGACACTTCGATCGCGTTGTTCAAGCCCTTGTGCGCGCGATGGTCAGCGTTCGGGGCCAGTGTTTTGACCGGCTTGATATAGCTGCGCAATTTGTCAGTTATGACCATCCTCGGCTCGCCAAACTGTGAAACCAATCTTTGGAAAAAGCGCTTTGCTGCTTTGGCATTGCGGCGTGTTTGCACGAGAATATCGAGGACGTCTCCATCCGCGTCGATCGCGCGCCACAGCCAATGCTTCTTGCCACGGATCGTGATCACGACTTCATCCATGTGCCACTTGTCGTTCGGCCGTGGTCGATCCCGGCGGATGCAATTTGCAAAGTGTTGACCAAAGCGATTGACCCACAGCCGGATCGCTTCTCGGCTGACAATCACGCCCCGCGCGGCCAACAGATCTTCAACATCAGCCGTGCTCAGAGCTAACCGATGGTACGCCCAAACAGCGTACGCAATAACCTCACGAGGAAAACGGAAGCCCTTCAGGCGCGACATATCAATCGGAATGTTCATAGGGCTGACATATCTTTATCAAACCCAGGCAACAACTTGGCAATACCATCCGAGACAATGGCGTGACCCCGCTCGATGCGGACCAGGTCATTGATTTGATCGAGACTTGGGCTGAGGATTTCAACGGGAAAACCAACTACGGTTACACCCGTCACATGATCGTTTCTTTTCCCGAAGGCACCTATCCGGACGCCGCGCATGAGGCCGGATTGGAGTTCGCTGATCGCCTATTTGGAAGCGGTGATTTTGGCGATATCTGGGACTATCTGACCGTGTTCCACAACGACACCGATAACCCCCATGTCCACATCGTTGTGAACAACCGAGGCGTCGAACATGGGCAGTGGTTGGCTATGGGCATGAGCAGCGACATGAACATAGACGTTCAGCGCGCTATCCAGGTTGAGGTTGCCGAAGGATACGGAATTGAGCTGACAGCGACGACCCGCCTTGAGCGTGGTTTGCGGCAAGAAGTCGAGACCGACACGTGGAAAGTTCAGGCCGGAATGTCGGTTGTTGAAAGCACTCCGGAGGTTGAAGTTACGGCCCGCGACATGGCCGGTGATGGGCTCTGTTGTACAAATCGGGTGCAGGTCGGAGTTCCCCTTTCCCCGGGCGGACTTATCCTACGGCCTCGGTGATGGGTATGCCAATAGCTGTGTAGCGGTTTAGCACGGCAACGCGAATTTGGATTTCCGCGACCTGCCTGTCAAAGTCCCGAGCCATGAGGCTTTGCCCCAGCAGCTTCACGCAATGCATCTTTGTCTCGACACGGCTGCGGCGATGGTATCCGCTCCATCGTCGCCACAGGGCGCGGCCTAGGTATCGCTGAGCATTGACCGCTTCGTTGCGTGCCGTGGCACCGGCGCTCGTGGGCTTCCATGGTTTGGCGTTCTTGCGAGGTGGGATTACCGCGTGGGCATTTCGGGCGGCTATCGCCTCGTGACATTTGCGCGTGTCATACGCCCCGTCTGCTG
>NZ_OMPS01000027.1 GCF_900313035.1 Ruegeria sp. EL01 | reverse complement strand
CCCGGTGAACCCATCCAGCTTGGGCCGCCGGATCGGTGCTGACCGCCGGTAGCCGGGCGGGACCGAAAACGCCAAAATCTTGCGAACGCTGTCACGAGATATCCCGAAATGCCGGGCCGCTTCTCGCTGGCTCATGCCCTCGGCACAGGCCAGACGAACTTTACGATACAAATCCACGGAAAAGATCCTCCCGCCCCCCTCCGTTACGAAAAGAAGGGCAAAGATGGACGACTTTTACGCCGCCCGCAGCAGGGTCATCCCGCCGCTTCCGTGGTCGACTTTCTCACCGCCGTTCTCATTCGTCTCAGTGGTACTGCCGACGGAATTCTGAACTAAATTTTGAGGTCGGAAACTCGTCAATCTGAACAGAAATCGATCAGAACCCTGTTGAACAGCTCGGGTTTTTCTAGATGCGTCGCGTGGGCGCACTCTGGTATCACTGCCAGGTTGGCGTCGGGAATTGATTGCCACAATTGCTCGGTCTGACTCCATGGGTAAGTGCGATCCCTGTCACCCCAGATAACCAGTGTTCTGATTTCGATATCCGCTAAGCGTTCTGCCCCACTCCAACCTTCCATCGCATCGAGTCCGGTGAGTATTGACCGCAAGTTGCATTGTTCGGCGATCACGGCGCAATCTTCATATGCTGCGGCTTCTTCCCGCTCGAGAAACCAAGATGCCGCAATTCGTCTGGCTGTGGCCTGAGGTCCGTCGGCACGGGCTCGGCGTTTTGAGGTTCCAATGGTCTCGAACCGGCCTGGCAATACCCCCAACGCGCCGGTGCCATAGAGCACCAACCGCTCGACGCGCCCCGGTGCGCGGGCGACCATTTCCTGCACAACCATCCCGCCCATCGAGTGGCCGATCAGGTGGAACTGTTGGATACCGCGTGCCGTCAATTCATTCAGCGCCCATTCAGCATACCCAGCTATACTGTCCAACGCATCAAACCGTGAATTCTTACCATATCCTGGTAGATCCAGTGCGACGACGTCGAAATCTGACAGGTCTTCGGATTGCCTCTGCCATTGCCGACTGCCGCCCAAAAATCCATGGACAAATACAATCGGTGTCATTTGCGACCGCCTTGTACGATGCGATCAAGGATCATGGCACAGAACAGGATCGCAAACCCTGCGAGGATGCCCTGGCCCACATTGGCATATTGCAAGGCTTCCAACACATCTTCGCCCAGTCCTTTGGCGCCAATCAGTGACGCCACAACCACCATCGCCAGCGACAACATGATAGTCTGGTTTATCCCTGCCCTGATCGACGGACTTGCGAGCGGCAGGTCGACCTTGGTGAGCAGATACCACTTGTTGGCTCCAAAGCTGATCGCTGCTTCGCGCACGCTTTCGGGCACCCCGCGCAGGCCAAGAACAGTCAGGCGCACTACCGGTGTGCCGCCAAAGATCATCGTAACCACAACAGCCGCTGGTTTGCCGACGCCAAAAAAGGCGATCACTGGCACCATAAAGACAAATGCGGGCATGGTTTGCATGAAATCCATGATGGGTTGGATAAAGGCATAAAACCTTGGGCGGCGGGCGGCGAACATGCCAAGTGGTATGCCGATGACGATCGACAAACATGCGGCAGTCCCCAACAAAGCCAGCGTGGTCATGGCGCCTTCCCAGAAACCCAACAGGCCCATATAGGCCAGAAATGCCCCCGAATAGATTGCCGTGCTGATCCCTGCGGTCAGCCAGGTCAGCAAAATGATCAAACTGGCGATCACGATCCACGGCGTCTGGACCAGAATGACTTCAAGAGCGTCGAGCAGCCCGCGGATTCCGAATGTCAGAGCATCAAAGAAGGCCTCGCTGTTGCGCACGCACCATGCGATGAATTCTTCTACCCACGTGATGCCAGTCAGACGGAGGTTCGGGTCTGTGGGAAATTGGCTGAGGAGCGAAAACCGACCCGGGAAACTGTAGTGCATCATCGCTGCCGCAACTATCAGCGCCATGAAGATCGCACTGAACACGATTTGTGATACCGGCATGGCAGAGCGGATCGATCGATCCGAGAGCCAGTCAGAGAAACGGGCCTCCAGCGCCCAGTTGGCCACTTGCGACTGCACGGCTTTCACGATCAGCAAGATGACAAGGCCGGTCAAAACAATTGAGGGGCCTTGGGCGGCTAACGCCTCCGCCTCGGCACGGATGCCGCCAATGTTATCCTCAAGAGATTCGACAGTGCGGCGATAGACATCAATCTTGTCCGATTGGTTCTCGATCGCCGCGGCGAGTTGCTGTCTGCGCAATTCCAGCGTGCCTTCGATCGAAGCGATGCGCGCCATTGCATCAGCAGCAAGATCACCAAACAGACCACGGGCGATCTGCACAAAAGCAATTGTTTCTAGGATCAGAAAGGGCAGCGCCCATGACCACAGCCCGCGCGCGCCAAACCACACTGGACCAAACAGCCCCGCCATCAGGTTGAAGGTCGGCGTGAAGCGGGACGAGGCACCGATCTTATCGAAATTGCGGATGTAGTAGTCAGGGCTGGTGCGGACAAAGGTTCGAATGTTATCGCGGCGCTCTTCGGCATAGGCCAGGGCTGCTTCGCTTTCGGTATCTTCCAGCGGGTTCACATCAGAGGTATTCATGACACTTCGGTCCCTTCGATCACGGTACGCAGCAGATCGGCACGGGTAATCACGCCGACATCAACGCCACCGTCCTCCACCAGAATGGCACTGCTGTTGTCGATCGCCAGATTGATCAGCGTGCTGAGGTTTTCACCCTCGTTGACGCGTGGGGCATCGGACGCCAGCGGGCCATGGGCTGCTATGTGTTCGGGTATGGGCTGCATGACAGCGTGAGCGCGCACCACTTTGAGCCGGGAAATGCCCGCAACAAAATCGGCCACATAATCGTCGGCCGGGTTCATGACAATATCTTCGGCCGTTCCAATCTGCACTACCTTACCATCACGCATGATTGCGATCCGGTTGCCGATGCGAACCGCTTCGTCCAAATCATGGGTGATAAAAATCGTGGTTTTCTTCAGGATCTTGCTCAGCCGGATAAATTCATCCTGCAATTGCCGACGGATCAGCGGGTCCAACGCTGAGAATGGTTCGTCCATCAACAACACATCCGGGTTAGCCGCCAACGCCCGGGCCAAACCCACACGCTGTTGCATGCCGCCTGACAGCTCGTGCGCAAATTTCGATCCCCAGGCACCAAGCTCGACAATATCCAGAATTGCGGCAGCCTGGCGCATCCGCTCATTTTTGCTGATCTGGCGGATTTCCAGTGGCATCGCGACATTATCCAGCACCGACCGGTGCGGCATGAGCGCGAAGTTCTGAAACACCATGCCGATCTTGTTGTTGCGAAACTGCTGAAGCTCTTTTGGCCCCAGCGCCATAACATCGGTGCCTTCAATCTCGATCTTGCCGTCGGTGGGTTCAAGCAGCCGATTGAAATGGCGGACCAGAGTAGATTTACCGCTGCCGGAAAGGCCCATAATGCAAAAGATTTCGCCCCGATTTACCGACAGGCTGACATCAGCAACACCAACAACACAGTTGTATTCGGCCAACACCTGAGCCTTGCTAAGCCCCTGATCCCGGATCGCCTGCAGCGCTACTTCGGGCTTGCCTCCGAAAATCTTCCAAACATTCAAAATTTCGATAACGGTATTGTCGCTCATAGGTCCCCCAGAGGTCAGCATTCGGGTGGCGCCATGAAACGGCGCCACCGTGTTCCTTGAGCGAGATCAGAGGCCCAACCAGGCGTCCACGCGATCAGGATTGGCGTCGACCCATTCGCGGGCGACCTCTGCCGGATCACGCCCCTTCCCGCTGATTTCGTAAGCGAACCCGCTGACGTCATCAGCCGTCACTTGGAAATTCGCAAAAAAATCGGCAATCGCCGGAGAGCGATCTGGGAGGGTATTGGACCAGGCGATCTGAACGTTCTTAAGCGCGTCTTTGGTGGCTACACTGGAATTGTTGTACCAATCCGGATCATCAGATGGCTGAACCATCACGTATTTCGCGGGGTCAAATGTCGGTTCACTCAACATCTGGACATCGAACATGTACCAAACCGCGTGCGGCTTATAGCAGTAGAAGGCATATCCTTCTCCCTTAGCGATACTATCCTTGATACGCGCGGTCTTCACACTTTCTTCTGCACGCACCGGCTCGATGAAATCAAGCAGGCCGTAGTCCCGGGTTTTAACCTCGTTCACATTCGCCGACGCCCAACCTGGCGCGCCGATCCACATTTCGCCCTTACCATTGCCGTCGCTATCCATCAGTGCAGCGACGTCCGGACGACCCAAATCAGCGATGTCAGTGATGTTGTTGGCCTGGCCAAAGTCCTGACTGACGCAAAAACCCTGATTGCCTTCGTATGGGTTCGAAGACAGGGTTACCGTTCCGGCCTCATCTACATATTTCTTGGTAAAGCTCTCTTGATTGGGCAGCCACACATCGGGATGCACGTCGATGTCGCCCTTACCCTGATCCATTGCCTGGAAAATAGTGGCGTTGTTCCCCGGCACAAATTCCACCGTACCTCCGATTCGCGTCTCAACAACTGCCCCCAGAAGATGCGCAATTGCTTGCGCCCCGGTCCAGGACGGCACACCAATTTTGACCTCTTCGGCAGCAAAAGCAGGCATTGCATAAATGCCAACCACCGCTGCCAGGCCAAGTGTCTTCAGGTTCGTTCTCATAATAATCTCCTCTGTTGATTTGCGCCTTGTTTTGGCGTCGTTCTTTAGTCATTCGATCTCCTATCCCGCGATAGGATCGTGCCAAATTGTCTCGGGCTGCGACTACAGACGGAAGGCTGAAAAAGGCGCAAACCGCCAGGCCCTGCCTGGAAGTCTAGATCATGAGGTTTTCCAAGGGCCAATTCGAACATTTCATCAAACTATTCGTTTTTTGCATAGTTATAGGTATGCTTGGCCAATGCGCCCTTTGAAATGTAGGAACTTCCATTGGATCTGAACTGGCTGCGTGATTTTGAGTGCCTTGCCCGAACGCTGAACTTCACCCGTGCGTCCGACGAACGTAACATAACACAATCTGCATTCAGTCGTAGAATCAAAGCATTGGAGAGTTGGGTCGGGCTGCCACTGGTTAACCGGGCCACATATCCGGTGCAACTGACAGAGGCGGGACAACAGTTTCTGCCCGTTGCCTTGGCCGCGATTTCGCAGTTGTCAGAATCACGTCAATCACTGCGAGATGCTGACAGGGGGGACAGCCGATTCATTCGATTTTCGGTGCTTCACACCCTTGCGGTCAATTATCTGGCTGCTCGGATCGAAGAGTTGCAACGGCAAATCCCCGATTTGCGCACGCGTGTACTGTCCGATTCCTTGAGCACCTGCTGCGATCTTTTGGTCGAAGGCGCAGTCGACATCCTGTTGTGCTATTATCACCACTCGGTCTCGCCGATGATTGACGAAGCTGCGTTCGAGCGAAAGGATCTGCTGAAGGATCGTCTGGTGCCGGTGGCTGCGGCTGAATCGGTGAGCACTTTGGGGTGGGACCTTGCAAAACAGGATGGCCCGCCAATCCCATATCTGGCCTATGACCGCTCGTCATTTCTGGGCATGGTTGTTGAAAATACCATAGATCGGAAACCGCTGAATGCTGAGACGATCTATGTCGATAGTTTGGTTGAGACCATCAAACGGCGCCTGATGACTGGAAGTGGTTTCGCCTGGATGCCTGAAACCGCGATTTCTGTTGAACTTGACGCGGGACTGCTGGTGCCCATCGGCGATGACACTTGGTGTGCGACGCTCACGATTTCTGCCTTTTCCAATCCGACAATCTTTGATCAAACTGCCCGCCAGTTTTGGGATCGTTTTTGAGCTAACCAGCCTGTTTCCCAAACCCATGTCGTCCCAAGGAATAATAGTCCTCGCTATTCCGCCTCACCACGTTGACCCGCCTGAGAGAATTTACAGATCTCGGCGACCAGCAGGTCAATCGTGTCGATAACATTGGTGTCCGCCGCCACACTGTCGGCAATTAGCGAGAATTCCGAGCACGCAACTATTTGCAGGTCTACGCCTGCCGCGACAAGTTCATGCGAAGCAATCCGCAATGTTTCGCGCGCATCACTACAAGGGCCGCTTACTTTGATGCTGCGGATTGCTGACAACATTTCTTCATCATCTGCGGGCCAGACGACAGAAAGCCCTCGCGCCGATAGTGCATCTTCGAACAAACGTGTGTGCCTCACGGCGGGCGAAGCAAGCATACCGACACAACCCCCGGAGCCAATCGTTCTGACTGCATGATCAACCGTCAGTTCAACCATGTTCAACAGCGGGATATTCACCGCACCTGTGATCGCTTTGGCATAGTGATGTGCGGTGTTGCACGGCATCGCCAGCGCCAAGGCTCCGGCAGCCTGGAGGCGACGTGCCATTGCGGCCAGCGTCGGCCCGGGATTTTCACCGGTGCCTGCGATCAAATGCGCAATCCGCGACGGTACTTGCGGGTTCATATCGACCAACAGCGGGATGTGATCGCGGTCATCATTCGCAGGCACCGCCTCCACCAGCTTGCTCTGGAGGAGGATAGTCGCTTCAGGCCCCATACCACCAAGAATGCCGACCGGACGCAGCGCCATGGCTCAGACAGTTACCCAGCGGTTTTGATGATCAAAGGCAAAGTCATATCCTCCGAGAGCTGCCGCGCCCCCGGTGTGCAGGAACACGACCCGCTCATCTCTAAACTCACCCTTGCGTGCAAGATCGATCAAACCCGCTGCACCCTTGGCTGAGTAGCACGGATCCAGAAGGATGCCCTCCAGTTCGGCAAACATCTGGATCGCCTCTATGCCGCTTGCGGTCGGCAGGCCATAGCCCTCGCCGACATAGTCGGTATTGGCCATCACGTCTTCGCGCTTGACCACATCTGCGCAACCCAGTTTCTCGGCAGTTTTGCAGGCAAGGTCGTAAACCATTTGTTCCTGTTTTGGTTGCGGCGCCCTTGTTCCGATGCCCAGCACGGACACCTGAGCATTCATTGCGCACATGCCAGTAACCAGTCCTGCCTGTGTTCCCGAAGACCCGGTTGCATGTACCAATCGATCAATTCTCAAACCGCTGTCATTGGCCTGACCTATGATCTCAAAAGCTGCATTCACATAGCCGAGCGCGCCAGTCGGGTTCGATCCGCCGCCTGGAATGACATAGACATTGCGTCCCTCTGCCCGTTTCTTGTTGGCTGCTTTCTCCATCTCGCCCGGCATGTCGTGGCCACCGGCAAACTTTTCCGTGGTCGCGCCATGCAGATGATCAAGCAGGACATTGCCATTGGCGTTGTAGTTGGCATCTTCATACCTAGTGCGATCTTCCAGAAGGATATGACAATCGAGCCCAAGCTTGGCGGCAAATGCTGCGGTCTGTCGGCCGTGATTGGTTTGCGTAGCCCCCTGAGTCATTACCATATCTGCACCCTGCGCTTCGGCCTCTGCCATGAGGAATTCAAGCTTGCGGGTCTTGTTACCCCCAGTTGACATGCCCGTGCAGTCGTCCCGCTTGATCCAGATATCGACACCCAGCTCTTTTGACAGACGTTTCATCGGTTCAAGCGGCGTCGGAAGATGAGCTAGGTGCAGGCGGGGGAAGCGGGCAAGATGCATCTGAGAGATCCTAATATTGATTTATGTCAACTTACTCCCCGCCATGCCTGTATTCAAATTCGAAATTTGGCACCTATATTGCAAAGATTGCATATTACCTGAGGCTGCGTTATCTGCATTTTATGCGCCTTGAGTGGATTGATGACATATTGGCCGTACTTGACAGCGGCTCATTGGCGCGCGCTGCTGACAAGCGGTTGCTGACCCAATCTGCCTTTACACGCCGGGTGCGTCTTATCGAAGACAATATCGGCACGACCCTATTCGACCGCCGCCGCAAGCCCGTATCTCTGCTGCCAGGTGTGCAGGCACTGGAACTCGAATTACGTGAACTCAGCTCGCGGTTACACAAACTGCGACATACTTTGAAGACTACGAGTGATCAGGCGGGCAACTCACTGTCCTTTGTCTGCCAACATGCATTGACTACAACCGTATCACCCAAGGTTGTGTCCGCATTGACGGAAAATGGCGATGCTTCAGTGAGCGTGCGTTCAGGGAACCAGGACGAATGCCTCTTGCTTCTAATCTCGAAAGAAGTTGATTTTGCGATCATGTACGCGATTTCTGATGGCAAAATGCTCGGCCCTGGAAACGCTTTTGAAGCCAGGACACTTGGGTCAGATTTTTTGATGCCAGTCTGTGCGCCCGCAATGCGCAGCAAAGCAACTGACGCGGTAATTCCAACAATCAGTTACCCGCCCGAAGTATTTCTTGGGCAGGTCTTTTCCCGGATGGTCGCCCCGCGTTTGCCCACAGGCGTCACTGCGTTACCCAGAGCTGAAACTGCTCTGACGCTTGCTATGCTGCAATACTCTCTAAATGAAATCGGTGTTGCGTGGTTGCCCCACTCACTGGTTGCCGACCCGCTCGCACAGGGTCTGCTTGTGCGCCTTGATGACGTGCTGCCCGCGCAGCCCCTGACAATCAATATGGTCCGCTTGGTAGAAACACAGTCAGAGTACAATGAGCAGATATGGCAACACCTTGGAGATCAATTGCAAATTTTTGTTTTGTCACAACATCTACCCGACGATGTGAATAGCTGCATCGAGTCAGAATAATTTTGGAGCGATCAAAACTCTACTGCAGCAGAACGGGAGATGGGCAAATTGCGCGCTGACTGACCAATCACTGCATTCGAGGTGATGCTGCACTGCCGGAATTCGTGAAGGCCATGAAGATTTCACTTCATGGAGGTGGTTAGCAATCTGAAATAGATAGGACTGACTAAGGCCGAGTGTCTGCTTCGGCCGTTTACGCGATTAAGTTTCGCGCATGCCGCGAATTTCCGCTTACCGCCCCGGGTGTCGAACTTGGGGCAATCAGGGCCTTACTTGTCGAGGCACTTCTTGGATGTAAGCAAACCTGCCTGCTGAGTAGAGAGAGGCCCCTAAAATCCTTCAATCCTGACGAAAGTTGCTTTCTTGCCCGACAAAAGTTGCAAGTCTAACCGGACAGGTTGCGATTCACGCCGGACGGCACAACAGGGGGAAAATCATGGCTGTGCAGGCAGTCTCGAGCTATCCAGTCTCGCGCAGAATTCCCTGTTAACAGGGAAAATACAGGAAAAACTCATAGATTTGGGCCAATTTCGGCGTATTGGAGCTCGAAGTTACTCGTAAAAACAGTCTCTTGTGTGGAATTTCCTTAGATCGGTTAACAGGGAATTTTTCTCTTACGATCAGGGAATTTCTTGAGGCCAACAGGGAAGAAGAAAGGGGGAACGGGTCAAATATAAACTGATCTGAATGTCGGAAGCAGACACTCCTACAAAATGTAGCGAAGGGCTGCTAAGAGCCGTCGACCAGTATGGGTCGCCTGACACTCAACGTGCTGCTCAGCTTCGCTCAGTTCGAACGGGAAGTCACCGCCGAACGTATCCGGGATAAAATTGCTGCCTCAAAACGCAAGGGTCTTTGGATGGGCGGGAACGTTCCACTTGGGTATCAGGCTGACGGCCGGACGCTCAAAATCGACGAAGAAGAAGCTGAGATCATCAGGACGCTTTACGATCTCTATCTGGAGCATCAGACCATTCTTGACGTGAAAGAGCAGGCGGAAGCACTGGGTCTCCGGTCGCGCCGCCGGGAACGTCCCGGCGGACGCGTGACAGGTGGCACGTTCTTCGATCGCGGACACATCCATCATCTGATCCGCAACCCAATCTATGCTGGCCGCATCCGACACAAGGGTCAGGTTTATGAGGGGCAGCATCCTGCCATCATCAACCCGGCGGCGTGGGAGCGGGTGCAGCAGCTGCTGAAAGATGGCGCAGTAAGGGAGCGCGGCGTTAAGCAGAAAGCAAAGCGATCAGCACTGGCCGGAAAGCTCTATGATGAGACCGGAGATCGGCTGACGCCCAGCCATAGTCGCAAAAATGGAAAGCGGTTGCGGTACTATATCTCTGGTCGTCTTGTGGCGGATCGCAGTCAGAAGTTTCCCGATACGTGGCGACTGCCTGCAGAACAGCTTGAGAACCTCCTGGCTGAAGTGGTTAGACAACACCTAAGCCGACCGAACGCTGTGACATCAATGGTACAGGATATGTCTGCGGCCGAAATTGCTTCAGCAGCGGAGCATCTCAGAGATTGCCAGTCCGTCAGGAAATGCCTCGACCTGATTGCGCGGGCAGACATACGACAGGGGTCGCTGAGTCTGCAGTTGGATCTACAGGCACTGGCCCGGATGATCGAGTGCAGAGCGGATCAGGTCAATGCCGAAGAACTAACAATTGAAGCTCCATTCCAGATGCGCCGCAGAGGCGTGGAACTGAAATTGCACTTGGGCGATCCGCCTCCTGAGATCGATCAGACACTTGTCCGCAACATAATCAAGGCGCGCCAATTGTTGGCGATGATTATTGACGGCAGAACGTTTTCTGAGATTGCTGAAGAAGAGGGCATTTCCAAACGCCGCGTTCAGGATGTGGTCGATCTGGCCATGCTGGCGCCTGATGTTCTGGATGCCATCGCTGCAGGCGAGCAACCTGACGGCCTGATCACGGATTACCTAATCAAGTCCGGCTTCCCAGCGATCTGGTCAGAACAGCGCCAGCAGTTCGCTGCGCTCTGATCTAAAGACTTTTCAAAACACACCAAACTCGTACCGTCGGAATCGCGAACTGAGACTGCGGCCGGAAATCGGCTATTGTTGTGCTCACGTTCGCGTCTCAGCTCAAATCGTCAAAAACTAAGTCCCTGAAAACTAGCCACAATCGGCGACCAATTATTCAGTGTGTGATTTAATGGAAAATCATGGCTGGGGTGGTAGGATTCGAACCTACGATACACAGTACCAAAAACTGCTGCCTTACCACTTGGCTACACCCCAACGGTGAGCGGCTATCTACGACTGTTGTTGGCAGGGTTCAAGAGCTTTTGGGCAAAAATTTTGAACACTCGAATATTTAATTTCTTCTGCCATCAGGTCGTCTCGATCAGCACCGCGCCGGTCCGATTGCCGACTTGTACCAGGTCGTGCGCCCTTGCGCAGTCTTGCAATGGCAGAACCTTTTGGATGGGGCAAACCAACGCCCCGTCTACTAAGGCAGCGTGAAGCGTTTCAATGATGGTTGCGCGGGCGTGATCGGGCAGAAGGTAGATCAATATCACCTCAAGCGTTACTGCTTTGAACATCAGCGGATAGAAGGGCAGGGCCGGTGTCATGTTCCGCGCTGAGCCGTAGGCGTTTATTCGGCCATTCTCGGATATGACTGTGGTGTTTGTCTCGACGTTATGTCCGAACTCAACATCAATGATTCGACCAACCGTTTGCCCTTTGTTGGCGTCGAGTATCTGGTCGGCGAGGTCATCAGAAGAATAGTCGATCACCGCGTCTGCACCGCCCTCGCGTACCCTGTCAAAGTCACGTGAGCTGGCTGTTGCGATAACCCGTGCCCCTGCCCATTTAGCCAATTGCACTGCCAAAAAGCCTACCGTGCCTGCGCCTCCATGAATCAGAACTGTCTGATCCGTGATGTCTCCGCCGGAAGATACGGCATGGCAGGCCGTCAAACCCGGAATGCCAAGAACGGCTCCGGTTTCAAATGAGACTGAGTCTGGCAGTTGGACGGCTTGCGCCTCAGGCAACGTGATCTGCGTTGCGGCAGTGCCGAACGCACGCTCCCATTGGCCGTTCCAGATCCAGACACGTTGACCAATCCGTGACACGGACACGCCTTCCCCTACAGCGGAGATCACCCCAGACCCGTCGCTATGGGGAATGATCACAGGAAAGGGTGGTTTGGTGACGCCCGGTCTGGATCCGGCGCGTGCCTTGATGTCAGAGGGGTTCACGCCTGAGAAGGCCAAGTCAATCGTGACCTCACCAGGCCCGGGTGTTTGTAAAGGCATATCCTGCAGCTGCAATACGTCTGCTGCGTCGCCGAAAGTGGTGTATGTGACGGCTTTCATTATTGGTCCTCTGATCCTGAAGCGTCACAATAACTGCGCCGGTGGTCAGGGCAAGCCTCTGAGGCAATACGAGGCGAGCCATTGTCGGATTCGATTGAAAGGTGAACGGGCTATTCGCGGATCTCGGATGGATCGACGCCCCAGAGGTTCGATTTCAATGTCCAGCCGCGATGACCTCCGGCTGACACCTTGCACCAATCCAGCGAGCAAGACCCAAGACGTGCCACGACACCCGTTTCGAAATGCGCATTAACCGGCGCGCCAGCGTCAGGCCGGGAATAGACGGCCAGCATTTCAGATTCGATCAAAACCGTACGGACACCTGACAGCAACGCGTAGTGGACCCAGCCACCAGCGCCGTCGCGGTCCTGAACCTTGCGCCAGTTGCCGTATTCGGCCGTTATCTGCAACGGCATACCGCGACGCTTGAACACCCAGTCGATTCGATGGGTCAATGACGGCCCTCGGCGCACATTCCCTTCGGCGGCTTTCATCGAGACATAGCGCGGCAGCGGCAAGTTCGTCACCGGACCACGTTTGTCCTGTGCGTCAGCCGCAATTGGGCCCAACGCAAACAAGAAAATGGAGAGGATCGCCCAGAAAAGGCGTTTCACCGATAGAAGGCCGTTCACTGACTAGCTGCTCTTATGCCTGTTGATCTGCTTTCGAAAAAAGGTCGACTCAATGCCTATGGGGTTCTTGTGCCCCGCCTTATCCTGCGCCACGATGCCATGGAGCGCGCGCGTTTGCAAAGCAGTGGGAGGGCTAAAGTGCCACGAGAACGTCTGAGTGTTGTTGTAACGCGACGGTTGCCAGAGGCTGTTGAAACCCGGTTGAGCGAGCTTTTTGATGTCCGGTTGCGTGACAACGACGCGCCCATGACACGTGAAGAATTGGTCGCAGCGGTCAACGAAGCAGATGTGTTGGTGCCAACGGTCACGGATTCGATCGACGGGGGTTTGCTGGGACAGGCGGGCGAAAGTCTGCGGCTGATTGCGAATTACGGTGCAGGCGTCGACAACATCGACGTGGCGACGGCCCGGCAGCGCGGTATTCTGGTGTCGAATACGCCGGGTGTCCTAACCGACGATACTGCAGACATGGCCATGGCCCTTATCCTTGCGGTCACCCGTCGCATTCCCGAAGGTCTGGGCGTGATGCAGCAGGGCGATTGGTCGGGCTGGGCGCCAACGGCTTTGCTTGGAGGTCGGATTGGTGGACGACGTTTGGGCATACTTGGTATGGGGCGGATCGGGCAGGCGGTCGCCCGGCGCGCGCGTGCGTTCGGGATGCAGGTGCATTACCACAATCGCCGCCGGTTGCGCCCCGAGATCGAGCAGGAGCTGGAAGCGACGTATTGGGAAAGCCTCGACCAGATGGTGGCCCGGATGGATGTGGTATCGGTCAATTGCCCCTCGACGCCCTCGACCTTCCACCTGATGAATGCGCGTCGTTTGAAACTGATGAAGCCGTCGGCGGTGATCGTGAATACCTCTCGCGGTGAGGTAGTTGACGAAAATGCCCTGACCCGAATGATCCGATCCGGTGATATCGCTGGGGCGGGCTTGGATGTTTATGAACACGGCACCGATGTGAACCCGCGGCTGCGGCAATTGCCGAATGTGGTTTTGCTGCCTCATATGGGGTCTGCCACTTTGGAGGGGCGGATCGAAATGGGTGAGAAGGTTATCATCAATATCAAAACCTTCGAAGATGGGCACCGCCCGCCGGATCAGGTCGTGCCGGCTATGTTTTAAAGCAACGGGAAGGAGGCAAAGTCTGCTTTGCGGGACAAAGCATGGGTAATCGGGCTGACCATGATGATGGGTCAAGTTCTTGATAGAGTTGCAGTATGTTTCTGCAGTTTGAGGAGAACGAAATGGATTACTATGTGGGTTTGGATGTGTCGTTGCGATCGGTGGCGGTCTGCGTGATTGACGCTGATGGCAAGCATCTCTTTGAGCGCTCAGTGGCATGTGAGATTGAGGACATCTTGGCCTGTCTGGGTGATGTGCCTTCTGATCAATGTCGGGTCGGTTTCGAGTCTGGTGCGATGAGCCAGCACCTGTATTACGGACTTCGTGCAGCTGGGCTTGATGTTGTTTGCATGGAAGCGCGTCAAGTGAACGCAGCCCTTTCAGCGATGCGAAACAAGACCGACAAAACAGATGCGCGAGGGATTGCACAGGTGTTGCGATCCGGGTGGTTCGGTACGGTCTTTAACAAGAGCCGCGAAGCTCACGCGCTAAGAGCGCTGCTGAGCAGTCGCAAGGCCGTTCAGAAGAAATGCATCGACTTGGCCAACGAGGTGCGGGGGCTGTTCAGGGTCTTTGGCCTGCGGTTGCCGTCTCGTGTTGATCAGGGGTCTTTCGACGAACTGGTCAGACCATTGATCGAGGCAGATCCAGACCTCTCACGTGCGCTTCTGCCACTCCTTGATGCGCGCGCGATGTTGTACAGAACCTACCGAGAACTAGACCGTCGTGTGAAGCAGGCAGCCAGCCATGACAAGACCTGCCTGCGCTTTATGGCGATCCCCGGTGTCGGCCCCATTGCTGCACTGACATTCCGTGCCGCGGTCGATGACCCGGCACGGTTCACAAGTTCTCGAACAGTGGCTGCACATTTTGGGTTAACACCTCGACGATATCAGTCCGGCGAGATGGACAATCCTGGCCGCATCTCGAAGGCGGGTGACAGTGACGTACGTGCTACTCTGTATGCTGCAGCAAATGCGATGATGATGCGATCTGTTGCGAGTTCTGAGATCAAAAGCTGGGGCCTACGCCTGATGCGCCGCAAAGGCCGCCGACGCGCTCTGGTAGCCGTTGCCAGAAAATTGGCCGTCATCATGCACCGCATGTGGGCCGACAATACCGAGTTCCGTCATGGGAAAATGGAGGGAATTGCATGACCTGATACCCATTCCAGAAGCCAAAGACGGGATCGTCCCTCACCGGACGAGGTCTGTGGATGACGCCGAAAAAGCTCACTGCGCAACTCGAAGCGCGAGACAAAGCGGGGCGCTCCACGTCCAATCCGACACATGCATGCAGCGGTCCAACCGAACCGGGCCATCAATGACTGCGAAGAGAAGTGTGACCCGGATGAGAGACAGCGATCTCAAAGCATGGAAAGAAAACGATGAAATGAACTTGACCCAAACGCCCGATTAGAGAAGTTAGCATTCGCTACCAACGCGCGAATGTTGACTTACCGGAATGTCACCGGCCTAGCTTGTCGCCGGTTGGGTTGAGTTTAGGCATCAGATTGCTCCCCACACACCGTCATACTTACGAGTATGGAAATCTTGCGCTTGCACTGGAGTCAATGTATTCATCCTGTTGAGGAAGATAAATTTGAGGCGGGCTTTAGAGGTATGGGAACGATGGAAGAAAAAAGAGAAGCCAAGCGCCTCTCAATTCTGAAAGCAGCAAAGGAAGAGTTTTTATCAGCAGGCTATGAGGCCGCTAACATGGACGAGATTGCCGCACTCGCTAGCGTAACAAAACAAACTGTCTATCGCTATTTTCCATCTAAAATTGAACTGTTTGAAGCAACCATCATCTTTTTGGGTCAGTCGAGCAATGCCGATTTCGTCCGCCACCTTGAGCATCCTAATCCTCGAAAGGCGCTGGTCAGCTTTGCCAAGGGATTTATGCGCTGGCACCTCGAAGATGAACCTTTATGCGTTTTTAGATTATTGGTCACTGAAAGCGCCAAATCTCCTGAAATTGTCGAGACGTTTTTTAAAGCGGCCCCGGATGAAACAAGTGCGGCATTGTCGAAGTTCTTAAGGGAAAGATTGTCCCTTTCCGATCCAGATGAGGTCTTGCTTCTATATACGTCGATGCTTTTCGCGTTTCGTGATGATGTTCTGTTTGGACGAGGACGACCGGGCGAAGAAGAAATCGCCCGGTTTGCAGAGGCTGCTACACGGATGTTGTTGGCCGATTTGAAGTTAAGCTAACCTCTCGTCTTTCAGCCTTCTTCTCTCGTCAGATGCAGCGTGTAGGCGACGATGGTAATTAGAATGATAGCGCCACCGGCGAGACTGTTAGCGCCCGGTACTTCCGTGAAGAAAAGGTATGCCCAGATTGGAGCCAAAACGGTTTCCAGCATCAGGGTCATCGAAACTTCGGTCGCTGTGGCGTAGCGGGTCGCAACCATCGACAGAACGCGACCGAACGGGGCCGTCAGAAGGCCCATCACGCCCATGATCAACCATGTGTTCATGCTAAAGGTTGATGGCTCGGTGAAGAAGAACATTACCACCGCGACAAGGAAACCACCGACGCCTACAGCGCCCATACGGCTGACGTCTGGGAATTTGCGCAGCAATGTCAGCATCAACGCAAGGACCACAACTGCAAACATGGCAAGCAGGTCGCCGTACAAGCTGCTGGCACCGCCAGCACTAGAGCCTGACACAACGACACCAATGCCGATAATAACCCCGATGATCGCAAACATGGTTTGCTTGGAAACCCTTTCCCTCAGGAAAATCCAGCTAAACAATACGGCAACGGCGGGTATGGTGCTGAGGATCACGAATGTGTTGACGACAGAGGTGTTCTTAATGGCGAATACCAGTCCAGTGCTGCTGCCCAACATTAGAACGCCAGCGGCAAGTAGGGGCCACCCGCTATCGACCAGAACTTTGATCAAACCGCGTTTGTCACTTAGCTGGATAACGACAGCCATGGATATCGCTGTAAACAATCCAAAAAGGAATGTGGTCTCCAGCTCATTTACTCCAGAAAACCGAATGAACACTGGATCGAGGCTCATCAACGCCGCTCCAACGAGCGCGACTAACATCCCTTTGAGTCGGAGACTTCGATTTGGTTGGACGTTTGTTGTTTCAGACATTGCCGTACCCTTCGTGTTGTGGGAGGGACCGACCACATGTGGACACTCCATAATCATACTTTCTAGTATGGCGACAATCAAACAGCATCTTGGATGACGACAGCAGCGGAGATATACCGAAAGACGGGCAACCTCCGTGCGGTCCAACTGCTACTCGGGCACACGAAGGTCGATAGCACTGTTCGGTATCTTGGCGTCGAACGTGTCAACGGCGGAGTAAAATTCTGCCACGGGGCGGAGCAAAAGTCGTCCATTGCTTGGGTGGCCGACGCCTTGGCAAACGCGCTCCCAAATAGCTGGCGGTTGCCAAGGCGTCTTGGTCCGTCAGGACCAATCTTTTCCGCGTATTAGGAGTTCTGCCGAGCCCTGCTCTGTGCCAGACGATAGCTTTCTCCGTTCATCTCCAGGATGCTGACATGGTGGGTCAGCCGGTCGAGCAAGGCACCGGTGAGGCGCTCTGATCCGAACGTTTCCGTCCAC
>NZ_OMPS01000009.1 GCF_900313035.1 Ruegeria sp. EL01 | reverse complement strand
TGTGTATCTTACGCCAGGTGCGCCGTTTGGACCCGCCGTGCTTGCGGGCATTCCATTCGCCTTCACCTTCCGACTTGATGCCAGTGCTATCGATAAGAAGATTCAACGGGCCAGTACCGCCGCGATACGGCAGGCTCACGTTCAGCGTCTTCTGACGACGGCAAAGAGTGCTGAAATCAGGTGCGGCCCAGTCCAGTCCGACCAACTTTAGCAGGCTTTGTACAAAACCAGTGGTCTGCCGTAATGGCAGTCCGAACAGAACCTTCAAGGTCAGGCAAGCTTGGATCGCAGCGTCACTGAAGCTATGTTGCCGACCGCGCTTGCCACTCGGCGGTGGCACCCAGACCATTTCAGGATCAAACCAGATCGACAGCGATCCACGCTGCTTCAGACTAGCATTGTAAGAAGACCAGTTTGTGGTCTTGTACTTTGTTGGGGTCCAGCTGCTCATACCTACTAGCTATCATGCTGGATTCACGACATGAATCCCTACAACCGATTTGTGCAACAAAGCCCCGAAAAACATTTCCGATATCGACTACTTCAATAGTCTTGGAAGCGATTGGGTCGTAATCTCAAAAGATCTTCAAAACAGCAAAAAGCAAGCTGAACGGGCCGCTATTTTGAGAAACAATGTCGTGGCATTTTACCTTGCCCCGTCGTTGCAAAAGAAGAAAATTGGAGAACAGGCCGCTGCGATACTGTGGCACTGGGACAAAATTCTTCTGCAACGATCCGCAGTTAGAAATGGGTTGTTTCAATTACCTGAAAACAGATCGAAGTTCAGGTCCTTGTAAGAACAGCGATATTTACCGAAGCCCAATACTTCCCTGTCGACACTTCAACCTTGCAGCCCAGCGCTGCCTCCTCCACATTTGAAATCACAGATTGTGAGTCCAAAAGGTTGCCATGACGAACCCAAACACCCTGCCCAGCACGCATGAGGTCCAAAGCGCCATTCACAGGGCGCGCGGCACCCGCGTGGGGCTGGCCGAGGATCTGACGCAACTCTCAGGAAAATCCGTCAACGCCTTTGCTCTCCCGTTCTAAACCCCCAACTCGGCCCGTTTCTTCTTGGTCAACTTGGCCACGACCAAATCATAAGACGTCACGATATGCTCACGCAGTGAGGTGTCGCTCATCCCGCGTTCCTCGTAGACCTGTAGCCATTTCATCCCCCGAGACGCCAGATAGGGGGCGGGACGGATGCCGGGTTCATCGCTCAATACCTCAAAGGCCAGATCGGTGGCCTTAAAGGTGAACGCGTCCTTCCCATCGTTCCAGCCACAAAGCGCAAACACTTTGCCGCCCACCTTCCACACATCCGCATTGCCCCATTGCACCACATGGCTGGTGGCTTTGAGGTCAGAACAGAAGGTGTTGAATTCATCGCGGGTCATGGGTGCATTCTGAGCGAACAAAGTGGTCCAAGACAAGCGCTTGTGTTCCGTCACAGGCCAAAAAAGGACTCTTCTCAACGATCCGAATTCCCGGAACGGCAGCGCTGCTGATCCAAGGGCGAACCTTGTCGAACTTGCCAATCCCCAGCCCGCAGCTAGTTTCAACGGATGCGCGTCCTTCTTATCAGCCTCCTCCTCAGCACACCCGCCCAGGCTTGGGAGGCCACGGTGGGCGAGATTTGCACGCTGACCCATGACACCGATGACGCACGTATCTTCCTGACTTACGACCCGGCACAGCCGCTGTATACGCTGACCGTCACGCGCAAAACTGACACATGGACAGTGACCCCTTGGTTTGCGATGCGGTTCAGCGGACGCAATCCGGTCGAAATCGCAACGCCGCGCCATGTCCTGTCGCAGGACACCTTTGCCCTTGGGGTCAGTGACACAGGGTTTGCGAACGTCCTTGACGGTTTGGAATACAATGATACGGCCTACGCCTTCACCCAGGACCGTGTTACCGAGTTTCCGCTAAACGGCGCCGCGCCCGAGGTCCGCAAATTTCGTGATTGCGCCGGTGGCCAGCTGTCGTGATCTCGTCAGAGGTGGTTGGAAATCGGTCAGTTCCTCCAAAATACCGCCACGCTGGGCAATCACCAATTGGGTCCATCAATCGTACATTTGATCAGGCACTCTCCAATAGCTTTGCAGGACAGGTGGGAAGGATCAGGCTGTTTTTCACACCGGTTGCGGCTAGGTGCCCCGATCTTGCGGTGCAAGCCGCTCAGGGCCGAACGAACTTGGCGTTTCCAACCGTGCGGTCTGTGGGCGCCTCACTGGTTGGCGGCGACGCTTGTTGTGTGAATGTCGGCGTGAACTTTTCGCAGGTCACGCCATCTCCATCCGGGTCGTAACGCTTGTGATAGCCCGGCTGACCTTCTCGGAACGGGCCAAATCCAATGGCATGCACTGCATCACATCCAGCCAATGCGATCAGATGAAGCACAGCGTCGTTGCGGTCATAGTCGGAAATCCGCAGAAAGATACCGGCTGCAAACACTGCCGTGGTCAGAGGTAAGAGAAGCACCATGATTAAGATGCGCACAGGGGACAGGGCCTTTCGCCGCATGGCGTCGGCCCGACGGTGTCGTTTGGACGAGCGCGGGTTGAGATCGCTCTCGTTTCGTGCAGGTTTCCCGAACAACATGGTCTCAGAATACTCCGGATATGTGGCAACAGTTGGACTGGTCCCAAGTAGATCAGGCATCTATCTATGACAATTATTGATAGCTCCCGGAGCCATGCGATATGACCAAAACCGGCCCATACCAGCCGACAGATGCCGCCGCCCGTGCCTTGGCAAAGGAATTGCTCACAAAGGCAGCATTTGCTGCGCTGGCTGTCTTGCGTCCAGACGGGCTGACGCCATCAATCTCTCGCATCGCGTTGGCCACGGATGACGCCGGGTGTCCGGTCTCGCTGATTTCCACGCTTGCGGATCACACACAAGCATTGCAAACAAACCCGTCTTGCGCCCTTCTGATCGGCGAGCCCGCCGACAAAGGCGAGCCGCTAACCCACCCTCGGCTGACACTCCATGCAATCGCACGGTTGGTAGAAAAGGAAACGCGCGAACACAGCGTTTTGCGCGCAAGATATCTTAGCTTGCGCCCCAAAGCGAAGCTCTATGCCGATTTTTCGGATTTTGGGTTTGTCCATTTTGATGTTCAGGATGGCGTTCTGAACGGCGGATTTGGCAAGGCATACCGCCTTACCCCTGACGATCTGTGACCCTCACCGCACCACGTGCACAGCACATTTTGCATGACGCACCACATGAGACGCGGTCGACCCCAACAGTAGATCCTGCATTCCCGGCCGGTGCGAGGCCATGATGATCAGATCCGGTTTGTGTTCTTCCGCCCAATCAAGGATTGTTCGGCCCGAATGGCCTTCGATGACCATGCCTGTCGCATTGGGCAGTTTTGCCGCCATATTGTCGAGTTCCGTTTGGATCGCCTTTCGCGCCTCTGTCAGATACTCAGCGGGCATGTAGGAAATCGCATAGTTCGGAATATGCTCGACCACATGCATCAACGTCACCTGTGCGCCAGGTGTTGCCAGAACTTCGGCCAGCTTCAGCGAGCCAGATGTATCCCGTTCCGCATCAAACGAAATGGGGACAAGAATGTTATGATACATGCTACGGACCTCCTTTTTGCGGTCCTAACGTGGACCAGAAATCTGGCGAATGCCTTGATCCAGGTCAGGATTCCCCAAAGGTTTCAGCAACGTCGTACATGACCGGCTCAAAGCTTTTGCACAGCTCGTTGATTTTGCGGTTTCGGTCGCGCATCTCGGGCGTGCGCAACATTGCCAGAAAGTCTTCCCGGCGCTCCCACTGAGAATAGTTGGCGATACGCGTCTGCGCGTCATTTACATGCAACCCCGCCGAAACGAACCCGGGTTGTTTAGAAATGAATTCTGCATAGGCATCGGTCAGTGATTCGAGCAGGTCCTGGCTGGTTCCAGGAGTCATTTCAAAGGTGGTAATAACAGTTTGAACGCTGGTGTTCTTGGCGATTTTCGGCATCTGGCTCCTCCTTTGGCTGACCCAAGCCTAGCATAGGAAATTGAAACGTCGCCTGTTTCCTTGAGCTTTCCCAACACTTTCAATTGGCACTCTGCATCTGCACGGACACCGACCAAGAAACGTGTGGCTGCCCGCCGTCGGGCAGCCATCCCTCAAGTCAACGCTCCATCCGCATCAGAACCGAGACTTCGCCTTGCAAATTCTCCGGCCAACGCAGCAATAATCCATCGCCTTTGCTGCCTTGCTCCAGCTCTACATAAGGTGTCGCGTGACGTACCGATCCAAAAACGCTCCGCAGCGGACCAAGAACAGTCACTGCATCGCAACTCCGAACCTTACCGTCGAACGGCAAATGAGCATAAGACCAAAGTGGCCAAGCGCTGGTCGCGGACGGCTGCCAATGCCGCAGTCGCAAGGGGTTCGCGGCCTTCACGCTCACACCATGATACGTATTGTCTTGGAAGGTCACGTTGACATGTCGGTTTTTGTCCAAATCGGCAAATGTGGTGTCCACCCTTTCCGCCCTGTCAATCCTACCGCCGCTGCTGCGGAATTTGTTCCCGGTGACAGCCAGACCGTTCAGGAAGTGCCCTGGACCATATGGGCGAATGACAATGTAACTGAACCAGGGCGGGGCTTCGCTGGAATAGAAGATGTTGTCAGCGATGCTCATTGCGCTGAACGAGTAGCCCGAAACATAACTGGGCGTGGAATCTCGCTCATTTGTCCATTCGACAAAACAGTTGTCCACGTAGTTCTCGGCAATGGTCGAGCTGTTGTAGGTCCCGATCATGATCAGACCGGCGGTACGGACACCTTGCGGGATGCTATCGCCCTGAAAGAAATGATTACCCAGGATCATGTTGTTGTCCCCACCCACAACAGCAAAATGCTTGAAACGCACCGCCCGGTTGTGCCTCAGCTTCACGTCATTCGCGTTTGTGTTCAGCGCGATTGAGTTGCGATCCGTGACAGCCAAGGATTCTTCCGAGGATAGGAACTGGCAATTGTCGATCAGCATCCCTTTACACCCGGTTCCAATCGACGAGATGCCACGATACTTTGGCCGGCTGACAAAGCAATCTGTCAGCGAGAATGTGCTGCCCGACGGCGCCAGTCGGATTGCGCTGCAACGCCCGTTGCACTGAAATTCAATCTGCTCCATGCCGAATTTCCGCAACGTACTAAAGCCGCTGAAATCCAAAAGATACTTGAGCGCTTGAAAGGCGAATGTCTGGGTGCCGGATGCGCTATAGATGGCCGCGTTCAGGATGATCTCTCCTGCACCGACATTCTTGGACCGCACATAGATCTCGCGCCCCACACCACTCCCCTGCACCAACGAGCCTACCGGAATATTCGCTATATTGGCCACATTCGTCAGTCGCTTTGAATCCGACGGATCGTAGGTCGCGACCGAGGTAAACGTTTCGAGATCCCAAGCCGAATTGCTTTTGACATCAAACTGCCCGTTGCGGATCACGCGGCGCGTGGAAAATCCGTTTTGCCTGTTGGGAACCGCAACAGCCATATCAATCGGTGCGTTGACCGAGATCTTGCGCCCTGCCAGATCCAGCGATTCATGATCCGCATTGTTCAACAACGCCTGAAACGCCTTTTTGAACGCAAGCTCCTCATCGCCAAAGGCTGCGTCATAGGTGGGAAAATCGAAATTCTTGGTCAGCAGCAGCATTTTGTCATCAGGCATCGTGACCGTGCCTTCGAAATCCATCTCGGATGCCATGCTGGTGCTTTCCGCCAGATGATATGTACCTTGTGGAACATAGACCCGGCGCCCTCCGGCCGCCTGATCCGCCGCCTCGAATGCCGCTGAATCGTCGGTGACACCATCTCCAATGGCGCCAAAGTCACGTACATCGACGATGCTGATCATCTCGCGCAGGAAAACGCCGGTTACATCGGTGATCTCGATATCGTCGACCCGCACCAGCGCGCCGTTGGCCCCTTCAATATCCAAACCAAAATGCCCGTACAGAGCCGAGACGCCCCAAGGCATATCCACACCGGGACGCTGTCCAGTGCCAACGATCGCCGTAATCTCATGCACTGTGCCATACCCTGAAAGTTGGGTGGCGGGGCCTTGCTCGGCCACGCCGGCCAAATGGGTATCCCCAGCAGCCCCGGCCCAGGCCGCAATCCGAACCTCAGGCAGCGGTCCGCTGATCGCCTTGACCCGTGCCTTGATCTGCAAGTAGCAGCCCGGCAAGATCGGTGTCTGACCCATATAGCGCAGCTTTTGCGTGGCAGAAACCTTCAATATCTCAAGACAGCCGCCAAAATCCGCATCCGCCGGAACAAAGGCACCAGTGCCCGATCCATCGTAAGTCGGCGAGCCCGGCGTGCCGTCACCCGCAGACCAAACCCCCAAACCATTCGCGAACTGAGGTGGCATGAATACGATGCCATCGGTGATTGCCTTGTTCATAGAAATCCCTTTCCCAATCGCGTCGCTCAAGTATGCGACACGTTCAAACCCAGTGTTCAGGTTCACCCCGAACGCGAAAGTCTGAGTATCCAACAGGGATTAACCGCCGCTCACATCACCGTGACGGTGGTGTTGCGTCAGGCTGCCGGATCGGCGTTGTCCAGCAGTTGCACACCGTTGATCTTCCAAGCGTTGTCCCGCTGCACCATCTGATAATTCAGAATATGCACCCGCCCATCACCATCGGTGATCATGACCTTTTGCCACAACGCTCCGGCAACCTCTCGCAGGTCCAGAAACCGCACATCTGCGGGCCGCCAGACCATGGGGTAACCGCGCTGCACCATGACCCCGAAATTCTCGGGGGTTCCGAACAGGCGCTGGATATTGGGGCTGGCAAAGGTAAAAGCGGTGACAAAGTCATCCGCCTCGAATGCCTGGATCTGCGCCGCGATATTCGCCTCGATCTCGGCGCTCTGGGCGAATACGCTTGGCGCAAGTCCGACACTCAGGCATATAGCAAGCAATACACGACGCATGGGGCCACCTCCTGTTCGAAGGATAGCCCCACACCGGGTCAGGTCAAATCAGGCCAGTTCCCCGGCCAACGCCTTGTCGATCAGCGCGATGGTTTCCGGCACGCCATAAAGCGCGATGAACCCACCAAACCGAGGTCCCTGCGAGGCTCCCAGCAATACCTCATACAGCGCGGTGAACCAGCCGCGCAACGGGTCAAACCGTTCACGCCCGACAGCATAAACCACCGATTGCAGCGCCTCGTCCTCGATGGGTCCGTCATACGACTCCAGTTCCGTCTTCAACGCTTCCAGCGCTTCACGCTCTTGATCCAACGGCGCCCGGTGCCGGCGCGTTGGTTTGACGAAATCATTGAAATACCGAACAGCAAAGCCCGCCGCCTGATCCAGATCGGGATGCGTCTCGGCCGTGGCATCAGGCGCATAGCGACGGATAAAGCCCCACAGTGCTTCTTTGTCCTCGGCCCCCGATACTGATGCGAGATTCAACATCATCGCAAAGGGCACGATCAGCGTGGACTCGGGAACATCTCCGCCATGGATATGCCAGACCGGGTTGTTTAACTGCGCCTTCAAATCCTGCCCGGGATAAGCCCGCAACTGCTGATGATACTCATCATAGGCTTTCGGGATTACATCAAAATGCATCCGCTTGGCCGTCTTGGGCTTCTGGTACATGAAATAGGCCAGACTTTCAGTCGGCGCATAGGTCAACCATTCATCAATCGACACGCCGTTGCCGGACGACTTTGAAATCTTCTGTCCGTGCTCATCCAGAAACAGCTCGTACGAGAAATGCTCAGGCGCACGTCCGCCCAGCGCCCGACAGATCGCGTCATAGATCTTTTCGTTGGTCGCGTGTTCCTTGCCGTACATCTCGAAATCAACGCCCAGCGCCGCCCAGCGCGCGCCAAAATCCGGCTTCCACTGCAGCTTGACGTTGCCGCCGGTGACGGGCAGCGTCCATTCCTTGCCGTCCTCGTCATCGAAGGTGACGGTATAGGTCTCGGCACAGACCTTTTTCATCGGCACATACAGAACCCGCCCGGTCTCGGGATGGATCGGCAGAAAGATGGAATAGGTTTGCTGCCGCTCTTCCCTCAGGCTTTTCAGCATGATGGCCATTACAGCATCATAGTTTTCGACTGCTCGCTTCAGGATCTCGTCGAACTGACCCGAGCGATAGAATTCCCGCGCCGAATAAAACTCATACTCGAACCCAAAGGTATCAAGGAATCGGCGCAGCATCGCATTGTTGTATTCGCCAAAGCTCGGGTACTCGCCAAACGGGTCCGGGACCGAGGTCAACGGCCGCTGCAAATGCTCTTCCAGCGCCTCGGGATTGGGCACGTTGCTAGGCACCTTGCGCAGGCCATCCAGATCATCCGAGAAACAGATCAGCTTGGTCGGAATGTCCGACAGCGCCTCAAACGCGCGTTTGACCATCGTGGTCCGCGCAACCTCACCAAACGTTCCGATATGCGGCAGACCCGAGGGGCCATAACCCGTCTCGAACAGCACATACCCCTTCTCCGGAGCGCCCTGCTTGTACCGTTTGAGCAACCGCCGCGCCTCTTCAAAGGGCCACGCCTTGGACGTCATCGCGGTTTCACGCAGGTCAGACATTAGAATTCTCCATCGGGAAACGTGCCAAACGCCCCATGCGCCCAGCCCGGCCCGGCCCCTGTTATTGTGCGGATGCAGCATGAGTCAATAAAGCGACTGGTATTTCTCAATACGCGACCGAAAAGGAACCTGTTAGCATTGCCAGGTGCGCCAAAAACGGTCACAACAACCTCTGCGCGATTTTTCTGCTTCGCTGTGACACCGGGGCCTGCCATGACGCGTGCCATGAAAAACACAACGAACGATCTGGAAACAAGGAAGACACATGCGACGCGAGACGACCAACAGGATCCGCTTTGTGCTTGAGGATATCCTACCACCGGTTCTGCGCGACAGCTCAGCGTTTCATTGGCTGGCGCGCCGTGTCTGGGGAACCCATATCAGCCGACTGGCTGAGTTCCGTGCCCGTTCGCCGTATCTGACAGACGAAGAGTATGAAGCACTCTATCGCGACCATCCCAGGGTTCATCATGGGACTGACAACTCCGAAGCATGCATTGAACGGATCGCAAAGGATATTGTTGGCCAAAGTGTCTGCGACGTAGGCTGTGGCACTGGTTTCCTGTTGCAACGTGTCGCTGCAGCGCGCCCCGATATCGAAAAGATGACTGGTGTTGACTTTGTGATCGACGACGTCGCCAACATCGACAATATTGATTATGTCGCAGCGCGAATCGAAGACCTGCCATTTGCCGACAACACCTTCGACACGGTGATCTGCACCCATGTGATCGAGCATCTTCTGGATTACCGCCGCGCCATCGCAGAGCTCCGCCGTGTCGCTCGCAAGCGTGTCATCATTGTTGTCCCCTTGGAACGCGAATACCGGTACAGCTTTAACCCGCACTTCAACTTCTTCCCCTATACCCACAGCTTTCTGCGCGCGGTACATCCAAGCCCCAAGGTTCATGTCTGCGAACGCATCGGTCGGGACATTTACTACTGTGAGGACCTCGCAGAGCAGTCGGTATCCGAGATATCGGCAAAAGATAAACCTGCATAACACTATGCATACCGACAGTAGTGGTCTGGTCAGAGCTATTATTGACACTGTTCATAAGCTGGGCCCGGCTGCTATTGGCTGAGACTATTGTGGTATGCAGCTGACCTGCGCGATCCGTGGCGCCTGCCGATCAAACAAAGTGTTGTACCTGCTTGCAGCCAACCATATCCTGCGCATCCGAACACTCAATGCAGGACCAGACCCATGAACGATCAAATGCCCCACCCCATGTCCCCACAGGATTGCCTTGTGGCGATCATGGTTGCGGTCTCTGCGTCTGATGAAACCATTCGCACGGCTGAGCTGGTCAAAATTGAAACTGCGGTCAACATGCTGCCAGTTTTTTCCGATTACGACATTGACCGCACCCGCCGCGTGTCGCAGATCGTGTTCGACCTGTTTGAACAAGAAGATGGGCTGGACGCGCTCTTTGGCCTGATCCGGGTCAATCTGCCTGAGCGTTTGAACGAAACCGCCTATGCGCTGGCCTGCGACGTTGCCGCAGCCGATGGGTCTCTGGCTGAAACCGAACTGCGCCTGCTGGAGGAAATCCGGTATGAACTGAATATCGACCGACTGCACGCCGCTGCGATCGAACGCGGTTCGCGGGCGCGTCACGTCGTCTGACCTTAGCTGCCGTACAGCGCGCCCCAGCGCTCGATCAAAGCCCGTTGCAGCTTGCGTGACCGCCGGTTCCAACTGCGCGCGCCGTCCGGGCGTTCGCGGGCCTCTCGCGGGATCGTGGCCCGATGATCCATATCGGCAGTAAAAATGGCGAAGGCCAGGTCCGAACCGTCTGCAGTGGTCAGAAAGCCACCCAGCCCTGAAACAAAATTGAGCGTCCCGGTTTTGGCATCCACCCGGATCAGATGATCCTTGATCGGTTTGCCGTTGGTGTCGGTCAAAGAAAACGGCTTCAACAACGGGCGCAGCGCACCTGTCCTCCGCGCCGCCACCAGCGCGGTCACCAGATCACCCGGCGTCATACGCGAGGCATCGCCCAGCCCGGAATGATCCACCATCGCGATCCCTTCGACCCCGTAACTCTCAGCTGCCCAGCGGTTCATCTCAGCAGCCGACTCCGCCAGGCTCTTTGGCTCAGCGCCCCGTGCAACCGAAGCAGCAAGTCCCACCATTTCTGCAGTAAGGTTGGTCGAGTATTTCAGCATCCCGCGCAGGATACTGTCCAAAGGTTCGCTCTGATGCAGAACCAGCACATCTCCGCGCGGCGTTTCGGTTGTCACCTGCACCCGGCCCAGAACGATTCCGTTGACCCGCGCCAACGTCTTGAACACATCACCGGCATATAGTGCAGGCTTGCGTACCGGTAACCACCGCGCGCCACCTTTACCCAAGGCACCTCTTGCGACGGTCCAGCGATCCTGACGGGCGCTCGGTTCGTAAGTATAGATCGGCAGCCGCCGGTCTTTGACCCGCATCCTCGCCATCTCAACCGACGGTGTGTAATGCGCACTACGCGCGTCCATCGTCACGTCATAACTCGTGGCCTCGCGCTTCCACTCGAAATGCACCCGGTTAAAGTTCAGAGATATCCCGCTGATCGCAGGGCTGTACCCGACATGATCCGGTTGCCCGGGATCCACGCTGAAGATATATGGCAGCGCGCCGTCATACACCTTGAACGCCCCGCGCACCTCGGTCACACCCACCTTGCGCAAATTGGCCGCCATCGCAGCCAGTGCATCGGTATCCAGCAGCGGGTCACCCCCGCCGACAAGGATCAAATCGCCCTTTAGAATTCCATTCTCGATAGGACCATTCGCCATCAGTGTGGTTTCAAATCGATGTGTTGGCCCCAGAACATCCAGTGCATAAAGGGCCGTCATCGCTTTGGCGACACTGGCCGGAGGTAATCCCTTTTCGTCACCAAAAGCTTCCAACTGCGCGCCGGTTTTCACATCCGCCACGGCAAACACAACGTCACCCTTTAACCCCGAGCCTTTGATGAACCGTTCGACGCCGCTCAGCTGCGGGCCACGCGCCTGCGGCCTCAAAGACACCAAGGGGGCCTGTGCCAAAGCCGCGCCCGGGATCAGAGATGCCCCCAACCCCCCCAGAAACAAACGACGTGAAATACGATCAACCATGGGTCAATTAAAATCCCAGAGATCACAACCAAACAACCACTGAAATGCACTATGCGCTCGGTGTGGCTATTCCGGCAACACCCCATCGCTCCAACCATCGCGCCCACGAATTTCAGTCGAGCTGACATTGACCATAGGTACATTCACGAAACACCACGCCGGAGCTTCAGCCTGCCCAAGCAGATGCCGCGCTTGCCCGTCGATCCGGTACTGCGCATAGACCCGCGCCGCCGGAGACATCCGGGCCGAGATCCTATCCCCCGGTCGCGCCACCACGCCCACCGGCACGCTATCCATGATCTGTCGCCAGTCTTTCCAACGGTGAAACTGCGCCAGATTATCGGCACCCATCAGCCAGATAAACCGGACCTGTGGATAAAGCTTGTTCAACGCCGCCAGCGTATCCGCCGTTGCCCGCGTTCCGGTCAGCGCCTCAATATCCGTCACCTCGACCCGAGGATGCTGCATCATCTCACGCGCAGCGTCTATGCGCTGCGCCAGCGGAGCAGGCCCGCGTTCCTTCAACGGATTGCCTGGCGATACCAGCCACCACACCCGATCCAGCCCAAACGCCTTCATCGCCTCGCGGGTCACATGCACATGCCCCTGATGCGGCGGATCAAAAGACCCACCGAACAGTCCAACGACCTGCCCGGGCCGCGCATATGGAATGGCAAATCGCTCCATCCTCTGCTGATGGTCAGAACTGTGGCGCGTTGTCAATCAACAGGTTGCACCACATCGCCCAACCTGACACGATCGGGCTGCACCACCTCGGTACACCAGCCGCCATGCCCGCGCGCTGCGGAATAGCCCCCCTTGCCAAAGGCTTCCTCCATTCGACTGCACGGCGCACAGATCACGGTGATGCGCAAAATCGCATCCCCCACCTGCACCTCGCGCCCGTTGAGCGCCGCCAGATTGATCCCCGAAACCACCAGATTCCGTCTCAGGATTTCGGGCTCCACCGGCCCCTGCCCCAGAAAGCTGCCAATTGCTGCCAGGTGCTCTTGTTGGATCAAGGTCACTGCCCGTTTGCCTGCGTGGCCTCGGTCGCCGTCGAACCCGTCGGCTGAGATCATGGCCGCGTCCGCGACCTCCATCCCAAGACGCCGCTCTGGCCGCAGACCGATCCAGTCAATTTGCCCGGACTTGGCCCAACCGTAAATGAGTTCTTTCAACGTCATTCAAACACCGAGCTTTTCGACTACAGAATAAGTCAGGCAGCAAGAAATTATCACGTCCGGCAGCATGCGCCTGAATGCGTTCAACCAATACTTTCGAAAGGCAATATCTTGTGGGCTGATATTGGCATTCGAGGCCGGTATCGGGATGCGAATATGATCCGCGGGTGAAACGGGTTTGTCGAAAATCTGTGACCGCGCATCAACTACATCAGACCAGAACCTAGTGATGCGGAACATGGCAAAAAAAGCTAAAGCAAGCACGATCAAATCTGCAAACAATGCCACGACTTCCCTTGATACCTGCAATACCTTCATCTCCTCAATGATCTCCACCGATACTCTTTTCCGGCGCAATGGGAAACACCTACCGCGCGCCAACTAATCCACAAAACCATATCCATTGCCCCCACCTCAACCATCCGCTATCACACCGCCCAACCTGATTTCCCCGACCCAGAGGACGCGACATGGCCGCCTATCAATATGTTTACCACATGCAGGGTGTCTCCAAGACCTATCCCGGTGGCAAGAAGTGCTTTGAAAATATCCACTTAAGCTTTCTGCCCGGTGTGAAAATCGGTGTCGTCGGCGTTAATGGCGCCGGTAAATCGACGCTGATGAAGATCATGGCCGGCCTCGACAAGGACTTCACGGGTGAGGCCTGGGCCGCCGAGGGCGCCAAGGTCGGCTATCTGCCGCAGGAACCGAAACTGGACGAAAGCCTCAGCGTTCGTGAAAATGTTATGCTGGGCGTGGCCGAGAAGAAGGCGATCCTTGATCGCTATAACGAACTGGCGATGAACTACAGCGACGAAACCGCTGATGAGATGGCCAAGCTACAGGACGAAATCGACAGCCAGAACCTCTGGGACCTCGACAGCCAGATCGATGTGTCGATGGAGGCGCTGCGCTGCCCAGCAGACGACGCCAACATCGCCACCCTCTCGGGCGGTGAAAAACGCCGGGTTGCGCTGTGCAAGCTGCTGCTCGAAGCCCCCGACATGCTGCTGCTCGACGAACCAACCAACCACCTCGATGCCGAGACCATCGCCTGGCTGCAACAGCACCTGATCGACTACAAGGGCACTATCCTGATCGTCACCCACGACCGGTACTTTCTGGACAGTATCACCGGCTGGATCCTCGAACTCGACCGGGGTCGCGGCCTGCCCTACGAGGGCAACTATTCCGCCTGGCTGGAACAAAAGGCCAAACGGCTGGAGCAGGAAGCCCGCGAGGACAAATCTAAGCAGAAAACCCTGCAGCGCGAACTCGACTGGATGCGCCAGGGACAAAAGGCCCGTCAGGCCAAATCCAAGGCCCGGATCAACGCCTATAACGATCTGGCAGACCAGTCCGAGCGTGAAAAGCTGACCCGCGCCCAGATCGTCATCCCCAACGGCCAGCGCCTTGGCGGCAAGGTGATCGAGGTCGAAGGTCTCGCCAAACACATGGGCGACAAGCAACTGATCGAAAAGCTCGATTTCACCCTGCCCCCCGGCGGCATCGTCGGCGTCATCGGCCCCAACGGCGCCGGTAAGTCGACCCTGTTCAAAATGCTCACCGGTCAGGAACAACCTGATGCGGGCACCATCTCGCTGGGTGACACGGTTGAACTGTCTTATGTCGATCAGTCCCGCGATGACCTCAAGGACAATGAAACCGTGTGGGAGGCGATCACTGGCGGTGCCGAGATCATCCAGCTGGGTGACGCGCAGGTCAATTCCCGCGCCTATTGCTCGTCCTTCAATTTCAAGGGCGGCGATCAGCAGAAAAAGGTCTCGCTGCTGTCAGGCGGTGAGCGCAATCGCGTCCACATGGCCCGCCTGCTGAAAGAGGGCGGCAACGTTCTGCTGCTCGACGAACCGACCAACGACCTCGACGTCGAAACCCTGCGCGCACTGGAAGACGCGCTGGTCGATTTCGCTGGCTGCGCCGTCGTCATCTCACACGACCGCTTCTTCCTCGACCGGATTTGCACGCATATTCTGGCGTTTGAGGGCGATGCGCACGTGGAGTGGTTCGAGGGCAACTTCGAGGACTACGAAGAGGACAAAAAGCGCCGTCTGGGACCGGACGCTTTGGAGCCCAAGCGGTTGAAGCATAAGAAGTTTGCGCGGTGAATGACTGGATAACCATCGTAGGTGCTTTGGGCGTTGGTTCTCTGGCTACAGTGATAACTCAATGGTTTCTCACTCGCTCTGATAGCCGGCGGGAGTTAAGATTTCAGGAACGTAAGGATGCTTATGTGGGCTTATGGCAAGCTATGCATCGCTCAGAGATCGAAGGCACCGACGAAGCCGCTTTACATGTAGGTCATTGGGTTGCTCGATGCGAACTTGTGGCTCCGCCTTCTGTACGCCTTACGGTAAACTCGCTGGTTGAGACAAAACCCGGATCTCTGGAGCGAAGGGTTGCGGTTGACAATGCACCGCGTGTTATACGTAGTGATTTGGGAGTTTCAGAGTAGCACGGGCACTCGCACCCACCTTACCTGCACCCCGAAACCGCACTTCAAAAAATAGGTAAAATCAACCATCCTTTAGCTTGGAGCAATTTGAAAAGAACCATAAATGTCAATGGATATACAATGCACATTCTAAGAATAGGATGCTTACTTTTACTTTCGTCAGCGTCAGTTGCAGCCGATCCTCTCGATACCGCTGCACAAGAGAAGTATGTGCTTTACCTATCGAGGGATGAAATGACTCCGGCCCAGAACCAAGTGCTTGCCGAGTGCATGATCGAAAGGCTTACGACTATGGGTAAGGAAATTCTGTTGTTGGCGGATTCGGAACGCGGCGCTGAGATCGCTATGCTCACTGCAGGGCACAATCCTGTTCATGACGATTGTATTTCGGAAGCCCTCGCTGGAGCCCCATAGTAAGCGTAGGACGGGTGCTCGAACTCATCACTCCCATACAGGTAACTGGTAGGCCGGGCTTTAGCCCGGCAATGCGCGCAACAGCGGCGAATTTGCCAACGTCCATCGACGGATTTCTTGACAACCATCCGATCGACCCGAGGGTCATGGTGAATGCCGGGCTGAAGCCCAGCCTACGAATTAGGGTCCTTCGATCCTACAGCTCTCCGAACATGCCCTCGGTGACCACACCACTCCATTCCGGATCAACCCGGCCTGCACGAATATCGCGATGTATCGACGAATACGGCCAATCGGTCGGGTGCTCCACCAACCCATGTTTTACGGGATTACCCCAACAATATTCCATGTGACTCCGGTAATCCCTATCGTCCCGAATGGTGTGCTCCCAAAACCGGCGTTGCCACACAGCGCTTTCGCGTTTGTTGACCCGTAGGCCGGGCTTCAGCCCGGCATATCTGCCAGATGTCACTACGGGCAGTTCTGTCGGCAAAGGTGCCGGGCTGAAGCCCGGCCTACGACTCGCTCTATTTACACGCATGGTAAACCGCGCCTTGATCGCACCCCACCGCGTCGCATAATGCGCATCCCTCGGCGGCAAGGTCCAATCCGCGTGCAAATGATCGGGCAATACCACAAACGCATCACACCAGAACGGCCGTTCCTCCTGCGCCACCGCAAAAGCCGTGCGCAAATGTGCCACCTCGCGCGTCAACAGGTCCGACGATCGGTCCGCCAATGCGACGGTAAAGAAATAGGTTGCTCCGGGATTGAGAACACGCCGGTAATTGCTCATAACGATCCATCAACCAAACCCGGCTTAAGAACAGGTAAATCAACCCACCGCGCGTTACTGCCGAAACCCAAACTCCGTCACATAGACCCTGGGGGACATCCCGCTGAACAGGTCACGCAGTTTCTCAAGCTCGGCCTCGGGCCCGTGCAATTCGACGCCGGTGATCTCAACCAGCATCTGTGTGCTTTCAAAGATGTGGCTGCCCACTTCCATGTGCCGGATCACCGCATCGGCGCTGTCATAATCCTCGCGGGATACCGCCGTGCCATCGGCCCCGAAACTGTAGGCCGAGGCCAGATGGCCGGTCTCTTGCTTACGCAGATCGATCATCTCAGCACAGTTCTTGCGAAAAGCGGCAGCATTCGCGGCGGGCACGGAAAAATATCCGACGACGGTTACAATCTGCGGTACGGACATGAAACTTCCTCCGACAATCTGTTTGAAATGAACATTGCCAGTCTAATCGTTTTCAGGACGTTTGCCAAAATCAGGTGCGGAGCCGGCGCTTCAAAATCGACCTGATGCTTTCGCGACTTACGTAAAAAACCACCACAATTTTTTGGCACGAAAAACAACCAAGTCACCAACAAAGCCGATCGGCGGATTCTTGTTCAAATTGAACAAGCGGCCCTCAAACCCTTGTACAAACCGTACAATCTCCCTTGTCACATGCGTTTCCGGGTGCCATATCCAAGGTGCTTACGTTTTTCTATTCGACCTACTGTCTCCGTTTCCGGCGCTCAGTCTATCGATACAGACAACGACGCCGGGCTGCCGCAACTCCGTGGGCAGCACTTAACAGGAGTAACGGATATGCCTGCAGGCACCGTAAAATGGTTCAACACCACCAAAGGTTTCGGCTTTATCGCACCTGAAGATGGCGGCAAAGACGTGTTTGTGCACATCTCATCCGTCGAGCGTTCGGGCCTTACAGGTCTGGCCGACAACCAGAAAGTCACGTACGAGCTGCGCGCTGGTCGCGACGGCCGCGAAAGTGCCGACGACATCCAGCTTGCATAAGATTCTGAAAGGGTGAGGTTTTTCCTCGCCCTTTTTATCTAATCTTTGTTTGATTGACCTTCCAAGCGACCACAGTTGCGCTCAGAAGGCATCACGTTTCAGTGACATTCTCCCACCAATTGACCAAATCCCCTATCATTTCATAATTAGTGATATGATTTCTTTGATCAATTTGAAGGGATTCACCATGTTCACACGCCGTATGTTTCTGGCCGGAACGGCTGTTAGCCTTGTCCCAGGCATCGTCGACGCCAAGAAAGCAGTCGAGTATGATGCGACGCCGCAATTCGTACGGATCAAAAAGCAATTTCTACCTGGTCAACTACTGGTCGTCCCGCGTTCGTTTTACCTTTATTTTGTGACAGAACCCCGCAAGGCGATCCGCTATGGGTGCGGCGTCGGCAAAGCCGGGCTGGAATTCACCGGTACGGCCACCATTGACGTCAAAAAAGAATGGCCGACCTGGCGGCCCACAAACGAGATGATCGAGCGCGACCCGGTCGCCTACGCCAAATTCAAAGACAACGACTTTGTCCAACCCGGAGGCAACGGCAACCCCTTGGGGGCGCGGGCGTTGTATTTGTTTCAAAACGGGGTCGATACATATTTTCGCATTCATGGAACAACTCAACCGCAGACAATCGGGCGGGCAGCGTCCAACGGGTGCATTCGGATGCTGAACGAACATGTTGTCGATCTATACAACAGGGTCCCCATCGGAACGGTTGTCACTGTCGTTTGACCAAGCCGTCAGGGTGCGGTCCGATCCACATCTGTCGCCTGCTCGATATGCAGCAATCCATTCGGCCAGGGCCGCGCCAGTTCCTTGGCCTGTTCTTCGGACGCTGTGAGCCATTGCTGCACCCCGGTCTGATCCAACAATACACCCATTCGGTGGTGGATCGGCTGTAAATCGGCATTTGGTTCGCATGTCACCGCAGCGAACTGATCGACTTGCAGGCCACCCGGCGCCTGCCACCGATCAGTGATGGCCGCAAAGAATAATGGCGCTCCGTCCGCCGAGGCGATCCTCCACGCCGTTTTTCGGCGCTTTTCTCCGGTCCATTCATACCAGCCGTCAGCCGGGACAACTGCGCGACCAACGCCTTCGAATGCCGCCTTTTCAAAAACAGTTTCTGATCGCGCGTTGATGATGGTTTCCATGACCGGTCGTCCGCGCGCATTGACGCGCCCAACAGGGATCATGCCCCACCGCATGGGAACCAATCCGCTACCGGTCAGCACCACCATCTCCTGTCCCGGCTGAATGTTGGCTCGCGGCAGTTGCATGCTGACAGTATCCGAGACACCCAGGATTGCGGCTATCTCGGATATCGGTCGTGTCAGAAAAAACCGCCCGGGCATTGCTCACTCCTGGTTGGCGACTTCATTGGCAAGATCCAGCACAAAGGGCCCAAGCGTTTCAACAATCTGAGACACCCCTTTGGCATTAGGGTGGATGCCATCCGCCTGCATGAACTGGGCAACCGCGTTGGGATCTCCGTCTGCGGCCAAGCCGTCAAAGAAGCTGTTCGCGTAATGGGTTTGATACGCCTGCGCCAGTTCCGGATAAATGGCATCAAAGTTTTGCTTATACTCGGCACCGTAGTTCCCGGGCGCCTGCATCCCAACCAGCAAAACGCCAACGTCCTCGGCCTGAGCCACGCTCAGAATAGCCTCAAGATTGGTCCGCGACACCTCCGGGTCGATACCGCGCAACAGGTCATTTCCACCCAGTGCGACGATCATCCCGTCCACATCGGACGTCAGTGTCCATTCAACACGCGATGCGCCTCCTGCCGTTGTATCGCCCGACACGCCAGCGTTGATCACTCGGACCTCTGTCCCCTGCGCTTGCAGCCAACGCTCAAGCTGGGGGACAAATCCATCTTCCTCAACCAGCCCATAGCCCTGCGTCAGGGAATCTCCCAAAGCGGCGATCACAACGGGCTCGGCTGTGGCCGTAAAACCGCAGCATACAAATAGCCCGGACATCAAAACCTTGCGCAATTCTGTAACTGCTCCATATCCCAAATGATTGCTCCCCTTTGGAAAGACCCATGGCAACATTAGTTCTAGAACTCCAAAATGCCGCTTTGTCGCTGGAAGGCAATGCCGGTCGCGTGAATATTCTGCATGACATTAGCTTGTCTGTTGTACAGGGTGAAACTCTTGGATTGGTCGGACCATCCGGATCCGGCAAATCCTCGCTGCTGATGTTGATGGGCGGATTAGAACAAGCCACCGGAGGCAGCGTGATTGCCTTGGGTCAGGATCTGACCGGCATGGACGAAGATACATTGGCCCGGTTTCGGCGCGATTCCATGGGTGTCGTGTTTCAGAATTTCCACCTGATCCCCACGATGACCGCACTGGAAAACGTGGCGACACCGTTGGAATTGGCCGGGCATTCTGACGCGTTTGACCGCGCCCAAGCAGAGTTGGACACCGTTGGATTATCCCATCGGCGCGATCATTACCCTGCCCAACTTTCGGGTGGCGAGCAGCAGCGCGTGGCATTGGCTCGGGCATCCGCCCCGCGTCCACAAATCCTGTTGGCCGATGAACCCACTGGAAACCTCGACGAAACAAATGGTGCTGCCATCGTCGATCTCCTGTTCGGGCTGCGCGACAAACATGGGGCCACTTTGGTGCTGGTTACACATAGCCATACGCTGGCCGAAAGATGTGACCGCGTTGTTCGATTGCGAGACGGCCGGGTCGAAGAGAAGGTCAAGCAAGAGGCCGCGGAATGAGCATGCGGCTGGCCGGGCGGCTGGCCCGACGCGAGTTACGGGGCGGCCTGCGTGGATTTCGCATCTTCCTGGCCTGTTTGGCCCTTGGCGTTGCTGCGATTGCGGCTGTCGGTTCGGTTCGACACGCAATCCAGGCGGGCCTGACGCAGGAAGGGGCGGCATTGCTGGGTGGCGATGCCCAGTTGGAATTCACCTACCGTTTTGCCAACGACGAAGAACGCGCCTGGATGGACCAGTCCGCACAACAGGTTTCCGAGGTCGTCGATTTCCGATCTATGGCCGTGGCACTTCGCGATACAGGACCTGAGCGAGCGCTGACACAGGTGAAGTCCGTTGATGATGCCTATCCGCTACTGGGATCTGTGTTGTTGAAGCCTGACATCCCGTTGGCAACAGCATTGGATGGCTCCGCTGAGCTACCGGGCGCAGTCATGGATCCGGCACTGATAGATCGCCTCGGCCTTTCGGTCGGGGACCTTTTCGCGCTGGGCACGCAGGATTTTGTGCTCATGGCTTCGTTAGAGACGGAACCGGACGGTGCAGCAGATGGCTTTGAATTGGGTCCAAGAACACTGGTGCGCACTGAAGACCTGCGTACCTCGGGCCTGCTAGAGCCCGGCACTTTGTTTTCGACAAAATACCGACTGGATCTGCCGTCTGATATCGCTTTGGCGGATCTCTCAATCGAAGCTGACCAGACCTTTGACGGCACTGGTATGCGATGGACCGATGCGCGCAATGGCGCGCCGGGCATTTCTGAATTCGTTGCGCGGCTCAGTTCATTTCTGGTGTTGGTCGGCCTGTCGGGGCTGGCTGTTGGTGGCATTGGTGTCTCTGCCGCCGTCCGGGCCTATTTGTCTCAGAAAACCGAAACGATCGCCACTTTGCGCACATTGGGGGCAGACAGGGCGACCATTTTCCAAACCTACATGATCCAGATCGGGTTGCTATCCGGGGTGGGTATCGTGATCGGTGTGACGCTGGGCGGGTTGGCACCTATGTTGATGGCGCCCGTTATCGAAAGCCGCCTGCCCATTCCAGCTGTCTTTTCGTTTTATCCGCAACCCTTGGCCGAAGCTGCCTTGTATGGGTTCTTAACGGCGTTTCTGTTCACACTCTGGCCCCTGGCCCGCACCGAGGAAGTGCGCGCCGCCACGCTGTTTCGGGATGCCTTGACATCCGCCAACCGGCTTCCGCGGGCCATCTATGTGTTGGCGACTGCGTTGGGGCTCGCTCTGCTGATCGCCTCTGCGTCCTGGTTCAGCGGGTCCACATGGCTCACACTTTGGACCAGCGGCGGGCTGGTTGGCGCTCTGCTGTTGCTGTCCCTGTCCGCCTTCGCGATCCGCTGGGTAGCCCGCACTGGTGCGCCCTTGGCGCGAGGCCGCCCAGCCCTTCGCTGGGCATTGTCCGCGATTTCTGACCCGCGCGAAGGCGCAGGGTCCGTCGTCCTATCGCTGGGTCTCGGCCTGTCGGTTCTGGCGGCGGTTGGTCAAATCGATGGCACCTTGCGCAACGCGATCTCGGGAAACCTCCCGGATGTGGCGCCCTCGTATTTCTTCGTCGATATCCAAAAGGATCAAATGCCGGGCTTTAATAAGCGCCTTGAAAACGACCCGGATGTCAGCCGGATTGAAAGCGCGCCAATGCTGCGTGGCATTCTTTCACAGATCAACGGGCGCCCTGCGCGTGAGGTGGCCGGGGATCACTGGGTCGTAGAGGGCGATCGCGGTCTCACCTATTCCATTCAACCGCCCGAGAACGCCCGCATCACCGCTGGCGAATGGTGGCCCGAAGATTATTCTGGCACACCACAAGTCAGCTTTGCCGCTGAAGAAGGCGAAGAAATGGGATTGAAGCTTGGGGATGAACTGACAATCAACATTCTGGGGCGCGATATCATAGCCGAACTGACCTCGTTCCGCGAGGTTGATTTTTCGACGGCAGGTATGGGGTTCATCATGTCGATGAATCCGTCCGCACTGGCAGGCGCACCCCATAGCTTCATTGCGACGGTATATGCCGAGGAACAAGCCGAAGCCGCAATATTGCGGGACCTGGCGGATCAATATCCCAACATCACAGCCATTCGGGTCAGGGATGCAATTGACCGCGTGTCCGGTCTGTTGGCTGGGCTGGCTGCTGCGACCTCATACGGGGCAGGTGTTTCATTGCTGACGGGATTCCTGGTTCTGATAGGCGCGGCCGCTGCTGGGGAGCCCGCGCGAAGATACGAAGCTGCTGTTTTGAAAACGCTAGGCGCTGACCGTCCCCGAATTCTGTTCAGCTTTGCCCTGCGCGCCATCCTCCTAGGTGCGGCAGCCGGCGGTGTCGCTTTGCTTACGGGCATCCTAGGTGGCTGGGCGGTTGCCACCTACATATTCGACACAAGTTTCTCGATCATTTGGGCATCAGCATTGGGCATCGTGATCGCGGGAGTTATCGTCACTCTGGGTGCAGGTCTGGCTTTTGCACTGCGTCCCCTGTCCGTGCGACCAGCGCGTATCCTACGCGCCAGCGATTGATGTCAGCGTCCGCAGGCAACGGGTTGGAGAATTCTCAGCAAGGGGTCATTGTCACAGACCAACGCATCTAGCGTGATATCATCCAACGAGGCGTAGAAGACTTCGGCCGCATCTTGCAACGCCACGCGTAGACGACACGCATCAGTCAATGGGCAGGTGTTGTCGGCATCTGCAAAGCACTCAACAATCGGAAAAGAGCCTTCGACGTGCCGAAAAACCGCGCCGATACGGATCTGATCTGCACGGCGCGCAAGTGACATTCCACCATTTCGGCCGCGTTGTGTGCTCAGGTAGCCCAACTGGCTCAATTGATTGATCACCTGCGCCAGATGATTTTCCGAGATGTTGCACGCTTCGGCTATCTCAGCTTTCGTCACCAGCCGATCCAGATGTGCTGCGCAATACATCAGAAGACGCACCGCTATGTTCGTCCGTTTGGTAATCCGCATATTGGCCTCCCTACATTCTTGATGCAGTCATATTGCATGTTCAGCAAAAAAGCGGTTTGACATACATCAATCTTCAAGAAGGACGCCGCCCACATGGCTGACCCCTATTTCTTTGGCTACGGCAGCCTTGTGAACCTGGCCACGCATGATTTCCCTGATCCCCAGCCTGCAACGCTGAAGGGGTGGCGGCGCGCGTGGCGGCATACCGACCTGCGACCTGTGGCATTCCTGACGGCGATCCCGGATGCAGATTCCGAGATCGAAGGGATGATTGCCCATGTCCCGGGCGATGACTGGGCGGCATTGGATGAACGGGAATGGGCTTATGATCGTGTTCCGGCAACTCAATCCATTTCGCACCCGCTGACACGGGACGTTGACATCGCGGTCTACGCGGTACCAAGAAACCGCCAAAACGAGGCAACCAACCATCACCCGCTGTTGCTGAGCTATATTGACGTCGTTGTGCAAGGATATCTGCGCGCTTTTGGTCCGGACGGCGCCGACCGGTTCTTTGCCACGACGGATGGATGGGAGGCGCCTATCCTGAACGACCGCGCCGAGCCGCGCTACCCGCGACATCAACAGCTGAAACATGCTGAAACCGAATTTGTAGACACCCGGCTAGCGCGCGTGTCCGCAAAGATTGTGCAACCCGCGTAAACTGAAAAGGCCAGGCTTTGCGGCCCGGCCTAGTGTTCAAATCTACTGTTTGGCTTAGGATTACCCGCGCGCCCGGATCACCTGCAGCAGCGGCAGCAACGTCGCCATCTCGGGGCCTCGTTCCATACCGGTCAACGCTTTGCGCAGCGGCATGAACAAGCCCTTGCCCTTGCGACCCGTCGCCTCTTTGACCGCTTGGGTCCAAGTGGCCCAGGTTTCGCCGTCGAAAGGCCCTTCGGGCAAAAGCGTCATGGCTTCGGCGATAAAGGCGCTGTCCTCATCGGCGATCAAGGGGTCTGCGCCGTCACGGCACAATTCCCACCAGCCTTTGAGGTCACTCAGCGTTGTGATGTTCTCCCGTGCCATAGCCCAAAACGGCTCTGCCTGATCTGCAGGAACACCAACCTCGGACACAGCATCCATAACTTCGGATAGTGGCAGGGACTGCAGATGCTTTGCTGTCAGCGGAAACAGATCCTGAGCGTCGAATTTCGTCGGCGCCGATCCAAATCGTGCAACGTCGAACCCCTCTATCAGTTCAGCCATATCCGACCGGAGCTCCACCGGATCGGAAGACCCAAGACGCGCCATCAGGCTCAACAGGGCCATTGGCTGCACGCCTTGTTCGCGCAGGTCACGCAAAGCCAGCGTGCCCAGACGTTTCGACAGCGCCTCACCCTGCGGACCGGTCAGCAGCGAATGGTGGGCAAAGCGCGGGCATTGTCCGCCCAGCGCCTTGATGATCTGAATCTGGGTGGCGGTGTTGGTCACGTGGTCCGAGCCGCGCACCACGTCCGTCACGCCCATCTCGGTATCGTCGACGACCGACGCGATCGTATAGAGAACCTGACCGTCGCCGCGGATCAGAACCGGGTCGGACACCGACGCTGCATTAATTGAGATGTCGCCCAGAATGCCGTCATTCCACTCGATCCGTTCGTGATCCAGCTTGAACCGCCACACGCCATTGCCACGCTCGGCCCGCAACGTCTCTTTTTCCTCCTCGGACAGAGACAACGCTGCGCGGTCATAGACCGGTGGCTTGCCCATGTTCAGCTGCTTCTTGCGCTTCAGGTCCAGCTCGGTTGGCGTTTCGAACGCCTCGTAGAAACGACCCATCTCACGTAGTTTGTCAGCGGCCTCGGCATAGCGATCCAGGCGATCTGACTGACGCTCGACCTTGTCCCAATGCAGACCCAGCCACTCCATATCCTGCTTGATGGCATCGACATATTCTTCTTTCGAACGTTCTGGATCAGTGTCGTCGATACGCAGAATGAACGTTCCGCCAGCCTTGCGAGCGATCAGATAATTCATCAAGGCGGTGCGCAGGTTGCCCACATGGATGTAACCGGTGGGTGACGGGGCAAAACGGGTGGTGGTCATGGGAGTCTCCTGTTGGCGCGGCTCTTGTCACATGGACGTGGTTTTGTCCAGCCGAAGCCGTCAGGTCGGCTCGACCGGCCACTTCTGCGCCAGATCATCCAGCCCGGCCCGGATCAACTCGGACAGGACCTCAAGATCGATATCTGCCAACTTGTTTACATACAGACATGACTTGCCGTGTTTGTGCTTTCCCAACCTCGACAGGATGTGACCGAAATCAGCGTATCCGGGCATAATGTATATGGAATGTGCGGCCTTGCGTGGCGAAAACCCGGTGGCTAGAAACGCGCCCTCGCGCCCGGATTTGTACCTGTATTGATAGCGGCCATACCCAATGATTGACGGCCCCCACAAGACCGGCTCAAACCGCGTTATTTTGCGGAACAAGGCATCAAGCACGCGCGCATCCTCGGCTTTGGCCTGTGGTTGAACAGCCGAAAGAAAGCTGTCCACGCTTTGCCCCGTTGGAATCGTCTTATTTTGAGATCGCGCCATGAACAAAATTTAACACGTAATGTTCATCCAGACAGCCCATGTATTGCGCGTATAATGTGGTCAGCGTCTTACGCTGACCTAATTCTTTCCATGGTGCTCAGACAGGGAGAAGCAGAAATGACCATTAATTTGACCCGCAGGGCGGCGTTGGGAGCCGCAGCAACCTTACCTTTTGCATCCGCAGCGGCACCTGTTTTCGCCGCAGGATCCGACAGCAAAGCAAACTCAACAATCGCAAAATCTTTCCAGTTGGGTGATTTCACCGTCACGACACTTTTGGATGGCAGCCTTCCCCGCGACGGCGCTCAGGAGATTTTCGGTGGTGGCGCGTCGGATGAAGATTTCGCCAAAGTGTCAGCCGACAATTTCATTTCGCCTGACGTTGCACAGTTCTTCTTTACACCGACATTGGTCAACACCGGGGCCGAGATGGTTCTGTTTGATACCGGGCTTGGGCAGGGTGGCATACAGGCTGCGCTAGCGGATGCGGGCGTCACCCCGGATCAGATCGACATTGTGGTCCTGACCCACATGCACCCCGATCATATTGGCGGCATGACAACTGATGACGCACCCACCTTCCCAAATGCCCGCTACATCACGGCAGCGTCCGAATATGATTTCTGGGCCGCTCAGGAGGCAGGCAATCGCGTGGGCGATCTGGTTGCAGCAAAGGTGACGCCGCTGGCAGAAAAGATGACCTTTATCGAAGATGGCGGCGATGTTGCTTCGGGTGTCACCGCAATGGCGGCGTTCGGGCACACACCGGGTCACATGGTGTATCATCTGGAAAGCAACGGTCAGCGTCTGATCCTGACCGCAGATTTGGCCAACCACTATGTCTGGTCTTTTGCCCATCCGGAGTGGGAGGTCCGTTTCGACATGGACAAGCCGGCGGCTACGGAGTCACGGCGCAACGTTCTGGGCCTGCTTGCGGCGGACAAGGTGCCGATGGTCGGATATCACATGCCATTTCCAGCTGCCGGTTATGTAGAAAGCCGCGGCGACGGGTTTCGCTTTGTGCCGGTCAGCTATCAGATGATGGGTTAACGACCGCCGAAACGCAGCGGTCCGAGTCGTTTCCGAAATCATGGCCCAGTAGCTTTCGGACAAATTTATCCCTGCGCGAACAAGCGCAGGGATATTACACCTCGGCCAAACGACCAGGTTCAACGATGTTTGCAATAGAGAAAACTCTTTGATCGCCGCGACAGGGTGACGTTTACCAGTCTAGGTCAGCGTGCTTTACGCGGCGCCGGACAGCTCAGCCCATTTCTGGCGAAGCGCCCCCGACAACCCAATAGCCTTCTCTGCGTCGTGTGCTGCTACATCTTCCTGCGAGATGAGAGAGGGGAATCCCGGACGAACCAGGGTTTCACACTTCTCTTCGTCGGACATTTGCGCGCCAATAAGATCAGCGATATCCGCGTCCAGCTTGTCCTCATCCAGCTCTTGGGCCGGAGATTCCATCGTCTGCCATTTCAAGGGCGAGTGAAGAGACCTATCGTATTCCTTGTACATTTTACCACCAAACCATTAACTCAGACAACCAACACCGGATGCGCCACACTCAGACAAGAAACCGTTTGTCAGACCGCTGCGAACTCAACAGCAATGCGTCACATCCGCCCCACATTGGGCAACATTCAAGCATAAATGTGGCAGAAACGTGTCGCCAAAACAAGCCTTACGTACCTTCTGAACCAGTCTATCGACATCATTTCAGGCACTTATCGCTACAATGCTATACAACATCGGCAAACTGTCTTCAGATCAGAGACAAACTAGGGGCCTCAATCGCGATCACGCCAGCGATTCACGATTGGATAGCGGCGGTCCAACCAAAACGCGCGACTGGTCAGTCGCGTGCCAGGCGCTGACTGAAACCGCTTGTACTCGCTGATATAGATCAGATGTTCGACGCGACTGGCATCGTCTTTGTCAAAACCCGCAACAACGCAATCAGCGACCGAGCCATCCTGATCGACAAGGATTTCCAGAATTCCATCAAGAACCGGATAGTCCGGAAGGCTGTCGCTGTCTTTCTGGTCTTCACGCAGTTCCGCGCTTGGGGGTTTGTCGATAACCGAGGGGCGAATGACCTCGCCCCCGGGTCCCATCATCCAGTCGCGATGATGGGCGTTGCGCCAGCGACAGGTTTCGAACACGCGGGTCTTGTACAGGTCCTTGATCGGATTGTAGCCACCATTCATGTCCCCATAAATCGTGGCATACCCAACGGCGACCTCGGATTTGTTGCCGGTGGTCAGCAACATTTCGCCAAACTTGTTCGAGATGGCCATTAACATCAAACCGCGCAGGCGCGACTGGATGTTTTCCTCGGTCAGGTCCGCGTCATGCCCGGCAAACAAAGGCGCCAGAGTGTCGGTTACAGCAGCGCGGCTGTTCGAGATCGGTACAAAGTCATACTGCACGCCCAGCGCCTTGGCGACAGCCTCAGCATCATCCAGCGACGCCTGGCTTGTGTATTCAGATGGCAACATCACACAACGTACGTTTTCAGCTCCGATGGCATCCACCGCAATTGCAGCAACCAAGGCGGAATCGACACCGCCCGACAGGCCAAGAAGCGCCTTTTTGAACCCGGTTTTACCCATGTAATCGCGTAGTGACTGAACCATCGCGCGGTAGTCCTGCTCCCACGCGTCGGGTTGCGGCACAATATCGGACGGCACGATCCGCCAGCCCTCGTCACCGCGTTCAAGATCTACGTCTGTTATGGCTTCGTCAAAGACCGGCATCCGGAAGGCAAGCTCACCACCCGGGTTTATCCCGAATGTCGCCCCATCAAAGACCTGATCGTCCTGCCCACCCACCATATTCAGGTAGATAACCGGCAATCCTGTCTCGACCACACGCGCAACCATGTGATTTAGCCGAACATCATATTTGTCCCGAAAATAGGGAGAGCCATTGGGGATCAATAGAAACTCTGCCCCGGTCTCTTCCAAGGTTTCTGCCACATCTGGATGCCAACCATCTTCACAAATCGGGCTGCCAATCCGGAAATTCCCCACGGAATAAGGGCCGCCAAGCGGGCCAGCATCATAAAGCCGCACCTCGTCGAACACAGTTTCATTCGGCAGATGATGTTTCAACACCTTGCTGGCGATCCGCCCACCCTTGAGGATCAGATAGGCATTGTACAGGTTATCATCTTCAACCCACGGTCCGCCTACGGCCAACGCTGGCCCATCGGCACAGCGCTTGGCCAACGCTTCGACCGCGTCTATCGCCGCCCGATGAAACACCGGCTTCATGATCAGATCTTGGGTGTTGTACCCGGTGATGAACATCTCGGGCAGCGCCACCAGATCGGCGCCCGCCGCGCGCGCCTGTTCCCATGCCAAGAATGCCTTTGCCGCGTTGCCCTCAATATCCCCTACAACAGGGTTGAGCTGCGCCAGAGTGATGCGGAAACGGTCGGCCATGCTGCCCTCTTGTCCTCGTCAGTCCTATTGCCATTTAGCAGATCGCACCGCGAGTAAAAGGCCAATGCGGCAAAAGCCGTTGCTCTGCCCTCGGCGGTACCCTAGTTTTGCGCAAAAGGAAGCACACAGTGATGACTGGGCAGGCAGGAACAAAAATGAAACTGATCCGCAACTCGATTGCCGCTGGGATTTTGACTTTGGCGGCGACCACCGCTGGCGCGCAGGACGGGACAGTCATCGTCAAAGATGACGAGGTCGGCGGCGTCTATGAAGGCACATTCCAGAATGGCCTGCGCCACGGAACCGGAACCTATCGCCTGCCCAGCGGGTTTGAATATACCGGACAGTGGGTCGAGGGCGAAATTCAGGGGCAAGGGGTCACACGCTATCCGGATGGCTCGGTCTACGACGGGACATTCGCCAAGGGGCAGCCTGAAGGGCAAGGCAAGATCATCTATGCCGATGGCAGCACATATGAAGGCGAATGGGCCAATGGCGCCATCAACGGCTCTGGTGTTGCCCAATATGCCAACGGCATGCGGTATGAAGGTGGCTTTCAAAATGCACGCCATCATGGCCAGGGGGTGCTGATCAGTTCCGATGGTCACGCCTATGACGGTGATTGGGTCGATGGTGTCAAACAGGGCAAGGGCAAGATCACTTACCCCGAAGGCGGCGTTTACGAAGGCGAGGTCGCAGCAGGACAACGCGTCGGTCAGGGTACGCTGACGATGCCTGATGGCATGGCATACACCGGGGCCTGGCAGCAGGACAGGATCAACGGCACCGGCCGCCTGACCCAGCCAAATGGTGACGTCTACGAAGGCGAATTGGTTGACGGCCGTCGTCAGGGGAAAGGCAAGACTACCTACTCCGACGGGGATGTGTATGAGGGCGATTTCGAAGATGACCTGCGCCACGGCAAGGGAACCTTCACCGGAACGGACGGCTTCATCTACATTGGCGACTGGAACCAGGGTCAGATCGAAGGGCTGGGTGAGGTCAGCTATCCTGACGGATCTGTCTATGTCGGTGATTTCAGGGCCGATCTAGCCGAAGGCAAAGGGCGTATAACCTATCCCAATGGCTCAACCTATGACGGGGATTGGATCGCAGGCGTCATTGAAGGCCGAGGTACAGCGACCTACTCCAACGGCGTGATCTACAAAGGCCAGTTCAAAAATGCGCAAAGCCACGGCAAGGGAGTTATGACCCGAGCCAATGGGTCGACCTATGACGGGGATTGGATCGAAGGCACACGTCAGGGTAAAGGCATGGCAACCTATTCTGATGGCACAGTCTATACCGGGGACTTCTTAGACGGTCAGCGACACGGTCAGGGCGAAATCGTTACGCCAGACGGTTTCAAATATACCGGCGATTGGTCCGAAGGTAAAATAACCGGTGCCGGAACAGCCACCTATTCGAACGGCGATGTGTACGAAGGCAACTTTGTCGACAACAAGCGCCAGGGTAGCGGCACAATGCGTTACGCCAATGGGCAAGAAGAATCCGGTGTCTGGGAAAACGGAGTTCTCCCGACCCAATCATCCAGCGACTCCAGCGCACCCGCCGCCGATCCGGAACCGGAGACTGCACCAGAAGGCGATCCAGACGCAGCTGCGCCCTCTGACGGCTAACTCCTCACCACGGCACGCGTTCTCTGCCCCATCGAATAGCTACCGGTATCCGCAGGCGTCGGTACCTCGGCCGCCCCCGACAGGTCCCGGGCATCCTCTTCCGCTTCGACGGCAGGAGCGCCCCAAACGTGAAGAGTTGAAATTTGGTTCTTTTCATTCTCGGCGGGCTCTGTATACATTCTGGTCCATGATCAACCACGCAGATATCCCTTTTGCCGACGCCGCGTTTCGCGGTGCCGACCTGCGTGGCCTACTGATCCTAATCCGCCTCTGAGCGTGCCATCCGGCGCGCCCGCTCAGAGGAGGACGGCTGCGCGCCACAGGCTTAGGACAGAATAGAAAGTGACCCCCATGACAAACGTAACCGACCAAGACCATGTCTTGATCTTTGACACCACTTTGCGCGACGGCGAGCAAAGCCCGGGCGCGACGATGACCCATGACGAAAAGCTTGAAATTGCCGAACTGCTGGATGACATGGGCGTCGACATTATCGAAGCCGGGTTTCCGATTGCCTCCGAAGGCGATTTCAAAGCCGTTTCAGAGATTTCTGAGCGGTCGAAGAACAGCCGCATCTGCGGCCTTGCCCGCGCCAATTTCTCCGATATCGAACGCTGCTGGGACGCGGTGAAACACGCCGAGAAGAACCGCATACATACGTTTATCGGAACCTCTCCGCTGCACCGTTCCATTCCGAACCTGACCCAGGACGAAATGGCCCAAAAGATCCACGACACGGTCAGCCATGCCCGCAACCTTTGCGAAAACGTGCAGTGGTCACCAATGGACGCGACGCGGACCGAGTGGGATTATCTGTGCCGGGTCATCGAGATCGCGATCAAAGCAGGTGCCACAACGATCAATATCCCGGACACTGTGGGCTATACCGCCCCTCTGGAATCGACCGATCTGATCAAACGCCTGATCGAAACGGTACCTGGCGCGGATGAGGTGGTATTTGCCACCCATTGCCACAATGACCTCGGAATGGCGACTGCAAACTCTCTGGCAGCCGTGGCCGGTGGTGCCCGCCAGATCGAATGCACGATCAACGGTCTGGGCGAACGCGCCGGTAACACCGCGTTGGAAGAGGTGGTGATGGCACTGCGCACCCGTAACGATATCATGCCTTGGAACACCGGCATCGACACCACCAAGATCATGCATATCTCGCGCCGCGTGGCGACCGTGTCGGGATTCAACGTGCAGTTCAACAAAGCGATCGTGGGCAAGAACGCTTTTGCCCATGAAAGCGGCATTCATCAGGACGGGATGCTGAAGAACCGCGAAAACTTTGAGATCATGCGCCCCGAAGATATCGGCCTGTCAGGCACATCGCTGCCCTTGGGCAAACACTCGGGCCGCGCCGCGTTGCGCGACAAGCTGAATACGCTGGGCTTTGAACTCGGGGACAACCAGCTCAAGGATGTCTTTGTCCGGTTCAAAGATCTGGCCGACCGCAAGAAAGAAGTGTTCGACGACGATCTGATTGCATTGATGACCTTGGACGAGGCAGATGACTACCTTCAGCTGGTGTCGATGAAAGTCACCTGTGGCACCGGCGGACAGGCTGAATCCACCGTCGAGATGGAAGTGGTTGGTAAGGATGTGATCGCGACCGAGCATGGTGACGGGCCAGTGGATGCATCATTCAAGGCCATTCGGGCGATCTATCCCAACCAAGCCCATCTGCAGCTTTATCAGGTGCACGCTGTGACCGAAGGAACCGACGCACAGGCGACTGTGTCGGTGCGCTTGGAAGAGGATGGCATGATCGCCACCGGACAATCTGCTGACACGGATACGGTCGTGGCCTCGGCCAAGGCCTATATCCACGCGCTGAATCGCCTGATCATGCGGCGGGAGAAATCCGGGCCCGGCATTGACGCGCGCGAAATCAGCTACAAAGACCTGACCTGACGACACGGCGAGGGCAAACTCTCCCGCAGCCGCAGCGGTTCGGCTACGCCGAACCACTTTACGGCTTTGGGCCCGGCACCGCGCAAATGCGCGGTGCCGGGCCCAACTCGATTGACTGCATCTCTGATGCGGGCAATCGGGGCGGGAGTGTTCGTTCAGTTGAATGTAGGGGTCAGATCTTTTCAAACAGTTCAGATAGCCTGTTCGCCTCTTCTTCCAATCCAAACGGGGCATTGACGATCAACATTCCCGACCCGATCATGCCGTGGCCCTGTCGCGCAGCGGGAAATGTCACCTCGTGGTGTAAAAGTCTGGGCAGGTGCAGATTGTTGAATTCAGAATTCATTTTCAAATGCCGGTTGTCGGTCAAAATCGGATACCAAAGGGCAATCACACCAACATTCCACTTGCGGTGCAATTTGTTGATAATACCTGGCAATCGGTCATATTCCGACTTCATCTCATAGCTGGGGTCAATCAACAGCATTCCACGACGGGGCGTGGGTGGCAGCAATGACTGGGCCAACTCATACCCGTCCTGTTTGTAAGCCTTGGCATTTCCAGATGTTAACACCTGCTCTAAGGCCGCGTGTTCCTGAGGATGCAACTCAGCAAAGTGCAGGCTATCCTGCGGCCTCAGCAGATTGGTCGCAATCAAAGGCGAGCCCGGGTAACAGGCCCCACCAAACCGAGACTGCGCTGCAGAGATAGCGCAGGCAAGCGGATGGTTTGCTTCAAACCAATCTTCGCGCTGAACCCTTTCAATGCCCGCCGCAGCTTCCCCGGTCTTGAGCGCCTCGTCTGAATCCAGACGATACAGACCGCGCCCGGCATGGGTTTCAACATAGCTCAGGGGTTTGTCTTTTTGCGTCAGGTAGGACAACGCCCAAGCCAGTAATGTGTGCTTTTGGACGTCGGCCAGATTTCCAGCGTGGTAAATATGTTGATATGAGAGCATGTTGCCTTCTAAAGTCCCTACCAATGAGGCGAAAAGGTGCTGATTACTGCAGAATCAGCCCTTTTACCGGGCGAGTTGGCACCCTATAAGTCATCCGTCCCGGAACCGTCGAGTCGCGGGCAGTAGAAAACATCTGACAGACAGGATCAGGGGAAACATGGGGATCTTTGACAATCTGGGCGGCCTGTTCACAGCGGACATGGCAATCGACCTCGGCACGGCCAACACTTTGGTGTATGTCAAAGGGCGCGGTGTGATCCTATCGGAACCTTCCGTGGTTGCATATCATGTCAAGGACGGTGTGAAGAAAGTCCTGGCCGTAGGCGAAGACGCCAAGTTGATGCTGGGCCGCACACCCGGGTCGATCGAAGCCATCCGGCCGATGCGCGAAGGGGTCATCGCTGACTTCGACACCGCCGAAGAAATGATCAAGCACTTCATCCGCAAGGTCCATAAACGGTCCACATTCTCGAAGCCCAAGATCATTGTCTGCGTCCCACATGGTGCAACGCCCGTTGAAAAGCGTGCAATTCGACAGTCTGTCTTGTCTGCGGGCGCGCGCCGCGCGGGCCTGATCGCCGAACCCATCGCTGCAGCAATCGGTGCCGGCATGCCGATTACCGACCCAACCGGGAACATGGTTGTCGATATCGGTGGCGGAACAACCGAAGTTGCGGTCCTGTCGCTGGGCGATATCGTATATGCCCGCTCGGTTCGCGTTGGTGGCGACCGGATGGACGAAGCCATCATCTCGTACCTGCGTCGCCAGCAGAACCTGTTGGTGGGTGAATCCACCGCCGAACGGATCAAAACCACCATCGGCACGGCCCGTATGCCCGACGATGGGCGCGGTCAGTCAATGCACATTCGCGGCCGCGACCTTCTGAATGGTGTGCCGAAGGAAATCGAGATCAGCCAAGCTCAGGTCGCCGAGGCACTGTCGGAACCTGTCCAGCAGATTTGCGAGGCCGTGATGACTGCTTTGGAAACGACTCCGCCCGATCTGGCCGCAGACATCGTGGACCGTGGTGTCATGCTGACAGGTGGCGGCGCCTTGCTGGGCGATTTGGACCTGGCGCTGCGCGAGCAGACCGGTCTGGCCGTATCAATTGCCGATGAAAGCCTGAATTGTGTGGCTTTGGGTACCGGCAAAGCACTAGAATACGAAAAACAGCTGCGCCACGCGATTGACTACGAAAGCTAAGGCGCGCACCCTCTGATACGAGGGTAGAATATCGGGCGCGAGCAACACGGGAAGGAGTCCTGTGGCAAAAGACCGATCACAGCGCGATGACTATACGACCCCCTTGCGTCGCTTGTTTCTGGGGATCGTTGTCCTATGCCTGCTGGGAATCTTTGTCGTCTGGCGTATCGACAGCCCGCGCGTAGAACGCTTTCGCGCGCAAGTTATAGATACAGTTGTGCCCTCGATGGAATGGGCAATGGTTCCGGTCACTGCCGCCGTCAATCTGGTGCGCGATTTCCAAAGCTACCAGAGGCTCAGTGAACAGAACCAGGAATTGCGCAGCGAACTGCGTCTGATGCGGGCGTGGAAAGAGGCCGCGCTGCAGTTGGAGCAAGAGAATGCCAGATTGCTGGATCTGAACAACGTGCGTCTGGATCCGCGCCTGACCTATATCACTGGCGTTGTGATGGCAGACAGCGGATCGCCCTTTCGGCAGTCCGTTGTGCTCAATGTGGGGGAACGGGACGGAATCGTAGATGGATGGGCCACGATGGATGGGATCGGGCTGGTTGGTCGCATTTCAGGCGTTGGCTCGGATACCTCGCGGGTCATTCTGATGACAGATGCGTCCAGTGCCATTCCCGCCACTATTCAACCGTCGGGGCAGACGGCTCTGATCGCTGGGGACAACACACCTTCTCCGGCTGTCGAGTTTCTGGAGAACCGCGAGCTTGTCCGTCCCGGCGACCGCGTGATTACCTCGGGTGATGGCGGTGTTTTTCCGGCAGGTTTGTTAGTTGGCCAGATTTCCGTCGACCCAGGAGGGCGGTTGCGCGTGCGCCTGTCGGCTGACTTTGAACGGTTAGAGTTTTTGCGCGTTCTACGGTACAACGCGGCGCCGTTTATTCGCGACACCGGGGGCATCGTCGGGCCGGAACGCCCCGAAGCTGCCCTTGCCCCAGGGGAGGCAGGTGATGGATGAAGCTGTCTCACACCTCTGGAGCATGCGCGCACTTTACGCCCTACTTGCTGTTTTCATCTTGTTTTTGCACCTGTTGCCACTGAATACGCAGCCGGATCGCTGGCCGTTTCCTGAGATTCTAATTGCAGTTACATTTGCATGGGTCTTGCGACGTCCCGACTACGTTCCGACCCTTCTTGTTGCAGCGGTCATGCTCTTGGCAGATCTGTTGCTGCAGCGACCACCTGGTTTGTTGGCAGCTCTGGTCATTCTTGGCACGTCTTATCTGCGTTCGGCGGCGACTGGGATGCGGGATGCGGGATTCGTCGGGGAATGGATATCCGTCGGAGTAGTGATCACCGCAATATTCCTTGCAAACCGGGTTGCTCTATCCCTCTTCTCGGTTGAACAATCCGCTGTCGGACCTGTGGTCATCCAACTGGTACTGACGATCATTGCCTATCCTGCGATTGTCATGCTTAGCCAAAGCGTATTTGGTGTACGGCGCATTTCCGCAGCCGATGCCAGTACCGTAGGATCCCGGGCATGAAGAACCGTCAAGCAAAACCCAAGGGCCTCGCCCATAAGCGTTTGCCACGCCGCGCACTGGTGTTGGGCGGGCTGCAGGCTGCCTTCATTGGCGGGCTGGCCGCGCGCATGCGGTTCATGCAGGTGGATCAGGCCGATCAGTATCGCCTGCTGGCGGAAGAAAACCGCATCAACATTCGCCTGATCCCTCCGACGCGCGGACGGATTTATGACCGGAACGGGCAGGTCATCGGTCAAAACACGCCGTCCTATCGCATCGTCATCGTGCGCGAAGATGCCGGCGACTTGGACGAGGTAATTGCAAAGCTCTCTGAGCTGATACCACTGAACGAGGACGAGATTGACCGCGCGCGCACCGAGATGCGCCGCTCAGCTCCCTTCCTGCCGGTCACTCTTGCTGATCAGGTGACTTGGGAAGATATCTCAAAGGTCGCTGTCAATGCACCAGCCCTGCCTGGTGTGACACCCGAAGTCGGTTTGACGCGCCAATACCCCAGCTACGAAGATTTTGCCCACATTGTAGGATATGTCGGCCCGGTCAGCGACTATGATCTCAGCCAGATCAATGACCCCGAACCGGTGTTGCATATCCCCCGCTTCCAGATCGGCAAAGTCGGACTGGAAGCCAAACAGGAAACCTCACTGCGTGGTAAAGCCGGAGCCAAACGGGTTGAAGTCAACGCGACGGGCCGCGTGATGCGCGAGTTGGATCGACAGGAAGGTCAACCTGGTGCCGACCTGCAATTGTCGATCGATGCCGACCTGCAGGAATACGCACAGGCCAGACTGGCTGGCGAAAGCGCTGCAGCCGTCGTTTTGGATTGTGAATCGGGTGATATCCGGGCCATCAGTTCGGCCCCTAGTTTTGACCCTAACCTTTTTGTTCGGGGAATCTCGGTCGCGGACTATCAGACCCTGACACAGGACAAATATCGTCCGTTGGCAAACAAAACCGTGCAGGGAACCTATCCTCCCGGATCGACCTTCAAGATGGTCACTGCTCTGGCCGCGCTTGAGGCCGGTGTGGTCGGCCCAGGCAACACGGTCTATTGCCCCGGTCACCTTAAAGTTGGCAGCCGTCGGTTCCACTGTTGGAAACGCGGCGGGCACGGCACAGTCGATCTGGGGCTTTCGCTGAAACGCAGCTGCGATGTCTACTACTATGATGTTGCTCTGCGCGTGGGGATAGACAAAATCTCGGACATGGCGCGCAAGCTTGGTCTGGGTGTGAAACACGACATCCCGATGTCGGCAGTGGCCGCTGGTTTGGCACCAAATCAGGAATGGAAACGGCGGGTTCACGGTGAGGAATGGCTGGTCGGCGACACCGCAAATGCCTCGATCGGTCAGGGATTCATGCTGGCTTCACCTTTGCAACTGGCCGTCATGACGGCACGCATCGCAACTGGGCGGGCTGTGTCGCCCCGACTGGTGCGTTCGGTCGATGGGATTGAACAACCCTCCGGCGCGGGTGAGCCATTGGAAATTAGCCGGTTCAACCTCGATCAAGTCCGAAAGGCTATGTTCTCGGTTTCGAACAACCGCCGAGGGACAGCCTATCGCAGCCGAATCATCGCCGATGAATTCCGAATGGCAGGTAAGACCGGCACAAGTCAGGTGCGCAACATTACCAAAGCCGAGCGCGCAGCGGGCGTGATCCGCAACAAGGATCTGCCTTGGGAACGCCGCGACCACGCTCTGTTCGTTAGCTTTGCCCCCTACGACAATCCAAAATATGCAGTCGCGGTGGTCGTCGAACATGGCGGCGGCGGCTCCAAAGCGGCGGCTCCTGTTGCGCGGGATATCATGTTGCAGACGCTCTACGAAGGAACACCTCCGCTCGAAGCGTATCCAGCAGGCGACCGCGAACGCATCAAAGAACAACAAAAACGGCTAGAGGGTGACCGTCGCCCCAAAGCGCGACCTGACGACAAGGATCGTGCATGAGTTATCTTGAATATGCCGTCAAATCCACGCCGTCCGGATTTCGCAAATTCTTCTACATGAACTGGCCACTGACGCTGCTGCTCATCAGCGCGGCCTGCGCCGGATTCCTGATGCTGTATTCAGTAGCAGGCGGATCTTGGATGCCCTGGGCCGAGCCGCAAATGGAACGGTTTGGCCTTGGCTTGGTGGTGATGTTCATCATCGCTTTGGTGCCGATCTGGTTCTGGCGGAACATGTCGGTATTGGCCTATCTGGGCGCTATCGCTTTGCTGATTTTTGTCGAGCTGTTCGGGACCGTCGGGATGGGGGCTCAGCGCTGGATTGACCTTGGGTTCATGCGCCTACAACCGTCCGAGGTGATGAAAGTCACGCTGGTCATGCTGCTGGCAGCTTACTACGACTGGCTGCCATCTTACAAAACTTCGCGGCCGTTGTGGGTGATAATCCCCGTTATCCTTATCCTGATCCCGACATTCATGGTGTTGCGCCAACCCGACCTTGGCACTTCGATCCTATTGTTGGCCGCAGGTGGCGGGTTAATGTTTCTGGCCGGTGTGCATTGGGCCTATTTCGCCGCGGTCATTGCCGCCATCGTCGGCCTGATTGCCACCGTGTTCAACAGTCGGGGCACCGAATGGCAATTGCTCAAAGACTACCAGTTTCGCCGCATCGATACGTTTCTGGACCCGTCCACCGACCCATTGGGCGCGGGCTATCACATCACGCAGTCGAAAATCGCTTTGGGGTCCGGTGGCTGGAACGGGCGCGGGTTCATGCAGGGCACGCAATCACGCCTGAACTTCCTGCCCGAGAAACACACGGACTTCATCTTCACAACGCTGGCCGAAGAATTCGGGTTCGTCGGCGGGATTACCCTCTTGGTGCTCTACACACTGATCCTGATTTTCTGTCTGGTAACGGCACTGTCAACCCGGGATCGGTTCTCGTCTCTGGTGACACTTGGCATTTCGTTGAACTTCTTCCTGTTCTTCGCCGTCAACATGTCGATGGTTATGGGGCTTGCTCCTGTCGTTGGCGTCCCCCTACCTATGGTCAGCTATGGCGGGTCGGCGATGCTGGTCCTGATGGCAGCCTTTGGCATCGTGCAAAGCGCCCATATTCACCGACCTCGTTGATCTGAAAGGCCCTCAATGCCCGTGAACGTCCTGTTTTCCGCGCGCCCTGCCCTTTGGCCTGTGTACGAACCACTGCTGACCAAGGGCCTCAACGACGCCGGGCTGAATTTTAGATTGTCGACGGAGTTTGAGCCGGATCAGGTAGATTATGTGGTCTACGCCCCAAATGGCGGTCTGCAGGATTTCACACCGCTTACGCGGCTCAAAGCCGTACTCAGCCTTTGGGCCGGGGTCGAAACCATTGCAGGAAATGAAACTCTGACCGTCCCGTTGGCGCGCATGGTGGATCACGGGCTGACCCAGGGCATGACCGAGTGGGTCATTGGCCATGTTCTGCGCTACCACCTTGGGATGGATAAACACATCAAAGTTCAGGACGGTGTCTGGACCTCGGATGTACCGCCTCTTGCCACCGAACGCAAAGTTTGCGTGCTGGGCCTTGGTGCATTGGGACAAGCCGTGGTAAAAGCTCTCTCCGCACTAAATTTTCAGGTCATTGGTTGGAGCCGAACGCAGAAAGAGATCCCCGGCGTGACCTGTCTGCACGGGGCGGACGGTTTGAAATCAGCGCTGTCCCAAGCCGAGATTGTGGTGCTGTTGCTCCCTGACACGCCAGCAACGGAAAACACGATGAATGCCAAAACCCTGGCGCTGCTTCCCAAGGGCGCCCGGATCATCAACCCGGGCCGCGGCCCGTTTATCAATGATGATGCCCTGCTCGACGCTTTGAACTCGGGTCAGGTTGGTCATGCGACGCTGGATGTGTTCCGTATTGAACCGCTGCCACCCGAGCACACCTACTGGGCACATCCCAACGTGACCGTCACACCGCATATCGCATCAGAAACCCGCCCGTTCACCGCCGCGCAGGTAATTTGCGAGAACATTCGCAGAGGCGAAGCGGGTGAGTCATTTCTGCATCTGGTGGACCGCCAGTTAGGCTACTGACGGCCCAGTTTTCTTACGCCGCGACCAACCCGCGCCCTTTGAGCAGCGCCTCTACGCCGGGCAGGCGACCACGAAACGCCAGATACAGATCTTCTGCCTCGCGCGATCCACCAGTCGACAGGATGTTCTCCTCAAGCGCCTTGGCCCGTTCCGGATCAAAGGCGCCTCCGGCCTCTTCAAAAGCCGCGAAAGCATCTGCATCCATAACTTCGGACCACATATAGCTGTAGTAGCCGGAACTGTAGCCATCACCCGCAAACACATGGGCAAAATGTGGGGTCGCATGGCGCATACTGATCGCCTGAGGCATCCCGATTTCAGCAAGAACCTCAGCTTGCTTCGCCATTGGGTCCGCTGGCGCGTCGCCGTCGTGAAACGCCAGATCAACCAAAGCCGAAGCAACGTATTCCACGGTCTGGAACCCCTGATCGAAGTTCGCGGCTTGCAGGACCTTCTCCAGCATTTCTTGCGGCATCGGTTCGCCGGTTTCCGCATGGGTTGCGAATTCGGCCAGAACTTCGGGCACTTCAAGCCAGTGCTCATACAGCTGGCTGGGCAGTTCCACAAAATCGCGCGCAACGCTTGTCCCCGAGATACTCTCATAGGTCACATTGGACAGCATCTGGTGCAACGCGTGGCCGAATTCGTGAAACAGCGTGCGCGCATCATCATAAGACAGCAGCGCAGGATCGCCCTTGGCAAAGTTGCAGACATTGATGACCACGGGGGTCTGTACCTTTGGAAATTTCGCTTGTGCCCGCATCGCACTACACCACGCACCAGACCGCTTTGAGCCGCGTGCAAAATAGTCGCCAATGAACACCGCAACATGACGCCCCTTCCGCGTCACCTCCCATGCCCGGCAATCCGGATGGTAGAGCGCTACATCCAGCGGTGCAAACTCTAAACCAAACAGGCGATTGGCGCAGGCAAACGAAGCCTCGATCATCCGATCAAGTTGCAGATAGGGCTTCAAAACTGCCTCATCCAAGTCGTGCTCGGCTTTCCGGCGTTTCTCTGCGTAGTATCGCCAGTCCCATGCTTCCAGCGGACCATTGATGCCATCGTCCTGCATCATCTGTGTCAAAAGACCTGCATCCGCATCTGCACGGGATTTGGCAGGCTCCCACACCTGCATCAACAAATCGCGGACGCGATCAGGCGAGCGGGCCATTTCAGTTTCAAGCTTGTACTCGGCAAAGCTGCCGTATCCCAGCAGCTTCGCCCGTTCCTGACGCAATGCCAAGATTTCCGCGGCAATGGCGCGGTTGTCGGTTTCGCCACCATTTGCACCACGCGCAGCCCAGGCGCGATAGGCCTTTTCCCGCAGGTCGCGACGCGGTGAGAATTGCAGGAAAGGCACAATCAGCGACCGTGAAAGCGTGACGATTGCCGCTTCCGCCCCCTTCTCCTGACCTGCGGCCCGGGCCGTGTCAGTGACGAAATCCGGCAGGCCCTGCAAATCGTCTTCGGACAGATCCATGTACCAATCCCGCTCATCCGCCAACAGGTTTTGCGTGAACGACGTACCCAGCGTCGCAAGGCGCGACTTGATGTCTTGCATCCTTGCATCGTCATCGCCCTGCAATGCGGCACCCGCGCGGACAAAACTGCGATGGGTCAGCATCAAGACGCGGGCCTGCTCATCGCTCAGGTCCAACTCATCCCGATGGTCCCACAAGTCCGCCACTCGCTGAAACAGCGCTTTGTTCGACGAAATGCCCGAGAAATGCGCCGACAGTTTCGGAGAAAACGCGCGCTGCAATTCTTCGCGTTTTGCGTTGCTGTCCGCACCGGCAATGGTGAAAAAGACCGACAGAACCTTATCTAGTTGCTCGCCTGCGGCCTCCAATGCTTCGACTGTATTGGCGAAGGTTGACAGCTGCGGGTTCTTAGCAATCGCATGAATCTGGGTGTTATGTGCCTGCATCGCCTGATCCAGAGCGGGGGCGAAATCATCATCCGAAATGTCAGCAAATGGGGCAATTTCGAAGGGCGTGGTCCAATCGGACAGGATCGGGTTGGTCATTCGGGTCTCCTTTGACCCTATAGCTATGCAGGCTTGATCAGATGATCCAGTGCGATCCGCAGTTATTCCGTTACGGTGCCACAAATTGGGCAATCGGCGCGGCGTGACAACGTGATCTTTCGGCTTTCGCCGTAAAGCGCATCATAGATGAGCATCTCGCCACGCAGGGCCATACCTGCGCCGGTGATCACCTTGATCGCCTCAACCGCCATCATCGATCCCACCACACCGGGTAATGGCCCGATCACGCCCGCTTCGGCACAGGACGGTGCCAGACCATCAGCCGGCGCTTCTGGAAAGATACACTGGTAACACGGGGCGCCGTTGGTCGGGTCAAAGATACTCAACTGCCCTTCCCATTGGGACAATGCCCCCGAAATCAATGGCTTTCCCGCCGCCACCGCAGTTCTGTTCGCCAGATAGCGCGTTTCGAAATTGTCGGTGCCATCGAGGATCAGATCAAAGTCAGCGAACAAGTCCAGCGCGATCTCTTCATCAAGGCGACGATGATAAGGCAAGACCACAACATTCGGGTTTTGTGCCTCCATCGCCTGCTGCGCGGAAAACACTTTGGGCATTCCGATATTGGCATCGCGATGGATCACTTGCCGCTGCAGATTGGCATTTTCGACGACGTCATCGTCGATCACCCCAATCGTACCGACACCAGCAGCCGCAAGGTATTGCAGCGCCGGTGCCCCCAACCCGCCAGCGCCGATCACCAGCACACGCGCTTTTTTGAGCTTTTTCTGCCCCGGCCCACCTAATTCACGAAGGACGATGTGACGGGCATAGCGGTTCAGTTCGGTTTCGGTGAAACGGTCAGACGGTGCGTCTGGCTTCTGTGCCGACGTTTGATCCGCACGTTTCCGTAGCGCCTTCAACCCTCGACCGTACAACAAAACCAACGCAACAAACCCCATCATCATCAGCCACAAGGCGGCAGATCCACCTGTTGCTTCACGCAAGGGATGCCCGTCCGGCAGGATCAGCTGCGCCAGAACAACGCCACCCAGCAGGACGCCAATCGACAGCATGCGCGCCGCACGAGACACACGGGCGAGATACCCGATCCCCCACAATCCAGCAGCGAGGATCAGAACCAACAGCATCAGCCGCGTCCGGTGGAGCCGAAACCACCTGCTCCGCGCTCGGTATCACCCAAAGCATCGGCCAACTCGAATGCCGCCTGAACGACCGGGGCCATCACCAGCTGGGCGATGCGCTCGCCGTGGGTCACTTCAAACCGTTCTTGGCCCGCATTCATCAGGATCACTCCCAATGGCCCGCGATAATCGCTGTCGATGGTGCCCGGCGTATTCGGCAGTGTGATCCCATGTTTCAGCGCCAGGCCCGAGCGTGGCCGGACCTGGACTTCGTACCCCAAAGGGATCTCGATCCGCAGACCGGTGGGCACCAAAGCGCGCTGACCGGGTTCCAACACAATCGGTGTGCCATTTGGCAGGTTCGCACGAACATCCGCACCGGCCGCCCCGGGCGTTTCATACCCGGGCAAAGCCACGGATGCGTCAGCGCCTTCTTCGCGGATCACACGAATTGCGACCATTTCTTTACCTCTTCTTTCAGGGCTACAACTTCAACCTGCCAGAGCCACAGCAATTTTCTGCGCCAGACGGTCAGCCACGGCGTCTTTGCCCATGCGCGGCCATTCTTCAACGCCAGAGTTGGAGATCAGAACGACCGCGTTCTCGGACCCGCCCATGATACCGGTGGTCGGGCTCACATCATTGGCCACGATCCAGTCGCACCCCTTCCGATCCCGCTTGGCAGTTGCGTTTTCAAGAACGTCATTTGTCTCGGCGGCAAATCCAACCACAAGCGCCGGACGCCCCTGTTTCATATGCGAGACGCGTTTCAGAATATCCGGGTTTTCGGCAAACGCCAGCGATGGCAGCCCATCCCGACTTTTCTTCAGTTTGCGATCCGAGGCCCCGGCCACGTGCCAATCCGCGACGGCCGCAGCAAAGACACCCGCATCGACCGGAAGTGCCGCATCGACCGCATCCGACATTTGTTGCGCGGTTTCGACACACACAACCTGCACGCCATCGGGTGGCGGCACATCGGCTGGGCCAGTGACGAATACCACATCAGCGCCCAACGCAGACAGAGCACGGGCCAGCGCGGTTCCCTGTGCCCCTGATGACCGGTTGGCGATGTAACGCACCGGATCGATAGGTTCATGGGTCGGACCGGACGTGACCAGAATTCGTTTCCCTTTTAACGGGCCATCAGCAAGCTGTGCCTCGATTGCGGCAACAACCTCCGACGGTTCTGACATCCGTCCCGGGCCGTATTCGCCACACGCCATATCACCCTCATTAGGGCCGACAAAACGCACGCCATCTTCCTTTAACTGTTCCAGATTGCGCTGCGTTGCCGGATGCTCCCACATACGCACATTCATGGCCGGGGCGCACAAAACGGGCGTATCTGTTGCCATCAGCAGGGTCGAGGCCAGATCATTCGCCAGCCCCCCCGCCATTTTGCCCAACATGTCTGCAGTAGTCGGGGCGACGACGATCAAATCAGCGGAGCGGGATAATTGGATATGCCCCATCTCGGCCTCGTCCGTCAGATCAAAAAGGTCGCGATAAGCCTTCTCGCCCGCCAGCGCCGACACCGAGAGTGGTGTCACAAATTCTTCGGCGGCGCGGGTCAGAACCGGGGTAACTGTCACCCCGCGTTCCTTGATCCGCCGGATCAGATCCAACGACTTGTAGGCCGCGATCCCTCCGCCAATGATCAGCAGAATACGTTTGGATGCCAGCATGCTCAGCCCTTCCCGTCCCGGTCGGCCCCGACATTAGGCAACGCCACCGCGTAGTTCCAGCGCTTAATTCTGTGTCTCGAAGGCTATGCAAGGGTCTTCGCGATCCACGCCCAAGCTGTCGATCACTGCGTCGAATGCGCCATCCACGACGCCATCCTCGGATTGACCCATGGCAAAAACTTTCAGGTCCGGCTGCAGACGAGACAGGAATGTAGGAATTCCACGATCCTTGCGGGCGTGACCATTGCCTGTGATCACGGCAACCGGACCGTCAGTTTCATCCATTGCCCGTAAGATTGCACGCGCCAAAACCGCGTCTCGCAGCCGCTGGATGGCGACCATCTGCGGCAAAGCCTCGGCCGGTATGGCGTTGCAATGGGCAGCAAGTTGATCGGCTTCACGCGCGGCCTGATTTTCTGGCGACAGGGGAACCGTAAGCCCATAGCGTGCTGCGTCAGCGCCCAGCGCGGTGGCTGCACCACGCTCCATCGCTGCCCGGGCTGCGGCGCGCGGCACCATCGCGCCATAGACCGGGGCGTTCGACGCCTGAAACACGGGATAGTACATGCTGAGCGGTGGCCAACCCGTTTCAGCCCACCTAAGGATGCGGCCCAGCTCCTCCGGATTGGACACAGCCGTTTGAGCAAGGCGCTGAGCGCCTTCTTCCGTCACCATTTCCCAGACAACAGCCGATGGCGCAATGGCTTCGATCGCCTCGGTTTGCACCAGATGATGCTGAGGGTTGTCATGAACCTCTCCCAGGATGATCACGTCGGCGGATTGCATCGACGCAAGTGCATCTTCGGGGATCAGGTCTTGGGTCAGGCCCGGGCGCGCCATGGCAACCGTAACCGCAACTGAACACACCAGAATCGCAAGTTGTTTCATGCGATGAAGTGTTGCACCTCGCGCGATTGCGCTTCAAGGTTCTTGCGCATTTTTCCGAAGGCCGCGGCCTCTAACTGACGCACCCGTTCCTTGGACAAACCCAGCTCATTTCCAAGGCTTTCAAGGGTTCGGGCGGGTTCGCGCAGCTTGCGTTCGCGCACGATAAATCTTTCGCGATCATTCAGCGATTTCATCGCTGTCAAAAGCCATTCGCGCAGCTGTTCCGTGTCGTGATTAAGCTCGACCTCTTCGGCAGCCTGCGTCCGTTCATCTTCAAGCGCATCTATCCACTCGCGCCCGTCCTCATCCGCCGATTGCACCGCGTTCAGCGAGAAGTCCGAGCCTGACAGACGCCCTTCCATCATTTCGACATCGCGCAAGGGCACCCCGATTTCGGTCGCTATCATCTGATGCAGCTGATGTTTATCGAGTTCCTGTCCTTCGCTTGCTGCCTCGCGTTCCAGACGGGCCTGCACGCGGCGCATGTTGAAAAACAGTGATTTTTGCGACGATGTCGATCCGGTTCGTACCATCGACCAGTTGCGCATAACATAGTCCTGAATGCTGGCTTTGATCCACCAGACTGCGTAGGTCGAAAACCGCACACCGCGATCCGGGTCGAACTTGTCTGCAGCTTTCATTAACCCAAGACCTGCCTCCTGGATCAAATCGTTCATCGGCGCGCCATATCGCTTGAATTTGGCCGCCATCGAAATAGCAAGCCGCATGTAAGCCGTGATCAGACGATGCAGGGCCTGTTCATCCCGTTCGTCGCGCCAGGCATATGCCAACCGCAGCTCGGTCTCAGCATCCAGTAACTCGGCCTTCATCGCTTGCCGCGACATTGAAAAATCGGACGCGTAATCAAGTGCCATGAAACTCTCCCCTTTTTCGCTGGCGCGGGCCGGGCTTGCCTTGCCGATCTATGGTCGATACGCAGAACAAAACCAGATGGATCACCCGAAAGGTAAGAATTATGAATCCCGATTTAACCTTTGTGCTTGGAGGAGCCGCATCGGGTAAGTCGGTTTTTGCCGAGCAACTGGTTGTTTCGTCTGGAAAAAACCGCGTGTATCTTGCCACTTCACAAGTGTTTGATGACGAGATGCAAAAGAAGATCGAGCGCCACGTATCGCAGCGCGGCACAGGTTGGCAAACGGTCGAAGCGCCCCTTGATCTCGCACCGGTTTTGGTTGACCTCGACTCTGATCAAACCTGCCTAATCGACTGCGCCACCATGTGGCTAAGCAATCATCTGTTGGCCGAAAGCGATCTGGATCAGGAACAGTCCGCATTGCTGGCAGCGTTACAGACGTGCCAGGCACAGATTGTCATTGTCTCAAATGAAGTTGGCCATGGGATTGTTCCGGAAAACGCGCTCGCCCGGCGATTCCGCGAGGCGCAGGGGCGGTTGAACATTGCGCTGGCAGCGCAGGCCAATCTGGTCGTTCAGGTAACCGCTGGCTTGCCCCTGGTTTTGAAGGGTACCCTGCCGTGACACGCCTGCATCTGGTCCGACACGGTCCAACCCATGCCAAGACGATGGTGGGATGGTCCGACCTTCCGGCTGATCTGAGCGATCATGCGGCCATTGCGAGGCTGCAGAATCACCTTCCTGTGGACGCGATCGTTGTATCCTCGGACCTGTCGCGGGCGATTGATACAGCGACAGCGATACAAGGAACACGCCACCGCCTACCGCACGACCCTGATCTGCGTGAAATCAACTTTGGCAGTTGGGAGTTGCGCGGATTCTCCGAGATCGAGGCAGAAGACCCCGAACGCGTTTTTGCCTATTGGGACAACCCCGGTGATGTGCGTCCACCTCAGGGTGAAAGCTGGAACGAAGTCCGAGCCCGGGTTGATGTCGCGATTGACGCCCTGATAGCCCGTTACGCCGACGCCGATCTGGTGATCGTCGCCCATTTCGGAGTGATCCTGACCCAGGTTCAACGCGCCATGAACCTTGAGGCACAGCAGGCATTCTCTCACCGGATCGACAACCTTTCAGTCACGGATATTGCCCATGATGGTAGCATCTGGACCATGGGCACAATCAATCACCTGCCGTGATGACGCAGCGCACAAATCACTGATTTACTGATATGTGAACCTGCGCCATCGTCGGTACATGACTTATGAATTGTTTATTGGCGATCGATTGTTTTCCAGTTGGTCCTTGCGCGGCTGGTTGATGCTGGAAAAGTTCGACCTGCCCCATCGCACTCATTTGGTTGGCCTGTACTCGGGGACCATGGCAAAAGATTTGGCGCCGCTTGCACCCGCTCGATTGGTTCCGGCGTTGCGTTTACCCGATGGCGCGGTTGTGGGCGAAAGCCTTGCCATGGCCGAAATCTTGGCCGAACGTCACCCCGAAGCAGGGTTGTGGCCGAAAGACCCCAATGCCCGTGCAACTGCGCGATGGCTGTGTGCCGAGATGGTCGCCGGGTTCAACGCCCTACGCGGCGAGTGTCCCATGCAACTGCGTCACGCGTGGCGAGGGTTCGCGCCCTCGACAGAGACCTTGGCTGATGTGTCCCGCATCGAGTCGCTTTGGGCCCATGCACGACAGATATCTGGCGCGACTTCGGGTCCACTTTTCGGAGCTTATTCATTGGCTGATGTGTTTTACACACCGGTGGCTGCGCGGATCATAGGATATGGCCTGCCTGTCTCCGCAGCTAACCACGCCTATTGCATGGATCTGCTGTCCGACGTCTCGGTCAGGCAATGGCGTGCGATGGGCTTAACCGTAAACTATGACCCCTTTCCTTATCCTAAGGACCTGAGGTCTGACGTCTGGCCTGTCGGAGGCACATCGAAAGCCAACCCGGTCGAAAACGGTCCATCAATAAATGCGACATGCCCATATTCAGGCGAGACGGTGACTGATTTTCTGGAAATGGACGGTCAGTGTTGGGGCTTCTGCAACCCGTTTTGCCGCGACAAAACTGTGGCGGACCCAGAAGCCTGGTCAAAATTCACCGCCATGATCGACGCCGTTAACGATTCCTAAACCGCGGCCATGGCAGCAACGTCCTGTTAACCAAGAACAGGACTGCCATGGTTGCCCGCGCCCATACTGTTGCCTTTCAAGGCGTCGATGCCCGACCGGTCGAGGTACAATGCGCCGTGTCGCCCGGCCTGCCCGCGTTTTCTATCGTTGGCCTGCCTGACAAGGCAGTGTCCGAGGCACGTGACCGTGTCCGCAGCGCGCTTAGTGCGATGGCGATTGCGTTGCCGTCCAAACGGATCACGATCAACCTGTCGCCAGCTGACCTGCCGAAAGAGGGCAGCCATTTCGACTTACCGATCGCCGTGGCCTTGTTGTCAGCGCTCGAGATCATTCCGGCTGACGCCGCAGAAGGTGCCGTTGCCCTGGGTGAGTTGTCGTTGGACGGATCCCTTGTGCCCGTGGTCGGAGCCTTACCCGCCGCGATGACGGCTGCCCAAGAAGAGCGCGCGCTGCTCTGCCCCCGCGCATCTAGCGCCGAGGCGGCTTGGGTCGATGCAACACAGGTGATCGGAGCGGACTCGTTAGGGGATGTCGTGCGCCATTTCTCGGGCCAATCGCCCCTGCCAGCAGCCCGGCCCGGCGAGGTCAACCTGACACCCAGCGCCCGCGATTTACGCGACGTGAAAGGTCAGGAACGGGCCAAGCGGGCCTTGGAAATCGCGGCGGCCGGGCGACATCACTTGATTATGATCGGCACACCCGGTTCTGGTAAGTCCATGCTAGCGGCCCGTTTGCCGGGTATTTTGCCGCCATTAACGGCGGTGGAAGCCCTCGAAACATCCATGATTCAGTCCCTCTGCGGGTTGTTGAGCGAAGGTGGCATCTCCCGCTCGCGCCCCTTCCGGGAACCTCATCACACTGCATCCATGGCCGCGATCGTCGGGGGCGGCAAAGGGGCCAAACCGGGTGAGATTTCGCTGGCACACAATGGGGTTCTGTTCATGGACGAATTCCCCGAGTTTCCACGAACGGTTTTGGAAACCCTGAGACAACCTGTCGAAACTGGCGAGGTTATGGTGGCGCGCGCAAATGCCCATGTGAAGTACCCCTGTCGTTTCATGCTGGTCGCTGCAGCAAACCCTTGCAAATGCGGATATCTGACCGATCCGTCACGTGCGTGCTCGCGTGCGCCGGGATGCGGCGAGGATTACTTGAACCGTATATCCGGCCCGTTGATGGACCGGTTCGATATGCGGATCGAGGTTCCTCCGGTCGGCTTCACCGACCTTGACCTGCCACCGTCGGGTGACAGTTCCGCCACGGTTGCAACACGCGTAGAACAAGCCCGTGCAATTCAGGCCGCGCGGTTCAGTGACACCCCCTTAGTCCGCCAAAACGCAGATATCGAGGGCGCTCTGTTGGAGGACATAGCCTCGCCAGACGCCGAGGGAAAAGAGCTGCTGTTGAAAGCGGCTGACCGGTTTGGCCTGTCGGCCCGCGCCTTTCACCGGATCTTGCGCGTTGCGCGCACCATCGCTGATCTGGAAGGCGCACCGGACATCTTAAGGCCCCATGTGGCCGAGGCGCTGAGCTTTCGCATCAGCGCCAAGGTCATGGCTTAAAGCTTGGCCTCAATGGCTTGCCAAATTTTCTCGGCGATGTTGTCACCGTTAAACCGTTCAAGCTCCTGAATGCCGGTGGGCGACGTCACGTTGATTTCGGTCAGGTAGTCGCCGATAACGTCGATCCCCACAAAGACCTGCCCTTTTTCCTTCAGCAGGGGGCCGATGGCGGCGCAAATCTTCATGTCGCGATCCGTCAGACCAATCTTTTCAGGGCGACCGCCAACATGCATGTTCGAACGCGTTTCACCTTCCGCAGGAACCCGGTTGATGGCCCCAACCGGGTCTCCATCGACCAAAATGACGCGTTTGTCTCCGTTGCGAACATCCGGCAGGAATTTTTGTATGATCAAAGGCTCTCGGGAAAACCCGGTGAACAATTCATGCAGCGAGGTCAGATTGCGATCATTTGCGTCCAATCTGAACACCCCTGCGCCGCCATTGCCATACAGCGGCTTGAGGATGACATCGCCATGTTCTTCTTTGAATGCTTTGATCGTCTGCAGATCACGGGCAATCGTCGTTGGCGGCGTCAAATTCGGAAATTCAAGAACCAATAGTTTTTCGGGGTAGTTTCGAACCCAAAACGGATCATTGACCACCACTGCCTGCCCTTTGAGCCGGTCCAGCAAATGCGTTGAGGTGATGTAGTGCATGTCGAACGGAGGATCCTGACGCAGCCAAACAACATCGAAATCCGCCAAGTCCACTTCACGCTCAGGGTCCAGCACAGCAGGATCACCGGCGACGCGTTGAACGGTCATATCGTGTCCACGCGCCGTAATGCGCCCTTGCTGATAGGCCAGTTGGTCGGGTCCATAGAAGAACAAAGTGTGCCCGCGCAACTGCGCCTCCTCCGCCAGACGGAAAGAACTATCGGCGTTGATATCCACGGCCCCGATCGGGTCCATTTGAAAGGCGATTTTCATGGCGTGTCCTTCAAGCTTCACGCCCGATACATGGCCCAGCAGGTCGGGTGGTTCAATGGTGTTTACGCATGACCAAAGGCGTTTTCGAGAATTTGAATTGCGCCGGACGCATCCACAAGCGCCGCATCAAAGCGAACATTCGTCAATTGTCCGCCTGGCTCATTTTCCAGAAATTGCGCCGCCGAGGCACAGATACGTTCCATTTGTCGGGGCGTAATCCGGGCAGCCGCCATCTCGAAACTCGCGCTTTTCTTGACCTCTATGAAAACCAGAATGTCCGCTCCACGCGCGATCAGGTCGATTTCGCCGCCTGCCTCACGCCAACGGTGATGCGCGATTGTATAGCCGCGCCGCTCATAGTTAGTTGCAACCTGAAGTTCAGCAGCTTGCCCGGAATGGAAGGAAACCGAACCGCGAACAGATCGCTTGACCATCTCATCCCTTTCCCAGTTTCAGCGCTTTTTGATAAATCGGGCGCCGCGGCAGGTTGTACATTTCTGAAACCAGATCTGCCGCATCCCGGACGGAATGCGTTTCCAATGCCCTTTGCAAAGCCTCTTCTACATCAGACTCGTTAACGCTTTGCGAATGGCTGCGGTCCACCAGCAACACAACTTCACCCTTAACGGTTTTACCTTTGTAATCCTCAGCCAGTTGGCCGAGTGTGGCCCGCCGAACTTCTTCAAACTTCTTAGTCAGCTCGCGACACAGCGCCGCCTGGCGGTCTGCGCCTAAAACATCTGCCAAATCAGACAAGCTGCCTGAAATACGTTTCGGCGATTCGTAGAACACAAGTGTGCCGGGTATATCGCGCAGCGCCTCAATCCGGGTACGCCGTGCGCCAGAGGCGTTTGGCAGAAAGCCCGCAAAAAAGAACGCGTCTGTCGGCAGACCTGCCAGCGTCAAGGCAGCCAAAACGGCAGAGGGGCCAGGGGCACAGGTCACCACATGTCCGGCTTCTGCAGCCTGCTTGCCAAGGTCGTACCCCGGATCAGCGATCAGCGGCATTCCAGCTTCGGACGCGTAAGCCACCGACAGGCCCTGTGCCAGGGCATCCATGATCTTGCCGCGCGCACCGGTGCCACTGTGATCGTGGTACGCTAGGATCCGTCGCCCCTCCAGCGGTACACCGTGGATCTCCATCAGACGGCGCAAGCTGCGCGTGTCTTCGGCGGCGATCATGTCGGCCGAGGCCAGTGTATCCAACGCCCTAAGCGTAATATCGCGCGCCGTCCCGATCGGAGTGGCAACAAAGTACAGGCCCGCAGCCAATCTTACCTTTTGGAAATTCAAAGCTGGACCCTCACAGCGTGACGTTTATTATCGCGGCTCGATAGAACAGCAGCACCTATAGCCGCCGGACCAGGGAGTTTTCATTTAGATGTTTACCGTTTGCAAGCCCGTACGCAAGCTGGCGCAAGCCGGCGCCGCCCTGGCCATCGCAGCTTTTCTGGCCGCATGTGAACCGGGTGCTATTGGCGGTGGGCCGTCGATCAACACATCCAAACCCGTTCCGGTCGCACTGCTGGTTCCCCGATCCGGCGATGCCGCATTGGCGCAAAGCCTGGAAAATGCAGCACGTCTGGCAATGTCGGATTTGCAGAATGTACAGATTGACCTGCGAGTTTATGACACGGCAGGCAACGCAGGCACCGCTTCGACCGTGGCACAACAGGCTGTTGCGGATGGGGCCAAGATCATCATCGGTCCGGTTTATGCTCAGGCCGCTAATGCAGCTGGCCTTGCGGTACTGAATAGCAAGGTCAACGTGTTGTCCTTTTCGAACAATACCAGCATTGCGGGCGGTAACGTCTTTGTATTGGGACCGACCTTTCAGAACACGGCCAATCGTCTGGTCAACTATGCTGGCAGCCAGGGCAAGACCGGAACCGTCATCGTACACAGCAATGATGCCGCTGGTCAGCAAGGTCGCGCGGCAATCGCCACAGCTTTGGGAGGCAGCCGGGTCAACAACGCCGGAACAGTCGGATATGACCGCTCACAGCAGGGCGTGATCAATTCGGTGCCGAATATCAAGGCAACCGTCGGTTCAAGTGGCGCGGATTCAATTTTCCTCACCGCGACGACCGCCGGTGCGCTTCCACTTTATTCTCAGTTGCTGCCTGAGGCGGGCGTTTCGCCATCGACCACACAGTTCATCGGCCTGACCCGTTGGGATATCCCACCCCAAACGTTGGAGCTGCCAGGCGTTCAGAGCGGTTGGTTCGCACTACCCGACCCGTCCAAAGCGCAAAGCTATCGCCAGCGGTACAACGCGACATACGGCGTAGCCCCTCATCCTATCAGCGGCTTGGCCTATGACGGAATCGCAGCCATCGGTGCTTTGGTCGGTCAAGGAAAATCCGATGCCCTGACGGGAGCAGCGCTAACGCAGAACGCCGGATTCCAAGGTGTTGGCGGCATCTTCCGTTTGCGCCCGAATGGCACCAATGAACGCGGTCTGGCCGTCGCCACGATCCAGAACAAACAGGTGGTTGTGATTGACCCTGCCCCACAAAGCTTCTCTGGCGCCGGTTTCTGATCGGCCCAATCGGGTCGCTCTGCCCAGCGGAGATCTGATCTGTTCGGCCGAGGACATTTTCGACAGCATCAGTGTCAACACAAAGTTGGCCGAGGCTTTTGAAGAGACGTCAGACAACGCATCAATGCGCGCGGAAACTGTGCGCATTCTGCGGGATGCACAAAAACTCGGCCGCATGGCGATCGCTGATGCCTTTGCGGCCCAACCATTTGAGGCGCGTCGTCTGACGCGGTCGTACACCTATTTGACAGACTGTCTTGTCTGCACGGCCATGCAGGTGGCCAGTGAGCGGTTGCACCCCCTTGCCACGCCTACGCGGGGCGAAAAAATAGCGGTGCTTGCCGTTGGCGGATATGGACGCGGGGAAATGGCGCCGTCATCGGATGTCGATCTGCTGTTCCTGACCCCATACAAAATTACCGCCTGGGCGGAGAGCGTGATTGAATCGATGCTCTACATCCTGTGGGATTTGCGGCTGAAAGTCGGTCACTCGTCACGAACAATCAAAGATTGCCTGCGTTTGGGCACTGATGATTTCACGATCCGCACAGCTATGCTGGAGCAACGCTATCTGGCCGGGGACAAGGCGTTGGCCGAGGAACTGGATCAGCGCCTGAAAACCGATCTGTTTCAAGGCAGCGAGCGCGAATTTATCGAAGCCAAACTGAAGGAACGAGAAGAGCGGCACCACAAACAAGGTGAACGCTATGTGGTCGAGCCCAACGTAAAAGAGGGCAAGGGCGGTCTGCGCGATTTACAATCGCTCTACTGGATCGCAAAATACGTCTACGGCGTACAGGATGTGGCTGAATTGGTGCCCTTGGGGCTGTTTACACCCGAAGAATTCAAGACTTTTGTCGAAGCCGAGAATTTCCTTTGGGCCGTCCGCTCGCACCTGCACTTGGTGACCCGTCGCGCGACGGAACAACTGACTTTTGACATGCAGGTCGAAGTGGCGGCCCGTATGGGATACGAAGATCGCGCCGGACGTCGCGCCGTCGAAGTGTTCATGCAGCGGTATTTCCGTGAAGCGACCCGGGTCGGTGAGCTGACGCGGATCTTTCTGACAAAGCTGGAAGCGCAACACATGAAGGGCGCGCCTTTGCTGGAGCGCATTTTCCGACGCCGGCCACGGGTCAAACAGGGCTACACCGTGGTGCATGGCCGCCTTGACGTTGCTGATCCTGATAAGTTCTTGTCCGACAAGCTCAACCTATTGCGTTTGTTCGAAGAGGGGCTGCGTACAGGCATGCTGATCCACCCGGATGCGATGCGTCTGGTGACGGCAAACCTGAACTTGATTGATGACGACATGCGCAACGACAAAGAGGCGCGGCGCATTTTCCTTGATCTGATGCTGAAACACGGCAATCCAGAACGCGCGTTGCGGCGCATGAACGAACTGGGCGTTCTGTCGGCGTTCCTACCTGAATTCGAACACATCGTCGCGATGATGCAGTTCAACATGTACCACAGCTATACGGTAGACGAACACACGATCCAGACCATCGTCAATCTGGCGCAAATCGAACGCGGTGAATTGATCGAGGCGTTGCCACTGGCCTCGTCGATCTTGAAAGGCGGCGTGAACCGTAAAGTGCTGTATGTGGCGCTGCTGCTTCACGACATCGCCAAAGGCCGCCCCGAAGATCATTCGATCCTAGGCGCGCAGATTGCGCGAAAAGTGGCCCCACGGCTGGGGTTGAACAAATCGGACTCGGAAACTGTGGAATGGCTGGTGCGCTATCACCTTCTGATGTCCGACATGGCCCAGAAACGCGATATCTCGGATCCGCGCACGGTGCGGGATTTCGCCAAGGCGGTGAAGACGGTCAAACGGCTGGACCTGTTAACGGTTTTGACAGTCTGCGACATTCGCGGCGTCGGGCCGACCACTTGGAACAATTGGAAAGCTACGCTGCTGCGCGCCCTGCATGCGGAAACCAAGCGCGCGTTGGAGACCGGTATGGAGGATCTGAACCGTGCCAATCGCGGGACAGAGGCCAAGAAAGCCCTGCGGACGGCATTGCAATCTTGGGCCAAGGCCGACCTCAAGTTGGAAACCGGGCGTCACTATGCGCCCTACTGGCAAGGCCTGAACCTAGCGACACATGTAGAGTTTGCCGAAATGCTGAAGGCGCTGGAACGCAGCGGAGATCCTGGCGCTATGGAGATCCTTCTGCACCCGGACGAAGACCGGGATGCCACGCGCGCTTGTTTTGCCATGGGGGATCACCCCGGTATTTTTGCGCGCATCGCCGGGGCTCTGGCCCTTGTCGGGGCGAATGTGGTTGATGCACGCAGCTATACCACCAAGGACGGATATGTGACGGATGCGTTCTGGATTCAGGATTCCGAAGGCCACCCGTTCGAAGCCTCGCGTCTACCCCGTCTAACCCAGATGATTCACAAGACACTTAAGGGCGAGGTCGTGGCACGTGATGCCTTGAAATCCCGTGACAAGATCAAGAAGCGTGAACGCGCCTTCAAAGTGCCGACCCATATTACTTTCGACAATGACGGATCCGAAATCTACACGATTATCGAGGTTGATACCCGCGACCGGCCCGGTCTGCTTTATGACCTGACCCGGACGCTGGCAGCGGCCAATGTGTACATCGCCAATGCGGTCATCGCGACCTATGGTGAACAGGTGGTCGACACGTTTTACGTCAAGGATATGTTTGGTCTGAAATACCATTCCGAAAGCAAGCAACGTGGATTGGAAGCCAAATTGCGCAAGGCAATAACCGAAGGTGCGGAGCGCGCGGCCTCATGAAACAGATCCGGCTGTTTTCGGGCCTGTTCACGGTCGGGTTCTGGACGTTGGCCAGCCGCATCCTTGGGTTTTTGCGAGAAATCCTACTGACCGCCTATATCGGACCGGGACCGGTGATGGATGCATTTGTTGCAGCCTTCCGCCTGCCCAACATGTTCCGTCGCTTCTTTGCCGAAGGAGCCTTTAACGCGGCCTTTGTTCCAATGTTCTCCAAACGGTTGGAAGCTGACGAGAACGCACAAGGGTTTGCTCAGGATGCTTTCAACCTGCTGGCCGCTGCGGTGCTTGCGTTGGTCGGTCTGGCGATGGTGTTCATGCCGGGTCTGGTCTGGTTGACGGCCGAGGGGTTTTACGGCGATGAGCGCTTCGATTTGGCCGTAGATTATGGCTATGTCGTCTTTCCCTACATTCTTTTCATGTCACTGGCGGCCCTGTTTTCGGGCGTTTTGAACGCAACAGGTCGGTTTGCCGCCGCCGCAGCGGCCCCCGTTTTGCTGAACGTCTTTGCCTGCACAGCACTGATCGCCGGAGCAATCTCTGGCGGCGAAATCATACGATGGTTGATCGCAGTCATCCCGATTGCGGGTGTCGCGCAACTGGCGCTGGTCTGGGTCGCGACTGAACGCGCAGGCATCCGCATCCGGCCGAGTATGCCGCGCATTAGCCCCGAAATGCGTCACTTGGTTCGCATCGCTGTTCCGGCAGCGCTGGCCATGGGGGTAACCCAGGTCAACCTGGTTGTCGGGCAGTTGGTCGCATCCAAGACTGAAAAGGCGGTCAGCTGGCTGTTTGCCGCAGACAGGTTGTATCAACTGCCGCTGGGCGTTGTTGGCATTGCAGTTGGCATTGTCCTGCTGCCCGACTTGTCCCGCAGGTTGCGCGCAGGTGACAAAAGTGGTGCGCGAAACGCTTTTTCGCGCGCAGGTGAGTTTACTTTGCTGATGACCCTGCCCTCGACCGTGGCATTTTTGATCATTCCAAACCCGCTGGTCTCGGTCCTGTTCGAGCGTGGTCAATTCAGCGCTGAAGACACCGCTGCGACCGCGCTGGCGGTTGCCATATATGGCATCGGATTGCCTGCTTTCATGCTACAGAAACTGCTGCAGCCACTGTATTTCGCGCGCGAGGATACGAAATCCCCGTTCCGCTATGCTGCGGTTGCCATGGTCATCAATGCCGGGCTTGCCTTTGGCCTGTACCCGCTTGTGGGGTGGATTGCCCCGGCCATCGCAGCCTCGGTCGCCGGATGGGCGATGGTGGCTTTGTTGGCGATCGGTGCGCGGCGCATGGGGGATGAAGCACGTTTCGACGACCGATTGAAACATCGGGCGTGGCGGATCGTTGCAGCCTCGTTCGGGATGGGGGCTGTACTTTACGCCGCAATCCATCTGTTTGGCTGGACACTAGAAGTGCCGGGCTGGCGCTATGTGGCGTTGATCGTTCTGATCAAAGTTGCTGCGGCCGCGTATTTCTTTCTGGGCCACATCTTCGGAGCGTTTGAGATTTCGGACTTCAAACGCGCCCTGCGCCGTTCGTAGGTGGTTATTCGCGACGGATGCGTCCAACGATCCGCGCCCAGCCGCCGGGTGCCAGAAAAAATGACAACAGGAACCCAGTGGCAAAGCCGCCCAGATCGGCAACCCAATCCGATGTGCCGCCAAAGATCAGGCCAAACAGCAATTGAATGCCCATCAGGACGGCAATCAATTGGAACGCTCGTGCCTGGTTTTCGCCCACCACCGAAAGCTTGCGCCACAGCAACCAGGTAAAGGCTCCGATCAGACCGTACACAGGCGGGAACCCCCCAATCAGTGGATAGCGCGGATCCAGCACCAACGCATAAACCAATGCGCCCCCCGCACCTGACAGAACGAAGATCAGCAACATCGGGAAGCCGCCAAATACTTCACCTACCATTTTGCCCATAGCCAGTACGAAAACGCAGACAAATATGGCCTGCGTAAAGCTGCCCGAGACAAAGGGGTAAGTGACAAAACGGATCACTTGTTCGAACGGCCAGCGACCATTCTGAATCATCACGTCGAATATTTCTGGAGAAAAGGAGTAACTCTTGATCGCGTGCAGCCGCCACCCGACGGCTTCTGGTCCGCCGACCAGTCCCCGCGTGCCCAGGGTAAACGCCAGTTCGATCCCGATAATGAACAGAACCAATGCCACAACGACGGGCGGCAGGGGGTTTACTGCGGGTGTATAATGCTCACTGCTCATTGGGCTGGCCTTTCGCGGCTGTTGACGTCCCTTGACCTCATGGGTAAGCGACGGGGGCTGATTTTTCCAGACGGGAGTTCCGTTCGATGACTGAGACCCAGTTCACGCCGCGCGTGTTTTCCGGCATCCAGCCTTCGGGAAACCTGCATCTTGGCAATTACCTTGGTGCCCTCAAGCGATTTGTGGATATGCAGGGACCTGAGTGGGAGACCGTTTATTGCATGGTCGACCTGCATGCGATCACAACTTGGCAAGACCCGGCAGATCTTATGCATTCGACCCGTGAGCTGTGCGCAGGCTTCATCGCCGCGGGGATCGACCCCGAGCAGTCGATCCTGTTCAACCAAAGCCAGGTGCCGGAACATGCACAACTGGCTTGGGTCTTCAACTGCGTCGCCCGGATGGGCTGGATGCAGCGCATGACACAATGGAAGGATAAGGCTGGTAAGAACCAGCAGAATGCCTCGCTGGGGCTGTTTGCCTATCCGTCCCTGATGGCTGCGGACATCCTGATCTATCATGCAACCCATGTGCCTGTCGGCGACGACCAGAAGCAGCATCTTGAGCTGACCCGTGATATTGCGATCAAATTCAACAATGACTTTGGTGTTGATTTCTTCCCGATCACTGAACCGGTGATCGAAGGGGCCGCCACCCGCGTCATGAGTCTGCGCGATGGGGCAAAGAAGATGTCCAAGTCCGACCCATCGGATATGAGCCGGATCAACATGACCGATGACGCCGACACCATCGCCAAAAAGATCCGCAAGGCCAAAACGGACCCGGATGCACTGCCGTCTGAGGCCGACGGGCTGGAAAATCGCCCCGAGGCGCGCAATCTGGTGAACATCTACGCCGCGTTGAGCGATCTGACGGTAGATCAGGTTCTGGCCGAGGTTGGTGGCAAGCAATTTGGTGAATTCAAACCGATGCTGGCAGAGTTGGCAGTCGAAAAGCTATCGCCGATCTCAACCGAGATGGCGCGGTTGATGGGGGATCAGGCCGAGATCGATAAGATTCTTGCCCGCGGCGCCGAGCGCGCGCGCGAGGTGACTGTCCCGGTCTTACAAAGAACATACGAGATCGTCGGAATGGTCGGCGCGAAACAGGTTTAATCCGGACGACAATCCGCTGGACCCTGCACCGCCTCCCTCCTAGTGTCTGCCTGAAGCAGAGGAGGGCGTCATGGCAGTCGGCAAGAATATCCGGACCTATTTCGAGGGCCAGTGGCATGATGGGGATGCGCCCATAATGCGGGCGGCAGATCATGGTGCGTGGCTCGGATCCTCGGTCTTCGATGGCGCACGGTACTTCGAAGGGATGGCCCCGGATCTGCTTGCGCATTGCGCCAGGGTGAACCGGTCTGCCGAAGCGCTGATGCTGACACCGACAACAACCCCGGAACAGATGATCGACCTGATTCGAGAAGGCTTGCAGGCTTACGGCACCGAAACCGCAGTCTATATCCGCCCGATGTATTGGGGGATCGATGGTGATCCAACGGCGATTGTGCCGAAAGAAAACAGCACCGGGTTCGCCATCTGCCTGGAAGAAATCCCCATGGCGCCCGAGACGGCCTCGGCCACGTTGGGCACGACACGGTTCCGCCGACCCGTCTTGGAATCTGCCGTGGTCAACGCCAAGGCCGGGTGCCTGTACCCCAACAACGCCCGCATGTTGCAAGAGGTTCGCGCCAAAGGGTTCTCAAATGCACTTGTTGCGGACGCCCTGGGTCATGTGGCCGAAACTGCAACCGCCAACATCTTCATGGTCCGAGATGGCGAAGTGTTCACACCGACCCCCAATGGAACGTTTCTGGCCGGAATCACGCGCGCCCGTCATATCAAGAACTTGCGGTCAGACGGAGTCACAGTTCACGAGGCTGTTTTGAGTTTTGAGGATTTTCACAAGGCCGATGAGGTGTTCATGACCGGCAACATGAGCAAGGTTACACCCATCACCGCCCTAGAGGACACGCAGTACCAGGTCGGTCCGATCGCCAGACGCGCCCGTGAGGTGTATTGGGATTGGGCCACGAGCAACCGCTAGCCACACGCCTCGGGTTCTCCCGAGTTGCCAGCACGTTTTCCGTCGGGCATGATCCCGGAAACCAAAGAGGATACTCATGCGCAAGTTCTTAGTCGTTCTTGATGACAGCCGCGAATGCCTGAATGCCATGCGCTTCGCTGCGATGCGGGCCGCCCACACCGGTGGTGGCGTCACCGTTTTGTCGGTTATCCCGCCCGACGAATTCAACCACTGGATCGGCGTGGCCGAAGTGATGCGCGAAGAGGCGCGTGAACGTATCCATGCGCATTTCGAAGTCTTCGCCAAATGGATGCGCGATAAACAGGGCGTCGAACCAGAGCTCGCCATCCGTGAGGGTGAGCCAGTGCCTCAAATTATCGAGCACGTCAGGGACGATCCGGAAATTGGCGTTCTGGTTCTGGGTGCCGGGACCGACAAAAAAGGGCCCGGCCCGCTGGTGACGCAACTGACAAAGAATTCGGGAAGTTTGCCAATCCCAATCACGATCGTCCCCGGTGATCTGAGCAAGGAAAAGCTGGAAGAAATCACCTGAGGCATCGATATGGGTGCCGTGGTTCAGTTCTGGTTCGAATTTGCGTCGACTTATTCCTATCTCAGCGCGATGCGCATCGACCGAAGGGCTTCTGCAAAAAGTGTTGCCGTCGAATGGCAGCCCTTTCTGCTGGGTCCTATCTTTGCGGCCCAAGGCTGGAACACATCGCCATTCAACTTGTATCCAGCCAAAGGGCGTTACATGTGGCGTGATATGCAACGGCTTTGCGCAAAGCGCAATTTGCCGCTGACCCGTCCGGACCCGTTTCCCCAGAACTCACTGAAGGCGGCGCGTCTGGCCTTGGCCGTTGAAGCCACGGATCTAAGGGCGGATTTTGTTCGTGCGGTGTATCGCGCAGAATTTGGCGATGGCCGGGACATATCGGATGCAGATGTTCTGCATGATTGTCTCAAAACGGCCAAGTTGCCGGCGGATACTTTAGATCGGATACAGGATCAGGACATCAAAAACGCCTTGTTCAAACAATCGGCGCGCGCCAAAGAGCACGGCCTGTTTGGAGCGCCCAGTTTTCTGGCACGCGGAGAGTTGTTTTGGGGCGATGATCGGCTTGACGACGCAATAAATCACGCCGCATCAATTTAGAACCGTTCCAAATCTTGACTTCCAAGCCCCCTGCCCGCATATCAGGAACACCTCAAACGGAGCTGTCCCATGTTCATCCAGACCGAATCCACCCCGAACCCGGCCACGTTGAAATTCCTGCCTGGCCAAACGGTGCTCGAAGCTGGAACGGCTGATTTTCCAACAGCAGAAGCTGGTGAAAAATCTCCGCTGGCCAAACGCATTTTTTCGGTGAGCGGCGTAACCGGCGTGTTTTTCGGCAACGACTTTGTAACGGTTACCAAAGCCGAAGACATGCAGTGGGACCACATCAAACCTGCGATCCTTGGTGCAGTGATGGAGCATTATCAGTCGGGCCAGCCTGTGATGGGCGCAGATGCCGCAGCGGCCTCTGGCCATGCAGAGCATACCGGCGAGGACGCGGAAGTTGTCAACCAGATCAAGGATCTGCTGGACAGCCGTGTGCGTCCGGCGGTGGCTCAGGATGGTGGGGACATAACCTTCCACGGATTTGATCGCGGTGTTGTTTACCTGCATATGCAAGGTGCCTGTGCCGGATGTCCGTCCTCGACCCTGACCTTGAAGATGGGGATCGAAAACCTGCTGCGTCACTATATTCCCGAAGTGACCGAGGTTCGGCCAGTTGCCGTCTGACGCAATCTACACCGGTCGTTGCTATTGTGGCACCGTCAGATTGCGTATGAGTTCGGCCCCGCAAATTGTTGCCTATTGCCACTGCACGGATTGCCGTCGCTGGACAGGCGGTCCAGTGGGCGCATTTGCAGGATTTGCGGAATCCGATCTAACGGCCACCCCCACTCTGGATTCGTCGTTTTCAGGTGTCGCTGGCGTGCACCGGTGGTCCTGTCAGACATGTAGCTCGCCTTTGGCAGCCACTTTTGACTATCTACCGGGGCAAATCTATGTGCCAGTGGGGGTGTTGGATCAGGCTGAAGATTTGAAACCGCAGATTCACTGCCATGAAGATGCCCGGCTACCGTGGTTGGAAATCAATGATGAATTGCCGTGTGCAACCGGGTCTGGCCGCGACACTCTCAGATCGACACCTCACACTGGATAGACATGTCTAGCCGAACACACGAAGAACCAAAAATCCTCGCATTCGATACTTCGGCGGCTCATTGTGCAGCGGCCGTGCTGTGTGGTGGGCAGATTGTGGCGTCTTGCGACGAAGCCATGTCGCGCGGACAGGCGGAAAGGCTGATGCCACTGTTAGAGGAGGTTTTGAAACAAGCAAACCTCACTTGGGCAGGCCTGGATGCAATTGGTGTCGGTATCGGACCGGGCAATTTCACTGGGATCCGTATCTCGGTTTCCGCAGCCCGCGGTCTTGCCCTGGGCCTTGCCATTCCGGCGGTCGGAGTTTCGGGTTTTGACGCCCTGGCACACATCGCACCGGACAGTCAGATACCTGCGATCCCGGCGACTCGTGATCAGGTCTATGTGCAGGCCGCCGCAAGTACGCCCCGTTTGGTCCCCCGGTCCGAGGCAGAATCACTGGGCGCATTGTTCTTCTGCACGAATCCAGCCTTACACGCTCAAGCGATTGCGCGGGTTGCTGCAGACCGCCGGAGTATGGGCCTGCCCCCTCCCGCCCCGCTTTACGTCAGGCCAGCAGACGCAGCGCCGTCCCGCGACGTGCCGCCAGTCCTGTTAGACGGATGACCCCGCAAGACATGGCCTCGATCCATGCCGCAGCGTTCACTCAATCGCGGCCATGGAGTGCAGATGAGTTTACAGATCTGCTGAAGAACCCTTTCACACATGCTCTCGGAACCCCTGATTCGTTTGCTGTTTTTCAGGTCATCGCGGGCGAAGCAGAGCTACTGACCATCGCGACTCACCCTGATTATCAAAGAAAAGGTAAGGGACTGAAGTGCATGAAATCCTGGCATGCCAAAGCAGTTGAAATAGGTGCGACTCGGGCATTTCTGGACGTCGCTTCGGACAATTTGGCCGCCATTTCATTGTATGATTGCTGCGGATATCGCCCCTGTGGTCGGCGCGACGGCTATTACACAGCCAAAAACGGCGCCAAACGCGACGCAATCACTATGGAATGCAGCTTGCGCTGAAATTAAGTGGTCTTTTTTCGACCAATTGGTCAAAAACCAGTTGACCCTGCCTGTTGCAAACGGCCTTAATTCCCGCCATCACAACGGTTATGCTCGCTCTAAGTGGGTAAACGAGGTTATCTTAGCTTCGGACCGATAAAACCAACGGGAGTAACAAATGACCCTGATGAAATCCTTGATGGGCGCGGCCGCAGCGGTTGCACTGACAGCTGGCGCTGCTTTGGCCGAACCGGCCCTGATCTTTGACCTGGGTGGCAAATTCGACAAATCGTTCAACGAAGCGGCCCATAACGGCGCGCAGCGTTGGGCAGACCAGACCGGCAATTCCTATCGCGAGATCGAGCTTCAGTCAGAAGCCCAGCGCGAACAGGCCCTGCGCCGTTTTGCCGAAGCGGGTGCCAACCCGATCATCACCATGGGCTTTGCCATGGCCGATCCGCTGGCCGCTGTTGTCGGTGACTATCCAGATACCAAATTCGTCGCCATCGACGTCAACTGGCTGGACGCACCGAACCTCCGTCAGGTCAGCTTTGCCGAACATGAAGGTTCGTATCTGGTGGGCATGATGGCCGCAATGGCATCGAAATCCGGTACGGTCGGCTTTATTGGCGGCATGGACATCCCGCTGATCCGTCACTTTGGCTGTGGTTACGCCCAAGGCGCCAAAGCCGTGAATCCGGACGTAAGTGTTGTGGCGAACATGACCGGGACCACTCCGGCTGCCTGGAACGACCCGGTAAAAGGGTCGGAGCTGACCAAAGCCCAGATCAGCCAGGGCGCTGATGTCATCTATGCTGCGGCGGGCGGCACCGGTGTTGGTGTGCTGCAGACGGCAGCAGATGAAGGCATCCTGTCGATCGGTGTGGACAGCAACCAGAACCACCTGCACCCAGGCAAAGTTCTGACCTCGATGCTCAAGCGCGTTGATGTTGCGGTTTATGACGCGATGAAAGCCGGTGAAGATGTCGAGACCGGCGTATTCACGATGGGTCTTGCACAGGAAGGCGTCGGCGTCGCCATAGACGACAACAACGCCGAGCTGGTGACCGAAGAGATGAGCGCAGCCATTGAAAGCGCGCGCCGCGACATCATCGACGGAAACGTAACCGTAGTCAGCTATTACGAAGGCGACAGCTGCCCTGCGCTGCAGTTCTAATATCGCGCGGGACGGGGGTATTCTTCCGTCCCGCATCCATTTTTCCGTCCATTGCGCATCCACAATCACGCACAGACGGCCCCTTCGGCAATTGAGGACAAGACATGACAGTCCCCGCCATTGAGCTCAAAGGGATTTCCAAAGCCTTTGGGCCGGTTCAGGCAAACAAAGACATTTCCATCAGCGTCGCCCCCGGCACGATCCACGGGATCATTGGTGAAAACGGTGCGGGCAAATCCACGCTGATGAGTATTCTCTACGGCTTTTACAAAGCCGATAAGGGCGAAATCTGGATAAATGGTCAAAAGACCGACATCCCGGACAGCCAGGCCGCGATTGCGGCCGGGATCGGAATGGTCTTCCAGCATTTCAAGCTGGTCGAGAATTTCACGGTTCTTGAAAACATTGTTCTTGGCGCTGAAGATGGTGACCTTCTGGCACCATCGTTGACCAAGGCCCGGAAAGAGTTGAAAGAGCTTGAAGAAGAATACGAGCTGTTCGTCGATCCAGACAAGCGGATCGACGAGATCGGTGTTGGCGCGCAACAACGCGTCGAAATCCTGAAAGCACTATATCGCCGGGCCGAGATTCTGATTCTGGACGAACCAACCGGCGTGCTGACGCCCGCCGAGGCGGATCAGCTGTTTCGCATCCTCGACCGGTTGCGGGCTGAAGGTAAGACGATCATCCTGATCACTCATAAGCTGCGCGAGATCATGGAAGCGACCGATACCGTTTCCGTCATGCGGCGTGGGCAGATGACGGCGACCGTCAAAACCGCCGAGACCAACCCACAGGAACTGGCCGAGCTTATGGTTGGTCGCAAAGTATTGCTACAGGTCGACAAAGTGCCTGCAAAGCCAGGCAAACCGATCCTCGAAATCGAGAACCTGAGCGTTACGGACGAAGCGGGCGTTGAACGAGTCAAAGGCATCGATCTTACGGTCCGCGCTGGCGAAATCGTTGGCATTGCGGGCGTGGCCGGCAACGGGCAGTCCGAATTGCTTGAAGTTCTGGGTGGCATGCGCCCCGGCCGGGGGTCGATCAAACTGAATGGAACGCCACTGGCGCTCAGCGGCCCCGGATCGGACGGTCAGGCGCGGCGCGCGCAGCATATCGCGCATGTGCCCGAAGACCGTCAGCGCGAAGGTTTGGTCATGGATTTCCATGCCTGGGAAAACGTGGCTTTTGGCTATCACCGCGACCCCGCTTACCAGCGCGGCATCTTTATGGATAACGCAGCCCTGCGCGCCGATACCGAACGCAAGATCGAAAAATTCGACGTCCGCCCGCCTGACGGCTGGCTGGCCGCCAAAAACTTTTCGGGCGGAAATCAGCAAAAAATCGTCGTCGCACGCGAAATCGAGCGGAACCCCGATTTGCTTTTGGTTGGTCAGCCCACGCGCGGCGTTGATATCGGCGCAATCGAGTTCATTCACAAACAGATCGTCGCCCTGCGCGACGAGGGCAAGGCAATCCTGCTGGTCTCGGTCGAACTGGAAGAGATTTTCTCGCTGTCGGATCGGATTGCAGTGATGTTTGACGGACATATCATGGGCGAACGCCTGCCCCAGGACACAGATGAAAAAGAACTTGGCCTGTTGATGGCCGGTGTTGCCGGGGAGGCCGCGTAACATGGAAAAAATGCCCAAATGGGCCGATGTTGTGCTGATCCCTGTGATCAGTCTTCTATTGGCAGCAATTCTTTCGGCGCTGGTTATCCTCGCCATCGGGGAAAATCCGGTTGAGGCCGTGAAACTAATGGTTACCGGTGCACTCGGATCTACCTATGGCTGGGGTTATACGCTCTATTACGCCACGAATTTCATGTTCACTGGCCTTGCCGTGGCTGTCGCGTTCCACGCGAGGATGTTCAACATCGGTGGTGAAGGTCAGGCCATGCTTGGTGGTCTTGGCGTGGCGATTGTCTGTCTTTACGTGCCTTGGCCGCACTGGAGCATCGCTTTGCTCGCAGCCTGTGCCGCCTCGATGATCTTTGGGGCTGCCTGGGCCGCAATTCCTGCCTACCTGCAGGCCAAGCGCGGCAGCCATATCGTGATCACGACGATCATGTTCAACTTTATTGCAGCGGCATTTCTCAACTACATGCTGGTTAACGTCATGCGCCCGCAGGGTTCGATGGACCCGGCAACCGCACGCTTCCCAGAAGCTGTGCAACTGCCGACGTTCCAGTCAATGTTCTCGACAGCCGAGAATGTGATGTTCCGCGGTGCCCCTGCGAACATTTCGTTTTTTGTGGCGATTGTCGCATGCGTCATCGTGTGGGCTTTGATCTGGCGCACACGGCTGGGTTACGAAATCCGATCTTACGGTAAAACCGAAACCGGCGCGGTCTATGCTGGCATCTCTCCGGTACGCATTACCATCATCGCAATGCTGATTTCGGGTGGTCTGGCCGGAATGATGGCGATCAACAACGTGATGGGTGAGGCCGAGCGACTGGTTCTGAATTCAACTGAAGGCGCTGGATTCATCGGGATCGCGGTCGCTCTGATGGGCCGATCACATCCATTTGGTGTCTTCCTGGCCGCGATCTTATTCGGGTTCCTGTATCAGGGCGGCGCGGAACTGGCACTCTGGACATCAATCCCGCGCGAACTGATTGTTGTGATCCAGGCGCTCGTGATCCTGTTTACCGGAGCGTTGGACAATATGGTGCGCATGCCGCTTGAGAAAGTCTTCCTGAGTTTGCGGAAGGGGGGCTGAGCGATGGAATTTTTCGTTACCCTCATTCAGGTCCTCGATTCGACCGTCCGTCTGGCCACCCCATTGTTGCTGGCCTGTCTGGCAGGGCTGTATTCCGAACGCGCAGGTATTTTCGACATCGGGCTTGAAGGCAAGATGTTGATGGCCGCTTTCTTCTCGGCCGCCGTCGCCGCAGCGACAGGATCGGTCTGGTTGGGCCTGCTGGCCGGGATCGTGTCGTCGCTGGTTTTATCGGCGCTGCACGGGCTGGCCTCGATCACGTTCAGGGGCAACCAACTGATCTCAGGCGTGGCTATCAACTTCCTGGCGTCTGGTCTGACGGTGCTTATAGCCCAGAGTTGGTTCAAACAAGGCGGCCGAACACCTTCCCTGTTTGGCGGTGGTCGATTCGAGCCAATTGAGTTCCCGTTTGCCGACGCGATAAGCGGTGTACCCTTCATCGGACCTATTTATTCAGAGCTTCTGTCGGGTCATTCCATTCTTGTTTATGTAGCATTCCTGCTCGTTCCTTTAACGTGGTGGATCTTGTTTCGCACCCGGTTTGGCCTGCGCCTGCGCGCAGTGGGGGAAAACCCCGCTGCGGTAGATACTGCTGGTGTTTCAGTGGTTGGCCTGCGTTTTGCCGCTGTGGCGATTTGTGGCGTGCTGTGTGGTATCGCCGGGGCCTATCTGGCTACGGCATTGCAAGCCGGGTTCGTCAAGGAAATGACCGCCGGTCGTGGCTTTATCGCACTGGCTGCGCTGATTTTTGCAAAATGGCGGCCGTGGCATGCCATGGGGGCCTGTTTGCTGTTCGGCCTTTTGCAGGCCATCGCCTTGCGGTTCCAGAACATCGATCTGGGTGGAGTAGTCATACCGGTCCAAGTCATGGATGCCCTGCCCTATATCCTGACTGTGGTGATTCTGGCTGGCTTCGTTGGCAAGGCGATTCCGCCGCGCGCAGGCGGCGAGCCCTACGTGAAGGAGCGTTGATAGGTCCAGTTCGGGAATAAATTTGAATCCTGTTCGCTGCAGAGCGGCATGCACAGTTGATTTTGCATGCCGCAACCGCTCTAAGAGGCTATGAGTGTGTGTTCTCCAATAAATGAGGTTGCAAAATTCGCTGGGCAGGCCCACACCTCATTCGGAAAATACAGCACCCAACGCCTTAGGACCCAACTTTCCAGACACTTCGGTGAATGCAGCATCGTGACGCCGTGCAGCAAAACACCGCACATCCAGAAGAAGCCATGCAGATTTATCTCCCCATAGCCGAAGTTTCCGTGAATGCCTTTCTGCTTCTCGGTTTGGGGGGGATGGTAGGTATCCTGTCCGGAATGTTTGGCGTAGGCGGCGGGTTCCTGATGACCCCGCTGTTGTTTTTCATCGGCATTCCGCCCGCTGTAGCAGTTGCAACCGAAGCCAATCAGATTGTGGCATCATCGTTTTCAGGCGTTCTGGCCCATTTCCGACGAAAAACCGTAGACTTTAGGATGGGCACGGTGCTGTTGGTAGGCGGTCTGGCCGGCGCTGCCCTGGGTGTGGTTGTGTTCAACTACCTCAAGAGCCTTGGCCAAGTCGATTTGCTGGTCACGCTGTGTTACGTGGTCTTTCTTGGCGTCATCGGCAGCCTGATGTTCGTTGAAAGCCTCAATGCCCTGCGCAAGGCCAAAAAGGGCGGAGGTCCACCTGCGAAACGGCGGCAGCGCGGCTGGATTCATGCAATGCCGTTCAAGATGCGCTTTCGCACGTCGGGTCTGTATATCTCGGTGATCCCGCCGGTTCTGGTAGGGCTGTGTGTTGGCGTGCTGTCTGCCATCATGGGTGTTGGCGGCGGGTTTATCATGGTGCCCGCGATGATCTATCTGCTGGGCATGCCCACCAAGGTTGTTGTCGGCACATCCTTGTTTCAGATCATATTCGTGACCGCGTTTACAACGATGCTGCACGCGACCACCAACTATACGGTCGACGTCGTATTGGCCGTGTTGCTGCTTGTTGGCGGCGTCATCGGCGCTCAGATCGGCACGGTCATCGGCGCACGCATGCCCGCAGAACAATTGCGGGTTTTGCTGGCCGCCCTGGTCCTTGTGGTTTGCGGCAAACTGGCCCTTGATCTGCTGCTCGAACCCAGTGAACTCTATTCGCTTGGTAGAAGCGGAGGGCACTGATGATGCTACGCCCGCTGATCACCGCACTTTGCCTGCTATGCCTGCCCGCTGCCGCGGCGGAGGAGAAAGTTGTTCTAGGCCTGAGCCAGGACCGCGTTGCCATTACCGCCAATTTCGACGGATCCGAGATCCTGATCTTTGGCGCAATCAAACGCGAAGCACCTATACCAGATGGTCCGCCGCTTGAGGTTATCGTGGCACTTGCCGGACCCTCTGAACCAGTGACCGTCCGGCGGAAGGAGCGAAAGCTGGGGATCTGGGTGAACACGGACAGCGTTCTTGTCGATCTTGCGCCTAGCTTCTACGCGGTGGCCACCAGCGGCCCGCTGAAGGCCATCTTGTCCGATACAGAAGACCTGCGGTATCGGGTCTCGATTGAACGTGCCATTCGGTCTGTCGGTGCAGCAATGAACATCCGCGGAGCGCAGGACTTTGCCGACGCCGTGGTACGCATTCGCGAGGACGAAGATCTGTATTCCATCCGCGAAAACACTGTCGCTGTGGATGAACAGACCCTTTTCCGCACGTCAATCGATATGCCATCGGACCTGACCGAAGGCGAATATGTGGCGCGTATACTTCTGACCCGAGGGGGGGAAGTCATTTCTCAATACCAGACTGCGATAGATGTGCGCAAAGTTGGGCTGGAACGTTTTCTGTTCAACATGTCCCGTCAGCAACCAGTCTGGTATGGTCTCATGTCACTGGTCATAGCGATTGCAGCAGGCTGGGGCGCCTCGACCGCGTTCCGTCTTCTGCGCGAGAAGTGACGCCTACCCCCTGCCGATGTAAGGCATGGTGGTGGCCATAACAGTCATAAACTGCACGTTCGCCTCGGTCGGCAGGGTGGCCATATGCAATACCGAACGCGCGGCGTCTTCGACGGCCATCGTCGGATCTGGCGTATTGCCTTCGGCTTTGGCGGTCTCAACAAGGTTTTGAACCATCTGGGTCCGCGCATTTCCGATATCGATCTGACCGCATGCGATCCCAAACGCACGTCCGTCCAGCGACAGGCTGCGGGTCAGCCCGGTGATGGCATGCTTTGTTGCCGAATAATGCACTGAATTCGGGCGCGGCACATGCGCCGCATTCGAACCGTTATTGATGATCCTTCCGCCCTGCGGGCTCTGGTTACGCATGATCCCAAATGCCTCACGCGCCGACAGGAACATACCGTTCAGGTTCACGTTGACGCTTTGGTACCAGTCATCCAATGCGATCTCATCGATCGTCCCGCCGGGCGCAAAGATGCCTGCGTTGTTGAACAAAACATCCAACCTGTTCGCCCGGTTCACGAACAAGCGGAACGCGGTTGATACGGCATCAGGGTTTGTAACATCCGTAACCAGCGGGATCGCGTTTTGATGGGCGCTGGCGATTTCTTCCAGTTTGCCTTCGCTGCGCGCCAACAGGCCCACGGTCCAGCCTTCTGTCAAGAACAACTCGGCCGTCGCACGCCCAATGCCGGAACTTGCACCCGTTACGATGATAGATCTCATGTCTCTTCCGCCTCCAAGGTCAGAGATGGTGCCTGTACCGCGCGCAGATCATCCACACGCAGCGGATAAGTTGGTTTTGACAGGCGATTGCGCACCACCCAAATCAACCGCTGTTGCGCGCGCGTAATGGCCACATAAGCCAAACGTTTCCACAAAGGTTGCCCGGCCTCGGTCCGTCCCATGCGCGCTGCAGCATAAAGATCAGGCGCAAAGACCTGTACCGTGTCCCACTGTGACCCCTGCGCCTTGTGAATCGTTACTGCGGCCCCATGCAGGAACGTCGCGCCCATGCGGGCAGCGAAGGGAATAAACGGCTCTTCCTCATCCGGTTTTTCAATCTTGACGATTGACGCTGCACTGACCTGAGGGTCTTCGGCCCCCATCACATGCAAGCGCGAAAACCCCGGCTTTCGCCCGGGTCCAAGATAAACAACCTGTGCGCCCTTGATCAGCCCGCGCGCCTCAAGATCCAGCCGTTTCTTGCGGTGTTTGAGCGGCAGCTCGATCCCGTCGCAAATCAGCGGTTCACCCGCCAACAGCTCCGTTTCCGGAGCCCCATGAACTTGCCGAAAGGCTTGAATCAACCGAATGCGTGTTGCGTTGCGCCACACCAGCACCGGGCTGCGAGCCATCAAGTCAACTTCGACCCTTTGCCCCCAGACCACTCGATCGTCGCGCCGAGCCGCATCTTCGATCATCCGCTCGAAATCCTCGAACCCCATTTCCGGATCAGCAAGCGCATGGGCGAGATCCAGAATGGGATTGTCTGCGTCCTGCCGATGAACCCGGTGCAACGTTAGTTTCCGCGGTTCGGGCAAAGTGTCGAATACCATGCTGCCGGACTGATTTACGGGGGCCAGCTGCGCTGGGTCACCAAACATCAAAAGCGTCGGAAAGATCTCTTGCAGGTCTTCGAATTGCCGATCATCAAGCATTGAGGCTTCGTCAACAAAGCCAATATCCAACGGCTCTTCACGGCGTTTCCAGCCCGTGATGAAGTCTGAACCGCGCAACCCCGCCGCCGCCAGTGCGCCGGGGATGGATTTGTTGTTCTCATAAAATGCCGCCGCGCGGTCCAGCGCATCATCGCTTAGGCCCTCGACCTCGGGCCGTTCGCCATTCCCTGCAAGCCATTCCGCAATACGCTCGTATTCGGGGTCGTAGACCGGGGTGTAGAGAATGCGGTGAATGGTCGTTGCCGGGACGCCGCGCAAGCGTAAAACACTGGCGGCCTTGTTGGTCGGTGCCAATATGGCAAGGCTGCGTTTGTCTTTTGATTTTCGGCTTTCGTAGTCGCCGGACACGATCTGGACACCGGTTTCGGCCAGCGCCTTGAAAAGCTCGGCAAGCAACAAGGTTTTACCGGATCCTGCCTTGCCGATCACGGCCATCACACCGGATTTTCCGGCCCCCGGAAGCTTTAGCAGGGCATCGTCTTCGAGGTCTACACCGGCAGAGCGCAGCATCTCGGCGATGCTGTCAAAAGCGGCGGCCTGATCGTCAGAGAAGGTGAGTTTTGGCAAGGACATGGCGCGACCCTACAGGGCCGCGCCAACCATCACCAGATGCGGATTGGTGTTTTCCCGCCCTCAGGCGGACAAGGCAAACCGGTGTTGTTTGGCGGGGCCAAATGCGGTCTTGAACCACAAGCGCGACAGATCACGCGGAATACCTGCCCGGTCGGCCACGCGGGTGCAATCTTCGGCAGAATAGGGCCACAGCCCCACCGAAATTTGTTCGTGCCCCGCCCCCTCGGTGCCGAGTACCTGCGGTGAGGATCCAATGAGGCGATAGATACGAATCATACGTGCATCAAAGACCCCGGCTATATGCGTCAGGCCAAACCCTTCCATCATTTCGCCGCCACTGAGCATGATGGCCCCGGCGGTATGTGGACTTGCAGTGCGAGACAGGCAAAACCGCGTAACCTCCCAGATCAGCGGGCTGCGGATCGGACTGCCACCAGTCAGATGCCCAAAGATGTCGTTCACCATCACCGGTCCGGTTGTTGGCAACACCCGCATAGAACCACCATGACTACCATCCGGTTCTTCCCAGATGACATAAAGCGGATTCAGATCATCGTATCGATCCCGCTCTTCTCCTTTTTCATTAACGTAGACATCCCAGCCCAATCGGATTTTGAACTGATCTGCGCGATCCTGAAACATCCCATCGGCCAGAATCGGAAACTTGTGCAACTCATCTGCATATAGATAACGCAACATGACTTTTTCCCCTTATCGTCCTGTGCAGGAACGAAGGGGGTACAGACACGTGGTTAATTTACGGTTTGGAGGTCGAGCGCCCTTTAAACGACTATTAATCCTCGGCTGAGCGCTGTTGCGATGGCGTGGGTGGTATTCTGGGCACCGAGTTTAGAACGAGCGCTTTCGATATAGACGCGCAGGGTATGCTCGGAAATTGAAAGCGAATGCGCCACTTGCGCACGGCTGTAACCCAGCGCCAGCAAGGTAATCGCATCAGTCTCTCGGGGGGATAAGCCGCGCGGCGAATCCGGCTGCCTGTCCATTTCGAACTCCAGCGCCTTGCGGTTCATATAGTGCGCAATCAGGATCAATTCGCGTCCATATAACGAGATGAACTTCTGCCAAGTATCGTCGTCACAGCTGTGATTTACAGTAAACAAAGCAAACTGTCCGTTGGGGCCGCGGCTCGGAATGGAATATCCCTGGTTGCCAACGCTGTGCTCTCTTGCGTCCTGAAGGAAGGCTTTTGCAACCTTGCCGGACCAATCAAGCGATTTCCAATCGACAGGATGAAACCGTTGGAAACACCCCAGGATGACCGGATCAATTCTGTGGTAGATTTTGTCCCGGTACCGCTCTTCCCAGGCATCCGAGTATGTGGTGCACCCGTATTGATCCCCGGCGCCATCCACCCAGTGATAGGTCAGATGTTCGACCTTAAGTATTTCTCTCAGTCCGAATGCAACACTGCTGAGTTCGTCAAGCGTGCTGGTGTTCTCCAAATCCTGCAGGATCTGACCCAAATCGAGTTCTGTTGCCATCTGCGGGCGCCCGTGCCTCATCCTTCATGGACGCGATCTCGGCCGCTGCTATTAGCTTGGTGTCATCAAGCTGCTCGGCAAGCGCGGTCAACCCGTTCGCAACCGCGAAAGCGTTGAGGTCCGACAATACGTCCAATATCCACTCATTTTGCGCCATCAGGGTCTCTCTGAAACAGTTAACGAAGGGTTAACACAACCATAACATGTATGATGTTTTCCGGCATATTCACCGGTTTCTACTCCCCAAAAACAGCGAGGGGCAATTTTGCAACCCATTGAAAGTTCGAAGTGTGGGCCAAAAACGCAAAACACCCGCGAATTCAAAACGTGATTCGCGGGTGTTTATGTCTAAAATCAGAGCGATCTAACCGCGTGCGTCCAGTACCTCTTCCAGTGTGCGCAAACCGGTACGCGGGGCCTGAACCAGAACCGACATGTTGCCGGGCTTGTGCTCGTTCCGAAGCATTTTCATATGTGCCTCGGGCAGGTCATTCCACGTGAACACTTCTGACATACAAGGGTCCAGACGGCGCTCGACCATCAGCTTGTTGGCAGATGCTGCCTGCTTGAGATGCGCAAAGTGCGACCCTTGCAAACGCTTCTGATGCATCCACATGTAACGCACATCGAAAGTCAGGTTGTATCCGGTTGTCCCGGCGCAGATCACAACCATACCGCCCTTCTTCACAACGAAGGTAGAGACCGGGAAGGTGCTTTCGCCTGGATGCTCGAACACCATGTCGACGTTGTTACCTTTGCCGGTGATATCCCATATCGCCTTGCCAAACTTGCGGGCTTCCTTGAACCACTCGGCATATTCCGGGGTGTTCACTGTGGGCAGTTGACCCCAACAGTTGAAATCCTTGCGGTTCAGAACGCCCTTGGCACCCAACCCCATGACAAAGTCGCGCTTGCTTTCGTCCGAGATCACGCCGATGGCATTGGCACCAGCGGTGTTGATCAGCTGGATCGCATAAGAACCGAGGCCACCCGAAGCACCCCAGACCAGAACATTCTGGCCAGGCTTCAGGTCGTGCGGCTCGTGGCCGAACAACATCCTGTAGGCGGTCGCCAGGGTCAGCGTGTAGCAGGCGCTTTCTTCCCAGGTCAGGTGCTTGGGGCGTGGCATCAGCTGCTGCGCCTGCACGTTGGTGAACTGGGCGAACGATCCATCCGGGGTTTCATAGCCCCAGATGCGCTGGCTTGGGGAATACATCGGGTCGCCGCCGTTGCATTCCTCGTCATCTCCGTCGTCCTGGTTGCAGTGAATGACCACCTCGTCGCCGACCTTCCAGCGGGTCACTTTTGAACCCACGGCCCAGACGATGCCGGATGCATCGGAACCAGCGATGTGATAAGGAGCCTTGTGGCCGTCAAACGGGCTTATCGGTTGACCCAGCGACGCCCAGACGCCGTTGTAATTGACACCCGCTGCCATCACCAAGACCAGCACCTCGTGGCTGTCCAGTTCGGGCACATCGACCACTTCTTGCACCATTGCCGTGTTCGGCTCTCCGTGGCGCTCTTTTCGGATCGCCCATGCATACATCTTCTTGGGCACATATCCCATCGGAGGAATTTCACCCATTTCGTACAGGTCTTTTTCAGGTGCCTCGTACGACGCGATACCGCTTTCGGTGTCCAAAGCCATGCTGGCCTCCTTTTTATCAATTCCTTTGCCGCAACGCAGAATCGCGCGCTTCTCCAGATGGGATATTGGCCGATGCGAAATAATGCAACCGTTTTTGGCATCTTTTTGTAATTTTATGACCCTGCAGATGCAGAAAAATCTTCTGCAGGTGCATTACGCCTTGGTTGCGCGTTTTTCTGCGCAGATGCGGCATAGTAGTCCAGAAGATCGACACGCTGACCAGAAAGCGACAGAGTTTCCCCTTGCCTGCTCAGGATATGACGCTCGACCAATTGATTCAGCGCGTTTGTAATGGCCTCTGACACCTGTTTCGTCTGGTCGCCGTTCTGGCCCATCATTGCCCTGATACGGGATTGAACGGTTTTCTCAGGCATAGATCCATTTTCACGCAACACCCAGCAGGCCGCAGCTGCGGGAACCAATGGAATGGCCAGACCGATGCGCTGCATCAACTCGCGCGCCAGATCCGTCATTGCATCATCACGATGCTGGCCGCGAAATTCTTTTAGTGACAACGGCACGCCATATCGCACAGACGCGAGCCCAAACGTTTTGGAGCGACCGATCAGTCGCCGCCAGACCTGCTTCAGGATCCACCGGGCAATGACGCCGATCCGGGCCTGAAACCGGCGTTCCGTTCCCAGGGCCGCACGAGTCAGGATGGTGTCCTCAAGCACGCGATCATAGTTCAGTGCGACCGGAACAAAGACAACGTCTCGACCTTCCGGCGAGGTTCCATCCAGAATATATTTAAGCAAGCCCAGCTTGGGGCGACCCAATGCGCCGGTCAGACTCAACCCGCCTTCAGGGAACATCGCTTGCGTCACCCCAGCCTCGGTCGCGTGACGGACGTAACATGACAACACTTGACGATAGAGCTCACTCCCTGATTTTCGCCGGATAAAATACGCGCCCATAGCCTGAATGAGACGGCTTAACGGCCAAACCCGAGCCCATTCTCCTACAGCATAGGACAGGGCCGAATGCCGTGCTGCAAGATAGGTCAGCAATACATAGTCCATGTTGCTGCGGTGGTTCATTACAAAAACAACGGTGGCCTCGGGATCAATACCGTCGATGGCTGCTTCATCCTGATAACTGAGGCGAACGTCATAAAACGCGTTGCTAATAAGACGAGCCAGCCGAATGGCAAAGCTGAAGTAAGCAAACGCCGAGAACGACGGAACAATCTCGCGCGCATAGCGGCGCGCCTGTTCAAAGGCGACGGCTTCGGGAATCCCGTCCTCGCGGGCATGTCGCTGCACAGCCTGCCCCACCTGCGGGTCATAAATCAGCCGCTGAATCATGTCGTGACGACGCGCCAGTTTAAAAGGTTGGATCGGCCGTTGCAGGCGCTTGTTCAGGCGGGCGACGGCACGTTCCAACCGACGGCGAAAGAACCAGCGAACGGATGGGAACAGAAAATGCGAGGCCAGTGTGACCATGGCAAAGATCACGATCAGCAAAAAAAGCCAAAGCGGGAGTTCGACGGTTTGCGTCATCCGCACACAGTGCCACCAATCGGACCGGCTCACAATCTGAACAATTGCGGTATGCCGCAACGCAGCGAATTGACATATCCCGAAAATTGCGCTTTAGAACCCAGTAACGTAATTTTATTGCTCATCGACACACGAGGCTCCTCATGACGCAGATGCAGAAAGATCGACCCTGGCTGATCCGGACCTATGCCGGTCATTCCACCGCCAAAGCATCCAACGCGCTGTATCGGGGAAATCTGGCCAAAGGTCAGACCGGGCTGTCGGTGGCTTTCGATTTGCCCACCCAAACCGGCTATGACAGCGATCATACCCTGGCACGCGGCGAGGTGGGCAAAGTGGGTGTGCCGGTTTGTCATCTGGGCGACATGCGGGTTCTGTTCGACCAAATTCCTCTGGAACAGATGAACACATCGATGACAATCAACGCCACTGCCCCATGGTTGCTGGCGCTATATATCGCGGTGGCCGAGGAACAGGGGGCGGATGTTTCCAAACTGCAAGGCACAGTGCAGAACGATCTGATCAAGGAATATCTAAGCCGAGGCACTTATGTCTGCCCGCCGAAACCCTCGCTGAAGATGATCGCGGATGTGGCAGAATACTGCTACACCAATGTGCCAAAATGGAACCCAATGAATGTGTGTTCCTACCACCTGCAAGAGGCTGGCGCGACACCCGAGCAGGAGTTGTCCTATGCTCTGGCCACCGCCATCGCCGTTCTTGACGAACTGCGCCCCCGAGTCCCAGCCGAGGATTTTCCTGCGGTTTGCGGTCGTATTTCGTTTTTCGTGAATGCAGGAATCCGATTTGTTACCGAAATGTGCAAAATGCGCGCATTTGTTGATCTTTGGGATGAAATTCTGCAACAGCGCTATGGCGTTGAAGACCCCAAGTTCCGCCGGTTCCGCTATGGCGTGCAGGTAAACTCGCTGGGCCTGACCGAACAGCAGCCGGAAAACAACGTCTACCGCATCCTGATTGAGATGCTGGCTGTGACCCTGTCGAAAAAGGCGCGTGCCCGTGCTGTGCAGCTGCCAGCATGGAACGAGGCCTTGGGCTTGCCGCGTCCGTGGGATCAGCAATGGTCGATGCGGATGCAGCAGATACTGGCTTACGAGACGGACCTTCTAGAATATGGCGATCTTTTCGACGGAAACCCGGCGGTGGATGCCAAAGTCGAAGAATTGAAAGACGGCGCACGCGCTGAACTGGCGAACCTGGATTCGATGGGCGGGGCCGTTGCCTCGATCGAATACATGAAATCGCGTCTGGTGGATTCCAACGCAGAACGTCTGAACCGGATCGAGCGGAATGAAACAGTTGTGGTCGGTGTGAACAAATGGACCGAAGGTGAACCCTCTCCGCTGCAGACCGAGGATGGCGGCATTATGGTCGTCGACCCCACGGCCGAGCAGGAGCAGATCAACCGTCTGAATGAGTGGCGCACCGAACGGGACAGCGCGGCGGTTGCCGCTGCACTGGCCGCCCTGCGCGAGGCGGCGCAGACAGGTGCCAATGTCATGGAACCGTCTATCGCAGCGGCCAAGGCCGGTGTGACGACCGGCGAATGGGCCGAGGAAATGCGCAAAGTCTACGGCACCTATCGCGGCCCGACCGGCGTATCCGGTTCGGTCTCGAACAAGACAGAAGGGCTTGAAGACTTGCGTGCTGCTGTTGACGCAGTCAGCGACAAACTGGGTCGCCGCCTTAAGTTTTTGGTCGGCAAGCCGGGCCTGGATGGCCATTCGAATGGTGCCGAGCAGATCGCCTTCCGCGCGCGGGATTGCGGCATGGATATCAGCTACGATGGTATCCGACTGACACCAGAAGAGATCGTGACAGCCGCTGCAGAGGACGATGCCCATGTCATTGGGTTGTCGATCCTGTCTGGCAGCCATTTGCCTTTGGTCGAAGACGTAATGACCCGCTTGCGCGAAGCCGGATTGACCCACATTCCGGTTGTGGTGGGTGGAATTATTCCTGACGAGGACGCAGAGAAGTTGAAATTAATGGGCGTGTCAAAGGTTTACACCCCTAAAAACTTCGAATTGAATTCGATCATGGGTGACATTGTTACTCTGGTCGATCCGCAAAACCTCGCGGCCGAATAACAGTCACTTTACCGGATAAATTCCCCGTTTCTATCCCCGATTTATTGGGGATAGATTATGTCGTCCCTTGGATTTAGGGTGCGCGCACCCACCACCACCAAAAACACACTCACGGAGAAGAGCAATGGGGATGAACCTTGAAAAGATGTCGCGAAAAGACCTTCTGGAATTGCGCGGCAATGTCGAAAACGCACTTTTTGATGCAGAAAAACGGGAACGCCGGGAAGCTCTGATGGCAGCCGAGAAAGCCGCCGCTGAATTCGGTTTTTCACTGTCTGAATTGTCGGGCGATGCACCGCGCGGCACAAAAGGGACCAAAGCCAAGCCGAAGTACCGCAATCCCGCCGTGCCAGAGCAGACCTGGACCGGACGTGGTCGCAAACCTCAGTGGATTCACGATGCATTGAAAGCAGGCGCTGATATCTCTGACTTGGAAATCTAATTGGGGTTTGTCTCGGAATGACAATTCATATTGGCGCTGAAAAAGACGAAATTGCAGAAACCGTTCTTTTGCCCGGCGATCCGTACCGGGCAAAATGGGCGGCCGAGACGTTTCTGGAAGACGTCAAGCAGGTCAATAACGTGCGCGGAATGCTGGGTTTCACCGGCAATTGGAAAGGGAACCCTGTCACAATTCAGGGCAGCGGCATGGGCATGCCATCCCTTTCGATCTACGTGAACGAGCTGATCCGTGACTTTGATGCAAAAACCCTGATCCGTATTGGATCATGCGGCGGGATGCAGGACAAAGTGAAGGTGCGGGATGTCATTCTGGCGATGACATCGACCACTCTCAGCACGCCGTCCCGTGGCATCATGAAAGAGATGAACTTTGCCCCCTGCGCTGATTGGGAGCTGCTGCAGGCCGCCGTAGCTGCGGCCAAGGCCAAAGGCACCCCAACCCATGTAGGCGGGATCTATTCGTCTGATGTCTTTTATGACGAACGTCCTGATCTGAATGAACAGATGGTGCGTCACGGCATTCTTGGTGTCGAGATGGAGGCAGCAGAGCTGTACATTCTGGCCGCACGCCACAAGTGCAGAGCGCTGGCCGTTCTGACCGTATCTGACCATTTACTGACAGGCGAAGCCCTGCCGTCGGCCGACCGCGAAAGCAGCTTTGGTGATATGGTCGAGATCGCGTTGCAGGCGGCATTCCCGGACGCCGCATAAACGCGTCGGGCAGGTTTCCGATCTGCCCGGTTGCTAGTCGTCCCTTGTCTTACGCAAGCAATTTGATGGGCTCTCGGGCCCTTCTTGTTGCGCGCCGCAAAAAGCACAGATCCAAACGCCTTCTTTTCGGTGCTGGCGCCACCGACACTCGCGGGTCAGCGAGGAAGATCGCGCACGCCATAGGAAATAGGCAAACACCCCAGCGGCAAGAAGAAGCAAAACAATGGGCATATCCCTGCTTTGCCCATCCTATCCGGTGTTGGCAAGCCCAACATGACTCGTATCAGGCGGCGTTGGCGTACTCGAACAAGCGTGGCTCGGGCTGTTTGTCAACCAGCACGGGTTCCGGCGTGTAGTAAGCCCAAGCCTGTTCAAGCAGTTTCAAGGCCTCATCGGCATCGCATTTCGGACTGTGATTTTTTGTATTCATCGGAGTGATCCTGATTCAATGTCATCACTCCTCCCTACCTCGAACTTAGGACAGGGCCCCTGGCCCTGCATCCTCTTTATTCGCAAGCTGGGCATGCACTTTCTGCAAGTCGGAAAATGCAATCTCAAAAGCGTCTCAAACGGCGCGATCAACCATCATCTTTTTGATCTCGGCAATCGCTTTGGCCGGGTTCAGACCCTTCGGGCAGGTTTTGGCACAGTTCATAATGGTGTGGCAGCGATACAGCTTGAACGGGTCTTCCAACTCATCCAGACGCTCACCCGTTGCCTCATCCCGGCTGTCGATGATCCAGCGGTAAGCATGCAACAAAGCGGCGGGGCCTAGATACCGATCACCGTTCCACCAGTAGCTGGGGCACGAGGTTGAGCAGCTGGCGCACATCACGCATTCATACAGGCCATCAAGTTTCTTGCGATCCTCAATGGATTGCTTCCACTCTTTCGCCGGGCGGTTGGTCTTGGTCTCAAGCCAAGGCATGATGCTGGCATGCTGAGCGTAGAAATGGGTCAAATCAGGGATCAGGTCCTTGACCACAGGCATGTGTGGCAGCGGATAGATCTTCACGTCGCCCTTGATCTCATCCATGCCATAGATACAGGCCAGCGTGTTGATCCCGTCGATATTCATTGCACAGGATCCACAGATGCCCTCGCGGCAAGACCGGCGGAAGGTCAGAGTCGGGTCAATCTCGTTTTTGATCTTGATCAACGCGTCCAGGATCATCGGACCACATGCGTCCATATCGACAAAATACGTGTCCACACGCGGGTTCTGCCCATCATCCGGGTTCCAGCGGTAGATCTGGAACTTACGTACATTGCCGGCGCCTTCTGGCTTGGGCCAGGTCTTACCGGTGGTGATCCGGGAATTTTTGGGCAGGGTCAGTTGAACCATGTCAATTCTCCATTCAGCACAAGGCCGCCATTCAGCCTGTCTGGGCGCGCTCGGACGCCCCTTGGTTGTAGTGTCCCCAATGGACAATGTTCACATCAAAATCCGGAGCGAGCCAATCCGCAATGATCTGCGGCTCGTCCGTGTCTATGTCAAAGCGCAGGAAACGGGGATTGCCGTCAAAATGCGCTTCAACCTCGGCATGGTGCACGTCATACATATGTGCCCAGCCTTGCTTTACTTCTTCTGCCGTAAGACCATTGGCCTTGCAGCATTTTTCGAGATACGCGCCGCCGGAATGAAGCGCGCGCGAAGAGATCCAGTCATCCAGGTTGCGCGTGTTCAGCATGAAATAGGCGTCCGGGTAGGCTGCATACAGGTCCCGAAAAAAACGTGCGCCATCCAGCATGAACCGCACATTCACGAAGGCGATGTCGGTAAATGCATGCACGGTGCCGAACCCATCCAGCGGTTTGCGACCCATGGAGATATTCGTCACCATCCGATGAGCAATGTTGCCACCGTCGCTATCCACCCAATGCACTGAAGGGATCCCGCTGTTCTGAAACAGCATGTGAAAAGACGTCGTTGCACATCTGTTCAATCCGATCAGGATGATTTTTGGATCGCCTTGCGCGGAATGCAGCACTTCAACAGTCATGGCCGACACCAGACACAACAGTGCATACGATGGTCAGTGACCTTCGCGTCGTCTTTGGGTATTTGGCGCGTGCACACCATTGCCTGATTTCCGCGCTCCTTAGAACGTGCGCGCTTTGGGCGCGATTTTGTTAAGGCTGATGCCCCCTGCATCCTCGGTGGTCAGAGGATCGACAATCACCGGGCGATAGCTGAGATCGACCTTGTTGCCGTCAACGCGAGATACTGTGTGGACGCGCCAGTTTTTGTCATCACGCTCGGCGAAATCTTCATGCGCATGGGCACCCCGGGATTCCTTACGAGCTTCGGCACCAACGATGGTGGCCAGCGCGCTTGGCATCAGGTTGGTCAGTTCCAGCGTCTCCATGAGGTCGCTGTTCCAGACCAAGGAACGGTCGGTGACTTTGAGATCATCCATCTTGGCGGCAATCGCTGTCATCTTCTCGACGCCTTCAGCCATCGTTTTGGCAGTCCGGAAAACGGCGGCATCCGCCTGCATTGTCTTCTGCATCTCAAGGCGCAGATCGGCGGTTGCGACAGACCCGCTGGCGTTACGCACCTCGTCAAAGCGATCAAAGGCCTTGTCCACAGAACTCTGGTTCAATACCGGGTTCGCCGAGTCTGCGTCGACAACTTTACCCGCCCGGATTGCCGCCGCACGGCCAAACACAACGAGGTCGATCAGTGAGTTTGATCCCAGACGGTTCGCCCCGTGAACAGATGCGCACCCAGCCTCGCCCACAGCCATCAGGCCCGGAACTACAGCGGTCGGATCGTCCGCGGTCGGGTTCAGAACCTCACCCCAATAGTTGGTCGGGATACCGCCCATATTGTAGTGCACGGTAGGCAGAACCGGGATCGGTTCTTTGGTGACATCGACGCCGGCAAAGATCTTGGCGCTTTCGGAAATCCCCGGCAGGCGCTCGGCCAAAGCTTCGGCTGGCAAATGGCTGAGGTTCAGATGAATGTGATCACCTTCATCGCTCACACCACGCCCTTCGCGGATTTCCATGGTCATGGATCGCGAGACATAGTCGCGCGGTGCAAGGTCTTTGTACTGGGGCGCATAGCGCTCCATAAACCGCTCACCTTCCGAGTTTGTCAGGTATCCACCTTCACCGCGCGCGCCTTCAGTGATCAGGCAGCCCGAGCCGTAGATGCCGGTCGGGTGGAACTGAACAAACTCCATGTCTTGTAGGGCCAGCCCGGCACGCGCAACCATGCCGCCGCCATCACCTGTGCAGGTATGGGCCGAGGTCGCGCTGAAATAGGCCCGGCCGTAGCCTCCGGTTGCCAGCACCACCATCTTGGCGTTGAAGACATGCATGGTGCCGTCATCGAGCTTCCAGCAGACAACACCCTGACATTGCCCGTCCTCGGACATGATCAGGTCGATGGCGAAGTATTCAATGTAGAATTCGGCGTTGTTCTTGAGGCTTTGACCATACAGCGTATGCAAGATCGCGTGGCCGGTTCTGTCGGCCGCGGCGCAGGTACGCTGCACCGCGGGACCCTCGCCAAATTCGGTCGTGTGGCCACCAAATGGGCGCTGGTAAATCTTGCCTTCTTCGGTCCGGCTGAAAGGCACGCCGTAATGTTCCAATTCGTATACCGCTTTGGGGGCCTCACGCGCCAGATATTCCATCGCGTCAGTGTCACCCAGCCAGTCCGAGCCCTTGACGGTATCGTACATGTGCCACTGCCAATGATCCGGACCCATGTTGGACAGCGACGCAGCAATGCCGCCTTGTGCAGCAACCGTGTGTGAGCGGGTCGGGAAAACCTTGGTCACACAGGCAGTGCGTAACCCCTGTTCCGCCATGCCCAGCGTCGCCCGCAACCCAGCGCCACCTGCGCCAACAACTACAACATCATAGTCGTGGGTTTCATATTCATATGCTTGTGTCATTGTTCTGGATCCTTAAGACGCAGGTCAAAGGGCGAGCTTGATCAGCGCGAGAAGACCCGCAGCGATCAACGTGTAGCAAAATGCCTGCGTGGCAACGATTGTCAGCTTTTCCGCGACACCGTGCACGTAGTCCTCAATCGCTTCCTGCGCTTCATGCATCAGTTGGATCAAACCAACGACCAGCGCCAGAGCCACAATAATTACCGGTATAGGTCGGCTGAAATAGGCCAGTACCTCTTCGTAGGATCCGCCGATGCCTTTGCCCAAGGCGATCAGGAACAACGGCACCAGTACAACCATAATCATTGAGCGTACCATCATGCGCCAATGCCCTTGGGTTCCCGAACCTCCGGCCCCCATGCCCTGCGCGCGCTTACGGTCTGTCAGATATTGCATCAGTCAGTTCCTTACACCAAAAACACTGTGAGAATGGTTAGAACGGTGGCAAGGACGAACATGCCAATACCCATCTTTTCCGAAGTCTCAACATCCAGACAATAGCCAAAGTCCCAGATGACGTGACGCAGACGACCCAGCGTGTGATACCAAAGCGCCCAGGTTGCACCCAACAAAAGCAGATCGCCAAACCAGCTGCGCAGAAAATTGTCTATGGGCACAAAAGCGCTTTCAGACGTTGCCGCAGCCAAAAGCCACCAGACAACCAATGGTGATAAAACCAAAACCGCAATCCCCGAAAGCCGAACCATGATCGAAGACATGGAGGTCAGCTGAGGACGATAAATCCATATGTGCGGTGAAAGTGGGCGGTTGCCCCGATTTACATCGGCCATGATGGCTCCTTTTCGGTTGGCTACAGACGGTTTTACCGTTTTTTCCCACTGTGTCACGTGCTGCAGGTGCAAAAGTGCTTAAATTCGGCTCAAAAACACAGTTTAACAAGTTATGTGATCACACCAAATAAACTCGTGATCACAAAACCTATTCCACATCTTCAATGTTAGCGTTTTCAAGGGCCAAGCATTGTGATCACGAATCTTCGATGCTTCACTTCAACCCGGCCGTTTGCTCTACGACTTCGCGCAACAGCTTTTTTCTTATTCGTTCCGGGTAGTCTTCAAATCCAGACGCAGAAACCACAAAAGCCCCTTCTCCGACGATCACATTCTCAAAGAAATACGCGGTCAGGTCCGGCTCGCTTTCTTCGATGGCGATTGCATTGACTGTAACCCCCCGATTGCGCAACACGCTGTGCACCTTCGTGGGTTCGACACCCTCGTTCGAAACCCCGTCCCCCGAAAGGTCGATCAAGTGGCGCTTACACTCCGAGACAGATTCAAAACTGTCCATTGTCTTCTCAAGCGCTTCGCCAATGGCAGTTGAAAAATTGCGCCAAACCCTTGCATCCGAGGAAACTTGTGCAGCAAACCCATCCAACGCCTGAAAACTGTCAATTTGTGTCCAGGGAACCGTGATCTTCTGGCGCGACGCGCCCGTCCACTGTACCAGCATCAATTGCGCCTGCCCCCTGACCAGTGCTTCGGACACTATGGGGTCGCGCAACCCGGCGGCAAGCCCGTCCATCTGGATGCGAAACTCTTTGCTGTCGACCGAGCCCGAGACATCAACCGCCAGCGCCAATGCCAGATCACAGGCCCAGACCGGAGGGGCGAGGAACAGGCAGACAGAAAGGGCGCGTAGTGAGACCATGAGAACACGTTAGCACGTATCCCGAAATCTGCAGTCACATGAATGTAATCGGGCCGCTGGCAGTCTTCAGCAAAACGCTAGGTGGGCATCAATGCCCAATAATCCAGGTCCAACAGAACGTCAGGAAGGTATTTGCCGTCTTCGCTTCGCAGTACAAAAGTCGACCCACCCTTGGTCGCCACCAATCGCAGGCGAACTGCGCCTACGCCGGGAACGCCGGTCTCGGCCTTGTCCAGCACTTCGGACCAGGCCTTGATCGTATCGCCTGCAAAACACGGATTAGCATGGGCGCCGCCATTCAGACCCACGATCATCTGCGCGTTTGCCAGCCCGTTGAAAGACAACGTGCGCGCCATCGAGATCACGTGGCCGCCGTAGATCAGACGTCCGTCGGGACGGAAGGTCAGGTCGAAATGCACTTTGGCCGTGTTCTGCCAAAGGCGGGTGGCCAGCATATGCTCAGCCTCTTCAACGGTCACCCCATCCACGTGATCAATGGTTTCGCCGATTTCGTATTCACCCCACCTGTGCGCCTCGCCAGACTGAACAAAACTATAGTTAGAAAAGTCCAGACCCTGCGGGATCACCAGATCTTCAGGGGCCAGCGCTTTTTTTAGCTCCGGAACAACCGCCTCAGGTGCAGGTGCATTCAGGTTCGATTTGCGCACCATAACCCAGCGGACGTATTCGATAACGACGTCATCGCGTTGATTCAATCCGCGGGTGCGCACCCAAACAACACCGGTTTCACCATTCGAGTTCTGCTTGATCCCGATCACTTCGGATTCGGATCGCAGCGTGTCACCGGGATAAACAGGTTGCATCCAGCGGCCTTCGGCATATCCCAGATTCGCCACCGCATTCAGTGATACGTCAGGCACTGTCTTGCCAAACACCACGTGAAATGCGGCCAGATCATCAATCGGGCTTTCTGGCAGGCCACAGTTCCGGGCAAATTCATCCGACGAATACAGCGCGTGCCGTGCAGGATAAAGCGCGTGATACAGCGCGCGCTCTCCGATCGTTACGGTGCGCGGCACAGCATGGCGCAAAACTTGTCCGACAGAATAATCTTCAAAGAAGCGGCCCGGATTGGTCTTTGCCATTATTGCTGCCCCAGTTTCATGTCAGAGGAATAATCAGTCGGAACATCTTTGGTCACGGCCTGTGCGCAACGCATCACGTTGTTGGCGCTGTCAAACGCGTAAGAGGGAGAGCCATAAAGCTCCCACCCCTTGCCCAGCGCCTCCGAGACCTTGTGGCAGAAGGCTGATGTGTCTTGCTCGGTCAGGAGGCGATAGAGCTTGGCCAAGAGGTCAAATCCTTATGATGGGAAAGGGGAAGGGCCGACCAGCCCATGGACATAGCCGATCAGTCCAAGCAGCACGATCGAGGCCACAAAGAACATCGCGTCCTTGCCATAAGTCCCGGGTTCGCCGGGTGTCCAATCTGGTTCGGACCGGTTGATCACGATCACCTCGGCGACCGCCCACGCCAACAGACCGCCAAACAGGACGATCGAGGCCAGATCACCATTCACCAACAGGTGGGCAAAGGCCCAAAGCTTGAACCCGCCCAGCATTGGATGACGCATCTTGTTCAACAGGCGGCCCTTGGCTCCGGCGGGGCTCATCATGTAGATCGCAATCAACACCAACAGGTTGTTGATATGGACCATGAACGTCGGTGGCGCCCAGACGTGGATAAAGTCCGTCATGCGATAGCCGAAGATCATCAGCAAGATCGACACAACAAGTGCCAGTGCAACCGCACCCTTCCCGGCATCGCCCATCGCAGCCCGTTGTTCGGGCAGCAACCGCTGGAAGAAATGGGCGGCCCACCAAAGCGCCACGCCCAGAATCAGTAAAACAAAGCCCATCGCTGGCTTACCCCGCTTGCAATGAAGAAATCGCCTCTGCTTTTGCCAGAGTTTCACGTGCAGTTGCAACGTGTAGGTTTTCTACGATTTTGCCGTCGACCACGGCGACACCCTGCCCTTGCCCCTCGACCTCTTCGAACGCGGCGATCTGCCGACGTGCCAGATCGATCTCGTCATCGGACGGAGCAAAAGCGGCATTGGTGACATCAACCTGTGCCGGGTGGATCAGCGTTTTGCCGTCAAAGCCCATGTCGCGCCCTTGCGCACATTCCGCGGCAAGCCCTTCCGTATCTTTGAAGGCATTGTACACACCATCGACAATGATCAGACCTTCGGCCTTGGCAGCCAGAACACACAGGCCCAACGAAGTCATCAACGGCACACGGTCCGGGCGAAAACGGGTCTGTAGCTCTTTGGCCAGATCATTGGTCCCCATGACGAACCCAGTCATCAGTGGATGGGCCGCGATTTCCGCTGCGTTCAGCATCCCGCGCGGAGTTTCCATCATCGCCCAGATCGGCAGATCACCGGTGATCGCAGCCAAGGCATCAACGTCTGCGGCAGAGTTTACTTTTGGCAGCAGGACCACATCTGCATCCATGTCACGCACTGCTTCAGCATCTGCGCGACCCCATTCAGTGTCCAACCCATTGATGCGAACGATTTTGACCCGCGCGCCGTATCCGCCCGCGGCCAATGCAGCCCTTAGTGTTTCACGTGCGTTGGATTTTTCGTTGGCGGCAACAGCGTCTTCCAGATCAAAAATGATCGCATCAACCGGCAGGTTGCGCGCCTTATCCAGGGCGCGCTCTTTCGAGCCAGGTATGTACAAAACCGAACGGTACGGGCGTTGACGCGGATCCATTGATCCCTCCCCATGAAATAATGTTGCGCGGAATGGGGCATTTTTTTCAGGAAAGTTCAAGGCAAAAATTGCCGCGTTGCAGCATTACCTGCTCTCGCGACGCAACGTGCGCTGCCTTTACCCGATCTCCGGACCCTCGCGGCAGGCTTCAAGCATAGGTTGCAGAAGGGGCCTGAGATGAAAACGACACTGATCAACATGACCTTGGGACTGTGGATAATGGCGCTGGCGGCGCAGCAGTTACAGGCGCAACCACACAATTGCGCACCCCGCGAAGACGTGATCGAGCGGCTCGAAGGAACTTACAGAGAGACCCGGAAAGGCATCGGCATTGCCAGGCGCGGAGCGGTGATGGAAGTTTTTGCCTCGGACGAGACAGGAAGTTGGACAATCACAGTCACACTGCCGGACGGGGTCACTTGCCTTGTGGCATCGGGCCAGTCCTACGAAACCCTCGTTGACGCGCTACCGGTACAAGGCGACGACGCCTGAATTCAGGTCACAGCATCCCAGATCAGTTTTGTGCCTGTGATCGTCAACAAGACGTAAGCAATGCCAAAGAACACGCGTTCGGACATCATGAAATGCGCCCGAACGCCCAACCACGCGCCCAGAACTGCAAATGGTGCAAGCAGAAGATTTGCCCAAGCCGTTTGCAGCGTAAACAGGCCCAAATACGCATAGGGCACAAATTTGGCGACGTTAATTACCCAGAACACAAGAACGGTCGACGCCTGGAATTCCGTTTTCGAAAGGCGCTGTGACAGCAAGTAGACAGCGGCAGGTGGACCACCTGCGTGGCTGACAAAGCTCGTGAATCCAGCAACCAAACCGGCCAACAGCCCGGCCGAAGATGGCAAGCGCTTTGCAGAAACACGGATCCAGCCTCGGGATTGACCGATGTGCCAGATCACGAATCCGACCGAAATCGCACCTATTAGCAAACGCAGAACATCGTCGTCAGTCGCGCGAAAGAGCACGGCGCCCAGCGCCACGCCTGGTACGGCACCCAATATCAGCAGACGGGAATCCGGCCAATTCCAACGTCTCCAATACGGCCCCAATGTTGCAACATCGATGATCATCAGGATCGGCAGCATCAGGGCAAGCGCCTGCCCCGGTTCCAGAATAAGGGCCAGAATCGAAGACGACGCAAACGCCACGCCTGAACCGAACCCACCCTTCGAAATGCCCGCAAAGATCACTGCTGGGATCGCCACGGCAAAAAACATCAAGTTCATCTCGAACATGTGGCAGCCCCAAAACGGTATGTTTCGCAAGCCGTTTAGCGCAATCGGATAGGCCGACGCAAACGGTATGCGGTGGCATGCCACGTTGCAGAACCCTTGCACAGTATTGATTTAGGGATTAGCACAACGGCGATTTCAAAACCGACCGGAGATATTCCAAATGGCCAGACCCAAGATCGCGCTGATCGGCGCAGGTCAGATCGGCGGCACGCTCGCCCACCTCGCAGCAATGAAGGAACTTGGTGACGTTGTCCTGTTTGACATCGCCGAGGGCACTCCGGAAGGCAAAGCACTGGACATCGCCGAATCCGGCCCATCCGAAGGGTTCGACGCCTCTCTGAAAGGCACCCAGTCTTACGAAGATATCGCTGGCGCGGATGTCTGCATCGTGACTGCCGGTGTCCCCCGCAAACCGGGCATGAGCCGCGATGACCTCCTGGGCATCAACCTGAAGGTCATGAAATCGGTTGGCGAAGGCATCGCCGCCCACGCCCCCGATGCGTTCGTCATCTGCATCACCAACCCGCTGGATGCGATGGTCTGGGCCCTGCGCGAGTTTTCCGGCATGCCACATAACAAGGTCTGTGGCATGGCAGGCGTTCTGGATTCGGGCCGCTTCGCGCATTTCCTGTCGGAAGAGTTCAACGTCTCCATGCGCGACGTCACCGCCTTTGTTTTGGGCGGCCACGGTGACACCATGGTGCCATCGGTGCGCTATTCGACTGTTGCCGGCATCCCACTGCCTGATCTGGTGGAGATGGGTTGGACGACTCAAGACAAGCTGGACGCCATCGTTCAGCGCACCCGAGACGGTGGTGCTGAAATAGTTGGTCTGCTGAAAACCGGCTCAGCGTTTTATGCTCCAGCCACGTCAGCCATCGAAATGGCCGAAGCCTATCTGAAAGACCAGAAACGCGTTCTGCCTTGCGCGGCCTATTGTGACGGGGAACTGGGCGTCGAAGGCATGTATGTGGGCGTACCCACCGTGATTGGCGCGGGTGGCATCGAGCGCATCGTCAACATCACCCTGAACGAAGAAGAGCAATCCGGTTTCGACAATTCGGTCAACGCCGTGAAAGGCCTGATCGAAGCGTGCAAAGGCATCGACAGCTCGCTGGGTTAAATCGGCAAAACACCAGACTATTTGAACCGGCCCAGTTTTGGGTCGGTTTTTTTGTTTGCATCCGTTCAGATGTGACCACAACGCCAAGTCGGGAATGTTGGCGCAAACGTCGCAAATACCTTTTTTGAATATGATTTTTCTGCAAACAGCCAATCAGTCGAATCATACAAGCCACCTGATGTGATTTGTGATCACACCCCAAAATCCTGTGATCACAAATACTGAAAATCTTCGTGAAAAAACCCTTCCCTGTCAAAAAACCCTTTAAACTTATCCCTTAGGCACCTCTATAACGGATAAATCGCAGTCAGACGGGACAGTTTCGATGAACATTCACGAATATCAGGCCAAAGCACTTCTTCGCAGCTATGGCGCACCGGTGTCGGACGGCCGCGCCGTGTTGCGCGCCGAAGAAGCCAAAACCGCAGCTGGCGAACTGGACGGCCCTTTGTGGGTCATAAAGGCGCAAATCCATGCGGGTGGTCGCGGCAAGGGGTCTTTCAAAGAGGCCGACGCTGGCGAAAAAGGCGGTGTCCGTCTGACCAAGTCGGTCGAAGAGGCTGCTGAAGAAGCCAAGAAGATGCTGGGCCGCACGCTGGTCACCCATCAGACCGGCCCCGCCGGCAAGCAGGTCAACCGCATTTACATCGAGGCCGGCTCCGGCATCGAACGCGAACTGTACCTGGCCCTGCTCGTGGATCGCCAAACCAGCCGCATCTCGTTCGTGTGCTCGACCGAAGGCGGCATGGACATCGAAGAGGTGGCCGCCGCCACGCCCGAGAAAATCCTGTCCTTCTCGGTTGACCCCGCGACCGGCTATCAAGCCTATCACGGTCGCCGCATCGCGTTCTCGCTGGGTCTGCAAGGCGCGCAGGTCAAGCAATGCGTCAAACTGATGAGCCAGCTGTATGCCGCTTTCGTCGAGAAGGACATGGAGATGCTGGAGATCAACCCGCTGATCGTATCCGACAGCGGTGATCTCAAAGTGCTCGACGCCAAGGTCGGCTTTGACGGCAACGCGGTCTACCGCCACCCGGATATTGCTGAGCTACGCGACACGACCGAAGAAGACCCCAAAGAACTGGAAGCCAGCAAATACGACCTGAATTACATCGCGCTGGATGGTGAGATCGGGTGCATGGTGAATGGTGCCGGTTTAGCGATGGCCACCATGGACATCATCAAGCTCTACGGTGCTGAGCCTGCCAACTTCCTCGACGTCGGAGGCGGCGCGACCAAAGAGAAAGTGACCGAAGCGTTCAAGATCATCACCTCGGACCCGCAGGTCAAAGGCATTCTGGTCAACATCTTCGGCGGCATCATGCGCTGTGACGTGATCGCCGAGGGCGTTGTAGCCGCTGTGAAAGAAGTTGGTCTGAAAGTGCCGCTGGTCGTGCGTCTGGAAGGCACCAATGTCGAGAAGGGCAAAGAGATCATCAATACCTCTGGCCTGGACGTGATCGCGGCGGACAACCTGAAAGATGGAGCCGAGAAGATCGTTAAAGCGGTTAAGGGGTAAGTTCGGTGCGCCCGATAATCCTCTCGCTAGTTACGGCTTGTGCTTTTTGCGCTTGTGCTGCTCAAGGCCAAACCGTTTCTAAAAGTCCTGACGCCGGACCAGGTCAGCGCCTGCTTTCTCCATATGATGCTGGCGTCATATTTGCAGATACCTGTCTGATCCGCGGGCCTAACTTCGAAGATGCAGAGGAGGGTGTCCGGGTTCACAACGTGACGCAAAACTCAGAAACCGGAACGTACTATCACAACGCGGCCAACCTCTCAGTAAAGGTGGCGAACGGTCAATGTTCGTTGGTATTCGCCGCCAACAAACAAGTCGATGACACCGTGTCTCAGTTGGCACAAGGAACAGTGTCGATGGTTTATACAGTTCCAGCTGGAGTAGATGTGACATCGCGTGTCGAAGCCGATGGCCTGAGATACTTCCGCATTGCAATCAAAGCACCGGTAGCAGCGCTATAGAACAAACTGAATACATGATAGGTGATCTCGCTCATCTCAAAAAATCAAAGGAGAACGCCGGGTGGCAAGCCTCATCGATGAAAATACCAAAGTGATCTGTCAGGGCCTTGCAGGCTCTCAGAACATATCTGCATTCGATGTGGGCTCTCTGATCTGTCTGGAACTGTAACCCCATGACCATCCCCATTTTCCTCATAGGCCTAGAACGCGCCACCGGGCGGGCGCGTTTGATGGAGCAGGAGCTGCAGAAAGCAGGCCTGTCGGCGACTCGGGTCAACGCTGTTGATTGTGATGCGGCGACACGCCAGGATTTTCTGCGCGACTGTCGGGAAGAAGGGCCTTGGGGCTATTTCCACACCAAAGACATGGCCTGCACGCTGAGCCATGCCAAAGCGTGGGAGGCGCTGATTGCTTCGGGCGCGGAACAGGCGCTGATCCTTGAGGACGATGTCTTTCTGACGCCAGAACTGGCCGATTGGCTGAACGATACCGCGTGGTGGCCCGCAGATGCGGATATCGTCCGGTTCGAACGCTGGCGCAGCACAAAGCTATATGTTGCGCTTGGGCGCAAGGGGTCGTCGCATTTGGGGCGGGACCTGCGTCAGATACGGTCGCGCTATCCCGGCGGGGCCGCCTATGCCTTAACCCGGAAGGCCGCGCAGCACTTTCTTGCGCAAAAGCCTTTTGACATCACGCTTGATGGCCTGTTGTTCAACCCGTCCGCATCAGCAGCGGCACGTCAGGTCAATATCTATCAGGTCATCCCGGCCATGGTCGAACAGGGCAATGAAGCCCCCGGAGAGGTTCAGATGGGCGCGCCGCGCCAACGCCCCACCGGATGGCCGCTGTTCCGACAGAAGGTCCGGCGCGGGATCGCCGAAATCGACGGAGGGGTCCGGACCATCGCCAATCTGGCACTGGGCCGCGCCACTCTCGAAAAAATAGACTACGCGCCGCAGGTTCTGCCGGACGCGCAACCCAATCAAACCAGCATCGCCTAAGGAAAGGGACATCATGGCAGTCCTCATCGACGAAAATACCAAGGTAATCTGTCAGGGCTTTACCGGCTCGCAGGGCACATTCCACTCTGAACAGGCCATTGCGTATGGCACCAAGATGGTTGGCGGTGTGACCCCCGGCAAAGGCGGGATGGAGCATCTGGGCCTGCCCGTGTTCAATTCGGTCCACGAGGCCAAGCATGTGACCGAGGCCAATGCCTCAGTGATTTACGTGCCGCCACCGTTTGCCGCGGATTCGATCCTCGAAGCGATTGATGCCGAGATGGAGGTGATCGTCTGCATCACCGAAGGTATCCCGGTTCTGGATATGATGAAGGTGAAGCGCGCGCTGGATGGTTCAAGCTCGCGCCTGATCGGCCCGAACTGCCCCGGTGTGATCACGCCGAATGCCTGCAAGATTGGCATCATGCCCGGCCACATCCACAAGCGCGGCTCGGTTGGTGTTGTGTCGCGTTCCGGCACCCTGACTTATGAGGCCGTCAAACAGACCACCGACGTGGGTCTGGGCCAGTCGACCTGTGTGGGCATCGGCGGCGACCCGATCAAAGGCACCGAGCATATCGACGTGCTGGAATGGTTCCTGGCCGATGACGAAACCCACTCGATCATCATGATTGGTGAGATCGGCGGCTCGGCCGAGGAAGAAGCCGCACAGTTCCTGGCGGATGAAGCCAAGAAGGGTCGCAAGAAGCCAACAGCCGGTTTCATCGCAGGCCGCACAGCCCCTCCGGGCCGCCGCATGGGCCACGCGGGGGCCATCGTCGCCGGTGGCAAGGGCGGTGCCGAGGACAAGATCGAAGCCATGCGCGCCGCCGGTATCGTTGTGGCCGAAAGCCCGGCGCAGCTGGGTGAGGCTGTGCTGGAAGCGATTGGTTGATTGATGCTTGCCCGTCGCGCATATGTGCTAAGGGCAACGCCCGACCACGTGTGGGTGCAAAGCGCCCGCCCGTCAAACCTCTGGTTTACCGTCGGCGGAACGGGGCAATCAGGCGCAACCCGATGTCGCCGTAGTGCGGATGAGTATTGATGGGACCAAAGCAAGCCATATCGACGGGTTTCCGAAAATCTTTCGATCTCTCGGGCCGGGCGTCGCGGTCTGAGTTTTGGTGGTTCGCACCAGTTGCCTTCGTGTCACCGATAAGCGTTGGTTTGCTACTCGACTGGAGTATGTCCGAAAACTGGGTGTTTTGGCGACTGATCCCGATAGCGGCAGCATCTATTCCATTACTTGCCGCGATGCACCGCCGATTGCAGGATGTTGGTGAGAACGGACAACAGGCGTTCTATCCCTTTTCGACAATACTGATCATTTGGCTTGGATATCGTTTTTTGCTTGGGTTTGGACTACTAGTTGGTGGACCCATTCTTTTGTTCCTTGTAGCTCTTTTGCTTTTTGTTCCAATGCTCGTGATCGCAATAACTGCGGGTGCGATAGTTACTTCTAACATAGTCGGGATGATGCTGATCGCTTCAGAACCAGGAGTTAATCAGTTTGGACCTCCCAACGGCGAGGTTTCAATTTGACCTTCTCTAACGCCATCCGCACCTGTTTCTCCAAGTTCTTTACCTTCTCGGGCCGTGCTTCTCGGCCCGAATACTGGTTCTTTTTCCTGTTCATCGTGATCTGGAACATCATCGCTGGGATCATCGACGCGCAGTTTTTTACACAAGTCGCAGTGACTGAAACTGAGACTTCAAAATCCGTCTCTGCCACCTCCGCGCAGCCGGTGCAGAGCATCGTTGGCCTGATCGTGTTCTTCCCGCATCTGGCCGTCGCGTGGCGGCGGATGCATGATACCGGGCGCAGTGGGCTTTATGCCTTGCTGCCGATCCTGCTGATCCTTGGCGCCGGGGTCGTGCTGGTCTTTGGCATCGGCCTCGCTTCGCATTTCCAGCATGGTGGCAATCTGGACATCCTGTTCACCCGCGCCACGCTGCTGATTGTCATTCCGACACTGATCATCTTGTTTGTGTCGCCCCTCCTGGTTCTGTGGTGGTTGTCTCGCCCCAGCCAGCCAGGCACCAACCAATACGGTCCCAACCCATATGAGGTAGCCCAATGACCGAACACCTGCCCAACTCTGCCTTTCATGCCTCAAGCTTTATGCAGGGGCACAATGCCGAATATCTGGAGCAGCTTTATGCCCAATATGCGAAAGACCCGGGCGCGGTGGATGCCGCATGGGCCGATTTCTTTCGCCAGATGGGTGATGCCAAACCAGATGTCGAAAGAGAAGCCGAAGGGCCATCCTGGGCGCGGACCGACTGGCCGCCGATGCCTACGGATGATCTGACCAGCGCGTTGACTGGCGAATGGGCCGAGATCGACGCGAAAGCCGCTGGGGACAAGATCAAAGACAAGGCGGTGTCAAAGGGCGTTGAGGTCAGCGAAGATCAGATCAAACGCGCGGTGCTGGACAGCCTGCGCGCCCTGATGCTGATCCGGGCCTATCGGATCCGGGGCCATCTGGCTGCCAACCTGGACCCGCTGGGTATGCGCACCGCCAGCACACATCCCGAGCTTGACCCAAAGACCTATGGGTTTGCCGAATCCGACATGGACCGGCCAATTTTCATCGATAATGTCTTGGGCCTGCAGATGGCCTCGATGCGGCAAATCGTTGAGATCGTGAAGCGGACCTATTGTGGCACCTTTGCGCTGCAATACATGCATATCTCGAATCCCGAAGAGGCCGCCTGGCTGAAGGAGCGGATCGAGGGTTATGGCAAAGAAATTGCGTTCACCAAGGAAGGCCGCAAGGCCATCCTGAACAAGATGGTTGAATCCGAAGGGTTCGAAAAGTTCCTGCACGTGAAATACATGGGCACCAAACGCTTTGGTCTGGACGGCGGCGAAGCGCTGATCCCGGCAATGGAGCAGATCATCAAGCGCGGTGGCGCGCTGGGGGTCAACGATATCGTCATCGGCATGCCACATCGGGGCCGTCTGAACATTCTGGCCAACGTGATGCGCAAGCCATACCGCGCGATCTTCAACGAATTCCAAGGTGGTAGCTTCAAGCCCGAGGACGTGGACGGCTCGGGTGATGTGAAATACCATCTCGGAGCGTCCAGCGACCGCGAGTTCGATGGAAATTCGGTTCACTTGTCGTTAACAGCAAACCCCAGCCACCTTGAGGCCGTGAATCCAGTTGTCATTGGCAAAGTTCGCGCCAAGCAGGATCAGATGGGCGATACAGATCGCACCAAGGTCATGGGCATCCTGCTTCATGGCGACGCGGCTTTTGCGGGTCAGGGTGTTGTAGCCGAAGGGTTTGGCCTGTCCGGTCTGAAAGGCCATAGGACCGGTGGCACAATGCATATCGTGGTGAACAACCAGATCGGGTTTACCACCGCTCCGCATTTCAGCCGATCCAGCCCTTACCCAACCGACATCGCCCTGATGGTCGAAGCGCCGATCTTCCACGTCAACGGCGACGACCCCGAGGCGGTGGTACATGCGGCCAAGGTGGCAACGGAATTCCGGCAAAAGTTCCACAAGGACGTGGTTCTGGACATCTTCTGCTATCGCCGGTTCGGACACAACGAGGGTGATGAGCCCATGTTCACCAACCCAATCATGTACAAGAAGATCAAAACCCATAAGACGACGCTGTCCCTGTACACCGAACGGCTGGTCAAGGATGGGCTGATCCCCGAGGGTGAGATTGAGGATATGAAAGCCGCCTTCCAGGCGCATCTGAACGATGAGTTTGAAGCCGGCAAGGATTACAAGCCCAACAAAGCCGACTGGCTGGACGGTCGCTGGTCTCATCTGGATAAGAATAAAGATGAATATGTGCGCGGTGATACAGCGATTTCACCGGACACCCTGGCCGAGATCGGAAATGCGCTGACACATTCGCCAAAAGATGTCGCGCTGCACAAAACGGTCGGTCGCCTGCTGGATCACAAGAAGCAGATGTTTGAAGCTGGCAAAGGGTTCGACTGGGCGACCGGCGAAGCACTGGCGTTTGGGTCACTTTTGACCGAGGGCTATCCAGTGCGTCTGTCAGGGCAAGACGCGACACGCGGCACCTTCAGCCAACGCCATTCCGGGTTCATCCATCAGGAAACCGAGGAGCGGTATTATCCGCTGAACAACATCCGCGCCGGCCAGTCGCAATACGAAGTGATCGACTCGATGCTCAGCGAATATGCGGTGCTGGGTTTTGAGTACGGCTTTTCGCTGGCCGAACCGAACTCATTGGTCCTTTGGGAAGCGCAATTTGGTGACTTTGCCAACGGTGCGCAGATCATGTTCGACCAGTTCATCAGTTCTGGCGAAAGCAAATGGCTGCGCATGTCTGGTTTGGTCTGCCTTCTGCCGCACGGGTTCGAAGGTCAGGGTCCAGAACACAGTTCTGCCCGTCTTGAGCGGTTCCTGCAGATGTGCGGACAGGACAACTGGATCGTGGCGAATTGTACGACGCCTGCGAACTACTTCCACATCCTGCGTCGCCAGCTGCACAGAACATTCCGCAAGCCACTGATCCTTGTGACACCAAAGTCGCTGCTGCGCCACAAGCTGGCGGTGAGCACGGCCGAGGAATTCACCACCGGATCGAGTTTCCACCGAGTTCTGTGGGACGACGCGCAGCATGGGAATTCCGATACGAAGCTGGCGAAGGACGATAAGATCAAGCGGGTCGTGATGTGTTCCGGCAAGGTTTACTATGACCTGCTGGAAGAGCGCGACGCCCGTGGCATCGAAGATGTCTACCTGATGCGGATCGAGCAATACTATCCGTTCCCCGCGCATTCCCTGATTAACGAGCTTGAACGGTTCAAGGGTGCCGAAATCATCTGGTGTCAGGAAGAACCCAAGAATCAAGGGGCCTGGACCTTTATTGAACCCAATATCGAATGGGTGCTGACGCGTATCGGCGCCGAGAACAAACGGCCGCGCTATGTCGGTCGTGCAACATCGGCCTCGCCCGCGACGGGTCTGGCCAGCCAACACAAAGCCCAACAAGAAGCGCTGGTGAACGAAGCGCTAAGCATTGAAGGAAAATAAGCGATGTCGATTGAAGTTCGTGTTCCCACGCTTGGCGAGTCGGTAACCGAAGCCACGGTTGCGACATGGTTCAAGAAACCCGGCGATGCTGTTGCCGTGGACGAAATGCTATGTGAATTGGAGACCGACAAGGTCACAGTCGAAGTGCCATCCCCCAGTGCGGGCGTGATGGGCGAGATTGTAGCTGCCGAAGGTCAAACAGTTGGTGTTGATGCGCTGTTGGCAACGATTGCGGCCGGTGATGGTGCCGCGGCCGCGCCAGCCGCTGCAGCACCTGCCCCAGCGGCTGCACCTGCCGCTCCGGCAGCAGCCAGTGTTGACGTAATGGTGCCGACTTTAGGTGAATCTGTCACCGAAGCCACCGTTTCGACCTGGTTCAAACAGGTGGGTGATGCCGTCGCGCAGGATGAAATGCTGTGTGAATTGGAAACCGACAAGGTCTCGGTCGAAGTTCCGGCCCCGGCTGCGGGCGTTCTGGCAGAAATCGTCGCCGCAGAAGGCGCGACAGTGGACGCAACGGCCAAACTGGCAGTGATTTCGGGCGCTGCGGCCGGAACTGCTGCAGCCCCGGCGGCTGTTACGGCACCCGCCGTCGGAGGCGCCTCGGTCGGCAAGGACGTGGCCAACGCGCCATCGGCCGAAAAAGCCATGGCCGAGGCTGGTCTGTCCGCTGATCAAGTCACCGGAAGCGGCCGCGACGGTCGGATCATGAAAGAGGATGTCGCCAAAGCGGTTGCAACGGCTTCGGCGCCGGCACCTGCCTCGGCTACACCCGCACCTGCGGCACAAGCTCCGCGTGCGCCCGTCGCCGCCGAGGACGCCTCGCGTGAGGAACGCGTACGCATGACCCGTCTGCGTCAGACCATCGCCAGACGCCTGAAAGACGCACAGAACACCGCCGCGATCCTGACCACCTTCAACGAGGTGGACATGACCGAGGTGATGGCTCTGCGCAACGAATACAAAGAGCTGTTTCTAAAGAAACACGGCGTAAAACTGGGCTTCATGTCCTTCTTCACAAAAGCCTGCTGTCACGCGTTGAAAGAAGTGCCCGAGGTCAACGCCGAGATTGACGGCACCGACATTGTCTACAAGAATTTTGTGCATATGGGCGTGGCCGCCGGAACCCCGCAGGGTTTGGTGGTGCCAGTCATCCGCGATGCAGACAGCATGTCATTCGCAGCCATCGAAAAAGCCATTGCCGAAAAAGGCAAGCGCGCCCGTGATGGCAAGCTGTCCATGGCTGAGATGCAAGGCGGCACGTTCACCATCTCGAACGGCGGTGTCTACGGGTCACTCATGTCCTCACCGATCCTGAACCCGCCGCAGTCGGGCATTCTGGGCATGCACAAGATCCAGGACCGACCCATGGCCATCAATGGCGAGATCAAGATTCGTCCGATGATGTATCTGGCCTTGTCTTATGACCACCGGATCGTGGACGGCAAAGGTGCGGTGACATTCCTTGTCCGCGTGAAAGAAGCGCTGGAAGACCCGCGCCGTCTGTTGATGGATCTGTAAGTATGGCGACCCATGTGCTCTGGCAGGCCGACGTCGCAGATTTCAACGTTTGGCTAAAAGTGTTCCGCGAGGATAAGCCGATGCGCGAAGCTGCGGGTATCCATGATCTTCACATCTGGCAAGACCCCGAACAGCGCGACCACGCGGTAGCGCTGTTCGAGATCGCGGATCTGGAAAAGGCCCGCAACTTCTTCGAATCCGAGGAACTTGCGATGCACCACGAACGCGGCGGTGTGGCACATATTCAGATCAAAGTGCTGACACCCGCCTAAACCCTGATCTTTCGCCCCCGAACCAGGTGGGCGAAAGTTCGTTTTGGAAACGTTCAACAGACGCCTAACAACCAAGGAACTCGACCGGATGACCACGGAACTGACCGTCCTGTCCCTGGCCGCCCTGCTTTGGGTCGCTCAATTCGTTGCCTACCTGATTGCCGGACACGGCAGGGTCGATGTGTGGCATGCGATTGGACCACGTGACACACCCTTTGAAAAGCCGGCGGTTATGGGGCGTTTGCACCGGGCGCTGAGCAATCACACCGAAGGGCTGGTGGTTTTTGCTATTGCCGCTTTGGTCATCGCAATTTCGGGGCAGTCTAATGGGTTCACCGGGATGTGCAGCTGGATCTACCTTGTCGCGCGCGTTCTCTATGTTCCCGCCTATGCCTTTGGCTGGACCCCGTGGCGCACTGTCATCTGGATGATAGGGCTGGTCGCGACGACCGCATTGCTGTTGGCTGCTCTGTTTTGATTCCTCGGCCAGCATATATTATTCAAAAGGGGGCGGACCGCGCGACGCATGCGCATCCAACCCCGCTTAGTACAAGGACCTGACAAATGGCAAACTATGACGTCATCGTAATCGGAGCAGGGCCCGGCGGCTATGTCTGCGCCATCCGCTGTGCCCAGCTGGGGCTGAAAACCGCCGTCGTCGAAGGGCGCGAGACACTGGGCGGCACCTGCCTTAACGTCGGCTGTATCCCGTCCAAGGCGTTGCTACATGCCAGCCATCAGTTGCACGAGGCCGAACATAACTTTGCCAAGATGGGCCTGAAGGGCAAAAGCCCTTCGGTCGATTGGAAGCAGATGCAGGCCTACAAGGACGAGGTCATCGACGGCAACACCAAGGGCATCGAGTTTCTGTTCAAGAAGAACAAGATCGACTGGCTCAAAGGTTGGGGATCAATCCCCAAGGCCGGTCAGGTCAAGGTCGGCGATGACATTCACGAGGCCAAGAACATCATCATCGCGTCGGGGTCCGAGCCATCTTCGCTGCCGGGCGTAACCGTCGACGAGAAGGTTGTTGTCACCTCAACCGGCGCGCTGGCGTTAACTAAGATCCCAAAGAAAATGGTCGTGATCGGCGCAGGTGTGATCGGGTTGGAACTGGGCTCGGTCTATCAGCGGCTTGGGGCCGAGGTCACCGTGATCGAATTCCTCGACGTGATCACACCGGGCATGGACCCCGAGGTGCAAAAGACCTTCGCGCGTATTCTCAAAAAGCAGGGGCTTAAGTTTGTCATGGGCGCCGCGGTTCAAAAGACAGAGGCCACCAAGACCAAGGCCAAGGTCACTTACAAGAAGCGCAAGGATGACAGCGAACATGTGATCGATGCCGATACGGTTCTGGTTGCAACTGGCCGCAAGCCATTCTCAGACGGTCTGGGGTTGGACGCACTGGGGGTTGAGATGACGCCGCGCGGACAGATCAAAGTTGGCGCTGACTGGCAGACCAACGTTCCGGGTATCTATGCCATCGGCGATGTGACCGAAGGTCCTATGCTGGCGCATAAAGCCGAAGATGAGGGCATGGCCGCCGCCGAGCAGGTGGCAGGCAAGCATGGACATGTGAACTACGGCGTCATTCCGGGCGTGATCTACACATGGCCCGAGGTTGCCAATGTCGGCGAGACCGAGGAGACGCTCAAGGAACAGGGTCGCGCCTATAAGGTCGGCAAGTTCATGTTCATGGGCAATGGGCGTGCCAAGGCCAACTTTGCCGCCGATGGCTTTGTAAAGATCCTGGCGGACAAGGAAACTGACCGCATTCTGGGCGCACATATTATCGGCCCGGCGGCCGGTGATCTGATCCACGAGGTCTGCGTGGCCATGGAATTCGGCGCATCTGCCGAAGATCTGGCGCTGACCTGTCACGCGCACCCGACTTACTCCGAGGCCGTGCGCGAAGCCGCACTCGCCTGCGGCGACGGGCCAATCCACAGCTGACACCAAGACCCCGGTGGCTATGTCTCCGGGGTCAACCACGCTTTAAGATAGATTTCCAACCTGTCTTCGAAACTCTGCACTTCGTGTAACGCGCAGAATTTCAGGGACATGGCTTGAATCGCAAAGGCCTGAACGCCTTCGGCGAGCAAATCCGCAGAGACATCTTTACGCACATCCGCATCTTCAAGCCAACTCTCAACCACGCGAAAGTACCGTTCAAAACAATGCGCAATGGGGCCGATTTCGGCAACAGCGGCTGCACCGGAATAGCGTATCAACAGATCAAACACATACCGCTCGGACGTCATGAAACTGTGAATGGGTTTCAGGATGCGGACAAGCTCGGGCACGGTTTTTGGCGGTATATTGGCTTCAATCTGATTGAAGATTGCACTCAATCTCTCACCGATCAGAATTTCCATCAGGGCATCTTTGTCGCGAAAATGCGCAAAGAATGTACCCTTGGCGACACCTGCCGCTTTTACAACTTCTTCAACGCGCAGGGCCTCGTAGCCTTCGCCGTGAATCACCTCTTCCGACGCTGCAAGCAATCGGGCGCGTGTCTTGAGGGTGCGTTTTTGAACTGTCTTTTGCATATGGCTTTTTCACATGTTTTTTGACCATGGTCAAATTTTTATTGACCGCGGTCATTTTATAAACTAAGAAACTGACCATGGTCAATTTTAGGAGAACCCTCATGCACCCCAAAAAGATATTCATCCTCGATGGGCACCCCGCTGAAAGCAGCCTGTCCCGTACCTTTGCGCAGACCTACGAAGCCGCCGCCCGTGGCAAAGGGCACGAGGTTCGGTTGGTACATCTAAGTGATTTGCAGTTCGATTTTGATTTTGGACAAGGCAACTATAAAAACTTCAAACCGCTTGAGCCGGTGTTGGATCAGGTCCTGCAGGACATTGAATGGAGCGACCATCTGGTCCTGACCACGCCAATGTGGTGGGGTGGTCTGCCGGCAAAGCTAAAAGGATTGATTGATCGGATGTTCATCCCCGGACGGACATTCGACACACGGAATACTACCAAGATCGGGCTCCCGGCCCCAATGCTGACCGGTCGTACGGCGCGGGTTATTTTGACGTCAGACACACCTGGCTGGTTCATGCGCCTGATCTATCGGCAAGCCTTGATACGCCAGGTACGCGATCAAATTCTGGGTTTTGTCGGTTTCAAACCAACACGCTTTACCTATTTTTCTGGCGCCAGTTACCCCAAACCAGGCAGCGTAGAGCGATGGATCGAAAAAGTATCCAGGATCGGAGCTGCGGCGGTTTGACCCTTAGATCAAGGGAAACCTACCACATCGTTTTGGCGGCGCGTACTCCCCATTCCTGGTCATACTGCGCGCCGCCCTCTTCTCCCGCTGTCATCTCAGCCAGAATTTCACCCACAGTCGGCAACGCGGCAGTTTCATCGCCAGAGGTCCATGTCCCGGCCCGCATCAACGCGCGCGCGCATTGCGTATAGATTTCACCGATCTCCACAACGATCACCGTCGCAGGCCACTTCCCATGTTTCTCGAAACGGGCACGCAGGGCTTCATCTGCAGTCAGCCGCGCGGTTCCAATCAGCCGAACCACGTTGTTTGACCCCGGAACAATAAACAAAAGCGAAACACGCGGATCACGCACGATGTTGCGCAGCGAATCCAACCGGTTATTACCCCGCCAATCCGGCATGGCCAGAGTGCCTGGGTCCAGTTCAAAAACAACCGGATCGTCATCGCCACGCGGGCTGCCATCGACCCCCTCTGGCCCCACGGTGCTAAGAATGCACAGGCGCGAGGACATTATCCATTTGCGATAAAGTGGCGTTAATCGACGCGCCACTTTCCGCAATGCGGGCGCTCCGGGCGCGCTATACAACGCCTCCAGCGTTTCGATGCCATCAATGAACTTCATCGGGATCAAACCCCACTTCCCGCATCAGCGCATCCGAGCGCGTTTCGATCGCATCTTCCAGTCGCCGCAGAAATTCATCGCGCTGCACACCGGGTTCGATCGGGTCCAGAAAATCGACAATCGCCAACCCCGGTTTGCGCATGATTCCTGTCCGTGGCCAGAAGACGCCCGCATTTGTTGCAACCGGAACGCAAGGGAATCCAAGCCCTTCATACAATACGGCCGTTCCGACTTTATAGGGTTTATGCGCACCCGGCGCGACCCGCGTCCCTTGCGGATAGATCACCAACTGCCCTGGTTCGGTGAACTCTTTGGCAACGTCCTTGACCATCTTGGCCACTGCTGCGCCCTTCTTGCCACGGTTAACCGCGATGCATCCCAATCGGCGCGCATACAGGCCGATGATCGGGGTCCACAGCAATTCGCGCTTCATGATAAACTTGCCATGCGGGATCGCGCTAAAGATCATGATAATGTCCAGAAAGGACTGATGCTTGGCGCCCACGACAACTTCGGCCGTAGGCGCAGTCCCACGCACTTCGCAACGAATTCCAACAATCCAGCGGGCCAACCACATCGTGCTGCGCGCGTAGGTTCTGCAGGCCTGCGACGCCCCTTGTTTGGCAAACAGTGCATAGGGCGCAAATACGATGCCGAGAATCAGCATCCAGGCGTAGATCACGATCATGAAGATCAACGAGCGGACCCATTGAATGGCCATGGGTATCATGAAAGCTCCTTCAATTTACGACGGGCTGCTGTCCAGGTGGCGAAAAAGGCAACCATGGCGCCCAGAACGGGAATGAAAATGGGTAGGGCCCAGTCGCCGCCCTGAAAGCCTACTCCGGTCAGAAAGCCGCCGGTATCCGAAGCCTCAGGTAGCAGTAACACGCCGGTCAATCCCAGCAGGGTTCCCACGGCCGCACCAAAAAAGGCGCGATAGGTGAAGCGGCGGACGAAGGCCCCGGCAATGAACCGATCACGTGCACCCACCTGGCGCAGAACCTCGATGATTTGCGCATTGGCGGCAAGCGACGCGTTGGCAGCCAATGTGATCATGGCCGCCGTGGCGCTGCCGATCAGCAAGATCGACACCCATCCCAGGCGTCGCAGAGACATTGCTGCATCAACCAAAGGTTCGCGCCATCTTGTGTGATCGTCCAGAACAGCCCCAGGAACTTCGGCCCCCAGCCGCAGGCGCAACCCGGCGGCATCCAGTCCCGGGTCACCTTCGACGATTTCAATCAGTTGCGGGATGGGCAGAGTGTCCAGCGGCAGGTCAGGCCCAAACCACGGAGCCAGCAGAGCCGCCTGTTCTTCTGCGGTCAGCGCGCGCGCCGACGCAACGCCCGGGGTCTGGCCCAGAACGGTCAACGCGGCGTTGGTTTGGGCCGCAAGCTGTTCCGCCGGGGCGTTAATACGCAGGGTTGCAGCGCCCGCCAGTTCCGACGCCCAACGGTCAGCAATCCTGCCCGAGGCCAGCGACAAAGCCAGAGCGAACACGGCGAGAAAGGCCATTGCTCCGGACACGAACAGGGTCAGATGTGCAGTGTACCCAGTTGGCGGCACAACCCGGTCGGCGCGTGCATCGCGGCGCAGCAGGTTGCGAATATCACCAGTGCTCATAGATCCGCTCCTGCCAGTTGCAACCGCCGCTGCGAGATCCGCAAGACTCGGGCCTGCACCTGACTTTTGGCCGCGCGGATCAAGCTCAGATCATGTGTCGCAATCAGAACGGTTTTGCCCATCCGGTTCAGTTCGATCAGCAGACGCAGCAAGCGTTGCGACATCTCCCAGTCCACATTTCCTGTTGGTTCATCCGCAAGCACAACGTCGGGTGACAGGATGAGAGCGCGTGCCAAAGCCGCGCGCTGACGCTCCCCCCCGGACAATTCCGGCGGTCTGGCTTCTAGCCGGGGGCCAAGACCCACCCAACTCAGCAGCTCGGTCAGGTTGTCCTGCTCAGCCGATTCTGCACGCCCTGAAACCATCAGTGGCAAAGCGACATTCTCACCCAGGGTCATGTGATCCAGAAACTGGCAGTCCTGATGCACGACGCCAATTCGACGGCGCAACAGGGCCATCTGATCCCGATCCAGCAGAGAGATATCCTGATCAAAAGCGCTCAGCCGTCCCGATGTTGGCAGCAGCGCCCCATAACAAAGCTTGAGCAGCGTTGTTTTCCCTGCTCCCGAAGGGCCGGTCAGAAAATGAAAGGACCCCGGCTGCAGCTGCACCGATACATCGCTCAGCAATTCGCCGCCGCCATAGGTGTAGCTGACATTTTCCAGCTCGATCACACTTGCCCCCATTTACTTTGCCGCTCTTCTTGCCCGAGCGCGGTTGTGGTTTCAATGCCGTCACCGGGTCCAATTGGTGACACTTAGTCCGTGAAACCGAAAACGCCCTTTGCTGTTAGGTCTTAACGGAATATCATTCCTGAAAAAACCAATAACGGTCCGTTTTACGGTCGGGGAGGCAGTATGCGTCTTACATGTCCAAATTGCAGCGCCCAATACGAGGTCCCGGACGAGGTCATCCCCGAGGAAGGCCGCGATGTGCAATGTTCAAATTGCGATCAAACCTGGTTTCAGGCCAAACATCCGACCGACGAGATATCTGAACCTGCACAGGTAGAAGATGACGCCGCCGACGCGGATGCACCTGCTGTTGAGGCGGAGACCTCGGAAGACGAGATAGCGGACTCAACGACCGAAGAAACGTCGACAAAGCCTGAGCCTGAGCCTGAGCCTGAGAAAGCGTCTGAAGAACCCACAGGAAATGTGGACCCCTCAGTTGCCAGTATTTTACAGGAAGAGGCCGCCCGCGAGGCGGAATTGCGTGCTCAGGAAGGCGGAGGACTGGAAACCCAGCCCGATCTGGCATTGGACACCCCACCTGAACCAAAAATCGAGCCCAAACGACCTTCCGCCTCAGTGACAGCTGAAGACGCGGGGCAGAAAGAAGCGCTGCCGGATGTTGACGCAATCAACTCCACCATGCGCGCCGAGATGACCGAGATTGAAGCACCGGTCCGCAAGTCCGGTGGGTTTGTCCGTGGTTTCGCCCTGATGTTGATCATTGGTGTGATTCTGTACTTGATTTACGGCAACGCCCAACAAATCAGCGAAGCAGTGCCGCAGGCGGATCCTGTCCTGAACTCCTATGTCTCGCTGGTGGATCAGGCAAGAATCTGGCTTGAAACCCAGGCCGGTTCAGGCGCGTCCCAAAACTGACGCGCCAACCCCTTCCTAAAACCGCTCAAGCAACCGTTTAAGGTATTCCAGTTCGATTTTGGGGCGATCGGTGTCGCCGGTACGCCGACGAATTTCGTCCAGCAGTTCCCTCGCGCGGCGATAGACATCCTCGCCCTGCAGCATGTCTTCCTCGGTTGAAATGGATCCCGCAGCACCCGGGTTACGACCCAACGGGTCGCGGTTGTCGGCCTGCATATCGCCTTCTTCCGTGCCCTGCCCCGGCTGGTTCTGCTGGTTCTGGGCCATCGCCTCACCCAGTGAACGCATACCTTCCCGCAGGGCTTCCATCGCCTCGGACTGACGGTCTATGGCTTCGGCAAGATCATCGCCGCGCAGGGCCTCTTCTGCGTCATCCATCGCACGGCCCGCACGACCCAAAGCCTCGCGCGCGGCTTCACCGTCCGGTGTGCCTGCACCGGGTAACCCTTGTTCCTGCCGACCCAACTCATCCCGCAGGGCCTGTTGCCGGTTCGCCAGCGTTCCTTGGCCCTGTTGGCCTTCACCCGATTGATCAGACCCTTGCCCCTGGCCGCCTTGACCCTCGTGGCTTTGACCGCGACCTTGACCGCCTGAGCTGCCTTCGTTGCCCTGATTTTCGCCAGCCTGCGCGCCGGGATTGAACTGTTCCTGCAGATCGCGGAAGGCCTGATCGCTTAGGCCCTGCTGTTCGCGCAATGTCTCAGCAAGCCCTTCCATGGCTTGCTGACCCTCGGACTGGCCACCTTGCCCCTGCCCCTGAGTGACGCGCATGTTTTCCATCATCTGCTGGAACTCATCCAACGCTTGCTGCGCCTCGGCCATGCGGCCCTGTTCCATGAGCTCCTGAATACGGTCCATCATGCGCTGCAGATCTTCCTGCGACATCTGCATGGATTCGCCGTTCTGGCCCTGTTGTTGCTCACCATTCTCGCCGTCTTGCTGAGCCAGGCGCTGCAATTGCTGCAAATAGTCCTGTGTTGCCTCGCGCAGTTCCTGCATCAGTTCGGCGATTTCCTCATCGGAAGCGCCATTCTTCATCGCCTCGGACAACCGTTCCTGGGCCTGACGCATCCGTTCGAGCGCATCGGCCAGTGTTCCGTCTTCGATCAAGGCCGCAAGGTCCCACAGGGCCTGCGCGATTTCCTCCTGCTGCTCAGATTTCAGCCCGTATTCGTCAAAGGTCTCCAACCGCCGCAGGATCACGCGCAGACGCAGATATGCGATGTCCGAGCGGAACAGGTCCTCGGGATGATTGGACACCGCGCGCAGTACCTGCGCGACCCGTGTGGCATTGGCGCGCGCCCACAGCAAATCTCGCCGTTGTTCGATCACAGCCGCTGCGAGCGGGTCAAAGAACCGACGCGCGGGCAACGCAGTCGCATAGGGTTCCGATTCGGATTGTTGGTCTGCTGCATCCTGCGCCATCAATGTGATTGTCACCGGCAGATGCGCCCAAGGATGTTGCGAGAAATCTTCGATCAGGTCTTCGGTGAAATCCGTCCGGTCCCCGGTGATCGGCATGAGTAATTCAACTTCAATCGCTTGACGCGGTTCGGGATCCGCGATCAGGCCAAAACGCCGATCAACCGCAGCCAGATCCAGCTCGATCCGGGCCAACCCAGATACGATGCCGTAGTCATCAAGGGCCGCGTAGGGAAGTTTCATCTGACCGCCAGCCTCAGATTCAGCGGCAGCCGCCACCGCAATTTGTGGCGGCGCATCACCAATGATGTCTAGCTCCCATTCCCGACCCGTCGGGCCGTCAATGCGAATCCGCCCGGATTGCTCGACCACGAATTCCTGTTCAGGTTCAGTTGTAGCCTCTGTTCCGGCCGCCGAAGTAGTCTCTGACAGGCTGTGCGCACCAACCTCTCCGTAAAACCGCAATGTGACGCGGCTGCCCTGCGGTATGGAGAGTTCTGTTCCGGATTGATCCGCCAGATAGAGCGTCGGCAACCCGGTGTAACGCGGCGGTTCAACCCAGCCTTCCCATGTCGCCCCTTGCCCGGCGACGGCAGCCCCCGGTGCCATTTCGGCGACCGATCCAATGCGCCAGAATGATCCGAATAAAACCGCGACAACCAAAGCAAGCAAAGCGGCATATCGCAGGGCGTAGGGGTCGCGTGACGCCAGCCGCAGATCCGGTTTCACTGCCTCGGCCTGCGCAACACGCTGCGCCATACGGCGTTTGTGGGCCTGCCACAGAGCCACCGAATCCGCGTCCTGCGCACCAATGGCCTGATCATCCAACAGGGCCTGAATTGGTCGGCCCGGCAAGGTTTCATCAAGTCGCGAAAGTGCTTCGGCACGCGACGGGACGTGGAATCGCCTTATCCCCCAAAGGATCGCGACGATCACAACGACCGCAGACACCGCACCAGTGCCCCATACGAATTCAACCGGCACGAAGTCCTGCAAACCCAGCATCAGTGCCGCCAGAACAAGCATCAAAATCGAAAAAACAGGCCAAAATGCACGCAAAACCTGCTCAGCCAGCATCCCGGCATGGGTCAGCCAAAGTGACAGGCGTGGAATTGGCGGGTTTGTTCTTTCGCTCAAGGCGGGCCTCCTGATCGGGCCCCTGCGATTATCGCATCAGAGCCACGAGGGTATGGTATCGCGGTTTATCATTTCGTCAAAGCTTGGGCGTTCACGAATAACTGCAAATTGATCCCCATGCACCAGCACTTCTGGGATCAGCGGGCGCGTGTTGTACTCGCTGGACATCACGGCACCATACGCCCCGGCACTGCGGAACGCGATCAGATCACCGGCGGACAGCGGCGGCATGCTGCGCTCTTTGGCAAAAGTATCGCCGGATTCGCAGACCGGCCCGACGATATCGTAGGGCTTCTGCTCGACACCCGGTGCGGGTTCCTGCACCGCAACAATATCATGATGCGCCTCATACATTGCTGGGCGGATCAGGTCATTCATTGCTCCGTCGAGGATCAGAAATTCGCGGTCTTCGCCGGACTTCACATAAATGACCTTCGAAACCATCAGACCCGCGTTGCCTGCGATCAGGCGACCGGGCTCGATCTCAATCTCGCAACCCAGATGACCCAGCGTTTTCTTGATCATAGCGCCGTATTCAACCGGCAAGGGAGGGGCATCATTCGAACGCGTATAAGGAATGCCCAGCCCGCCGCCCAAATCGAGACGACGAATATCGTGCCCTTCGGACCGCAGACGTTCGGTCAGTTCTGCGACTTTGTTATAGGCAAGCTCAAATGGCTCCAGCTCGGTCAGTTGCGAGCCGATATGGACGTCGATCCCGATAACCTTCAATCCCGGCAGGCTGGCGGCGAGTGCATAAACTTCAGACGCGCGCGAAATCGGGATGCCAAACTTGTTCTCGGATTTCCCGGTGGCAATCTTGGCATGGGTTTTGGCGTCCACGTCCGGGTTCACCCGCACGGTGATCGGCGCGATCACGCCCAACTCCAGCGCGACGGCGTTAATCACATCCATCTCGGGCTCGGATTCTACGTTGAACTGACGGATGCCGCCAGTGAGCGCAGTGCGAATCTCATCCGCTGTTTTGCCGACGCCCGAGAAAACGATTTTGTCGCCCGGCACGCCTGCGGCCTTGGCACGCATGTACTCCCCGCCCGAAACCACATCCATCCCTGCGCCTGCTTGTGCCAACGTTTTCAGGATTGCCTGATTGCTGGCCGCTTTCATCGCATAGCAGACAAGGTGATCGGTGCCGTCCAACGCGTCATCGAATAGTTTGAAATGCCGCAGCAAGGTTGCAGAGGAATACACATAGAACGGCGTTCCAACCGCGGCTGCGATTTCGGAGATCGGGACATCCTCGGCGAAAAGCGCGCCGTCGCGGTAGAGAAAGTGATCCATAACAGCGCGCTTAGACCAAAACTGCCGCGTGGATCAATCGATTCCGTCTGCTGCTCGCCAGTGATGCGCCACTAAAGCTCGGTCGAGACCCCAATACGACCATATCCGGAAACCGAAATACCCGACTTCCGAGGTTCTGCCGCAGGTTCAGGTCGCGGAGAGGATGACGGTTCGCAAGCGATCAGAACGGCCAATGTCAGAAACAGGGCAACAATCTTCATGGTAATCCTTAAGTTTGGCATGTGTCCGAGGCGCACGGGCAACGCTTTTCATAGATGGGGTGTTTGCCGCCGAACACAACGCACTTCGGGTTAGACACCCAAATACACGCCAAGCCCGCCACGACGCAGGCCAACGCCGCCGCCGACATGTGTACCGCTAGAGCCGACACCGATATTTGCATTGACAGTGGGTTGAACCGGTTCGCCGTCCGCGCCACAGGCGGACAATACAAATCCAGCCGCAATCAGAAGGATTACGTGTAGTATCTGCATCAAACCATCGCCTTCCATCGTTCAATCTGAGCGCGGACCTGATCGGGTGCCGTGCCACCATAAGATTGGCGGGAGTTTACCGAATTGTCGACCGTAAGGACAGAAAAGACGTTTTCGGTGATGTCCGCATGGACCGATTGCATGTCTACCAGCGTCAGATCAGGCAGGTCGCAACCCTTGCCTTCTGCCAGCGCCACCAGCGAACCAGTGACGTGATGTGCATCGCGGAACGGCAGCCCCAGCACCCGCACCAGCCAATCGGCCAGATCAGTCGCGGTCGAAAACCCAGATCCGGCCGCGGCGGCCAGGCTTTCGCGATTGGCGGTCATGTCCTTGACCATGCCTTCCATCGCAGCAAGCGCCAGCATCCAGTTGTCCGCGGCATCGAAGACCTGTTCCTTGTCTTCCTGCATGTCTTTGGAATAGGCCAGTGGCAAGCCTTTCATCACCATCATGAGCGCCGTGTTGGCGCCATAGATTCGGCCTACCTTGGCGCGGATCAACTCGGCCGCATCGGGGTTTTTCTTCTGCGGCATGATCGATGAACCGGTCGAGAACCGGTCGGACAACGTGACAAAGCGGAACTGGGCCGAGGACCAGATCACCAGTTCTTCGGCAAAGCGTGACAGGTGGACGGCGCAGATCGATGCGGTCGACAGGAACTCAAGCGCGAAATCGCGGTCGCTGACGGCATCCAAGGAATTTGCTGCAGGGCGATCAAAGCCCAGCGCCTCGGCCGTCATCTGGCGGTCGATGGGGAAGGATGTTCCGGCCAAAGCAGCTGCACCCAATGGCGATTCGTTCATCCGGGTGCGGGCATCACGGACACGGCTCAAGTCACGACCAAACATCTCGACGTAGGCCATCATATGATGGCCCCATGTCACTGGCTGCGCGGCTTGCAAGTGGGTAAAGCCCGGCATGACCCACTCAGCCCCAGCCTCCGCCTGCGCCAAAAGCGCGCGGATCAGGGCCAGAAGCCCATTTTCAGCCGCGTCCAACTGATCCCGCACCCAGAGTTTGAAGTCGGTCGCGACCTGATCGTTGCGCGAACGCCCTGTGTGCAAACGGCCTGCGGGTTCTCCGATGATCTCTTTCAGTCGCGCCTCGACGTTCATGTGAATGTCTTCCAGCGCGGTCGAGAACTGAAATGTGCCGCTCTGGATTTCTGACAAAACGGTGAGCAGCCCTTCCCGAATAGCCTGCGCATCACTATCACTTATAACGCCTGTGGCAGCCAACATGGCGGCATGGGCGCGCGAGCCTGCGATGTCCTGGGCTGCCATCCGCTGATCGAACCCGATCGAGGCATTGATTGCCTCCATGATCGCGTCTGGACCGGCGGCAAAGCGGCCGCCCCACATCTGGTTCGAAGATTGATCGGTCATGTAAGAAAACCCGGAGTTGATATGCGCCTATTTCGTCTGATCCCCCTTTATATGGCCCTTGCGCTAGGTGCAAACGCGGCTTTGGCAACCGATGCCGAGACATTGGCGCCGTTACGCGATGGCAGCCTGAAGCGTCTGATCCTCCACAAAGAGCCGAAGCCAGTCGAAGCGGTTGAATTTGAACTGGAAGACGATGGCGGCACCGCGACACTGGCGGACTACAAAGGCAAGTATGTGCTGTTGAACTTCTGGGCCACCTGGTGCGCCCCCTGCCGCAAAGAGATGCCCCAGATCGCTGAATTACAGGAAGAATTCGGGGGCGACAAATTCGAGGTTTTGACCCTGGCGACTGGTCGCAACTCGCCGGCAGGCATCAAGAAATTCTTCGATGAAAACGGCATCGATAATCTGCCCCGACACCAAGACCCTAATCAAGCGGTTGCGCGTGAGATGGGTGTGATTGGTTTGCCAATCACTGTCATCATCGACCCCGATGGCAACGAAATCGCCCGGCTGATCGGTGACGCGGAATGGAACTCGGATAGCGCGAAATCCATCATCTCGACACTCGTTGGCGGTGAAAGCTAAGAACCTTTCACCAAACCAACGGAATTATGATACTCTCCCGGCCACATTAAACGGGAGAGTATTGATGAAAGTTGTTGCTTTGTTGGCAGTTGTGGCCAGTGTCGTTCTGCTTTCCGCAGAGACCTTAGACGCCAAGGATCTGAAGAAAGAGGATCAATTTCTGGCAGCTGTCGCAGGAAAAAAACTGGTGGATGGCGGCACATGGGTGATTATTTCTGCCGATGGCAAATTGACCGGTGAAACCGGCGACAAGGTTAAATTCAAAGGCGCCTGGGCTTGGAACAAACGCTTCTGGTGCCGAACTCTGGTTGTTGGTGGCAAGCAAATTCCCCAAGACTGCCAAAAAGTTACAATTGACGGCAATCAGGTCACGTTCACGCGCAACAAAGGTAAAGGTAAATCAGGAGGAACCTACACAATCACGAACTGAGGTTTTGTGGGCTCTATTCCCGCTTTCGGGATCGCTGTGTGGCTAGGCCGCACGAAGTTGCAAGCTGCCATGACGCGACGCCACCTTTGACAGACCTGTCCTGACTTTGCAGTTTTGCGTCAGGAGGATGGTATGCCGCTCGAAATTCTACTGGTTCTGGTGGTTGTTGGAATCACCGGGATCACGCTGCTTCTGCATCTGACCGGCAAGTCCGCGCAGCGCGAGTTGACGGCTGATATCGCACGGGATCAGTGGCTGCGTCACGCGCCGGATGACGCGATCATTGATGTCACGGTGTCCCATGATCGCCATTCGGCTCTGATACGCACGGAAACGGGCCCGGGGCTGCTGTGGTCCTTTGGTGCTGACACCGTGGCGCGGCATCTGGTGGATTTTGACTGGATCGAACACCCGGATGGGTTTGAGGTTCAGTTCCACGATTTTGCAACCCCCGGCACGATCATCCGCCTTGACGAAACAGAATGCGCCCACTGGCGACATCTGATGGAGCCTGCATGACCGACCAAGTGAGTTTTCCCGACGCCGTCCAATGGGCCGTCCCGTTTTTCATCGCTGCCATTCTGGCCGAGTTCGTGTGGATCGCAATCAAAGGTAAAGGCGGACGCTATGAAACGCGCGACGCGGTGACCTCGCTGATCATGGGGGCCGGAAACATCGCCTCGGGCTTCCTGTTAGGCTTCATCGCTTATGCGTTTTTCATGTGGCTCTGGCAGATCACGCCCCTGAATCTGGGCACGTCGATCCCAATCATCCTTCTATGCTTTGTCCTGGACGATTTGCGCTATTACTGGGTTCACCGGTTCGGTCATCGTATCCGCTGGGTCTGGGCCAGCCATGTGAACCACCACAGCTCGCAGCACTACAACCTGACTACGGCGCTGCGGCAGACCTGGACCTATACCTTTACGTTCATGATGGTCGTACGCGCGCCGCTGATCTTGCTGGGGTTCCACCCGGCCTTGGTTTTGTTCTGCGGGGGTCTGAACCTGATCTACCAGTTCTGGATTCACACCGAAGCCATCGGTAAAATGCCCCGCTGGTTCGAGGCCGTGATGAACACCCCCAGTCATCACCGTGCCCATCACGGACGCAATGCGCGCTATCTGGATTGCAACTACGCGGGTGTCTTCATCATCTGGGACAAGATGTTTGGAACCTTCGTGCCTGAGCAGGAAGATGACCGCGTCGACTATGGGCTGGTCCACAATATCGGCACGTTCAACCCGTTGCGCGTGGCGTTTCACGAGTGGGTCGGCATTTGGCGCGACGCGACTCAGCCGGGTCTGACCATACGCCAACGACTTGCCTATTGCTTTGCCCCGCCCGGTTACAGTCACGATGGCAGTCGCGACAGCTCGGAGCAGATCAAGAAAAAGCATCTGGACAGGCACCCGAATGATCGCGGAACGCCCGGTTTCGAGCAATTTGACGAAAATCCGCCTAGTACTCGGACGAAACAGGCCTGACGACTTCGCGAGCAAAGCCTATTAGCCTTGTAATCCGGCCCTCACGCCCCATATCGGGCGTCATGTGTGGAGTATGAGTTTCCGGAGGCCAGAATGAACCGCGTAACAACCGTATCAACTGTTATCGGGCTCTTGGGTCTGGTACTGGCGATGATTGCTGCAATCGGCACCGCTGTGACTGCTTTGATCGCCTTGGGTTTTGTAATGATGGTTCTAGGCGCGATGGGGGCCGTTGTTGGGGCCGCAGCCACGCTGGCGCAGTCCGCACGCTGACCGCTCATATTTTCTGAAAAATCTTAACTGCAGATTCACCTGTTTGCCCTGAAACTGTGACGAACCCACGTTCGGCGTCACACAGGGAACCCTTGCTCATGCGGGACAAGAAGCTTGCAGATCTTCCCGAAGGCTCCGAAAGCCCGTTGAACGCTGCAGTCTCGACCAGGGACCGCTCGGTGGTTCAGATGGCAACGGATGCGGTGAAACACAAGCAATGCAAGCTGGCGTTTCAACCCGTCATGCAAGCACATCCTCCACGTGGAGTTGCCTTTTATGAAGGCTTTATTCGCGTCCTTGACGAAACCGGTCGCGCCATTCCCGCGCGGGACTTCATGCCTCAGGTCGAAAACACACCGATTGGGCGGGAACTGGATTGCGTCGCGCTGGAAATGGGTTTGCGCACACTTGGTCGAAATCCTGCCATCCGATTGTCCATAAACATGTCGGCCCGATCAATCGGTTACGCCCGCTGGTCCCGAGTGTTGGACAGGTTTCTGAAAAAGGACGCAAGCGTGGGCGAACGTTTGATCCTCGAGATCTCGGAAAGCTCAGCGATGCAAGTCCCCGAACTTGTTGTGGACTTTATGGATCGCCTACAGGAACGCGGCATTGCTTTTGCACTGGACGACTTCGGCGCCAGTAATTTCAGTTTTCGCCATTTTCGCGAATTCCTGTTTGATGCCGCCAAGATCGACGGGCAGTTCATTCGGGGGATCAGCGAGAACCCGGACAATCAGGCGCTGGTTCGCGCTTTGATCGCGGTGGCTCGGGAGTTCGAAATTCTGGTAACGGCCGAATCGGTCGAAACTCAACAAGATGCAGAGTTCCTGATCGCCAGCGGCGTTGATTGTCTGCAGGGCTTCCTGTTTGGTGCACCATCGGTCACGCCGCCCTGGAAACAGGAAACAATGTCAAAAACAGGAACTTAGCCGAACAACGCTGTTGCGACAGATCGCCCCCAACACTGCTGAGACAAGCTGTCCGTTGCTGCGCGTGCAGCATTACGCTATGGCAGAGAGTGCTGGAGCGGGGGATCATGAGGCGCTCTGATACCGGGAGAGAGCCTCTCTGCCACCTGCGCCGTCAGATTTCCCACAGGACCATGACGGTAAAGGACTGATTTTATGACCAACGTAGTAATCGCATCCGCCGCACGCACAGGTGTCGGCAGCTTTAGCGGTTCGTTTGCGACCACCCCTGCACACGATCTGGGCGCTGCCGTCCTGGAAGCAGTCGTCGAACGCGCCGGGATCGACAAAGGTGAAGTAAGCGAAACCATCATGGGCCAGGTGCTGACCGCCGCTCAGGGCCAGAACCCCGCGCGTCAGGCGCATATCAACGCCGGCTTGCCGCAGGAAAGCGCCGCTTGGGGTATCAACCAGGTCTGCGGCTCGGGTCTGCGCGCTGTCGCATTGGGCGCTCAGCACATCCAACTGGGTGACGCCGATATCGTGGCCGCCGGTGGACAAGAGAACATGTCATTGTCACCCCATGCCGCAGCGATGCGCGCCGGTCACAAGATGGGTGACATGAAGTACATTGATACGATGATCCGTGACGGTCTGTGGGATGCCTTCAACGGCTATCACATGGGTCAGACCGCCGAAAATGTTGCCGAGAAATGGCAGATCAACCGCGATACACAGGACGAATTCGCTGTTGCGTCGCAAAACAAAGCCGAGGCCGCGCAGAAGGCTGGCAAATTCGCCGACGAAATCATTCCGTTCATCATCAAGACCCGTAAGGGCGATATTGTGATGGATAAGGATGAATACATCCGTCACGGCGCAACCATGGAGGCCATGGCCAAGCTGCGTCCCGCTTTCGCCAAGGACGGTTCGGTCACAGCCGCTAACGCATCCGGTCTGAATGATGGCGCCGCGGCCACCCTGCTAATGTCGGCCGAAAACGCCGAAAAGCGCGGGATTGAGCCTTTGGCACGTATCGCGTCTTACGCCACCGCTGGTTTGGACCCATCGATCATGGGCGTTGGCCCGATCTACGCGTCGCGCAAGGCGCTGGAAAAGGCAGGCTGGTCGGTTGACGATCTGGATTTGGTCGAAGCCAATGAAGCCTTCGCAGCGCAGGCCTGTGCCGTGAACAAGGATATGGGCTGGGATCCATCAATCGTGAACGTCAACGGTGGCGCCATCGCAATTGGGCACCCGATCGGCGCATCCGGTTGCCGTGTCCTGAACACGCTGTTGTTCGAAATGAAACGCCGCGATGCGAAAAAGGGTCTCGCGACCCTGTGTATCGGTGGCGGCATGGGCGTCGCCCTGTGCGTGGAGCGCGACTAATTGCGCTGACAAAAACGTACAAGGGGCGCCCTGTCGGCGCCCCTTTTTGTTACAATTCAATTCTATCACTTGCATGCGACAATATTGACGAACAGAAAGAAAGCAATCTGGACGAAACAATATTGCGCACAGCTCTCTCGCAGAGTAACAGCATTACCAAGGCGATTAAATTTGGAGGATTCCTAAATGGCACGTACAGCACTCGTCACCGGCGGCTCTCGCGGCATCGGCGCAGCAATTTCCAAGGCGCTCAAGGCCGAAGGATGCAATGTTGCAGCCACCTATGCGGGGAATGACGAAGCCGCGGCGAAGTTTACAGAAGAAACCGGCATCGCCACTTACAAATGGAACGTCGCCGACTATGATGAATCGAAGGCAGGCATCGAGAAAGTCGAGGCTGAAGTTGGCCCGATCGATATCGTTGTGGCCAACGCTGGCATCACCCGTGACGCGCCGTTCCACAAGATGACCCCGGAACAATGGCATCAGGTGATTGACACCAACCTGACCGGCGTCTTCAACACTGTGCACCCGATCTGGCCCGGCATGCGTGAGCGGAAGTTTGGTCGTGTAATCGTCATCAGTTCGATCAACGGACAGAAAGGCCAGTTTGCTCAGACGAACTATGCGGCCACCAAAGCGGGCGATCTGGGTATCGTCAAGTCGCTGGCGCAGGAAGGCGCGCGCGCCGGTATCACTGCGAACGCGATCTGTCCGGGCTATATCGCGACTGAAATGGTCATGGCCGTGCCCGAGAAAGTGCGCGAATCTATCATCGGCCAAATCCCCGCGGGCCGCTTGGGTGAACCTGAGGAAATCGCACGTTGTGTGGCGTTCTTAGCCTCGGACGATTCTCAGTTCATCAATGGCTCCACGATTTCCGCCAACGGCGCACAATTCTTCGCCTAGAAAGCAAACTATTAACGAACTGGGCCGGTCCTTCTGGACCGGCCCTTCTTGTATCCCGTAAGAACGCGCGCGCTGCGTTCAGCGGGAACCGAACAACCAGCTCAACGCATTGGTAACAGCCTTGGAACGCTCAAGATGGGCCCGCTGATAGGCGCGGGCCGCTGCGGGGTTGGTTATGACCTCGATCATGGCAAAGTTCCCTTCAGATCAGTTTCGTTTGACCTGCCCTGAGTATGCGCCTTTAATTCAAGGCAAACAAACGAGCTTATTCGATCATTCAGGTAAGAAATTCTTGACCATAAAATGAGTGACTATCTGCCCCCTCTAACCGCTTTACGCGCCTTTGACGCGGCAGCACGCCATATGTCGTTTGCAAAAGCGGCAGCCGAGCTACACGTCACGCCGGCAGCCCTATCGTTTCAAATAAAATCGCTAGAGGAGCATCTGGGCCGCCCCCTGTTCCGCCGCCTCAATCGCGCCGTTGAACTGACCGAGGCAGGTCAGGCGTTGGCCCCTGGTGCCGCCGAAGGGTTTGCGGCCCTGCAAGCGGCTTGGCGTACGGCACGGCGACAAGAGGATGACAACAGCCTGACAGTGACAGCCGGCCCTGCGTTGACAGCCAAATGGCTCGCTCCGCGCCTGTATGAATTCGCGCGCGCGCATCCGGAAATCGACCTGAAATTCTCGGCAACATTGCGCATTATGGATCTGGAACGGGACGATGTGGATGTGGCCATTCGATTTGGCTATGGGCAGGATAACGACCTTTACTCGGTGCCAGTTCGAAAGGAATGGCTGACACCGGTTATGACGCCGGAACTGGCCGAACAATTCACAACACCAGAGAGCTTAAAGGACGCACCTCTGATTCACGATGAGTCGATCAGCTTCCTTAAGCCGCCCTGTGATTGGCCTGCGTGGTTCCGGGCAGCCGGGGTGGATTTTGTCCCAACCCATGGCGCATATTTCTCGAATGCGGATCATGCGATCGATGCGGCTGTTGCTGGGGTCGGTGTCGCTTTGGGTCGCCGCGCCATGATATTGAAAGACCTTTCCGAAGGACGGCTGGTCGCACCGTTTAAACTTGCAATTGAAACAAAGGGGCGTTTCCGCTTTTTGTGCCTGCCCGGCGCAGAGCAGCGACCTCAGATCGCGGCATTCCGGGACTGGTTCATAACCGAGATTGAAAAGACCGCGCATATATCGGATGCATTCAAAATCATCCCGATAGAAGAGGTGCCCGGGCAGTGACCAGAATGCGCGCAACATCAATTGGTTTTGGCGCTGTTTTGCTATGGGCCCTACTGGCATTGTTCACAGTTGGCTCTGCGCCCACACCGCCGCTGCTGCTGAACACAATCTGCTTTTCCATAGGCGGAACGCTTGGCCTGATCTGGACCTGGCTCTCGGGCGGCTTCAGCCAGTTGAGGCAAGTGCGCTGGACAACTTACCTATTCGGCGCCTTGGGATTGCTTGGCTATCACGCCCTGTATTTTTCGGCGCTGCGCATGGCGCCCGCAGCCGAAGCCGGGCTAATCGCGTATCTCTGGCCATTGTTGATCGTTTTGTTTTCCGGCCTGTTGCCCGGCGAACACCTTCGCCTCGGCCATTTGATTGGTGCAAGCCTTGGCTTTATCGGGGCCGCTGTCATCATTAGCGGTGGCGGCAGCGCTGGTTTTCAGACCCAACACGTTCCTGGATATGCTTTGGCACTACTGTGCGCGCTGACCTGGTCTGGCTATTCGGTTCTGTCCCGTCGTCTGGGTGATACACCCACCAGTTCTGTTGCCGTGTTTTGTATCGCAGCGGCAATTGCATCTGCAGTGCTGCATCTGGCAATAGAAGAAACCGTTTGGCCCACGACCACAATCAGTTGGATTTCAGTGCTTGCGCTGGGTCTGGGGCCGGTCGGGCTGGCGTTTTATGTCTGGGATATCGGGGTCAAGCGTGGCGATATTCAAATTCTAGGAACCGCATCATATGCGGCTCCACTTTTGTCTACGCTGGTCTTGGTGGTGGCAGGGATCGCCGCCCCGACCTGGGGGCTGGCGATCGCAGCTCTGTTGATCACTGGTGGTGCCGTGATTGCGGCACGCGCCAGCCTGCGCCCTTAAGCAGACAGGCGTTCGATCTCTTCTTTCAACTTTAGCTTTTGTTTCTTGAGCTGGGCGACATGGAGATCATCGATACCTGGCGAGCGTTGGGCCTGTTCCACTTCGTGACCGAGAGTTTCGTGCTTCTTCTTCAGTTCCGTCAGATGTGCGCTCACGCTCATGGCGATCCTCCTTCTTTACGTGTCTGAGTGATACGTAAGAAGTTGATCACATCATATCCAGCCTGTCACGCCGCAGACGCACAGAATCTGTAATAAATCCGACAAAATCGGCTGGTCATTGCTTATTGCTGCTAAAACCGGGGAAGCGCCGCACCCGCGCGCAATACAGCCGAAACTTCGGGCGTATAGCTGTCGCCATCTTTCATGTGCCGGTCGCCCTCGTGCAGAATCAACGGGGCATGCAACCGAAACGCCGCGCCACCCCCTTTGCGCGCGCGCATGACGACCAGTTCAGCCTCGCGACCGGTGCGCGCGCACAGCGGCAAAACTTCGACGGAGCCCAACCTGCTTGCACAGGCTGACAGAACATCGGGCAGGCGTTCCGCTTTTTGGATCATATGCAGGTAACCTCGCGGGGCGAGCCTTTTGGCCGCAACCGCTATCCAATCCATCAGCGGTGTCTTCTCACCCAATGCAATACTTCGTCCTGAGTCTGACGCAGGGCTATGTGCCCCCGGGCGATAGTAGGGCGGATTTGCGATCACGTGGTCGAACATCCGGTTCCGGAGATCTTCCGGTAAGGCGTTCAAATCAGCCTCGACGACGTCCAGTTGAATCCGGTTCTGATCGGCATTTCGACGGGCCAGATCGGCATAGGGTGGCTGCAACTCAACTCCGGTCAATCGCAATCCCGGGATTCGCGCTGCAAGGCACAGAATGGCGGCCCCGGCCCCGCAACCCAACTCGAGAACAGACTGTCCGGGTTGGGCGGGTACAGATGCTGCCAGCAGAACAGGATCAACACCGGCGCGGTAGCCTGACAAAGGCTGCAACAGCTGTACCTGCCCGCCCAGAAAGGCGTTGCACGTCAGATCACTGTCTTTGAACCGGGTCATCGCCCTAACGGTATCTCATTGTCGCGCATGACACGTTCGGCCCGCGTTAAATCATCCGTACGGACCATAAGGCGACGCGGGAAGATTCCGATGCCTCCTTCGAGGATGCTCATATTTACGTCCATCTGAAAGCAGTCTATATCCTCGCCTTCAAGAAGAGCGGATGCAAAAGCCAGGATTGTCGGATCGGTGCTGCGCAATAGTTCTTTCATGGGGATGGATGTAAGGGCAAGGCGAGGCAGAAGTCGAGCCTTGTATCAGGAGTGTGATGAACGTCAGCACGATCTCGAAACCGCATGAGCGGCTCGCCGAAATTCTGAGCGGTGATATGGAGGCGGTCAACACGCTGATCCGCACCCGCATGGCGTCGGAACATGCCCCACGGATTCCCGAGGTGACAGCGCATCTGGTCGAGGCCGGAGGCAAGCGCCTGCGCCCGATGCTAACCCTCGCTGCGGCCCGGATGTTTGACTATTCGGGCGAGCATCACGTGCGTCTGGCCGCCACGGTCGAATTCATCCATACCGCCACCCTGCTGCACGATGATGTGGTGGACGAAAGCGCCCAACGGCGCGGGCGGCCCACGGCGAATTTGCTGTGGGACAATAAATCAAGCGTATTGGTGGGCGACTACCTGTTTTCCCGCAGCTTCCAATTGATGGTTGAGACCGGCTCCCTGCGTGTTCTGGACATCCTCGCCAATGCCTCCGCCACGATTGCCGAGGGCGAGGTGCTGCAAATGACTGCAGCCGCCGACCTAGGCACGGATGAGAGCGTGTATCTGCAGGTTGTGCGCGGCAAGACCGCCGCGTTGTTTTCAGCCGCGACCGAAGTGGGTGGCGTGATTGCCGGCGCTTCGGAACAGCAGGTCCAAGCGCTTTTCGACTATGGCGATGCGTTGGGGATTGCTTTTCAGATTGCCGATGATTTGCTGGACTATCAGGGCGACAGCAAGGCGACCGGAAAAAACGTCGGCGATGATTTCCACGAACGCAAGCTGACCCTGCCGGTGATCAAGGCCATTGCACAGGCCACGTCTGACGAGCGCGCCTTTTGGGATCGCACAATCGCGAAAGGTCGCCAGCAGGACGGTGATCTGGACCACGCACTGGCGTTGATGAACCACTACCACACCCTGGAAGCAACCCGTTCGGATGCTCTCGGTTGGGCGGCCAAGGCCAAATCTGCATTGGATGTTTTACCTGATCACGAGATTCGCACCCTTCTGCGCGATCTGGCGGACTACGTCGTCTCGCGCCTCAATTGAGCTGCGTCGCGCGGCACCACCATTCAGGATGTGCCGCGCCGATCTCGTAAGCGGCAAAATGCGCGGCGTTCATCGACGGGTAAAGGGCGAAACACGTCGACCCTGAACCCGACATGCGCGCCAGCAACGCGTCTCGGGTTGCGCTCAATTCCTCCAAAACGCGCCCTATCTTGGGGGCCAGTTCCACCGCAGGATCTTGCAGATCGTTCCGCTGCGCGCGCAGCCATTCGGCACAAACATCAGGTGCCTCAAAATCCGGAATGTCGACAGGCATGGGGGGGTTCCGGCGCTTCTTCATCGCATCGAAGACAGCGCCCGTCGGCACTTCGACGCCGGGATTAACCAACACTGCATAGAACTGAGGCATGGCTACGGGTGTGACCCGATCGCCAATCCCTTCCATCCGAGCGGCCATAGCCATCATGCAGACAGGAACATCGGCCCCAATGGATAAGGGTACGTTTTTCGGTACTTCGCCCCCTTGCTTAGCAACCATCCGCAAAACGGCCGCCGCATCTGAGGACCCACCGCCGATACCACCGCCATGCGGTAGCACCTTGTTCAGATGGATACGCCCCGTCCAACCGACGGCCTCAGCCGCCCGCCAAACCAGATTGCGATTGTCGGCGGGCACGCCTTCGGCATGTTCGCCAGTTACATCCAGTGAGAGATTTGGTCCCGGTGTGAATTCCAGTTGATCGCCGACATCCGCAAAAACCACCAGCGAATCCAGAAGATGATAGCCATCGTCTCGCTGGCCGGTCACATGCAGGGTCAGGTTGATTTTGGCAGGCGCGAAGGCCTTAATTGCCATTTGCGACCTTCAGAGGTTCCGCGCCTTCTTCAGCCAGCACCACGTCCAGACCAACCTCCAGCTTGCGGCGAATACGGTCCGGGTCAGCCTCACCATCGGTGTCCTCGGGGTCGACGAAAGACAACGCGCGTTTCCACTGAAACTCGGCCTCGCGCCCTCGACCGACGGCCCAATACACATCACCCAGATGGTCATTGACCACGGGATCAACTGGCATCAGCTCAACTGCACGCTCCATGTGCTCAACGGCTTCGTCATAGCGCCCAAGGCGGAACAGAACCCATCCGAGGCTGTCGACTATGTACCCGCTGTCGGGTCGGGCCGCGACAGCGCGTTCGATCATGCCCAGCGCCTCGTCCAACTTTTCTTGCCGTTCAACCAATGAATAGCCCAGATAATTCAGCACTTGCGGTTGATCCGGGTTCAGCTCCAGCGCGCGGCGGAAATCGGTCTCAGCCTGATCCCAATTCTTAAGGCGCTCGTGCGATATGCCCCTGGCATAGTGCAGAAACCAGTTGCCAGCAGATGCGCTGTCGGTCAGCGCAATAGCACTGTCGTAGGAGTTGACTGCCGCCGCATAGTTTTCCTGCCGCCGTTCCAAATCCGCCAGTGCAACGTGAACACTCGGCAGGTCTGGTTGTCGTGCGGCCAGATTTTGGAGAACTTCAACGGCTGCATCCATCTTTCCAGAACGGCCCAAAACTTCAGCCCTGCCCAGTTCTGCAGCGTGGTAGTCGTTACTTTCTGTCGGCACACTGCGATAGGCTTCGACCGCAAGGTCGTATTGGTTCAACTCATCCAGCAGCTCAGCGCTCAGCAAAATTGAGTCGACATGACCAGGGCGCAGGAAGTTTGCCGTACGCGCATACAACAATACATAGTCAGGTGACGCCTCTGAATTCAGTGCGGCGCCAACAGAGAAGAAAATCTCGGCCAGGCCATCCTGCGCGGATCGGACATGGGTGAACGGCAAAGTCTCTCCGGCGCCCAACCGCGCCAGATAATTCTCGATCGACGGGTCACTGCCTGCTGCAAATACGTTGTTCAGGAACTCGATCGCATCCTCATCGCGGTCCAACTGAGACAGCACTTCGGCACGAGCCAAAGCAGCGCGGCGCGAAAACTGCGCGACGACGCCATCATTGGCTCCGAACACCGCCTCGGATCCTTCAAAATCACCAATTGAGGCCAGCGCCATCGCTTTGTGATAGAGGGCAAATTCCTTCAGACCTTCTTGCGTCGAAACAGTGTCAAACTGTTCCATCGCCTTGGTCATCTCACCCTGACCCAAATAGGCCCATGCAGTCATCAACCCATCAACCAGAGGGCCAGCCCCTTGTGTTTCTGGGTCACGGGCCAGCAGGTCATCCAATTGCCCATCTGCAACCAGATTGGCCGAGATCACCATTCGCGCAGCCTGGCTTGGCAGCTTCGCACCCTCGATCGTCTCGGCAATCGGCAATGCACGCTCGATCTCGCCCAGCGCAAGGCGGGCAACGACAACGCTTTCCAGCAAAAGTTCATTTTGCGGATCGAATTTCAGCGCCTGAGCATAGTATTGTTCGGCAGCCGAGTAATCATTCTCGTAAATCGCTTGACGGCCAGCCAGATAGGATCCGGAACCCGTATCTGCAATAACCGGCATTGCGACTGTCGAAGAGAGCAGCACGGCCAACACCGTGCGACGAACCAGGGAAACCACCAAAATGCTGCCTTGTTGTCATTTGACTGACAGTCAAGCTAGGGCTTTGGTCAGGAAGAGGCAATGGCAGAGCCTTCACGACCCTGCCAGTGCCCGTATTTTCGCTTACATATTCGGGTAGTTTGGCCCATCGCCACCTTGCGGCGTGGTCCATGTGATGTTCTGGCTGGGATCCTTGATGTCGCAGGTTTTGCAATGCACGCAATTCTGGAAGTTGATCACGAATCGTGGACCATCTTCATCCTCGACCATTTCATAGACCCCCGCCGGACAATATCGCTGCGCCGGTTCGTCAAATTTGGGCATGTTGACCTTGACCGGGAGTTCAGGATCGGACAGGTGCAGGTGGCAGGGCTGGCTTTCCTCATGGTTCGTCATCGCAAAGGACACGTTGGTCAGACGATCAAAGGACAGTGTGCCATCGGGTTTTGGGTAGTCGATCGGCTGATGCTTGCTAGCCTCTTCTGTCGCCTCGGCATCGTTCTTACCGTGACCCATGGTGCCAAACAACGAAAAGCCCAGAGTGTTGGTCCACATGTCCAGACCGCCCAGTGCCAGCGACGGGAACAGGCCCCATTTCGACCACATCGGCTTGACGTTCCGCACCTTTTTCAGGTCCTTGCCGATGGCGCCGTCGCGCACATCGGTTTCATAGACTGTCAGCTCATCACCCGAACGCTCGGCCTTGATCGCGTCGAAAGCGGCCTCAGCCGCCGCTTTGCCTGACAGCATCGCGTTGTGGTTGCCCTTGATGCGCGGCACATTGACCATGCCTGCCGAACAGCCCAGCAGGGCCACGCCCGGCGCGACCAGCTTAGGCATCGACTGATAGCCGCCTTCGGTGATCGCACGGGCCCCATAAGCCACGCGTTTACCACCTTTCAGCAGCTCGGCCACCATCGGGTGGTGCTTGAAGCGCTGGAATTCCATGTAGGGGTACAGGTGCGGGTTCTTGTAGTTCAGGTGCACCACAAACCCGACATAGACCTGATTGTTTTCAAGATGGTAAATGAACGATCCACCGCCTGCGTTGCCGCCCAAGGGCCAGCCCATGGTGTGCGTGACCGAGCCTTCCTTGTGCTTTGCCGGGTCAATCTCCCAGATCTCTTTCATGCCGACGCCGTATTTCTGCACTTCTTTGCCGGCAGACAGGTCGTATTTGGCGATGACTTCCTTGGACAGCGATCCGCGCACACCTTCGGATAGGAAGACGTATTTACCGTGCAACTCCATACCGGGTTCGGTGTTGGGACCGTAAGAGCCGTCGGCTTCCAGACCAAAGACACCGGCAACAACGCCTTTGACCTCGCCGTTGTCGCCGTAAACCAGTTCGGAGCACGCCATGCCCGGGAAAATCTCAACGCCCAGTTCCTCGGCCTGTTCAGCCATCCAGCGGCATACATTGCCCATCGAGACGATGTAATTGCCGTGGTTGTTCATCAGAGGCGGCATCGGGAAGTTCGGGATACGGATCTTGCCTGCCTCACCCAGCAGATAGAAGTTGTCCTCGTGCACCGGCACATTCAGCGGCGCGCCCTTTTCCTTCCAGTCCGGGATCAACGCATCCAGACCACAGGGATCCAGCACTGCGCCAGAGAGGATATGTGCACCGACCTCAGAGCCTTTTTCCAGCACCACGACATTCAGATCAGCGTCCAGCTGTTTCAGACGGATGGCGGCGGACAGACCTGCTGGACCTGCGCCCACGACCACCACATCATATTCCATCGCTTCGCGTTCAATCTCGGCCATCGCGGGCTCCCTAGCTAACTTTTCCGAATTGGCGCTCTCACCGCATGGTCTGCGCAATTTTGTTTCACGGCTGATTACCCGTTGTAAAAGACATTGGTCAATCAAAACACGGCGTAACAAAGTCGCATTACGGCAGTTTATGCCTCTGGCGCGTCTCCCAACAGATATCTGGGGCCACTTCCATTGGACTTAGCCCGATCATCGGGGTTGTAGAGAGCGCATTTTGGCAGGCTCAAGCATCCACAGCCAATGCAGCCATCCAAATTGTCGCGCAATCGCAGCAAGGTGTCGATTCGCTGATCCAGATGGGAACGTAAGCTGACACTGATGTCTTTCCAGTCTTTCGGCGTTGGAGTTCGTTTCCCGGGCAGGCCGGAAAGAACCTCTCGTATTTCGGGCAGCGTTAATCCGAATTGCTGGGCGATCATGACAAAACTCAGGCGCCGAATATCGGCCCGCTGATACCGGCGCTGTCCACCGGCGTTGCGCCAGGGCGAGACCAACCCCTGCGCCTCGTAATACCTGATGGCGGAAACCGCCAACCCCGTACGCTGCGCCAATGCACCAATTGCCAGACCCTCAGAAACAGCCATCACATCCTCAAAAAAATATCTTGACCTAAAGTTAGGTTTAGAAATTACGATGAGTCGAAGCAAGGCAAAAAGTTGAAAAGGAGACACCATGATGGCGACACTTGAACACACCAACTTCACCGTACGCGATCCAAAAGCATCTGCAGCTTGGATGGAAAAGGTCTTTGGCTGGAAGACCCGCTGGGAAGGCGCTGCCATCGCGGGCGGATACACCGTGCATGTCGGCAGTGCCCACACCTATCTGGCACTCTATGCCCCATCCGATCCAAAGCCTGCCGGGGAAAGCAGCTATGACATCGTCGGCGGGCTGAATCATGTGGGCGTTTTGGTGGAAGACATCGACGCCACCGAAGCCAAAGTTCGGGACGCCGGGTTCGACCCTCACAATCATGCCGACTACGAGCCGGGCAAGCGGTTCTACTTCGATGACGACAACGGCATAGAGTTCGAAGTTGTCCAATATGATTGAGATGTTGTGGCTTGGAGCCGACGCGCATCGGTGGCGACGGGGTGAGCTTCTGGGGCAACGCCACAGGCGGTCTCCATCACCCCCGAGACGGCGCTAAGTCGCGAATCCAGCGCCTCGCGGCCTTTGCCCTCTTGCAATTCACGCGCCATTTGGGTCAGGTATTCGCCAACCTATCCTTCGCCCCGACGCTTTTGTGCGGCGGGGCGACTCAATTTTTGCGTGGACAAGTAGAGTATGGAAAAGATCCCAATGACGCCTTCGGGCAATGCCGCGCTCGGGGCCGAGCTTAAAAACCTCAAATCCGTCGAGCGCCCTGCGATTATCGAAGCGATTGCGACGGCACGGGAACTTGGGGACCTCAAGGAAAACGCCGAATACCACTCGGCCCGCGAAAAGCAGGGATTTATCGAGGGTCGCATCAAAGAGCTTGAAGGCATTCTGTCGCTGGCCGATGTGATCGATCCCGCCAAGCTGTCCGGCGCGATCAAGTTCGGTGCCAAGGTTACATTGGTCGATGAAGATACGGATGAGGAAAAGACCTGGCAGATCGTTGGTGAATACGAGGCCAATATCGAAGCCGGTCTGCTGAACATCAAATCGCCGATCGCCCGCGCCCTGATTGGCAAGGACGAAGGCGACAGCGTCGAGGTCCGTACCCCGGGCGGCGTACGGTCTTATGAAGTCCTGAGCATTTCATACGCCTGACCGGAGCGCACGTCATGTCAGGGTCAAAACCTGATCCGGAATCCGAACGACCAACCTCGCTGGGCATCTACGACCGCCCACGCGTGCCGTCCGTGACCGGAATCGAAATAGCAGCATTTGTGCTTAGCCTGATCTGGCTGGTGGTGTCCGTTGTTTTTCTGGTTATGCCAGATCAGGAACAGGGCAGCAGCCTGATCGTGACCTTTCTGGCAGTGTTCATGCCTGTGGCGATGATCTGGGTTGCCGCCATGGCCATGCGCGCCAGTCGGATCATGCGCGAGGAGAGCGCCAGGTTGCAAACAGCGATCGACGCGATCCGCAATGCCTATGTCATCCAACAACAGCGTGCCGCCAGCACATATGAACCGACGGTCAGCAAAAAGCTGGACGAAATTGCCGAAACCGCAAAGAAGACCGAAGATGCATTGGCGACATTCTCATCCAAGCGCAGTGCGCCAGCGAAAGTTGCAATGAAACATGCCAGTACCGGCGATCAGACCTCGCTGGAACTTGGCATCTCGGCAGAAGAAATCGCGCCGCCACTGACCACCGATGTTTTCGTCAGAGCCCTGAACTTTCCAGAAACGCAGGACGATACCGAAGGGTTCGACGCCCTTAGGGTTGCGCTGAAGGATCGTAAGACCGCGCAATTGGTGCAAGCCTCGCAGGATGTGCTGACACTGCTTAGTCAGGAAGGCATTTATATGGACGACCTGCGCCCCGATATGGCGCGACCAGAGGTCTGGCGCCAGTTTGCGCAAGGCTCACGCGGTCGTTCGGTCGCCGCGTTGGGCGGTATTCGGGATCGTTCTTCTTTGGCTCTGACGGCCGCTCGGATGAAACAGGATCCGATTTTCCGAGATGCCGCACATCACTTTCTGCGCCGTTTCGACAATATGATTGTTGAGTTCGAATCTATCGCCACTGATGCCGAACTGACGGCATTGGGTGAAACCAGAACTGCGCGTGCATTCATGTTGCTTGGACGCGTGGCGGGCACGTTTGACTAGTCGGGGGCAACCACCCAGCACATCTTGGTGGCGCTGTTGAACCCGAATATGTGCTTGAACGGCCCAGTCTCTTCCTGACCCACGGCCTGGAACCCTTCTCTTTCGTATAGGGCCTTGGCGCGCGGGTTGGTATCGATCACGTCCAGCTGTACTTCGGTCATTCCTGACTGATGCGCCTCGGCCTTGATGGCAGCCAACAGTGCTGTTCCAACACCCTGCCCGCGCGCCTCTGCCGCCACGAAGATACCGTCCATCTGAAATACGCCGGGTTGCAGGTCCCGCTCCAGAACGCTCAGGACCAAGCCGCGCCAGATCGCACCAAACCACCCGTAAACGCGGGCAAGATCGGTCATGCTGCCCCCAGCAAGACCACCCTCTTTTGTTTTAAACCCGGCAAGGCCCAGCATCTGCCCATCCGGGTCACGGGCCACAAGCGCGAAGTCGGGGTTCAATACGGTTTCGAAAAATGCCAGCCCTTTGTCGTCTGGCCCCATGACCCGGTTCAACTTCGCCGCAAAGGCCTGCCAGAACAGGGCCGCGGCCTGAGGTCTTTCAACCGCGCTGAATCCACGTGAAATTGCAATTGTCACAGCCCAAAGCTCCCATATGGGATGAAGCGCACCAAGTCGCCGGGTTTGATATGACGTTCGCCATCTTCGATTTCAACCAGGCCTTCGGCCCAGCTGAGCCCACTGATACGGCCTGACCCTTCTGAATGAAAAACCTCAACCTGACCCGCGCGAATGCGCGCGCGCAGGTATTCCCGTCGCCCCGGCTTTTTACGTTTTTCAAAAGCTGCGGGAACGTCGAAACCTTGTGGTTTCGCCCAGCCCTGCCCAGACATTAGGCACAGCGCTGGGCGGGCAAAGATCAACGTGCAAACCAGTGCTGCGACCGGATTGCCGGGCAAGCCGAAAACCGGCTTTCCCGACCACATGCCCAGCGCAAGTGGGCGTCCCGGCTTAAGCGCGATCCGCCATTCCTGCATTGCCCCGGCCTGCCGCAACAGGGCCGACACATGGTCTTCATCGCCTGCGGACGCCCCGCCGCTGGTCAGAACGACATCCGCCTGGCCCGCTGCCTGATCCAAACGGGCCCGCAGTTGGTCGCGATCATCCGAAACACGCCCCATATCAACTGGGATAAATCCCATCCGATCAATCAGCGACAACAACATCGGGCGGTTGGCGTCGAAAATCTGTCCCGGCCCAGCGCTGGCACCCGGCTCAACCAGTTCATCTCCGGTGGACAGAACTGCCACGCGCAATGGGTGGCGCACCAAGACATCGGACACTCCAACCGCTGACATCAGCGCCAAATCAGCAGGTGTGACTTTGCGCCCTGCACGCAGGGCCACGTCGCCTTCCACCACATCCTCGCCTGCGCGCCTTGTATTGGCGCCATGTTTCATCGGGCCGTGAAACGCAATCTGACCAACCTGAACCGTTACATCCTCTTCCAGAATAACCGTGTCCACACCCTTTGGCAGTGCGGCCCCTGTCAGCACACGCAAGGCGCTCCCTGCCGGGACTTCTCCAGCAAACGGAATGCCGGCTGCCGAGCGCCCGGGGGCCAACGGCATGACGCACGTGCCCTCGGGGATAGGCCCAGCGAAGCCATAGCCATCCACGGCTGTGTTGGGTTGTGGCGGGTTTGACCTGTGCGCAATCACATCTGCAGCCAGAATCCGTCCCATCGCCTGAGGCAGCGACACAGGCTGAGAGGACGTGACCGGGCGCAACCGGTCCTGCAACAAGGCCAGTGCCTCATCAACCGGCGTCCAGGCGACACCGGCAGGCAATGCGAAACAGTCGTTTCGCAATGGCGGTGGCACGATCTTCGACTTGTCCTGAGGTACGCCCAAAATCCAACCTTCCTCTGCGGCAGAGACATCCAATTGGCCCATCAATTCCTGATCTGTCAATTGTGACAGGCTCAGCGCGACCTGCTCGACCTGCCACGCATCCTTGATCCGCCCCTCTGGTGCTCCACCAAGGGTCAGCGACGGCCAGATTTCGACAAACGCGACCGGTTTATCAAGCTGCTCGAATGGCCAGACTGAGACCTGCCCGTCGAACAGGTTCCGCAATCGATGCAATACCGGCAGACCCATCATCACCTGGCCCCCAACAGCGCCTGCACCGGCCAGTTGCCAGCATGTAAAGCTGCCTCTGGCTAGATCTTCGACCTTTCGGCGGTCCGGAAAGGGGTTCTGATAACCTGCTTTGGTGCGCGGCAGCCCGTCAATGTCCCGACGCAGGCCATTCATCCAGAACGGGCCTTTGCCGCCGAACTGCGTGTTGATCTGGCCGGCCAAATCAAAGCGATTGTTGGTCGTTGGGGTATCTTCGATATGTGCTTCCAGCCACTCCCACAGGGCAAGGGGATCATCTGTCCCAGTGATCGCTTTTGCAAAGCCCGAGGGGTAACTGAATGGAAAGTCGAACCCTATGAATACACGCCGATCAGCAGCACGCTCGGTTCGGATAAAACGGCTCAGCCAGTCCTCCGCGACCTTCCGGTTGCGCAAATACACAGGGTCCTCTGATTGACCGTTACGCGCTACGCAAACCCAGATCGCATCCTTGCGAGGGCGTGGTCCGGTATCGTTTCCACCGGACCAATCCACCATCACAAAGCTCTGGAACAGAGTCACAAACCTACCTCACTTAAAATGAAATCCGCAATCCGACATGTGTCATTCAGGTCAAAAACCGGCCTGTCCAGGTCCAACGGCGTGTCGCTGGCAACAGCACGGATCGTGTCGTCATCGGTGGCGATCAGAGCGTTGCCCGGTTCGGCCCGGAATGCCTCGATCTTGGGGTGAGGCTCGCGCTTATAGCCCTCGATCAAAACCAGATCGACCGGAGAGAGCCGGGCCAGTAGCGAACCCAGTGTTGGTTCGGGTGCACCCCGCAGCTCTTGCATCAGCGCGACACGCTGGCCTGAGGCCAATAGCACCTCATGCGCACCAGCCACGCGGTGGCGTTGGCTGTCGCGACCGGGCTGGTCTACGTCAAAAGAATGGTGGGCGTGTTTGACGGTTGAAACGGTAAAGCCGCGCCCGGTGATCTCGGCCACCAGACGCTCCATCAATCCGGTTTTGCCGGCGTTTTTCCAACCGGTGACACCATAAAGCTTCATGCCCGCTCCAGCAGGTCTTTGGCCCGGTTCAGATCGTCTGGCGTGTTAACGTTGAAGAAGGGATCAAAAGGCTCGGCAGAAAAAAGCGCCTCGCGCCCGTTATGTTTGTCGGTCCACAATACCACTTTGCGCAGGCCATCTTTAAGCCCGATCCTTAAATCATCGCGCAAGGCAACGGGCCACAAACCAAAAGTAGGGTGCCGGTTGATCCGCTTTCCACCGCCGGACTTCAACGTATTGTCCCCGGTCCGGGGGGTTGTTGCGAGAACAAGGGGCTGCGACTGACCCTCGGCTGCTTGCAGCAGGCGCGCCACCAGATCACGAGGGAAAAACGGAGTATCTGCAGCCGCGGTGACAATGCAGTCGGCCCCTTCCTCGGCAGCCCAGTCCAAACCTGCTAAAACGCCAGCCAAGGGACCGGCAAACCCGTCGATCGTGTCTGGAAGAACTGGCAAATCCAAACCTGCGAAACGCGCAGGATCGCCATTGGCATTCAACGCCAAACCGTCCACTTGTGACCCAAGCCGATCGACGACATGGGCCAGGAGGCTTTTACCGCCAAGCTGCAGCAGGCCCTTGTCCCCACCGCCCATCCGGGTTGCCAGACCGCCCGCGAGGATCACGCCCAATGGCTGTTTCATGTGATGACCCTGATCAATTGTTCACATCCTTAATCCCGTCCGGCACGATAACGTGTATTCAGCTCAGCTGAAATGCTGATGGGTACAAGTGATGCAGAATGAACAACCACATAACCAGCGTGCCAATCGAAAGCAGCGACGTCACCGAAACCGAATGCGCCGCCAATTCTGATTTTTGGTCGTAGTGCTTGGCCAAAAGGAAAGCATGTTTCGCGGTCGGGACTGCGGCGGACACGGTCGCGGCAATGATCCACAGCGGTGTCATCCCCAACGCAACGGCGGTAACAAGCACCAAACCTGGCAGCAAGATCAGTTTGATCAGAGACACACCAAGGACATACAGTCCGGTTTTCCTGATCGCGCCAAGCCGCGTTGCAAAGCCGATCGCAAACAGGGCCACAGCCGACAGCCCTTGGCCCAGAATGTGCAAATAGTCGGCCACGATGTCCGAAAACCCCAACCCAGTCAGCGAATAGAGAACACCCAGAAAAGCGGACAAGATGATTGGGCTTTTGAGCGCGTTGAACACCAGTGTTGTCAGCCCAACGCGGCTCTGTTCCTGCGCCGAGGACGCGTTTTCCAGCATCACCGTGACAAAAAACAGCAAAACCGCAATCACGACGATAGAGATTACTGCCGGAAGCGACCCCTTGGAGCCAAACAAGGAGTGCAGAACCGGCAAAGCCACCAACCCCGCGTTTGAGGCGATGGCCAGATAGGCCAGCATCGTCGCTTCGCCTGCGCTCCATCCCGTGGCACGACGGATCAAGACGTAGAGCACGACGAACAATCCGGCCGTCACACCGCCAAAGGCAATCAGAAATCCGTAGTTCAAAAGCTCGCTGAACTCTTCTTGCCCGATCAGCATGAACAGAAGGGCTGGGATCAGGACATAAACAGCAAATTGCACCAGCACATCCGCCAGTTTCTCATCAAAAATCTTGGCAAGCGAGAACAGGTAGCCGGTGGCAATGACACCAAACACCGGCGCGATCAGGCTGACAAACTCCAAAAAAATACTGCCTCCAAAATCGATTTCAGTCACCAGTTCGGTCGCCGAACCAGCCATGCGTTTCTATGCTGTTCCCGAGGCGCTTTTCCTGCGGTGTTTTTTGTCCTCTACCGCTACGCTCGCCGGGTCTACGTCGCGGACCAGACGATCCTCACCCGCAAGACACACAAACCTCTGTCCTCGCATTCGGCCGATCAGGGTCAGACCGACCTCGCGTGCGATTTCAACGCCCCATGCCGTGAATCCGGATCGCGACGCCAGAACCGGGATGCCCATCATCGCGGTTTTGATCACCATCTCGGATGTCAAACGACCGGTGGTGTAGAGAATCTTATCCTCTGGCGCCTCGTCCACAGACCGCATCCAACCCGCTATCTTGTCCACCGCGTTGTGGCGCCCGACATCTTCCATGTAAACGAGCGGCCGATTTTCCCGGCACAAGATCGTGCCATGGATCGCCCCCGCCTCAAGATATAGCGACGGGGTGCGGTTGATCTTGGACGCCAGCTCATAAAGCCACGAGGTCCGGACCGTGACCTGTGGCAGGCGCACGTCCTCCAACCCCTCCATCATATCACCGAACACCGTCCCTACAGCGCAGCCGCTGGTGCGTGTTTTTTTCTTCAGCTTGTCTTCATATGAAGTTTCGCGCGCAGTGCGCACCACCACGGTTTCCAGATCGTCGTCATAGTCGACACGCGTGATCTCATCATCTGATAGCAGCATCCCCTGATTGCGCAGAAACCCCAGCGCAAGGTATTCGGGATAGTCGCCAATGGTCATCGCCGTGACAATTTCCTGCGAATTGAGGTAAATCGTCAGCGGCCGTTCTTCGACCACCGAGATCTGACTGAGATCCCCGTTCTGATCCACCCCTTCGACCGCTCGGGTCAGGCGCGGTGCACCTGGGTCCGGGGCGATTATGTAATCCGTGACATCCAGTTCCGTGGCCAATTGCAACCCTTTCCCAAGACGGCTACTGCTGCTGGCATCACCATAGGATTTAGCCATGGCAATCACCACACCCAAGTCATACTTCTGGAAGGGTTTTCGCGATGGGGCACCCTTTGTATTCGTCGCAGTTCCCTTCGGCACCCTGTTTGGCGTGTTTGCGACCGAAGCCGGGTTGAACATCGTCCAGGTCCTTGCCTTTTCCGCCACGGTTTTTGCGGGTGCCGCGCAATTCACTGCGTTGCAACTGCTGCAGGAACAAACACCGACCGCGATTGTGTTGGCCTCGGCACTGGCGGTGAACCTGCGTGTGGCGATGTATTCCGCATCTCTGACCCCCTACCTTGGGCGCGCCCCGTTGTGGCAGAGGGCATGTGCGGCCTATCTGACGGTGGACCAATCCTATGCCTGCTCGATTGTCCAGTTCGAAAAAGAGCCTGAGATGGCGCTATCCCAGCGCATGGCCTACTTTTTTGGCTCGGTCACTCCGATCACACCCTTATGGATTTTTGCGACATATCTCGGGGCTGTACTCGGAACTCAGATCCCGGACAGCTGGGCGCTGGATTTTGCCTTGCCAATTACGTTTCTGGCCATGGTCGGGCCGATGATGCGCACCTTGGCGCATGTGATTGCTGCGATTGTCGCCATTGCGGTAGCGATATTGACGGTCGGGGTCCCGTTCAACCTCGGCCTGCTGATTGCGGGTGCCGCAGGTATGATGGCAGGTGCACAGGCTGAGGTCATGATGGAGCGTCGGAAAGCATGACACAAATCGACGCGCCAACCATTTGGTTCATCATCATCGGGCTGGCAATTGGCAGTTTCGCCTTGCGTTTTGCCTTTATCGGTTTTGTCGGTGATCGCCCCATGCCGCCCTGGCTGTTGCGCCATCTGCGGTACACAGCGGTGGCAATTCTGCCTGCCCTGATCGCCCCGTTGGTCGTTTGGCCATCAGCCACTGAAGGTCAGCCCGACGTGGCGCGAATGGCTGCTGCCGCCGTGACACTGGCGATAGGGCTAATCACCAAAAATGTGCTGGCCGCGATCTTCACTGGCGCCGGCACGCTCTATGGGTTGCTGTATTTATTGGGTTGAAGTCGCGTTTAGTTGATTGAGGCGTGCATTGTTAGCAGCAAGACCTGCCTGCAGATCCGCATCATCGTTCTCGCGGTACTCTTCCGTGACAACGCCCGGTATCTGGCCGAATTGTTCCGAGAGCTTGACCGGAAAAAAGGTGACGTCAATCTGTTCGAACCCAGGCACCTGCTTCAGGATGCTGGCGGTCGAGTTTGCACAATACGCGCCTGCGACCGGACCACTCTGTTTGGCCAATTGAAGTGCAATCTCAGCCTGCTGAGGCGTAACTTGGATCGTCTGGATACGGGCATAGTGCGTTTCACGGGCATGCGAGCTGCGATAGGCCCGTTCCACGGCCGGAGTAATTCCATAGAGCACATCATCGACAACCGGCACGACATCGGCCCGGAACGACCCTGCAGGGTCAAAGATAACCCGCTCACTGCCGCCGATCATCAAAGACGTGTGCGCCCCGGACCCGGTGCGCGTGTTGATCATCGTATAAAGCGTCAGTGTCGATGGGCCGGGGTCGCGGTACGACCGGGCCACAACCTCGGCCTGATCCGCTTGTGGCCGGTTGGAGCTGGCGCAACCTGCCACTGTAGCTGCCAGCAGGCAGACAATCAAAATCCTGAACACAGCCGCCCCCGGTATTGCTTACGACGCGAAGACTGCCAGAAACAGGCAAAGGATTGCGATGGCGACCACGCACCATGTGGTGGCTTTAATGAACCCGTCAAAGGTTTTGGTTTGAACGGTGATATCCATGTCGCCGTGATTGTGTTCAGCCATGTGTCCAAGATTCCTAATTCGCATGTTTGATATGTTGGATAATAGAAAACGAAGGGTCTGTCACGACGTCATTCGCGCGCAGGCGCGCGCTCTGTGAAAACCGAACATCCAGCGTAGCCAAAGCCCCACCGCCACGGAAGACCGCTACACGGCCCTCCACCGAAACGGACAGCTCGGAACATGGCATCGGCGGTGATTGAATGCACGGATCTGATCTGATCGGGCGTCAAGTCATACCGTTGGGCGTATTCGTCGGCGTGGTTGTCGCCGTGATCCTTGACGCAGGACCGCAAGACCTCATCAGCGGACAAGCGGGCGTCATAGCTGTCTTCCGCCCGCAGCGCACCGCCCGCATTGTGATAGGCCCGATCATGGGTCACGCAGCACTCTTCCCAGGGTGGTTGCTTTTCGTACAGCTCGCCAACTTGCGGAAACGTTTTGGCGACCCACCGCCAACTGGTCGACAACCCGCCCGAGCATCCGTCGGTCTCAAACGGTGTCAGTTCAACCACGTCTCGCTGCGCGATCAAAGCATGATGGGTCGGCATTTCAAAGCTGCGCATCAAGTCCTGGGCAAACGCGCAGGTTGGCAGAACTGCAAAAAGCAACGCCAGACTAGGGGCTTTCATCACGCATCGCCTCTGTATCGACCTGCATTCCGAACGTGGTGGCAAGCCACAGCATCAGTCTTTCACCGGGTCCCATTTCGGCGCGAACTCGCAGAACCTCTTGCGCCATGGCCGGACGATCCGTGATCAGGCCGTCCACGCCCATCGATGCCATGGCGGACATCTGCAACGGATCGTTTACCGTCCAGACATAGATATCCTTACCCGCCTCATGGATCGACCGGATGAGGCCCGGCGATACCAGCGCGGCGTTTACGGCAACAAAGTCACCTTCCAGCCCCGCCAGATCTCCGACAGCGGTCGCGGCCAAGACGCCCGCCCGCCAATCCGGGCGCAGGGCCTTCATCTTTTGCACAGCCGGATATTTCAGCGACATGGTGGCGATGTCGCCCTGCATGCCCAATTCCTCGACCAAACCGGCCACCCGATTTTCGAGATCGATGTCATGGCCATAGTACTTCAATTCGATGATGACCTTGGCCCGGCCCTTTGCCGCAAGCAGCACGTCGCGCAGAGTTGGCGAGCGTTCCCCGGCATATTCCGGGCCATACCAGCTGCCGATATCGATCTGGGCCACATCCTCCATCGTGGCATCCCAAACCTTGAGGTTCACGTCCGCAAGCTTCATGAAATCGCTGTCATGGGCGACGATGACAACGTCATCCGCCGTTTCCTGTACGTCGATCTCGACCCAATCTGCGCCATCTTCGATCGCCTTCAAAACCGAGGCCATGGTGTTTTCGGGTCGCAATGCCGCCGCGCCACGATGGCCGATAACCTCTGCATGATCGGGGGCCTGAACACGCGCCAACAATCCCTGCCCTAGCCACAGGCCGATCACCACGGCGGCGGCTGCCGCGCCGACGGTGACGAAAACCGGTGCTTTGATCCGCCGCGGTTCGGGATGCGGAAAGTCCTTTGTTTGGGTGTCAAAGAACCCGTCCAGCAGAACAGCCAGTGCCCCCAGTGCAGTGGCCGCCAGAAGCAACCCCGTCAAAGACCACAAACCCGCGACTACCAAGCTGAGTGTCAGCGCCAATCTCAGGTTCACGCCATCCTGCAGCGGCACAAGTCCGAACAACACACCAGCCACCGCGGCAATCAGCGCCGCAATCACCAGGCGTAAGCCCAGCCACAGGGCCAGTTCGATCTTGAGACGACCGCGTTTTCCTTCCATCCGCCGCGTGCTTTCGTCAAACGCCGCCTTGGGAGAGGAGTCTTCGAAAATGACCAGATGCAAGGCCAGCGCCCAAGCAGACAGTCGACGGATCAGCACCCAGGCCAAGGAAAGGATCACGACACCGATCAGAATGACCGCAACCCAAAATGCTGGCGGATGAAACGTCAGGTAGTAGTTGATGTCATATTCGGTCAGCGTCCACCACGCGATCAAACCCGCAACGGCCACAAACGGCAGTGCCAGAATCAAAACGCGGAAAATGAACCGTATTGCGAACCCGAACAGAGCAGGCAGACGGGGCAAGATCAGGCCGATGGCCGCACTGCCTGCACGCCACGGGTCGCTTTCCCCCATGCGCAGCGATCCGGCCATGACCGAAAAGACAAAAACTTCCGCCAGCAAAAACAGGCTGAGCACGACAATGGCCGCGATAAACCCAGCAGGTGAGAGCAGGAACATTGCGATGTCCTGATCTGTCAGGGCCGACTGATTTGACAGCGACACCGCCAGATTGACCGCAGTGGCGACGCCCGGCGCGATCAATGCAACCAGCAACAGCCTTACCGCAATATAGATAGGCAAGAACACCCGCCGCCGTGCCCAGGCCCCGGCATAGGCGTTTGTAACGGCTGAGAAATAGGTCACGCGGTGGCCTCCTGAATGGTGAACTCATTCAAGGCTGCGCACACGTGAATTGCAAGTCAGGTGGTTAGCTTTCTTCCAGATCAGCGGCCAGTCGGAACCCAATGCGGTTGGCCGGTTTGTCCTCGACCGATTTGGGCAGGGCCCGCAGCATGACGTTCAATTGGCTGACATGCTGCACCAGTTGGGTCCGCGCGCCTGTACCATCCGAACCATAAAAGGTGATGATATCCGGGTCGAAGTACCCCATCCCTTCGATCCGCATCACACCTGCATCGCCGCCGGTAAAGCCCATGGCGACCTCATGATCACCATCCAGTGTCTTTTCAAAGTTCTGAATGTAAAGGATCAGGCGCTCATAGGCCCATTGCGCCGGGCTTTTATCTGCTACCGGAGTTTGCAGCGTTTCCGGCAGATCCTTCGAACCGGATTCAGCCTCGGGGTTCGAATGGACCTCATAACAGCGCGGCATCGCCGCTGCTTCGGCAGCCTCGGCTGACGTTTCGATCTTGTCCTGCATTCCTCATCCCTTGCGTTGGTATACCCACGCCCCGTCCGCGCGGCGCGTCCGGGTTACAGCTCCAATGTGGTGAAGATGGTTCACGTGTGCAACCGCTTCGACCAAAGCAAGACCATATTCCCCGTCGCGGATCGTGCGCTTGAACAAAGGTGCGAAACACTCCGAGGCGGATTTGGGCGTTTCCAGATCGTTCAAAAGACGCTCCAGCGCGCCGTGATGGTTTTCGATCAGCTGCCGCATGCGTGTGGGCAGTCCGGTAAAGGGTAATTTATGCCCGCCCAAGACCAGATGATCGGGGCGCGCCAACGGCTGCAATCGTTCGCATGCCTCAAGCCAATCCGCAACCGGGTCCGCCATGGGTTCAGTGGCGTAGACACCCAGATTTGGGCTGATCGAACTCAGAACCTGATCTCCGGTCAGGACAAGATTGTCATCCCGACTCCAGAACGTCGCGTGTTCAGGTGCATGGCCGTTACCCATATGCACGTCCCAATCGCGACCGCCCATGCGGATAACATCACCTTGTTTGATCCGGGTGAACCCCAAGGGCATGGGGAAAACAACATCCGCGAAATTGAACGGGCGATCCGCCATCCGTTTGGCAAGGACTTCGGCCGCCATGCCCGAACTGCGGTAGAAATCCAGCGTTTCCGTCGGCCAGCTTTCCTGCACATCCAGCATCAGCATCCGCGCAAACAGCCAGGCGGTACGACTTGCGACCAGTTCAGCGCCGTGATCAGACTGAAACCAACCGGCATTGCCGACATGATCCGGGTGATGGTGGGTGACCACGACCCGGTTCACTGGCTTTCCCGCCAGTGGTCCAGCCATTAGCGTTTCCCAGATGTCGCGGGTCTTTTTCGATGACAGCCCCGTGTCGATCACCGTCCAGCCGTCACCATCGTCCAGCGCATAGACATTGACGTGATCCAAGGCCATGGGCAGCGGCAGCCGCATCCACAATACACCCTCGGCGATTTCGACGGCCTCGCCGGATGCAGGCGGTTCAGGCCATGGGTATCGGATCGCAGGGGGGCGTTCGCCGTCCATCATGCGACCAGATCATCTGCGCTGAGCGCAAACAGATCCTCTGCTCCGCTTTGTGCCTGGACCAGCAGGCCCGCATGTTCGGGAAGCAATGCATTGATGTAATAGCGCGCCAGCTTGGCCCTTGGCCCATCAGGGTCGGCAAGTGCGGCAGACAGATGGTAATGCCCACCCAGCACACGCGCAAAGGCGTTCAGATAGGCCACAGCCCCAGCAAAACGGTTGTTCATGTCATCCTGCGAAACCAACCATTCCGTCGCCTCACGCAGCGTTTCACTGGCTTCCCAGACCGGTCCTGCAAGCTCGGGCAGTGTCGCACGGGCCTGTTCCGCCTGATCTTCGATTTCATCCAACAAGCGCGAGGCTGCCTCTCCGCCGTCCATCATTTTGCGCGCGACAAGGTCCATGGCCTGAATGCCATTGGTGCCTTCGTAGATCGCCGTGACGCGCACATCCCGGTAGTATTGCGCGGCGCCAGTTTCTTCGATGAAGCCCATACCGCCGTGCACCTGCACCCCGGTTTCGGCCACACGCATGCCGGTCTGAGTGCCGAAGGCCTTGCCGATGGGCGTCAACAGGGCCGCACGGGCCGCCCAATCCGCATCACCGGTGGCATGTGCCATATCGATGGCGGCTGCGTTGGCCAGCATGATCGCGCGCGCGGCGAAGACATCGGCACGCATTTCGGTCAGCATCCGCCGCACATCCGCATGATCGATGATTGTGCCCGAGGGTGTTCTGCCCTGCTTGCGCTCTAAAGCGTAGGTCATAGCATGTTGATACGCACCTTCCGCGGCGCCAACCCCCTGCCCGCCGACGCCAAGGCGTGCGTTGTTCATCATGGTGAACATCGCAGCCATACCGCCGTTTTCCTTGCCAACCAGCCATCCGGTTGCGCCGTCATATTGCATCACACAAGTCGGAGAGCCGTGCAGACCCATTTTATGTTCCAGCGACACCACTTTCAGATCATTGGCCACGCCCGGATTACCATTTTCGTCTGGCAGGTACTTTGGCACCAGAAACAGCGAAATGCCCTTGGTGCCCGGCACGGCATCCGGCAAACGGGCCAGAACGAGGTGGCAGATGTTCTCGCAGAAATCGTTATCGCCCCAGGAAATATAGATCTTCTGCCCGGTCACTGCATACGTACCATCCCCGTTCGGCTGAGCCTTTGAGGACAACGCACCCACATCCGATCCGGCCTGCGGCTCTGTCAGGTTCATCGTCCCCGACCAGTCTCCTGAAATCAGTTTCGGCAGGTACAACGCCTTAAGCGCGTCATCCGCGTGATGTTCTAGCGCCTCAATCTGACCCTGTGTCATCAAGGGTGCCAATTGCAGTGACAGGCAAGCAGCGCTCATCATTTCGTTCACCGCAGTTGTTACGGTCATGGGCAATCCCATGCCGCCATGCTCCGGGTCACTGCTCATCCCGATCCAACCGCCTTCGGCAATCGCCTTCCAACCGTCGCCATATCCTGGTGACGTGCGCAGAACGCCGTTCTCTAGCCGTGCGGGTTCCAGATCGCCGGGGCGCTGCAACGGGGCCAGAATCTCTTCGCACATTTTGCCCGCCTCAGACAGGATCGCGCTAACAACATCCGGGCTGGCATCGGCGAATTTTTCGGTGGAGGCAATCTGATCGAACCCCACCACTTTGCTAAGCAGGAATTCGTAGTCTGAAATCGGGGCGCGATATGGCATGGTTTGCCTCTGGGTATGTCTAAAAAGGATTGCGCAGGTGGGCTTGGATTCCGTGTCCTACGCCGGTATTCATCTGGGCTTTGATGAATTACCTACCCTTCCCTATGTTGCAAGCAACCAAAACGCGGCGTCACCAGACATGATCCCGACCACACTTGACCTGACAGCCGACCCGCAAGGCATAGCGCGTGCCGCAGATCTGCTGCGCCAGGGCTTGCTTGTCGCCTTTGCAACCGAAACCGTCTACGGCTTGGGAGGAGATGCCCGGAGCGGGTCTGCCGTGGCCGCGATCTATGAGGCAAAAGGACGGCCCAGCTTTAACCCGCTGATCGCCCATGTCGCCTCGGTTCAGGCGGCGCAACGGTTTGTGCAATGGTCCGATCAGGCTCAGATGCTGGCGGATGCGTTTTGGCCTGGTCCTTTGACGCTGGTCCTGCCGTTGCGCGAAGGAAACGGGATTTCCACGCTGGTCACCGCAGGGTTGGATACGCTGGCCGTCCGGGTGCCTGCCCATCACACGGCCAGAGCTTTGTTGGCAGAATTCGACGGTCCGGTGGCCGCGCCCTCGGCCAATCCATCGGGTCAGATCAGCCCCACGAATGCTGAACATGTGCGTGCGGGTCTAGGCGGACGCATTGCCGCCATTCTGGACGACGGCCCTTGCGGCGTCGGACTCGAATCCACAATCGTGGGCCTTGCAGAAGAACCGACCTTGTTGCGCCCGGGCGGCGTGGCTTTGGAACAGATTGAGGCGGTTCTGAATGCCCGCCTTCACCTGCACCAATCTGGCGACTTGCTGACCGCCCCGGGCCAATTGCAATCTCACTACGCCCCAGACGCGCCGGTTCGGTTGAACGCACGGACACGGCAGGGCGACGAAGTCTTGCTTGGATTTGGTCCTGTTGAGTGCGACTTGAACCTATCCGCCAAAGGTGACGTGACCGAGGCAGCGTCAAATCTGTTTGCGGCCTTACACAAGTTGAACGAATCTGGCCGCCCGATTGCCGTATCCCCGATCCCGAACACTAACCTAGGCGCTGCAATTAACGACCGTCTGTGCCGCGCTGCAGCGCCGCGCGACAGTTGATCAGGCGCGACCGGCGCTGGCCGACAGTGTCAGCGGGTCAACACCTAGCGTTGCCAAAGCCGCCGCCCATTTTTCGTCATCCGGCACATCAAAAACAAGATTCGACGTCGCATCGGTCGTCAGCCAGCCATTCATTCCGATTTCGTCTTCCAACTGATCGGGTCCCCACCCTGAGTACCCCAATGTCAGCATTGAATTCAGCGGCCCGCGCCCCGAAGACAGATCTTCAAGCACATCCAGCGTCGCCGTCATGCTGAAATCGTCCGTAATCTGCATGGAATGCAGGTTGGCCTCATAATCTGCACTGTGCAGGACAAATCCCCGGGACATCTCGACCGGGCCGCCGAAATGGACAAGTCGTTCCCCGACGATCGGAATTCGGCACGGAATATCCAGTTGCCCCAGCAGGGTTTTTAACCGCAAATCCGAGGGTTTATTGATGATCAGCCCCATCGCTCCGTCGTCGCCATGGCTGCACATATACACCACCGAATGATCGAAACGCGGATCACCCATGCCAGGCATCGCAATCAACAGTTTTCCGGTCAGGTCCATGGTCGGGTATCTCTTGATGTGTTCCCTTCAACAATGACCCTGCGGCATGTAGATTGGCAAGGGAGCAACCGGTATTTCTCCAGATTTCATTCAAGTGACCGGAACGTGACTTGGAATCCGGCGTCGTACCGGGCATTTATAGGCTATGAAAACGTTGATGAGATCCACCATTGCCGCTGCTTTAACGGCCTGCCTTTGGCTTGCCACCCCTGTTTTGGCGCAAAGCTTGGATGGCGTTGTTAAACTGGACATTCTTGATGGCGGTCGTACCGCCAACGGCACCTATCTGGGTGCGCTGCGCCTGACATTGAAGGACGGGTGGAAAACCTACTGGCGCGCGCCTGGCGACGCGGGAATCCCGCCACAGTTCGATTGGAGCGGATCGCGCAATGTCGGCAATGTCTCCATCACCTGGCCCGCGCCCGAAATCTTCGATCAAAACGGCTTGCAGTCCATTGGATACAAAGATCAACTGGTCCTGCCGATCGAGATTACGCCCAGGAACCCCGCCAAGACCGTGCGCCTGCGTGGCGAGATGGACCTGGGCGTGTGCAAAGATGTCTGCATCCCCGAGCGGTTGGATTTCGATCATACTCTGGATGCCGATGCCGGGCGCAATCCGGCCATTGCCGCGGCCCTTGCACAGCGCCCGTATTCCGCCCGTGAAGGGCGCGTGTCCAAGGCCAGCTGCCGTCTGACACCAACGACTGATGGAATGCAGATCGAAGCGCGCTTGACCATGCCTTCGGCCGGTGGGCGCGAGGTCGCAGTAATCGAACCCGGAAACCCGGCGCTTTGGACATCGCAACCCGACACGATCCGTCAGGGTGATACCCTGATCGCCCGGTCCGAGATCATCAATGCCTCTGGCGCGCCTTTCGCACTTGACCGGTCCGAAATCAGGATCACGGTTTTGGGCGCGAAACACGCGGTGGACATCAAAGGTTGCAGCGCCGGTTGATCGTATGACAAACATCCCCAGGATCGGAGCGCTGGCCGTTGTTTTGCATCAGGGCCAAGTCCTGTTGGTGCAACGCAGCAAACAGCCGGATGCGGGCCTGTGGGGGTTTCCTGGCGGCCATGTCGAATGGGGTGAAACCGTGCTGCAGGCTGCCCAGCGCGAGCTGCTGGAAGAAACCTCGGTCACCGCGCACCCATCTTACTATCTGGACAATCTGGACCTGCTCCGATGGAACGATGAGGGTCAGGTCATTTCGCATTATCTGCTGGTCGGAGTCGCATGCACGTATCAGTCGGGCGAACCAATCGCCGGTGATGACGCGCTGGATGCACGTTGGTTTTCCATCGACCAGATACGAGGCGAAGACCTGCCGATGAGCGATCGGGTTGTCGATCTGTTAGAACAGGCTTTGCGCGCAAGTTAAGCGCCTACCCGAGCCCTCAAGCGCACATAAATCAGACCTGACATCACCACGCTCAAAATCACGATTGGGATCGCTCCGGCAAGAAACGCGCCAAGGCCCATTTGCAAAACGGCTGCGCCGTCTTCACCGGAATATAGGCCCGACAACAGCCCGACCGGCGCGTCTGACATCATGGGCCAGACCATCGTCAAACCGAACCAGACCATCAACACCAGACCGGTTCCGGCAAGCGCCCCCTGAACCACCCGATCCGGGGCGCGCATCGCACGGCGCATCGCTGTCATCGGACGTGAAACGTCGTTCAGAATGGCAAGCAAGGCAGGCACAAGAACCAGAACCAACAACATCCCGAACCCAAGCCCATAAACCAGCGTAATGACGGTTGGTTTCAGGAATTGCGCCTGTTGCGAACTTTCATACAGCAGCGGCGTCAAACCCAGAACTGTTGTCAGTGTCGTTAGCATCACAGGCCGCAACCGGTCTGCCGTACCTTCGACAATGGACGGCACCAGACCACGTTCCTGTTGGTAGCCGTCAATGGTGGTCACAAGAACGATTGAATCGTTGATGATAATCCCTGTCATGCCCAGCAGGCCGACAACCGTAAACATACTCAGCGGCACGCCCCAGATGTAATGCCCCCAGATTGCGCCGACCAATCCGAATGGAATGATGGCCATCACCACCAATGGCCTGCTCCAACTGGCGAAGACCCAGGCCAGTACCAGATAGATTCCAGTCAGACAGAGGATCAGACCTGTGGCCGCCTCGGACAGGAACTCATCCTCTTGTTCGCTCAGACCCGCCACACGCCATTCCACCTGCCGTTCCGAGGCAATCTTCGGCAGGATTTCTTCATTCAGGGCGCGCTCGATCTCGGCCGCGCGTGCGGGATCATCTTCGGAAATGTCCCCGTTCACCGAAATAACCCGCAGACCATTTTCGCGCCGAACCGTCGAGAACCCAGATTTACGCTCGACTGAAACGATGTCGGCCAGCGGCACATAGACCCCGTCCGGCGTCCGCATCAACGTTCGCTCCAGGAAGTCTGCGGTCAGTTCACCTTCAGGCAGCTCTACGCGTATCTCTGCGCTGCGTGGTCCATCCGGGAAGGTCGCGGCCTCGATCCCGTTCAAGCGGTTGCGCAGCACACGGCCCAGTGTTTCAATCCGAAAGCCCAGCGCCTGACCCTGCGCGGTCAGGTCCAGAATGTACTCTTCTTTGTCATAAGCCAGATTGTCTTCCAGTGCCGAAACCTCGGTGTATTTCGACAGTTCGGTTTGCAGGTCCTCGGACGCGGCCTTGAGCGTGTTTACGTCAGCGCCATAAAACTGCACGTCAATCGCATCCCCGCCAGGACCCGAACGCCAGCCACGGAAGGTCAGCAATTCGACCTTGGGATGGCGCGGTACGAAATCCTGCAACTCTCCTACAAACTCGAAACTGGAATAGGGGCGCAGGTCGGCATCGATCAGTTCGATGGAAATACCACCCAACAGGTCTTCGTCTTTGCCTTCGGCTGCGGACAATCCAAACCCGGCGCTGCCGCCGACCTCGGCCAGAACATAGTCAATTGGGTTGCGACCATGGCGTTCTTCGTAGATCTGGCCCAGTTCATCCGTTGCGCGCTGCAATTGTTGCATCATCTCAAGCGTATCGGACCGGGTCGCTCCTTCGGCCATGATGAAATTGCCGGTGACCGAGCCTCGTTCAGGCGCATTGAAGAAGCGCCAGTTCACGTCGCCGCGAATGAACAGGGCAATCTGGCTGGCAAGAATCACAACCATCAGTGCCACGACCACGTATCGCGCCCAGATAACCCATGCGATGAGTGGTCGGAACAGGTGGTCACGCACCCATCGGAAACCCCGGTTGACCACGCGGTTGGGTAGGTCGTACCAATGTTCCTTGGCAGAATGCGCAATGGCATGTGCCATGTGGTTTGGCAGGATCAGAAAACACTCGATCAGTGAAGCGATCAGGACCGCGATCACTGTGAAGGGAATGTCGCGGATCAATTCGCCGAACCGGCCGCCAACAAGGGTGAGACCGAAAAAGGCAATTACCGTTGTGACGGTGGCCGCAAAGACCGGCATCGCCATGCGACGGGCGGCGCGTTCGGCGGCGACCACCGGGGGTTCGCCCAGACGGCGCGCGCGAAAATCGGCGTGTTCCCCGACAACGATGGCATCATCAACAACGATGCCCAGTGTGATGATCAGGCCGAACAGGGACACCATGTTGATCGACAGACCACCGAGATACATCAGTGCAATGGCTGCCGACATCGCCACGGGAATTCCTGCCGCAACCCAAAATGCGATCCGGGCGTTCAGGAACAGAAAGAGCAGGCAGACAACCAGCCCCAGCCCCACAAGACCGTTGTCGATCAGGATATCCAACCGGTCCGTAATAGCCTGTGCTCGGGTTCGGATCAGCTCAACCGTGACCCCTTCGGGCAGGCTGGCCTGCATCTCGGCCACGACGTCCTCGACCGTGTGCTGGATGTCAATTGCATCGCCTTGGTTCGATCGGTCAACCCGAATGGACATGGCCGGGTTGTCGCCAACAAAATAGCTTCGGTTGCGGTTGACCCCTTCAACACGGATCTGCGCCACGTCACCAACAAACAGCTTTGATCCATCAGCAAAACTGCGCAGGGCAATTCCTTCTATTTCTTCAGGTGTCCGTTTTTCTGCACCCGTCCGAATACGAGCATTGGCACCGGTCACATCCCCAGCCGGGCTGGCATTCACCTCGGCGGATATGGCAGTTGCGATGTCGGACATCGCTATATCATTGGCAATCAATTGTGCTGTTGGCACCTCGACCACAACACGAGGGGCTGCAATCCCCCGGATCGTCGTGCGCGTGACCCCTACTGCGAACAATCGGTTTATCAATTCATCCGTGAAGTTCGCCAACTGATCAGGCGCGACTGGGCCAGTCACGACCACATCGGTCACCCGATCGCGCCAGGCACCGCGCCGGATCGAGGGCTCTTCGGCATCTTCAGGCAGGTTGGTTACCCCGTCGACAGCCGTTCTGACCTCTTCCACAGCGCGGGACATGTCCCAGTTGGGCTCGAACTCCAGCCTGATGCGGGCAGACCCTTCTCGGGATGTTGTATCGGTGCTGGCCACCCCTTCGACCGCCAACAACGCGGGCTCCAGAACCTGGACGATGCCATTGTCTACATCCTCGGGACCTGCGCCGTCCCATTCGACGCTGACATCAACCCGTTCAAGAATGACGTCCGGAAAGAACTGCGCCCGCATATTGGGGATCGCGGCAGCACCCAGAACCAGCATTACCAGCAGCAGCAGGTTCGCGACGGTGCGGTGTCGGGTAAAGTAGCTTAGAAGGCCACCCGCCGCGCCGGGTATCTCGCGCATCATGGCGCCTAGCCCCCTGCCCGGTTTTCAATACGCCGCACTAAAGAGACGGGGACTTTCGCCTCGCCCAGTTGACCCAACACCTGCGTTTTGACGTCCCGGGGCATGCCTTCGCTGGCTTCAACCTGCGCGACCAGTTCCGCGCGTTTGGCATCCGTCAGCTCCACCATTTCAGCGTCGGCGCTGGCCTCAATCCGCAGGGGGCGCACGCGCACGCCCGCACCCAATAGGGGCGTTCTGCCAATGACAACCTCGCGCCCGTCCAACCCTTCACCGCGCAGCAGCACTTCGTCGCCTTGTCTGCGGATCAACAGCACGGGCAAAGCCTCAAGCCGGTCATCTGCACCAAGCACCAGGACCGATCCTGAAGCGTCGAGAACGGAAGAGGGCAGACGCACAACCGATTCCAGTGGTTGTTCCTGCACGGTCACCGTCACGAAATCACCCGGCTTGAATCCAGAAGCGCTGTCCAGACGGGCATAGATCAACCGTCCGGTCTGCCCTTCACCTGCCGAGCCGCTGTCGCGGCTGATACGTCCCGTTGCCGCCAGATCAGTGCCAGTGACTTCTAATGACACCGCAACAAGGGCGTTCATCAACGCTCCGTTGTCGTCCAAAAGCCGGACATACTGTGCGGTCGACACCCGAAAGGCCACTTCCAGCGCATTGGGGTCTACCAGTTCGGCCAGTTTTTCATTGGCCGCCACCAGCCGTCCTTCGACAAGGGTCACATCCGTCAGCGTTCCACCAAAACCGGCGCGAATTGTCATGTCGTCCAGATCGCGCTCGGCGGCCTCCAATGCGATCCGCGCGCGTGCCAGCAAAGTCGTCGCCTGATCCACCCGGGATTCCGCCTGTGCCAGAGCGATACGGCGTGCCAGCACGGATTGCTGGGCCGATGCAGCCGTCAGCTCGGCCTCTTCGACGCTTGCGGTCGCCCCGACGCCCCGGGATTCCAGATCTCGTTGTCGCTGCAGGGCCCGCTCACGAAGGTCCGCCTGCGCTTCGGCGGACTTCAGTTCGTCCTGCGCCAGCAGCAGGGAGCGTTCAGCATCTCTTTCTTCGAATTGCGCATCCAGCAGATCGGACTTGGCGCGATCCAGCGCAGATTGCGTATCCGCCGGATCAAGTTCGACAAGAACTTCGCCTGCAGTCACCGACCCGCCATCTTCAAAATCTTCGGCAAGGGAAACCACACGTCCGCCAAGGGCCGCGCGCAGTTCCAGGCGGCGGCGACTCTGCACCTCGCCAAAGGCCTCCAGATAGGGGGTAACGGTTTCCAGTTCAGCGGTTCTGAGTGTGACGGCGAACACACGTTCACGTGCTTGCGGCTGTGTTTTGTCACGTGTCAGCACATCCTGCATCGCGCCAACGATCATCTGAACGGCAACAAACAGCAGGGCCAGCGTCAGGGACGCCAGAAAGACACCGACAATACTCTGCCGTAGAAATCGCATTAATTATTCACCCCGGTTGCGTCAGGCTGCCTTCCGCAAGATGTAGCTGAAGCCGGAAAAATGCCAAGCCACAATGCGGTTACAAGGTATTGAACGTACGACCAGTCTACTTCCGTCGCAGATGTTCGTCCAATCTGGGCATTATCTCTACAAAATTGCAGGGGCGGTGCCGATAGTCGAACTGTTTTTCCAAAATGCCATCCCAGGCATCTTTGCAGGCGCCGGGGCTGCCGGGCAGCGCAAACAGATAGGTTCCGCCAGCCACGCCACCTGTTGCGCGGGATTGTACCGCCGAGGTGCCAATCTTCTCCATCGACAGGATGGTGAAGACGGTGCCGAACGCTTCGATTTCTTTCTCGTAGACATCTCGATGGGCCTCTACCGTCACATCGCGGCCGGTCAGTCCTGTTCCGCCGGTCGAGATCACGACGTCAATTTCCGGGTCGGCAATCCAGATGCGCAGTTGATCAGCGATCTGCCCACGCTCATCCTGAATGATTTTGCGATCTGCGATCTGGTGACCTGCAGCCTGAATGCGGTTCACCAATGTCTGGCCCGAGCGATCTTCGTCCAAATTACGCGTGTCAGATACTGTCAAAACGGCGATACGGACGGGGATGAACTGCAGGGACTCGTCAATGCGCGACATGTGGTGTCAGACCCTTTCCATAATGGCCAGCCGGATCGCCAGAGCGGTGAAAATGCCGCCGGTGATCCAGCCCAAGATACGTGAGGCGCGCGGGTTCGAGATCAAGACCTTTCCTGCGCCACCGGCAAAGATGCCAACCAGACCGTTCACCACAAACCCGCCCAGCGCGATAATGATCCCGAAGGTCAGAAATTGCAGCAGAATCGATCCGGCAGCGGGATCAACAAATTGGGGAATGAAGGCCAGAACAAAAAGGATGACCTTGGGGTTGGTCAGGTTCACGACCAGCCCATCCCTATACGCAAACCGGGTTGCTTTGGCCGGCCCGTTTGCGGTTACAGCCCCGTGTCGGATGACACCCCAAGCGAGATACAGCAAATACGCGACGCCCATCCAACGGATCACATCAAACAGCCAGGGCATTGCAGCAACGGCTGCGCCCAGCCCAAGCCCTGCGAGCAGCACCTGAACCAAGGATCCCGTCGAGATACCGGCGCTGGCGGCAATGGCAGATTTTCCACCTGACCGAAGCCCCTGACCAAAACAGAACATCATATCTGCCCCAGGCGTGAAATTCAGCGCCAAAGCCGCAGGTATGAAAGCCAGAAAGGTGACCGTCTCAATCATGAGGTAACCTCGAACCAATTCACTTTCGGACCAAGGTTGGCGATATGCGTTCGGCCGATCAAGCCGCGATAGCCCCAGCTGTCGTGAATATGGCCGCAGAAGGCAAAGCTCGGTTGTATCCGCTCGATTGCATCCCGCACAGCGACAGATCCAACAGACAAGCCCTGCGAAGTAGAGTCCCCGTGACCTTTGGGCGGTGAGTGGGCGATCAGGATATCAGCGTCATCGCACCGATCCAGCATCTCGGCAGCGTCCCCTTCGGTCAGATCACAGGACCAGTCACCAAAGGGCGTAACGGGTATTCCGTATCCAAGCCCAAACAGGCGCACGCCATCCAAACTCATCCCCGCCCCGTGCAACACATGCACGCCCTCAGGCACGGCGTCGCTCAGTTCTTCTGCACTTTCGGCATTGCCGGGAACCAGCACCAACGGAACAGAGATACCGGACAGCATCTGCATCGCCTCATCCAGACCCTGCCGCATATTGCAAAAATCCCCAGCCCCAATGACCAGATCCGCAGCCCCACTTGCCACAACAATGTCGGCAGCCCGGCTTCGCGCCATGTGCAGATCGGAAAAAGCCAGAACCTTCATCCGTTCCCTTTCAAATGCGCCTTGAGGTCCAGCAGATCCGCCCAAGCTTGCCGCTTCATCTGAGGTTGACGCAGCAGATATGCGGGGTGGAACATCGGGATAACCGGCAGGTCCATCGCTTGGTCCCACTGCCCACGCAACCGCGTGATGCCGCGTTTGCCCAACACGGCCTGACAACTGATATTGCCCATCACCACCAACACATCGGGCTTTGCCAACGCCACGTGCCGCTCCAGAAACGGCTTCATCATGCCGATCTCTTCAGGTTTGGGGTCTCGGTTCTGTGGCGGCCGCCATGGCAGAACATTGGTGATATAGACATTCTCGGTCCGGCTAAGGTCAATCGCTGCCAGCATCCGATCCAGCAACTGGCCGGCGCGCCCGACAAAGGGCTTGCCCTCGCGGTCTTCATCCCGCCCCGGCGCTTCGCCAATAATCATCACGCGCGCACCCGGCCTGCCATCGGCGAATACCAACTGCCGCGCGCCGCGTTTCAATTCACAATAATCGAACGCATCCATAACCGCGCGCAGTTGATCCAGCGAACCGGCGCCCTTGGCGACCGACTGTGCCATAGCAACAGGGTCCACCTGCGCCGGTTTGTCGGGCGTGGCTTGCGGTTGTTCGGGCTTTTTGGCCTTTGGTGTGGATTCAGACAGCGTGTATCGATCCACCGGGGCATCCCCGATCGCGTCGGTTGCACCCAGTTCGATCTGCCATTCCAGCAACGCCCGCGCGGTATGATAATCCATAGCCGATTCCATGCCGATCAATCTAACCACCTTTTGACTGAGGGAAAGCGAATTGGCCTTGCCTTGGCACTCGGTCGCACCGACCCTCAAGACAGTCATGCCACCAATTTTGCGAATCCTTCTGATAACACTTCTACTCACCGTCTCAGGCGGCGGGCTTGCTTTGGCTACGTTTCACGATACACACGGCCAATGCAGGGCCGGCCAGTTTCAATGCGGTAGCAGGTGCTGTTCGGTGGGGCAAAGGTGCAGTTTCGACGGGCATTGCATCCGAGCGGGTGGCACTTATTGCGGCGGAGGGCGCTCTTGTGGCCCCTTTGAACGCTGCGTTGCGGGTGGCACCCGCTGTGCACCAATCGGCGCGAACAAATGCACCTCTCGCCTTGATTGCCCCGGTGGCAGTTTCTGCAACGGGCGCGGCGAATGCGAACGTGTCGCACCCGAGTTTGACCCACGCCCTGCTACAAAATGTTCAGATGGGCTAACTTGCAGAGGTGGATCGTCATGCCTGCCCGGTGGCGGATGTTCCCGGCCGGGCTGGTTTTTATGTGAAGAAACCGGATCGCAATGTCGCCCCGGATTCAAATGTTCGCAGCATCAGGGATGCGTGCCGATCAGGGCCATAGACTGCGGATACGGAAAATGGTGCAAACCCGGCGAGCAATGTCGGCCCGAAGGTGGGTGCGAGACGCTGCCAGAACAGACAGAACCTTAGGTTGCCTCGGGACGCCTGACTTCCTATAAGCGGCCCGATTGTCGGACAGGAGCCCGCCCCATGCGTTTTGCCCATCGTCACCTTCTTGGCATCGAGCATCTGTCCCAATCCGATATCACCGCCATTCTGGATCTGGCCGAAAAATATGTCGATCTGAACCGCCAGTCGGCCAAGCACTCGGACGTGTTGGCCGGGCTGACGCAGATCAACATGTTCTTTGAAAACTCGACCCGGACACAGGCCAGCTTTGAGATTGCTGGCAAGCGGCTGGGCGCGGATGTGATGAACATGGCGATGCAGGCCAGCTCGATCAAAAAAGGTGAAACGCTGATCGACACCGCGATGACCCTGAACGCGATGCATCCCGATCTGCTGGTCGTGCGGCATCCGCATTCCGGCGCGGTGGATCTGTTGGCGCAAAAGGTGAACTGCGCCGTGTTGAACGCGGGCGACGGGCGGCACGAACATCCAACGCAGGCCCTGCTGGATGCATTGACGATCCGCCGTGCAAAAGGCCGCTTGCACCGTCTGAACATCGCCATTTGCGGCGACGTCGCCCATTCCCGCGTCGCGCGGTCAAACCTGATCCTGCTGGGTAAAATGGAAAACCGCATCCGCCTGATCGGCCCTCCAACGCTGGTGCCATCGCAGTTCTCGGAATTCGGTGCCGAGATTTACGACGACATGAACGAGGGCCTAAAAGATGTCGACGTGGTGATGATGCTGCGTCTTCAGAAAGAGCGGATGGACGGAGGCTTCATCCCGTCCGAACGCGAATATTATCACCGTTACGGGCTCGACGTCGCCAAGCTGGCATTGGCCAAACCTGACGCCATCGTCATGCATCCGGGTCCGATGAACCGCGGGGTCGAAATCGACGGCACTTTGGCCGATGACATCAACCGATCCGTCATTCAGGAACAGGTTGAAATGGGCGTCGCCGTGCGCATGGCCGCGATGGAGCTGCTGGCCCGAAATCTGGGTGAGGCCGCATGAGCGATCTGACAGTCTCTCCTCAGGAACACGGTGTGCTGCGTCTGTTTTCACTGGATATGCGTCCGGCGGAAGCAAAGTTCCTGCGTGAACCCAGCGCAGTTGATCAGGTGCTGGGGGTCGACGATCTGGACCCCGGCCAGATCGACATCTTCCCCATCTCGGATCTCGAGGATCTGGGGCTCTTCGGCTACCTGAACGATGGCTGTGGGGTGTCGGACGATCAGCTCAATTGCGACTCTCTGGATACCGTAGAAGGATGGGTGATGGTGGTGCGCAGCGCCGCATTCAAAAACCGAGCCGCCACCTTGCAACCAGACCCGCGCGTACATCTGATTGGCGTCTTTACCGAAGAAACCACGAACTGGACCGGCGGCGTGATTGAAACGGAAAGCGCAAAACCATATTCAGCCCCGCGTGCCGAAACAAATGATGGCGAGACAAGCCACCGCGTCGGATCTGCGGTTCTGGCGCTCGCCATATTGGTGATTGTTGGGGGTGCCCTATGGCTGATCCTGTAATCTTCCAAGCTGACAAAGGCGCCTATATCCGCACCAACACGTGGCTTGCTGCTGGCGCCATGGCGGCGGCCATGATCGTGCTTTGGCTGATCGGAAACCCATATGCCTGGACCGGCGCACCTGCCGGGCTTGCCGCCATCGGATTTCGCGCATGGTACTTGGCCTCGGAAGAATTGCTGGCCAAGTGGGAAATGACCGAAACAACCCTGGCCGGCCCTGGTCCGCGTTCAGTTGCGCTGGATCAAATTGAAGCGGTCAACGTTATGGGCAGCTTTGTTCAGGTCGTCACCAAGGGCGGCGACAAACACCTGATCAAGTATCAGGCTGACCCCGCCGCTACTAAAGCCACTATCGAAAGGGTGATGGGATGAGCGGCCAGAAAGAGTGGTGGCGTGATCAAATCCCTGACGGCGAGGAGGTTCTATGGGTCGGGCACCCGGATCAGGGTTTATTCCCGCCACGCATTGCATGGGTGTGCAAGGTCGCAATTGCCCTGATAGCGTTCGTCTGGCTGTCTAGTCCCTGGCTCATTGATACCGTGAGAGGCTTTTGGAAGATTTCTGCTTGTACCATTGGGTTTATGTTTGTTCTCTACGCAGACCGCTTCGTTCGATCACAACGCGTTTATGTTGTAACTTCGCTCAACGCCTTGGAGTTGAACAAAACCCTTAAATCAAAGCAGCTGAAAATCGACCGGTTCCTGACGTTCTCCCACTCACGCAGGAGACTGGCTTTTGGGCGCCACCCGTTTTTTTCATTTGATCAACTGTCCGATCCCGATGCCGCACTAAAGGCGTTGAGCCAAGCCCGAGAGGCCTCGACATGACCGCCATCGCTTTTTCCAATGCCCGCCTGATCAACCCCGAGGCTGATTCTGACACTGTCGGCTGGCTGCACGTTGTTGACGGTCGCATCAAAGCGCATGGCGAAGGTGAAGCACCGGAGTTGGACGCGGACCTTATTGACTGCAACGGAAAGTGTCTGGCACCCGGTATCGTCGATATCGGCGTGAAGGTGTGCGAACCCGGTGAACGGCACAAGGAAAGCTACAAGTCGGCAGGCCTTGCCGCGGCGGCAGGCGGGGTGACCACCATGATCACTCGCCCCGACACCAGCCCGCCTATTGATACACCCGAAACACTGGAATTCGCCACGCGACGCGCGCAGGCCGACACGCCCGTCAACGTCTTGCCAATGGCCGCGCTGACAAAGGGTCGCGAAGGGCGCGAGATGACCGAGATCGGTTTTCTGCTGGATGCGGGCGCAGTTGCGTTTACCGACTGTGATCACGTCGTTGCCAACACCAAGGTCTTCTCGCGCGCGCTGACCTACGCACGATCCTGCGGTGCTTTGGTCATCGCCCATCCACAGGAACCGGGCCTCAGCGCCGGAGCGGCTGCAACCAGCGGCAAGTTTGCGGCCTTGCGCGGGCTGCCCGCCGTTTCCGCTCGGGCGGAGCGTATGGGGCTGGACCGCGACATTGCCCTGCTGGAAATGACCGGGGCCGCCTATCACGCAGACCAGATCACCACAGCTCGTGCCCTGCCAGCACTTGAACGTGCCAAACGCAACGGGTTGGATATCACCGCCGGAACCTCGATCCACCATTTGACCCTGAACGAGTTGGACGTGGCCGACTACCGCACTTTCTTCAAGGTCAAACCGCCCCTGCGATCCGAGGAGGACCGGCAGGCTGTGATCGAGGCGGTCCGAACCGGTTTGATCGACACAATCAGCTCGATGCACACACCACAAGACGAAGAAAGCAAACGCCTGCCGTTTGAAGAGGCTGCCTCGGGCGCTGTCGCGCTGGAAACGCTCCTGCCAGCAGCGTTGCGTCTGTATCACTCGGATCAGTTGGACCTGCCTACACTGTTTCGTGCCATGGCGCTGAACCCTGCCAAACGGTTGGGGTTGGCAAGCGGTCGTCTCTCAGAAGAAGCTCCGGCAGATCTGGTGGTGTTTGACCCGGATGTCCCCTTTGTCCTGGACCGGTTCACGCTAAAATCGAAATCCCAGAACACGCCGTTTGACGGCCAGCGGATGCAAGGTAAAGTCGTTGCGACCTATGTTGCCGGCAAAGAAGTCTACCGGAGAGCTTGATGCCCTTGATCGACAGTACAACAACCCAACTGATCCTGTGGGCCGTTCTTGGCTACCTGATGGGATCCATCCCATTCGGCATGATCATCGCCAAGGTGATGGGTCTGGGCAACCTGCGGCAGATCGGGTCGGGCAATATCGGCGCCACCAATGTTTTGCGCACCGGAAACAAGGCTGCAGCTGCGCTAACCTTGCTGTTTGATGCAGGCAAAGGCATGGCTGCGGTGCTGCTGGCCCGTAGCTTTGCAGGCGACGATGCGGCGCAAATTGCGGCGCTGATGGCCTTTCTGGGACATTGCTTTCCGGTTTGGCTCGGCTTCAAAGGCGGCAAAGGGGTTGCAACCTTTCTGGGGATCTGGCTGGCGCTGGATTGGCGTGTCGGTGTCGCCTGCTGCCTGACATGGCTGGTTGCTGCCGGGTTCTGGCGGATCTCGTCCGTTGGCGCGCTTGGGGCGGCGGCTTTGTCAACGACCTGGGTGGTCTTGCTGACGGATGGATCGGCCTTCTTCCTTGGGATCATTCTGACAGTTCTGGTGTACTGGCGTCACAATTCCAATGTGGCCCGCATCAAAGCCGGAACAGAACCCAAAATCGGAAAATCGTGACGGCGTCAGAACATTTTCTGACAGCATTCCTCGCGTTGCCGCTTGGCACGTTCGCGGGGACCTCGGGGCTTCGGCGCTATGTTGTGACGCGGCAGGTTTTTGCCCAAGGCAGATCCCATAAACTTGTCGCGCATGAGCTTGGCGGCAACGACTATATCAGCCTGAACCTGTATCAAACCCGGAACAGCGGCGGGCTGCTGCGCCCTTGCGAAATGTCCGCATGCAAGGTGACCGAGTTCGTTACTGCACTTGAACCAGACACCTGACCGACCCTGCGTTTTTGAACACACTCTCTTCACTGCTGCACATTCACGATTGATTGCTTTGAACGTGATCCCACCGCTTCCCACCTGAGATTTTGTGACGGCAAATTACCGGCCGCACTGGACAAAACCCTGGCGTCATCAGTCGCAATTTCAGCGACACACGGTGGCGCAATTCACGAAAGGTGAAGCTATGAATACGTTTAAATCTCTGGTTGGCGGCGTTGCGCTGTCTGTAGCAATCGCGACTTCGACCCTGGCCGCTGGTGTTGAAATCAACGCAAGTTCGACTGGATTGGCGATGCAGGGTTATGACCCGGTTGCCTATTTCTCGGAAGGCGAAGCCACCAAAGGCGACTACCGCATCACCACGCTGCACGATGACGCGATGTATCGCTTTTCATCAGAAGAAAACAAAGCCGCATTTGAGGCCAACCCAGCGGCTTACTTGCCAGCATATGGCGGCTATTGCGCCTTTGGTGCGGCCATGGGCTTTAAGTTTGACGGCGACCCGAACCATTGGAAAATCGTCGATAACAAACTGTACTTGAACCTGTCGAAAGACATTCAGGAACGCTGGGAAGGCGACATCCCGGGCTTTATTGAACAAGCCAGCGTAAACTGGACTGACATCGCCGACAAAGATCCGGCGGAATTGCAGCAATAATCCGCTGAAAACTCTGAACATGTCGGCGGCGGAATGTACCGCCGCCGCACGTCATTTGAAAGCATGAAGTACCAGACCTATCTAATCTGGGAACAAGCATCCTCTTTGCATGGATGCAGACCTCCGAACACAATCGGAGCAGCTTAAATTCGGGTCGGAATACAAAAAAACATCAGTGATCCGGTTTGAAGATCGGACCGTAGAAGTTTGTAGACGTGCGCAGGTGAATTTGGGCCGTGCAGCTTGGAGCTTTGATCGAAAGGATTGTCAGATGACAGGAAAATTGGCACTCGTCACCACTGTCGCGACCTTGGTGGCAGGATCTGCGATGGCGCAGTCTTCGGGAAATTGGACAGGCTTCTATGGTGGTGCCCAGATCGGGTATGCCGACATAGACACCAGCACGTCCGGCGTTGACGGAGATGGGCTGATCGGCGGTATCATTCTGGGTTATGACTATGACCTGGGGGACTGGGTTGTTGGCGGTGGTTTTGACTATGATTGGTCCGATGTCGACCTGTCTGGCACCGCAACGGTCGAGAACGTCTGGCGCCTTAAGGCACGCGCCGGTTACAAGGTGAACCCGCAAGGCTTGCTATACGGAACCGCCGGTTACGCCGAAGCGGATACCGATACCCTTGGCAGCGACGATGGTTGGTTCATCGGTGCCGGTTACGAACAGATCGTTGCCCCCAATATCAGCATCGCGGGCGAGCTGCTTTACCACGAATTTGATGACTTCAACTCGTCAGGTATTGATGTGGATGCGACCACATTCCAGATCAAGGCTGCCTACCGGTTCTAAGGTTTTTGCTACCACCAAGATCGACCCGGCGTGTTGCGCCGGGTCTTTTTTCAGACATCCAGAATAGTACTGCCTGTGGTCTGCCGCGCCTCAAGCGCGCGATGCGCATCGGCGACCTGATCCAAAGGGAATCGCTGATCAATGTGGATCTTGACCTCTCGCCCTTCGACCTTTCCAAACAAACGCCGCGCCATTGCCTGGCACACCGCGTGATCAGCGATATGCGTGAACAGTTTTGGTCGCGTGATTTTAAGCGATCCTTTTTGCGACAGAATACCGATATCAAATGGCGGCACCTCGCCTGAGGCATTGCCGAAAGAGATCATCATGCCCAGCGGTTTCACGCAGTCCAGAGACCCCTCGAATGTATCGGCGCCGACCGAGTCCATCACCACATCCACACCTTTGCCACCGGTGATCTCAGCCACACGCTCAGTAAAGTTTTCGGTTCGGTAGTTGATGCAATGCGCGGCGCCGTTGAATTGCGCCAGACTGCATTTTTCATCCGTCCCCGCCGTTCCGATCAGAGTAATGCCTTCGGATTTCGCCCATTGGCAGGCGATTAATCCCACGCCCCCAGCAGCCGCATGGAAAAGGACGGTATCACCTCGTTTCAGCGGTGTTGTGCGGTGGAATAGATACTCTACCGTCAGCCCTTTCAACATCATAGCGGCTGCTGCCTCATACGAGATGCCATCCGGGAGTGGACACACCTGCGCGGCAGGCATCACCCGAGCTTCGCAATACGCACCGGATGGGGCAGCGGCATAGGCAGCGCGCTGACCCGGTTTCAGATGGGTCACACCTTCGCCGACCGAATCGATCAGGCCTGCAGCTTCCATGCCAAGTGCGTGCGGCAGATCAAGCGGATACAGACCCGTGCGTTGATAGACATCGATAAAATTCAATCCGCAGGCATGATGACGAATGCGAACCTCACCCGGGCCGGGATCGCCAATCGGCATGTCTTTGACGTTTAAGACCTCGGGCCCGCCAAATTCATGAATGACAACCGTACGCGATGTTTGTTGCATGCTCACCTCCTCTTGCCTGGTCCCAAGCTAACATGCCCGCAGGAGGGGGCAATCAGGTGATCTCATGGTGTTGACACGGAATCCACGAACTGTGGTATACTGGCTCCAAGTGTTGCCGGCTGGACCGGCCACGGGCAACCAAAGCCGGATCCATTCCGCGGCGCAAAACTCGCCAGGAAAGGGATGAAGATGGCTAAAACAATCGGAAATCCGATCAGCTGGGCCGCCCAGAGTTTGGGGGCCACAAGCGATCACGTTACGGAAAGCGTATCCCGGATCGGCAGTTCGGCCACAAATCAACTGCCCATGGTCCAAACACTCACCCTGCAGGACTTGCGTGCCTGCTTAAGGGCCGGATACCACGATTTTCTCGAAACGCGAGCAGACGCCATCTTTATCGTATTGATTTATCCGATCGCCGGGTTGTTGATGTTCGGGTTCGCGCTGAACATGAATCTGGTGCCTTTGCTGGCACCACTCGTCGCAGGCTTTGCCCTGATCGGGCCGGTTGCTGCGGTGGGATTGTACGAAATCAGCCGCAAGCGTGAACAAGGCAACGAAGTGCATTGGCTGGACGCCTTCGGTGTTTTCCGATCACCGTCCTTTGGCGCCATCCTTGTGCTGGGGTTTTATCTGGTGATGCTGTTACTCGTCTGGCTGATGGTCGCGCAGAGTATTTACGTTCACACGTTGGGCCCTGAACCACCCACATCCCTCGTTGCGTTCGCCACGCAGGTTTTCACAACCGGAGCGGGGTGGACCATGATCCTGTTTGGCACGGCCGTTGGATTTCTGTTTGCCCTCTGCGCCCTCGCGGTCAGCGTCGTCAGTTTCCCGTTACTGCTTGATCAGAAAGTCGGCCTGCCGGTTGCAGTGGTGACCTCGGTCCGGGTGCTGCGTCACAATCCCGGTGTCATTCTGACCTGGGGTTTCATCGTCGCAACCCTGCTGGTGATCGGCGCCATCCCGATGTTGCTGGGGTTGATCGTGGTAATGCCAATATTGGGTCATGCGACCTGGCACTTGTATCGACGTGCCGTCGCCTAACCCATCCGTTTGATCAGAGATCACTGCGATACGTTCAGAACGATTTTGCCGATGTGACCGGAACTTTCCATCCGGGCGTGGGCTGCAGCCGCATCTGACAGATCAAACGCGCTGTCCATCACTGGCGCAACTTTGCCTGCCTCCAGCAACGGCCAAACGGCCTCTCGCAGGTCTTGGGCAATCTGGGCTTTCGCCAGATCACTTTGCGGGCGCAAAGTGCTTCCTGTCAGCGTCAGGCGTTTCACCATCATGAGCGCAAAGTTCAACTCGACCACCGGACCTTGCAGGAAGGCGATCTGCACCAAACGCCCGTCTTCGGCCAGAGCCTTGACGTTGCGTGGGATGTAATCGCCACCCACCATGTCGAGAATCAGGTTCGCACCACCCTCGGCCCGCATGACCCCAACAAAATCCTCATCGCGGTAGTTGATTGCCTTCTCGGCCCCAAGATTGACGCAGGCCTCACATTTTTCATCAGACCCGGCAGTGGCAAAGACCCTTGCGCCAAATGCGTTGGCCAATTGGATCGCTGTGGTTCCAATCCCGCTGGATCCGCCATGGACCAAGAACCGCTCACCGGCTTTCAAACCACCGCGCGTGAAGACATTGGACCAGACGGTAAAGAAGGTCTCGGGCAGGCAGGCGGCTTCTTTCATGCCCATACCCTGCGGAACGGGCAGGCAATGCGCGGCCGGAGTAGCCACATACTCCGCATACCCGCCACCGGGCAGAAGGGCGCAGACCTTATCGCCGACGGACAGGCCTTCGACCCCGGCGCCCAAGGCAACAACTTCGCCCGACGCTTCAAGACCCGGCAGATCGCTGGCATCGGGCGGTGGATCATACGCGCCTGCACGCTGCAATGCATCGGGCCGGTTCACACCGGCATATGCGACTTTGAGAATCACCTGCCCTGCCCCCGGTTCGGGCATGGGTCTTTCCGTCAGCTGCAAAACATCTGGGCCGCCCGGCTTGGTAATCTCAACGGCGCGCATCATCTGAGTCATGAGCAAATCTCCTTTGCTCAATGCCTAGCAGGCATCCGGACAGAGGCCCAGACGGAACGGCGTGCTATTTTCGTGGGTTGAGCAATCCGGGTAAATCAGCGCGCGTCTTCATGGGGGCCTTCACATGACCGGCCAGCCAGTTGGGCAGCGCAAGGAACGGCTTGAACAGCGGGTTGTCCTTCACCTGCGCCTTCAACTTCTCAAATTGCATGACGTCATCGATGCGGCGGTCCAGAAACTCCCATGCCCGCTGATGGTCGGGGCTGTCATCACCCAGCCAGAACAACAGGGTGGAGGAATACACACCCGACAAAGTTGCACGCTTGGTATACCAGTTCACATCATCCGACGTATCACCCAGCGCGTCCCAGATAAAATCGCAGGTCTGCCACACGGCCTTGGCGCCTTCGCCCGCATGCATTGGCAGCGAAAACAAGGTCATCCCGCGACGTACAAGTTCCTTATCCTCGACCGCCTCAAGCCTATAGCGCACGGCAGCGGCGATTTTTTCCCGGAATTTAAGGCCGCTCATATCTTCGGTCTTGATCCGTTCCAGCATGACCGCATCCCCGCGAGCGTGATAGGCCAGCGCCAAATCGACTGCCCCGCGCGGGCAGATGGCACGTGCCAAACCGTCCTCAAGGTCACAATCTGTGATTGCGGCGCGCAAGCTTGTTTCAGACCAGCCGTCGAACGGAACATGGTTCAAAATGGCGTTCAACAATTGCTGCTTGGCGTCTTCGTAGGTAACGGTCATGGCGGTTCTCCGGTTCTCGGACCCAGTACTAGACAAGATAGGGGCGCTTTGCTATACGGCCAACTCCTGCAATTTCCTTGCAACTCTATCTAGAAAGGTGGTGACAACCACATGCAGGTTAGTGTTCGCGACAATAACGTCGATCAGGCGCTTCGTGCCCTGAAGAAAAAGCTGCAGCGCGAAGGCGTGTTCCGTGAAATGAAGCTTAAGCAACATTTCGAGAAACCGTCCGAGAAAAAAGCGCGCGAGAAAGCTGAAGCGATCCGCCGTGCCCGTAAACTGGCACGTAAGAAAGCACAGCGCGAAGGTATGCTCTAAGAGCTGACCCCAAGCACTCCAGCTTTGGATGACACTATTTGACGACCCCCGAGGCATCGCCCGGGGGTTTGTCGTTTTCAGGGCCGGATACAATCCGCCGACTCGGCCTTTGCGTGTGCGACAAGCCGCCATTTCCCTTTCAGCAGCATTTTGCCCGGCATTTTGCAGCGCAGCGAATCCCGCAGTGGTAGCGCAGCGTCGCCAAAATTCGCGCGATATTCGGACCACTCTATTTCTCTCGACATGCTCTCTTCTAAGTGGCCGCGTCCACAAGGACACAAACAAAAAACGGAGGCACTTATGTCGACTGCAAGCACGTTCGAGCGTGAAATGCTCGCGCTTATCAATCAGGAACGCACATCCCGCGGGCTTGATCCGCTGCAACTTGAGACCCGGCTGAATGACTCATCCGAAGATCACAGCGAATGGATGCTGAACTCGGACACATTCAGCCACACCGGATCGGGGGGTTCTTCGGCAACTCAGCGTATGCAAGACGCCGGGTTTGACCTGTCAGGAAGCTGGCGCACCGGTGAAAACATTGCCTGGCAATCGGAACGCGGTGCGCCCGGCATCAACGATGACGTCGTTCAGCTGCATCAGGGGCTGATGGACAGCCCGGGTCACCGGGCCAACATCCTGAACCCCGATTTCAAATACATCGGCATCGGCATCGAAACCGGTGACATGCAGGGCTATGACGCCGTCATGGTCACGCAGAACTTCGCCAACACCGACGGCCCCGTGATGCTGGACAACGGCAATGCCCCCACGACACCCGCGCCCGCAACGCCAACCGAGGAAGTCGCAGAGCCGGAAGAGCCAGAGGTCGAAACTCCGGAAACGGATGTGACGGAAACAGAAGAGCCGGAACCCGAGACCCCGGAAACGGAAGAACCCGAAGTGGAAACTCCGGAAACGGATGTGACCGAGACAGAGGAGCCGGAAACGGAAACTCCGGAAGTTGAAGAGCCCGAAACGCCTGAAACTGATGTGACGGAGACCGAGGAGCCTGAAACCGAAACCCCGGAAACCGAAGAGCCTGAAACGCCGGGCACTGACGTTACCGAGACGGAAGAGCCCGAGGAGGAAACTCCCAACACTGACGTGGTTGATGCTGGTGAACCAGAGCTCGCATGTTTCGACGTTCAGTCTTTTCTGGATGAGCTCACATCGTTCATCCAAGGCTTGCACGCACAGTTGGATGAATTCGATTGGAACACCACCCGAACAGCAGAAACCAATGCGGGTGACACCGATCCCTTCGAAATGGTTGCACAAACGGAAAACACTCCGACAGAAGAAGCGACAGCCAATGAAGTGGACATGGTCGCAGGAGAAACCTGCGACTTCTACATGTTCAACACGTTCAACTTTGATTGCATGATGGACGCCGCCTGATCAGGCGTTCTGGTGCGGGGCAGAGGTCTTTTGCCTCGCACCACCTTGGGCTTTTTCGGTCAATAGACTTTCGGCACATACAACTCGTCGGGCAGGATGCGACGCTCGTATTCCGGATTGTATCGCCGATCCGGCAGATTGACCTTTTCCTGCGGAACGTCTTCGTATGGTATTCTCGTCAGCAGGTGTTCGATGCAGTTCAACCGCTCGCGCTTTTTGTCATTGCCTTCAACAATGTACCAGGGCGCCTCGGGGATGTTGGTGCGAAACAACATGTCCTCTTTGGCTTTTGTATAGGACTCCCAACGGATGCGGGATTCCAGATCCATCGGCGACAGCTTCCACTGTTTCATCGGATCGTGAATACGCATCAGGAATCGCAACTGCTGTTCTTCGTCGGTGATCGAGAACCAATACTTCAGCAGGATTATGCCTGAGCGGACCAGCATCCGTTCAAACTCGGGAACGTCCTTAAAGAACTGCTCAACCTGATCCTCGCTTGCAAACCCCATCACGCGTTCGACCCCGGCACGGTTGTACCAGGACCGATCAAACAACACGATTTCGCCAGCCGCCGGCAAATGCGGCACATAGCGCTGAAAGTACCATTGGCTTTGTTCCCGACGACTGGGCGCTGGCAGGGCCACAACGCGTGCAACCCGTGGATTCAGCCGCTGTGTGATGCGTTTGATCACGCCCCCTTTGCCAGCGCTGTCGCGCCCTTCGAACAGAATGCAAACCTTTGCGCCTGTGTGTTGAACCCAGTCCTGAACCCTGATCAGCTCTGCCTGCAACCGCAATAGGTTGCGGAAATAGACCTTGCGATCCAACATGTCGGGGTGTTGTTCGCGATAGATCTTGCGAACCTCCATCGAGAGCATGGGTTCGCTGAATTCAATCTCGAAATCTTCGTCCAACGTGTCTTCAAGCTCAGCTTCGAGCCAATCTTTGGGGGCGCCATTGTTTTCATATACCAAGGTCTGCTCCTTCTCAGTCATCGGGTTCGCACCGTACCGGGTGTGTGTAACTGCCTGATGTCATCTGATAAAATGATGTCACCGCAATGCCCTGGCTTGCCCGGATCGAACCTGCAAAGCACTTTCGGCACTGGGGTAGCCGTGCCGTATCCGAATGAATGTGAACGTCTCGCCCCGGGGATACAAGCGTTAGAATTGACGCATTGCGGGGGCATTGCCGCTGTAGATCAAATTCGTGTCTTGTACAGAGGTGCACTTGCGCGACATCACAAACAGACTCAAACCAATGAGATAGGCGTGACGCAATTTCTCTCTCTCCTGCCTGAGATCTGGCCTTGGCTGATCCTGGCAACCGCGCAAGTGGCGGCTTTCGCCGGGCGATCCGCCCTTAGCCTGTCTTTGCTGGCTTTGTTCGGGATGATCTCTTTGATCATCGGGCTGATGTCGCTGCTGGCCACTGCACTCGTGGGCATTGGTTTGCTGGGCGCGTTCCACCTACGGCGCCAATCGGGCTGGAGCGCCGCCATCGGGCATATTGCACTGATACTTTGGTGTTTGGCCCTGGGTGCGCATCTTTTGCCCGGGTTCAACAACTTGCGTATTCTGGATCAGGTGACGTCAGGTGTCGACAGCTCGGCTTTCACGATGTTCCTGAACGTCGACAAGCCAACGGTGCTTTTTGCGGTCCTGTTGGTCTGCCCTGGAATGTTGAACAGCCACCAAAGAACCCGCATCGCGTCCCTTATTCTTGGGATCGGATTTCTCCCTCTCCTATCTGCTTTGGGCTTTTATTTCGGAGCCGTTCGACTTGAGCTTGGCCTGCCGTCCTGGTGGTTGATCTTTGCCTTCTCGAACCTGTTTCTGACCTGCTTGGCGGAAGAGGCGTTCTTTCGTGGCTATCTTCAGGCACTACTAGCGTCCAAGATAGGGGCCGCCTGGGGGATCGCCGTCGCCAGCTTGTTGTTTGGCCTTGCTCATATCGGCGGCGGGCCTGAGCTGGTGGCGTTTGCGGCGCTTCTGGGGATGGGGCTTGGGCTGGCTTACTTTGCAACCGGTCGTCTATGGGTGCCAGTGGCAATGCATTTCGGGTTCAATTTCCTCCATCTCGCCCTTTTCACGTATCCCGGTCCCATCTAAGATATCAGACAGGCAAAGCCGTGGTTTTGAAAACTGTACGCAGGGCAAAAGAACTCTGCATCTGGGCAACCCCTGGCAACCGCGACAGATACTGGCGGTGAATGCGGGCAAAGTCTTCGGTGTTTTCAGCAACCACTTTCAGGATGTAATCCGCCGTACCCGCCATCAGATGGCATTCGAGCACATCCGGAATACGCGCGACGGCCTTTTCGAACGCTTCCAGAACTTCCTCGGCCTGTCCCTGCAACGTGATCTCGACAAACACGGTCGTGGGAACATTCATTTTTCGGGCATCCAGCAGGGCCACGTAGTTGCGGATATACCCATCAAACTCCAACCGCTGCACACGGCGATGACATGCCGATGGCGATAGATTCACTTGCTCGGACAGTTCCGCATTCGACATGCGGCCATTTCTCTGAAGGGCAGTCAGAATCTTACGATCTGTCGTGTCTAAGCTCATTGACGCACATCCATTGCAACAAGTTTAGATTTTACGGGAGTTTCTTCCAAAAGTAAGCCCAAAGGCACGTTTTGTTTCACAAAAATTGCGCCGAGAAATGCACATAATTTAGGCAGTTTATAAACGGAGACCACAAATGAAAATCGGTTGCCCCAAGGAAATCAAACCTCAGGAATTCCGCGTCGGCATGACCCCTAACGCTGCTCAGGAAGCGGCTGCGCGCGGTCATGAAGTGCTGATCGAAACCGGAGCCGGGATCGGCGCAGGCTTTGAAAACGAGGCCTATGTCGCGGCCGGAGCCCGCATTGTGGACACCGCGGAAGAGGTTTTTGCAACGGCCGACATGATCGTGAAGGTCAAGGAACCACAAGCGGTTGAGCGCAAGATGCTGCGGGAAGGGCAATTGCTGTTCACCTATCTGCATCTGGCCCCCGACCCGGACCAGACACATGACCTGATCGAATCTGGGTGCACGGCGATCGCCTATGAGACCGTCACAGATGCCAGTGGCGGTCTGCCGCTGCTGGCTCCGATGTCCGAAGTTGCAGGTCGGCTTGCGCCTCAGGTCGGTTCATGGACCCTGCAAAAAGCCAATGGCGGTCGCGGCGTCCTTATGGGCGGCGTTCCAGGTGTGGGCCCCGCCAATGTCGTGGTCATCGGTGGCGGCGTCGTTGGCACCCATGCAGCCAAGATCGCCGCCGGTATGGGGGCGGACGTCACTGTACTGGATCGTTCGCTGCCACGGCTGCGATATCTGGACGATGTATTTGGCGGCGTGTTCAAGAACCAGTACTCGACCGCCGGTGCAACTGCTGAACTGATCCAGACCGCCGACATGGTTATCGGTGCGGTGTTAATCCCCGGTGCCGCAGCCCCTAAACTGGTCACGCGTCAGCAGCTTTCAACCATGAAGCCCGGTGCGGTTCTGGTGGATGTTGCCATCGATCAGGGCGGTTGTTTTGAAACATCGCGGGCGACGACCCATGCCGATCCGATCTACGACGTGGATGGTGTGATGCACTATTGCGTTGCCAACATGCCGGGGGCGGTTGCACGCACGTCGACCATTGCATTGGGTAACGCGACAATGCCCTTCATGCTGTCACTTGCGGACAAAGGCTGGAAACAAGCGTGTCAGGACGACCCACATTTGCTGGCAGGTCTGAATGTTCACGCCGGTCAGTTGACCTACTACGCCGTTGGCAAGGCATTGGGTATCGATGTCGTTTCACCAAACGTCGTCATCAAAGCCTAATAAACGCCTTTGACACGGGCTATAACAGCGTTGGGGGTGCCGAAGTGGCCCCCCAATGGGAAGAGGTCAATATGTAAGCCCAATTGACGGGCGGAAGCCCTTAGGCCTGTTTTTGAATTTCCACAGAATGCGGATAGGGAATTGAAACCCCTTTACTGTCAAAGGCCTCTTTCACGGTCTTGGTCGTCTCAAACTTAACGTCCCAGTAATCCGCTGCGTTGCACCACAGACGCGCCGTCAGATCGACCGAACTGTCGCCCAGATTTGTGACCCGTACCCAAGGCTCGGGATCGGCGTGAACGCGACCATCCGCCTTGGCGATGTCCAGAATGATCTTCATCGCCTCGTCAGCATTGTCGCCATAGTCAATGCCAAACACCAGATCGACCCTGCGTGTGTCATGGGCCGAGAAATTAGTGATGACCGATCCCCACGCTTGCCCATTCGGCACGATGATCTGCACATTATCCGGCGTCACCAGCTCGGTGGTAAACAGGTTCAGATCCCGCACCGTTCCTGCGGTTCCACCAATGTCCACATACTGACCCAACCTGTAGGGGCGGAAGACAACCAACATGACCCCAGCCGCCAAATCGCTGAGAGTGCCTTGCAGCGCCAGACCAATGGCCAACGAAGCCGCGCCCAGGATGGCGACGATACTTGTGGCCTCGATCCCAAATATCCCCAAAACGGCGACCAGCACCATGGCAAGGATCACCCATTTCACAACGCTCGCCGCGAAATTCCCAAGTGTCGGGTCAATCTGAGGTGTCTTGTTGATACGGCGTCGGACCATACCCGCGATCGCACCTGCCAGGATCCACCCCAGCACCAGAACAATCAAAGCCTTGCCAGCGCTCATCATAATGGGCCATGCCTGACCCGCCATATCCACAGCCTGATCCATCTGTGTTGTCCTTGTTTTCTAAAGGTTGTTGCAGAAAATCACTAAACGGCCCCACCAACTCGGCAGGGCCAAACCATGTAACACACGGTATTTCTTACTTCTTCAACGCGTCGCGGATTTCCATGAGAATGTCCAGCTCGCTGGGGCCAGCAGGTGCTTCTTCTGCGGCTTCTTCTTCCTCGGCAGCCGCGTCTTTGACACGGTTGACCATTTTCACCAGCATGAAAACCACCCAAGCGATGATAAGAAAGTTGACGATCGCCATGATGAAGGCACCATATGCAAACACCGACGCTCCGGTTTCCCGAGCGGCTTCCAGGCTTGCACCTTCGGCCACGTCACCGGCCAGAACAGCATAGTTGTTGGTGAAATCTACCCCGCCGGTGACCAAACCAATCAGCGGATTGATCAGATCGCCCACAAGTGAGGTTACGATAGCGGTGAAAGCCGCTCCGATGATGATACCAACAGCCATGTCCATGACATTGCCTTTGGCGATAAAGGTCTTGAATTCTTCGAGCATTGCGTCCCTCGCTGTTGAATTATCGTTTCTTTTGTCTTTTTGGCGCGTTAGCGCAGGTCAATTGTGCGCAAACAGCATGCTAACACGCGTGTTTTTATGGGAAACCTTACTTAAATTTCCCCAGTATGTCGATTTCAGGAGACACCATGACTCAGAATGCGCAATTTTCCGTAGGTGAAAGATGGCCAGCCAAGGATCCGTCGGTCATTCAGCTGTACTCTTACCCAACACCGAATGGTGTCAAAGCCTCGATCATGCTTGAGGAAACCGGCCTGCCTTACGAGGCACATCTGGTCACGCTGGCCGATGCCGATGTAAAAAGCCCTCAGTTCCTGTCCCTCAACCCCAACAACAAAATACCGGCGATCATTGATCCCAACGGGCCTGACGGGCATCCGATTGGTTTGTTCGAAAGCGGCGCAATCCTGCTGTACCTGGCCGAGAAAAGCGGCAAGTTTCTGGGGCAAACCCAATCTGACAAACACCGTATCACCCAGTGGCTGATGTTTCAGATGGGAGGACTGGGTCCAATGTTCGGGCAGCTGGGCTTTTTCTATAAATTCGTAGGAAGCGAAATCGAAGATCCCCGCCCGCGCGAACGGTACATCAACGAAGCCAAACGCTTGTTGAATGTCGTAGACCAGCAGTTGGAGGGACAGGATTGGATTGCTGGCGAGTTTTCAATCGCCGACATCGCAATTGCGCCCTGGCTGAATGCGCTGGACTTCTATGGCGCAAAAGATGTCGTCGGCTGGGACGATCACGCCAACGCAGTGGCCTATGTCGAGCGCTTCTTTGCGCGCCCCGCCGTGCAACGGGGCAAAAACATCCCAGCTCGGGATCAATAAGACCGACTCCACAACATGGTCCGGGGCGGCGTCATCCGCCCCGGAATCAGCCGCCTACTCCGGAAGTTTTCCGGTCAGTACATAACGCAGAAGCTCAACCACTTGGCCAGGCTCTTCAGCAACAGCTAACGCCGCCGCGTCGACCTCTTTCAGCGCGTGCTGATGGTCCGGTCCATGCAAGACGATCAGTGATTTGCCTGACGCAGCGGCGTAGCCCGCGTCAAAGGCGGCGTTCCATTGTTTGTATTTGTCGCCAAAGCGCACAACCACAACATCCGCATCCGCAATTCCCTTGCGCGTTCGGATTGCATTGACCATCGCACCCTTGTGGTCGTGCCAATACTTGTTTGGCTCTGCGCCCAGAACGGCGACTCCGCAGTCATCGCTTGCTGCGTGATCCGTGACCGGGCTGTTGAACGTCACATCCAGACCTTGCGCCCCATCAATGATCTGTTCGCGCCAGTCGGTGTGAATCTCTCCCGACAAATACACATTCAAGCCCATCTCGCCCTCCGCTTTCCGTTCAGATGTACTTAAGTCGCAATCGGGCAAAGCCCAATGCGGAATGTGAAGAAACCGCTAAAACTTTCGCTATTCCTTGCGAGCCACCAGATACCGAGCCGGAGGAGTCGCGGGAAAATTCCCACTTTCGACAATCGTGAACCCGGATTTGGTGATAGCAGCTTCAAGAGTATCGATATCAAACTGATTGACAAATGGCGCTTTGCCGAACAGCTGCATCACAGGCAACAGAAGCTTCAGCAAACCAAACTTGAACCCCAGACCGCCCTGAGCAAGGCATGGTGTTTTCGAGATAAACACACCGCCGGGCGTCAGTTGCGCATGAATGCCTGCAAAAACCCTGTCGAAATCCGGTACAAGGTGAAACAGGTTGAAGCCCAGGATGGCATCATAGGTCTGCCGCTCATTCGGCATGGTAATATCCACGTTTCTGAACGAGATATTATCGACACCTTCGGCTTTCGCCTTTGCCCGGCCAACTTCGAGCATGCCTTCGGAAAAATCGCTCGCCGTTATATGTGAAACGGAAGGTGCAAGCAGCAGCGCTGTTGACCCCGTTCCGCAGCCAAGCTCCAAAACCTTATGCTCCTTGGACAAATAGGACTGGGTCCTCGCCAGAGTGTACTCATAGGATTCCATGTCGCGGATTGGTGCGCGCGCGTATTTACCGGCAATACCGTCCCAGAACTTTGCAGTTGTCGTTGTCATCGTCGATCTCCTTCGCGCGCAAGGTAGTCATGCACCAATCGAATATGAATTGTCGAAAACCGCAGAGTCCTTATACATATTTGCATGGCAAACCTAGGCGATTTTGATTGGAACCACATTCGCGCGTTTCTTGCGACGGCTGAGACCGGATCGCTGTCTGCCGCGGCCCGACAGCTGGGGCAGACACAACCGACACTCAGCCGGCAGATCGCAGCGCTAGAGGCGGATCTGGGTGTGATGCTGTTCGAACGTATTGGACGAACCTTACAAATCACGCAGGCTGGGGTCGAGTTGCTGGACCATACCCGCGCAATGGGTCAGGCAGCAAACCACATTGCGCTGACGGCGTCGGGTCAGGCACAATCTATCGAAGGGCTGGTGCGCATCACCGCCAGCGACGTGATGTCGGCATACATCCTGCCTGACCTTCTGCGTGAACTTCGCGCTCAGGCGCCGCGGCTGCGGATCGACGTCATCGCCTCTAACGACATCCGTGATCTGATGCGACGCGAGGCGGATATTGCCATCCGGCATATACGCCCAGACCAACCCGACCTGATCGCCAAACTGGTTCATGAGGCATCGGGGCACTTTTACGCCACGACCGAATATCTGAACCGCGCTGGGCGCCCCAAGACCCTCGCCGAGTTATCGAAACATGAGTTTATCAGCTTCGGCGATACAGCCCAGATGATTGCCTATTTGGACCCGCTTGGCATTCACCTGACCGAGGACAACTTTCGGCTTGGGTCGCAGAATGGCATCGTGTCTTGGGAATATGCCAAGCAAGGCTTTGGAATCGCGCCAATGTCTGAGGCGGTTGGCGACACAACGCCGGGTGTTGAGCGTGTGATGCCCAACATGGAAGCCATCAGTTTCCCGATCTGGCTGACCACCCATCGCGAGTTGCACACCAGCCGCCGCATCCGGTTGGTTTTCGATTTACTGGCTGATTATCTGGCCAAATAGAAAACGCTCCCGAAGGCGCGTCTTCCAGCCGTAGGTCATACGGGTCAGGCCCGCAGAACACCGCCTGTGGCCTTGGTGACCTTGGCAATGATCTTTTCGGCCACCGCCTCAATATCCTTTTCCTTCAACGTCACATCCGAAGGCTGCAATCGCACTGTGATGGCCAGAGACTTCTTGCCCTCACCAACACTGCCGCCGATAAACTCGTCAAAGACGCGCACATCCTCGATCAGCGCCTTGTCCGCTCCTGAGGCAGCATTGACCAGTGTCAGCGCCTCAACATCCGCGTCGACAACAAAGGCAAAGTCACGCTCGACCGCTTGCAGATCGCGCAGTTCCAGCGCCGACCGTGTCGCACCCGATTTGCGTGGCATTGGCACCTGGTCCGGCCAGATGGTAAATGCCATTGCCGGGCCTTTGATGTCCATCGCCTGCAGCACGCGCGGATGCAATTCGCCAAACACGCCCAGCACCTTTTTTGGCCCCAGACAAATCTTGCCGTGACGCCCCGGATGCCACCAGACATCGCCATCACGCAAAATTTGAACCTTGGCGGGCGCACCTATGGCGGCCAGCACCGCCTCGGCATCTGCCTTGGCATCGAACAGGTCTACCGGGCGGGACGTGCCGTGCACATCTTTGGGCCCGTCGCGACCAACAAGCAAACCGGTGATCTGTGTATTCTGTTCGCCGGGCTCACCGTCATGGAAAACCGGTCCAACCTCGAACAGCGCCAGATCGGCAAACCCGCGCGCCTGATTGCGTGCGGCAGCCTGCAATAGCCCCGGCAGCAGGTCCGGGCGCATATGGCTCATCTCGGAGGAGATCGGGTTTTCCAGCTGTGTCGCCTCATCCCCGCCGCCAAACAACGCGGCCGAGGCCTGATCGATAAATGTGTACGAAACGCATTCGTTGTAGCCCAGCGCCGCGCAGGTGCGTCGCGCCATCGACTGGCGCCGCTGTGCTGGCGTCATCACCGGCTTGGGGATACCATCGGTCACGCGCGGCAGTGGCTTGCCCTGCAACTTGGTCAGGGATGCAATCCGCGCGACCTCTTCCACCAGATCGGCCTCGCCCATGATATCCGGGCGCCAACTGGGCACATGCGCCATCTCACCTTCAAGGCGGAAACCCAGACGGGTCAGGGTCTGGCGTTGATCGCTTTCCGGAATCTCCATGCCGACCAGTGACTGCACGCGTTCCGCGTCCAGCTTGTAGGCCCGTGAATGCTTCGGTGCTTTGCCCGCAACAACAACTTTCGAGGCCTCACCGCCGCAGATGTCCAGAATCATCTGGGTCGCGTGCTCCAGCCCTTCAAGCGTGTATTCGGGGTCTACGCCGCGTTCGAACCGATACCGCGCGTCCGAGTTGATCTTCAAGGCACGCCCGGTCAGGGCGATCTGCACGTGATCCCAGAACGCGCTTTCAAGGAAGACGTTGACCGTTTCCTCGGTACATCCGGTTTCCGCGCCGCCCATGATCCCGGCAATCGATTCCGGACCTTTGTCATCGGAAATCACCATCATGCCGGGCTGCAGCGTGTACTCTTTCTCATCCAGCGCAACCAGCTGCTCGCCCCCTTCGGCGCGGTGCACGCGTAGATTCCCCTGCACCTTATCGGCATCAAAGACGTGCAAAGGGCGGTTATAGTCGAAAGTCATATAGTTGGTGATGTCCACCAAAGCCGAGATTGGGCGCAAACCAATAGACGTCAGCTGATCCTGCAGCCATTGAGGGCTGGGGCCGTTCTTCACGCCCCTGATCAGACGTCCGGTGAAATGCGGGGCCCCATCCAGTGTGTCATCATCAATCGCAACCTTGATCGGGCTTTCGAAATCACCCGGCACCGGAATATAGTCCCGCTGTTTCAGCGTCCCCAGACCACGCGCTGCCAGATCGCGGGCAATCCCGGCCACGCCCAGCGCGTCCGGGCGGTTCGGAGTGATCGCAATCTCAATCATCGGATCAACCTTGGACGGATCATTCTCGGACAGCCAGTCGACGAACTTGTCACCCACGTCTCCCGAAGGCAGTTCGATAATACCGTCATGTTCTTCAGACAGTTCCAGCTCACGCTCGGACGCCATCATGCCAAAGCTTTCAACACCGCGGATCTTGCCGACGCTGATGGTCAGATCCAGACCGGGGATATACATGCCCGGCTTGCAGACCACGACCGTAATGCCTTCGCGCGCGTTGGGCGCGCCACAGATGATCTGCAGATCGCCCTCATCCGTCTCGACCGTGCACACCCGCAGTTTGTCAGCGTCGGGGTGTTTCTCGGCGTGCTTCACATAGCCCAGCATAAAGCCCGCCAGCCGGTCCGCCGGATTTACAATCTCTTCAACTTCGAGGCCGAGATCGGTCAGCGTTTCGGCGATTTCGTCAACCGACGCATCCGTGTCCAGGTGGTCTTTGAGCCAGGAAAGAGTGAATTTCATCGGTCGTATTCCGCCAGTAATCTTGGGTCAAACCGCGTGTAGCGGATATTCATCCAAGGTGAAAGAGGCCGTATGCCCTGCGGGCGCTAGTCGTCGGTCACTTTGTTAGAGACACTGTCCGACCCCGCAAACACCGCCAGAATACGGGCAATGCCGTCGCCGGTGTTCACGCCAGTATGGGGCGACCGAAACGCCTCAACAAAAGCATCATCTTTGGTGTAGGTTCTCGTCCCCTTGTCGCCGTAATCAACGGTGATTTCACCTTCAAGAATATAAGCAGCCAAGGGCGCATCGTGGCGATGCACACCGGTTTGCTGACCGGGTTGCATTGTCACAATAGCCATCGTGATTTGCGGCGTTCCACCGGGATACTCCAAAGGCTCGCCAATGACCGAGCTATCGGTCTGCAGCAGCACCTCTACTGGCGGGTAAGTGTCGCGCGCAAGGGCCGGAACAGCCCCAAAGATCAGCGCAATAAAAATCAGCGTTTTCACCGGTAGACCTCTCGATTGGTGTCCGTACGCGTAGCTGAACGCGATGCTTCGGGCTTGTCAAACCGCAACTTAGGGGTAAGCCGGCGTCTGGCCCAACAGCTCATCCAGTTGCCAACCGATCCAGCCATGCGGGATGAAATGTCCACCCGGATGCGTGTCCAACGTGACTTGCCCTTTGGCACAATCGGTCCACTCCACACGGCTGAGCGTCAGAAACGGCACCACGCTCTAATCGCCTTGCGGGGTGGCGGACCTGCAACCATACATCTCGCGCCACAACGCCACCGGATAGGTCGCATCGCCGCCGGGGCCAAAGGGGAAATCCATGACCGTATCGTCCAGCCCATGGACATGGCGCACCTGGCGCGGGGCTTGCGGGCAGGTTTCGGTCTGGCGGATCGAGCCTGCGACCGCCAGCAGCGCGGCGGTGTCATTGCCGGATTGGCAGACATAGCGCCATGCCATCGCGCTGCCGAAGGAGTAGCCCGAGACGTAGATGCGTTCAGGATCGATCGGATATCGCTTGGCGACATCATCCAGCACCCTGTCGGCAAAACCAACGTCACCCGTATCAGACGCCCAGAAGTTCCAGCTTTTCCCCAACCCGTTAGGTGCAACAAGCAGAACACCGCGCCGTTTCGTCGCCCCTGCGATCCGTTCGTGTTTCACCACAACGGTGCCCTGCCGCGCCCAGCCGTGAAAATGCAAAAGCACCGGCAGGGGCGTTTCACCGTCCCAGCCGTCGGGTTCCAGCACATGGTACGAGCGGTCGCCGAGGTCGCAGGCGGTCTCGCCGTGGCAGTCAGTGTTCCAAGGTCCCATGGAAAAGGCCGGAGACGCTGCGAGCATCAAAAGGGAAATCAGTCGATAAATCATAGGGCTGAGCCTAGCCAGCCAGCGCGCCATGTCACGTCACAACCCCGTGGGAGTTTGTAACAAGCCGCGCCTAAACAGCATTCAGTTATGCAAAACTAAAGCTCGATCCCCAGTTTGTCTGCCGCTTCCTGCTTGACGTACGCGAGAGCCAAGTCCTTCATCATTCCAAGCGTCATACCTCCAACTTTGGAAGCACCAGACTTAGTTTTGTCCCAAATCGTGTCGTTTCTAATAGCATCTATATAGTCATGACCCATCGAAGTTAAACGAAATCCATACTTACCAACGTTGGTAATAAGACCAACGTCCTTCATCAATTCTAGGTGGTAGTATTCGTTTTTTTCATCTTCGTCATAGTCATGAGTAAACTGCCATTCGCTTGACTCTTCCATCTCGAAAAGAAGCTTGCGAATGACGTCAGCATCGCGCTTCACCGCGACAAACCACCATGCAGATTCGGCATGTCCAGCGCCGCAAAACCATAGTGCCTCAACCAGCGCAGATCGGAATCAAAGAACGCCCGCAAATCCGGGATGCCGTATTTCAGCATCGCGATCCGGTCGATTCCCACACCAAAGGCAAACCCCTGATAGACCTCGGCGTCGATACCACCGGCGGCGATCACCTTGGGGTGAACCATGCCCGAGCCCAAAATCTCAAGCCAGTCATCGCCCTCACCAACTTTTAGCTGACCGTTATCCCAGGAACAGCGGATATCGACCTCGGCCGACGGCTCGGTGAAGGGGAAGTGCGAGGCGCGGAAACGCAGATCGACGCCATCCACCTCGAAGAACGCTTTGACGAATTCTTCCAGAACCCATTTCAGGTTCGCCATCGAAATATCGGTGTCGATGGCCAGCCCTTCGACCTGATGGAACATCGGCGTGTGGGTCTGGTCATAATCGGCACGGTAGACACCGCCCGGACAAATCACCCGGATTGGTGCGCCCTGTTGCTCCATCGAGCGGATCTGGACAGGCGAGGTATGGGTGCGCAGCACATGCGGCGGGCGATTGTCGCCCTCGGCACGGTGCATATAGAAGGTGTCCATCTCGGCCCGCGCAGGGTGGTGGCCGGGGATGTTCAGCGCGTCGAAATTATGCCAATCCGTCTCGATCCGTGGCCCTTCGGCGACCGAAAAACCCAGCTCGGCAAAGATCGCCGTCAACTCTTCGGTGGCCTGGCTGACCGGATGAACCGAGCCCTGACGACGCGAACGGGTCGGCAGCGTGACATCCAGCCATTCGGTGCGCAGACGTTCATCCAGCGCAGCATCGGCAAGACCCGCTTTCTTGGCGGACAACGCTGAATTGATCTCATCCTTCAACGCATTCAGCGCGGGGCCCGCAATCTGGCGTTCTTCGGGCGTCATCTTGCCCAGTTCGCGCATCTTCAGCGCGACCTCGCCCTTTTTGCCGACAGCCGCGACACGGATCGCCTCAAGCGCGTTTTCGTCGCCAGCTTCGGCGATTTGGCCCAGATATTTTGCCTTAAGATCGTCCATGACGGTCCCCTGAAATTGGTCGAGAACCTGCTATCGGTCCGGCCACGCAAATGCAAGCCGAAGGGGCGGGGTCAATAACTGTAGTCAGGGAAAACCCGGGTCAGGTCGCCCTGCCAATCGCCGTTGTAGTGATCCAGCAACTCATCGGCAGGAACTTTCCCCGTTTCGATACTGTCCTTAAGGGCGTTCAGGAAATGCGCCTCGTCCGGAACCATACCACCCGCACCGGGATAGGCGCGGGCCTTCAGACCGGCCTCGGATATCGCGACCACCTCGCGCGCCAGATCGTGCATGCTGATGTTGCCGACCCGTGCCTGCAAACCGTCCTTTGCAGCCTCAACCCGCAGCGCCTCGCGCGTTTCGGCATCCCAGCCTTTGACCAGATCCCAGGCCGCATCCAGCGCGCCCTGATCATAAGTCAGGCCCACCCAGAAGGCGGGCAGAGCACATAGACGCCGCCACGGACCGCCATCAGCGCCGCGCATTTCCATGAACTTCTTGATCCGTGCCTCGGGGAACGCGGTGGTCAGGTGATCTGCCCAATCGCTCAGCGTTGGGGTTTCACCCGGCAAGGCGGGAAGTTTTCCTTGCAGGAAGTCACGGAACGACATGCCCAGCGCATTGATATATTCGCCGTCGCGATAGACAAAATACATCGGCACATCGAGCGCATATTCCACATAGCGTTCAAACCCAAAGCCTTCCTCGAACACAAAGGGCAGCATGCCAGTGCGAGCATCGTCAAGGTGCCGCCAGATATAGCTGCGCCAGCTTTTCTGACCGTTGGGCTTGCCCTCAAAGAAAGGCGAATTGGCAAAAAGCGCAGTGGCGACAGGCTGAAGCGCCAGTGCGACGCGCAGCTTTTGCACCATGTCAGCCTCGGAGCCAAAGTCGATATTGACCTGAACCGTACAGGTTCGGCGCATCATGGCACGGCCCATGGAGCCGACTTTTTCCATATAATCGTTCATCAGCCGGTACCGCCCTTTGGGCATCAGCGGCATCTCTTCATGGGTCCAGATCGGGGCAGCACCCAGACCAATAAAACCCACACCAATCTCGTCAGCGATATCCTTCACCTCGCGCAGGTGAACATTCACCTCGTCGCAGGTTTCGTGGATCGTTTCCAACGGTGCACCCGAGAGTTCTAATGCGCCGCCTGGTTCCAGACTGACATTCGCGCCGTCTTTTTCCAGACCGATCAGATGCCCGGCTTCGCGCACCTCGCCCCAACCGTGGCGATCCCGCAGGCCTTCCAGTACTGCCACGATCGAGCGTTTGCCCTCGAACGGCAGCGGCTTCAGCGTGTCTTTGCAGTACCCGAACTTTTCATGTTCGGTTCCGATGCGCCAATCCTGTTTGGGCTTGCAGCCCGATTCAAGATATTCGGCCAATTGCTCATGGCGTTCGATCGGTCCGCCGCCGGACTGGGGAATGGACATGAACCGTGCTCCGATCCTGTTGAACCTTGTCTTGAAGGCCAGTCCTGAGGGCAAATTGCGCCAGTGTCAATGCAGCCGAAAGTGTGCGGGGCGCGAGGGTGTGCGTTCCCAGATAACGACCGGAATCGACGACCCGCGGTTCAGTTCCGCCAGCATTTGTTCCGTTTTCAATCCTGGCAGATTCGAAAACACATCAAACAGCGCCTCGGCACCTTCTGCATTCACAGGAATGTGAAGCGTCGGCTGACCGGGCTGATCCAACACCCAATGTGCCGGATGCAATGACGGATCCAGTGCCAGCCGCTCGATCTCGCGCGTGGCAACGATGCCGCCATCAAGCGGGCCCAGATAGGTGATCTGACCTTCGTCAATGGTCACAACACCTTGCCCGCCCGTACCGGTTCGGAACCGCGCCCGCTGCACGCCAATTACGGCCAGCGCGACTGAGACGGCGACCAACACCCAGCCCATCCAGCCCAGCAACCCGCCGGGGCCACTGATCCAGCTGAGGCCGAGAATCAGAACGAACACCGCAACCAGAACCTCGCGCCACCGCCAAAGGGCAAGCTTGGCTTCGGGTCGAATGAAGCTCATGCAGCGACCTCCTTTTCTGTCTGAAACAGGATAAGTGCGAACTTGCCCGCAGGGACAAACCCAATAGCCATATAGGCACGCGCTGCTGATTCTGAAGCCGCGAACAGAACGGCGCGCGTTACACCGGCTTCTCGGGCTTCGTTAAGATGCAGTGCCACCGCCGTCCGCGCGTATCCACGACCACGTAGACCGGGCGGAGTATAGACCCCTCCGATCTGCACTACATCCGGCAGTGCGGCGTTGAATCCGGTCATCGCAACAGGTTGCCCATCTATCAACAGCGCCCGATGCGACTCTCGCGACAGGTAGACCTCTACATCACGCTCGGCTTGCTGTGTTGCCACCTTGTCTAGGAAGCCGGGCGTTTCAATCAGATAGGCGCGACGCCAGGCAATGGCTTTCGCGCGGTCGATATCGGCCAATGGAACCAACCGCGATCCTGATACTTCTGGCAGGATCAGCGCCTCAAGATCTAGCGAAAAGGATGGTTCATCTTCGTCCATCACTGTTGGCTTACCCTGCCAGCGTGCCAATCGAATGATCCGACGCGCCTGCGCGGCCTCGCCAATCACACCTGTAATAAGACCATCGCCAATCAAAGCCAGCGCAGACAGCAATTCGTGATCCGTGCAATCGGGACATTGCGGCAGGATCATTCCTTCGTTTGTGATGGTAAACACTGCTCGTGGATCATCGCCAGTGACCCACATTCGGACAGAGCGCGCATCGCTTCCGTTCAGGCCAAAATCGCGCAGGTTGGCAAGTGGGAACATCGAGCTTTGCACATGGCGGTACAAATAGCTTTCAATTTTGCCGAGGTCTTCCTGTTGCGCGGCGCGCCACGTCACACCCAATCCCCCAAGGCCTGCTGCCACATGGTCAACGCCGCAACGGCCGCTGTGTCTGCCCGCAGGATACGCGGGCCAAGGCTGACGACATGCGCATATGGCAATGCGCTCAGCCGTGCGCGTTCCTGATCCGAAAATCCACCTTCTGGCCCGATGAGGATCGCCCACGGGCACCCCTTTTCGCTGGCCGCCAGACGCAGGGCCGAACCTACTTCGGCTTCGTTGCAGAACATCAGTTGGCGCCCGTCCGGCCAGTTATCAAGAACTTTGTCCAAACGCTGCAGATCGGCCACCTCAGGCACAAATGTTCCGCCGCATTGCTCGGCCGCCTCGACTGCATGCGCCTGCAGGCGATCCTGACGGATGCGCTCGGAGTTGGTGAACTGGGTTTGCACGGGCATGATCCGCGCCGCGCCCATTTCGGCCGCTTTTTCGACGATGAAATCGGTACGCGCCTTTTTGATCGGCGCGAACAGGAACCACAGATCAGGCGGCAACTGCAACGGCTTCGTTTGCTGGGCACATGTCAGGACACCGCCGCGTTTGCCGGCCTCGGACACCTCGGCCAGCCATTCGCCATCCTGTCCGTTGAAAAGGGCGACATGGCCACCGACGGCCAATCGCATAACGCCGAAAAGGTAATGCGCCTGCTCGCGCGTCAATTCTACCGATTGCCCCTGACCCAAGGGCTGCTCTACATACAGTCTGATCTTCGCACTCATGAGACCTACATATGCAAGGCAATGCCCCAACACCAGACGGTCAGGTCGCTGATGCCGTAACCGGCAATTGGGTGGACACCCACGCGCCCGCCTTCACCCGCCCCTATCTGCGGCTGAGCCGTGCCGACCGGCCGATCGGAACCTGGCTTTTGCTGATTCCGTGCTGGTGGGGTCTGGCCCTGGCAATCCTCAGCGATGGCCAACCGCGCCTGGGGGATTTGTGGATCGCAATAGGTTGCGCATTGGGTGCATTTCTGATGCGTGGCGCGGGATGCACATGGAACGACATCACCGACCGCGAATATGACGCACAGGTTGAACGCACGCGGTCACGCCCGATTCCATCTGGACACGTCTCGGTTCGACAAGCTGCTGGCTGGATGATTCTGCAATGTCTGCTAGCACTGGCAATCCTGCTCAGCTTCAATCAGGCAGCCATCGCCATGGGGGTTCTGTCGTTGCTTCCGGTGGCCGTCTACCCGTTTGCCAAGCGCTTCACCTGGTGGCCGCAAGTGTTTCTGGGGTTGGCGTTCAACTGGGGTGCATTGTTGGCTTGGACTGCTCATAGTGGCACGCTCGGCTGGCCTGCTGTCATCCTCTATCTGTCCGGCATCGCTTGGACGCTGTTCTATGATACGATTTACGCCCATCAGGACGCCGAAGATGATGAGCTTGTGGGAATCAAATCCACAGCCCGCCTGTTTGGAACTGATACAGCGAAATGGCTCAAGTATTTTCTGGCGATTACTGTCGGGTTGATGGGGCTGGCCATCATTGACGCGGGCGTACCAAACGCGTCGATTGGTGCCCTTGCCGTCGCCCTTGGCGGGCCTTGGGCCATGGGGTGGCACATGATGTGGCAACTGCGTGGTCTGGATATCGAGGACAATTCCAAACTGCTGAAGCTGTTTCATTCTAACAGAGACACCGGCCTGATTCCGCTGATCTTCCTGTGCGTCGCCCTGTTGCTCTGATTGCACCTCTGCTTCGGGGTCTGTTAAGAGTTCTGCCAATCGCCTGAGGAGTCTAAAACCTGCATATGCGTCTGCCGTATATATTAGTCGTTTCCCTGATCTTCCTGGTGTCAGCCATGGTGTCGCTGCTGGCGGCCAGCTACGCCGTGACCAAGATCGAGGAGACATCGGAGTTTGCCGTACGGCGTGCGCTGGACCTTAAAGGCCATGACTGGGCCGAAGTTGAATCCGATGGGTTGCGCGTTGTTCTAACAGGACTCGCACCGGACGAAGCAACGCGCTTTAACGCGCTGACATCTGCAGGCACCGAAGTCGACACCTCGCGGGTCATCGACGAGATGGAGGTGACAGCCACGTCTGCACTGGCCCCGCCGCGATTTTCCGCGGAAATCCTGCGGAATGACAGTGGTATCTCGATCATTGGCCTGATTCCGGCCAGCGAAGATCGCGAAGCCCTGATCGACAGGTTGCGCAATCTGGACCGCTCGGTTCCGGTGTCGGATCTGATGGAAACCGCCGACTACCCCAAACCCGAAGGCTGGGACGACGCGGTTTCCTATGCAATTGACGCCTTGTCCCGCCTGCCGCGCGCAAAAATCTCTGCCAGCTCTGGGCTGGTCAAGATCACCGCCATTTCCGACAGCCAGCAGGAAAAGGAACAACTCGAACAAGATCTGACCCGCGCCGCGCCGCCCAGTTTGCGGATTGGCCTGTCAATCTCGGCACCGCGGCCAGTGATCACGCCATTCACATTGCGGTATCTGATCGGTGAGGCAGGCGGGCAGTTTGATGCCTGCTCGGCCCAAGACGAAAAAGCACGCGACCGAATTGTTGCCGCAGCTCAGGACTCGGGTCTATCGGGCCCCTATTCCTGCACCATTGGCCTGGGAGTCCCGTCGCCGCGTTGGTCTGAGGCTGCCGAGTTGGGCATACGCGCATTGGCAGAGATCGGACAAGGATCGATAACCATCTCGGATGCGGACATTTCTCTGATTGCCGCGCAGGGTACTCCTTCAGCGCTGTTTGACCGGGTTGTCGGTGAGCTGGAAACAGCCCTGCCCGAGGTTTTTGCCCTGCACGCGGTCTTGCCCGAGCCGGAAACAGAAGAACAGACCGGCCCCATCGAGTTCTCGGCGACCCGCAGCCCGGAAGGGCTGGTGCAACTGCGTGGACGCCTGGGTGACGAAACTCTGCGGGATATGGTCGACAGCTATGCCCGCGCGGCCTTTGGGTCAGAACAGGTTTATACGGCAACGCGCATCGTACCGGATTTGCCTGCGGACTGGGCCGTACGTGTTCTGGCGGGGCTTGAGGCATTGAACCAGCTCAACAACGGGGCGCTGACCGTCACCCCGGACTCGGTCGAACTGATCGGCCTCAGCCATGACGAAGGGGCTAAAGCCCGCATAGCCGGGCAGCTTTCGGATAAGTTAGGAGAGGCGCAGGATTTCACCCTGTCGATCACCTATCAACCACCGCCCGCTCCGGCAGACGCCCTGCCCGATCCTGAGCTTTGCGAGACGCAGATTGCCGACATTCAAGCCGTCAGCAAGATCGCGTTTGAGCCCGGATCAGCAACCATTGCTGCGGATTCGCGCAATACCGTTAACCAGATCGCAGATATCCTGCGCGAATGCGGCCCGATCCGCATGGAGATCCAAGGGCACACCGATAGTCAGGGCCGCGAGGAGATGAACCAACAGCTCAGCCAGTCCCGCGCGCAATCGATCCTGAACGAACTGCGCGGTCGGCGTATCCCGACCGCAAGCTACACCGCGGTCGGCTATGGCGAAACGCAACCCATCGGCGACAATGACAGTGAAGAAGGGCGCGAGGAAAATCGGCGGATCGAATTCCGTTTGATCCGGCCCGAACCTGTTGCCAACGAAGAAACCGGGCTAGAAGCCTTGGAGGCCGACGTAACAGGCACCGAGCAAACGGAAAATGACGCATCTGAATCAGGTGCAGAGGACCAGTGACTTGAACAGATTTGAATTCATCATCGCCACCGCCATCATCCTGTTCGCCGCCTTTTGCATGGGCTGGTTCGCGAATTGGCTGGCCCATCGCCTGTCGCGCGTGCGCCAAAGTGACGTTGCCGATCTCGACCGCATGAGCCAGGAATTGCACGAGGCCGAAGAAACCCGCGATCAGGCGATTACTTATCTTCAGCAGCGCGAGGCGGAGCTGACCAATCAGTTGACCCAGACCGAGGCCGAGCTTGCGGCTGCAATGGATGGTCTGCGTGCCGCCCGGCAAGAAGCAGAAGAATTGCGCGGACGGATCAACAACGCTGATTGAGCCGCTCACCAGCGCGTCAGCGCGTCTTCATCCTCATCCTTGGCGGTGACCCAATCTGCCCCCGCCCCGGTAATTTCTTTTTTCCAGAACGGCGCACGAGACTTCAGGTAGTCCATCAGAAACTCGGCTGCTTCGAATGCGTCTTTGCGATGTGGTGCAGCAGTGGCAACCATCATGATCCGGTCGCCCGGCACCAGGCGCCCGTGCCGATGGATGACAAGAACATCGCCCAGAGACCAGCGCGCCATGGCCTCTTCGGCGATTTTTGTAAGCGCACGCTCGGTCATGCCCGGATAGTGTTCGATCTCCATCACATCCAGATTGCCCGTGGCCAGATCACGTACCACGCCGGTGAAGGTCACGATCGCCCCGTTTGTGGCGTCTGTAGCCGCAAAGGCGTTGGCCTCGGCACCCAGATCAAACGCGTCTTCCTGTACGACAATGCGCATTGCTTTAACCGCCGGTCATTGGGGGGAAGAACGCCACCTCACGCACACCCGCCAATGAGGCATCAAAGTCCGAAAGCTCCTGATCCAATGCAACACGCAAGGCCGAAACATCGGCAAACGCCGCAGCATAGCGGTCTTCCCTCGCGCTGAGTTCGGCAACCAGATCCGAAACCGTGGCTGCATTGGTCTCGACCCGCTCTTTGGGAAGACCAATCCGTTCGCGCACCCAGGCGAAATACAGAACGTCCATTGCTCAGCTCTCCTTCAGATGGGGCATGGCTTTACGTAGGTAATCATAGCCGGTGATCAATGTCAGCGCCGCCGCAAGCCAAAGCAACCACAGCCCGATCCGTCCCGACCAGAACATGGCTTCAAGGTTCCAACGCACGCCATTCAGATCTTCGATCTGTCCGGTCAGAACCTGGTCGATCGTAGCAGGGTCCATGCCGAAGGTGCCCATCACGAAGTAGTGCTCAAAAATGCCCTGAGAAAACAGCACAGCAATGGCGATCATCTGCGCGGTAGTCTTCCACTTGGCCAGCTTGGTGACCTTCAGCGTTCCGGCCACATCCCCAAGATATTCGCGCAGACCCGAGACAAATACCTCGCGAAACAGGATTACGGTGGCTGGCAACACCAGCCACGGCGTCCAGTGTTCGGTCGAATACCCCACCAATATCATCAAAGCGATCACCACCATCGCCTTATCGGCAATCGGATCCAGCATGGCCCCTATCCTGGTTTCCTGCTTCCAGGCACGGGCCAGATAGCCATCGAACCAGTCAGTGATTGCCGCTGACAAAAACAGAATCAGCGCAAACCAATCCGCATAGGGTCGGGTGAAATACAGAAACATAATGGCCAGACCGGGCGCAGCCAGCAGGCGGAGAATGGTCAGGGTGTTCGGCAAGTTCCATTTCATGAATTGGACAGTACATCGGCGGTTCCGGACAGAAAAGGCGGGACGGCAAAAAACTGCGCCAATCACAGTCGCTTGAAGGGTTTCGGGTCAAACCGTCGCAATCAGGACCTCGCATCAGGATACAACTTGGCGCGGGGCGGGTTTGCGGTCAGATTGCCGGACGGACCAGCCAAGGGGCGCGTGCGATAAAGATGACGACACATATTCAAACCGATCCCCGTTCAAATTTGATTGGAAGCGCCTGGATGATCGCTGCCATGGCCGGGTTCGCACTTGAGGACGCTATGTTAAAATCCGCATCCGCCGCCCTGCCGATCTGGCAGGTCTTGGTTCTATTCGGCGCTGGCGGAACTGCCATCTTCGCCTGCGTTGCCGGGCTGCGCGGCACACGGTTGCTGCAACCCGATGTGTTGTCAGCCCCGATGAAAATACGTGTGTTCTTCGAAATCTTCGGACGATTGTTCTACGTGCTGGCCATCGCGTTGACACCGCTGTCTTCTGCGACGGTCATCCTGCAGGCCACACCACTGGTCGTGGTTGCCTGTGCCGCGCTGTTCTTCGGCGAAACCGTCGGCTGGCGACGATGGAGTGCGATCTTTGTGGGAATGATCGGCGTCGTGATTATCATTCAACCCACCGGAGACAGCTTTTCCATGTTGTCGGTGCTGGCGGTGCTGGGAATGTTGGGCTTTGCCGGACGCGACTTGGCCAGTCGCGCCGCGCCCGCAAGTTTGGGAACCGAAGTTCTTGGGTTCTATGGCTTCCTCTGCGTCATCGTCGCTGGGTTTGCCTATCGGTTCTGGGAGGGTGCCCCAATAGCCCCCCTGTCCCTCCACACTAGTCTGCACCTGGCAGGCGCGGCGGTGCTGGGCACGATGGCCTATGCGTCACTGATGAAAGCCATGCGCACAGGTGAAGTTTCCGCCGTGACACCGTTCCGCTATTCCCGTCTGTTGTTTGGAATCGGTCTGGGTGTCTTCCTGTTCGGAGAGCATTTGGACAGGACTATGTGGATCGGCAGTGCGCTGATTGTCGCCTCGGGCCTGTACATTCTTTGGCGAGGGCGGCGGGTCTAGCCCTTGTCGTGGAAAAAGTCATACACCTTCTGCGCCAGACCAGCCGAGATGCCATCGACCGCCTTCAGATCCGCCAGATTGGCCCGGCCAACCGCTTTGGCACTGCCGAAATGCGCCAGCAGGGCGCGCTTGCGGGCAGCACCCACGCCCGGGATTTCATCCAGCGGCGTTGCCCCCACCGCCTTGGCACGTTTCGCACGATGCGTACCGATGGCAAACCGGTGGGCTTCGTCCCTTAGGCGCTGAATGAAATACAGTACCGGGTCGTTGCGCTTCAGGGCAAAGGGGCGCTGACCGGTGCGATGGAATTCTTCCTTGCCGTGATCGCGGTCGACCCCTTTGGCGACGCCGACCATCGGGATATCTTCGACCCCATGTTGTGCCATGATCTCATGCACAGCGCTCACCTGCCCGGCACCGCCATCAATCAACAGAAGATCGGGCCACAGCCCTTTGTCACGGTCAGGGTCTTCTTTTTGCAGGCGGGTAAAGCGGCGGGTGAGAACCTCTTTCATCATCCCGAAATCGTCACCGGGGGTCAGGTCGTCGCCCCGGATGTTGAACTTGCGATAGGCGTTTTTCATGTACCCTTCAGGACCGGCCACAATCATGCCGCCCACCGCGTTGGTGCCTTGAATATGCGAATTGTCGTAAACTTCGATCCGGTTCGGAGGGCTATCCAACTCAAACGCCTTAGCCACGCCGCGCAGCAACTTGGCCTGCGTCGCGCTTTCTGACATGCGGCGGGCCAGTGATTCACGTGCGTTACGTAGCGCACCAGCCACAAGTTCCTGCTTTTCGCCGCGCTGGGGCACGAGGATCTCGACCTTGCGCCCGGCTTTCTCGGTCAGCGCCTGTTGCATCAAATCTGCGTTTTCGATGGCGTCAGACAGGATCAGCTGCTGGGGCGGTTCCTTGTTGTCGTAGAACTGGCCCAAAAATGCCTCCATCGCCTCAGCCGCAGAAACATCCGGCCCCACACGTGGATAGAAGTCGCGGTTGCCCCAGTTTTGGTTGGCGCGAATGAAGAACACCTGAACACAGGCCTGACCGCTGTCCATATAAAGGCTGATCACATCCGCCTCGGTCACGCCGCGTGGATTAATGCCCTGCGAGGTTTGCACCTGTGTCAGTGCCCGGATCCGGTCGCGCAAACCGGCGGCGCGTTCGAATTCCATCGCCTTGGACGCTGCCATCATCTGCTCGGCCAGTTCCTCCTGTACCTTGGTGGACCGGCCGGACAAGAAGCGTTCGGCGTCATTGACGCTTTCGCGATACTCGGTCTCAGAGATCAAACCAACGCATGGCCCGGAACACCGCTTGATTTGATAGAGCAGACAAGGCCTCGTCCGGCCATCAAACATGGAATCCGAGCAGTTGCGCAGCAAGAATGCCTTTTGCAATTGATTCAACGTCCTGTTCACCGCACCAGCGCTGGCGAAAGGACCAAAATAAGCCCCTTTTTCTTTCTTCGCCCCGCGATGTTTTTTGATCTGCGGAAAAGCGTGATCCTTGGCGACCAGAATGTTCGGAAAACTCTTATCGTCGCGCAGAAGCACGTTGTATTTGGGTTTGAGCTGCTTGATCAGGTTCTGTTCAAGCAGCAGCGCCTCGGTCTCGGTCCTTGTGGTCAGGAACATCATCGAGGCTGTCGCGGCGATCATCCTTTCGATCCGCCCCGAATGGCCGGGTCGCGTATAGTTCGAAACCCGCGCCTTGAGGTTCCGCGCCTTGCCCACGTATAAAACCCGGCTGTCACTATCCAGCATGCGATACACACCCGGAGAACTGTCCAGCGTCTTCACATAACGCTGGATGCAGGCATATCCGGTGGTCTGAGTGTCCGAGTTCATATCGTTGTGAGAGTTCATAGCCCTGAAATATGATTCTCTGTCCTTGGCTGCAATCTTGAGCGCCCCAGATCAAGAGAAAACAAATCCACGGTTTCTGTGGATAACTGTGCAGATAAGTTTTGGCCCACAGTGATTTTTCCTTGTTTCCCTGCCATTTCCCTGCGTTGCACAAAAATTAGGCACTTTTTCAAGCCATTGTTTCTAAACAGTATTATTTTGATAACTTGACAAGTATATGAAAAAAAAGACATTTTTGTAACGCCTGTGTAACAGAAACGCGAGCAGTGCAAAACTTGCAGCAAATTTATCTATTCTATGCCCAGAACATCCGGCGTTCGCCATCCCAGATGCTGACCACCATCAACGCATAACAACTGCCCGGTCACAGCATGGGCGTCCAGAAAATACCCCAGCGCAGCGGTGATATCTGAAGGGTTCGCGCCACGCTTCAGAATCGTATTGGATCGTTGTGCCTGAAAGTGCTCGTCGCTTTGCCGGTGACCCTTCATTGTCGGCCCCGGCCCAATCGCATTCACCCGGATCGCCGGGGTCAAGGCCTGCGCAGCGGTGCGGGTCAGCGCCCACAGTCCCATCTTGGCGATTGTGTATGACATAAACTCGGGCGTCAGTTTCTGGACACGCATGTCGACCATGTTGACGATCACGCCCGTCGCAACAGGTTCACCATTTGCATCGGTCGCGGGCTTCAGCCCCTGTTCGGCCATTGCTTGGGTCAATACAAACGGAGCCCGCAAGTTGCTGTCGAGATGACGATCCCAGCTTTGGCGGGTTGCCGAGTGAATATTATCGTGTTCGAAGATCGAGGCGTTGTTCACCAAACAGGTAATCGGTCCGCCCAACGCCTCAGCGGCCCGGGGCAACAACGATACAACCTCGGCCTCATTCAACAGATTAGCCTGCAGCGCAACCGACAGACGGCCCAAGGCCTGAACGTCGGCTACGGTTTCCTGCGCTGGTTGTTGCGACGTCGCATAATGCACCGCAACGTCATAACCACGGCCCGCCAGATACAGCGCCATCGCCCGACCCAGACGAATTCCGGCTCCGGTCACTAAAGCTCGGGTCATGGATCACCTCTTTCCGTCAGATCACAGCAGCAATGTGGTGACATACATCACATAAAGGAAAGTCAATGCCACACCCCAGTTACGTGAGATGTCTTTCTTGAAGAAAACAAACGGGATCAGCAACAAGGATGCGGCCAACATGACCCACAGATCATACCGCAAGAATTCGGGTTCCACCGGGATCTTGCCGAACCAGGTAGCAATACCAACAATGGCCAACAGGTTGAACATGTTGGATCCAATGACATTGCCCAGAGCAACGTCAGCCTGACGACGCAATGCCGCCATAACCGTGGTTGCCAATTCCGGCAGCGACGTCCCCACAGCGATTAGCGTCAGACCGATCACTGTCTCGCTGATGCCGTATTGCCGTGCAATGATGGTGGCGTTGTCCACCAGCAGATGCGCGCCCATCGGCAGGCCGATCAAACCAAGGATCAGATAAATCGACACTTTCCAGTAGGGCATATCTGGATCGGCCTCTTCCAGACCCTCCAGCTCTTCCTCTTCTGCGCAGGCTTCACCAATTGCTTTGCGATGGGCGTTCGCCTCGCGAAACGCGTTCCACAGCACCAAAGCCAGCGCACTCAGCAAAATGGCCCCGCTGATCAGGTTAAACACACCGCAAAAAGCCAGCCCAATGAACAAAACTGTCGCCAGCAGCATAAAGACGTAGTTTTTGCGGCTGTCGCATTCGCTGGTGTGCAAGGTTGCCAGTAGGGCCGGCACCCCCAGAACCAGAAGGATATTGGCCGTGTTCGACCCAACAACGTTCCCGAGCGCAATCCCGGGCGCGTTTTCCTTCAAGGCGCTGATTGCGATCAACAGCTCTGGCGCAGATGTGCCAAAAGCCACAATAGTCAGGCTGACGATCAACGCGGGCACGCCCAACCGCAGGCTAAGGTTCACGGCACCGCGCACCAGCGCATCACCGGCCAGCAGAAGGATCACCAATCCAAGGCCAGATAGCAGCCACGGCGTCATGCCCGGCCTCCTTTTTCGCAGGCGCAGGGGCCTTTTCCAATTCTGAAACGTCCGCAGCGCGGGCATTTGGCCGACTTCAAACGCTGCTGACCGGGAAAGCGCAGCTTCCCGAACATCGCCAATACGCCCATGGCGATCAGGAACAGAGTGACAATCTTGACGATCACGTCACAAGCCGAAACGTGCGTAGGCCGCGCGCTCCTCTAGTCCGGCGACGGCATCCTGTGCCAGCGCCGCACCGAACCGCGACCAGATCGGTTTTTTTACACCATAGCGCCGGAACTTCACCTTTTCGCCAAACCGTTCCTGCAGTTTCGGTTTGAGATGGGCAATACCATCAATCAAACCCAGCTCCTGAGCGCGGCGGGCCAACCAGACCTCTCCGGTAAACAGATCAGCGCTTTGGTCCAGCTTGTCCCCGCGCCGGGCTTTGACATGTGAAATGAAGTTTTCGTGGATGTCGTGCAACAAACGTTCAAGCCGTGCGACATCCTCTTTCTTTTCCGGCGCAAAAGGATCCAACATCGACTTGGACTGGCCCGCAGTGTGCACGCGACGCTCAAAACCTTGGCGTGCCAAAAAGACATGGGCGCCGAACCCAGATGAGATTACCCCGATCGAGCCCAAAACCGAGCTGTCATCAGCCCAGATCTCATCCGCCGCCGCAGCCAACCAATAACCGCCCGAGGCTGCCACATCCTCGACAAACGCAATGACCGGTATCTCAAGTTCTTGCGACAACCGTCGAATTCGCGCCCCTATCAATGAGCTTTGGACCGGAGAACCACCAGGAGAATTGATCTCAAGCGCGACCGCAACCGGCTTGCCCTTGCGAAATGCTCTTTCGATAACGGGGGCCAAAGAGGTGTCGTTCAACGACCCGCGCCCGGCCATACCTATGGCACCAGACAGACGGATGATGGCCACACTGGGCTGCTTTTTTACAAACGGCAGGCTGAACTTCATGGGTGCCGATGTAGAGTGCGGTCAACATGTAAACAAGGGACTCGCTGGGCGTAAAACGCGACGTGAACCAATTTCCTGAAAGCGGAGGGCAAAAATGCAACGCACATAGGTGCGTTAACTTCGGATGCGCCAGCCTGTTTTGAAGATCCAACCGACGATGCCCAGACAAATGCCGGTGAAGGCCAGAATGGCCAAAAGGCTGAATGTGATCGGCACATCCGCGAGCCCATAGAAGGACCAGCGGAAGCCCGAAATCAGATACACCACCGGGTTGAACAAAGTGATTGTCTGCCACAGCGGCGGCAGCATCGAGATCGAGTAGAACGTCCCACCCAGAAATATCAGCGGCGTCACAACAAGCTGCGGCACCAGTGAAATCTGTTCGAAATTGCTGGCCCAGATGCCGATGATAAACCCAAGCAGAGAAAAACTGAGGCAGGTCAGGATCAAGAATGCCACCATGGCCAAGGGGTGTTCGATACGTATGTCCACGAAGAAGTTGGCGGTCACCAGAATCACCAATCCGACAAACAGCGATTTCGTGGCCGCAGCCCCGACATAGCCGATCACGATCTCGATGAAATTCACTGGTGCGGACAGCAATTCATAAATCGTTCCCAGAAACTTGGGAAAATAGATTCCAAATGAGGCGTTTGTGATTGCCAACATAACAACCGACAGCATGATCAGCCCTGGGACAATGAAGGCCCCGTAAGATACGCCTTCCACCTCTTGAATACGGCTGCCAATGGCTGTGCCAAAGACCACAAAATAAAGCGAGGTCGACAGAACCGGTGACAGAAAGCTCTGTGCCAGAGTACGAAAAAACCGGGCCATTTCGAACCGATAGATCGCGGCAATTGCGGACCAGTTCATACGGCCTCTCCCGATACAAGGTTAACAAATATCTCTTCCAGACTTGATTGACGTGTTTGCACGTCGCTCAGCACAAGTCCGGCCTGCGCCACATCGTTTAGCAATGTTGTTATTCCGGTACGATCTGCATTGGTGTCATAGGTATAGACCAGTGTCCGCCCATTGCCGTTCAATGTCAGATTATGCGCCGACAGACTGCCGGGGATATCTGTGATCGGTTCGGTCAACATGACCTCGATCTGTTTCTTACCCATCTGCGCCATCAGAGTGCCCTTGTCCTGAACCAGCAGCAGCTCACCCTTGTCGATGACACCGACACGATCAGCGATGGCTTCGGCCTCTTCAATGTAATGCGTCGTGAGAATGATGGTGACCCCAGCCTGTTTCAACTCGGCTACGATCTCCCACATGTCCTTGCGCAGCTCGACGTCCACCCCGGCGGTAGGTTCGTCCAGAAACAGGACACGCGGCTCATGCGCCAGCGCCTTGGCGATCAGCACCCGGCGTTTCATACCCCCGGACAATTCCTTGATAGAATTCTTACGCTTGTCCCACAGGGAAAGCTTGCGCAGGATCTCTTCGATCCGCGCATTGTCACTGCCATATCCGAACAAACCGCGCGAAAACCGAACCGTGTTCCAGACCGTTTCAAAAGGCTCCAACGCGATTTCCTGTGGCACCAGACCAATCATTTTCCGGGCAGCGCGAAACTCAGTTTGGATGTCGTGACCGCCGACCATGACGGACCCTGATGTTGGTGTGGTGATCCCGCAGACCGTCGAAATCAGAGTGGTTTTTCCCGCGCCATTAGGTCCCAAAAGTGCAAGAATCTCACCCTGCTTGATATCTAATGAAATACCTTTCAGCGCCTCAAAACCGTCGGCATAGGATTTACGCAGATCCTTTATGGACAAAATGATCGACATTCTTGCTCCCCGTTCTGGCGGACACACTATCGCGCAGAGCGGAGACGGAACAGATCAATTCTGCACACTGCATTGCGCAAATTTCTTGGCGCCATTTTGCACCGCGTTTGTCGGGTTTTCGCCGCGTTGTGCCCAGCGGAGAAAGCACTGAATGCGTGCTGGCCTCTTCCCAATTCATCAACCGCTCTACCGACTATGCTTCGGTAGCTCTTGGTTGGTCGGCCAGCCGCATGTGCCCTGACCCCGCTCGGCGGCAGCCTGCCGCAAGCCGACCTCTTCGGTCCGGGTTTTGAGGTGGATCCCTTCAGACGAATCGCGGGTAGTCCCGTTAAACACCGTGACCAGCCAATCGCGCTGACAGCTCATCATGAATGGCGTTCAGTACCGCAGGGCGACTCAGTGCAATCCACGCCGTGCGCCCGCTTTTCTCATGCCGAACCGTCGGCATCTGTTCTCTCGTGCGTCAGGTAGAACAAAACACCCGAAGGCACGGTCTCCTGGCCCTTCCGGTCAAGACGCCACGTCGCGGAACGTCTCTCTTGCAATCCGGCCACAGTATCGGAACCTGTGCGCAGGGAGAATTGTCGCATGCTAGACGGACTACGCCTCATAGAAATCGAAGGCCTGGGGCCCGCCCCGTTTGCAGCTATGTTGCTTGCGGATCTTGGAGCCGATGTCATCACCATCCACCGCAAGGGCGGAGGTGTGACTCCGGGCATGCCCGAACGTTCTGTCCTGGATCGCGGCAAGCGATCGATTGAACTCGACCTCAAAGACGACACAGACCTACACACCGCCAAACGCCTGATCGACACCGCCGATGCACTGATCGAGGGGTTTCGGCCCGGCGTCATGGAACGCTTGGGCCTTGGACCCGAACAGTGCCAGGAACGAAACCCCAAACTGGTCTATGGTCGGATGACAGGCTGGGGACAGGACAGCCCGCTGTCCGAGGCTGCTGGTCATGACCTGAACTACATCTCCTTGTCCGGCGCACTCTGGTACGCGTCGACACCCGAAAACCCTCCGCAAACGCCTGCCACACTTGTCGGCGACATCGGCGGCGGTGCCCTGTATCTGGTCACTGGCCTCCTGGCTGGTTTGATCAACGCCCAACGAACGGGACAAGGCACCATCGTGGACGCAGCCATTTACGATGGCTCGGCCCATATGATGAACCTGCTCATGAGCATGCGCCAAAGCGGCAATCTGTCCGAGGCACGCGGTCAAAGCCTATTGGATGGTCCGCATTGGAGCCGAACCTATGTCTGTTCAGATGGTGGCTTCATCACCGTCCAATGCCTTGAACCAAAGTTCTACGCTGAATTTCTACAGATCATGGGCCTCTCAGACGATGAGACGTTCCAAAAGCAATTCGACCGATCGCTCTGGCCAGATCAGTCGCGCCGCCTTGCTGCACTGTTTCTCACGCACAGCCGCGATCATTGGGCTGCATTGTTCCACGGTACAGACGCCTGCGTCGCGCCAGTTCTCAGCCCAGAACAGGCGCTGACGCATGACATGAACGCCGCGCGCCAAACATGGCGCGACATCGATGGAACGCTGCAAGCCGCACCCGCGCCAAGGTTCTCGAACACCCCCTGGCACCCAAAACCCATCCCGGCTCGGGGCGAGCACACAGTGGAAATTCTGGCAGACCTCAACACCCAGAGCCGGCCTGATCCTTCATCTGGCTAACAATATCCCCGGGGATGAATTGGCCACAGGCCAAGAAGGGGGCTGGCCCCCTTCGCCTTCACCGGCTGCGCACGGTATCGATCATCAATTGAACATTTTCCGGATCCGCATCCGGTGTGATCCCGTGTCCAAGATTGAAAATATGCGGCCCGTTTGAAAACGCATCAACGATCCGACGCGTCTCGTCCACCAGCGCCTGCCCACCGGTCACCATATGGGACGAGGCCAGATTGCCCTGAATGCACCCGTCGACCTGCACATGTTCCACTGCCCAATCCAGAGAAACAGAATTGTCCAGCGCCACGCAATCCACGCCAGTCGCCCCTGCAAACCCGACATAGCCCTCACCAGCTTCCCTTGGGAACCCGATCACCGGGATACCGGGGTGGCGCGCTTTGATGGCTTGCGTGATCACCCGACAAGGTTCGACGGCATATTTTTGAAATGCTTCGCCTTTCAAAGATCCGGCCCAGCTGTCAAAAATCTTGACCACCTCGGCCCCAGCTTCAATCTGGGCTGACAGATATTCGATTGTTGCCGCGGTGATCCGATCCAACAAAGCCTCGAACAACGCGGTGTCACCCTCACGCAGTGCATGGGCAGGACCCTGATCAGGCGTTCCACGTCCCGCGATCATATACGTCGCGACGGTCCAGGGTGCGCCGGCAAAGCCGATCAAGGTTGTCTCAGCCGGCAATTCCCGCGACAGGATGCGGACGGTTTCATAGATCGGCGATAGCGTTTCATGAATATCGCTGACCGGCTTCAATGCCTCAAACTCCGACGGCTGCGTGATTGTGGACAAACGTGGGCCTTCGCCGGTGACAAACCAAAGGTCCGCACCCAGCGCTTGCGGCACCAGCAAGATGTCGGCAAACAGGATCGCCGCGTCGAACCCATAACGGCGGATCGGTTGCAGCGTGACCTCGGCGGCCAGTTCGGGGTTATAGCACAATGACAAAAAATCGCCCGCCTGCGCTCGTGTCGCGCGGTATTCCGGTAGATACCGTCCGGCCTGGCGCATCATCCAGATCGGCGGCACATCCTGCACTTCGCCCGCCAGTGCCCGCAGCAGTTTTTTTGTCTCGACCATCTTCGCCCCCAATCGTCACGTCCGGGCAACGGGTCGACCTTCGGCGGCAATTTGTCAAGCGCGGCCCCATTGTCAGGGCAATGTGACGCGACTAAAGCTGGGCGCATGACATTGACCCTGCCCACCCCCGCATCGCCCCTTAGGATTGGCACCCGTGGTTCGCCGCTTGCGCTGGCTCAGGCCTATGAGACACGCCAAAGGCTGAGCAAGGCGTTCGATCTTCCCAATGAGGCGTTTGAGATTACGGTCATCAAGACCACAGGCGACAACCGGGCCATGATCGACGCGGACAGACCGCTGAAGGAGATTGGCAACAAAGGTCTTTTCACCAAAGAGATAGAAGAGGCGATGCTGCGGGGCGACATTGATATCGCCGTGCATTCGACCAAAGACATGCCGGTCGACCAACCCGAGGGGTTGGTGCTGGACACGTACCTTCCCCGGGAAGACGTACGCGACGCTTTCATCTCGGAACACCTGGGATCAATCCATGATCTGCCCGAGGGCGCCGTGGTGGGCACTTCGTCGTTGCGGCGACGGGCTCAGTTGCTGCACCGCCGCCCGGATTTGAATGTGGTAGAGTTCCGTGGCAATGTCCAAACCCGCCTGAAAAAACTGTCCGATGGTGTGGCCGATTGTACGTTTCTGGCTATGGCGGGACTGCGGCGTCTGGACATGTGCGATGTTCCGGCCACCGCAATCTCACCGAATGAGATGCTGCCTGCCATTGCACAAGGCACCATCTGCATTGAACGGCGCGGCACCGACCATCGCACCGCCCAAATGCTCGAAGCCATCCATCATGGCGAAACCAATCAGCGCCTGCAGGCCGAACGCGCGTTGCTTGGCGCGCTGGACGGGTCCTGCGAAACTCCGATCGCTGGTCTGGCAGAACTCGTGAACGGTCAATTGCGCCTGCGCGGTGAAGTTCTGCGCCCCGACGGATCAGAATCAATAACCGAGGAATTGACCGGATCTGTCGCTGATGGGGCGGAAATGGGTCGCGATATGGCCGCCAATCTGTTGAAACAGGCAGGTCCTGGTTTCTTTGATTGGAAAAATTGACAAAAAGTTTATGCAATGTGAACTACTTCACTGTCGCCCGCTCTGCCATCGGGCATTACGGTGTCATACCGGTTGGAAAGTCGGATCAGTCTCGAAAGTATCGAAAAGTTTTAGATTGTTGGTGTTGTAGTAAGTATTCGAGGGGGCGAGACTGAACCCCAAAATCCAATCAGTTAGGGCCGCTGTCAATTTCGACAGCGGCCCAATTGATTCATCCGGAAGATTTTTGGATCGCTATTCGCAGATTGCCGCAACAGCCCTTGCGACTGCCTCTTTTGTTTGTGACAGATCAGTTTCGCTTAGCGCTAGCGACGGATACAGCTTGCCCGGTGATTTGAAGATCCCGTGTTCGCGCAAGACAGCGTTGTATGTGGCATTGCGTTTGGGGTCATCGTGTTTGGCGCTGCGGTAATCTCGGCAGGTATTGTCGGTAAAATAAATATCGAACAGCGTTTCGTCCCCACAGATCTGATGGACAATCCCTGCCCCGCTCAACGCGTCAGATTGCATTTTCTGTAACGCACCACCGATTGCGCGAAGCCGATCATACGCCCCGTCTCGCCGCAAAATCTCCATTGTCTTCAACCCTGCCACGGACGCCACTGGATTGCCGGACAAAGTCCCCAATTGCATCAACCAGCCCTCTGCACCTACGCGCGACTTATCGAAATGCTGCATGATCTCGGCACTGGCACCAACGGCCGCCAGCGGAAAGCCCCCGCCGGTGATCTTGCCCAAGGTGCAGATGTCCGGGGTCACACCATACCGTTCCTGGGCACCGCCATAAGCCAGACGGAACCCGGTCACGATTTCATCGAAGATCAGCAGCACATTGTGTTTGTCGCACAAATCACGCAACCCCTGCAGGTATCCGGGCATCGCGGGAATGATCCGTTGCAATGGCTCGGCCATGATCGCCGCGATATCATTATGCTCATCCAGCAGGGTTGAGACGGCCTCCAGATCATTGAAGGGCGCGACCAACATCTGCTCAGCCACGCCCGCGGGGATACCTGCGCTGTCCGGCACAGCCTGCGGGAAATTGACCTCGCGGTTGGGGGCAAGGCTCATCTGCGCTTCGGCGCTCATACCATGGTAACCGCCTTCGAATTTCACGATCTTATCGCGTCCGGTATAGGCACGCGCCAGGCGGATCGCATACATGTCCGCCTCGCCACCCGAGGCGACAAACCGCACCTGTTCGCAACAAGGTACTGCATCCACAATGGCCTCGGCCAGTTCGATCCCTTTGCTGTTATTGGCAAAGAAGGTCATGCCCTTGGGTAGTTGCTCCAGCACGGCTTCCATCACTTCGGGATGACCATGGCCCAACAGCATTGGCCCCGAGCCGATTAGGTAGTCGATGTATTCGGTACCGTCCTCATCCCAAACCCGGCTGCCTTCACCTCGGGCAATAATGATACCGGGATCGAAATTGCCAAACCCTCCGGCAGGCAAGACCGCCTGCGCGCGGGCGATCCATTCAGATTGAGTGTTAATCTTAAGCATCTCAAACAACCTCCAAAATCGGGGAACCCAGGACATCCATATCGGGCACAACGCCCAGGCCCGGGCCCTCGGGCGGGGCAATACGACCATTGGTTCGCACAGGGGCGTCCGGGCAGACCCGCGGCGCCACGTAAGACGACAGATCGCAGGTGTTCAGCAATGCCCCGTGCGGCGTGGATGCTGCAAAATGCAGCGAGGCGGCGGTTACGATATCCGAGCCCCATGTGCATTCGGCGCAGGTTTCGGTGCCCAGTTGCACGCAAAGATCTCGCGCCCGGCGCATAGCTGACAAACCACCGAATTTGGACAGTTTCAGCGCCACAGCGTCCATGCAGCCCAGCGCGTGTGCCTGCAACAACGAGGCCAGATCACAGGCGTTTTCGTCAATTTTCATCGGCAGACCGGTGGCCTGTCGAACAGCCGCACAGTCTTCTAGCGTTTTGCAGGGCTGTTCCAACATGACATCAAGATGCGCCACCGCACGGCCTGTGCGTGTCGCATGCAATCGCGAGGCCCCGCAGTTCCAATCGCCATAGACAATCGGACCCGGTCCCACCGCTTCGCGCACTTTGAGCAAACGTTCCGCATCGGCCTCCCAATCCGCATCGGCACCCAGCTTGACCTGAAACTGACGTATACCGCTTTGATACGCGGTGGCTGCGATCCGAGCCATTTCGTCTGGCGCAATGCAAGTGATCGAGTGGTAAAGCGGCATATCCTTGCGCGTCCGCCCGCCCAAAAGTGCATAAAGCGGCAAACCCGTGGCCTGACCGAACAGGTCCCACAGCGCGATATCTACGATAGATTTAGCATATGCATGGCCCGGTAGAAATCCATCCAGTTTGCGCATCGGCGCATCAACCCCAAAGGGCGAAATGCGGCTTTGTTGCACAAATGGGGCGAGGGATTCCCTGTTTGAATCCAGTGGGGTAGCAACGGTGCATGAGCAGTTGGTCCCCTACGAAGTACAAGACCAGGAACTGGCCTTCGTACAACACAGCGTTGAAGCAGCGCGGTTCGCTATCGATCTGGCTTGATCCTGAGATGGAATGGTACGCTTCGTCGACCGGCAAGCGCGGTCGTCAGCGCGAGTTTAGCGACGCGGCAATCCAGGTTTGCCTCACGATGAAGGTGCTATTCGGCATGCCCCTTCGCCAGACGACCGGGTTCGTCGAAAGTTTGTTGCGGCTGGCAGGCCTTGACTGGAAAGTGCCAGACTTCAGCACTCTTTGCCGCCGCCAGAAGACGATGAGCGTCGCTATCCCCTATCGCGGAGGGACGGGTCCTTTGCACCTGCTGATCGACGCGACCGGGATCAAAGCGGAGGGTGAAGGAGAGTGGAACGCCCGTAAGCATGGCGGACCAAAGAAGCGCCTTTGGCGCAAGCTGCATCTCGGTATGGACGAGGAAACACTGGAGATCCGCGCAGTTGGCGTCACGACAAGCAATGTCGGCGATGCTCCTATGTTGCCCGACCTGCTGGACCAAATCCCGCCCGACCAAGAGATTGCCACGGTCACCGCTGATGGGGCCTACGACACGCGCAGCTGCCACAATGTGATTGCCGCTCGCGGAGCCGCCGCCATCATCCCGCCACGCAAGAATGCCCAACTTTGGAAGCCAACCACGGCAGGAGCTATCGCCCGAAACGAAGCTGTCAGGGCGTCCAAATATCTTGGACGGGCACTCTGGCGAAAGTTGACCGGCTATCACCGCCGAAGTCGCGCAGAGACGAAGATGCACTGCCTCAAACTCCTGGGCCAAGGCCTCATGGCCCGAGACTTCGACCGGCAGGTCGCTGAGCTACAGATCCGGATCGCGGTGCTCAACCGCTACACCGCTCTTGGCATACCCATCACAGAGCCCGTAGGATGAGTCTGTCCGCGGAAAGGGGAAGTGCGTTCAGACCCCGATTTGTGCAACAAAGCCTATTGAATCGACCAGTTCAACTAGCGGCCCGAACTCAAACCCATCTGCCGCGCGCAGAGCCGCGATGTAGCGAGCCCGATGGTTGCTGTCTGCGGTTAGTGCCCCGCCACCTGACCAATCGAGGAAGATTTCTGGATCAATTGTGGCCAGGTAGGCATCCGCCATGATCCTCGCCCAGCGTCCGTTGCCATTGGCAAAGGGGTGGACCCAGACCAGCTTATGGTGGAAACGTGCGATGGCTTCCAGCGGCTCGTAGGTGCCGTTCTCGCGCCAGTAGCGGGCATCGTCGAGGCAGGTGCGCATCTCAGTCGAGATGTGCCAGACTGGCACACCGATGTTCTTCTCGGATAGCCGGTAGACGCCCGCCCAATCCCAAACCTGGCCAAACAATCGCTTGTGGACCTCGCGAGCGGCATTGTCGGTCAGAACATCAAAGGACTTGGGACGCCGTTCCAGCCAGGTCAGCCCCTCGATGATGTTTTCACCCTCCAGCTCGTTCAGCTCTCCGCGCGAGGTGATGTGCTTGGCCTTGAGGCCAAGCAACTCGTCCGGTGTCAGTGGTGTTGCGCCGGAGGGTTCGTGCAGTTCCAAGGTCACTTCCAGAAATCCCTCGGCATCTCACGTGCGATTTCTCTCGCAAGTTCTTCGATCATTTCTTCCTGGCTGCGCAGGCCTTCGATCTGCTCTTCCAAGGCCATGTGCGCGCGGGTGCGCTTTATTATGCGTTTGGCCTTCTTGCGGGCCTGAGCCATGACGATCTCTTCGACCAGCCCTTCGCGCGGGATGATCGCATAAACTAGCTTTCCACCCATGGCCTCAGCCATCTTGTCGAGCTGATTCAGGGAGATTGTTCCAGCTTTTTCCTTCTGGACGGAGCTGTAGATGCTGTTCCTGGATACGCCGAGCCGTTCGGCTAGTGCGGGCGCGCTCATGCCGATGGCTTCCTGGAAGGTCGCGATCCAGCCCCCAAGTGGCTTGGCGAAGGCCTGAGCCATCCGTCTAGCCTGATTGATCTTGTCTTCGGCTTGCCTCTGTTTCGCGCGTGTGACGGACATCTGCCAACCTATGGTTTTGCATATTTGACTTAATCGTAATACCATAGTATGGCAGTTAGTTAATAACTGCAATACCATAGTATGGCATAAATGATAGATATGCCACACCGTAGTATGGCAAGTCTGAAAAAACACACTCAAACCCGGAGCCGCTCAAACTCGTTGATGTGCTGGGAAGGTTGAGCAGAAATCACTCAGTTTCCGCGAAGAAAAATTGCTGTCCAACGGCAATTTCCTTCGCATCAATACCCAACTCCTTGATCGGATAACCTTTATCGCCCCACCAACGGATATTTCGCATGTAGCCATTTCCAGCGACGTCCACAAACAAGCAGCGGATGTTCTGGTAGTCGCCCCAGACACCCGCTACAGCAACAAGCGAAACCCCTTCTGGAAGGCAGGCCACCTTTTCAAAACCGCGATAGTCGATGCCATAGTCGCAGGCCTGATGGTAGCTCATGGTGAAGTGGTCGTGTGCAAAACTCATTGGTTTCCCTTCCTCGCTAAAGTTCCAGGCCATGGTTGCGGCCCCGTTCGATCTGCAATTCCTTCAGCTCTGTTTCAGCCTCTCTTCGGCGGCCTTCGCTAAGGTCAAGCTCTCGCTCAACTGCGCGTCCAGCGCGTTGTAGGTGGCCTCTTCGCTCAGCAAGCCACGCAACGCCTGCATTGACGCGATCTGCGAGCGTATGAGCAACGTCGCGCAGGTCGCGATACCATCCAACTGGGCTTGCAGCCTCTTCGTCGAGCGCGCCTCTAATCCGGTCAATTCCTGCGCTGAGGTTTCGCAGGCCGTCACCAACCGCTCGACGCAGGCGAGCAAGTCGCGCTCCAAGGCTGTCAGGGGCGTCGTCATTCATTCCTCCTTGATCTTGATGCAGATGACCGGTGTCCCGGCCAGCGTGCAGGTCTTCTGCTCGGTCCGGGCGGGGTCTAGCGTCAGCAAGGTCTGTTCCCCATGGTCGATCCGCGTCAAGCCCAGTTCCGTCAGCTCCGAGCGTGTCAGTTGCACCGTCCAAAACCAGCTCGCGGCCATCATCGAGGCGATCCCCGTCACGATCAGCCCCGAGATCACCCAGGGCGAGATCGTCAGCCAGCGCCTGATCTGTTCGGTCCGCGTCTCGAACAAGCTCCTGTTCTCGTTCAGGAAGTGGCGCGTATCGCTCTCGATGGTACGCGCGTCGCTCGCAATGACCGTCAAATCGCTCCTGAAGCTCTCCAGCTGGGATGCCATCGAGGCGGCGTAGTCGTGGCGTATCGTGTCCAACTCCGCGTTCAATTTCTCGCTTAGCCGGGTCGGCTTGCCAGTCTTCATAGAAAATCTCTCCTTTCAGGCGCCAGCGTTCGCCGGTCTCGGGGTCTTGCGCGGTGAGGTAGGCCTTGCTCGCTCGGGGCAGGCCGAAACCCGCGTCCGTGAGCGCCTCGATCATGCTGGCGCGATCCTCGATCAGACCCATCGATATCTGATCGAGGATCCAAGCATGCAACTCGTCGCGGCCCTGGGCACGGGTCGGGGCCTCGATGGTGTCACGCACCTCCTGCGCGCGCTCCAGCTCCATCGGGTCGGCCCAGCCGTGGCCTTGGTTCATCAGGTCGCGCAGGCTGTCAAAGGCGTCCTGGTAGCCGGGCGGTGCGATGTTCAGGCTGCGACCGGTAGTCAACTCCAGGCGCGGGGTGCAGAAGTGCAGTTCGACCCGGTCCTCGTGGCTGTGACGGACCCAAAGCATGTCGTATTGCTCGCCGTCCAGCCCGGCAAAAGCCAGCTGCTCGAAGGCGTCCATGACCTCGACCTGCTGCGCCTCGCTGGGGGCGTCCTCGGCTGCAAAGCTGATCACGCCCGCTCGGTAAGTCCACTGGTGGCGGCTGGCGTCGATCAGCGCCTCGGTGCGGCTTGGGTCGCCGCGCAGCACCTCGGGCAAGGGATCGCGCACCGCGGTCAGGGGGAGGCCATCGGCATCGCGGATCAGGTCGCGCTTGCCGTCATAGGCCAGCACGCGCTCAGCCACGAGGTAGCCGACCGGTCCCGCGCCCGCGCCTTTGCCGTTGGGAAAGAACTTGATCAGCACCGCCGCGCCTCTTCGAGGAGCTGGGCAAGCCGGCGTTCGATCACCAATAGGCGGCGCGCGACGGTCAGGCTGTCGAGGTCGGTGCGGCCCACCAGCATCGCGTGGTTCAGCCATCGCGCGATCTGGTTAAGGTTGCCGCCTATGCGCCCAACTGCCAGCACCAGCGCCGGATCGACGCGCGGCACTGGCTTGCGGCGGCGCGCCTCGGTCAGGCCAAGCACCTCGCGCAAGAGCGTCGCGGCGGGCAGGCCAGCGGCCTCGGCCTTGGCGCGGAGCTCGGCTTTCTCAGCCGCCGTGCAACGGAAGACGAAGGTCTCTGTCAACGGCTCCTTTGCGCGGGCTTTTCCCGCGCCGGTGGGGTTCGAAGGGGAGGCTTGCCGCCCCTCGCAAGGTCCCGTGGCATCCGCGCCAGCGTATGACATGGGTCGCCTTGCTGTTTGCTCAGACCACATGGCAGTGCTCCGCGTTTTCTGACGTCTCGCGGATCAAATCTCTGAGTAATTGGAGTTGGTCCTGCCACTCAGCGCAGCCCAACGGGGCCGGTGTCCGTGCCGGAAGCCAGTATCCCAGGTGATGTTCGTGCGGAGACTGGGGCAGGCTGCGCTCCAGCGTGGTCATGCCTTCCCGGGCTAGCCTTTCGTTCCAGTCCCGAACAAAGCAGATGCCCCTCGGGACGAAAACGAGGTCCGAGCGCGCTCCGCCGGATTGCCCTTCATCGGACCAATCCGGCGCGGACGCGCGCTCTCGTTCTTTTCTAAGTTCTTGTTCTCTGTTCGGGGGGCGATCCTGTCCCCCTTTCCCGGACAGGTCTGTCCCGCTTTGTGGACAGGATTGTCCCCCTTTGGCGCGGCTAAGCGGGACAACTTTGTCCCCCTCCCGGCGGCGATCCGTGGCCCGTTTTAGGGCCGCTTTGGTCGGGTGGTAGCGAGAGGAATTGCCCTTATTGGTCCCGCGCTCCACGGTCATGTAGCCCGCCGCCTCGACCTTGTTCAGCGCCCGCTTGACCGACTTGGCGTGTTTGCCGATGGCCGCGCCGATGGTCTCGAAGGACGGACGGCTTTCGCCCGTCTCGTGGTCGGCGTGGGCCAACGCCAGGTAGAGCGCCACGCGCAGGGCGTTGTCGTCCAGCTCATGATCGGTGACCATTTCCAGCAGGTATTGCAGCTTAATCTTGCAGAAGGGCAGAAGATCAGACATCGGCCCCACCCGCGATTGCGATCACGCTTGCGGTCTGGGAGGTTTCCTCAGCAAACTTTTCGATTTGGCCGTTGACGCGGGTGCCAGCCCGGTCAGCGGCCTTTCGGTTTCTGAGGGAGCAGGACTCACCGAAACCCGCCTCAAATGCCGCATAATCCGGATCAAATCCGGACCGCCCCTTAACAAGGGTCATAGTAAAACGGGTTAAATATTTGGAATTATTGGTCGGAGTGAGAGGATTCGAACCTCCGACCCCTGCCTCCCGAAGACAGTGCTACTATTTCTCATAGCGGAACATTGCTGATCAGAATCTACTAATATCAAACAGTTATTGATTTTACTATGAACATAGAAGATCATTGAGTGCCGCGATTACGCATCACATTTGCGAGACAAAAACGAGACAAAAATGACATGGCCGCTTTGACCGAGCTATCAATTCGCAAATTCGCACATCCAGAAAAGGGAAGCGTAAAGCACCTTGATCCATCCTTGCCAGGATTTGGCATACGCTGCTCTGTTCGATCCAAGTCTTTCTTCGTGATGTATGGGGCAGATCGCCGCCTAAAAACGCTTGGCAAATGGCCAAAACTCTCTCTGAAAGATGCCCGCATTGCCGCTAGGCAGCTATTGGCTGCGCCGCCTGCAGTTCGCACCAGCCCCAAGTTTGGCGAGATGCGCGAGAATTTTTTGGCAGACTGCCGCCTGCGACTGCGGCCCACCACTGTCGAGCGGTATCACTACGCGCTCAAAAACATCGCAGATACCGAACTTGATGTGGTGTCCACCAATATAGCTGATCCCAACCAGATCAAGGCGCTCAAGGCACTCTTCAACTGGTGCATTGATCATGGATTTTATGATCGCAATCCATTCATGCGGCGCAAAGTGAAATTTGTGGTTCGCGACCGCCTGTTATCCGACGATGAAGTGGCTGCAATATGGCATGTTGAGCAAGCACCATACTCCGATATCGTTCGATTGTTGCTCATGACCGGGCAGCGGCGCAATCAGATTTGGCGCTTTCACCCGGATTGGGTTGAGGGCGACATGCTGACATTCCCAACAAGTGTAATGAAGAGCAAACGGCCGCATACCATTCCTGTTACAGGTTTTGGAGCGTACCTGCCTAAACAGCCGTTCGTGTTCAACGGATGGTCTAAGTCTAAGGCGCGCCTTGATCGACGTTCTGGGGTGGCTGATTGGGTATTGCATGATTTTCGGCGGTATTTTTCCAGCACGATGGCACGGCTTGGAGTGCCACTTCATGTTACTGAGCAAATAATTGACCACCGGTCACAGGTGAGCGGTGTCGCGGCAATATACAACCGCTATACTTTTTTGGAAGAGATGCGAGTAGCGCTGATCGCATATGAGGAGCATTTAACCTCCATTACGGCGCGATAGCCAGCGCGACAATTAGCTGATACCTTGATGACCTCTCGGGAGATTTGTCGTAACCGAGGGCATCGCGTTGCTCTCCAATCAAGGAGACATCGTGATGAGGATACTTTCAAAACGTCAGGTGAAGGAGCTTGTTCTGTACTCACCACAACACATAGCCCGGCTGGAGAAGGCAGGCCAATTCCCCAAGCGGGTACCGCTGGGCCCGAACCGGGTGGGCTGGGTTGAGGGTGAAGTGCTAGACTGGCTTGAAGAACGTTTGGCGCAGCGAGAAGAACCAAACCGACACTCCTGATTTCAGGAGCTGGGTGGCCGGGGTTGCAAACCCGGCCATCCGACATGCCTATTCTGTTTGATTTAGATATGTTGATAGTTTTGAAAGCTGTTGCGACGTATCAAATGTACTTTAGGCTTTGCGATCACCACTTTTCTGACGCACTCTGAAATTCTAGAAACTTGTTTCTTAAGCGGATATGGCGTTCCTGCATTTATTGAACCGCTAAAGTGAGTTCGTTGCGCGGGTGAGAGCAATCTCCACACAGTCAGCTACAATGGGAACCTACTAAATTGGCGCTAAATGCCTGATGTGCTATGAATAGCAATCAGGTGTTTTAGAACTTTTTGAGATACATTTACGTCAAAGGACGATTTTAATGCCGAAGAACATCCTCATTTTCTCTGATGGCACAGGGCAGATGGGAGGGCTGCGCCCAGATCAAAGGCTGTCAAATGTCTACAAAATGTTTCGGGCAATGCGGCCGGGGCCGGACTCACCAATTAGTCCTAGAGAGCAATATGCATTTTACGATCCAGGGTTAGGTGCTGGAGAAATCGACGGTATTACCTTCAAAAAGACCCGAACTATGCTGGAGGCCGCTGTAGGAACCGGTATCGATGAAAACGTGATTGATTGCTACGAAGCAATCATTTCTAGCTACGAACCCGGTGATAGGATTTGTGTATTTGGGTTCTCGCGGGGAGCATACACGGCAAGAGCAGTGACGAATGTCCTTAACCTTTGTGGTGTTCCAACTCAAATGCCAGACGGTAGCCCTGTGCCACGCCACGGGACCAAACTGCGCAAGATCGCAAGCGATGCTGTTAAGTATGTGTATAACCATGGGGCTGGATCAAAACGCAGTCTCTATGAGGACGAACGCGAAGAAAAGGCTCGCCGGTTTCGTAGAAAGTATGGATCAAACGCCGAAGGTGAAAAAGCGCTTGAGCAGGGCAACGTACAGCCTACTTTTGTGGGTGTTTTTGACACAGTGGCAGCGCTCGGAAATCGAAAAGCAAATGTGTTCGTTTGGGGGGCATCGATTGTCTTACTCGTGTTGTTCATGGGGAGTATCTACGGTGGAATGCACTGGGTATTCACGGTATTCCTAGGAGTTGTTGCAGCTGCAACTCTATATTGGCTCGTGAAAACACTTATGGGTCAGTTCAAGTACTTTTCACCAGACCCAGAACGGCCTCTGCGATTTAGTAATCCGGGTGATTGGTTATCGATCTGGAAGAATGGCCACTGGGCCGTATGGAACCAAAAGAACTACGATAAGTATCTTGATTCAGATGTTCAGTACGCAAGACATGCGTTGGCTATTGATGAGCATCGAGCGGACTTTCCACGTGTACAGTGGGGTAGTTTAAGTGAGGCTGCCAAAACAGAGGGACGTAAACTGCCATGGATGAAACAGTATTGGTTTGCAGGTTGCCACAGTGATATCGGGGGCAGCTACCCTGAAATAGAGTCGCGACTGAGTGATATTGCTCTGAAGTGGATGATCGATGAACTCAAGCAATGTGTTCCGGCGGTTCAAATCAACGACGGAAAGCTGGTTACTTCGCCGGACGCTAGATCGCTTCAACACGAAGAAAAGATTATGTTTTCGGCGGGACCAATCCGAAAGGAGTGGCCAAGAAAGCTGAGAGAAGTGAAAGTTGGCACCCTTCATGAAACGGTCTTGGAAAGACTGGAAGCGGGTGCAGTGCCTCAAATGGAGGAAGTAAAACCGTATCGTCCGGAAGCATTGGCGGATCATCATGATACGAAACATTACTATACGGAAAAAACTGACAAGTCTGCCAAGAATCTTGACCCAGCCCCCTGAAGTCGGGCCATTGAGGTGTTAGTAATCCGTCCAAGCAAAGGATGGACTATGAAACGCAGATTTAGTGACGAACAGATCATTGGGATGATCAAAGAATACGAAGCCGGGGTGAAGGCGCAGGAGCTGTGCCGGAAGTATGGGATCAGCGACGCGACTTTTTACAAATACAAAGCCAAGTTCGGCGGGATGAATGTGTCGGACGCGAAGAAGCTGCGCGCGCTTGAAGATGAGAATAATCGGCTGAAGCGCATGCTGGCGGACGCGATGCTTGATAATGCCGCGCTGAAAGACCTCGCGACAAAAAACTACTAACGCCTGACGTTAAGAGACGGGCCGTGTCGGACGTGATGGACCGGCACGGCTTGTCCGAGCGTCGGGCGTGCGAGTTGGCTGATCTGCATAGATCGGTCTTTCAGTACAGGAAGCAGAACCAGGGCGATGAGGCCCTGCGCAATCGGTTGCGCGAATTGGCGAATGAGCGTCGCCGGTTCGGGTATCGCCGTTTGGGCATTCTGCTCGCCAGAGAAGGGTTCGAAGTGAATCACAAGAAGCTGTTCCGTCTCTATCGCGAAGAAGGGCCTGCAGTCCGTCGCAGACGGTCGCGCAAGCGGGCTCTGGGCACACGCAGGCCCATTCTGGTGCCTGATCGCGCCAATCAGCGTTGGTCACTGGACTTTGTCTCTGATGCCTTTGCTGATGGCCAAAGGTTCCGTGTGTTGTGCATCGTGGATGATTGCACGCGCGAAGCCTTGGCAACTGTGGTGGATCGCTCATTGTCAGGTGCGCGGATGACCCGCGAACTGGATGATCTGATCCGACGGCGCGGCCAGCCCGACATGATCGTCTCCGATAATGGAACGGAATTGACATCCCACGCGGTGCTGAGGTGGTGCCAGGATACTGGCGTCGGCTGGCACTACATCGCGCCAGGAAAGCCCATGCAGAACGCCTTCGTCGAAAGCTTCAATGGCCGCCTACGTGACGAATGCCTGAATGAACACATCTTCGGCAACCTCGCCGAGGCACGAAAGATCATCGAAACCTGGAGGATCGATTACAACACAGAACGACCGCATACATCGCTTGGCGGGCTGGCTCCTGCCGTCTACGCCAATCTCAACCGAGCCACCCGGCCTGCCTCGCTTGAGCTACGCAAGGGCTCCGCTCAGCAGGCCTTGACTGCAACCATATCAACAGAAAGAAACAGGAACGGATTCTACACCTGAACGACCCGGATCAGGGGGCTGGGTCACACCTTTTGCGAGTGGTCTATGAATCAGAAGTCCGTGCATTCGTTGCCTGAAACACCTGCTGATTTCCTACAGTTATTGACCAATCGGTGTAGTATATTAAGTGCTCGATGTGATCCGGATTCAAATAGGAACCACTTTCGATATCAACGATAACTCTCTGACCAAAATGGGTTTGCTGATACGGATCATAAATCAAGACACCACGGAACCCTTCACCCAAAACGAGCGGAGGAAATCGTGCAAAATGACCGTCCCAATAGTTCGACCCACTGCCTAGATTGTCGATGTTTACGACATAGTCTTGACCTACAGACGCGGCAAACGCATTGTTCTCAATCTCGACAACAAACTCGTCAAAAGTAGATTTGGTTAGGTCGAGAGCATACGAGGACCAATCATTTTGGGTTTTGGACGTAAGGAAAATCGCAGCTTCTTGCTCACGGTTAGCATTGGGAAGGAAAAGCAGGTCAAGTTCGCGTAGTGTGTCGATCCGTTTGTACTCGACCGGAACACCAAATCTTGGCATGAAAAACCCTCGCTGTTCATTCTTCTAGTCAAACAATCGGCTAGCTCAATCCAAATGCTATACACTGTTATGAGTCGGGTCGAGTCGACTGTTCCGCGGAGTAAGAGGCGCGGCGTGAGCAATTGCCTTGAGCTATCCTCACCTTCGCCAATCTCGGTTTTCGGTACGATACCGGGATTCATGCCAAACGCAGCATCAGTTAAATTGGGCTCACAGCGGACCTCAGGGGCGGCGCGGCACCTGGGCTTGCCGCATCACGCTGCGGATCGTCAGCGGCACAAAGCAGAAGTTTGGGTGTCCTTCCCCCCTAGAGCTGGGCCATTACATTGGCCGCGAAAAGACGATTGGGCATGGCGAGGAAACGCTATTAGAGAAACCCCTGATCAGTGGCCCAGAAACAGGGGCTAGACAGTTTCCGCCACACCCAAAACTAGCAAGCCTTTCTAAGGAACTTCCAACTGCAGTGGGCGTCATAGCGAATTCTTGATCATGATTGGCTTCACGTCTTGAACTCCGAGTAAGGCTCCTCAATCAATCGCACCCAAAACACCGTCTGGCCCGTAATGCCGCCAAACTGAACACCAGACTCCACCACCCGTGAAGTATTGTAGTCTTTGCCCGGTCCCGGAGGAGGCACCTTTGCGTGCGCAACGCGAAGTGCCTCTTCCAAAGTTGCCCCTACTCCTTCATAAACGATCAAGTTATCAAGCACTTGTTACCTCCTCGTTCAATACTCGGCTCCAAGAAAGAAATAGCAGCATCCGCTATTCTTCCTCCAGAAATATTGTCAAACGCGACGAACATTGGCTGCGTATTGATCTCCAAGAAAACTAGATTCTTGGCATCATCGCGCATGAAGTCTGCAGCGTAAAATGTTAGGTCAAGAATGCCAGCCAATTTCTTCAGTCCAGGCACGACTTCCTCTGGTGGCACTATCATTTCGATTTTTGCTTGGTGTCTCTCACGATAATCTAGGTCTACGCTTGTTATGCTAAAGGCGAACACTTGATCTCCGACACCAAAGACTCTCACCTCGGGTCGATCTAACTTCTTCTGTACAAAGCGGGGATAATCCACCGAAGGCGCGTGACCGGTTTGTGGCTTGGACAACGACAGGGAAGACCTAAGCTCGGTGGTTAGGCTTCCACCAGCAACCGGTTTCACAATTGCTTCGATTTCCAGGTAACGATCGATGTCACTTGATGAGAGGGTGGCGACTAAGGTCTCACCTATTTGGAGACCACACTTCCTAGCATGACACAGATTGAAGATCTTATTGTTTTCGCTGGAAGAGGAAAATCTATTGAAACAACGTATTTTCTCGTTGCTCAGCATCCATCCACGTATGGCGTAATACCAATTTAGCGCAACTGACGGTAGGTAACCCTTATCACGGCATTGTTGAGACCAGAACACATCGTGCCTGATGAAGGCTGATGTTGGGTGGACCCGCTCACCATCGATATTCAGAGCTGTATCACCCAACTCGAAAGCAATACTTGGATTGCAATCCGGCCCTACAATGAGCTCCTTAAAAGGTACATCAAGTTCGATCAGACGCTTGAGGAACCGCCCAATGTTTGGATCAAGTTGACCGCCAGCAACAAGTATCAAGCTTAAACAAGAGTGCCCGAAGGGTTACTTCGGGTCTTCCTCACCGAGAGCCTTCGTTGTGATGCCACCTATCTCTTCCTCCTCGCCCACTGCCAAGGTGGTTACGATGCCCTCTTCCTCTCCGACCGGCATAGTTGTTACAGGTGGGTCTTCTTCGCCTACTGCCATGGTTGTGAGATCCCCAGAAACCCTAACCTCTTGGTCCTCCTCACCTTTCGCCATTGTTGTAAGCGCAGGCTCTTCTTCACCGAGCGCTAGCGTCGTTATGGGGGGATCTTCCTCGCCGACCACTAAGGTCGTGAATTTTGAATCATTCATTTTGAATCACCTTGCCACTCTTAATGCTCTAACCATATCACGTCACAGCGAAAAAGAATACGGTGGTTGAAGCTGCAGTAACGAACAACGCAGTCCCCCGTAATATGGGCCACTGCTCAACACTAAAATTGACTGGTAGCGGCCCTTAGCGGCCTTTCATCAGTGAACTCAGATGCCGCGTCTGCATCCCGCTTTCCAGACATTCGCTGCGTTTGCTTTGTTTCAGATTGCTCCCACCACTGAGAAATGGGGGTACCCGAAATTTTGCACGTGATTAGAAGAGCGGTACCAATTTTGGTCTTTTAGCTAAGAAGCTCATTTTTCTATGACAAAAGCCGCTCTGATGCGGCGCTCAAAATCGCGGGTGGGTGTTGCAACTACTTAGATTCGTTGGTTCAGAAACTCGAGAACGTCTTGATAAACTGCGGGGCTAGCTGAATTTGAAGTCAGGGTGGAGTGGTGCTTTCCCGGAAGGTCAGGTGTGTATCGCTCCAGAGCTGTACCGAGAATATCCTTTGCAGCCTTCATATGAGCTTCTTTGCAGATCCAGTCACCACTATAGCGGTACGCTTTGACGCACGGCAGGACCTTGTTGGCGGCCCCGGCTTCAATTTGCGCTCTATCCGCATCCGAAAATCCTAAAGACCTGATATTCCACAAAAAGGGAAACGAGGGTTGGCACGCGGCGACAGCGGTGACTTGTGGGCTCGCAACCCCTGCTATGGCAAACCCACCCGTCAAACACATGCCCACAATACCAATTTTAGCATCGGGATGATGGTCGGCAACATCCTGAATCAGGTGAAGCAACCAACCTGTAAACGGTCGACTGTCCGCCTCCGACTTTGCTGCAAACAGACGGCGAAACTCCTTGGTCACGCAAAAGGCAAGCGATTGAGCAGAGTTCATATTTGTACCGGGTGATTTAAAAATCAGCGGCATGTACACCTTGAAGCCTTCGTCAGACATTCTGCGACAGTAGTCGATAAAAGACTCTGACATGCCCGGAAGCTCATGGAGGATAATCAAGGGCTTCTCGCCGTTCTCGCTTATGAAAACGGGTATCTTGATCTCATTTCCGATCTCAACAGCATCATGAAAACCACTCAATAAATCATTTTGTGTCAAAGGCTTGCTCCCTACAAATCGATTGGAACGCACATTGAGGCTATCCAATAAATTAGATAGTTTATAGACTAAACTCGACTGCGTTGTGCGGATACCGCTATGTTCAACCAAGCAGACAAATATTTTGAAATAACAAAAAAATCTTTAGGCTTTGGCGCTGTGGATCGACATTTGGAAACAGGAATTTCATGGGATTTATTGGAAAGGATGCGTGGCGCATCAAAGAAAGAAAACGCAAAATTATGTCGCAAGTCGTCCGGCAACAGCTTGCTCCGGGCAAGTTCAAACACCTGCGACATGGACAAACCCACTATCAGTTGGCCGGGGACCCAACCGGACCTCTGCTAGTTTGCATTCATGGTTGGACGACGGCCAGTTACGTGTGGGAACAGCTGAGGGAAGAGTTCGTCAATCTAGGCTATCACGTTTTAACCTATGATCTCTATGGTCGAAATTTTTCCGACAGACCGCCAAATGTTGCCCATACAGCTGATTTGTATTCAGACCAATTGACCGAACTCCTAGACCAACTTGGCTTAAGTCAAAGGCGCTTGAACATTATTGGATACTCCATGGGTGGCGCAATCGCTGCGCATTTTGTCAATAGACGCATCGCGGACGTAGATCGCCTCCTACTTATTGCTCCTGCAGGGATGGAAATCCGCGCACCAAAGGCTCGTAACATCGCGCTTGAGAGCCCGGAGCTCTTTGACCCCCATATCCTACTTGCATTGCCAGTGCCGCTAAGATGGCAGTTTCGTAGAGCGGCGTTTGGGTTTTGGAACAAAAAGCCCGTCCGGGAAGTTAAAAGACGGCAGTTCCGCGAGCTGGACTATAAAGGTTATGTCCCAGCACTGCTGGCGTGCCTAAAGGGCATTCTCGCAAATGAAATGGAAGACGAACACAAGCGCATTGCTGAACGTGACAGCATTGCTGTCAAAGCGCTCTTTGCAGATGCGGACAGAACAATACCCTGGCCGCGCGCGAGAAATCTATTCGACGAGTGGAATCCAAATAAGGTAAGCGTCCGGATCCATGGGGCGGGGCACGGTTTGACTTACACCCACGTGGAACGAATTATGCAAGAAACCCAAGGATTCATGGATTTGGGTTGACTCGAACACGCGCATGGCGTGGTGCATCATTTATTATCAAGAAAGGAAATTCAAATGACCGACTTTTTTATGACCGTCCGCGGAAGATCAGGTGATGGGTACAGTAATAGGCTTGGCCCCGCAAAGTTCCTTTGCGTTCCTGACAAGGAACAGCCCACAAAAGAATATGAGGAGTCGTTCACGGCTTGGATGAAGAAAGTGCGCGCCGCTTCAGGTGCCTCAAGCGACAAGAAAGGCAACGTTGTCTTTTTTGTACATGGCTACAACACCGAAGTCATGGACATGGAGAGGCGTCACCATGACATTACAAAAGGTCTAAAGAAAGCAGGTTTTAAGGGTGCTGTGATTGGCTTTGATTGGCCGAGCAACGGACGAACTTTGGAGTATGTCTTTGATCGCCTGGATGCGCGGGCCGCTGCAAACCATCTAATGAGCTATGGTATCCGTCCCTTTGCCGAAAGGCAGGAGCCAGACTGCGATGTGAACGTTCATGTTCTGGCGCATTCCATGGGCGCCTTTTTAGTTCGAGAAGCGTTTGACTATGCTGACGATGACAATGCTACCGCGCAGACGAGTTGGACTATGAGCCAAATTGCTCTCGTTGCCGCAGACATATCAAGTAAGTCTATGAAAGATGGAAGTGCAAACTCCAGATCAATGATCCGACGCGCTACTCGTATCACAAACTACTTTAGTAAGCATGATGAGGTTCTATCTATTTCCGAGATCAAACGCGTTGGCGTGTCGCGGCGGCTCGGTCGAGTAGGTGCGCCTGATGCTAGATCAGAAAAGGTGGTCAATCTCGATTGTTCGGACCTATATAAAGCCAGTCCAGATTTACATGGCACGACGGATTCCCACCGTTGGTATTTTGAATCTCCGAGGTTCTACAAGGACCTGACAGCAACTTTCGTCTCCAATCTGGACAGGGATGTGATTGCTGGACGTGAACCTGCTGCAGGCGGTCTGCGATTGGCTTAGCGAGATTTGCGACTAGACCACTCCACAACTACCCATCCGGCCCAAAGCCGACCTCCACCACCCGGTCGAGATGCTGCGGCGCGGCCCGTTGAACCAGCCATTCGCTGCGAACGCAAAATCTCAACACAAGCGAACTCACAGAACGCGGACAAAGCGTAAATTCGCTGCTCGTGCGCGAATGGCAACTGTGCGAAATTCGTCGAAGCTTTCAGTGTCTGTTCTTAGCAACGTGCTTCGTAAATGGTCATTCTGCCGCCCGATCTCATTAAGATTCTGAAATTCTCCGGGTGAGGTTTGTGAAGACGTCAAGCTCGAAGAACCTCAAGTGCCTTACCTTCCAGGGACAACAAACGATCGCTTGTCATAGCTTTTGCACCGTGTCTATGATCTCCTAAAACACAAGGCGCTCGGATTTTGCAGGGTGCCTTTGTCTTGGGCGGCATATAAGCATGAAAGAGAGCAAGGTGAACTCTGATAGCCAATCTTGGAGTGTTCCAGGTTTTGGTGCGCATCACATAGCCAGGCTTCTGGACAACTGCGGCTCAGATATTGTGGCGCTGCTGAAATCGGCCAATCTGCCCGTTGATCTTCACGAAACTCCGCCGAATTTTGTTGATGTCCGCAACGAGCTCCGCCTTTTGGCACTCGCCATTGAAGAGACCGGAGACCCCCTGTTTGCGATCTCGGCCGGACAAACATTCAACCCCAGAAAGACGACGCTTCTCAGCTATGTCGTTTTGAATTCTCCCACCGTTGGCGCGGCTATTGAGAAGGCTGTGACCTACGCGCGCCTGGCACGGGGCTTTGCCAAACTGTCATTCTATGAAGAAGATCGTGGCATGTTCCTGGAGATCGATTCCGTCGCCCAGTTGATGCGCTCGGACGGAGCTCATAATGAGTTTCGAGTTTCCGCATTTTTGACCAGTCTTCAGATCGCGGCTGAGACGCCCCTTCCGGTGCTTGAGTTACGGTTCCCGCACGAATTGGCCGAGAAAAAACACGCACAGATTTCCAGTATTTTTTCAGCCCATGTCAAACAGGGCCAACGCGTTCCGGGTATCCTGTTCGACAATTCAGTAATGGACATTGCGATCAAAGATACGGACCCCGCATTGCTGTTGCACCTTGAAACGCATGTCCAAAACCTGATGAAAGATTTGCCGCCAGCAATCGGTGAAACAAGCGCTTTGGCGCAGGGCGAAATAACCTCGCGACTGTCTTTTAATGCGCCAACCCAGGATGAAATCGCAAAGACGCTGGGAATGAGTGTCAGTACCCTTGGACGCAAACTTGCCAAAGAAGGCACGACCTACAAACAACTGCTGAAGGACGTTCGTGCACGACTGGCAGAGCAGTATCTTGATGACCCCAAGCTGAGCCTTTCCGAGATTGCCTTTGCGCTTGGGTATTCTGATCAGGCGGCATTTACCAATGCCTACAAGACCTGGACGGGCCAATCACCAGGAAGTGTGAGAACCGTTTAGCGGATGCTAGTCGAGCGAAACACCGTCTCAAGCAACCGTTGATAGAGTTCAGCCCGTTTACGACCAAGCATCGGTGCATGCATCACAATTGTCGTTGACCGAAGGCTGTGACGCCAAGCCGGAGCTATGGCCAGATCCTATGGTGGTTTGGTGGGTTTTGGATTTCGTTTCCGCATGGGTGTGTACTTGCGAAACTGTTGAGCGAACATCCTGTGCATGTCCGCGCTGGCCGTGGTCACGCAACGGGCCCGCCATCGACATTCCAGCATTCAAAACAAGTGCGAACACTGTAGCGGTTGTAATCATTGCCTTTTTCATCTTCTCGTTCCTTTCTGTAGAGTGTGTGTCAATCCCGGCGCAAAAAGGGTCAGTTTCCCGGTGTAAAATTGGTCAGTTTGTTTGGGAGTTAGCTGCGCCTTGGTGCGTGTGCTTGTCATATAGCTGACGCGTGCCAGGGCGCGCTGGCCGCAGGCCAGCCCTTCAGCCTTTGCGGGTTGGTGTTTCAGCTTCGGGCTTTGCGGCTCTGTCGCAGCCGGAAGCTTTCGCCGTTCATTTCCAGGATATGCACGTGGTGGGTCAGACGGTCCAGAATGGCACCTGTGAGGCGTTCTGATCCGAAGACCTCGGTCCATTCGTCGAATGGCAGGTTGGAGGTGATGATTATGGAGCCGCGCTCGTAGCGCTGGGAGATGACCTCGAAGAGCAACTCGGCGCCTGTTTTGCTGAGGGGCACGAAGCCAAGCTCGTCAATGATTAGCAGGTCCTGGCTGACCAGCTGCTTTTGCAGGCGTTGCAGACGCCGCTCGTCGACAGCCTCAATCAGGTCATGAACCAGAGCGGCGGCGGTCATGAAGCGGACCTTGAGGCCTTTCTGGCAGGCGGCCAGCCCAAGCCCCAATGCAACATGGGTTTTGCCGGTTCCACTTGGTCCCAGTGCGATGACATTCTGGCGGTGGCCGACGAACTCGCAGCGGGCCAACTGCATGGTCAGAACTTTGTTCRGCGACGGGATAACCTTGTAGTCGAAACTGTCCAGGCTTTTTGTCGCCGGGAATTTTTCGGCCTTGATCCGACGTTCGATCATCCGGCGTTCACGCTCGATC